>NZ_CAUPZS010000020.1:0-81215 GCF_963515715.1 uncultured Clostridium sp.
TCATATCATCTCTGAACTCTTCCCATTCAACTACATTAGCAAATTGTTTTTTAAAAAACGCCATATATTATCATTCCTTTCACTTCATCCTATTATCATCAAGAGTTCTAAAAGCTACCTCTGCTGCCGCTGTGTGAGTGACCACCTGATGTGACTCCACCCCCGCCACCACCGCCTCCTCCAGAACTACTGTTACTAGAAGTATTTTGGGATGGCTTTCGAACTTTTGTGACTGTTGTTCTTATATAATCGTCCCTTCTTTGAATTATTCTCGAATTGTTAGAGTCTCGGTAAGTACCTTCATTAACGGTTATCTTACTCCCTGAATTATGGGCCATAATGCCAACAATAATCCCAGCTGTTGCAAGAGAGGCAATGATCTGAAACCCTAAATTAAATACTACATTATCCGGATTCACTCCTGGCCTTATTCCCATATACTTATAGGAAGTTTTAATAAAGTCATGAAAAGCCTTATAATAATCTCCCTGCGATAAATCAGGTGTAATTTTACTTCTTATAAGATCAAGCCTACTGTCATCTAGATATTCCTTTCCTAGATAAAAACCTGCTAAATACACTTCCCTATTTTCCATATCAATTGTTAATATAGCACAATTACCATGGGGCTTGTCATATCCTAAGGCTTCTTCATCATAAAAGTCTTGCATGTATTTTACTACATCTTTACCTTCCATATCATTGGAGGTTAATATAACCATGTCTGTTTTTCTTTTAGCACTGTATTTACTAGATATAACTTCAAGCTCCTCTATTTCCTCTGGGGTTAAAAGGCCTGCAAAGTCATAAATCCTTTGTTTTGCATCGGAAGCAGCTATTGCTACATTTGATACAAAAGGCAGAAAAATGAGTAACATAATTAAAAATAGAATTCCTTTTAAATATGTTTTTCTTTTCACCAAAGGCCACCTCCCATAATCACTGATATTAATTTTAGTATTATGAATGTAGCTCCAGCAATTCCTCCAAACCACATTGCAACTTTCTCAAAACTAATAGGAGGTTTGCCCACAACCTTACCTGTCTGTCCATTCATGGCAAAGGTATGTTCAGATTTATTATAATCATAACAAACCATCCACACAGGAAGAAGGGTGTAATAAGCCTGCCTTGACCTAGTATCAATTTGTTTGCTATTATAGTTAACTGAAGAATACCCAGTTATGGTTGAACTTATATAGGACTCTATATAGGTTCCTATTTTTGATTTAGCCCTTGGGAGTAGATCCTTATCATCAAAATTGTATTTTTCTGCAATATATCCCGCAAGATAAGGGGTTTTGAAGTCCTTAAAATTATTATATGGTTCCAACTTGTCCATAATTTCATCGCTCATTTTTTCAGAAGCATCAACGGGTACCTTTATATAATCAATATTGATATCTCGGTACACATCGTAATGCTTCGTTTCTGTATATATATAATCACCCCTAGTATATTTTGAAACTTTAGTACAATGAGCGTTTACCTTAACTTTGCTATTTAGATCGTATAACCAAAAGGGAACATACATCCCTGTTATATCCTTTACTCTATCAGCTGTCATGAATCCCTTTGGAGTGAGGCGCCCGTTCTTGCACCAAGATTTAAATGCTTTCATAGCCTCCTCCTTGCTAATGGTAAAAGGAATAATCTTTACCGGCGCCATTGCTCCAGATAACCTGTCTCCAAGAACAACTCCTGCACCGCAAAAACTACAAGTAGTTGCGGTAGTTTCCGCATCCGTCATAAGTACTGCTCCACAATTTTTACAATGGTATTCTTTTGCTTCATCTTCTGAAAAAGTAGTGGTAATAAATTCTTCAGAAAAGTCTTCTATATTATCTTTTCTTCCACAACTATGGCAAGATAGCTTCCCTGATTGGCTATCAAAGACCATGTCACCACCACAACTAGGACATTTATAATGTATTACCATGATTTTTTCACCTCTGACTATTAATTAAGAAGATAATTTATCCGATGACTACCATCCGTAATACTCCCATCTTCTACAAGTGAGAGATATTAGAACTCTTGAGCTTCAGCGATTTAGAGTTCTTATGCTGTGTATAACGGATGCTACGTCCCTGGATAAGTTCTTCTAAGCTTCAGTTGGAGTAAGTATTCCTTTTAAGCAAACTCCATCTGAAGCTAAGAATCACTTGATCATTATAAAAGCTGTAGCCAAAACTACAGCTTTTAACATTAAGGCATCATTACTTATTTATTTAATTTCGCCTTAAGAGCAGCTAATTCATCATCTATCTTTGTACTACTATCATATTTAGCAGTTAAATCTTTTATCTCATCTTTAGGGCCTGCATTAAGTTCTGCCATTGCATTGGCTTCATCAAAGGCTTTATTCACCTTTTCTTCCATTCTATCAAATGCGGATATAGATTTATTAGCACTGTTTACCGATGAACCGATTTTGTTAATTCTTTCTTGAGTTTTAGCTACTGCCATTTTCCCTTTAAGCATAGCTCTACGCCCTTCTAGTTCACCAATATCAGAAACAAGTTTATCATGCATTTGTTTCATTTGATCAGCATTAGAGGAAGCTACTCTATATGCTTCTTTTAGTTCAGCTTCTTTCTTTATTAATTCAGATTTTTTCTCTAAAAACTTTTTAGCATCATCTTCATTATCAGCTTCTAATGCTTTTATTGCATATTTCTCCATTTTATCAATCTCTGATGTACATTCATCTAATGCTCTTTTTATTCTTTGCTCTTCTGCCATAACAGAAGCAGTTTCTGATTTTACTTTACCTAAATCACTATTAAGATTTCTTAAACATTGATCAATCATCTTCTCTGGATCCTCAGCTTTATCTAATACTGCATTAATGTTACTTAACATAATCTCTTTAAATCTTGTTAAAATACTCATGATGACCTCCTTCTTGTATTATTTTATAGTAATAGTATCTATTACCAATAGCATTCACTACCACTCTAATATTTATTTCTATAATAAAGTTTTTATTCCTCTAATTTCTTAAGTTTTTCCCCTATGTAATTAATCCCTTTTTAACCTAAATTTATAATTTATATAAAAAGATGCTTAGTGTTATCGCCACTAAGCATTTCTTATTTATATAATATCAATTTTTCTATAAAAATGGCTTATCTAGGTTTTTATCAAAAACACCATTTTGTTTTAAAGGTTTATTCCACATTTGATTGACTAAATCTGTCTTAATAAAAAATTTCATAATTTTAAGATCAAATCCTGTAAATTCATATGGTTTTTTTAGGCTTTCAATAATGGCTTTATCAAAGGTGTGAGTTTGCTCATATATTTCACCTAAACATTCTAATGACTTAAAGAGTTTTTTCGTCATAAAACTTGACATGGTAGAAACGGTTGCTGAACCGCCTTTTATTACAGTTCCTAAGTAAGCTCTATTAAGTTCCTCTGAAAGTGAACCAAAGTATTTTTCAGCATATTTGTATTGAGATGATTCTGGAAAACCACCTTGCAGAATAAAACCTATTGATTTATTTTCAGAAGGCTCTGCAGGCTCTAAGTACTCAATAAAACGCATTGTAACTCCTGGCATGCTATGAATATATAATGGAAGCACAAAAATAATAGTATCAAAGTTCTTAACATACTCAGCAAGAGTCTTAGGATTTTCTTTGACTATATATTTTACCTCACAGGGAGTTTTCATCCCCTTTAAAAATTGATTAATAAATATTTCAGAATTACCGTTTTTCCCTTTAGGCGATCCGTTAAGAATTATTGTACTCATAAGCCCCTCCATTAAATTATTCCCTATACTCTTCTAATGTTTTAACTGTAATATTTTTTGAGTAAAATTGATCAAATGTACGATAAATATAATCTTCAAAAATCTGCTTACCTTCTTTAGTTACAAAATTACCTTCATAATAAAATTCTATATCTGGATATTTTTCATACCTGACCATATGTCTAAATTGTCCTGTTGATTCTCCTATTGATAGTTCTATTTGAGGTAAAAATAAAGGTATCATCCTATCAAAAAGACTCTTTAAATTTCCACTTACAAAACTTTTTGTAAGCTTAGAAAATATAACTACCTTATCCGCCTCTAAATATTTAAAATAAAATTGGTCTAAATCTTTATTTATGCACCTGCCAGGAGTTTTTAACCAGCAACTCCAGCAACCACAGCAGTCTTTAATTTGGTTTTTAGTAAGATCTAGCTCATAAATTGATTCTAATTCATAATCCCCCAATTCCCTTATTATCACAGTTTTCATCATTCACCTCATCAATTTTTCTTTAAACTCTCATTTATATTAATGCCAATAACTGTTAATGTCAATATTGAGAATGGACCCTATCATAATCTAATAAAATTTACTATTTTTTATATAGTTTCAATCTCAACCTTTATTGCTGTGGCACCTTCTAATTGAAACCATTTTAGATTTGCTTTAAAGTCGGAAGAAACTTTATCTAAGTTACATATATTTTCTACAACATAGGATTTTCTACTTTCAACATACTTATCTATTGCCACATGATCTTCACCATGCTGTATTCCAACCAAATCTATTCCTATTAGTTTGGTATTTAAATCTAGCAATTTATCTATGATTTCATTTGTTAAATAAGGTTTTGTTTTAGAATTAAAATATTCTTCGCTTCCATATCCATATTGCTCTAAATATCCTGTTCTAAATATTACAAATGAGTTTTCTTCTATTTTAATATTTTCTAATATATTAACATCTATAATATCTAATCCTCTCACATCTATTACCTTAACATTTATTTCTGATGGTAACTCTATATTTGATAGATTGTAACAATCTATATGAGTTCCTATATGTTGTCTTTGATGTGCTGGTTGTGAATCTCCCCATTTTAATATTTCCTGGGGAATGTTAAATTCCTTTAAATGTAAATTCATACTATATCTCTCCTTCTGATTCTATTATTTCATCCAAATAGTTATTAAATTTTTTCAAGAAACTAGCTACAATTTCTTGATTTTTTTCATCTACATTTTTGAAAAACTTGTTGTTTCTTTCTTCCCACTGCTTATGTTTTACTTCATGATGTTTATATAACCTTTCACCTAATTCTGTTAGCTTAAAATATATTTCCTTATCATTCTCAGGCTTTTTGTACTTATCGATAAGATTGCTATTTAAAAGTTTTTTGCTAATCTTACTTATAGCACCTCTTGTCATATTCATACTTTGAGATATTTTAGTAACATTAGGATCTTCTATTTTTCCTATGAGATCTAAACAATGTATTTCTGAAACTCCATACTCTTCATATTCACCCTTAAATGCTAGTTTTCCTAAGGTTTCTTCTTTTTCATATATCGCTTTAAGACTCTTCATAATAATATTAATATTATCCACTTTAAGCATCTCCTTTTTGTTTCCCCAGAAACAATAATATCGCTTTTTTGTTTCCTTGTCAACAATCTTAATAAAATTAATTTCTTATTATGATTACACTGCTAATATAATTTATTTTGTTTAATGAAAAAAGCCATAAGAATAATTCTTCCTATAGCTTCCTATAAGTTATTTTAAATCTATATCATTACTTAAATATTTACTGCACTCATTTTCACTATCTGCACTACATGGACTTCATCATTTTATAGCAGTAGAATTCATAACCACCTTAAGTGTGGTTTCTTTTATCATAATAATAAGACTTAACCCATGAATAAGTTTTCTTATTACTTTCACACCATTCAATAAATGTAATATCTGTATTTTTACTTTTATACTCAAACCAACTTTTATATAAGTCATCGTAATATTTTATATCTTCCAAAATGCACCTTATATCATTAATTTCATTCTCATATTCTTCAAGTAAATGGTTTGTTTTATTTAATAAATTCTTTACTTCTTTCTCATTTATTAAAATATACTCAGGTAAATGGTGACTTCCGAACCATAGCCTATCCATATATAACTTTAACAATAAATTAATAGTCTTTATATCACTAGGATCTATCTTATTTGCACGTATAAGTATATCTTCTGAATTATAATACTCTATGTTATCAATGTTCTTATAATTACAGCAACTATATAAATGCAATTGATATATCCACCTTAAATATGGCATTTCATCATGTTCAACAGCCTCAACAATTACAGGCAATATTATTCCTTCTATTATTGGCTGCTGAAAGTCTTTGATGTTTTCTTTTTCAAATCTTTCATTACAAAGATACTCAACAAACTTTCGCTTATCATCTTTACTCTTTGACTCCAAATATTCAACTAACTTTTTCAATTTTATATTTGCAATCTTTTTTAATCCCTTGTTTCTAGTCTCTGCATAATTATTCCAAAGACTTGATATATCAACATCTAGATAATCTATTAAATTCATTCTATCTCTCCCACTTCATATAACTATACAAGATACTCTATCTGCTTAGGTTCACTCATACTTTCGATAACTGATTTTATTTTATCTCTATCTCCACTTTGAAAAAGTTCTTTATATTCCTCCTTTAAAAATCTTACATGGGCCTGTATAGAATCATCAGTAATATCATCTCCCCAATCTACTACAGATGTTCCTAGTTGGATAAATAAAAATTCTTCAAAATCATTAGCCAAAAGATCCATGTCTCCTGTATCATGTCCATATACAGTTACTTTTGGCTCTTTCTTATTCTCCTCATACCAAAAACAATACAAATCCCCTGAACCCATTTGCCCAAAAGGAATAAACCTATATTTAGGATTAATTTTTACCTTTCCAAGTTTATAATCTTCATCATACTCTAACATTTCCTCAAAGTAATTTATTGTTTCTTGTATTTCTGGAAAAACAACTGGTTCACAATCACCTCCAACCCTATAAAAAAATGATTCTATATTCATTTCAACTGTCTCTCTATTTTGATTAAGCCAATCATATGAATGCTTTAACCATTCCATTGCTCCAGATCTATAAATTTCATGAAAAGTTCTTGGAAACTTTACACCAAGCATACTTTCTAATTCTTCTAGGGTAACAGCAGTATCCATACATATCCTCCTCAATATAATTTTTTATCATATATGTCTAATCTTGCAATATCGAAAAACATATACTCACCTATTAATCGTTCATCTCTTGAAAAGTACCCTAAATCAAATTCTGCAATACCACAATCAACTATAACAGGATTAACTGATACTATTTGTCCATATGCAGAATAAGACCATATACTATTTGACTTAATAATTAAATCCTTCACTTTATCTTTATTCTCACTAAACATAACTTCCCATTGAATGTCTATCCCCTCTAAAAAATCAAATTCAACCTTATAAGAGTTTCCAACCTCAAAACCTACTGGAAATCCAAATGCACGGTATTCTTTATTATTAATCTCAAAGGTTACAATCGCTTCATTTGCTTCTTCTGAAAGCCATTCCATTTCCACTATCTTTACTTCTATATCATCTTTTATTTTAATCACCTTCTAAAAGTATCTAATAAATAAAAACTTAATACCTTAATGACGTTTCTCTCCCTCTTTCATTCAGTTCGGTCAATAGAGCAATTAATAAATATTATTTATTATAAATGTTAGATAATTTTTTTATACGATGGATAAGCTCTTTACGTACATTTTCAGGGGCTAAACATTCACATTTATCTCCAAACCCCAGCAAAATATTATATCCTAAATCATCTTCTACAAATGGAAAGTCAACCATAAATTGATCATCCCCATAAGGCTTAATATTTTCTTCCCCACAACGTTCAATCATTTGTTCTCTAAGAGACCAATCCACTAAAAGCTTAATTGTAATAAGTCTTTTATCTATCCAACCCTTTCCATCTAACGGCTTTGCCTGAAATTCTCGTGGTATAAATGTAGAATCTGATATTTCAAGATTTGAAATTCGAGATAGTTTAAAAACACGAAAATCTTCTCTTAAAGTACAGTAGCCTTGTAAATACCAATGTCCTTCTTTTAATACCAATTGATAAGGTTCAATGCAACGATTATTTTTTTCTCTGCCTCCACCATAGTATTCAAACAATAGATATTTACTTTCATTTAAAGCTTTTTTTATTTTTTCAAGGTTTGGCTGAAAGTTCTTATTCCCCATCCATGTGGTAAGATCAATGGTTATTTGGTTTGATTTTAATTCAATATCCCTAAATTGTTCTTTAGGAAGTAGGCTTTTTACCTTTTCTAGAGTACCTATAATTTCTTTATTGGGTAGCGTTGTTGAAACGCTAGCAAGCCCCATTAAAAGTGTTGAAATATCTGCATCAGTAAAAAATTTTTTATCTACTTTATATTCAGGTATAATGCTAATGCCGCCATTAATACCTGGATGAGTAATAATCGGTATACCAGCTAGGGATATCGTTTCTATATCCCTATATATAGTTCTAGGTGTAACCTCAAACATTTCAGCAAGTTTTGTTGCACTGATTTTCTCACAATTCAGCAATACCATAATTATGGACATCAATCTATCTATTTTCAATTGTATCGCTCCTCAAACTTATTTATGAATTCATTTTATAACTATGACATAATGGTGTCAACATTTGTATGTTATATTAAAACTATAATAATTTTCTATGACATAATAAATTTATAAGGAGGAAGACAAATGGATTTTTCACGAGAATTTAATAGGATTATGGTGGAGCAAAGTGAGATAGCTTTAGCAACTTGTGTAGACAATATCCCAAATGTTAGAATTGTAAATTTCTATTATGATACTAAAAAGAAAGGGATAGTATACTTTTCAACCTTTAAAGATAATTCCAAGGTAGAGGAATTTTCAAAAAACAATGTAGTGGCATTTACTACTGTTCCATCTAAAGGAAATGAGCATGTTCGAGTTACTGGAGCAATGATTCAAAAAAGTGATTTAACAATATATGATTTAAAGGATGGATTTGTTAAAAAAATTCCTGATTACGAAATGACAATAGAACAAGCTGGAAGTCAGTTGGCTCTTTATGAAATTCATTTTAAAGAAGCTACAGTAACAATAGACTTCTCTCAATGCGGTAACATAACTCTATAATCTCAAAATATAAGAACTGCCCGGCTAACTTTTTCAGATAGCCGGGTAATTGGTTTACTAATAAATCCCTTCTATTCTCATTCACAATTAGCAAAATTTTTTAATGCAATCTCCATTAATTTACTCACTGCTAAGTATATACTTTTATTTTTTATGAATAATGGGTATAATTTAATATATAAAGCAAAGGAAAAGAAATGGAGGAGATTTAACTTGAATATAGATGTTTCATATGAAACTCCAAATGGAAAAGAATATAATAATTTAAGAATAATTTCAGGGATGAGTCCTAGGGATGAAGCTGCATCAGAAATAGGATTGAAAAATTCTATTTTTATGGTTACTTTAAGAGATTCTGATAAATTAATTGGTATGGGAAGGATTGTAGGAGATGGAGGATGCATTTATCATGTAGTAGATATCGCTGTAGACCCTTCTTATCAGGGCAATGGGTTCGGTAATTTAATTATGTCGGAAATAACTAAATATCTAGATAATCATGCACCCCAAAAATCTTATGTAAGCTTACTTGCTGATGTTCCGGCTGATAAATTATACAAAAAGTTTGGCTTTGATTATTCAGCACCAAGGTCTGTTGGCATGGCGAAAAGATATTAAAATTAACATTATATAATACCTATATAAAAAAGATATTTCAATAATAACCAATATTGAAATATCTTTAAATATATTATATCTCTATGAAGTTTTCATTTTCATCAACTTTAAATAGTGGAAGTCTTTTTATAAATATAATATCATCTCTATTTGAAGCATCTCCTTCAGCTAGAATTGCAGCTTTTGCTTTTACGATGCCTCCAGCTTTTTCAACTAACTTTTCAACAACCTTTAATGACTCTCCAGTGGAAATAACATCGTCTATAATAGCAATATTTTTTCCTTTTATCTTTGCTGCATCAATTTTGTCTAAGCACAAAAACTGTTTCTTTTGAGTAGTAATTGAATTTACTTCCTCAGTTATTGGTGAATCCATATAAGCTTTAATGCTTTTTCTAGCTACAATAAATTCCTTCAAACCTAAAAGCTTTGAGACTTCATAAGCTAAAGGTATTCCCTTTGCCTCAGCAGTAACAATTACATCTATATCCTTTAATCTATCTGCTATTACAGGCGCAACTGTTTGTACTAGTTCAGTATCACCTAGTATTACAAAGCTTGCAATAGCTAAGTCATCTTTAATTTTCATTAAAGGTAATTCTCTCTTTAATGAAAGTAATTCTAATTCATATGTATTCATATTAACTTACCTCCTAAAATAATCCTACAGCAAATCTAGTTATAACTCCTGCAAGCATTCCAAAGAATGGATCACTTATTGCTGTTACTCCCATAGTAACACCACCAACTAAACTATCTGTTCCTGCTAAGGCAGCAGCTGCATTTCCTGGTACTGTTACTAAAATACCTAGTACGAATAAGAAACCACTAATTGACTGAGAAGGTACATACTTACCTATCTTTGGAAGCAATCCTAAAAATAATATAGCAGCCATAATTAACATCATGATTATACCAGCTGCTAATGGATGTGGAGCACTTCCTGTTGCTGAGATTATAGATTCAACTGGCGCACCACCATATAATGCAGAACCCATATCAGCTAAACTGCTGATAACAGAAAGATGATCAATATTTACATTTGTATTAGCCATACTTCCAGTAATTTGTCCGAAGGCTATATTAGATCCAATATTTAAGCACACCATTCCAAGTGCTCCTCTTAATATTTTACTATTAAAGCTAAGTTTACGTCTTTCTATTTTCTCCTTAGGTATTTCAACATTTCTCATGTCCTTATTAAGAATATTTCCAACAATGCTTGAAATAACTACTGAAATAGTAATAGTTAGAACTAAATCATTTGTAGCAAAGTATATTATTACCGCAGCAGCAATTGATACAATACTTACAACTTTTTCACTTCTTAACATGTCCATAGATACCTTTGCAAGCATTATTCCCACACCTGCCATCATACCTGTGGTAATTGTTGGACCTATAAAATCTACGATTTTACCTAAAAATCCGAACATTCCTATAAAGGTCATTATAACCGCACCAAAGAATATCATTGAAAGCCTTTCCTCCATATCCTTACCAGCAGTTCCTGCGTATGTTATAGTTTCTGCTTGGAAAGAAATGGGTGCAACTGAACCTGTTAGTAAATTTCCAACTGCCCCTACTAAAAAAGCAAATGCTGTTGGAATTGAAGCAAATCCAAATGTTAATGCTAACAACCCTTGCGGTAAGCCATTTAGAACAACACCTATGATCGCTAGAAAGTCAGTAAAAAAGTCTGCCATCCTTGTTTTCCCCCTTCAAATTTTGCACTTATCCTCTAGTAATAAATAAATCCTCATAATCAGAACTTTTACGGAGTCCTGATAGAGACATCTAAAACATATGGTCATAAATATACGAAGATATCAACTTTTTTCATCTTTATAATAACACCATATTCGAACATTTTCAACATATTATTTGAAAATGTACGTATTTTTTATAAAATACTGTAGAAATTATTCCAATAGCCTATGAAACAATCAAACTATATGATAATTAAAATTAAATATATATTCTAAATGTACAATAAAAACCCTGAACAACACATTTCTGTATTATCCAGGGTTTTATATATATTTATCATTATGCATGAGATAATATAGGGAACATTAAATCTCCCCTTTTAAATGGATTATCTTTTCCTATCTTAATAAAAAGAGTAGTATCCTCCTCATTTACTAAACTTTTTTCATAAGAAGAACTATTATTTGGAGTAAATCCTAAAACTACTTTCTTACTTTTCTCAGTGATCACTGCATTAATTATACTATCTAACTTTACTTCTTTTCTACTAAACACATCTTGCAAATATAAAACATCTTCATTAAGCTCAAAAATAACTAAAGCATCACAGTCCTCAAGATAATAAATATTATCCCTCATAAAATACGTACAATAAAACATTATAAGAGATGCATTGTTTCTCATAGAAACCTTTGAGAAAGGTAGTGTATTACAAGCCATGTTATAAACAATTTCTCTATCTTTATCATTATCCATACTCATCTTTCTTATTTTCTCTGGCCTATCCTCTTTAGTTTTACTTACTGAGTACTGATATTCATCACACTTACTAAATCCAAATTTCGGGTAAAAGTCAAGAACACTGTCATTAGCAAAAAGATAAATAAGATCACATTTATCCTCCCATTCTTTTAAAACTACTTCCATAAGTGCTCTGCTCAATCCTTGTCCTCTATAGTCTTCATCTGTCATAACAGTCCCAATTTGTACATATCTCTTTTGCTCTCCTAAAATCAAAAAATCCATGATATTTACTGAAACATTGGATACTACCTTATCTCCATCTAACAAAGAATATGGTATATATTTATCTCCCCAATAGCCATCCTCATACCATTGTTCAAAATTAAAATCATAAGTTTTTTCCGTTAATCTATTAAAACTATTTCTTAAAATACTGTCATCTTTGTAATTACACTTATAAATATATTTTTTATTATTAATTAATAAATTTCCATCCATTTTTAGCTTCTCCTTTCCTGCATTTGTATTATATTCTTATATCTTCTATATCTTATCCTAGTATTTTTTGTGGAACAACCTCAATAACTTTTACTAAATAAAAATGAGCCATAAACTATATAAAACTAATTTATGGCTCATTAAGCTAATTATTTTGCAGCCCATAATTCTATTTCTATTTTTAATTCAGGTAAGCCTAATGCACTTATATATGCAACAGTCATTGAAGGATATTCTGTTCCAAATAATGAATCCCACTTACCATCTAAATAATCCCAATCAATTTCTTCAGTTGCCCAAATATTAACCTTAATTACATTATCAGCAGATAATTGTTGAGATGCTAATAGATCTGCAATATTTTTAAACGTATTTTCCACTTGATCATTAATTGATTCAGGAATATTGTTATTCCTATCCACACCTACTTGGCCTGAAGTCACAAAAATATCAGCATTCTTTGGTATCTTTGTTATATGCCTATATTTTCCCACAGGAGAAGGAATATTTGTAGGATTTACTCTTTGAATTTTTGTAACATTCTGTTTATCTATCATTTATTCATACCTCACTTTATTAATTTTATAGTAACCTTTAAAATTAAATATTCAAATTTAATTTAATTTTATCATACACTCTTTGCTTATTGCACGCTTGAGAATGCCTCTGTAAAGATTTTGAGCACAAATTATCTTCGCTACTTGTTTAAATTTGTCTATTAAAAATCACAGTCCTCTTTATATAGTAAAGTGGATACTTAATCTTAGACTAAGCATCCACTTTACTATATGTTATGTTGGCATATTATTCTTCTTATACTACTTTGAGATAGATAATATTCTTCAGCAAGCTGTTTAACTGATATACCTTCTTTATATTTATTATATATCTCTATATTTCTTTCTCTTATCTCAAGCTTTGAACCACTTGATTCACCCCAAGATCTCTTATTTTCAAATTTTCTTGGTATATATAAATAACCACCATCCATGTATTCTTGAATTAATTCAAGAACATCTTTAGGCAATATATCTTGTGCTTTTTTATATTTCACTTTATCTACTCCTATTTACTTTTGGGGTAAATAATTAAGCAAAAACTGCACAAAACACTTATTTAAATTTTTATATAAAACCCCTAACAAATCATGTTTTGATTGATATTACAGTCTTTGCTCGGAGCTTAATTCAATGAATCTGATTAAATTTATTGACATATGCATCCCCCCTTTTCAATTTATTTGTTCATATTTTTATTTATTTTCTTTTTTCCTGTAAAATAATTCTGTCTATGCTTTTTCTTGATAAAAAATACTTCTTAGCAAGAGATTCTTTATCTATACCATTATTATATTCTTCATAAATAGCTTCATTTCTAATTTTAATTTCTTTTCTTGTGTTAGTTATTTCTCCCCACTTTTTTCTATTACATTCTTTTTTGGGGATATATATATTTTTTCCTTCCACATACTGCTGGATTAGGTCCATTATCTCTTTTGGAAATATATCTTCAGCTTTAATATAGCACATTTTGTTCCTCCTAAATTTAAATCTTTTTACTTAGGATTAAACAAAGGCTATTTTCTTGATTATGTTTTATTAACGCAATAGCCTTTGCTACGCGTTAATGATAAGCTTTTTCATAAACCATTGCCTCCTTTTTATCTCATTATTTTTGTTTATTTTAAATTACGAATTAATTCTATTCCCATCGATAGGGTAGCAAATCATTAATAGTAAGTATCTTATCTTTTTCTATCATTACTTCGCATTTATAATTTTCATCATGAATTTGACAAATGAATTCTCTACATCTTCCACATGGCGGAATTATTGTTCCATCCTTATACACTGCAATTACTTTTGTTATTTTATTTTCTTCAGCAGTAATCATAGCTGCAATAGCCGCATGTTCTGCACAAAACCCCATAGAACAAGGAGTATCTATACACACTCCAGTATAGACTTTTCCACTTTCACTCAAAATAGCTGCTGCAACAGAACCAGCATAGGAGTTTTTAGAAAGTTCTCTAGGATTTAATGTATTTTTTGCAATATCATATAGTTCATCAAATTTCATATTTATAATCCTTTCAATTAATTTTTATATTTAAATTAATATGCAATATATCAACAATACATATTGTTTGTATGCTTTTTCGTCAGCATAGCTTTCCTTTGTTTCAATAATAAAAAAGTTATTTGATAGACTTAATTTTATCTAAATCCGGACTGCAAAGTACCTCAAGATTTTTAAATATCTTTTCTTCAGACCAATCCCACCATTTTAATTTTAATAAGTAATCAATTAATTCATCATCAGATCTCTTTTTTATAATTCTACATGGATTACCTCCTGCTATATGGTATGGAGGAACATCTTTTGTCACTACAGAGTTAGCAGCAATAATTGAACCGTCTCCAATATGCACACCAGGCATTACTGTAACATTCTGTCCAATCCATACATCATTTCCAACTACGGTATCACCTTTAAAGGGTAAATCTTCAAGTGTAGGTGTAGCTTTTTCCCATCCATTTCCCATAATATTAAAAGGATAGGTTGTTACAGAGTTCATTCTGTGGTTTGCACCATTCATAACGAATTCTATTCCTTTTGCTATTGCACAAAACTTACCTATAATAAGTTTATCACCTATAAATTCATAATGGTGCGTAACATGCTCTTCAAATTTTTCTGCTCCATTTACATCATCATAATAAGTGTAATCTCCAACCTGAATATTAGGATTTTTAATAACGTTTTTTATATAACAAATGCTCTTTATGTTTTCATTAGGGTAAATGCTGTTTGGGTTTGGGCCAAATTTATTCATATATCTTCTCTCCTTTGCAATTAAATTTAATTTTTTATGTTTGAAAAATCCCCACAGATGAACAATATCATCCATGGGGATCTTTCTTATATAAATATCTCTTACTATATTCAAATCAAACTTAATACACAATATATTTATACATGTTTTAATTGTAATATAAATAAGCATATAATTTTTATATGTGCATTTATAGTTATTTTATTTTTATATAAAAGAGTTTAATAGACGATATTGTTCTTAAAATGCGTCATTAAATAAAGTTCTATTCCAGAACTTTTAAAGCATTTTACACTATTTATTTTTAATAGTTTAGTTAAGAACAACTTTAATCATCCGATTAAATCTCCTTTTCTATAATTATAATTTTAGTTAATCTTATAATAAAACCCTATTATTGTCAACAAGTATTTATTTTTTTAAATATGAATTAAATTCATCCAAAGATTTTACATTTTCATCTAATACCGCTTTATAAATTAGATAACTAGTAACTGCGCTACCATATTCAGGTTTTTCTGCCCACGCCTTTTTAATACGCAGTATGATTTCTTTTTTCTCTGGAGTTAGTCTAGAAGGTATTGTCTTTATATGCTTTAAGTCTGGTTGTCTTTCTGGTTGGTCTACAAACCATATATCTACTTTCCAAATATGATTTGTATTAGACTTGCATTTAAGACCAAAATAAAAGCCATCAGGATAAATATGAGATTCTTCATTCCATGTACCTGTATCATTTTTAAATTTCAATTCTCTAATATAGGGGCTTGCCATTAAGTCCTTGGCTATGTCAGCTATTTTCTCAATATTTAAGTCATTACAAACTACTGTAATATCTAAATCTCGCCATACCATTAACCCCAATGCAGAACTTCCTACTCTAATAGGTTTTCCTACTCTTTGTAATAACTCATTAAGATTTAATAACTTCTCCAATTCCGAAGCTTCCATTTGTAAATCACGTTGTATTTGAAACAGTTCTTCCCTTGTAGAATTCATTTTGTCCTCCTTTAGCTTATCACAAAATTTAATGGGCTGAGTTACTTCTACTTGATTTTATTTGCCCTGGACATTTTTTACCATCTATGAACCATCTGCAATTTTTGCATCCAAAACATGGCTTATAATTATAGTCATGTAATGATCTTTCCATAAAGGCTCCATCAGCTAAGAAAGGTCTACCATATGCTACAAAATCGCATAAATTATTTTCAAGTAGACTATTACCTCTATTTAAAGTTTGTATATCATTCACAGCTATGATAGGAATATTAACATGACTCTTAATTTGAGTGGCAGTATATACAATATCATTAAATTTAAAATCATCCATGATTTCTATTTTTCTATCATTAGGTATGCCAGAAGATATATGCAAACTCTCCAATCCTATGCTCTCTAATGCTTGAGCTGTTTTTATATCTAAATTCAAATCATCATTCCATCCCATACGGTAAGAAATAATAAAATCATCATCAGTGAACTCTTTTATATCCTTAACAATATTCTCTACAAGTAATAACCTACTTCTTAGTTCTCCCCCATACTTATCCTCACGTTTATTTGCTATGGGAGATGCAAACATATTTAGAAAAATCCATGTGCACCATGTAATTCAATACCATCACAACCAGCTTTCTTGCATATTTTTGCTGCTCTAACAAACTCATCTTTGATTTCTTCAATACTCTTTTGAGTAAGATTATTTATAGAGTCTCCATTTTGATACCCAGTACTAGGATAGGCAAGTTGTGCAAAAAATTTTGTATTATGATTATTACATTCTTCGGCTAACTTTTTTATATATTCTATATGCTCATTTGAATAAGCACCTAGTCCACCATGTAACCTCATCTTAGAAGTAACTGAAAGATTTTGACATATCATAAGACCTATTCCGCTAATTGCTCTTTGAAAATAATAATCCATTAATTTTTGACTCATAATTCCATCCGTACTTATCGGTACAGCAAAATTAAGCATAGGCGCCATTACTACTCTATTTTTGAATTGCACATTTTTTATTTTGATTGAATTTAATATTTTCATTGAAATCTTCCTCCTAATAGCTTAATACAGTTTTAAAAATGCTTTCTTTCTTACTAATTTCATTATAATCAAGATAGTAAAAAAAAGGAAGTATGCACTTTTTAGTAATATACTTTCTAAAAGGAGAGTGTCATAATAATGAAAAGAGGCTGAATGTAATATAATGGACGATTATATTACAATGTGAAATAATTTAAGATAAAGTGTACATGCCAATTTGTATATTATATACTTTTATATAATATTATATAACATTACTAATTACTACAAGGAGGAAATTATGAAATATATTGATTTTGATAATTGGAATAGAAAAGAACACTATAAATTTTTCGAAAGTGTTGATAATCCTCAATTTAATATTTGTATGAATTTAAATGTTACAAATTTTTTAAGGTTTGTTAAGGAAAATAATTTATCCTTTTATTACAGCATGGTATATGCATCTACATATGTTATGAATCAAATTCAGGATTTTCGCTATAAAATTAGAGATGGAAAGATCATTCTTCATGACTCTTTGCAACCATCATTTATCGATATGGATGCTGGAGAAAATCTATTTAAAATTGTTACATTGCCTTTAAATAATAGTATAAAGGAGTTTTCAAATGCTGCTAAAGAAATGTCTAAATCTCAAAAGGAGTACTTTCCAGAGATAAATGTTGATCAAGATAAGTTAATTTATTTTTCATGTATTCCTTGGATTTCATTTACTAGCATTTCAAATGAAATAGTTATGAATAAAGAAGACTCTATTCCTAGAATATCCTTCGGAAAATATTTTACTCAAGATAATAAAATCTTACTACCCTACTCTATACAGGTAAATCATATGCTTTTGGATGGAGTTCACGTTGGAAAATTTATAGAACAATTACAAAAATTTATTGATGAAGTAAAATAATAATTTATCCGATGACTCTAAATTCAAAAGAACTCTAACCTACAATAGGTTAGAGTTCTTATATCCTTAGTCATCTGTAAAAGTTGCCATACTTGACAAAGGAAATATTAATGTAACTTTAGTTCCTTTATCGACCTCAGAGTGAATACTGATTTTCAATCCCAATTTTGAACAAAGCTTTTCACATAGATACAAACCCATTCCTGTGCTTTTGCTAAATCTTCTTCCGTTCTCACCAGTGAAGCCTTTTTCAAAGACTCTATCTATATCTTTATCTATTATACCTACTCCATTATCATCTATAATTAACATTACTAAATTAGCTTTCTTAACCGAATATATATTTATCATTGGCTCTTTATTACTTGAATACTTTATAGAGTTTCCGATTATCTGATTAATAATGAATTCAGTCCATTTTCCATCAGTATATACAGTTTCATCAATATCTTTTATATCTAATTTTATTTTTTTATGAATAAAATCTCTATAATTTCTTTTGACTACATTTCTTACTACATTATCAAGGTTAGTTTGTTTTATAATATAGTCTTTATCAACATTATTACTTCGGGAATAATAAAGCACCTGTTCTACAAATCCCTCAATTCTATACATCTGGAAGTCTATTTTATTAGCTACTTCATTTCTATTATTTTCAATTATCAGCTTTGTAGAAGCTATTGGTGTTTTAATTTCATGGACCCATGTCTCTATGTATTCTCTATAATCTGATTGCATATCTTTATAGTATTTTACATTTTCATGCATATCCCTGCTTATTTCTTTAAGTATAGAATTAAGTTTTTCCCCCTGCATAAAGTTTGCTTCCTTTATCATCTCTGGAAGTAGATATTTCTTGTCCATTTTTTCTAATACGCTATTAATCTCATCATAATAGTTTTTATATTTTATAAATTCTAAAGCCATATATGAAACTAACGGAAAAAACCAGATAACAAAAACAAATATAATTATAATGAAATTAATATTAATAGCAATCATTATAGCCGCTAATATAATAAACATCAACATATTGCATAATATTATAACAATTTTATCCTTAATAAATTCACCTATGCTCATGGCATTATATACCCTAACCCTCTTCTTGTTTCTATTGGATTTTCTATGCCTATCTCTTCAAGCTTTTTTCTTAATCTATTGATATTAACAGTTAAGGTGCTGTCATCCACAAAATAATCTGCTTTCCACAAGTATTCCATAAGTGAATTTCTTTTTACTATATTCCCCCTATTATTTATTAAATAATAAAGTATCTTAACCTCATTTTTAGTTAAATCCAAAGATTTATTTTTATAAATAACCGTTGCATTTGAAAGATTTAAATTAAAATCCTTGTACCTTAATATATTATTAGTTTTTAAGTTTCCATATGTTCTTTTTAATACATTTGTTATCCTCGCTAATAATATTTCTGTATTATAAGGCTTTGTTATAAAATCATCTGCCCCTAAATTCATGCTAATTAATTCATCTACTTCACTGTCTCTGCTTGTAACTATTATAATTGGAACATCTGATGTTTTACGTATTTCTCTACATATATAATAGCCATCAAACTCCGGAAGGTTTATGTCTAGTAATATAAGGTTTGCATTCTCATTTTCAATATATTGTATTATATTATTAAACTCTACAGGTGTATTTACTTCGTATCCATACTTTTTTAAAAAATCCTGTAATTCTTCTCTTATGACTTCATCATCTTCAATAATAAGGATTTTTTTCATTACTTACTCTACCTCCCTAACATAGAATATAAGGCTATTAAACTTTGGGAAACAAAATCTAATAGCCTTAATCATTATTATAAGATTAAATGTTACTTTTTACTATATTTTTTAATTAATATCCTCATATTTTACGTTTCTTTTGAATACCAGATAGCAGAATCATTCCAAGTCCAGTTAGTCCATATATAACTTTTCCAATTACTACACTTGCGGGCATAAAGAAAGCTGGTTCAACTGCATCAAGAGATTCTGGATATTTTGTAAAGAAGTTTCCTCCAAATAAATCAACTGCATATGGCAATGAAATGAAACTTACTAATATTACCGCTGTCATAAGTACAAAAACTAATCCTTGGTGATATTGCCCTCCGAAAACTCCTAAACCAAACACAAACAACATAGCAGGCAACAGTGTTATAACTGTTGGTAACACAAGACTTCCAAAATTAGCAAAGTCAAAATTTGCAGCATAGAAGTAGAAGCTATAGGCAATAGGCACTGCAGAAATTAAAATAAATCCTATAATAATAGTGCCAAAGCGGAGCATTTGAAACTTAAATGGATCAATAGGAGTTGCTTTAGTTAACGCTTGCACACTCTTTTCCTGTTTTTGATAAAGAAAAGATATAAAAAATAGTAAGGTAACAAGCAATATTGGTAACACTTTAGCAAGGTATGTTCCATAGCTCCAGCCAGAGAATGGAGCAGTATTTGAAACCCCAAGAATTATATCTCTACACATAATTTCACGACTATAGAGAGCAGAAATAATAAGCAATCCTAAGAAAAATTTATTTATAATCAGCCTTTTAAGTTCATATTTAAATATTCTATTCAAGGTTTAATTCCTCCTCTTTTAGTCCACAAGCATCTAAAAAGTCCTGCCATGTGATTCTTGTTTTTGATTTATTCTCATATAGTTTAGCTAAAATTTTATCCATTTCATCTTCGCCACCAACTAGCTTTTCAGCTTTCAAAATTTGAAGAGGTGATTTTGAATATAGTCGCACAGTTCTATTATTACCATCAATATCTCGAACATATTTTTGAGGCAGAATATTTAAATATTCTGGATGCCTAGTATAAAAATTATTATTATTTTCTTTCATGCGAGCCTTCCACATGTCCACATAATTTTTTTGAGCATATTCTTCTCCATGAGTTTCCTTAGCAACTCGATAAGTTGTATAGACAGTAAGTCCTTCAGCTGACCAATTTCTATTATTCCCACCTGAACCTATAGTGTGCACTCCCACCATTGATGAACAAGTTCATGAGCTAATACTTCACCACTTGATGCTCCTTCTAATGTATTACTTAAATTTTCATCATTAAAAGAGAATTCTCCCATGGTGCTATAATTAGGATATGCTAGTCCTCCTGGAAACAAGGCTGTTTTTTCTACTATTTTTAAGGGGGAATCTTTAGAAACATCATTTAACTTGCCATAATGATTAATGCAATAATCAATAGTATCCTTCATCACTTTTTCAGCACTGGCATTCTTCATAGTATCCTCATGTTTACTGCTATAGTAAAACTCTATAGGCAATTCTTCATTTCCCAACTGCTTCATAACATAATCACCAGCCATTAAAGATAACCGAGTTCCTTTAAGATGAACAAGCCATGTTTTCTTATCCCCATCCTCTGAAAGTAACTTCGTGCTATCACCAGTCATATTTGCTACTGCTTCACCATTCTCATCCTTTTGTGATGGATCCACTACTGGTATAAGCCCAGCGGGCATGGTAAGCTCACATGTAAGTTCAGAATTATCTCTGCTGTTTGCTACTTTGATATCGGGAAGAAGTTTATTGCTTGACAAATCAATATATTTGTCGCTAATAGTAGTATCTAGAATAATATCACTGATAAAATATAGAATTTTAGGTCTTCCCTCATATTCTATAGTGAGCTTAATGTTTTTTTCTTCAGGAAGGTTAAATATAATATTAGTTCTCATAGCATCTAATCTTTTAAATGTAACCTTTTTATCATTTACAATTATTTTATGAATAGTATATCCT
The DNA here is from genome assembly GCF_963515715.1 of uncultured Clostridium sp. Lineage (GTDB taxonomy): Bacteria > Bacillota > Clostridia > Clostridiales > Clostridiaceae > Clostridium_AW. The sequence goes on from NZ_CAUPZS010000020.1 coordinate 22,185, forward strand.
GGATTTATTGTAAATCTGCATTCCTGTTTACTGCTGCTCAAATTTTCAAGTGAATATACTGCCTTTGCAGAAAGACTTCCTTTACTTCCATCAAATGAAATTTTCAAATCACTGTTTAACAACTGAAGCTCTTTATTCACCTTATCAGAACTATCCGCCGAATCACTATTAAACGCTTTAATAAGTTCTTCTTTAGATATTAAAAAAACATCAGGTTGATTTATAAAAGCGTAGCATCCACCACCAATCATTGCTACAGCCATTAAAGGAATATAAACTTTCCTTAAATTATGCAGCATAGAACCAAATATTCTTTTACCATAGGAACGTACACACAATAACCCAATTAGCCACAAACCGCCAAATATCAAAAACCAAAATAATCTATTATGTTTCATTAAGCGAAATATTTGTGCATTACTGAAATAATCTGAGAGTGTTGGAACTGAAGGTTTTATCCAATGCAAAATATTTCCAATAGGGAGACGTTCAATTAAGTTTGGCAACATTAATAGAATAAATGTAGCCATACTAAGATCTACACGATAGAAAATCTGATAAAATGCAGAAATCGCTAAAATTGATAGTAATACGGATGGAAGCATCAAAAGAAAGAAGCTATTTAAGTAGGTATATCCATCAAAAACATTGCCCATTTTTATAACTGTATATGGATAATAAAGGACTGAAGTAATAGAAACAGTAACAGTGGCTGCTATTCCTATGGTAAGTAATCTCACCACATTTAATACTAAGGGAGATACAATACTATTTGTTAGTACTTCAGTTTCATATTTATGTACCCTATTGAACTCTAGTAAAGTTAGTATTGCAAATAAAATTCCTCCACCTACCGCTCCAGCAATAGATGGATTTCCAATAAAGTGTCCAGATAACGTTTTATTAACCATGCCATCGTACAAATTATATCCAGCCATTGGGCAAAGCATAGTCAATATCATAATTAAATAAGCAATTTTCGAATGAAAAATACGATTCAATTCTACCCTTAAATAGGAAAAGAACTTCATGACTATTTCACCTCTTTCTCCATAATAAGATACATATAGGCATCTTCAAGGGTAGGCTCTACAGCTTGCGCAAAAGCTGGCAGTGTTTCCGCTACAATACGGCAAGCAATACCACGGGCTGTGTTGACCCTTGATGTTATCTTATATTCTTGGTTTACCCTTTGTTCTGTTTTTTCTTCAAACACTCCAACATGATTGTGTGCTGAGGCAATTAGTTCCTCTGGTGTACCTGTAAACAAAATTTGCCCATGATTAATAACAATCAGTTTATCACATACTGATTGTACATCTTCAATTATATGGGTAGATAATAAGACAATCTTATCCTGTGCGGTCTTGGAAAATAAGTTACGGAAATTAATACGCTCCTCGGGATCAAGTCCAACGGTTGGCTCATCAAAAATTAATAATTCTGGATTGCCCATAAGAGCTTGAGCAATGCCTACACGCTGCCTTTGCCCACCAGATAAAGTGGAAATACGCGCTTTACGTTTTTCTGTTAGATTTGTCTTCTCAATGACCTCTTTAATAACCTTCTTACTATTTTTAATTCCTTTTAGTGCTGCCATATAGTCTAAAAACTCCCACACAGTAAGTTCATCATAAAGCCCAAAGGATTGTGGTAGATATCCTAGACTTGCTTTTAACTTTTTTTCATTCTTAAGTAATGGCACACCATCTATAAGAATTTCTCCGCTAGTTGGTATCAATCCTGCTACAAGGAGTTTCATGAGTGTTGACTTTCCTGCTCCATTAGGTCCTAAAAGTCCAATGAGGCTTGGGCTTTCTATTTGTAATGAAACATCCTTTAATGCTTTTTTACCAGTTTTATATGTCATATTTAAATTTTTAACTGAAATATTCATGGTTTTATCATCCTTTCATATGACTTATTTAATATCTCCATGTTTTATATATAATGTATAGGATTAAATATTATTTTTTACTATATTTTTATATCCTGTATATGTTATATAAAAATATACTGCATAAACTACAATAAATAATAAAGCTGTTACTGAAGCTGAAAATCTAATATCTATTTGATTAAACTTACTTATTTCTTTATTAACTACTGCAACACCAATAATTGAATGGATTAATGCAAGGGTCACTGGAAGGCTAAAATGTATCAATACTTGAATGAAGATTGTTTTGTCTATGATTTTTTTGTTTGCACCAATTCTCTTTAAAGCTTTATATCTTTCTATACTATCACTGGCTTCTGATAACTGTTGAAGAGCTAATACAGCCATGCTGGTTATTAAAAATACTAGTCCTAAATATATTCCGACAAATAATACCGATGTTGTCGCTCTCTTACTATTAGAATAAATATCATCCTTGGAATAAGAAATTATAACTGGAACATTTAAGCTTTTATACTTACCATTTAAAAAGTTCTCGTTTATTTCCCTATATTTTTTATTATTTTCTTCTCTATTTTTATCTGAATACATTATATTAAGTGCGGAGCTACTAATTTCATTATAATCACATAAAAATTCATCATTTATAACTATGGTTAAAAAGTTATTCGGTAGCAGGTAAGTTGCAAGATTCTCCTCTATTATTTTATCATTTTTCACTAAATACTCTTTTCCTTTAATATTAACTTTCTTACTGCTTTTTAGCTTTTCACTAACTTGCTTAGCCAACACATTATAGTTGGACATAAATAAAACCTCATCCTCATTTAAACTTACTTCTTTTTTCTCCCTTAGTCTCAACATTTTATTATAATCAGATATTTTAACAAAGGATACCTCATCATCTTTATAATCTTCATCCGTAATTGGTAATAAACTACCTACTTTTACTCCTGAAAAATATTCATTGTAATCTGCATATTTTTCATTTTTACTCCTTTTAAAATCAATCTTATTTAATACATCTTCTAAATTGTCTTTTTTACTATTATTGTAAACTGTTATACTAGCATCAAAAGGTGCTTCTTTTTCAAGTCCTGCTTCAAAATCTTTCTTAAGACTTATTCCTGTAGATAATACAAGTATTGTAATAAATAGCATTAAACATATTACTGACATTGATATAAAATTTGTATTAACTTTACTATTTATTTGTTTTGCTACAAATATATTTAATCCTTTTAAATATACATTCTTATTTTTATTTACTATATATAGTATGGCTCCAGATAAACTAAAGAAAAATAATACTGTACCTACTATTACAAGGACTATTAATGACTTAAACATAGGATCTCTTAAATCCAAACCTATCTTTAGTATAGATTTATATACAAATCCAAGTGATGCTACACATAGAACAAATGATAATAAATATATAAATGAGTTTTTAAATTTTATATCTTCATTTTTTCTACCCGCTGTTAGTAAATCAATTATTTCGTACTTAGAAATAACAAATACATTAAACATCATGACAAGTAAAAACATTATTCCAAAGTATAATATAGTCTTGCCTATAGCACTTGTTGAAATAGCAAATCTATATTCATTTATTCCAACCTCAAGCAATTTTAACGTAAAAACAGATACAACCTGCGATGCTCCCATTCCTAATATAATACCAGCAATTAAAGATATAGCTCCCACTATAAAGGTCTCTGTTACTAAGATTCTAGATACTTTTCTTTTTCCCATACCTAAAGTCATATATATTCCTAATTCTTTTTTACGTTTCTTTATTAAAAAATTATTTGCGTATAATATTAAACCACCTAATATTATTGATACAAATACTGACACACCAGATATAATTTCAGTTAATCTAGATATGTAATCTGCATTTAAAGATTTCATATCACTAAGTGCCTTTTGTGAATCTATTGAGTTAAAGCTATAAAATATACAAACAGCTAATATTAGTGTTAAGAAGTATATAGTATAATCCTTATAACTCTTTTTTATATTGCCCAAGGCTACCTTAGAATACATTGTTATCATCACCTCCAAGGAGGGTTATAACTTCTATAATTCTATTAAAGAATTCTTTTCTAGTATCATTACCTCTTACTAACTCACTAAAGATTTTTCCATCTTTGATAAAAAGAATTCTATGAGCATAGCTTGCTGTAAAGGCATCATGAGTAACCATTAGTATAGTGGCCTTTAGTTCTTTATTTAAGCTTTCAAATCTTTCAAGTAATAGTCTAGCTGATTTAGAATCTAATGCCCCTGTTGGTTCATCCGCAAGTATTAAGGATGGATCGGTTACTATTGCTCTTGCTGAAGCAACTCTTTGCTTTTGTCCACCTGACATTTGATAAGGATATTTATCTAACACCTGTCCTATTTCTAAATGTTTTGCTACTGATTTTATTTTGCCATCTATTTCTGAACTTTTCTCTCCTTTTATTGTTAATGCTAAAGCAATATTCTCATACGCTGTGAGAGTATCTAATAAGTTAAAGTCTTGAAATATAAAACCTAACTCATTTTGTCTAAACTTATCTAAATCTTTTGATTTTAACCTAGTAATATCACTATTATTTATTATTATTTTTCCTGTAGTAACATTATCAATAGTTGATATACAGTTAAGTAATGTAGTTTTACCACTTCCTGAAGGCCCCATTATCCCAACAAACTCCCCCTCATCTACCTTAAAACTGATATTATCTATAGCCTTTGTTACATTACCTTTGCTACCATAATACTTTTCAATTTTTTCTACGCTTAATATATTTTCCATTTACAAATCTCCATTTTTTCTTTACATTAGCTAATATTGTTAATTTAACTTCATATAACTTATTTTATACGATTGTATTTATATCAGCAATTGAACTATATATCATTAACATTACATTTTTGTTATGTTAATGATAAATTTGATTATTTCAATTTTAAGTTTCTATTATATTTTTTTAAAATTAAATAGTGCAAGAACCTCTTGCACTATTTATCATTCTGTATTAATATTTCTTTTTTTCTTCATCCATTTGCTCACCGTAAGGAGTATAACTTAAGATCTTTCTTTAATCATTTAATGATAATTCAGATTTAAATATTATCACAGCATTTCCAGAAACCTTAACTTCAATAGGTTCTTTATCTTCTATTTTCACCTCAACTTCAATAATACCTGGTCGTTTTATAGCTTCACCTTGCTTAGCCTTAAATTTAAACAAAGAATTATTGTGCTTAACAAGATTATGATGAACAAGATATGCACCCAAAGGACCATTTGCGTTACCAGTAACAGGGTCCTCATTAATACCTATTGCAGGAGCAAACATTCTACCATGTATTAAAATTTCGCTATCCTGTGAATTAACCACAAAAACATAATATCCATTACATTTAATAATCTTACTCAATATAGAAAGTGCATCATAGTCTGGCTCTAATGTATTTAAAGCTTCAATGCTTTTTATACCAACCATAACTTTAGAGTGACCTGTTGAAACGATCTGAATTTCATAGTTTTCCAGTAAGTCATCATTTTTTATATTAAGAGCCGCCAAAAGTTCTTTTTTATTTTCTCCATCAATAGTTGCACCAAACTCAACTTTACCCTGAGTCATAACAACTTTGTAATCCTCATTTTCCTTTATTATATCCACAGGTAAAATTCCAGCACCTGTTTTATGATAAACCTTTGAAGTATCTAGTCCATTTTCAACTGCACGAGCATAATGGGCTGCAATAGTAGCATGTCCACAGATGGGTACTTCATTTGTTGGAGTAAAGAATCTTACATAAGCATCATACTCCTTGTTATTTGAAGAGAAGATAAATGCTGTCTCAGAATTATTAAGTTCCCTAGCTATTTTTTGCATTTCACCCTCGGTCAGTCCGTCTGCATTGGTTATCACTCCTGCTGGGTTTCCCGTGAATTTTTCATTTGTAAATGAATCAATTTGATATAAATTATATTTCCTCGCCATGCTTTTTCCCCCTAAATATATTATGAATCTATAGATTAGAATCCATTCTCTTAGTTTTTGGTAATTGATATCCAGGCATTATATAATTAATTATAGTTTTCTTGGAATACACATACAAGTAGACATTTCACTATTGACCCTTTTACTTCTTTGCAGTATGATAAGTATCAAAAGTATGATATTTACTCTATTGTATAACTCAAGATTAAGAAAAAGGAGAGATAACAACATGGACGATGGTAACAATAAAGCATCTGATAATAAACATGAAGGTAAGTACATGAGCTCAGTAAAAGTTGGAGCAAAGGGTCAGATTGTAATTCCAAAGGAAGCACGAGACTTATTTGGAATCAAACCCGGTGATACATTACTTTTACTTGCAGATGTGGACCGTGGAATAGCCATTCAAAGCTTTGAGGCCTTTGAACATTTTGCCAATGAAGTATTTCGTGCAAAAGAAAATCCTGTGGAGGCTGAAGATTAATGTGGATAAAAAAATGAGCCTATATCTAGGCTCTACTCTTCCACACAATATGAATTTAACTTTTATATCAATTTCAAAAGTTCATCAAAACTATCAATAACATAATCATACTCTTTAATCTGTCCAAAACCATATCTTGCGTAAATAAAAGGTATACCAGCAAATCTCGCTGCCTTTAAGTCCCCCTCAGTATCTCCAACATATACTGAATTGTTTAAATTGTTTCTTTCTATTATTAATTTTATATTTTCACCTTTAGTTAATCCTGTTCTACCTGCGTTTTCATAGTCTATAAAATATTTATTTAATCTATGTGATTTAAAGAATGATTCTATATATCCACATTGACAGTTACTAACAATAAACAGATTATACTTTTTTGATAATCCCTCTAAAGTTTCTTCTAATTTATCATATAAGATGGCTCCGTGCTTTTCTAGATGTTCGCATTCACTCTCACAACAATCTTTCATTATTTCAAATCTCTTAGCATCTTCTAAGTATGGAAAGAAAATTTTTGCAATATCACTTATTACTAATCCCATAACTCCCTTCATATCATCAACTGTTAATCTATTTTTTACTTCATCATATTTATCTAATGTTTTATTCCAAGAATCTACAACACTGCTTGTGGAATCCCACAAGGTCCCATCCAAGTCAAAAATAATACTATCTATTTTCATAATTCCTCCATTTATTTCACAATATCTAACAAAATCATAACAACTAACTTCAATAACTTATTACTATAATATTTATAATTATATCATAATTCTGAAATCCAAAATTCAGCCTCTTCAATACTTTTAAATGTCCTGAATTGATTTCCATTATTAGATTCAATGACCATTTCTTTAAATCTACCCTTAACTTTTTCTTCATCTAAAACAATTCCAAGTTTTATATTATAGTTTATAAACTTTTGCAACATTATTCCTGCCAGCCCGGTTCTAAGATTAAAGAAACCTTCTGAAAATGCGTTGTCGTAGAATATTGTTATATTCACATCATTCTCCATACATATAGAAATAATATCTAATATATCTTGCTCTGAAGAAATTTGTTTTTCCAAAGAAATACATTCAATATATTTTTTATTGTATTTTTTTATTACTTTATAATTCATTATTTTTGTCCCCTTATAAATCCTTTTGGTATACTATGAGTGAAATTGTACTGAGCATACCTTCAGTAAATTTCGTACTTCCCCACAATATTACTTTTAATCTGTTTTCTTTATCATCATATTTCATATTAATTGTAGACTTTCCCATTTTAGGGTCTTTGCAGTTCATCATAGCTATAAGAGTGTTTGATACCCTCATATACTCATCTTTATCTATATCGCTGATGTCTACAACGGTTGATACATTTATCTTTTTCTGTACAGTATCACCTTCTTCTCCATTAGTAGAAAAATCAATACTTGACCCTTGACTGGTTTTTTTATCATTAATATTAACATTATTTTTTTCCATAAAGACACTTAAATCATGACCGGAAATTCTCCATTGCTTTCCAACTTTGCTTGCTCCAAGCTTACCTTCTGTTATAAACTTTCTTATAGTTTTGTGATGCATACCTAACATTTCTGCGATTTTATCTATTGTATAAAATTGATTCTCCATAAAAAATCTATCCTTTCAAAATTAGTTTATAATCAAATTATAATAATTCCTTTTGCATCCGTCAAGTGTTTTGTTGTATTTTATTTAACTTTACTATAATTTGTTGCACTTTATTTAACTTTTTTCATTTTGTTTACATATTATAAAATGTCCATTTATTTATCAAGTGATTCTTAGCTTCAGATGAAGTTTGCTTAAAAGGAATACTTACTCCAACTGAAGCTTATTAAGAGAGTTCTTAGAAGCTTTGCTTCTTAGAAATCCTTATCCTTTAGGGGAAGAACTTATCCACTATTTAAACAAAAACAAAACCCTCGATATTACTCCCGAGGATTTTATTGTCGTAGCTCTATTTCAGTGAAAAAGAGACATTCTTCAATTTCATCTTTTCTATATTTTAATACTTCGCTTCTCTTTATTAAGAATTCTTTGAATTGCATATTTCCCGGTAATTGCTGCACCTGGAAGTCCGCCAGGTGGGCTTATCCATTGACCTGCTAAGATTACATTGTCAAGCCCTTTAATATACGCAGATGGATAGGGAATCTTGGCACTATGCTTTGTAATCATAAATGCTTGATTATAACCCTTATATGCATTGCAATAACGCTTATATGTCATAGGTGTCCAAATATCCAAAATTCTTAGCTTCCCTTTATATTCTGGAAATCTTTCTTCCACCTTTTTTAAAACTATATTTGCAAATTCTTCTTTTTTAGCGCGATATTTGGACTTATCCTTATAAAGTTCTACCCAGTAATCATAGGATTCCTCTGTAAGACCTAACAAGGTCTGAACAATTTGCTTGCCATCAGGTGCAAAGCTAGGCTCATAGGCAAAGGATTTAATGGTAAGTCTGTCATTTACCCATGGGGCAAATTGTGAATCACTAAAGTCAATGATTTTCTCTGATCCAACTACATCTACGTCACTATCAACTGCAAATGCAACCTGAAACATTCCATAGACAGGATATGCTTTCCTATTTTCATACATTTCTTTCATTAATGGCTCCATATAGGATTTGTCCAATAAATGTCCAAAGGTATAATCTGTATCACAAGCACATATAATATAATCCCCATGAATCTCTGTCCCATCCGCTAACTGAATTCCTGTGGCTTTTCCATTGTCTAATATCACTTTTTCTACGCTAGCATTGGTAAATACTTTACCACCTAAACTTTTATATTTTTCTTCCATACGAAATGCCATGTTCCTTGAACCACCCCTTGGTATGCCACCATCTCCACTTATAAAATTACCATAAGCCATAGGAAATGAACTTGCCAAAGATTCCTTTGTAACAAAATCAGTAACCATACATCTTATTAGTGGATGCTTAAATCGATTTATCAAATCTGTACTATCCATGCCAGCATAGGCTTTAAAAACAGCCATGCTTTCCTTCATGGTCACTCCCATTTTAATCATATCAATAGGATTCATCAGTTCAGGTGGCTTCCCTGCTGGGATTTCTACCTTCTTTGACATTTTTACAAATTTCATAAGATGTTTTATTTCCTCTTCATCCTCAGGCGATAACGCAATCAGCTCTTCCTCAGTGCGTTCTAAATCTTTCCAAAGGGTAATGCTCTCTCCATTTAACTCAGATGTATACATTCTATCCGAAGTAATAACCTCTACTCCATCACCAATAGCACCTACCGTCTTCCAAATTTTATTAAGTTCCGTACCTTCTGTGGTACCCATAAGCCAATGAATACAGTTATCAATATGATATCCTTCTCTATCCCATCCGGTACACTCACCGCCTACAATGCTGTGTTTTTCATATATTTCAGATTCAAAGCCTGCCTTCTGTGCATACACACCTGCTGTAAGACCACTGATACCCCCACCTACAATTACTACTTTTTTCATTGACATATATCCCTCTCATTCTAGTATTACTTTTTATTATAATTTAATATTTGTATAACTTGTTATACTTATAATACAATTCTACTCCATCTCTGTCAATATAATTTTCCATAAATAATGTAAAGGATAAAGGCATAAAAATAGCTCTTACCTGTATTCTCTATACAAGCAAGAGCTATTGTACTTTTATCATATATATTTATAGACTTAATATATTGACGTTGTTGCCTTTGTATTTAGCTTAATTGAATACAAAGAAAATATTATCAAGCTATGTCCATATCTTCAAATTGCGCATGGTAAAGCTGTTCGTAATATCCCTTCTTCTCTAGTAGTTCATCGTGAGTTCCCTGCTCCACGATATTTCCATTGCTCATTACCAGGATTAAGTCTGCATTTTTAATTGTAGACAATCTGTGGGCGATTACAAAGGAAGTTCTGCCCTTCATAATGTTTCTCATGGCATCCTGAAGCTTTTGTTCCAGCCTTGTGTCCACGGAGCTGGTGGCTTCATCCAAAATCATGATAGGTGGATCACAAAGAACGGAACGTGCTATAGTTAAAAGCTGTTTTTCTCCTTGGGAGATGTTGCTGGCCTCTTCATTCAGTATCATGTTGTAGCCTTCAGGCAGGGTGGTAATGAAGTGGTGGACATTTGCCACCTTTGCAGCACGGATGATCTCTTCTTCGCTGGCGCCTTCTTTTCCATAGGCTATATTTTCTTTAATACTGCCATTAAAGAGCCAAGTGTCTTGAAGAACCATTCCGAATTTTGCTCTAAGGTCATCACGTTTCATATGGCGAATATCCACACCATCTATCTTAATGGATCCACCGGTAACATCATAAAATCTCATCAGTAGATTGATTAATGTAGTTTTTCCTACACCGGTAGGACCTACTATTGCAACCATCTGACCACTTTTTACTTCCACATTTAGATCATGAAGCAAAGGTTTCTCCTTTGTATAAGAGAATGCCACATCCTCAAAGGACACATTTCCCTGCACTTCTTTATGTGATTTTATCATCTCTACTTCTTCTATTTCTTCTAATCCTTCCACTTCTTCCTCTTCATCTAAGAATTCAAAAACTCTGTGAATTGCCGCTACAGAGGACTGAATTGCTCCGGATAGCTGAGTTATCTGGGACATAGGCTGGTTTACCTGCCAAATATAACGGATAAATGCCTGGAGCTGTCCTACAGTAATGGTTCCCGCAATGGCATAAAATGTGCCTGCAATGGTTACGCAACCAATTCCAATATAAGTTACAAAGGTTACAAGTGGGGACATTAATCCGCTGATGAACTGAGCTTTAAAACCACTTTCACACAGTTCTTCATTGGCATTCATAAGTTCTTCCAATGTATCTTCCTGTTTTCCGAATAATTTAATTTCATTAAAGCCAGTAAATTTCTCTTGAACAACGCCGTTTAAATGTCCCAGAGCATTCTGCTGCTTTTGGAATATTGGTTGAGATTTTTTAACGATCACCTTGGATATGATAGCGGAAACTCCTATAATTGCCACCGCAGACAGAGCCATTACCCATTGAATCTTAAACATCATATATACCGCAAGGCTCAATCCTAAGATAGCATTTAAAATCTGGGCAAAGCTTTGCTGAAGAGCATTGGAAATAGTCTCCATATCATTGGATACACGGCTCAAAATATCTCCCAGTGCATTTCTATCAAAATATGAAATAGGAAGTCTTCTGATTTTGCCTTGCACGTCATTTCTCAAATCCACCATAGCGCTTTGGATTGCATCGGTCAATAAGAACTGATAAGCAGAGTTGCTTAAAGCCCCTGCCACATAGACACAGATTAGAGTTGAGATAATTTTATTGATTTTTGCAAAATCCACCCCTCGTCCTCCCATAACATCGGAAAATAACTGAGTGGTAATCATCCCTTCTAAAGTTGGGCTTAATGCAATCAAGCAGGAAGCTACAATAATTAATAATATTGCTAAGATAATTTTTATATTATATTTCTTCAAATAGGGAACCAAACGTTTAATACCAGTGTTTTTCTTCTTCATCGTTCCAATTCCTCCTTTGACATCTGGCTAGCCGCTATCTCATAGTAAATTTCGCAGTCTTTTAGTAGCTGCTCATGAGTTCCCATACCAACCACTTTTCCTTCGTTTAGTACAATAATCTTCGTAGCATCCATAATGGAGGATACCCTCTGGGCCACAATCAGGGTAATAGCACCTGTAGTCTCACTTTTTAATCTCTTTCTCAGTTTGGCATCTGTTTTAAAATCCAATGCGGAAAAGGAATCGTCAAATATATAGATGTCTGGCTTTCTTACAACAGCCCTTGCAATGCTCAGCCTCTGTTTTTGTCCACCAGATACGTTACTTCCTCCTTCTTCTATCATTTCCTCAAACTGATCTGGCTTATCTGCGATAAAATCATAAGCCTGGGCAACTTTAGCACTGTGCTCTATTTCAGATTGTACAGCATCATGTTTACCATAGCGTATGTTTTCATTGATACTGCCAGAAAACAATAGAGCTTTTTGGGGAATAAAACCGATTTTTTGACGCAATGACATTAAATCGTATTTCCTAATATCCACTCCATCTACTTTGATACTGCCTTCGCTTATATCATAGAATCTAGGAATCAAATTTATTAATGTACTTTTACCGCTACCGGTACTTCCAATAAAAGCAATGGTGTCGTCTTTTTTTGCCTGAAAACTTATGTCATGTAACACAGGTACTTCACCATCGGGATACTTAAAAGTTACATGTTCAAATTCTAAGGTTCCGCTTTCATCTCCATGAGTTGCTGCATTTTCCGGATTTTGAACAAGCGGTTCTTCTTCCAGCAGCTCCTGGATACGTTTGGCACTGATTTCTGCACGGGGATACATAACGAATGCCATAGAAAACAGCATCATAGAAAACATGGCATGGAACATATATTCTTGGAATGCTACTAATTTTCCTACCTGTAGTGTGCCTGCATCAATCATGCGGCTAGATAAGATAAATACAATGACAATTCCTATATTTAATAACATAAAAAAAGCTGGCTGCGTAACAGACATCAGCTTAAATAACTTTTTCGCATTAGATGCGTAATCTTCATTAGCTTCAGAAAATCGCTGAGTTTCATAGCGATCTTTTCGGAATGCACGTATAACTCTAACTCCAGTTAAATTCTCCCTAGTAATACGATTTAACAGGTCCATTCCCTTCTGTTGCTTAGTGCTGATTGGGTTACTTGTCCTAGCAATGAGATATACTCCAAAGCAGATAATAGGAATACAACCTCCGATTACCATAGACAATGTGGTGCTTGTCTTTATTACCATAAACATGCTGATTAAAATCATCACCGGTGTTATAAGCACCATTCTAAGTAGAACATTGATAAATTGCATAAGGATAAAAGCGTCATTGGTTGTTCTAGTAATCATACTGGATACACCGAATTTATTGTATTCTGTATGAGAAAATTCCTGTGCTTTTTTGAAAATATCATTTCTTATATCTCTTGTAATTGACGTACTCACCTTGGAACTGCAATAGGTCAGCACAATGTTCCCAATACCACCTATAACGGCTACCGTCAGAATGAGAACACCTAATTTATAAATATAAGCTCTATCGTTCAATACAATGCCTCGGTCTATCATATTTGAGACAATTGTAGGAATCCCAAGCTCTGCTGTAGCAAATCCAAGTACCCCTAGGATATTGAAGAATACATATAGCTTGTAGTTTTTTAAATACTGTAAAATTAACTTCATATTCAACCCTCTCTTGTTAGTGATCTTTTCTAAAATCAATACTTGCTTTCCCCGTGAATATATAATATGATAAACTATAATGTTACCTTATAGTCAAGAGAAAATTTAAAATTCACCTATCTAAGATTGATCCTTCTAGTCACATCATATCATTAGCTTGTCTCGCTTCTCAAGTTCATAGATGATTATGTATCAAAGTCGTTCATATTTAATTCTAAAATTGCAAATAAAAAAATCGGTATTCAATTATCTATATTAATAATATTAAAATACCGATTTGTATTTATATTATTTGTTTTTTTCTCTAATTACTCTTCTAATACTATGCTCAGTAAGGTAGTACTGCCTAGCAAGTTCTTTAATAGATATTCCTTGATTGTATAAATCAAAAATCTCTCTATTTCTTTCCTTCAAACTATCTTTTGCACCACTATTCTCTCCCCAAGCTTTCTTATTCTCACATTTTACAGGTATATATAAATACCCACCCTCTATATACTCTTGAATTAATTCAATTACATCTTCTGGCAATATATTTTGTGCCTTTTCATATTTCATAATCCTTGCTCCTATCTACTTTTAATCTGTAAATAATGAAGCAAAGAACACTTAAACAATTAAAGCATATTTTAAAATTGTAGTTATATTAGAAGAACAAGGCTTTCAAGTTCCTCCAAGAGCAATCATTAAGATTAAAGATCAAATTGAATGCATAAGAAAAAGCACTAAAATCAATACTTGCTTTCCCCGTGAATATATAATATGATAAACTATAATGTTACCTTATAGTCAAGAGGAGATTTTAAAAATGAAGGAAAAATTTTTTACTACTGGGGAATTTGCTAAAATGTGCAATGTGGAAAAACATGTTCTATTTCACTACGATGACATAGGTTTGTTCAAACCGGAAATCATCAAGAAAAATGGTTACCGTTATTACTCTTACCATCAGTATTTTACCTTCTCTGTTATCACCAACCTAAAAAAACTGGGAATGTCTTTAAAGGACATAAAAATCTATCTCGAACAGCGCAATCCCTCCATGTTCTTAGATTTGCTAGAAGAAAAAAGTAAACAAGTAGATGAAAAGATAAAATATTTTCAGGATATACAACGAAATATTCAAAATATGAAAGCTATGACTACAGAAGGCATAAACAGCCACGATAAAATCTACCTAGAAACCCTACCCCCACAAATTATTCTTCCATCTGATAATATGGAAAATTCCCCTAATAAAAGTTTCGCCAACTTTATGCAGGAATATATTAAATTCTGCCAAGGGCTAGGAATTACTGTTCAAGAATCTGTGGGCGGCATCATGTCGGTGAACAATCTGCGTAAGAATAATTTCACAAACCTTTCTCATTTATATATTAATGCTAAATCCTTTCTACCTGGAAAAACAGTAATCCGCAAGCCAGGAACCTATCTGTGTACATACTTTGAAGGAGCATACTATGACTTATACATTGCTTATGAAAAAATGCTGAATTATGCCGATGATAATGGAATTATTTTGGGGGATTACTCTTTTGAGGAGTATCTAATTTCTGATATTGCCCAAAAAGAAGAGAAGCATTATATTACCAAGCTGATGATAGAGACTTTAGAAGATGAAATGACTTAACATAGTGCAGGCATCTGCCATATGTTGAGTCATTCTTATCTTATGCTCGCTCATACTTTGGTGGCAAATTCCTCTTATGTTCATTATACTTATGCTTCAACTTGATTTTCTCATCTATTTTTTTATCTCCACAGCTTCCATTTTCTATATACTCATTAACTTGTCGATAGGTAAAGCCTAATTTTTCCTCATCAGATTTTCCGCTCAGCCCATCATTTGGGGTTTTATGAACCAATTCATAAGGTAATCCTAAAACATCTCCTATTGCTACCACCTCTTCAGTAGTTAGGTCTCCTATAGGATTAAAGTCAAAAGCATTATCACCCCATTTTGTTGTATATCCTACAAAGCCCTCTGACTTATTTCCAGTACCACATACCCTATAGTGCATGTTAGCTGCAATTCCATACAGAGTAGTCATTCGGAGTCTCGGAGGAATATTGACTTTAGCATCAATAGATAAACTTTCCTCTTGAATAGCTTCCAATAATCCATTATAGGCTTTTTCTATATTAACTATTTTATAATTAATTCCAAGAATATCTACAACCCTTAAACTATCATCTATATCCTTCTGCTCACCATTTGGCATTAATACTCCAAATACTCTTTCTTTTCCTAAAGCTTCAACTAATAACTTAGCTGCTACGGAGCTATCCTTTCCACCGCTAATTCCAATAATAGCTCCCTTAGCATTAGGTTGAGCTTTAAAATATTCCCTAATCCAATTTATAATATTTTTACATTCCCTTTCTTCATTAAAATCTTTTCTCACTTTTTACCCCTCCATTGAAAATCGAAAAATAGTTTCTTATATTATGATAATATTATTTAAAATCTTGTTAGAATGCTATTAAAACCTTTCGTGTAGCCTATTTCTTATTTCCGATAATGAATAATCTTTTATCAACTTACCATCTTTGAATACAATTTCTAGCAGATTACCCTTACACTCTGCTTGCTCTTTTAAAGTTAATTCATCTTTATATAAAATATCCTGTCCTTCTCTATATACATAACACATTCCCTTTTGTGACTTTTTAAAGTTATCTTTATCCGTTTTTGGAGCCTTGAAGATAAACTTTTCTTCACCATCTATTACTGCATGGGTAGCCTTTAAAGCAAATCCAAAAGTATCTCTAGTATTGTATTGGTAGGTGTATGAACCTATCCCAAATACACAGTTATTTACTGCAAAGCCCTTTTCCTCTAAGCCTTCACAGATTTGTTTGCATCTTTCTACAGTTATGCTGTCTCCGTAAATTGTCCCTATTTTACTATTTAGAACCTTATATCCTTTTGAATTGATTTCACCACCAAATATGTCCCATAGTAGCTCAACAGTTCCCTTATATTCCTCACTATCTTTTGGTGCATTCTTATCCCCACAAATTATTTTTACCGGATCTCCACTATCCCCTCTAATAACAATTTTTCCATCTCTATTTATAATATCTTCTTTTACCCTTGGAAGTATATCTGTTATAACATTCCAATAATCATAGGTGTCAGATACTATGCTCAAAACTCCATTTGGAAATACTTCAGTGATCAATCTCTTATAGGCCTTATATTCATCTTCTCCGTAACTGCACATTACACTGTGTTCTGTAGAAGGTGTTCCTAGTCCAACTATTTCCTCTTCTATATTACAATTATAATATTCCTCTAAATAGCTGATGGCAGGTATTGTTGCCGTTCCTACAAATGAAAGCAGGTGTGCTGCACCACTAAGCTCCGCACTTTCCACAGAGCTAAAACCTCTCATGCTAAAATCTCCACAAGCTTTTTTTATATCACCATTTTCTACAGTAAGATTAAAATACTTTTTTATTATTTCTCTGTACCTATATGCAATAGTGGCACTTGTCATTGGCTGCCATATATTACAACTCATAAAGGTTTCTAAATAATTCACTAGCCAGGCAAAATCCTCATGGGTATTAGTAATTTCAATCATTGGCGTTTTAATATTAACCCTCAAGCCTTCTGCTACAGCTTTAATTTGTATTGGCAAATACCCTAAATCATGCAAAGCTTCTATATGCTTTGTATCTGCCGCCATATTTCCCATGGTTTTAGATATAATTCTTTTATACTCAGAAACCACTGCCTCTTTATCACTTTGAAAGAAATTTTCATTAAAGTACTGAATTAAATACTTCTTTATAAAAGGCTGTAGCCCAAACATAACAACTTTATCCATATCATCTTTTCGAGACATCCTCGGAGTCCAATAGCTTACTAATTTAATCATTCCCGGTGCATAGCACATATGATGGATTGTTTTATAAAAATCCGTTAATAACAATGGGTTTGTCATAATCATTTCCCCCTATTAATTACCTTTCCCTGTAAGCCTTCAATTACATCTAATGCCTTTTCATGTAAAGTTTCATCAAAACTGGCACAAAGGCTTGCGTCTACTATGATGTCAGCTTCTCTATATTGGGACTGAAACAGTACCACGTTGCTAATTACGCATATATTAGTAACAACTCCAACTAACTCAATTTCTTTAATGTCCTCTCCTACTTCATTAGCTATTTGAAGCATATCCTCTGGAGATATCCCAAAGCCCTTTTTTTCATAATGCATTGTATTCTCTGAGTTTGAGAAATCATTTATCTTTCCATACAGCTTATGACCCTCAGTACATTTGATACAATGTACCACAGGTAAGTTTTTACCCTCTCTAGTTTGTAAATATTCTTCATAATGAGTATCGTAAGTGAACAATACCTTGTCACCGTT
The DNA here is from genome assembly GCF_963515715.1 of uncultured Clostridium sp. Classification (GTDB taxonomy): domain Bacteria; phylum Bacillota; class Clostridia; order Clostridiales; family Clostridiaceae; genus Clostridium_AW. The sequence goes on from NZ_CAUPZS010000020.1 coordinate 40,250, forward strand.
TTTTAAATATTTATTGATCTTATCATATATACCTTGCTCTAAGGTTACCGCTTTTTCAAATCCTAGTGTTCCGTCTACAAAGTCCTTTTGATAATCAATAATTACTAATAGTTTTGTCATAATAAATACCCCCTTAAATTTTATACACCTTAATTTTTTCATGGTCTTTACTTAAAATACTATTGGTTGTATATATACCCGTTATTAAATCACAGGTTAGAAGCTCACCTTGAAAAACTGTATTTTCACAATGGGTAACTACCAGATATATTTCCGTTGCCCCAATTTCCTTTAGCTTAGAAGCTGTAAGCATAAAAGTGCCACCCTTTGAACATAAATCATCCACTATAATTGCCTTAAAGCTTTTACTTTCCGTATCCCCATTTATCTCTAATTTCTTAATAAATCCTGTTTTAAAGTCCCGTTCTTTGTTTGCAGTTAAAATCTTTTCATAGTCTATTTCTTTCCCATATCTCTTTGCTGCACCTGCATCAGGATAAACTAAATATACCTCTTCTTTTCCATTATTCAATTCTTTTAAGAGGCTCTCAGCTAACATTTTAGACATATTCACTACCTTAACTCTATCTAACAATGCGGTTGATACCTCTGAATGCGGCTCATAAATAGTTACGCTTTCGAAGTTTAAGCTATTAATTAGCTTACATAAATGCTTTAATGTAAAAATAGTTATACCCTCGGTCCTATCCATTCTGCTGTACGGCATATAGGGAAGTATTAAATTACATTTTATTCTTAATTCATCTAAATGGCTTTTTAAAAATATTAAATGAGTTATATCTTCATCCTTCTCAAAACAAACTCTAATCTCATTATCACCACTTCTTAACTTTAAATTTTCACTATGAATCAGAGATTCACCATTAGGAAATTTCTTAATATCAACTCTCTCATTATTAAAATAAATCATTTTATAATCTCCCCATTTTTAAAAATTATGCTCCCAATTTTCATTAAATTTAAATACCTTAGCTGGCCTAAAGGGTTTACCCTCTATTTTTTCATCAGTTTCTATAATCATTTCTCCCATCTTTCTTCTGAAATTTAAAATTTCTCTTCCCATTATTGCTTCATAGACATTCTGCAGTTCCTTTACAGTAAATACTCTTGGCAAAAGATTAAAGGCAATTGGCGTATACTCTACTTTATTTCTTAATCTATCTATTCCATAATCTAATATCTTATAATGATCAAAAGCCAATTCCTCTGTAGAGTTATTTAATAACCTATAAGATGTTTCCTTCCTTCTAAAGATGTCTCTTCCGATTTTCTCTATTACTTCATAATTCATTATTATTGTTTCATCAATGGATTTAAGAGATAGAAGATGTTTGTTTTCTATATACTCTTCATACTTTTCAGAACTAATAAGGGTTTTATCTACCCAAAACCATTCACTTTTATTTTGCAGATCCCCTTCTTTTAACCTTATGCTGCTCTTTTCCACTAAAGCAATATTTCCTACACTAATAACCCTTGTTCTTTTATCTCTATGAACATCTCCAAAAGTATAGAGCTGCTCTATATAAACATTATCTATTCCTGTCTTCTCCTTAAGTTTTCCCTTAGCACTTACCTCTAAGCTTTCTTCTACACCAACAAAACCACCTGGAAGCGCCCATTTACCTATATAGGGATGGTCATTTCTTTTAATCAAAACAACCTGCATTCCTCTTTTTGGTACCTTTCGGAGATTATCTTCTTCCTTTTCATCAGTTGTCAATATTATGATATCATTTGTAACACTTGGTCTTTTATAATCATTCTCATCGTAACTTTTTAAGAATTTTTCTTCCTTATCTATAAAATGTTTATCCAAAATTATTTTCCACCTCAACTTAATCTCAGTTAGATAATATCAAATTGATATTATGTATTTATAATATAACTTATTTTACTGTATGTCAATAAACATTTTAAATTTTCTCACACTTAAATCGGTGGTTGGAATATTTTTATCATAAGTAATTGATAAAAAGCAGCGCATTAAATTTCAATTTAACACGCTGCCGTTATTATTATTTAATTATTATTACTTAATTATTCTTATATAAAACCCTTTAAGCTAATACAGGTATCATGCCACTATTGTTTTCTAGATTATTCCTATCTTTTTCATAATCATTACGTGATTTTTGTATAGTTTCATTGATTTCATTATATCCATTTTTAGCTATGTTTTTTATATTAGCTGAAGAATTGCTTATGCTATCAACTACAATTTTGCTTGCATCTTTAACTTCAGTTATAACTGTTTTTGCTGTATCAATTACATCCTTACTAACTGATACAACTGCCTTTTTAACTTCTTGAATACAAGACAGTGAATTTTCAATATTATTCTTTATGTCTTTATAATTCTTTTTAATTTCATTATATCCTGTTGGAATTGTATTTCTTATTTCTTTTATTGGTTCCTTTATGGAGTCTATTCCAACTTTGATCATTCCACCAGTTTTAACTACTTTACTTATAATGCCGCTATTTGGATTGTTCCACTCACCTTTAATTCCATCCACCGACACTTTAATTTTTCCTGCTACTTCTATAACATCTTTCCCTACTGTGACCGCTGTCTTTACCATTGTATTTATTAGAGATGTAGCTGAATTTTTAGTATCTTCAGCTGCTTTTTTCAAATCGGCGGCAGTAGTTGTTACTTGCTTAAAGGTACTAGCTATTTGTGATGCACTATTTGTTATTTTTTTAGTTACTGAATCTGACATGTCTTTTATAGTTTTTGCTACAACCTTAGCTGTATCAACAACAGTATTTGACACCGACTTTACTGTTTTAATAACACTTTCACCTACAGAAACTGCTGTCTTAACAAATTTTGAAACCTCACTAGTTGCAAAATAAAATTTACTAGCTGCTGATTTAAAAAATCCTCCTATTGAACTCTTAGTTGTCTTCCTTTCTTTAGATGTAACCTCTGAAGAGTCTTTCACAGCATTAACAATTGACGATTTATATTCATCTTTAGCTGCTTTCATGTTAGTAATTTGTACATCTGAACTGGGATTAGTATTTTCCACCTTTCTATCTTTGATCTTATTATCATTGCCATTGTTGATAATATTTGCGTTTAGACTAACATTGTTAGTTATTTTCATACCCTTTCACATCCTTTTCTTTTTTATTTGTTAAATAATATATAATCACTACTAAGTGCTTATATCTTGTAAAGCTACATTCACAAACTAATATCTTATTTCTCCTTGTGATGAATATGCTGAATTTTTCCATAATTTAAATTGGTCTTCTAATATAAATTCACCATCTATAAAAAATCTCATTGTCCAATTTCCAAGGGGATATTCACGGGTATTGTCTGTTAAATCCATCCAAAACCACAACATTATTGGTTCTTCATCATTTGGTGGCGTAAATAAATTATTCTCAGTTACTTGGAATAACTCTCCTACAGGTGTATACCATGCTGTTGTTACAGTGTGTAATCCTGTTACATTGGTGAATTGAAATCTTGTTACTATTTTCTTATCTAAAGCTACATTAAAAACTTTTTTATTCACCATATTTTCTTGCTCACTTACTACAGAACTTATATTGTAATTTTCTATATGTGTTGTATATTGAGTATTATTGTACATCCTCTGGCCATTTTCATTAATCTTAATTATAGACCAAAGTTCTTCATTATCATCTGGTAAATATATATTTGCAGTTGGATCATTAAGTCTTAATTCCCCATTAATAAGAAATCTATAGGGATGCTCACCTGTTGGTAAATCACATTTAAATGTCCACTTATTATTCTCTTTAACCATAACCCCTTTGTTATGATCATAATCATTAAACTTTCCTATTACAGATATAGTTTCAATTTGGAAATAATTATTTTCTTCATATTGAAAATTTACTTCCATAATAAAACACCTCCTATATGTTATAACGTGATATGGTTCTTTTAAAAATATTCTATCTACTATATATATCGTTAAAATTATCTCAAACTTTAGTTTATAGTTAATATAATCATATTTTTTATATGTGCTGCTATTATAGATATTCTTATACTTTTTTTATTTGTTTCCCATCTCTTATTCATTGTTGCTTTAAATAGCTCTTTCCTTCTAAACACTTGATTTCATAAGCTATTTTAATATTTCAAGGGTATTGCTTATGTGTTTAATTGTATGAAAACCCTCAACAGAATTAATCTGACAAACTATTGTCAAATTAGGCATATTAAAAAATAGCTAGTTGAAGATGAACTGGTTTGTTAGTTATTTTTTTAACACACTTAAGCGTTATTTATGTCTTTACATAAAAATAGCTAGTAAAACTCAATGTATTTTACTAGCTTACTTTTATATTAAGTTCCACAATAGGTTCGATACGCACAAGTTGATGGTTCAGGCGATGTAGCGTAATAATCCTGCTCTCTAGAGTGAGCATAGGGTTTTGAAAGAGCATCTACAAGTCGCTCCATCACACTATAATCTCCTTTTGTCACTGCAGCTTCTAGCGCTTCTTCTACCCTGTGGTTACGTGGTATTACTGCTGGATTACTCCTTTGCATAAGCTGCTTTGAGGAGGCTTTTGATTCCTCTTGTCTTGTTAGTCTCTCCTGCCATAGCTCATACCACTTATCAAATTCCGTTGCACCAAACAGTGCAGTATCCTCCCTCTTATCAAAAGTTAATGCACGGAAGGTATTGGTATAGTCTGCACCATATTTCTGCATTATACTTAGAAGACCCTCAATTAGGTATTCATCCTCAGACTCTTCCTTAAATATTCCAAGTTTTGCCCTCATTCCAGAAAGCCAATTATCCTTATACAAATTAGCAAAATCTGAAATCGCATTCTGTGCTAGCTTGAGAGCCTCATCCTCATCGCTATGCAACAATGGTAACAGTGTTTCAGCAAACCTTGCAAGATTCCAGGCAGCAATATTAGGTTGATTACCATAAGCATATCTACCATAAGTATCAATGGAACTAAATACAGTTCCAGGGTCATAGACATCCATGAAGGCACAGGGACCATAATCAATTGTTTCTCCACTAATTGTCATGTTATCGGTGTTCATTACTCCATGAACAAAGCCAGCCAGTTGCCATTTTGCAATAAGCTCAGCCTGGTTTTTAATTACTTCCTGAAGCAAGAAAAGGTAGCGGTTTTCTTTATCCTCCCCTTCTTGAAAATGTCTTTGCAAAGTATAATCAGCTAGGGCTTTAAGTTCTTTAACTGTACCCCATTGGGAAACGTATTGAAATGTGCCAACACGTATATGACTAGAAGCTACACGAGTTAGTATTGCACCAGGTAGTTCCCTTTCCCTTACTATTGACTCACCTGTTGTAACCACCGCTAGACTACGGGTGGTAGGAATACCTAGTGCATTTATTGCCTCACTTATAATGTATTCTCTTAGCATTGGACCTAACGTTGCTTTCCCATCGCCTCCTCGTGAATATGAAGTTCTACCTGAACCCTTAAGCTGAATATCAAATCGCTCATCTAATGGAGTGATGTGTTCCCCAAGAAGAACAGCTCTCCCATCACCTAACATGGTAAAATGCCCGAATTGATGTCCTGCATAGGCTTGAGCAATAGGTGTAGACCCTTCTGGAGTCTTGCTTCCTGCAAGTATATCTACTCCATCAGCACTTTCTAGTGCTTTGGCATCTAGTCCTAAGGATGCTATTAAGGGATAATTCAGTACAGACAATTTTGGTGATGGTACATGGCTTGGGCTCTGTCTAGTAAAAAATATTTTTGGAAGGTGAGCATAACTATTTTCCAAGTTCAATCCTGTTTCTATTGTTACTTTTCCTTCTTTCATTGTATCTCCCTTTCTTCTTTTATTTTTTACATGAAACGAAAATCATAGAAGTTATAATTTTTAAGATATAAACTTTTGTAATAACTCGACTCTTTTTAGTTTATACTTCTAAGAATTTATTATTCTCCTTCTCACTGGGAATTGTATTTCACTTAACCATTCCTCCACAGAATCTTTATTCCATATTCCATCAATATAAGACTCTCGTGGAAAATCTATTAATTCAAAACCATTTTCCTCCATCCATTGCATTACTGCTCCATAAGCCTTTGGAAATCCGTCATATGAACCCTTATGTAATACGCAAGCTGCAGTTTCTACCTTATCTATCTTTTTAAATTTAACCATATGAGAATCTTCTTTTTTCTCTGTAACCGCCTCACATATTTCTACATCTACATTAGTTTCCTTATACTCTCCATCATGATAAATATTAAAGCAATACTCAGGAACTGCACAAACACACCCAAGCCTCTCCATTTCTCTTCCCATTGGAGGAATAATTTCGAGTAATTTATTATAGCTAGGAATAATAGTTCTCATAGATGCCACAATAACCTCTGGCAATTCCTTTAAAATAACATTATAATCTCCAACTTCATTTTTATGATGTAAATAATATTCCACCTGAGATAGCTTCATTGTTTCTTCTGCAATCTTCTTTAAAAGATCTGCTTTCTTTTTAATTAATAAGGCTTCTACAGATACTCCCTTTTGAACCTTTCCTATTTCCTCTAATGATAATCCCATTTGACGAAGGGATAATATTTCATGAAGCATTGGAATTTCTGCTGAAGAGTAATATCTATATCCTGTAAAGTCATCAATATAAGCAGGCTTTAAAAGTCCAATTTCATCATAATGATGAAGAGTTTTAATTGTTACCCTGTTCATTTGTGAAAATAGTCCTATCTTATATAGAGTTCTTTCTTCCTCATGCTCACATTTATACATGTTATCCATAAACTTTGTCCCCCTTACTCCCACTTAAATAATTTAATAGAAAGTATTACTGTAATAACTGTTGAAATAATCATTACTAAAAGTGGCGCCTGTAAATTTGTTTCTATTCCTAAAGCATATCCTTTTAATAGCTTAATCCCTTGTGATAGAGGAAGTATATTTGAGAAATACTGCAATGGTTTAGGTAGTATTGAGAAAGGAATTGTTGCACCAGATAAAAATAGCATTGGAAAATAAACTAGTGTACATACTAGATTTGCCTGTTTTATGTTTCTACACAAACTTGCAATTAACATTCCAAAGCCATACATAGATGCCATTACTAAAAAATATGCACATATAACCCCCTTAACATTACCATTCATTTTGTATCCAAAGAATATTTTCATTACGATCAACACTGATAAGCTTGATACAATTGCTGTAATCATATTAAGAACCACTTGTACAAATAATATTATTGCAGGACTAACAGGGGTAACAAAATACTTCTTTAATATCTTTTTATCTCTATAATCTGCTATTCCCAGTGGTATTCCCATAAATGCAGTTGCACATATTCCCACAGTAATAAGAGCGGGAATATTTTCTTGAATATAGCTATGAGTCGCTCCAGCATAAGCTGGTTTATTTCCAGAAATCATACCTATTAACACTGCAATCCCAATAGGCATGAATATGCCAAAGAATACTCCATCAATTCCTCTTAATGCTAGCTTTCCCTCTATCTTCACTAAAGTTAAAAACTTTCTCATACTATCTCCTCCTCTCCCATATGCCATAAATAAGCTTCCTCTAACTTGGCATATGGACTGGCGGAAATAACTTCTTCTACGGTTCCACTAATAACTTCTTTTCCACTCTTTATAATACATATTTTATCACATAAGGCTTCAACTTCATCCATATAGTGTGAAGTTAATAGTAAGGTTACTCCCTTTTCCTTTAACTCACTTAGTTGTTTCCATACCTCTCTTCTAGCTACTGTATCTAGCCCTGTTGTTAATTCATCTAAGAAAATAACCTCTGGTCTTGGTAATAACGCTAATAATATGGATAGCTTTTGCCTTTCTCCTCCTGATAAAGTGGATACATATTGATTCTTAACCTTGTCTAATGAAAATTCTTTTAATAGCTTTTGGTAATCATCTGCTTCTTTATAAAGCACTGAAGTTTCTTCACATAATTCCAATACTTTTATTCTATCTTGGTAGGAGTATTGTTGTAATTGTACTCCTACCCTTTCAAATAGTTTTTTTCTATTTTTTACTGGCTCCATGTCTAATATTCTTACTTTTCCATCCTCAAAGGATTTTAAGCCTAGAATACAATCAATGGTTGTGGATTTTCCTGCTCCATTGTGACCAAGCAACCCAAAGAATTCTCCTTCTTTTACACTAAAAGAAAGATTATCTACTGCCAGTTTATTATTGTAACTCTTTTTTAAGTGCTCCACTTCAATAACATTTTTCATTACTTTACTCCCTTCTTACATAAGATATTGATTACATCTAAACAATACTTCCTCCTGTAAGGTGAGAGTCAATGGTGCTTTAAAAAAATAACAGTTAATCTAAAATAAGCCAATGACACCTTCCATATCATTGGCTTATTTCTTAGTCTTTAATAATATTTTATTTAATTCAAACTCTTTCTCTGCTCTTTACATAAGGCCATAACTTTTCATATTTATATTACTTTTTATATTACTTTTTTCTAACGGGTATCCAAACTTCGAATTTTGCATTAGTTGGATCTGGATTTAAATATAATTCAATGTCTGGTGCATCTGCATATTCATACCCTGATGTTGGCAACCACTCTGTAATTACTCTTCTTTCAATTTCTTGAATTGCTGTTGGCATAGCTCCCTCTCCAGGGAAAACTGCCCAAGTGCCTGCTGGTATTATATATTCGTACATACCTTTTGGAACTTCTTTATTTGTTTCTGTGGCTATATAATATTCCCAATTATTTAAAGCATCCATACAAGCGCTAACCCCTAATATCCCCTTAGAACTTTCATCCATAAGAGACACTATGTCATTAATCACTCCATTTTGTGATGATTCTTGCCATAGCTTAGGTACAGCTTCAAAATTTTTGTCAATATTCTTTTCTAATAGTGCTTTTACTCCCACTATTCTAATTTCTTCCTTATTAACTATACTATATTCCATTTCCCCTACTCCTTTTATTGTTATTTTAAAACTAATAGGAGGATATGCTTTTAGGATTGTCCCTTCTTTTTGTGCTACTGAAGGTGATACATTATGTATCTTTTGAAAGGCTCTATTGAAAGCAGTTGGAGAATCATAGCCATAACGCAATGCTACATCAATTACCTTATCTCCATTTTGCAAATCAAGGGCAGCTCTTGTTAATCTTCTATTTCTTATGTATTCTGATAGCGGTATTCCTGCTATATATGGAAACATCCTTTGATAGTGATATACAGTACAGTAGGCAATTTTTGCTGCCTTTACATATTCAATTTCTCCATCTAGATTTGCTTCAATATATTTAAGCGATTCGTTTAGTCTTTCTAACCATTCCATTAAGCCATCTCCCTTATAAATAATAGTATAGTAGATAATTATTATAAAAACCTCTCATTTTCTGCACAGATATGAGAGGCTTATCTCTTAATTTAATATTATAATTTTTTCCAACTAATTGCAACATAAATACTGTATTATTCTTTTCTATTTAATTTTCTTTAACATAAATGTATTTGCTAATTATTATAGGCTTCCATTTGCTTATTAATATCTTCTTCACAAGAACGCATAGCTAAAATTGTTTCTTCAAATAATTTATCTAGATCCAAACCAAGCATCTCTGCACCTTGCTTAATTACATCACGTGAACATCCAGCGGCGAATTTCTTATCCTTGAACTTTTTCTTAAGACTTGAAAGTTCCATATCCATAACACTCTTAGATGGGCGCATTCTTGCAGCTGCACCAATCAATCCCGTAAGTTCATCCACTGCAAATAATACTTTTTCCATCTCATGCTCTGGTTTAGGAATTTCTCCTGAACAAAGTCCATATCCATGACTAGCTGCTGCTCTTATTAATCTTTCATCAATACCGCGTTCTCTCATAATTTCTTGAGTTTTGATGCAATGTTCTTCTGGATACATTCCAAAATCTAAATCATGAAGTAGTCCAACTAAAGACCAAAATTCTGCTTCATCTCCATAGCCTAATTTTTTTGCAAAATAATTCATGGTACCTTCCACTGTCAAAGCGTGTTGAATATGAAACTCCTCCTTATTGTATTCCTTAAGTAAATTCCATGCTTCTTCTCTTGTTATCATAGTAATATCCTCCTTTAAAAATTATAAAATATAATATTAGAATAATATTTTTTCATTTTTCTTGTATCATTTAAGCGATTGCGTTATAATAATTTACGAACGTTAAATATATTTAACATTAGATATATTTTACTTTTGTTAATTATAATTGTCAATAGATTATAGGAGGTTTTACCTTAATGAATATAAATTTTATTATTGCAGAAAACTTAAAAACACTTCGCACTGAACGAAATTTAAGTTTAGGTCAACTTGCCGAGCTATCTGACGTGAGTAAAGTCATGCTATCTCAAATTGAAAAAGGCGATACTAATCCAACTATAAACACTTTATGGAAAATAGCTAAAGGATTAAAAGTTTCCTATACTTCATTACTTGAACAAAAGGAACATGATACTCACATTATAAAGAAATCTGATATTGAAGTCCAGCTTACCGAAGAAGGCCACTATCGAGTATATTGTTACTACACTAGTACACCCTATCGTAATTTTGAACTTTTTCAAATTGAACTTGATGAAGGTCACTCATATAAATCCGTAGGTCATTCCAAAAAATGCCAGGAATATATTATGGTATTAGAAGGAGAATTAACATTAGAAGCAAACAATGAAACTTATAAATTAAATCCCAATGATTCAATAAACTTCCCCGCATCTAATGAACATATATATGTTAACAGTGGAAAAGGAACTTTAAAAGCTACAATAACAAATTTTTATCCTGCCTAGAGTATCTAAGGCAGGATATTTTATTAATGATAAACTGTAAATAACGCTACATTGAGTGTAAATACTTCAAAGAAACACCGTTCCCTTTAGCTAACTCATTGAAATCATTACTCAGCAAGTCCATCTCATGTTTAGCGTTATTAGCATGATTGCTAATAAGTGTTTCAGCGAATTTAGTTTTGTATACAGATTTAAGTATGAAACTTAAAAACCATGTAGGACATATTCTAAATATGTTCAACTTTATAGGAGTAATAATGATTCCAATAGATTTCAGGAAATTAAAATTTTCTTTTAGAGATAAACTCATGTTGCGCATTGCCTGCACATTTCTAGCTGTTGAGTAGTTGTCCCCTCCGTCAAAATATATTGCATTAGCCATGGGTATCACCATAGCAAGATGAGATTTCTGCCACGGGTCCATATTATTGCAAATGCTTATAGGAAATCCAGCTGATTTTAAAATCTCATAAAGTTCTGTTATCCTTGTGCTTTTTTCACCTGAAAGTTCTCCAAATGTGGTAGGCTGAATCACCCTTGATGTTAGCTTATAATATAAAATGCCGTTTTCAATTTTCCCTCCAGCTCCTGGAAAGGCAGGTATGATTTTTTCTTTTCCTACTATCTCCCCCCACTTGCCGTATCCAAAAGGGTTATTGACCATAGTTACTATATTGCGGCTGCAATTATTTTTTATTCCCCAAAGCGCATCCTCAATTTGTTCATATCTAACAGTCACAAAAACATAGTCATAGATGTCATCATCATAAAGCTTATTAATAATTTTCACATGCGCCCTATCTATGCTACCAGTCTTATTATTATAAAAAGTAAGTCCTTTTTCTTCTAGTTCAGTTAATCTACGAGAACGAGCAAGCATATTGACAGAATATCCAGCATTTGATAGGTTTACAGCATATATGCTTCCAATAACACCCGCACCAATAATAAGTATTTTTTTATCTGAAGCCTTCACCTTTTAACACCCCCATAAAGATGAATTAATCTCTTAAGATACTTACAAGTTAACAATATTTCCGTTTTCCCCAAAGTGATGGTTGCTTTTAAGAAAGCTCTGAAATTAGTTATTGATTGCTCTTTTTCTTATAATTAAACTTACTATAGTTGCAATTATTAAAGCAACGATTACTTTAAATCCCCAGGCGTGAATAAAATTGTTATAAAAATAATACATCCTTCCATTAAATTCTGACATCTCTACTGGCGGAGCAAGTTTTATCCTAAACCATGGTGCCATCCCAATCAAAATATATACTGTAAACATTGTAATCAAGAAAACATACTTATTAATTTTCAATCTCCCCATACCCCTTTCTATGAAACATGTACAATATAATACGGTTGCGACAGATTCCAGGCGCGTCATGCCTCATCCAAACTAAAATTCCAATACTATATTTTTGTTTGTTCACTAAAAGTTTTAATAAAGTTTCTAGCAACACGGGATAAGTGCCTATCTTTCATCCACAAAATGGCTGTCCTTGTTATTAAAGATGGTTCATTAATTTCTTTATATTTTAAGTTTGTATTTGGAACAAGATTTATCCAGTCCTTCGGAATAATAGCTACTCCTATGCCAGTATATGCCCATAATAAAATTGAACTTGTATCCTCAATTTTGCCCAGTATCCTTGGCTCAAATCCTGCTTTGCGACAAGTCTCTAAAATCATCCTTTCATATCTACGATGTATTAATAATGGTTTATCAGCAAGTTCAGTCAGTAAAATACTTTCCGTATTGATATGATTTAAATAATTGTCCTTGGCAACAGCTACCATCGGTTCATCAGGTAATAATATGGATTCAAAGGTTTCCAAGTTATACGGTGACCTTATAATTCCAATCTCTATTACTCCACGTTCTAATAACTCTATTATATTATCTGAACCTGTTTCCCTTATATCAAAATTGATTTTAGGATATTTTAAATTAAAAGCATGGATTTTAGATGGTAAAATAGTATTTGAACAGGCAGAAATAATTCCAATAGATAATGTTCCTTCAAGTCCTTCATTTAAATCCCGCAATTCCTTAATTGTAGTGTCCATTAGTTCTAACATTTGGTCACATCTTCGATACAATATTCTTCCTGCATCAGTTACCTGAAGCTTTCGTGTATTTCTTTCAAGGAGTTTAACTCCTAGTTCCTCCTCCAAAAGCTTAAGGCTGTTACTGAGTGGCGGTTGGGCCATATGTAGTTTTTCAGCTGCTTTTGTTATATTTCCCTCATCCACAATTGTACGAAAGTACGTAAGTGACTTAATGTCCAAAACCATCGCCCCTTTAATAGTTACTTATACTTAATTAATATAATTGTAATACATTTTTAGTATTTTAAGTATATATTTTTATTTGTTATTATAAAAATAAGGAATATTCTAAATTATCAGCTTGAAAATCATTAGAAGGATAGGTGTAATATATGGAAATGTATCTGGGATTGATAACTTCTTTTTGTTTACTAATTTTTGGCGTATTTAAAAATCTCTCAATTGGATATATGCTCCTTATTTGCTGGGGAATATTTGTAGTCATCTGCTTGAGAAGAGGATTTACAATAAAGAATATATTTAAAATATCTTTTATGGGAGCAAAGGAGTCCTTCATAGTTTTAAAGACTTTAATTTTAATTGGGGCTCTAACAGCAACATGGCTTTCTTGTGGGACAATACCTGCAATTGTGTATTATTGTACAAATCTAATAAAACCAAATACATTTATTCTTTCTGTATTTTTAGTTTGTTCAATAACTTCTTTTTTAATAGGTTCTTCACTAGGTACTGCCAGTATTGTAGGAATCCCTCTATTGATTATTGCTAAAAGTGGAAATGTTAATTTGAACATGGTGGCTGGAGCAGTAATTGCAGGTGCCTACTTTGGTGATAGATGTTCACCAGTATCCTCAAGCGCTGCATTAGTTGTAGCTTTAACTAACACAAATTTATTTACTAATATAAAGAACATGTTAAAAACATCAATTATTCCATTTTTGCTTGCAATAGTATTTTATTTTTCATTATCAATTTATGAGCCTCTAAATATTTTCAATAATAATCTGGCTAATGAACTATTAAACGAGTTTCACATACAGCCAATTATGTTGATGCCTGCCATAATAATAGTAGTTCTTTCTATTTTTAAAGTTAAAATTAATGTTTCTATTCCTTTTAGTATATTTTCAGCTGTATTTTTAAGCATATTTTTGCAAAAATATCAACTAAGTGAAATTATTTATCATATTTTCTTTGGATTTAAATTAGAAAGTGGCAATTCATTACAAAACATAATTAAAGGAGGAGGAATTTTATCCATGTTAAAAACATGCCTACTAACCATTGTCTCCTTCTCACTTTCTAGCTTATTTGAGGAGATTAAAATTTATGATGGTATGAAAAGAATATTATTGAAAAGACAATTAGGAGAACATGAGTTGTTCGGTTTAACTTCAATAGTAAGTATACTGACTGGAGCATTTAGTTGTAACCAGCCAACTTCAACTGTAATGACTTGCAAAATTATGAAAGATTGTTATAGTGAAAATAAAGTTGAAGCTGATAAGCTTGCTCTTGATCTAGAAAATTCTGCAATTTTGCTTTCTGCACTAATTCCTTGGAGCGTTACTCCCCTTGTTGTTACAAGTTCCATGAATATAGACATGAGTGGCTTTATTCCCTATGGATTTTATTTATATATATTGCCGCTCACACATTTTATATATTTAAGATATTTTAGCAGGAGTAATAAACTTCAACTGTCTGCATAAATTAAAACCTTCAAATAATCTATATTTTTATTAAAGCAAAGGAGAGATTTATAATGGAGAGTGTTTATTTAAAAAAAGAAGATTGTTGTGGTTGTAGCGCATGCTATAATGCTTGTCCTACACAAGCAATTTGTATGAAACCAGATGAAGAAGGATTTTTATATCCTGTTATAGACGAATCACTATGTATAGACTGTCATAGCTGTGTAAATGTTTGTCCTCTAATTTACAATGGAAATTATAAAGAAAAAGCTATACCTGAGTTTTTAGTAGCTAAACACAAATCAGAAGAAGTTTTAATGAATTCCACGTCTGGAGGAGCCTTTACAGCAATTTCCGATGCAATACTTAAAGAAGGCGGAGTAGTTTATGGTGTTGACTATGACGATGAATTTCATGTGCTGCATAAGAGGGCAGAAAATTATGAAGAGAGAAATAGAATGAGAGTATCCAAGTATGTACAGAGCAACATGGGGGATATTTTTCAACAAATAAAAAAGGACTTAATGGATAAAAGAAAAGTGTTATTCACTGGAACACCATGCCAAGCTGCAGGATTAAGGGGATATATGGGAGATTCATCCTTGGTTGAAAATCTATATATATGCGATTTGATTTGTCATAGCATCCCTAGTCCTTTAGTTTGGGAGGATTATAAAAAGCTATTAGAAAAAGAATATGGAGGAGAACTAACAAGTGTTCAATTTAGATCTAAGATAATTGATTGGAGTAGAGAAAATAGCAACAAATCCTTCTTATTTACCACTTCCCAAAGCCAGGAGATCCATAACGATGAAAGATTTTATAAACTTTTCTTCGGAGAAAAGACTATAACACGTCCTTCTTGTGGACAATGCCCATTTACGGATATACATCGTGCATCAGACATTACCATTGCAGATTATTGGGGGATTGAAAAGTACGCTCCTGAATGGATGGATAAAAGAGGCGTTTCTGTAATTTTAATTAACAATAAAAAAGGTGCTGAGCTTCTTGAGAAATGTAGTAAAGAATTGAAATACGAAAAGCGCCCAAAGGAAGAATCCCTTGCAGAGCAGCAACGTTTAAGTGAACCTGTCAAGTTGCCAGAAATCCGTAATAAATTCTGGGAGGATTATAAAAAATATGGTTTTGAACATATCATTGAACAATTAAATAAATAATATTTGAAGCATAACTCGTACAATAGTTGTAAGAGTTATGCTTTTTATTTGCTTTTAAACTTTTTTACATCATCTTTAATACATTCCATTTAATCATGATTATGTTTTTATATTTATTTATTTTCTGCCACTTTAACTAAGTTTAACTTTATATCCTTTCCATTTAACTCCCCTTGTATAACCTATTTTTTTATCCAAGAATACCATTATTTCTAAAATCATTAAGTTCTACAGCTTTTTTAGCATCCTCTAAAGTCTTATATACAAAACCTCTTACTTTTTTTGTAGCAGAATCCACGGAAACAAGTATACCAGTACCTTTTTCACCTTCATATACAACACCACATGTTTCAGGTCCGATTGTTGCCTCTCCTAAGAATTTTAGCTCGCTACTGTTGGCTACTAAGTTTTTCTCCCTTATAAAGTCAGCTGCTATTTTTTTAGCCTCTTCTAGTTCAATTAAAGTAACCTTTTGAGAATTAGCTGCCTTCTTGTAAATAATCGCTATATCAAATATTTTTCCATCCATTTCAACATTTGCATAATAATCTTTGTCTCCATTATTCCATACTATTTGATAATAATCTTTTCCATGTGAATTCCACTTAGCATTTGCTTTAATTAAATTCATAGATCCCTTTAAATTATTAGTATCTAATTTTTCATTAAAATAGTCTTCAAAAGCATTCTTTGCTATTTCTTTTAACTTAGTTTCATCAACTCCTGCATTAGATGATTGTGTAATACTTTTTTCAGTCATCAATGTATTTTTGGGCACTGCATTTTTCAATGTTTCTGCTGAAACCCTAATACCTCCTAAACTTAGCACTCCCAATAGGCCTAATGCTACCATTGTTTTTGATTTCATATCTTGTTCCTCCTTTAAATTAGTTGCAAGCTTAAACTTAATTAATTCCTTGCTACAACTAAAGTATACAGTAGGTATTTATATGAACTATATTTTAGTTGTAAAGTAGTTGTAATATCTACTTAAATATTATTTTTATTGTTGTACCTACATTTAGTCTACTTTCTATTTCTAATTTAGCTTCATGAATTTTTAATATTTCAGCACATATAGTAAGTCCAATTCCCGCCCCATTACTAGCTCTACTTCTTGATTTGTCCACCATATAAAAAGCTTCAAAAATTTTAGGTATATCTTCTTCTGAAATTCCTATACCTTCATCTTTTATTTCAAATATAATTTTATCTTCTTCATTTTTGTATACATTTAAATATATATTGCTACCTTCTTTTGACGCTTTAATAGAATTATCAATTAAATTACTAATTAAATTTCTAATTAAATTTTTTTCCACAACAACTTCACGATGCTTACAGCATATTATTAATTTTATATTTTTATTCTGTAATTTAAGCTTTAGAGCATATTTTAAATCTAATAATATCTCTTCTATGTTCTCTTGTTTCATTGTAAAATTTTCTCTTTTAAGTAATATTAAATCCATCATTCTCCATGATAATTCATCTAATCTTTTTCCTTCTTTAAATATATGATTTAAGCCTTCTATAAATATTTTTTCATCATATGATGTTGAACGAAGAAAATCTGCATATCCAATTATAGAGGTTAATGGGGTTTTTAATTCATGGGTAAAATCACATATAAATCTTTGTTTTTCTTCAGCTTCAATTTCTAGCTCCTTTAATTTTTTCTCAATGGCACATGCCATTTCATTAAAATTTTCTGCCAAAGCGCCTATTTCATCTTTAGAATTAATCTCTAGTCTTTCTGAATATTTGCCATCTGATATTATTTTTGTAGTACTTATTAGCTTATCTATAGGACTTGTAATATATTTACTTAATATATACATACCAGCAGCCAAAATTATAGTAACCATTATTGATAGCTCAACAAAAAAATTATATTGTTGTTTTTTATCTTCATAAATATATGTTACATCACGAATATATGAGAACTTTAAATCTTCTCCTTGTATGTTTAGTAAGTTAGTTACAAATAAAAATGTTCTATTTTCTATATCCCTTATAATATATCTCCTTCTATCGAAAAGAGCTTTCTCAATTTCTTCTCTTTCTTCTGGAACCTTAAAATCTAGATTACTAAAAATTACGTTATTATTTTTATCCAAAACTTCTAGATAAATATCTTTAGAATCAACTTTTCCTAAATAGTCTTTAATAATTTCTTTATAGTTATCTTCACTATCCTTTACTAAATCCATGTATAAATAATTGTTTGAAATAATATTGTAATAAGTAATCCCTGCTGAAATATTGCTATGTTCACCTAATGACCTATCTATCTCTCTTTTCAAGCTTAAATTATGATTATTTTGTATTAAAAAAACACCACCAAAATTAAATATTATTAAAAATAACAATAATGAATATATAAATATCTTCTGCCAAAATTTCATTTAAGCCTCCAACCTATATCCAACCTTATATACCGTTTTAATTTTCCCTTCTAAATCAAGCTTTTTCCTAAGCTTTTGAATGTGCATATCAACAGTTCGAGTCTCTCCTAAATAATCATATCCCCAAACTCTTTCTAAAATTTTATTTCTAGATAAGGCCATACCTTTATTCTTCATTAAAAGATTTAAAAGTTCAAATTCTTTTAAAGTTAGCTCTACAATATTGCCATTCTTTTTTACAATCATTTCTTCTAAATATATTTCTAAATCTTCAAATATTAAAATATTATTTTTTTTACCATAACGCCTTAAAACCGCTTCAATTCTTGCTAAAAGTTCTATGGACTCAAAAGGTTTAACAATATAATCATCAGCTCCCATTTTGAGCCCTTTAACCTTATCTGTAACTGCTGCTTTAGCCGTTAAAAGAATTATGGGTATATCTTTTTGTTTTATTTTATTCATTAAGCTAAACCCATCTATCTCTGGAAGCATAACATCTAAAAGTATTAAATCAAACTGCTCTTTTTCAATGGATTCCAAGGCTTGTCTTCCATCATAAACCTGACTAGTTTCATAACTAGCCATTTTTAAATTAAGCTTTATTAAATCTGAAATAGTTGGATTATCTTCTACAATTAAGATTTTTTCCATTTTATTAATCCACTCCTCAAAATATAATTATATAAAATAAAGCGAAGAGCCTTGTTACTGTTAAAAACTCTTCACTAATTCTTCAATATTACTATTTAATTAATAATATTATAATGTCTTAACCTAATACTTTTACCATTAATTGATAAAACACTATCACTTAAAGTATAATACTAATATTTATAAAAAATATTAAATAGTTGTAAAATAGTTGTAAAATCTAATTATTAGTTTTTCTACAACTTCTAAATATCTAACCTTTCTATTACTTTTTCTAAATAAATAGACTTCATCTGTTTGCTTGCCATAGCCCTCTTTATTGGTGGCAGTTTTAATATTGAAGATAAAACCGCAGCCATAGCCCTATGGCTACCTAGTGCATGATTATCAAAAATTAAATTTTGAAGCATGCCCTTCTCTATAGCCATCATTACAATTCTATGTACAGAATTAACTGGAGTAATTATACTTTCTTTTCGCCTTTCTAATAAAATACTGTTAAAGGCACAGGATCTTACACAAACTCCGCATCCTAAACATATGTCTTCATTTATTTTAACTCTCTTTTCATTCACTTCAATGGCTTCGATAGGACAAGTCTTTACGCACTTACCACACTTGACACAACTGTCCTCTACAACTCTTGGAATATAGCTTGTAGTGTTTACTGGATTTAGCATTCCAAATTTACGTGCTGCTACCAATGCTTCACAACAGCATCCACAGCAATTACATATGAAACTTACACCTTTTTTAACATTCTCCCCACATTGAACCAAGTTATTTTCATAGGCCTGATGTAAAAGCTCAAGACACTCTGATACATCCACTCTTCGCGCATAACCATGTCTAATTAAAGAATCCGCCACATTGTTGAAGGTCATACATATATCCATAGGAGCATCGCAGGCTTTTCCCATGTGTTCCATTTTATGACGACAATAACAAGTGCTAACACCTATATGGCTTGAGGTTTTAATTATATGGCTGGCTCTTTCGAAATCCAAAATATGGATCTCATTATCCTTAGATAACACCTTTTCTTGTACGAAAACCCTTCCTAATTTTGTTTCTGTGCTAAAAAACAATTCTTTTACAAAATCTTCTTCCTCATTTAGATATTTATAAAACAACTCCGCTAAAACCTTTTGATCAACATCTCCACTAATTCTCATTAGAGAAAACTCAAAAAAACCAGCCATTGGTGGAGGCAATACATATTCTTTAGTACCTTTATTATCTACATCTAATAATATTGCTCTACTTGCAAGCTCGTCTAATATTTTTCTCGCTGAAACCTCATCCATGTTCCACACTTTACTTGCTGTTTTAGCTGTAAAAGGTCTTATAGGTAATTGTGCAACAAGAACTGCTTCCTTTTCACTAAACAATACTTGGAGTATTTTATAAAGAGTTTTCGATGGAGGAGCTCCCTGAGGGAATCTATTTAATCTTTCTTCTAAGCTTTTATAAGCTTCTTTTCCAACTATATGAGACATTTACTCACCGCCTGATTATAATTTTATTGGTATACATTTCTCATCTGTAAATCATTTCCTAATATTATGATTTTATACATAGAAAAGGTATACCATATTCAGAAGGTTCATTTTTGAAAATCCAACTAAATAAGTTATTAATATACCCTTATCACCTATAGTTAACTCGGAATATATTGTGATTTCCACGTAAAAACACCGTAAAATCAAACTAGAATAATACGGTGCTTTAGTAAATTGTGTATTTTTCAGTTGTGACGTTAAACAAAACGGTTCCTAATCCTCCCTTTTTACAATCAGAAAGTGTTTAGAGCTATTAATTATCCCATATTTCTAACTTAAATCTTCTTTATCGATTTCCTTATCCACAATTTTTGCATCTCCATTAATACCAACGTGAGGTATTTCTTTTTTTAATGTTTCAGTTATATGCTCTACCTCTTTATATTGATGCTTACTAACTGAAACATCTTCTAAAGTTACTGGTTGCTTGTGTATGTCGATACGTTCTTTACTGATAGGAATTCGAATAGTTTCGGTATGAGCATCTGATTTATCATGAATTTGTGAATCACAAACAGTTTTTTCAATAACAAGTTCCTCCCGTTTTACAGGTACAGTAATATTTTCTTCCTCCGTTAAAACTTCTTTGTGAATGGATACCTCGCCAGTTTGTATTTTATTTTTAGATATTTTCATCTGTTCTTCGCGAAGTTTCATCTTCATATCACTATCTGAATTATAAGGAATCTTTTTTGAATCTGTTTCAATATCGTCCTTATATGTCCTACTAGGAACCATTAGCCTACCTATAATTACGCCTATAACAATGCCTAATATAGTTCCGGTTATGATAGAGAATTTATACAAAATAGCAATTATAAAACCAATTATTCCACCAATAATAGCACTTGTTAAATATTTACTACTTCCTATATTAGTTACATCTTTATTTACCATGCTCTATCCTCCTAAAAAACACCTCTTAAATCTAATGTATAATTTGAGAGGTGTTTTTTTATTTATTTTATAAATTCTTTAATGGAAGCCCTCATCTGTATCTTTATCTACTATATCTGCATCACCATTTGTATTTATACGAGCTTCTTCTCTTTTTAGGGTTTCATCCACTCTCCTTGTGTTCTCCACTTCACGTTTATGAGCAGATACCTCTCCAGTTACTACTGTGTGTTTATCTACATTGACCTGCTCTTCACTGACTGGAATACGTATGGTTTCTTCATCACTAATAGGTTCATCACTAGCTTCGTTATCTAGTGATTTTCTTTCAATAACAACTTCTTCATGAGTAACGGGAACATCAACTGTTTTTTGTTCTTCAATAATTTCTTTACCTAGTTCAACTTCACCCTTTTGAGCCTTGATTTTATTTATATCAAGTTCTTCCTTATGAAGTTTAAGCCTTCCTTCATCTTTACTTCTTTTATTGTGATTGTCATTATCATTATCATCGATATTGCCAAAAAGATTATCAAATAATCCCATCATAAATATTACCTCCTATAAGTACATATTTTCAATTCATTAATATTTTATCCCCGCTGAAGTAATATATCCTTTGTGAAATATGGAATTAAAGTAAATGGATTGCAACAAATAAATGCTATTTTCATTTAAAATTCAATTTCTACCATTAATGTATAAAAAACAAAAAAATTTTAATAGTTACGTCACTCTATATTCAAATTACAACGCAAATGATGTTCCCGAACCATATTCATAATTACCAAAATCAATAGTATTGCAAACATATGAATCTTTATGTGGAAGCCGATTTTTACAAACCATTCACCATCGCTATATTTTAATTTTTTGATATATCCTTCTTTAAATATCGTGTTATTCAGTTTTTATTGTTGTGTCGTTAACTTACAGTAAGTTACTCCCATAATCTACTCTAAACAAGATTTCACATAATCAACTGATACATCCATTCTAATAGCAGTTTCTTCAATTGATAGACCACTGTTTAAGAATCGTCTGACAACCATAAGCATATTTTCTCCTACTTCAATAATATGTTTATCAGGGTCATAGAAACGAACAACACGCTGTCCCCAAGAATGTTCTATCATAGTATGTACATAGTTAATGTCTTCAATGTCATTAATCTTTTGGATAAAACCATCAAAATCATCTTCTTCAAAATATAACTCTGCTGCATTTCCTCCAAAAACAATTTCACTATCATGCTTGTGAATAAAAGTAGACCAAGTATCTTTTGTCTGTAATGCAATGCCACCTGTTAAAGTTACATTTGCACCAAAATCAACAACAACTTCTAACCCAAGCACTTCATAGTAAAATTGCTTTGACCTTTCCATGTTTGTAACAACTATCAATGGATTTAAAAATTTCATTGTACGCCTCCTCACGAAGATTGTATAAATAATCTTTACTTCACTATTAATTACTATTATTCTCTTGTTTAATTATACTGTACACAAATTGGAACCTCAAATATTTTACATAACTATATAACTATTGCTTTCCTTCTTACTATGTCAATTAGTATTATTAAATTCTCTGTGATGGTACACATGGCACATATTGCTAATTTTATATTTTAATTTACTGCTGTATAATATATTTACTACTACATAATCCTATAATAATACGTCATAACCCTAGACTTTTGATTACTGCTATTGCATGAAAGCAAAAGGTTTTATAATGATTAAAAAGATACAAAGCTTTTACGTTAATATATTGATAAAAGGAGAGAAGTTTATATGAAAAGAATTATTCCTGAAATTTTTGTTGAAAACTGCAAGGAGGCATTAGAATATTATAAAGAAGTCTTTGGCGGAGAAATAAAAAGTGTTCAATTAGCTGATGGAAAGCCAATGTTCAAAGGTCTTGAAGGTAAAATTATACATTCTGAATTACATATTAATGATGATTGCATAATGTATTTAGTAGATATATTGGATGATAATCACAAAAGGCAAAAGGGCAACTTAGTACTTGAATTAGAAAGCGAAGAAGAGATAAACAGATTATACTCAGCACTAAGCAAAAATGGTTCAGTACAATTTGAATTACAAAAAACTTTTTGGGGCGCTTATCATGCAGTAGTAATTGATTCTTGCGGTAATAAGTGGGGATTAAATTATTCTGCAAGCTAAATGACTTCTAAATATATATAATTTGAAAAATCACGTAAAAACACCGTAAAATTCAATTAAATAATACGGTGTTTTAGTAAGTTGTTCGTTTTTCAGTTGTAACGTTAAATAAGAGGAATGTGAAACAATCTTATCCAAAATTACGCTCAATATCCCTACTCAATAATAATTCCTTGTTCTTTCATAGGTTCTAAAACTTCTTCATCCACCATACTGATATAAACTACAGATTTTAAATTTTTTAAATGTTCAAATCCTATAACTGATTGAATATCAAAGAAAGAATCCTCTCCATCCCAATCGGGCTTTATATAATGGTAGATTTCATTACCGCGATCAAAACACAATTCTGTAATCTTGTCCAAGTCTTTTTGTTCAATACATAATTCAGCAAAAAATTGTAGCAGCTCCTTTATAGGTCCTGCATCTGTGTACCACTCGTAGTTTTCTGAATGCTTTTCAATCAATGTTTCCAACTTATCTTGAAAAGTAGGATTCTTATCTAGCAAAGCTTCAATTACTAACAATTTAAAATTAAAGTCTTCAAAAAGACCCATTTTATCTATGTATTTGTCCATTTCTAACACCTGCCTATTTCGCAAATAATTTCAACTTCGTCTAATCTTATAAACGTGACTTAATTAATATTAAAATTATACCATGTTTCCTATTATTTTATAGCCTAACTCCTTAGCTAAATGCGGTTTCTCTTAGTAACTACATTTATCCATGTCTTATTCCTTCATAAAATATTCATATTTAGTATATTATACAGTTCCAATTAACTTCTAAACATATTAATTTCTAAAAAGAATCTCATTCTTGTATGAATAGTAGTAACCTTTTCTCTCAATATAGAATATTTTATATTAGAGATAAGTACATGTTCCCTATCTCTAATACAAAAGTGGGGGATGAATTATAATGCCTACACCAGAATCTCTAAATCTATTTATTAATGATACAATAGCCTGTGACAGACCTTTTACAATTGGAGCAACATGTGTTGCTGAAATAGCTCGCAACGTTTTTGTCTTACTTGTTCAGATAGAACTAAATGCAAGGGGTCGAGAACTAGAAGAAGTGGTTGTAATAAGAATATCACCTGCTCTAGCAGCAGAGTTAATACCATTAATTGGCCGTTGTCGAATATTATGTCCAAATGAAATTCCAACTCCAGCACCTGGAAGAGAAGTAAATCTTATTTGTTCATTTGTATTTGACGGAAATGTATTTTTGGTATTTGAGGTTGAAACCAACAGAAGAGAGGAACTTGTTTTAGTTAGAGTTCCATTATGCACAATTAGTTGATAAAACTAATACATTGAATTGTATCAACGAACTATAATGTTGAGTAGCACAATTTCTATAAAAAAGTAAATATTCTATAGTATTAATAAAGGGCCAGTGCACTGGGTATAATTCTCAGTGTACTGACTCTATTTTAAATTTCTTAATACTTACAAACATATCTTTCACCAGCTTTTCCCCAATTACAATTAATTTTACTTCTTCTAGCAATCTTAAAATAGGATACCATAATTCTAAATCCTCAAAATCATTGTAGCCAACTTGTTCCGTTAGCTCATCAAGTACCATATGCATTGCCACATGCATTGCCATAATGATTTTTACAAGAGCACCTTGTTTTTCGCATACAGGACACAAGTTATTTTTTTCAATTTAGCTGAAGATTATCTTCATTAGCTTTATATTACTTTCTATCTACAAATCCTTTTTCGGGAGACCACTCACAACTTCCACCTATAATATATCGACAATTACAGCAATCATCACCGTCACCCAAGGTTTTCGTTCTTTCAAATCCTGCTCCCATATAATTCGATAACATGTAGTCCACACGGCACACGCTAGGCACTATTCCTAATGCATCAAAATCTTTTGCTAATTTCATAATGCCACATTCGTAAATATCGATTTCAAATGTAATATCATTTATTTCTCTATATTTAATAATCCAATCATAAGGATGGAGGCGATTTTTCTCTATAAGTTTTTCGTGTTCTTTTGCTTTCTTTCGGAAATTATTAATGTAAGAGTGTATAAACAGTTTCATGAAAGGCTTTGGTATGATTGTTATCAACCGTTCATTTACTAACCATAACATTTCTTGTATTTCTTCTTGTGAAAGTCCCAACGCTTGGGACGCTTTGTACCACGCTATATAGGTTGGTGCAAACTCATAGTTAAAAGAAAAAAGAGTATTGCCTATGTCAGGCATTTTTGCGATAACTTCAGTTACAACTTCCAGAGATATGCGACTAAAATCTTTATAGAAATCCTCTCCATATTTTTCGATAATATGTTTTTTTGACCTTTTCGTTCCCAGCTCATATATCAATTTACATTTTTTCATTTCAACACCTCTATGAAAATTACTTATAGATTATACAAATAATCTTTGTATGTAAATATAATACTTGTCTACCAATAAAATTACACCATATTTTCAATTTCAATAGTTACATTTGTGAATAGTCAGATACATCAACTATACATGTTTGTAGCTTATCTGAACGCACACCAATACCCAATCCAGCTCCCGTAACAATAATAGTTTTGTTTGATAATTCTATCATTTTATCATCCACCACTTATTTATATCAGAAATAACTAAACTTATATCTCATATGGAAAAGCAGTAAATACTTGCTTTTCTTCATGAATATATTAAGAATGATATGGTAACTTAAATACTTCTTTTTTAACTTTTAAAATTAAACTTAGCGATATCAGGGAAAGTATTTCCGTGGAAATAAGAGTCATAAATAATCTATAATATTCAGCTTTGTATTTTATAAATTATTCGGTTATCTCTATTCGATTTCCATCAGGGTCTAAAATACAGCTCTCATAATAACCATCTCCAGTATAACGAGGTTCACTTACTACCTTGTAACCTGCATTTCTTAATGTGTCAGTAAGTTTATTAACCTTTTCAATACTACCTACAGAAATAACAATATGAATTAAACCTACATATTGATTAATAGTATCATTTAAATTAGAAAGAATTGTCGGCATCTGCATAATTTCAAGTCTAGCACCCGATTCAAATTCAATAAAATATGATTCGAACTGCTTCTTTTTATCTTCATCTATGGTTACCTCTATTTTCATATTCTCACACACTATGACACCATGATTCTTATGTTTTTCAGTAATATATATGATGCATACATTTAATATTATAGCTTATCCAATTTTAAAACTGTTATTTCAATTCCATCCCTAGTTATAGTAGCTTTTTCTAAAGCTCCATTAATAGAACTATCAATGTCAAAAGCAATAAATGGCATATTAAGAGTATTATCTTCAGATACTTCTCGGGTAGCCATTAAGCATCTGGAAAAACTCCCCCCATTTTTTTAATACATTCTAATTTATATTCTGCACCTTTTCTGTAAAAATCATAATTAAGGTTAACTTCACCTACCATAAAAACCTCTATATTATTCCTTAATTCATTATGTTCGTTATAAATAATTATTGATGAAGGCTTAGCCTTTAAAAATTCATCATAGTCAGTAAATCTAGAAATCTTAATACTAGCCACCTCATTAGTTGCTGAATAACTTATTTTACCGTTAATTTTTAGAGAATTAGAATAGATATAAATTATTCCCAAGATAGCAATAGTAGTTAAAGCAATTGATATAGTTTTTTTCATAAATACCAACTCCTTTTTCACGCTTTAAAATATATTGCATTTTATAAAACTATTTAAAAGTTAAATAGGAATAGAATCAACTCCCATACTGCCGTAAACTTTGACTTAACTATGGTAATTATATCATATTTATATGATAATATATGTCTATTTTTACAATAAGCGTTAAATAGCTATGTGTTGTTTCATTATATTAGCTACATTAAGTTACTTCTTACTTTTTCATAAAGTATTTAAATTACAACGTAAAAAATACCGCAAATTCATTTTTGAATAATGCGATACTTTAATATGTTATTTATCTTTTTACTTGATAATAAGCTCATTAACAAAAACTAGAATTTGTCTACTTTAGATACTTATAGTATCGATATGAAATAAACCATTCCTCCAGCCAACAATGCTACTACAGCGCCTATTATGGTTCCATAAACAGCGCCTCTTACATGATGCCAGGGGCTTCTGTATTCCTTATCCATATCTTCTGTTCCAGGTATTCTGGCTTTTTTACTGTGACAAAAAATCCCTATATCCAAAACAAGCATATCATAAATATTTACTACAAAAAATAAAGTAAATACATGAATATAAGCTTCTGAAAAACTTTTAGCTCCCGAAAAGTAAGCTACTGTTTTTTCTTTTCTTGTATAATACCTTTATATTGTGGCAGACTTTCCACCCTGTTCCTAATCGCTGTAGGATACGACATAATATGTTTAATTGGTTCCTTATATTGTGATGGTAAAATTATAAGCGTAAATGTTGCACATGCAATGAAACATTCAATAGTTAAAACCATTTTTCTTCCTCCCATTATATAAATAATTCGAATAACAAATCTTAAATTTATTTAATATAGTTAAATTATAACATATTTTCCATATCACATTATCCAATTCTCAAAGAACATTGCTTGCACCTTTTATTTCAGTAGTTACGCCGCAAAATATTCATATCACAACGCAAAAACACCGTAAAATTCAGACTTGAATAATACGGTGTTTTAGTAAATTATTCGTTTTTCAGTTGTTGTATTAAATAAGGATACTATGTTCAATTATATTATAATCATTTAATTCCTATTATCCCAACAAATTGTTTGTATAAGCTATTATCCCTAATATAGCACCAATTAATGCACCAATTATAACTTTAAAATAAGTTTTTCGGTCCTTATTTTTTTCTATATCCATGCGTTTCACCTCACAAATTTATATAAATAATTATTGCTTAGTGTAGCTTAACTAATATTAATTATATGATATTGTATGATAGTAAATGGATAATTTTTTAAAATATAAAATATACTTACTTTTCAATACCCTATTATTCAATTTTCAAGAACATTCCTTTTAATTAGTTCATCTTATATAAATGATGTGCCTTATCTTTATAATTAATCTACCTAACTAATGCTAATTGTTTCTAATATACAAAACTCCGCTTAACATCAAACCCACAGCTAAAAAAATCCAATTCTTATATATTACATAACCACTACATCCTAAGCATAACCAAATTAGGCTAGGTGCTATATTTTTATCTTTCTTGTTCTTTTTGGCCACTTCAACACCTCCTAAAATAACAAACTAAAATAAATAATCTTTACTGCATATTTTATTACAATTATACACCAATATATCCATTAATTATATATAATTTCTTAACACCGTATTATTCAGTTTTCAAAGAACATTGTCCGTATCTCTAGTTTCAATAGTTACTTCGCAATATTTTCATATCACAACGCAAAAACACCGTAAAATTCAGATTTCAATAATACGGTGTTTTTACAGCTTGTTCCTTTTTTCAGTTGTAACGTTAAATAAGAAATTTGTGTTCTAATTACTATTAATTTTAGATTCTAATATATTTTCAAATTCGATCCCAATAATAATTTATTTAATATCTGCAAAAATTTCATGTATATTACCATCTGGATCTGCAAATAATGCTGTTCTTTGATTCCAAGGCATATTCTGTGGTTCACTGATGGGAACTGCACCATTTGCAACTAATCGTGTAAAGGATTCATCAACATCATTCAAATCTTTACATGGAAAAGCTAGTTCAAAAGCCTGACCAGTTGACTTTTTCTTATATTCATTGCTATAGCCATACATAACATCTCTCATGCAAATAGCAAATCGCACTCCACTACTTTTAAACTCAACATAAGTTCCAAGATCATTTTCAATCTTAAATTCAAGAACTTGATTATAAAAATTCTTCATCTTATCTATATCGTTTGTCCAAATTGTAATAAGATTAATTTCCGCTTTCATTATAGTCTCCCCCTTACCATTTTAATTTTTATAGTTTGTATTTTCTAACAACCAATTATTCAGGATTGAATAATACGATGTTTTTATAATCTGTTCACTTTTTAATTGTAACTTTAAATAAGAAATTACTATAAGTCCTTTATTTATCTTTAAAATTTATATTTCTTATAATTAATATAATAGAAAATACCATTAATAATATAAATCCAATTAATGACGATATGTCGGTAAATCATTCATTTTTGGTTGTGATATTAAATAAGAAAACTATGAGCCAAGAAGCATGCCATATTATGCTTTGTCACTTGCTAGCTGTCGGGCAAATAATCTGGAATGCTCAATTTTATCATTCGTTATAAAGGTAGATTTATATCCAAAATCTCTTTCAGCAAGCATTCCAATATATTTTAGTTGAGAGTGCTTACAATATCGTTTGATACCTTCTTCAAATAAATCAGCTCCCTCTCCTGGTTTATACCCACAGGTAGTTATAATAGCTAACTTCTTACCATTCCAAAGAGAAGGTCCTTTTTCATCACCATAATACTTATTCATTCCGTATACCAAACGATCCAATAATGATTTCATAGGTGGTGTACAGTACCATGAATAGATAGGTGTAGCTAAAATAATGACATCACAATCATATATTTTATCAAAAATTTCCTGCATGTCATCAGCATATCCACATCCAAAAATTGTCCAGTCTTTTTGACAATTACGACAAGCAGTACAAGGTTTGATATGTTTATCATAAAGCCAAATCAAATCATACTGAACTTCTTGAAGTTTAAGTTCTTCAACAAAAGGTCTTAATAACTTGGACGTATTTCCATTTTTACGCGGACTACCCATAAGAATGCAATATTTCATTTTATACCCCCATTTTAAATATATTTCATAAAAACTTACTATTTTGGCTTAATTAATGATAATTATATCACATTTATATAATAATGTAGGATTGCTTTTGCAATAAATGTAAAACAGCTTTATTTTCTAGCACCGTATTATTCAGAAAATTAATATGCAATTATAACAAAATTACTTTTACAATCAAAAATATTATTAACAGCCATAATAATACAATTGGTATAGCAAAATACCACTTTTTCGGTTTCCCTCCAACCCATAAAGTTTCTGCTTCAACCCTACACTGTGAAAATATTTCTTCTGGAATGAATTTTACTGTAATTGCTATCAGTAAAGGAAGTATGATGACATCATCTAGCAAACCTATTACTGGTATAAAATCAGGTATAAAGTCAATTGGCGATAAAGCATATCCAATTACAATTCCTGCAAAGATTTTCGCTATTATAGGAGTTTCTTTTTTCTTCAAAGCAATAAATACAGCAGGTATATCTGTTTTTAGTTTCTTTGCTCTGGCTTTAAAATCCATATTTTATCTCCTCATTTTATAAATTATATTTATTTGATAATATCCTACAATTATACATCAATATATCCATTAATTATAATAATTTCTTAACGCCGTATTATCCAGTTTTTAAAGAACACTATTTAGTTTTCTATTATTTTATAGCCTAACTCCTTAGCTAAATATGTTTTATCTCAGTAACTACATTTACCCATGTCTTATTCCTTCATAAAATTCTTGAATTGTGAAACAAAAACACCCCAAAATTCAAACCTGAATAATGCGGTGCTCTAGCAAATTGTTCGTTTTTTCAATTATTACGTTAAATATGAATATTATGTACTAACTCTCCTTCTTATTTTCAAGTTCACTAATTGCTAAACAAATTAAACCAATAGATAGTAAAGTTATAGCACTTTTGCTTTCAAGTGTCTTTATTATATTTAGAACAAGCGTAGAAACCCCCATAGCCAAGCCAATAGATTTAAATATAAGTTTTTTTAAATCTTTATTCATTATTGTTCCTCCCTAAAAAATTCAATTAATACTAATTATTAAATTATATTGTATACTAACGTTAGTTATCACAATAATTTAAACACAAGGCTATAGTCCATAACATCTTACAAGTGTATTTTAGTAAATTGCTCACTTTTCAACAGAAATAATATTTTTGTATTTATCTCATATCATTACATCCGCTCTTTATTTATTTCTCCTTGAAATATTAACCATTTTACACAAATTAGCATATTATAAATTATTAAACAGTAAAGGTGTGATACTTATGCCAAGGGCATATTTCGGTACAACAATTTATACAGTACGACCTGGTGATACTCTCCATAATATCGCTCATAATCATATCACCACAATAGAAAATATATTAAAGTTTAACCGCAACATAGTTGATCCTAATCGTATTTATCCAGGACAAAGAATCATTATTCCATGGTCTCCTCCAAGGGCAATAATATATACCGTTAGACCTGGAGATTCACTTTACAGTATTGCTAGAAAATATGGGACCTCTGTTAGAAATTTAATTATGTTTAACTACTTGACCCCACCATATACTATTTATCCTAATCAGCAGCTGGTTGTAACACCATCACTAGGATAAAATTTTAGCCGAGTTAATCTCGGCTCCATCTTTTTACACTGATTTGTTTTCTTTTAACCTTAAATATTTCTGTGTCCATGGGCACGCTAATATGCACCTTCCACAAATTCTTTCCTCTATTCCAAGTTTGTCACTTCTTTTTCGTCCTTCATCTCTGCACTTAAAAGCATTAAAATACTTATCTCTATCCATATTTACCTTCCAATTAACTCCTAACACAGCATCGGCTGGACATAAATTTTCACACATATTGCAAGCCCCGCATTTTGATTCATTTGTTGGCAATGCCACCTCTAGTTCTGCATCAGTTAACACACTGGATAACCTTACAGCTGAACCAAACTCTTTTGTAACAAGTAAAGCACACTTTCCAATCCATCCAATTCCTGCTCTAGTTGCTACTGTTTTATGCGGTAAAGTAGTTTCTAAAATTGTTTTATCTGTGGTAACGCTTTTTCTTACCTTAGGCAACGCCCTAAATCCATGAGACTTTATAATCTCCGCTGCATATTCATCAAGTTCATCTAGAAGATTATTTTTCCTTATATATTCATCATAATAATCTTTTGTTGGCCCATCCCCTATTCCAGCAATTATAGATGGATCCAATGCTACTGCAATTGAGATTCCATATCTATAACCCTCTCTTTGGTTTTCTGGAATATCTTTCAAATCTGCAAATTCTACCATTGAGGCACCTTTTTCAATAAGCCTTTTTCTGATTTCTGTACTTAAGCAATCCACTTGTATCCCCCATTTCATCTATAATTAATTATTAGATTTTAATAATTATGACGCTTAATAAGATATTATGCATTACTCTAGCTACACCATAGGTTCATTTCCTATACTTTTACCAGTTTATTTCCAAACCTACTCCAACTTCTTTTACAGGCAAAGCTTTATGTATTTCTGCTCTAACAGCAAATGAAGTACAATGGCAAGGATATAATTCTTTTATATTGTTCTGTTTTAGATAATCGATAGTTTTATTAACCTGTTCAGTTACTTCAAATAAATGAAATCCTCCTATAACTCCTAACACTCGATTATCTTTACATACTTCCTTTGCATATTCAATTATATTGCATATCCCACTATGAGAGCATCCTGTAATAATATAGATGCCATTTTCATTTTTATATGCAAGAGCTGTATCATCTATTACATAATCATCAACTGAAGTTTGTCCAACAATTTGTTTACCAATAGGTTTTCTATTTTCGAAATGGTATATTTGAGGTATTTCTCCTAAAAAAGTTATATTTTTGCTAACTTTAATAGGTTCTTTTGAAAGAATTAGATTGCATTTTTCTTTTAATTCTTCTTCTAAAATAGGAGAACAAATTTTTAAATTTTCTATAAACTTTTCTTTAAATGCATCTGGATGAGCAATAATAGAAATATTATTTTTATTATTTTGTTCAAAGTAGTATTTTAATCCTCTTGTGTGGTCATCGTGACCATGGGAAATAACAATAGTGCTTATATTTTCTAAATCTACACCTAATGCAGTTGAGTTTCTTAGAAACAAATCAGAATATCCTGCATCCAATAGTAAGCTAGTATCCTCATCTTCAATATAATATGAAACAGCAGGTTCTCCACAATAATATTGGTCAATGTATGTATTATTGTCTACCAAAACTTTTAGTTTCACCTTTTTTCCCTCCTTTATTTATACTTAATAAGAATATTGTGCAATATTAAATATAAAAATTTCTACTATTTGTTTTGTAATAATTTATAATATTTTTCTTCATTCCTATTCCAAGTTATAGGTGAGCCCACTATACATCCTGTTGTTGCCCCAATGAATCCAGGCAAATATTTCGTTAATTGATGAAGTTCCTTCCCTTGTCCTATTATAAGGGCTGTAACTATTGACCAATATAATATAGTAAGTACTATAAGACTGGTCAATATATATTTAGATTTGCCTTTTTTTCTATTTTTGTCCCAATTTTTAATAAATTTTTCATTTTTCATCAAGTCTATCTCCCTCGCTAAAAACTAATTTTTTTGCTGCATATAAAGTTAACATTATATACCATATTACAATTATACACCAACATATCCATTAATTATATAATTTCTTAACACCTTATTATTCAATTTTCATTATCTATATTTAATGTCACTACAATCAAATAAACAATATAGAGTGAATAAGAGCAACTATGAAAAATAAAAAAGTGTTTAGATTTTGGAAACACATTATATGGATATAAAACATATGATAATTATGTAAGTATATGAAAGGAATGAAAAATATGTATAACATGTACAAAACATACCCATGCCCTTATTTCACGAACACATCCATGTACAGATTAGACAACACGTATGATGACTATGAAGGATATGCATGTCCTTACTGTATGTATGGTCCAGAGTTTTCGGATCAATTTGCCTATAGATATACTCCTTTTATTGATGAAGATGAAGAAAATATAGATTGTGATTCTTTGCGTGCTTCAGAAAATAATAGTTTAATTCACTTAAAAGATTATGGACCAGAACCTTTTGTAGTTAATATTAGCGAGGCTACTAAAGAAAACAATAATTTCCGTACTGCTCTATGGACAGGAAAGCATTTGCAACTCACCTTGATGAGCATTAAGCCTGGGGAAGATGTAGGTTTAGAAATTCATCCTGACACTGATCAATTCCTACGTGTTGAAGAAGGACAAGGGATTGTTAAGATGGGTGATACAAAATGCAATTTAAATTTTCAAAAAAACGTCTGTGATGATTTTGCAATCTTAATACCTGCTGGTAAATGGCACAATATAATTAACACCGGTAATAAACCACTTAAATTATACTCTATTTATGCGCCACCTCATCACCCTCATGGTACAGTTCACAAAACTAAAGCAGATGCAGAAGCTGCCGAATAAAGCCTTATCTACTTATAGGAATATAAAGAATACCATATAAGTTCAAATTAATATGGTATTCTTTATATTGTGATTAAAAATATTGCAGCAATCATCACCGTCACCTAAGGTATAAGTTTTTCATGTTCTTTTGCTTTTTTCGAAAGTTATTAAGGTAAGAATTTATTTTAAGCAATGCATATATTTTTCTGCTTCATCATACTTAACCAAAAACGCTTGTCCTTTAGAGCAGAATATCAAAGTTGAAGTATACTCAATATCCGCATTTTTATCATAAGCTATCTTTTCTATAACTTCTTTCTCATTGTGACAAATATCATACCCATCAAATATAAAGCTAAATTTCCCCTTTCCTTTCGTAAAAGAAATAAACTCTACGCTGTAATCCATAAACTTTGCAACTGGTCCTCTTCCTTTTATTATAGCCCTATTATAAATGGTTTCTGGAGGCTCAAAAGAACCATTCAACTTTTGTATGTCCGCTAAGACTCTCCCCATGCAATCTAATGAGACTTCCATTTTAAAAGAATAATAGGGCTCTAATAAAGTGTTTTTAGTTTTTTCTAATCCTTGTCTTAAAGCTCTAAAAGTAGCTTCTCTAAAGTCTCCTCCACTGGTGTGTTTATTATGTGCTCTTCCAGTTAAAAGTGTAATTTTTATATCTGTTATAGGAGAACCCGTTAAAATTCCATTATGCTCTCTCTCAAAAACATGGGTTTTTACTAAATTTTGATTTCCTATAGTTAAATCATCTGCATGGCATAAATTTTTAAAGGTAATACCACTGTTTCGCTCCCCTGGCTCTAATTTAAGATGCACTTCACAATAGTGTCCTAAAGGTTCAAAATGTCCGTAGCCTATTACTTCTTCTAAAATAGTTTCCTTATATAATATTTCACAGGGTCCAAAATCTATCAATATGCCAAATCTTTCTTCCATCAAATTCTTTAAAACTTCTAATTGAATAATACCCATAATATAAACCTGAATTTCTTGAAGTTTTTCATTCCACATTATATTTAAAGCGGGATCTTCCGATTCTAAAATCTTAAAATAACTTAAAACTTCCTTTGCATTTAATGTCTCCTGGAATATAACCTTTGATTTTAAAGTAGGAATCATATCATATTTAAATTTGTCTTTTAGAGTTCCAATTCCATCACCTATATTAGCAGAGGTTAAACCCGTTACTGCAAAAATCTGTCCCCCTTGAACTTTATCCACATTTATAAATTTATCTCCATTATATATTCTTATTTCATTAACCTTTTCATAAAAATTATTTTCAAGGTCGCCTAATTCTATGTGATCTTTCACCTTTAAGCTGCCACTTAATGCCTTTATATAGGTTAATTTATTGTTTTGCTCATCTCGTCCTATTTTATATACTCTTCCACTAAATTTCTCTTCTTCATTATATTCTGTAAAAGTTAAAGTATTTAGGTTTTCTAAAAAATCTTCTATGCCTATATCTTGTAAGGCGGAACCACTAAAACAAGGAAAAAGTTTATTTGTTTTAATAAGTTTTTTCATGGAGTTTAGCCATAAATCCTTGTGATATTTGTCATCTAAGTATTTCTCTAAAAGATATTCATCCTGTTCTGCAATAAATTCTATAAGTTCACATGTAAGGTCTTCATTATTTAATGCCCTATCAATAAAACAAACTTTTTTAGTAAAATTAAGCCTTATCTCTTCAATTACATTTTCAATG
This sequence comes from uncultured Clostridium sp., assembly GCF_963515715.1. Lineage (GTDB taxonomy): Bacteria > Bacillota > Clostridia > Clostridiales > Clostridiaceae > Clostridium_AW. Next base: position 76,860 of record NZ_CAUPZS010000020.1, read on the forward strand.
CTAGCTCCGGTTCTATCTATTTTATTTATAAAAAAAAGAATAGGGATATTATGTTTTCTTAAAAGATTCCATACTGTTTCTGTATGCCCTTGTATCCCTTCAACCCCACTTATTATAATTATAGCGTAATCCATAACTTGAATAGCTCTTTCCATTTCAGATGAAAAATCCATGTGTCCTGGAGTGTCTATAAGGTAATATGTGGAATCTTTATACTGAAAAGTACCTTGCTGTGAGAATACTGTTATTCCTCTTTCTCTTTCAATTTTATGGTTGTCCAAAAAGGAGTTTTTATGATCCACTCTTCCTTTATTTTTAATACTCTTTGTATGATATAATATTTGTTCTGCACATGTAGTTTTACCTGCATCTACATGTGCTAATATTCCTATTGTCTTATTCATAATTTATCTCCCATTGTAATTTTCATATTATTAATAAAATATCTACAAACACCAAACTTAGAATATTTCTTTAATAAGTATACCATTTGTGATCCCAAAATACATAATAAAAAAGTGCACCTCCAAATGTTATAGATCTCTAACATTTGGGGTGCATTTCATTGATATAGCCCCTATTTACTTTCCACAAATTGAATTGTCAATCCATTTGGATCTAACACAAAGAAAAATCTCGTACTTGGATTTGGTTGAAAGGGCCCACTTTCAATCTTTATACCATTTTCCTCAATGAGTGCCGCCATTTTATCTAGGGACTCCACTTTGAAGCCCAAGGAAATGTCTGCCCCCATATCAACTTCTTTAACTTCTTTATCATGTATTAATTCAACCTTTGTTTCTCCGTCTCCTAAAAAGGCTATCTCCATTCCTGGACCAGCTTGAAATCTTTGGATAATTGGAAGCCCTACAATTTCAGTATAAAATTTTAAAGACTCTTCCATATCCTTAACATTTAATGTACTCCAACAAAATTTCATATTGTCCCCTCCTCATTATTTAACTTCTTATATATAATTTTACCCTAAGTTTTTTATAAATACAAAAGTTACCTACCTTATTATAGGCAGGTAACTAATCATTTATTACTATTTTAAAGTACGTTTTAAGAATTCCTTTGTACGCTCTCTTTTTGGATTATTAAATATTTCTTCTGGCGTTCCTTCCTCTTCAATGACTCCTTTGTCCATGAATATTACACGATCGGATACATCTTTTGCAAATTCCATTTCATGAGTTACTATTAACATGGTAAGGCCAGTTTCAGCAAGTTTCTTCATAACCTTAAGAACTTCTCCTACCATTTCAGGGTCAAGGGCTGAGGTTGGTTCATCAAAAAGCATCACATCCGGTTCCATAGAAAGCGCTCTGGCAATAGCTACACGTTGTTTTTGTCCTCCAGATAGTTGTTTTGGTTTTGCATTAATATAATTCTCCATGCCAACTACTTTTAAGTATCTCATTGCAACCTTTTCCGCTTCTTCTTTAGAACGCTTTAGCACTTTCATTTGTCCTACAGTACAATTGCTTAAAACATTGTGATTATTAAACAAGTTAAATTGTTGAAACACCATGCCTAGCTTCTTACGATAATCGTAAATATCATGCTTATCATCTAAAATATTTTCTCCATTATAAATAATTTCTCCACCGCTTGGTTTCTCTAAAAGGTTGACACAACGAAGAAGGGTTGATTTACCTGATCCAGATGAGCCGATGATACAAACTACTTCCCCTTTGTTTACTGAGAAATCAACGTCTCTTAGAACTTCATGAGTTCCAAAGGATTTACTTAAATGTTTAATATCAATTATAACTTCATGAGTTCCAAAGGATTTACTTAAATGCTTAATATCAATTACTTTTTCCATACTATCCCCTCCTTTGTCTAATTTCTAATCATATCTTCAGCTCTCGCCACTTGCATTTGATTGCCCATCATAATGTAATTATCAGGACCATCTAATTTTCTTTCAATAAAACGTAAAATTCTTGTTATTGTAAAGGTCATTACAAAATACAATACGCAGGCAACAAAGAAGGATTCAAAATACTTAAAGTTATTTCCTGAAACTGATTTTGTCTGGAAATATAGCTCTGTTACACCAATTACGTTAAGAACAGAAGTATCTTTAATATTTATAACAAATTCATTTCCCATTGCCGGTAAAATATTTCTAATTACTTGTGGCAACACCACGTTAACCATGGTTTGAATGTGGTTCATTCCTATAGCATGAGCTGCTTCAAACTGCCCTTTATCTATAGAAACGATACCTCCACGAACTATTTCCGACATATAAGCACCTGTGTTAATAGATACAATAAATATGGCTGCAGTTAGTCGATTCATATCTATACCAAAAGCTTGGGCAGATCCATAATAGATTACCATAGCTTGAACAATCATAGGTGTTCCACGGAATATTTCTATATAAGCAGATAAAATTGTATTTACAACTTTTAAAATAATTCTTTTAGCTCCTCGTTCTGGAACTGGAATAGTACGTATGATTCCTACAAGCAAACCCATGATGGAACCTATAATAGTACCAATCATAGAAATTAATAGCGTAATGCCAGCTCCACGAATGAACATTGGCCAGTTATCTTTGATAATATCTACTATCACCTGAAAACTCATAATTCTCCTCCTTTAAAATATCTTGAAACTAAATGCTATAAATATACCTGGCTTCAAATATGAACTATTTTGCTGCTGGCTGATTTTTAATAGCATCATCCATTATTTTTGTACGTTCTTCTTCTGAAATACCTTTTAATATTTCATTGATTTTCTCAGTTAATTCGCTACCCTTTGTAATACCTACAGCAATTGCAGTGTCATCATCTGAAGTAGTAAATCCATCTTTAAATTCCACCATTTTAAAGTTTGAGTTAGCAGCTTCTGCACTAATAGCTTCTGGACGCTCTGATACGTATCCATCGATCATTCCTGATTCTAGAGCAACTCTCATTGCTGGGAAGTTGTCCATTGCTGGTTGTTTAGATACGCCATTTATTTGATCTATTACTGAATAGTGGAATGTATTTAATTGAGCAGTTAACTTTGCTCCTTTAAAATCTTGTATTGAAGTTGCACCTTCATATTTTCCACCTTTTTTAACCACCATAACTAAATTTGATTTATAGTAATTATCTGAGAAGTCAATTGACTCTTTACGCTTTTCTGTTGGTGACATACCAGCGATAATTGCATCTACTTTTCCTGAAGTCAAGGCTGGTGTAAGACCATCCCATTCTGTTTTAACTACAACTAATTTTTTTCCTAAACCATCCGCAATTTTCTTAGCAATTTCTATATCATACCCACCTGCATATTCTGCATTGCCATCAATTTTTACCGCTCCATTTGAATCGTTCATTTGAGTCCAGTTAAATGGTGCATATCCACATTCAAGACCCACTTTAAATGTATCTCCTTGGTCCTTTGAACTTTTAGATCCACAACCTGTAAAAAGCATAATTGCTGATAATGACGCTGCTAAAAGCATTGATATTTTTCTTCTCATAATATTTTCTCCTCCATTTTTTTCATTATTTAGATATTTTTGAACGAAAAAAAGACCTGAGATGAACTCAGGTCTTAATATGCATACACCTATACCCAATTCCTCTTCTTTCCCTAAAATGAGATAGCACAACCCAATAAACCGGGAAGTTTATTGAGACAGTCCTGCAGTTTTTAGCTACAGACCCAGCATGCAATACTGAGAATATTACATACTTCGGCGACATTTCCTTCTCCTTAGTATCAATGCCTCTCAAGCTCCTCTAAGGACTGTTAAATATCGCGCCTCTACCTCACTCGTGAAAGTGAGGTCTTATTAAATTTTGTTATATAAAGCTTACAACAACATTTTACATTTGTCAACCTAGATTTGAATTTTTCTAAATTAAATTTTCATATTTTTGTGATATCTTGGAGAATTCAAAAGGTATTACAAGCAGGCTTATATGTATTAACCTAATTTATCTCCTTTTTTAACAGTTCGTTCTGGTTGAATCAATACAACCCCTTGCTCTGAATAAGTTCCCATTACTAATACCTCTGACATAAAATCCGCAATTTGTCTCGGTGGGAAATTTACTACTCCTAAAACTTGCTTACCTATAAGTTCTTCTTTTTTATAACATTCAGTAATCTGAGCACTGGACTTCTTTATACCAATTTCATCTCCAAAATCAACCCATAATTTATAAGCAGGTTTTCTAGCCTTTTCAAAGAATTCAATCTGTACAATCTCGCCAACTCGTATATCTAATTTCATAAAATCATCAAAAGTAGCCATAATAACACCTTCCTATACAATATTATAAATTTATCCGATGACTACCATCCGTAATACTCCCATCGCACTCTGTGAAAGCGATT
>NZ_CAUPZS010000021.1:0-75925 GCF_963515715.1 uncultured Clostridium sp.
GTAGATAATCTAAATTTTAATTAATTAGACTGTCTACTTTGGAAGTATCATATCATTAACCACGCTTTTTTATTATTAATTTTTAGCTGCTTCTTGAACTTCTACTTTTCCGTTCAAATTATTAATTGCCTTTGTTGGACATTTTGATACACAAATTCCACATTGTGTACATTTGTCATAATCAATTGTAGCTAAATTATTTACCATTGTTATAGCCTGTTCTGGACAATTTCTTACACATAATGTACATGAAATACATCCAACAGAACAAGAATTCTTAACAGCAACACCTTTATCTCTAGAGTTACATGTAACACGTACTCTCTTTGATATTGGTGTTAGTTCAATAACGCTCTTTGGACAAACAGCTATACACTGAGCACATCCTGTACATGTCTCCTCATCGATTACAGCTATTCCATCTTCGATTGTTATTGCATCAAACGGACACGCTGATACGCATGTTCCTAATCCTAAACATCCATATTTACATTCTTTTGAACCTTCTCCTGGTATATTAGCTGCATCAGTACAAGTCATAGCACCATAGTATTTATATTTTTCTTTTGCTTGACTACATGTACCATTACATTTAACATATGCTTTTTTAGGTTCTGATGTATCTGCTGTTACACCCATAATTTCAGCTATCTTTGCTGCACAACCTGCTCCACCAACTGGACATCCGCTTATTGGGGCACCTTCATTTACAACTGCATCTGCAAAGGCGTCACAACCAGCAAATCCACAACCACCACAGTTAGCTCCTGGTAATGATTCTCTAACCTGAGGTATTCTTGGGTCAACTTCAACAGCAAATTTCTTTGAAGCATATCCTAATAGTAGACCGAATACTACACCTAATCCACCTAAACTTAATACTGGATATAATAATTCCATGCTAACACCTCCTAACTAAATCAAGCCCTGGAAACCTAAGAAAGCTATTGCCATTAATCCTGCTGTTACCAAGCTTAGTGGTAAGCCTTTTATCGCTTCTGGAATATACTCATTTGTTTCTAATTTTTCTCTAATTCCTGCTAAAAGCACAAGTGCAAGTGTAAAACCTAAAGCTGCACCAGTGGCATTTACAACAGATTCAATTAAACCATATTTTTCATTACTATTTATAACTGCAACCCCAAGAACTGCACAGTTTGTTGTTATAAGTGGTAAGTAAATACCAAGAGCTTTGTATAGATCTGGACTCACCTTTTTAATAACCATTTCAACAAACTGAACTAAGGATGCGATAACTAATATAAACGCTAGTGTTGATAAGTATTCAATCTTTAATGGTACTAATATAAATGTTTCAACTAAAAAAGTCATTAATGAAGCAAGAGCCATAACAAATGTAACTGCTGCTCCCATACCAGTTGCCGTTTCAACTTTTTTAGAAACTCCAAGGAATGGACATATTCCAAGGAATCTTGATAAAACGAAGTTATTAACTAATAGGGCACTTAAAAATATAGTGAAAATCTTCATTTTTTCCTTTATCCACCTTTCTTTTTTAAACTAAGGCATCTTCAAAAAACTAGTTTGCTTTAGCTTTCTTTAATTTTCTAGCATTTAAGATAGCCATTAAGATACCTAGTGTAAAGAAACCACCTGGTGCTAATATCATTATTAATGCTGGTTGGTATGCATCAGGCATAATCTGCATTCCAAAAACTTTACCAGTTCCTAGTAGCTCTCTAATAATTCCTAGTGCTGTTAATGATAAAGTGAAACCTAAACCTTGACCTATAGCATCAAATAGAGATGCAAATACATTGTTTTTATTTGCATAGGCTTCTGCTCTACCTAATATGATACAGTTAACAACTATAAGAGGAATAAATATACCTAATGATTTATTTAAAGCTGGTAAATATGCTTTAAGCATGAATTCAAGTACTGTAACTAGTGTTGCAATGATTGTTATATATGCTGGTATACGTATTTCATCTGGAATTACCTTTTTAAGCAGTGATATTATTACGTTTGAACCAATTAAAACAACTGTTGCTGATAATCCCATACCAAATCCATTTATAGCACTCGTGGTAACAGCTAAAGTTGGACACATACCAAGTACTTGTACGAAAGTTGCATTTTCTTTAATAATACCGTTATATAGTCTTTCGCGAACTACTCCCATTATTAATTGCCTCCCTTCAATTTAGAGTCATAAAACTTAATAGCTTCATTAACCCCGCCTGTAACAGCTTTTGAAGTTATTGTTGCACCTGTAATTGCAGAAATTTGATTATCTGCTGTTGCTGTGCCTTTTACAACTTCTAATTCTGTTACTGGTTTGTCCTTATATTGATCTGAGAAGGATGGTTCTGTTGCCTTAGCGCCTAGACCTGGAGTTTCTGAATGGTTTAATATCTTTATACCTGTAACTTTACCTTCAGCAGATATTCCAACCATCATTTCTATAGCTCCAGCATATCCTTTTGGAGCAACTTTTATTGTATACCCCTTTAAATCTGATCCATCTTTTCCTTCAGTAACTTCTAGAACTCCACCTTCACCTTTAATATCTTCTCTAATAGTAAACTCTTTCCCTAAAGGTAATATTGCTGCATTAGCTTCATCTAAAGTTTTCTTTTGTTGAACCTCAATAGGATCCTTTGTAACTCCGCTAACCCAACCTAAAAGTAGTCCACAGATTGCTGCTATTGTTAATAAAATTAATCCTAATCTAACACTTAATTTTACTCCGGATTCCTTTTCCATTTATTTCACCTTCCCAAAAATTTTTGGAGCTGTCCATCTTTCAATTAATGGAACAAATAAGTTCATTATTAAAATTGAATAAGATACTCCTTCTGGGTAACCACCAAATATACGAATAATACCTGTTAAAGCTCCACAGCCTACTCCAAATATAATTCTTCCTAGTGGTGTTATAGGTGATGTTGCATAGTCTGTAGCCATAAAGAAGGCTCCTAGCATTAAACCACCTGCAAATAATTCATATAGTGGATTACCAGCTCTTCCAGCTATGGCTGTTATTATAAATGTTGTTCCAATATAAGTAACTGGAATTCTCCAATCTATTACATGCTTAAATATCAAATATGCTCCACCTATAATTAATGCTAATGCTGAAGTTTCTCCAAGACATCCTCCAACATTTCCTAAAAATACATCCATTAATCCAGGAGCCTGTGTTCCTGCTTTTAATGCTGCAAGTGGTGTAGCTGTTGTTACTCCATCTAATGTCCATGTAGTCATTGGTGTTGGCCATGATGCAAGTAAGAACGCTCTTGCTATTAATGCAGGGTTAACTATATTTTGTCCTAATCCACCAAAGAATTGTTTAGCTATAATAATTGCAAAAGCTCCACCTATAACTGGTATCCATAGTGGAACTGATGGTGGTAAGTTAAAAGCTAAAAGTAAGCCTGTTACAACAGCACTTAAATCACCAATAGTAACCTTTCTTTTTAATGCCTTTTGCCAAATGTATTCAGTTCCTACACAAGATAGAACTGAAACTAAAATTACTAATAATGCTTCTAATTTAAAGAAATAAATAGAAGCAGCTGTTGCTGGTAGCAACGCTATTACAACATCTCTCATTACGGATTTTGTTGTATCTTTAGCACGAATATGTGGAGATGATGAGACAGTATAATTAGTTGTTTGAGACATTTAAAATTCACCTCTTCAAAGTTAGTTTTTTATTATCTTTTACACACTACTTTTTTTCCTGAACGTATTCTTTGTAATAAATGACGTCTTGCTGGACATACAAATGAACAACATCCGCATTCAATACAATCTCTTCCGCTACATTTATCAAATGTATCGTAATCTCTAATTGCAGCACATGTAGCAAGCTTTGTTGGCATTAGTCCCATTGGGCATACTTGCAAGCACTTTCCACAGTTTATGCAATTAGACTCTTCTTCAGCTTCAGCTACTTTTTTAGTTAAACAAAGTATTCCTGAAGTTCCTTTAGTAGATGGAACATCTAATGAATACATAGCCATTCCCATCATTGGTCCGCCAGAAATAACCTTCATTGGATCTTCAACGAATCCGCCTGCTGCTTCAACTAATTCTCTTACTGATGTACCAATCTTAAATCTTAAATTTTTAGGTTCTTTTATAGCATCACCAGTTACAGTAACAACCCTAGTAGTTAAAGGTTTACCGTTTACAATCGCATTGTAAATTTCATATATAGTATCAACATTTTGAACTACACATCCTACATCTGCTGGAAGTTTTCCAGATGGAACTTCTCTTTTAGTGATTGCATAAATTAATTGTTTTTCAGCTCCTTGAGGATATTTAGTTTTAACTGCTTTAACTTCAATATTTGAAATACCCTTTATAGCTTCTTTCATAGCTTGAATAGCATTAGGCTTATTATCTTCTATTCCAATATAACCCTTTGCTTCTGGAAATAATTTTAAAACTATTTTTAATCCTTCAACTATTTCTTGAGTCTTTTCAAGCATCATTCTATGGTCACAAGTTAAATAAGGCTCACACTCAGCTGCGTTAACAACTATAGTGTCAATTTTCTTTTCTGGTGGTGGAGCAAGTTTTACATGTGTCGGGAATGTAGCACCACCCATACCAACTATACCAGCCTCTTTAACAATATTTATAATTTCTTCTTTGGATAAGCTTGTCCAGTTTCTCTTTGTGCTTTCTACTTCTTCGTATTGTCCATCATTTTCTATTATTACAGCCATTGACTTAATACCGTTAAATAGTACAATTTCTGACACATTTTTAACAATACCAGAAACACTTGAGTGTACATTTGCAGAGATGAACCCTTTTGCTTCTCCTATCTTTTGTCCTACCAATACTTTGTCACCTTTCTTAACTATAGGTTCAGCAGGTGCCCCTATATGCTGTGACATAGGAATAGTTAGGTCTCCTTTTGGCAAATACTCTTCTATTGGTTTATTCTCAGTATAGTGTTTACCATGAGGAGGATGTACTCCATTCTTAAATGTTAATAATTCCATAAAGACCCTCCAATCTATTTATTTATACAATAAATACTAATAAAATCATAGGTAGATTTAATAGTACGCCCATCATCAATATTAAATTGTTATGGCAAGCATGTCAAGAGTTTTTCAATATTTTTAATTAATATACTATAATATATTGAATTATATTTCAACCTATATACCATTCTACAATTATCTATTAAATCCTTTATTTAACACCGAAATTTGCAATATTTATTTTTAAAAATAAGTGTTATATGTTTAATTATACATATAAATTATGGTATAATACATAGGAAATATATAGTAAAGAAGTGGAGTTTTAACTATGGATTACAATAGAGTGCTTCATTTGGCTACATATGCTGGTGAAATAATGTTACAAAGTGGCGCAGAAATATATAGGGTTGAAGAAACTTTAACAAGGATATGCACTTCCTACGAAATACAAAGCGCCCAAAGCTTTGTTACACCTACTGGAATTATTATGTCTGTAACAGACAATAAAGATTATGTAATGACAAAGATAGTAAGGATTAATAGAAGAACTGTAGATTTAGATAAGATAGCTAGAATTAATGACCTTTCTAGAAGGATAAGTAGTGAGAAGCTAGATTTAGATTATGTAGAAGGTGTACTAGAAGAAATCAAACATAGTGCTAGATATAATAATAAAACACTCATCTTCTCCTCTTCAATGGCTGCAGGATTTTTTACCTTGGTCTTTGGCGGAACATTGAAGGATTTTTTTGTATCTTTATTTATTGGTTTCGTTATAGAATGTATACGTATAATCATTGATAGAATTGATACTAATAGCTTTTTTATAAATGCAATTGGTGGTGCTACTTCTTCACTTATAGCTCTACTCAGTACCACCTTAGGTCTTGCTAATAATACTGACAAAATAGTAATTGGTTCTTTAATGCTACTTGTGCCTGGATTAGCAATAACTAATGCTATAAGAGATACTTTAGCAGGTGATTTATTAGCAGGCACATCTAGAGCTTCAGAAGCATTTTTAATAGCTGTGGCTATTGCTGTTGGAAGCGGGTTAATTTTTACTATATGGATTAAGTTCTTTGGGGGAGCCTCTATATGATTTATGATGTTCTTTTATTTTCATTTTATTCTTTTATTGCCACCCTTGCATTTAGCGTAATATTTAATATTAAAGGAAGAAACTTATTTTTCGCAGCCATAGGTGGAGGAATAAGCTGGTTTTTTTATCTTATTTCCATTCATAGCAATATGTCAAATACCTTATCGATTTTTAATGGAGCCTTATCTACCGCTATTTACTCTGAAATAACCGCAAGAGCTTTAAAGGCACCAGTAACCACCTTTATTATATCTGGTATACTTCCATTAGTCCCTGGCGGAGGAATGTATTACACAATGTTAGAATTTACTAGAGGAGATGTAAATAAAGCTTTAGAAATGGGATTAAATACTTTAACAACTGCCGGGGCCATAGCAATTGCATTAGTTCTCGTATCTTCAATAACAAAGCTTATTAAATATAAAAAACGCAAAATAAAAAAGTAACTTTGCTTATTGTAACTATGAAATTTAGAGAGAAAAATAATAAATGGAATTTTATTTTAAAATTCCATTTATTATTTTAAAAATATTTACTCTGGAGAAAACTCTTCATTAATAGTGTAAATTTAAAGCCATCGCCATCCATTGTTAACTAAATAAAACTATTTTATAAACATTGTGAGGGTATTTACTAAATCCTCTACTTTACTTTCGCAATTGTTATTTTCATCTTCCATGAAACATTTCGTTGCATAATTCTCAAATATTAAGGTTCCTACTTTATTGATAGCAGATCTAATTGCAGCTATTTGTATAAGAATATCCTTACACTCTGCACCATTATCCACCATTTTCTCAATGCCTTTTACTTGGCCCTCAATTCTTTTTAATCTATTTTGTATGTCTTTTTTTACTTTATCCTTTTCCATTAAATAATCACTCCTATATTTATCATACCCATACCCCGTATAAATTATATCAATCAATTCTTATTAAATCAATTCTTAATATAAAAATATGAATATTATTTTTTATATTTCATATTGTTTATATATAAATATTTTATTATTAGGGTGATAAGTTTTGAAAAATAAATTCTATTTGATGCTTGCATGCATATTAATATTATTTACATCCTGCAGTTATTTATCAGAAAGCAAGAAAACAAATAATTACTATACCTCAAACTTAATAGGGCTAATTAATACGGAAGATGATTACATGTGTTCTATATTCGATATGAATCTTTATAAAGAAAAGGATTTAAATGTTGATGATTTTTATATCCTAGGGAATTTTACTAAAGCCTTAAATGAAAAGTCTTTTACTAAAAAGCCTAATGATCTTGATGGAAAATCCGCTTATAAAATGATACTAACTTTTAATAAGGATAAGTATGTTATAAATGTTTATAACAGCAAATATGTAACAATACATCCTTGGGATGGCAATGAAGAGATGGACTATATTGATATGAGTAATATACCCCTTTCATATAATCTATTTTATTTATGCAATTATATTTTTTCAGGAAAATATTAAAAGCTATATCCTTTTTTAGGATATAGCTTAGCTTTTGTTTATGCTTCTAATAGGAATGCAAAGTACCCTCTCATGGCCTCATATATATCTGCTTTACTAGCAATTTCCCAAGGTGCGTGCATATTTTGAAGCGCTACTCCACAATCTATAACTTCCATGCCATATTCAGCTAATATATAAGCTATAGTTCCTCCGCCGCCTTGATCTACTTTTCCTAATTCTGCTGTCTGCCATGTTACATCGTGTTTTCCCATTATATTTCTTAATTCAGCTATAAATTCAGGATTTGCATCATTACATCCAGATTTACCTCTTGCTCCAGTGTATTTATTAAAAACAAGTCCTTTTCCAAAGTATGCAGCATTTTTCTTCTCCATTACTGATGGGAAGTTTGGATCATAAGCTGCACTTACATCTGAAGATAACATTTTTGAATTAGCTAAAGCCCTCTTTAACTTTAATTCGCAATAATCCTCACTTAAAGCAATGATTTCAGCCACTGTATTTTCAAAGAATTTTGAATGCATTCCAGTAGCACCTACACTCCCTATCTCCTCTTTATCCACTAACAAAGTAACTGAAGTTTTCTTTGAACTATTTAAAGATACCATAGCTTCAAAAGAAGTATATGAGCACACTCTATCATCATGTCCATAGGCCATAACCATACTTCTATCCAGACCATAGTCTCTAGCCTTTCCTGCTGGAACAACCTCTAGTTCTGCTGATACAAAATCCTCTTCTTCTATGCCATATTTTTCGTTTAATAGTCTTAATACATTAAGTTTTACTCTATCCTTTGTGTCTTTATCTTTGGCTGGTATACTACCAATTAATATATTCAAATCTTCTCCTTCAATAGCCTTTGACATTTTCTTTTCCATCTGATCTCCAGCTAAATGAATTAATAAATCTGATATACCAATTACTGGATCATTTTCATCCTCACCTACTACAATATCTACAACAGTTCCATCCTTTTTTACTACTACACCATGAATAGCTAGTGGTATTGTAACCCATTGATATTTTTTCACTCCACCATAATAATGAGTTTCTAATAAAGCTAAATCCCCATCTTCATATAGAGGATTTTGTTTTAAATCTAGTCTTGGTGAGTCTACGTGAGCTCCTAATATATTCATTCCATTTTGTATTGACTCTTCTCCTATTAAAAATAATGCTAAAGTTTTATCCTTATTGTTAGCATATATTTTATCTCCAGCTTTTAACTTCTGGCCTTTATTAATATATTCCTCAATATTTTTATAACCGTTATTTTCAGCTATACGCACAAATTCTTTTACACATTCTCTTTCTGTTTTGCATTTTGACATAAATTCTTTATATCTTTCACTTAATGCAAAAACCTTTTTTAAATCTTCTTCAGAATATTTATCCCATGCATACTCATATTTTTTCACTAAATTTTTTTTGATTTCTTCCATATACTTTGCTCTAGTTGGTAAAACAGAGCATTTTCACCTCCACCTAACAATTTTACTATATTTTATCATAGATACTCTCAGTTATACAGTTTATTTTCATAACCAATTTTTATTTTTAAAAAACCTTATCAATAAAACAGATATAGATACCATAAAAATCACCACTAAATAATATCCGTACTTATGGTCTGAAAAAGGAATGTTCTTAACATTCATTCCATACATACTTGTAATTAAATTAAGAGGAAGAAATATAGTAGCTATAATAGTAAATATCTTCATTAAATCATTCGTCTTATTTGCTATTTCGGCTTCATAAGCCTCTCTAACCAAAGCTATATCTCCATATAAACTGTCTAAGGAAAGCATTAATTTGTCAATTTTATTATTTAATCCTTGAAAATGCTTGATATATTTTTCTTCAATAATAGAATTATCATTTTGTAAACTATCTCCTATGTACCTAAGAGGATTTAAATATTTTCTTAGTTTATATAACTGTCTCCTAAGATGTATTAATTGAACTAACAGTTCATGCTTAGGATTTTTTAATATTCTAAGCTCTATTTTGTCTCCCTCTTCCTCTATGACAGAGATTACATTATAATTTTTTACTATTATTCTATCTATAATATAGTAAAAAATTATAGTTGTAGATGGATTTTCTCTAAGCATAGAACAGTTCTTGTAACTTTTTATATCTTTAACTAGATTATTGAGTAAGTCTAGTTCTTCTTTAAATGCGGTTATAATGAAATTATTACTCAAAAAAATATATAATTCTCTGGAATGAACTCCTTCGTTATAATACTCCAATATATTAAATACTACAAAAATATACTCTTCATAATATTCAATTTTTGTAGATTTATTAAACTCCTTACAATCCATTATATTATCTTCTCTTATAGAAAACCTGGTTTTTATATCTTCTAGTTCATCTACATAACACCATATCCAGTATTGTCCTTTATCATTCATTTCATTATCTTCTATTAAATTGAAGTTATTGTTAATATCAAGAATTTTCATTATAAACATCACCCATTTGTTATTATGTCATTTACCATCATATCAAATTCATTTCTGGGAACTTTATTAATAAATTGAATGCTATAAGCTAACGCAACTATTGGTATATTATTTTTTAAAGAGCTAATAAATTTGTCATAAAAGCCCCCACCATATCCTAATCTCCCTCCAGTTTTATCAAAAGCAACTCCTGGTGCTAAGATTAAGTCTATCTCATCTTTATTCATTACATTGTCGTGTGCTGGCTCTAATATGCCATAATTGCCCATTTCTAATTCATCAAAGTTTTTTATTTCTACAAGATACATACCTTCATCCTTGTTCTTTATTTTCGGCACTGAAACTCTTTTACCATCCTCTAATGCTTTTTTAATTATCTTATGTGTGTCTACTTCTGTCTTGTAGCTAACAAAAATAAATAAAGACTTTGACTCTTTATAATATTTACTCTTTATAACCCTATTATAAATTTCTTCATCATATTTTCTCCTGGTATCTAAAGATAAACTATCCCTTAAAGCAATTACTTTATTTCTTAATTCCTTCTTATTCTCCATACTTTATCCTCCTTAATTCTTCTTCATTCATTCTTGTTGTTATTGTATCTACAGGAGTAGTATCTGAATTTAAACTATATCTATAATTCACCGCTGCAGTTTCTATTATTATTGCTATGTTTCTTCCTGGTCTTATTGGAAGGGTAATTTTTCTTATAGGCACATTTAATATTTGCGTAGTTTCTCCATCTATACCTAGTCTATCATAGGTTGTGTCTTGCTTCCATTGTTCTAAATGTATGACAAGTCCTATAGTTTTTACATCCAATACAGAGCTTAACCCATAAAGAGCAGGTACATCAATTATCCCCATGCCCCTAACCTCCATCATCCCTGAAGTAACATAGGGTGATCTTCCCAGTAATTTACCTTCAATTTCTTTTATGTCTACAGCATCATCAGCTACTAACCTATGTCCTCTCTTTATGAGTTCTAATGCAGTTTCACTTTTACCAATTCCACTTTCTCCTGTTATTAATATTCCTATACCATGCACATCCACAAGCACTCCATGAAGTCTTGTTTCAGGTGCAAGCTTTTCATCAAGGTAATTTGTCAATTTATTTATAAATCTTGTGGATACATCTTCTGTTCTAAGAACCCATCTCCCATGCTTAGCTGCATTTTCTAGCAATTCTTTATGGGGTTCTAATCCCCTAGTTATAATCACACAAGGAGTTTCAAACTGAAAAAACTTCTTAAGTCTTTTGTTTCTTAATTCTTTTGGCATTACATCTAAAAAACTCCATTCTGCTTTACCAATGAGTTGTACTCTTTCATTTGCAAAATAGCTATAAAAACCTGAAAATTGAAGCCCAGGTCTATTTATATCATTTATTGTTATATTTATACTTTCTCTACCTTTAGTAATCACCTCTAATTTAAAATCTTTTATTAAATCTTCAACAATAATCGCCATATATATCCTCCTAGTAGATCGTGTACCTTATTATAACATTTTAATACGTAAAAAACGAAGAATAAAAATGCAAAAATTTCGTTTGACAAAATTTTCTTTTATTCACAAAAAGAGTAGGGCTTCCAAGCCATACTCTTAATTTCTCACTATTAATTATTAATTATTAATTATTAATTATTAATTATTAAACCAAATTACTTTTTGTAAGTAAATGATCTGCCGTTACAAATCTAATTGTACCTGTTTTAGAACGCATTACCACTGAGTTTGTGTTTGCACAATTATTTTTCCCATAGACTACACCTTTTAATAAATCACAATCGGTAATTCCTGTAGCTGCAAAATATACATCGTCACTTTTTACTAAATCATCTATATATAATACTTTATTTACATCGCAGATACCCATGTTTTTACATCTAATTATTTCTTCTTCTGACTGTGGAACTAACTGTGCTTGCATATCTCCACCCATACACTTTATAGCAGCTGCCGCAATAACTCCTTCTGGCGCTCCACCAGTACCTATCATTAAATCTATGCCTGTCCCATCAAAACCACAAGCTAGTACAGCAGCAATATCCCCTTCTGAAAATAGTTTTACTCTTGCTCCAACTTCCCTAGCATCTCTTATTATACCTTCATGTCTTTCTCTTTCTTGTACAATTACAGTCAATTCTGATACATCTTTATTTAATGCCATGGCTACGTTAATTATATTATCTTTATTAGATTTATTGATGTTTATAGCACCTTTAGCTGCTGCACCTACAGCTATCTTTTTCATGTACATATCTGGAGCGTGTAGTAAGCTTCCCTTTGGTCCCATTGCTACAACAGCAATTGCATTAGGTAGTCCTTTCGCAATCAAAACTGTGCCATCTAATGGATCTACAGCAATATCCATCTCCATCATTCCATCTTTCCATAAACCTACCTCTTGGCCTATGTAGAGCATAGGAGCGTTGTCCATTTCTCCTTCTCCAATAACTACTTTACCTTTTATTGGCATCAATGCAAAAGCTTTTTCCATTCCGTCAACTGCCGCTTGGTCTGCTGCTATCTTATCTCCTCTTCCCATGTACTTAGCTGAACGAAGTGCTGCTGCTTCTGTAACCCTAACTAATCCCATTGCTATATCTTGATAAATCATATATATACCTCCTAAATGAACTATAAAAGTAAAATTATAATACTATATATTATATAGTCTACTCTAATTCCTATAAATCACTTAATTATTATATCATATTAAAACAAAAGTGTCAGTTATACTTTTAAAATAATAAAATAAAAAAAGCTGAAAGTTTTAAACTTTCAGCTTATTATTCTACTAAAAATATATATCCCAATATGTCGTTGCACTTATCATTTCACACCCGCACTCTCGCAGGTGGGTTCCTCGCACTAGCCTTCTGCCTACTACCTTTAGCTAAATATATTAGCGTCAGAAGCCTGACATTGAACTAAATTTAGAAGATCCCTTATACATTATGTAGGTTGAACGAATAAGTCTGACGATCACCTCAGGATCACTTTAATTATAACATAACTATTATTTTTTTCAATGGAAATCTATTTAATTTATCTAAATTTTTTTCCTAAGTTGTATGCAGCCTTTAATATTTCTTCATCTCTCTCAACTGGATTTTCATCTGTATTTATTGCGCGGAGTTCCCCTTCTATTTTAGCATCCATAGCTCCAAAAGCTAATTTTAATGTTTCATCAATAGGCCCAAACATTCCTTCCCAATAAGTACCTCCAGTAATTATAGAGACGCCCTTTTTCATCCTTATATTATTTCTATCTTTTCTAATATACTTTTTACTCCAATAAACTTGCAACCTATCGATAAGATTTTTTAAAGGACCTGGCACTGAAGCAAAGTACATCGGAGTAGTTATTACAATTAAATCACTATTATTGATTTTTTTATAAATATCCGTCATATCATCCTTAATAGAGCAAGCTTCTACCTTATAGCAATACTTACAATCGATGCATGGCTTTATATTAGCTTTAAATACATCAACTATTTCCACTTCTGTTCCTAATCCTTTAACAAATTCATTCATCAGTTTATAGGTATTGCCATTTTTGTTTGGCGAGGAATAAAAAATCAAAGTCTTCATTATAACATCATAACATCCTTCTTCATAAGATTATTGATCTATTTTATCTAATATTAAATCTAAATCTACATCTTTACCATTTTCATAGAACACTGCAGCAAATTCAGCATAATCACATTCTTCATCTATTTCATAGGATGAAAATTGGCAATCTATTTCCAAATCATCAACTATCTCTTCAATAATCTCTGAAACTGTATCTAATGCCAAATCATATAAGTATGACTTAAATAAATCCTCATCTTCCTGTTCATCTTTTTCTTCCTTTTCATAGGCTTTAGCGGCTTCTATTTCATCATCATCAAATTCATAGTACATTCTTAACAAGCATAAATCTTTATTTTCCCATTCTATCTCTTCTATTTCGCTTACATTCCTATCTAATAGTAAGTTAATTATTTTATTTTTATCCATTTTTAACCCTCCAATTTTATTTATATTTGTAATAGTGAAATAAATTTTTCTATAAATTCATCTGCTTTTTCGAATTTTTCTTCATTAGGAACAAATTTAAACTTTAATCCCTCATCTACCACGGAAAGTTTTAATGATTTTAACCTTTCGGTCATCATAGGAACACCTTCTCCGCTCCATCCATATGAACCAAAAGCACCTGATGCCTTCCCCCTATTTACTATAGGATTTACAGTAGCTAATAAGTCCCAGGCTGGTTTTACTGAATCTTGATTTATTGTTGGAGATCCAACTAAAAACCCTTTAGATTTATCAATAATTGAAGCAGCTTTCTCTTCACCTATAGAAGTTATTTCTATGGCTGTACTCTCTATTCCACGTTCTCCTAATTTATCACATATGTAATGTGCCATTGTTTCAGTATTTCCATAAGCAGATATGTAAAATACCGGTATGCAATCTTCTAAATTTTGAGCCTCTGTAGCAAATTTTTTATACATTTCCGTATACTTAGCTATATTTTCTTTATTGTGTATTGGACCATGACTTGTAGCCACTAAATCAAACTTCAAGTCTTTAATTTTATTTAAACCAGCTAAAACAAACTTTGAAAAAGGCCCCATAATTGTATTGTAGTAATATATCATCTCTTCTTCATAATCTTCATTAGCGCCTGTTATTACGTTATCCTTAGGGCAATAATGGCATCCTAAGAAGTCACAAGTAAATAACATATCTCTTTCCTTTACATATGTAAACATGGTATCCGGCCAATGTAGATTGGGAGCTGTTATAAATTTAAGAGTAGTCTCCCCTAAAGAAATATCTTCTGCTGCCACTATTATATTGGCTTCTTTATTTAATATATCCTTTAGATAAATACTAGCAGCTCTTGAACAGATTATTTGAATCTCCGGATAATCTTCAATAAACTTTGAAATTATTCCAGTATGATCTAATTCTGTATGATGAACTATTAAGTAATCAATCTTTTTGTCTCCGATTACTTCCTTTAAATTTCCTAAAAATTCTTCGTAAAATCCATCTTTAACAGCATCTAAAACAGCTACTTTTTCATCATTGATAACATAAGCATTATAAGTAGTGCCATTTCTAGTTTCCATTATAATATCAAAAACTCTCAGTTCCGGATTCTTTACGCCAACCCAATATATATTATCTTTTAATTTTATACTTCCCACTTTAAGTCCTCCTATCCTTCCTACATAAATTTGTCTATTAAAATAATTATAATATATATTTCCAGCATTTTAAATAACTTCATTTTAAATAATTTCATTTATATTTTAACCATATGAATTATATTTATAATAAATAAATCTCTGGTTTTTTAATCACCAGAGATTTATTTTAAATTTCCTTTATCAAGGATATATTTAATGCTCTATATAAAGCTTGTACAACCACGAAAGCTATTAAACCATCTACAATATGATGTAATATAGATCCCAATCCTACCGTTATTAAAATTTTGTCTAAAGTTATTCCAAAAGGAATTACTATAATCGCTTCTAATATTCCATGTATAGGGGCAGTTATTATTACCATATTTCTATAAGAGACACCTTTCTTGACTAATAATCCACCGACTATTCCCACAAAAGTATGCATAAAAGCTCTTGCTGCTATATATGATCCTTTGGTTATTAGAAATCCTAAACCTGACCCTATGCCTACCATGGCTGCTGGCCCTGGTCCTAATAATATGGCTATAAATAATGGCACATGAGAAGCTAATGTAGCTGAGAATGGCCCTAATTGAATGGATAAAAAGCCGAAGGCTATGGGTATAACTACTGCTAGAGCAGTTAATAAAGCTGTGTAAGTTATTTTTTTAATACTGTTCATGAGAACACCTCCGTACATACTAATGTATATACAGTAGTATACACTCATTTAAGTTCTTTGTAAAGAAGAATATAGGTTCAGAATACTTTTAAAATATTCTGAACCTATATTCTTTAAATTAATAACTATGTGTGTAGTTAATATTACCTTCTAATCCAATATTAAAGAATTTCCATATACCATCATCGATCTCATATCCTTTGCAATATATACTTCCAGTGTCAAAATCATATCCAACTTTGTTAAGTTCTTCACGATTCTCAGCACAATTTCTTACTTCTTTTAAATCTTCTAGGCCCATATCTACTAATCTATCTTTATTTGTTTTTACTACTGCCCTAAATTTTGGCAAACAGCTCTCTTCTCCATCAGTGTAATATAATTCCATTATTCTCAAGCTTGTACATTCTTCTAATGTCATTTTATCCCTATATAATCCCCATCCTTGAGCTAATGCTGTACAGTCTCCTATTTTAAATATACTTTCTCCCATCATACATGAATTTACTTTAGTATTTTTCATGCTAACCCCTCCCGCATACAATTTTTTATATATTTTCTCATTGATTTTCTTGTTGATTTTATTATATATTATTGTTAAATATTTGTCAATACATCTTGTAATAATTTTCTGAATTATTTTTTTAATTAAATAGCAAAAGCCGAGAATATACTTCTCGGCTTTAAACTATAGACCTTCTTTTTCCTTCATCATGCTCTTAACTTTCATTAATCTAGTTAAATTACCTCTTTCATTTTCATCTAATTTCATTACGATGTATTTTATAGTTTCTTGCAATTGAGGTATTGTCATATACTCTAGAGCATTAACTCGCCTTCTAGTCTTTTCAATCTCATCTGCCATGAGCTGGCAAGACTTTTCAACTTCAGCAAGTTCTAATAGTTTAGGTAATGTACCATATAATTTTTCTATGGCAGTATCCAATTCTCCTGAGGTGTTTACAAAACCATAAGGATATATACTGCCTTCATCTTCTTCCATCTTTCTTTTAAACTTCATTACAGGCACATTAACACTCATAATGTTTTTTCTTTCAACTTCAAGAGAAATGCTTTCTTTTGGGAAGACTATAGCCTCTTCAAGGAATTCCGATGACATTAAAGCTCTAGCCATAACAAAATCCTTTAAAGATTTTTGCAACTCTTCCTCTACGCTTTTTCTAAGTTCATTGTTATATTTTATTAAATCAATGAATCTTCTCATTAATTCATCTTGCTTATCCTTTAAAAGCTTATGTCCTCTGGTAGCCGTTACTAGCCTTTTCTTAAGCTTGGTGAGCTCCATTCTTGTTGGATTAACATTTAATCTCATAAACAATCATCCCTTTAATTTTCATTAGGTGTTTCAGGAAGATATTTTTCCAAATATTCATCCCTAATTCTCTTGAGCTCAGTACGAGGTAAAATAGATAACAGCTTCCATCCTAAATTTAATGTTTCTTCTATAGTTCTATTTGCTGTAAACCCTTGTGAAACATATTCTTTTTCGAAGGCTTCAGCAAATTTTGCGTACTGCTTATCTGCATCGGAAAGGGCAGACTCTCCAAGTATAACTGCTAATTCTTTTGCTTGCTTACCCTGTGCATATCCAGCAAATAACTGGTTCATTGTGTCCGCATGGTCTTCCCTAGTTTTTCCTTTTCCTATACCCTTATCTTTTAATCTTGATAGGGAAGGCAGAACATCTATAGGCGGCATTATGCCTTTTCTATATAGTTCTCTGCTTAAAATTATCTGACCTTCTGTAATGTAACCTGTTAAGTCTGGAATCGGATGTGTTTTATCGTCTTCCGGCATTGTAAGTATAGGTATCTGTGTTATAGAACCTTCTCTGCCTTTGATTCTTCCCGCTCTTTCATATAGAGTTGAAAGGTCTGTATATAGATATCCTGGATATCCACGTCTTCCTGGAACTTCTTTTCTTGCTGCGGAAACTTCACGCAATGCTTCACAATAATTTGTTAGGTCAGTCATAATAACAAGTACGTGCATTCCTTTTTGATAAGCTAGGTACTCTGCTGTAGTTAAAGCCATTCTTGGTGTTGCAATTCTTTCTATAGCAGGGTCATTTGCTAAGTTCATAAACAGAACAGATCTGTCTATAGCCCCAGTTCTCGTAAAGTCATCAATAAAGAATTGAGCTTCTTCAAAAGTTATACCTATTGCAGCAAATACAACAGCGAACTTAGAATCAGAACCTAAAACCCTTGCTTGCCTTGCAATTTGAGCCGCTAACTGAGCATGTGGTAAACCTGAACCTGAGAACACAGGTAGTTTTTGCCCTCTAACTAAAGTGTTTAGTCCATCAATTGCCGAAACTCCAGTCTGAATAAATTCTGATGGATAGTTTCTAGCCACTGGATTTATAGGCTCACCGTTAATATCCATTCTTTTTTCTGGAATTATTTTAGGACCATTATCCTTAGGTCTTCCAAGACCGTCAAAAACTCTTCCTAACATGTCTTCTGAAACACCAATTTCTAACGGTTTACCTAAAAATTTAGCCTTACTTCCTTTTAAGTTTATTCCAGCAGAACCCTCAAATAACTGAACAAGAGCTTTATCTTCATTTATTTCCAGTACTCTACCTCTTCTGATTTCTCCAGTTTGGATTTCTATTTCAACTAGTTCATCATACTTTACATTTTCTACTCCATCAACAACCATTAATGGTCCTACAACTTCTCTTACTGTTCTGTATTCCTTAAGCATTCATTATCCCCCCTTTGCTGATAAGATCATCAATGTCCTTTTCAAGTTCTTCAGAAACTCTATCTATATTTTCTATGCTTTCTTCAGATATATATTTAGATCTAGCTATTCTATCTCTGATTTCCATGTTTAATATATCTTTTAGATAAACTCCAGCCTTTAGAGCTCTTGATGCCTCATCTCCAAATTTAAGAACTAATTTTAACATTTTATATTGTTTGCCTAAAGAAGCATAAGTATCTACATCATGGAAAGCATTTTGCTGTAAATAGTCTTCTCTTATTGATTTTGCAACTTCAAGTTTCAATCTATCTTCTTCGGATAGTGCATCAATACCAACCAACCTTACAATTTCTTCAAGGTTAGCTTCTTCTTGAAGAAGTGCCATAGCTTTTATTCTCAAATCGCTCCAATCCTGAGCAATGTTTTCATTCATCCATTCCCCTGTTTTATCAACGTACAGTGAATATGAATTTAACCAATTTATAGCTGGGAAGTGTCTTCTATACGCCAATTGAGCATCCAATCCCCAGAAAACTTTAACTATTCTAAGTGTTGCCTGAGTTACTGGTTCTGATAAGTCTCCACCTGGAGGGGAAACTGCTCCAATTGCAGTAATAGCTCCTTCTCTGCCATCTTTTCCTAGACATACAACTTTACCAGCTCTTTCATAGAAATCTGCTAATCTTGAGCCAAGGTATGCTGGATATCCTTCTTCACCAGGCATTTCCTCAAGTCTTCCTGACATTTCTCTTAAGGCTTCTGCCCAACGGGAAGTTGAGTCTGCCATTAAGGCTACAGAATATCCCATATCTCTAAAATACTCCGCTATAGCAATTCCTGTATAGATAGAAGCTTCTCTCGCTGCAACAGGCATGTTAGATGTATTAGCAATAAGTACAGTTCTCTTCATCAATGGTTCTCCAGTTTTTGGGTCCTTTAATTCTGGGAACTCATTTAAAACGTCTGTCATTTCATTACCACGTTCTCCACAGCCTATATAAACAACCATCTGAGCGTCTGCCCACTTTGCTAACTGGTGCTGTACAACAGTCTTTCCACTTCCAAAAGGACCTGGAACACAGGCAACTCCACCTTTTGTTACTGGAAAAAGCGTATCAATTACTCTTTGGCCAGTAACCATCGGTTCAACAGGGCTAAGTTTTCTAGAATAGTGTCTACCTCTTCTAACTGGCCACTTTTGCATCATGGTTAAGTCAACTGTTCCTTTTTCTGTTTCTAATTCACCAATCTTATCCACTACAGTAAAGTCACCTTCGTTTATTGAAAGTATCTTTCCTTTAACGCCATAGGGAATCATAATTTTATGTTCAATAATTGAAGTTTCTTGAACTACTCCAATTATATCTCCAGCCTCTACTTCATCACCTACATTTATAGTAGGAGTAAAGTGCCAAATTTTTTCTCTATTCAATGAAGGTACCTCAACACCTCTTGATATAAAATCTCCTGCAACTTTTTCAATTGCATCTAAAGGTCTTTGTATTCCATCGAACATTGATTCTATTAAGCCGGGACCTAATTCTACACTTAAAGGCGCTCCTGTAGTAACAACTGGAGCTCCTGGTCCAAGACCTTGTGTTTCCTCATAAACCTGGATAGAAGCTTTATCGCCTCTCATTTCTATAATTTCACCTATTAGACGTTGATCACCAACTCTTACAACGTCGAAAAGGTTAGCTTCTTCCATTCCTTCAGCCATAACTAAAGGTCCTGAAACTTTAACTACTCTTCCAGTCTTCAAGTACACCTACCTACCTTCCTATAAAATATTCACTCCAACAGCTTTTTCAACGTTATCGCTAATTCTCTTCATTCCAATATTTAATGTTCCTTGATTGCTTGGAATGAGTATAATGGCAGGAAGCATTTCTCTATTATACCTCTCTATTGTCTCTTCTAAATCTTGTGCTACCTGTTCGGTTATAAATATAACACCATATTTTCTAGCTGCCATAGTGTCTACAGTTTTTCTTGCTTCTTCTACATCATTTACAGGATATACATCTATTCCTAGAGCTTTAAAAGCAAGTACGGAATCTTTATCTCCAACAACTCCTATCTTATACATAGACATCACGCAACCTTTCTCTAATAACTTCTGGTGCTATGTTATTTAATTTTCCAACCATTATTATTCTTACTGTCTTGATTTCATTTTCTTTAGCCATTATATAACCTAATAAAGGTTCTATACCAAAGCTAACATATTTAGCTTTCTTAATATAATCCATAATATAATTATCAGTTAATTTTTCAAAATAACTTATATTGCCATTATCTCCATAACTTTCAAGACCTAATCTTAATATTTTTTCATAGGAAGTATATGAAAGCTTATTAGCTATACTATCCACAGACTCATTTTCATAACTAATCAAGTCTTTTTTTAGTATGGTTCCACCTTCTATTAAAACCTCTTCCATAAATCTTCTGCCTTTATTTTGTTTCTTCACTCTTAAAAGCGTCTTAATATTAGTCAGGTCAATAATCATTTTAAAATAACTTGATAAAAAATCATCTCCTATTTCATTAGCTCTATGGAGCATCTCCTTGTACATAAAGCCGTCTAATATAATATCTATCTTTTGAGGATCCCCGTCTTCTTCAAAGGATTTATTAACTTTTTCTATTCCTTCAATCATATAATTCGTAAGCTCTTTAAAGTTTTCATTATCAAACATTTGTTTTAACTTATTAGAATTTATTAATCCAACAGGAATAAGTAAATGTGATAAATCTTTATTAAGAAGTTTTCCTTTTATCATAACCTTCAGATTATGATAATCGTACTTTATAGACATAATATCAACTAATTCTTTAACAGGGGATAAGCTATACATCAATTGATATAACCTTATTAG
Organism: uncultured Clostridium sp.; assembly: GCF_963515715.1. Classification (GTDB taxonomy): domain Bacteria; phylum Bacillota; class Clostridia; order Clostridiales; family Clostridiaceae; genus Clostridium_AW. Next base: position 21,553 of record NZ_CAUPZS010000021.1, read on the forward strand.
TTCCCCTCCTAATAGTTCTTCATAATCCTCCGGTCTTTTAATACTAGACATATAATTTGAATACTCTGTTTCTCCTAGTATTTTTAAGGCATCCTCTGCAGATGAGCTATCAATCATCCTATCTAATTTTGCTTTATCAAGGAGTTTAGTCTCAAGTACCCTAATTCTTGAAATGGCATGGGTAAACTGTAAACCTTCCATTTAACTAACCTCCTAACCAAATACCGTTTCTATTATACTAGGCTCTAGTTCATCCTTTATTGATAAAATCAATGCTTCAAAGGTATTATTTATCTCAATACCATTTTTGTAGAGTATAAATCCACCTTTAAAATCTCTTCTTTCTTCACTAATTTTTATTTCACCAGTTTTACCTTTTTTAATTAATTCTTCATTTATTTTATTTATAAAATCATTATTAATAAGGCTTTCTGTATTTGATAGAATAATTTCTTCATCTCCGTCAATACTTAATGATAATAAACTGTTTTTAACAAAGTTTAAGTATTTATCTTCAGGTAATCTTCCTAATTTTTCTAAAGTTTTATTGTATATTTTCTCGATTACCTCTTGCTTTGTTTCTAATTTTTTATTTCTTACTTGGAGATGGGCATTAGAAATTATTCTTTCTTTTTTGCTAACGCTCTCTAACTCCGATTTTTTTAATATCTCTTCTTTTTTTATATTTGCATCATTAATTTTTCCATTGATTATTTTTATTTCTTCTTCCTTAGCACCCTTAATAATCTGATTGGCTTTTTCCTCAGCTTCTCTTATTATTCTTGCTGTCATGTTATCTAAACTAGACATATATTCCACTCCCTTAACCAATATTTTTCAGGGATTATCTCAACATCAATACTGACATAACGAATCCTAAAAGAGCATAAGTTTCAACCATAACTGTAAGAACTATACCCTTAGTATTGTGTTCTGGTTTCTTAGCAAGTATAGCTACTGCTGATGCAGCTGTTTTAGCCTGGGAAATTGCTGATTTCCAGCCTACAAAAGCAACCGGTAAACATGCAAGCATTACTCCAAATCCAGCACCTAAATCTAAACCTGGTGTTATCTTACCTAAAGCCATAAATGCGATAACGAATCCATATAATCCCTGTGTACCAGGAAGCAATTCCAATATAAGAGCCTTACCAAACTTCTCTGGCTCCTCAGTAAGTAATCCTGAAGCAGCTTCACCAACTAAGCCAACCCCTTTTGCTGAACCAATTCCTGGCAATATAGTAGCTAGTGCTACTCCTAATGCTGCCAATACCATTCCACCATTTTCTAAAAAGAAACTAAAAAAAGTATTCATAATAAAATTCCTCCTCATTCTGCTTTTATTTTTATAGTTTTATTTATATGTTTGAAAGGAGTGAATGGTTTTCCTCCCCCTTCATAGAACTTACCAAAGTACTCAACATACTGTAATCTTGAAGTATGAACATAAGCACCTAACACATTTATCAGTAGATTAAATACATGACCTATGATAAATATTAATGGTCCAAATATCCAAGCCTTTACTCCATTTCCTAAAAAACTAATAATTAGATTTAATGCTCCACCTATAAATCCTGTAGCTAATCCAAGAGCCATAAGTCTTGAATAAGAAACCAAGTCTCCTATATAACCAGTTATTCCATATAGCCCATATAGTCCTGCACCTAGTTTTGCACCAATTCCTTTGTTTTCCCTTCCTTGGGTTAATACAAGTCCTATCATACCAGCAAACATAATATACTTGATTATATTCATGCTTCCTTGCAGAGCTTCTATATTTGCAAAACTTCCACCAAGGTAAAGAATTACAGTAACTAAAGTGATATACCAAAGTCCTACATCATAAAAGGCATCTAAATAAAGTTTATTTTTAATTAATAAATAAGCTTTTATTCCTAATCCAACAAACACATGTATCAAGCCAAAGCCTATGGATACTAAAAGAATAAAGTTAGCATTATCTTCTGGTTTAATCCATACAGCTGGAATATCTATAGCGCCGGTAAAAAAACTACCGTACATAATTCCCCAGAAAATTGTAGGTAAACTCAAATAAAAGAATAGTCTTACAAAGTTTCTGGTTTCTTTTTCTAGTGGTACAAATTTTAAAGCCAATGTAGTTGCTACTAGCATTAATAGTCCATAACCAGCGTCAGACAACATCATACCGAAAAATATTAAGTAAAAAGGCATTAATAATGGCGTCGGATCAATTTCATTGTATTTTGGCAAACTATACATGGATGTTATAGATTCAAAAGGTTGTATTGCAGAATTATTTTTAAGCATTATAGGAACATCATCTTCTTCTGATGGTTCTGTAAAACTTATATGATAATCCCCCGTTACAGTTTTTATAACCTTTTCAAACTCCACCTTTTCTTCTTCTGGAACCCATCCATTGATTACAAAAACTTTATCTGTATTTAAAAAATTCTCACTAACTTTAGCCTTTTCAAGTTCGTTTCCTAAGTACTCATAAACTATTTTTAAATTCTCTAACTTATCGTCTTTATTACCTAAGGACTTGATTTCTTCAATCAATCTAGATTTTTCTTCCTTTAGGGAAATAATTTTCCCTTCATAATCGGATATTATCTCTTTAGGAGAATCCTTGTAAGCTAAATTAGCTCTAGCAAAGCCATATTTTCTTAGTATTTCCTCTACTTCTTCTATTTTATCTTTATAAACTAAAAGGAGTATGTTCAGTTCCTCTTGAGCTTCGCTAATGTTTTCTAAATAACATTCTTTAACACTACTTTCTATTTCTTCTCTGAAACTATCCTTTAAATTTCTTGGTATAGTTCCTAAGAAACTAGCTACTGTCTTAACAGAATCCAATTCCCTTAATGGCGCATCTAAACTTTTCCACGGCTTTAATATATCAATGTCTGCCATTAGCTTAGATATTTCATTATTTATGGAATTTAGCCTGTCCTCTTTGCTTCTTAATACGTTATAAACATTTTCCCAATCAGAATTTTTTTCAAAAATCTTTAATTCTTTATAAGAAAAGTTTGGTTTTTCTTTAAGCTTATCTTTTATACTACTTTTTGGCGACCAATATTTACTTATTGTATCTATTGAGAACTTCACTTTAGATTGACTACTTTCTAATTCAGTTACACTAGTAGTATCAGTATATGCTTTAACATAATCAACATCTTCTTTAGTGACTATATCTTCACCTAAGTTGATAAATTGAACTTTAGAAAAACCTTGAAATCTTTGAAGTAATTCATCTTTTACTGATTTAAATACAAGCAGAGAGAACTTATTCATTTTAACTATAGCCATATTATTTCACTATCCTCTCAACTATTAAATTTATAGCTTTCTCCATTTTATCATCAGGTATATTTATAATATCACTTATATCTTTTTCAGCTCCCTCCTTTATTCTTTCGCCCTCTTCCTCACCTTTTTTTAAGGCTTCTGATACCATGTTGTTAGCTAATGAGTTAGCTTCATCGATTATTCTCTTGTACTCTGCAATAGATTTGATTTCTGCATTCTTAATAATATCTTTGCTTTCTTGCTGAGCAGCTTTTATTATTTCTTCTCCTTTGGTTTCAGCATCTTTTATGCTGTTTAAAGCTTCTATGGCCAAAATAACACCTCCTTACACAACCAACAAGTTGTAAATATTTGCTTATTAAAATTTTAAAATTTAAATAAGATTAAATAATATTTATAAAATCATTATAATACTTATAATCTATCATAATCAATAAATTATTATTAAAATTCCCAATTGTAAGACTTTTTTATTTTATACATTTTTAATATACATTATAAATCATCTACAGCATTTTTCAATAAGAAAATTTAAATTTCTGCATAAATATTTATTATTTTCGCAAAACAATATATAATAATCCCCTGTTACAACTATTGATTTTTCAATATATTGAAGTATATCTATATTAAATTTTTCTATATGATAATTATTCATCTTATCCTTATTAACAATTCCTTCATCCACAGCTAACTTCATAATCTCTTTATTAAAATTTTTGTTTTCTTCCCTTTCTAGAAAACTCGGAAGCCATCTTTTCTTGTTAAATAATAAATAATCAAATTTTATTATTTCTTTAAGGTCATAGCTGTCATTTTTTAAAATTTCATTGTTAAATTCCAAGAATACTTTGTAATAATCAGAGGATGATATATTCCTAGACATATATCCCTTTGTATAAAAAAATTCTCCAAGAGAATGATAAAAATCATATGGAGTTTTAAATTTATCAATAAAATATTTAACAATAGTTCTGAATTTACCAGAATTATAGTATTTATCTACCATTTCCTCAACTCTTTTCAATTGAACTATTTCTTCATAGGATATATGGTTATTTCTCAATATTTCATATGGTGGATATGGAGAGTAAACCATTCCCCACATAGATGCTTCTTCCCTCATTTGAGAACCCTTTAATAACTTTAAAAATCCTAGCTGGATTTCTTCTGGTTCAATTGAGTACAGATCGTTAAATGATTTAATAAAAGATTGATAACTCTCCCCTGGAAGTCCTGCAATAAGATCCAAGTGTTGTTTAATATTTTTTACTTTTATTAATTCATCGACCTTTTCTTTTATATCTTTAAAATTTACTTCTCTATTAATGTTTTTTAACACTTCATCATTTGTAGTTTGCACTCCTACTTCAAATTGAAATTTTCCAACAGACGCTTTAGATAAGAGCTCTATTTCCTCCTTTGTTAAAATATCTGCAGATATTTCAAAATGAAATGTAGTTTCAGTATCTTCATTTATTAAAAAACTCCATATTTCCATTGCAAATTCTCTATTACAATTAAATGTTCTATCAACAAATTTAACTAACCTGACTTTTTTATCTATAAAAAATTCCAATTCATTCTTTACTCTATTAATATTTAAAAACCTTACTCCTCTTATGGTTGAAGATAGGCAGTACTTGCAATTAAACGGGCACCCCCTAGATGCTTCATAATAGACAATCTTATTATCTAAATTGTCTTCAGGTTTATAAGGAAAAGCTACTTTATTTACGTCCATTAGTTCTCTATTTCCGGTAAATATAGAAGAATCCTCTTTATAGTATATACCTTTTACTTTGTTAATATTTAAATTTAATGCTTCACCCTTAGACTTTTGCCTTATAATATGTTCAACAAATTCTCTATAGGTTTCCTCTCCTTCTCCCGTGATTAAATAATCACAGTATCCTCTTTCTAAATAATATCTTGGGTCATAAGACACTTCTGGTCCACCAAAAAGTATTAATATGTCTTTATTTATTAATTTTATAAGTGTTGTAACTCTTTCAACAAATTCTATATTCCAGATATAACATGAAAATCCTACTATATCTGGTTTTTCTTCAATTATATTTTGAACTATCCTCTCCATATTATCATTTATAGAAAACTCCTTAATCTTACAATCATAAGATAGGTCTTCTGTAAAAGCTTTTAGATATCTTACTGCTAAATTACTATGTATATATTTTGCATTTAGTGCTGTTAATAATATTTTCATTTTTTCCTCCTAATAAGATTCTCGTTTTTTTGCTTTAATAAAATATAAACCATCCCTTTCTAGTGAATCTGTTATTATAAAGTAATGGTTTAATAGCTTTAATATATTATCTTTTGAATTATCCCTAAATATATTATAATCTTTAATATTTATTTCTTTTATATTATTATCGGGAAGTTTAATTTTTATTTTAGAATGGAAAAATTTATTGTATTTCTTGTCTATATCCCATATATATATACTTCCCTCCTCTTTAAGATATTTATATATATCTTTAAATAAGCTCTCTTTGCTAGTTTTAAGAAGCATACTGCTTAATGTAAAAAACAGTGTACAGCAATCATAATAATTTTCTTCTATATCTACATCATCTTTCCTCTCATCTATATAATTAACATCAAAATTTCCACTAAAGTGTTTACTTACATTGTATATTACACCATAGTTCTTAATTCCAATATCTAAAATATTCCCTTGGATTTTTTCATTACTTAAATCTATTAATGCTTCTTTAACCAAATAAAAATCACCGCCTTTTATATTATTAATTCTTTTAAAAATATAAAAATCCTCTAAAGGCAGAGGACTTTTATATTAATTATTATTTTCTTTTATAACTTCATAAAAATCCACCATAAAACCTGCGGTAGTTTTTTGAGCTGCTTTTAATATAGTACAAGCAATTGAGGAATACCTTTCCTCAATGTTTCTATTGCTTAAATTCTTTAAATAAGTATTATTAGCTAAAAAAGCATTGTTAATAATATAATTATCCAAAGTCTTGTATCTAACAACTCCACTATCCGCTATAAAAGAATAGTCACTTAATAATCTACTTATAATCCATAATTCAAATCTTCTATGACTTTTTAATAGTTTATTATTAACATGTTGAGGAACAGTAACATCCTGTATTAAATGACAGGCAGCTCCAAAGTAAAACATCGCTTTAGGCATATTATTTTCTTTCAAGTATGATAAAGATTTATCATAGTATTTTTTACATTCAATTAATGCATTGGAAAATCCATAAAGACCCCTTCCTTTACTAAAATGAAAAAAATGATTAGAACTCTTAAAATCCTGATCTGCCCATGTTGTACCTTCATTTATATATGATATATATTCTTTGAAAAAATTATATTCTTCTTCATAACCATCATTTTTTAATAGTTCTAAGGATTGAATCATTATAAACTTATGAACTGTACAATAAGTTTTTAAAAATTTTTTCTTTAATGGGTTAACAGCATAAAATATACCTCTTAATGCACTGCCATAGGTTTTTTCTATTTTATTATTATCCATTTCAATAACTATCTCCTTTTTTGTAAAAAGTAACTATAAGCTTCCTTATTATAATAAATAATTTTTATAAAATTATACATTATTTATTACAGTTTTTAAATATCTAAAGTTAAATCTATAAAATTTTATTGAAATTTATTTTGCATTTCACTAGTTAAATTTTTCTCAATATTCCCATTTGATAAATCAGGTATTAATATGTTAAAAAATAAATTATATACCATAATTATTAATTCTTCACTATAGATATATTGTAATAATAGATACTTTTAAGGAATATTAATTAATGTTAATAATATTAGAGGGAATCAATAATGAAAAAAGACAGTTTTTTTAGAGACTCCTTTATTTTAATAGTATCAAACCTAATTACTGGTATATTTGGTTTTACATTTTCAATAATTCTTTCTTTAAAGTTAGGGCCAGAAGGGATGGGATTATACGGACTTGTAATGCCTATATATAATCTTTTTATATGCCTTATATGTGGTGGTATGGTTACTGCTGTATCTAAAGTAGCAGCTGAATACTGGAGTAAAAAAGATTTCACCAACTTAAAAAAAACCGTACATATAACTTTAATATTTGATATGATATGGTCATTAATTGTAGTCCTTTTAGTTTTTTTTAGTTCAAGCTACATTAGCAAAAATATTATTAAAGATATGAGGTCAATAAATTCACTAAAAGTTATATGCCCTGCTATGATTTTTGTTGCCTTTTCTTCTATATTAAAGGGGTTTTTTTATGGAATATCAAAGGTATCTATTCCTGCAATAATTGATATATTAGAAAAAGCTTTAAGAATTGTAATAATAATAAGCGTAACGACTATTTTACCATCAAAAGAAATAGCGAGCACCGTTACATCTGCTTATATCGCACTTGCCTTTGGAGAATTTATTAGCGCACTTTTTCTTTATATATTTTACAAATTTAGTTGTAAGAATAATTATTTCTACAGGGGAAGAACAGAAGGGCGAGCCCAATTATTATTTAATGTATTAATAATGTCAATTCCTCTATCTTTAAATGGTTTTTTATCTACTGCACTATCTACAATATCGACGCTTATTATACCTAGAAGATTGATTTCTTCAGGTCTAGACTATAGTTCAGCTCTTTCCTTAATAGGTAAACTATCTGGTATGAGTATGAGTGTAGTTTTCTTCCCCATGGTAGTTATTAATTCTATATCTATCGTTCTTATTCCTGATTTATCTCAAAGCTTAGTAAACAAGAACCATTGGGAGACAGAAGAGAGGATTAGAAATGTTTTTAGAATTAGCTTTACGTTAGGTTTATCCACATTAATTATATGTTCTACAATACCAGATGCTTTAGGAAGTATTATTTTTAAGCGAAATGATTTAGCTCAGTTTATTCTATTAGCATCTTTTACCGCTCCTTTTGTATATACATCAGCTACAACCTTCGGCATATTAAATGGTTTAGGAAGACAAGGAGCTTTGTTAAAAAATTCTTTAATAGTTTCAATAATGGAGATTATTTTATTATATATATTAGTAGGAATTCCTAAAGTTAATATATACGGATATGGATTTACGGTAATAATAACCTCAATTACTACCCTTGTACTAAATCTAAAAGAAATAAATAATAAAATACATTTAGATTTTGATACAAATAAATTTCTTATAATTATTCTAACTTCAATTTTAATGTACTTTTTATTAAATATGCTAAAAAATTTATTACCAAATAGTTTAGGAATTTTAAAATATTTATTTATAGTGGTTTTTGGCTTTTCCCAATTATATTTGTGTAAATTAATAATAGATAAAAGTGAATAGGATATCCTATTCACTTTTATCTATCTAAATTATCTTACTCTCTTCATTATAAATTGAGGTATAAACCTCCTTAGTTTCGATGGAATAATTTCAAAATCTTCTTCCTTTATTCCACCTGTTAATATAAGGGCAAATATATATGAATATATCCCAATTATTATAGATATGAGCGTAGCCACCGCATTTCTTATATATCCACTGCCTATAAATTTAAGTATCATAAATGACAAGTTAAAAGAAGCATATACCATACCACTCATAAACAGCGATGATATTATTGGCTTTACTGCCCCTCTGTATAGTTTTAATTTTACATTTAGAGTTTTCTTTATCATTCTTCCATTTAATAATATTGGTATTATGTATCCAATTATACTTCCATAAACAGCTCCTAATATATTTATGCTTGGAATAGCAATTAAATAATAGTTTGCTACTATTTTAAATATTATTCCAATAACAGAGTAAATTGTTGCCGTATAAAGTTTTCCTACACTCTGTAAAATTGTAGTTTGAATTTGCATAATTGACATTAGCACTAATACTATAGAACCGTAAGTCATTAAAAATGCTCCTTCACCAAACTTTAACATATAAAAAACTTGGTTGCTTAGTATTGATAATCCAAAAGCAGATGGTATAGCAACTAAGAAACACACTCTAAAAGCATACATTATTTTACTTTTCACTTGCTTTCTATTGTTTACCGCTGCTGCACTAGCGATAGCTGGCAAAATTGCAACAGCTAAAGAAGTCACTATTGCTATAGGTACATTTATCAATTGCTGATACTTTACTAGATATCCATATAAAGTTGATGCATAAGCATCTGGCAATCCTCCTGCCATCAACCTTACTTTAGTATTAGCTACGTCAATTAAATTTCCTGCATAAGTCATACCCACACATATAGTAATTGGTATACCATAGTTTGCTATTTTTTTTACAATCTCTTTTGTAGAATGTCTTTTTATTTCAAGTTCACTATATCCTTTTGGTACTTTAATTCTTTTATTTCTCTCATAATAAAACATTAAATAGATAGCAGAAAAAAAGGCTCCTAAAGATGTGCCTATTGTTGCTCCAGCACATCCAGCTTCTACTCCATATTTAATAAGAATTGAAGCAAATACTAATGAAAAAATAGCATTTGCAAATTGCTCAATAACTTGTGACATTGCCGTAGGCACCATATTGCCCCATCCTTGAAAATATCCTCTATAAGCTGAAGCTACAGAGGTAAATAATATAGCTGGTGATAATGCAAGTATGGATAAGTATGCATTCTCATAATGAACTAGCTTGGACAAAGGTTTTGCAAAAATCATCATAAGAACCGTCATTAAAATTCCAATTATTAGCAATATAAATCTTGATAATTTAAAACTTTTTAATGCATCTTTATAGTTCTTTACCGCAGTTAATTCAGAAATAAGCTTTGAAATAGCAACTGGTATCCCAGCATTAGTTATAACATATATGAATACATACACAGAATACGCCGCTCCATATACGCCATACCCTTCATCTGTTATAATTCCTTTTAAAAAAGGTATGTATAGTAGAGATAATACCTTTGCTATCATACCAGCAGCGGACAACACCGCAAAACCTTTAGTAGTTGATCCGTCACTCATCGTTAATCTCCTTAATTAAAACTTAAATACGTCATTTTTTATCTTCTTTAATACTGGTGGAAGGGATTCTGCAATTGTTTTATTTTCCATATAAATTAATTTTTCAGGACAATCTTTAAAAATTAATTTATATGCATATAGATATTGATAGTCTACACCATATCTATTGAAAAAGAAACTATTGATTTTACCCTCTCCATATTTACTATCTCCAACTATAGGGTTTCCTAAAAAGCTTAAATGAGCTCTAATCTGATGACTTCTTCCCGTAATTAAATGCACTTCTATTAAAGAATAGGTTCCACAAGTTTGAACTGTCTTTACTTCCATTGCAATTTTTTTACTATCTTTTTTCTTGTCTAAAGAAACAGCTGATATGTTTTTATCTTCATCTTTTGATATATATGCTTCATATTTTCCATTTTTAAGTTTGCCACGTATTAATGCTAAATAATATTTTTTTATTTTCCTCTCTCTAACCATTTCATTTAATAGTTTTAAAGCTTCAAAATTTTTCCCAAATATAACTACTCCCGAAGTGTTTCTATCAAGCCTATTACATGAAGCTGGAGTAAAAGTAACCTCATTTTCAGGTAAATAGTCTCCCTTATCATATAAATAAGAAAGTACATAATCTGTAAGGGTAGGTTCCCCTTTTTTACTATCGGAATGAACTAAAATTCCCGGCCATTTTTCAACTATAATCATATTTTCATCTTCGTAAGTTATCTTTATTTTACCTGAATCCTCTACCTTAATAAAATTTATTTGAGGTTTCCTATTTGATACTACCTCTCGAACCTCAACCACATCTCCAATTTCTAAGGAATACTTTTCTTTAGATTTTTTCCCATTAACCTTTACATCACCTTTTCTTATACTCTTATATATAAGACTTAATGGAACATCCTTTAACCATTTTCTTAAAAATTTATCTAGTCTTTGCCCTGCTTCGTTGTTTCCTATTTCTATTTTCATATAAACACTCCTTAATTTATTCTGCATCTAAATAATCCTTTGCTAATTGGCAATGTAAAGCAACTCCTAAAGATAAGCTATCTTCATCTATATCAAATAGACTACTATGCGCAGGGTTTGTTATGCCTTTCTCTTCATTTCTAATTCCTAAATAATAAAAAATCGATGGTCTCTCATTAGAAAAGTAGGCAAAACTTTCAACACCCATACTAGGATTTAGTAATTTTATTACATCTTCTTCCTTTAACAACTTTAAAGAAGTATTAATAAATAAATTATACATACTCTCGTCATTGTATAAGCAAGGATAGCTTTCGTCAACTTTAATGATACACTTACCTCTTAAAGAATTAGTTATTCCTTCTACTATATCTTTAAATCTTTTTACTACATATTCTCTATCTTCAGCCTTCATAGTTCTTATTATGCCAGAAATAATTACTTCTTCTGGTATAATATTTTGAGCTGTTCCTCCATGGATAGTTCCTATTGTTATTACTCCCGGCTCAACAGGAGATAATTCCCTGCTAATTATAGATTGAATATTCATAACTATGCTACTTGCAATGTAAATAGGGTCTATTGAGTCCTGTGGTCTAGCTCCATGAGCTCCCTTACCTAATATTTTAATGGTAAATGGATTTGAGGATGCATTTACAACTCCTCTTTTTATACCAACTTTACCACAGGGTATATTTTCATCCACATGTAACCCTATTATTGCATCCACATGCGGATTTTCTAATACCCCTTCTTCAATCATAACTTTAGCTCCACCAGTGGTTTCTTCCGCTGGTTCAAAGAATAATTTTACATTTCCATTTAAAGATTCCTTGAAATTATTCAATAATAGAGCTGCTCCCATGAGCATAGCAGTATGAGCATCGTGTCCACAGGCATGCATTTTGCCTTTCACTTTAGATGCATAATTACAATTTTTACTATCATTCAGTGGAAGAGCATCCATGTCAGCTCTAATACCTACAGTTTTATCTCCATTTCCTTTAATTAATGCACATATTCCAGTGTGGGCAGTTTCTATATATTCAATACCATTCTCTTCCAAAAGGTTTTTTATTATTCTTGAGGTCATCTTTTCTTCGTACCCCAATTCAGGATACATATGAAATTCTCTTCTCCAGTGAATTAATCTATCTTTTATTTTTAACGCTTCACTATAGAAATTCATATCAACTCTCCCATCTGGCTTCTATATTATCTCCAGCATTTAATATAGTATGATATTGAGCATTCTCTCCATTTAGCTTTAAAACTAGGTTACCTTGAAGTTTAGTTAAATCCATATCTATATGATCAAATATATCTACAAAAACGTATTTTTCTTTACCTTTTAATAATATTTCTTTCCCATTTACTATAACTTCTATTTCATTAAAAACTTCATTATTTATTGGTTCTTCCTTTGTTAAATCTTCTTTTATTAACTCTTCTTTCGCTATAGCCTCTTCTTTATTATTTTCAATCTTCCTTCTATATATTCTATCTCCCTCTTTTATTACGTAATTATCCTTTAAAATTTCTCCATTTAGATAATATTCGTATCCAGCCATTTCAAAATAATTAATAAAATCTCCAAGGGTTAATAGATTTATAATTTCCACTTCATCCCCATCTTTTATCTCTTCTTCAATGGTTACTTGATTACCATTGATTATGCATATAGGTTCTAATGTATGAACTATATCATTTAAATAAAAAGTAGTAGAATATAGTTGATTTATATATTCCATAATTTTTGGGGATGCATCTTTACCATCCTTTGCAAAGTTAATTTGGATATTTTGTCCCTCTCTAACTTCACAATCAATAGTTTCTTTTTTGCCATTAATCCATACCTCTGCATTAGTGGCAAGAGTTCCAAAGGCCACTCTTTTTATTTCATTAAGCATAAATCTAATATTTTTACCGTTTTTACCTATGAGCATCTTAGGATTTATGCCAGCCTGTAATAACACATCCATGACAGTATGCTTATGTGAGTTAAAAAGACTTATTACATCTCCATTTAAAATAACGTTAATAAAATCATATCCCAATTCTTTTATAGCAATTAATGCTATTCCTAAAACAGTCACCCCTACGCTTCCTAAACTATTATCATTGCATATGCAGTTATCTACGCCTTCTCTTCCTTTTATACCAATCCTTTGCAGTGGAATATTTAATTTTTGAGATAAAGCTTCCTTGATACCTGGTGTATGAGCTCCTCCTCCAACTAAAAATACTGCATTAGGAGATTTACCCCCATTTAATTCTAGTATCTTTTCCCCTATCTCATCTCCAATTTTTGTTACCATGGGTTCAATTATTTTTTTTATTTCTTCTGGACTTATTTCATTTTCCATCCCCAGTATATCTGCATATTTTATAGTCTCATCTCCGCTTGCAGCCTTTTTTACTCTCTCAGCCCCATTGAAAGGTAGTAGACAGTTTTGAGCAATAACCTCTGTTACTTCATCTCCCGCCACGGAAACCATGCCATAAGCTACAACAGTATCTTTACTACTTATAGCAATATCAGAAGTTCCCGCACCAATATCTACTAAAGCTAAATTTAATAGTCTTAAATTCTTAGGAATAGCTGCTTCAATGGCTGCAATTGGCTCTAAGGTTAAACTTATAATTTCTAGATTTACTTTATCCATCACTGAATAGAGACTATCTATAACGGCTTTGGGAAGAAAGGTTGCAATTACTTCTACTCCTATATTGTTACCTTTCTGGGAAAGTAAATTTCCTATAACATATCCATTTAAATAGTAATTTACGATACTATATCCCACACAATATAGTTTTCCATTTTCATCTTCACCTAATAAATCTTCTGCCTTTTTTACCGCAGTTAATTCTAAACTTCTTATAACATCCTTATCTATATCTCTATTCTCATCTATATAGATCTCTGATTTTACAGTCATGGTTTTTAAAAACCTACCTGCTGCTGCTATTGCAACTTTTGTTAATTCAATATTAGATTTTTCTTCTAATTCTTTTTTTACTTTATCAACTGCACTAGCAACTAGAGATATATCATGAATTTGTCCATCAATCATAGCCCTTTCTTCATGCTCAACATATACCTCATCATGAATATAGAGTTTCTTATCCTTAACAACTCCTAATGCACCAATAACAGATTTTGTTCCTATATCCAAAGCAAATATCATATCTTTTGGATCTATATTTGCACTTATCATAATTCTCCTACCTCTTTACTACAATTTAAAAGCTCATATTCTTAGAATATGAGCTTATTATTTTAAATTATATACCATTTTTTTTATTTATTCAACAAACTATTCCATAAAGCTAATTGTATCTGAGTTTACTTTTATGTATGGTAATTGTTTTATAACCGCACATACATACTTAAAATTGGGCTCTTCCTTTATATTTAAATCATCTAAACATATCTCATTGAAATATAGCATATTACACCAAAAGTTTACAAAGTCTTGCTTGCCGACAAAGTAGTTAGTTAAATTATCTTCAACAACAAATCCATCTCTATACTTTTCAATAATATAAACATCTTTTATTTCATCTTTTGAAATAATATTTTCTACATCATCCCACATCGTTTTAAAAGCTATCATATTTTTTACCTCCTACTATTTTGGAATTAATGAATAGCTTAATATATAGTATAACACATATATTAAATATGTCAATTATTTATGTATCCAAAACATTATATGCATATTATAGATTGAGATTTATTTTTTTATACTACGCTTTATTTATTTCATAAAGTTTCATATCAATAATATATTATTCTCAAGTACAAAATTTTAATTCATCTCATTTATTCTTGTAATAATACCAACTAAGGTTTAAAATATTAATAACTTTAAATTTATTTAACAAGGAGAAATTGATATGGAATACATTAAGAATTTTAATGTTCGTAACGAAAGAAATCTCACTATGTTGGTAGATTTTTATGAGCTAACTATGGGTAACGGATACTTTTCAAGCGGAATAGAAAATAAAATAGCATATTTTGATATGTTTTTTAGAAGAGTACCCGATGGTGGTGGTTACTGCATTATGGCTGGTCTACAGCAACTTATTGAATACTTAAACAATCTATCTTTCACAAGTGAAGATATTGAATATTTAAGAAGTAAAAATATTTTTTCAGAAGAATTTTTGAATTATTTAAAGGATTTTAAATTTTGTTGCGATGTTTGGGCTATACCAGAGGGAAATCCGGTATTCCCTAATGAACCTCTAGTAACAGTAAGAGGTCCTATAATACAGGCACAATTTGTTGAAACCATGATTTTGCTATCTATTAATCATCAAACTTTAATTGCTACAAAAGCAAATAGAATATGTAGAGCGGCTGATGGTAGATCTGTTATGGAATTCGGTTCAAGAAGAGCTCAAGGGTATGATGGAGCTATCTACGGTGCTCGTGCTGCAATAATTGGCGGATGTAATTCAACAGCTTGCACTATAGCTGAGCAAATGTTTGGAGTTCCTTCTGCAGGTACCATGGCTCACAGTTGGGTTCAGCTCTTCCCTACGGAATATGAAGCTTTTGAAACATGGGCAAAAGTATATCCAGACAATTGTGTGTTATTAATAGATACTTATAATGTTTTAAAATCAGGGTTGCCTAATGCCATAAAGGTTTTTGATAATATTTTAAAACCTAAAGGATATAGACCTAAGGGTATAAGAATAGATAGTGGTGATATAACTTATTTATCAAAAAAATGTAGAGAAATGTTAGATGAAGCAGGCTACGAAGATGTTAAAATTATAGTTTCAAATTCTCTAGATGAGTACATAATAAGATCTGTATTGAGACAAGGAGCTACAATCGATGGTTTTGGAGTGGGAGAAAGATTAATAACCGCTAAATCCGAACCAGTTTTTGGTGGAGTTTATAAATTAGTTGCAATAGAAGATAAAGACACCATAATTCCCAAAATTAAAATCAGCGAAAACGAAGAAAAAATAACTAACCCAGGTTTTAAAAAGGTTTATAGAATTTTTGATAAGGAAACGAATAAAGCAATTGCTGATTTAATAACCTTAAATGATGAGATCATAGATGAAAATAAGCCTCTAACTCTATTTGATCCAGTATTCACTTGGAAGAAAAAGAAGGTTAGAAACTTCTATGCTAAAGACTTAATGGTTAAAATATTTGATAAGGGCAACTTAGTTTATGATTCTCCTGACGTATTAGAAATAAGCAAAGTTGCAGAGAAAGAAAGCGAAAAATTATGGCATGAAGTTTTGAGATTTGAAAATCCTCACAATTATTATGTAGATTTATCCTCTAAATTATGGTCCGTAAAACATAATTTGATAAATAAATACTCTAGCATATATGACGATGAACAATAAAAGGCAGTTAACTGCCTTTTTTTATTGTTTAAAGATATTCATTTTTCCCTTCTAAGTAGGAGCTTTTTATAAATTTTAAATCTATATCATCTAGAGCACTATCATAATATTCCATCTTCTCTATATTATATGCTTCTAATGACTTAAATGGACATAACCCATTATTATCTTTGTAATTAAATAGTGCACAATCTGCAAAACACTCCACCTTATCATCATATGAAGATAAAAAAGGACATTCTGTCATGGAAAACAACCCCTTCCCCAAGCTTAATAATATAAAGTTATTTATTACCCATATTATACATTACTCTAGAGGAAAAATGAATATATATTTTGATAATTCATTAAATTTTTACGATTTAATGAATATGTATAAATTTAGATTTTAGTATAAGAATAAGTACATAATATTAATAAAAATCATGAGGTGATTTGTATGAATATAACTAGGATATCTATTTCTTATTTTTTTCTTGGAGTAGGTCTAATAGCAATTATTTCCTATGTATACTTTAAAATGCTATCCATTAAATCTGCTCCCGAAAGTAAAGATAGAAATAAAATAGTTGGCAAGATGAAAGATGCTGACTTATGGACTGAAAAAAACAAAAGGATGGAATACCTATCTTTAGGTTGGACTGTTATTTCCATCACACTATTTGCATTTTTCAAGTTTTTGTACACTACTGGTTTAATATCAATAATTTTTCCTTTTGTCTATATAGCTGTAGTAGCAGCATCCATTATCTTATTTATGCCAAAGAAAAAAACATTTTAATTTAGCTAAAAATTTATATAATAAAGAGTGAAGAATAGTAAGATATAAATTTATCAAATGTAAATTTATATCTACGCTCTTCACTCTTTATTTTCATTTTCTAACATTATAATCTTTTAATTTTTCATTTTTTATAATATCTACAAAGGATTTAATAATTTGAGCTGTCATTCCCCATATGACATACCCTTTATATTGGTAAAAGTATTGTTTCACATTTGCTTTACTAAATTTATAATCTCTTCCTCCCACTATTAAATGATATGGGAAATTTTCAGGTACTTGAGGTGTAATTTTTATTTCATAAACCTCTGGTTCATTTTCTAAGAAATATTGAAGTGGTACAGTAAATACATGGTCCACTTCATCTTTACTAGGATTTATTTCATTTTTATTGAGCAATGCAATAAATGGATATATTATTCTATTATAATGAGTTACTAAAGAATCCATTTCTCCTATCATCTTAAAATCTTCCCTTTTTATATTCAACTCTTCAATGGCTTCTCTAATTGCAGCTTCCTCTTCACTTTCTCCCTTTTCAATCCTTCCACCAGGGAAAGATATATCTCCTGGTTGATGTTGTAAATTAAAAGCTCTTACTTGAAATAGAACTTCTAAATTCTCATTGTCTGATATCAAAAAAATTATTACTGAACTCTTTTCATAATCTCCTATTATTCCTTTATTTCTCTTAGCAAAAATGGACATGATATTATTTAACATATATTCACCACCAAAACTATATACTTCAAATTATATTATATCAAAAATTATATCAATTATTATTTTTAAATTTAATATTTTCTTCATTTGTAAAAACACCTTCCCCATGTTATACTTTAATGGATAAAATACTGAAAATAAAACATAAAGAAATTGGAGAGATGAACTTTGAAAAAGAGATGTACTTCATTATTATTAACAATTGTATTAATATTTTCATTTTGCACCTCTGCGTTTGCAGCTGATGATAAACCTAATATTTATGGAAAATCTGCTATTACAATTGATATGGATACAGGTGAAATAATCTATGCTAAATCTGTAGATAGCAAGATGTACCCTGCAAGTACAACTAAATTATTAACAGCCTTACTACTTGCAGAAAAATTCGATAAGGGAGATGCACTTAAATATACAGAATCCGCAAAATCTCAACCTGAGTACTCTCTAAATCTAAATTTACATTCAATAGACGTTAATGAAACTATGACTGCTGAGGATGTTATGGACGGACTACTTCTGTTCTCAGGTAACGATATAGCCTACATGATTGCTGATAACGTATCAGGTAATAGTGAAAAGTTTGCTGAAGCTATGAACAGCAAAATAAAGAGCTTAGGGTTGAAGAATACTCATTTTATTACTCCTAATGGATTACATGATCCTGATCACTATACTACTGCCTACGATTTAACTGTTATAGGAAGAGAAGCCTTTAAAAATTCTTGGGTAAAAGAATCTATGAATAAGACAAATAGTACAATTAAAACTTCTAAAGGTACAATTTTTATTATCGAGAATAGAAATAAACTTGTAGGTGAAGATGGGAATGTAGGTGGAAAAACTGGGTATACTTCAAAGGCCGGAAGATGTCTTGTAGCCATGTATGAGAGAGATGGGCGAAAAATACTTGGAGTTGTGCTAAACTCTGTTTATGATAGTCAAGATTCTTTTGTATTCGAAGACATGAAAGAGATTATAGACTGGAGCTTTAAAGCCACAAAAACTAGTCTTCACAAAAAAGATACAACTATAAAAACTGAAAAGCTTAATTACAAACCATTGATTTTCTTTGGTCCAAACAAGGAAATTGAAGTTCCTTTAATTTTAAAAGAAGATGTACTTTATTATGACAATGAAGTAAATAAAAAAGAAGCTAAGGAAGAAGTTAAATTAGATAAAGTAAATCCTTGGAAAATAAATGAAAATACTAGTATAGGAACATTAAATTTAAAAGAAAGAGGAGCCGTAAAAGAATATAAGCTTTATACAAACATATCAAAAGGAGCAATATTAAAGTCTAATTTAATACTATACATAGGGGCTTTCATAGGTTTGATAATATTCATCCTATTGATTGCATCTATTACAAGAAGTATTACTAAACGTAAAAGAAGAAAAAGAAAATCTAATTATCTATAAAAATAAAGGAAGCATGTGCTTCCTTTATTTTTTATAGATTATACTTTTCCAATATTTCATAAATAAATTCTCCATTTTCATAGAATAATTCACCATCGGCATATAGCTTTCCGCCATTTCTCATATTACATAACATATCCCAATGAATTGTACTTCTATTTCTTCCACCAGCTTCAGGCATAGAATCCCCTATAGCCATATGAATTGTACCACCTATTTTTTCATCAAAAAGCATATTTCTAGTAAATTGTTTTATTCCATAATTTGTGCCAATGGCAACTTCCCCAAAATATGAAGCTCCCTCATCTGTCAAAAGCAATGATTTTAATAAATCTTCTCCTTTATCCGCTGTAGCTTCTACAACTTTACCTTTCTCTACTTTTAACTTTATTCCTTCAATTTCTTTTCCAGCATATATACCTGGAAAACTAAAAGTTATGTATCCGTCTATTCCGTTTTCCACAGGAGAAGTAAATATTTCACCATCAGGGAAATTTACTTTACCATCACAATTAATCCACTTTCTTCCTTCTATTTTTACCTTTATATCTGTACCTTCAGATAATATGTGTAGCTCTTTTTTATTATCTAAATATTTTATCCATCTTTCCTGTTCTCTGCTTATTTTTTTCCATTCTTCCACAGGATCATCACTATCTAAAAGACCAGCTCCATATACAAATTCCTGATATTCATCTAAACTCATAGATCCCTCTTGAGCGTCTGCATTAGTAGGAAACTGAGTTCCACACCACCTTAATGACCCATCTCCCATTCTTTCTGAGTATATCTTTCTCCAGCTTGAGCTTCCTTTTGATGAAGATTTTATCTTATCTGAATCTACATTAGAGTTTATTTTAGTATTTACCGTTCCCCAAGCGGTTAACCATACATCTGCCTTTTCTATAGCTTGTTTTTGAATAAATTTCTCCTCTTCTAGCTGTTCTTTTGATGCATATTTTAATTTAATATTATCCACTTCTGCTGAATCTATTAGTGTTTCTACATGAGCTCCAGCTTTTAATGCTTCCTTTACCACTTCTGCCATCCAAGGTATGCATACTTCTTCACATTGAACCAATACAAAATCTCCAGTTTTCACTTCTGTTGAGTAATTTACTAACAGCTTGGCTAATTTATTTAGTCTTTGATCTGCCATGAATTATCCCTCCTAAAATAAATATATTAATACTATATCACTTCTTCCAAATTATTCAAGCTAATTTTTTCACTAAAGCTAACTAAAAGCACTCCACTTATTATTATTAAGCTACCTAATACTTGCCATAGGGTTATTTTTTCCTTTAGTAGCACTTTAGCACTAATTAAACTTACAATAGGTTGTAAGTTTATATATGTAGTGATAACGGTGGCCCCTAATTTATTAAGACAATATATATATATGGCATAACCTATACAAGAACAAAATATTGAAAGATATATGATATTAAATATGACTTTAGTTGATGGCATGCTCACTTTAAATACAAAAATTGATGGACTTAAAAACAAACATCCCCATAAGTTTTGATAAGTGGTTATAGTTATACTTTTATAATTACCCTTAAACTTGCTTGTTATAATTGTATATACCACCCAACAAAGAGCAGCCATCAATGCCATGATATCTCCAATAGTTCCACTTGAGAAGAAACTTACTTTTTCTTTAGATATAATTATTATAAATATACCTATTACACTTAAAGCTGCTCCACCCATTTTACCTAGTGTCATCTTCTCCTTAAATATTAACGTTTGAGATAAGAGAGTAAATACTGGTATTGAAGATATCAATACCGCTACATTTGATGCAGATGTAAATAACACAGAGTAATTTTCAAAGTAAAAATAAAGTGAAACTCCAAAAAGACCGCTTAAAGCAACTTTTAATCTATCCTCTTTTAATATCTTCTCTTCTGGATATTTAACTTTTAAAAATACAAATAAAATAATTGAAGCTAATAAAAACCTATAAAATGCAGATAATACAGGATTTATTTCTTCTACCACCAGCTTTATACTCAGATAGGATAGCCCCCATAAAACCATCAATAGCATAGCTAATACATGAGCGCTTTTTTTATTTTCCAAATGAATCCCCCCTAAACTATAGTTGCACTTAATATATATTTTATATAATAAAAACTTTTTCTTAGCTTAAATGGTTGATTAAAGTTTTTCCATCTGTAGGTGTAAAACTTCCTTTATCTAATATAAAATATTGACTATCTATGCTTAAATCCTCAATACATTCAATTAGCTTAGAATGACAGGTTAAAAGGAAAACTTGGTTTCTTTTGCTTAACTCTTTTATAATATGTAATGTTGATTTTAGACTTGAAGAATCAAAGTTAACTAAAGAATCGTCAATTATAATAGGCAATGGATCTAAATTAAGTATTCTGCTAAGCCTTATAGATAAAAATAGTTGTTCCCTTGTACCTCTACTTAACTCTCTTGTTGTATTTTCTAAATCATTATTACTTGAGTGAGATTTAAAATCCATATCTAACAAATCATTTCCTAAGAGAATTTTATCATATTCACCATCGGTAATTTTAGAAAATACATTACTAGCTTCATTTAATATATCATCTTTAGATCTATCAATAAAATCATTATAAGCCCTTTCTAATATATAGGATGCACAATTATATAGTGCATATTTTTCAGCTAAAGGCTTCATATCACTTCTAGTTTTAGAAATTTGAGTTTCTATTTTTTCTAAGATAGAGGATTTTTGTAATCCTTCTAATTTTAGAGACAACTTATTTTTTTCTTCCTTTAGGCTTTCTATAGTAATTTTTATCTTTTTACTATATTGAAGTAACTCCTCTGCTTCTCTTTTCATTTCATCAATGGATCCATAATTTTTAAATTCTTCTTGGAATATATTATTTATATTAGTATAAGCCTTCTCATGTAGTTCTTCTCTGAAAAATGAATAATTTAATTTATATATTATTTTATCCTTTTCATTTATTAATGCTAAAAGCTCATGGTACAACTGGATATTTTTACGATGTTCTTCTAGTACTTCTTGTACTCTTACATTCTGGTTACTTATATTTAAATATCTTAATATTTTTTCCTCACACCTATTTAAATTTCCTAAATAAACTTCAACCTCTTTCAGCTTAAAGCCTAACTGAATCAATTTTTCTAATTTCTCTATAATATAATCTATTGAATTAATTTCACTATAATTTAAATCTTCATCCATATAACATTGATTTATTTTTTTTACTATATTTTCTCTTTTTATCCCTATCTCTTCTTCAAGTTGTAGGGCCTTTTTTTCTTGTAATAAAAAATTGTTTATTCTTTCTTTAATAGTCAAGGTTGATTTTATATATTGAATCATACCCTCCGGTGTTACTTCTCTTTCTAATTTAAGTATACCTTTATATTCTTCAAACTTGCTTTCTATGTTTCCAATTTCTTTATAATCTTCTCCGTTATTATGATTCAATCTATTTATTATATAAATAAATGAACCTATTAGTAAAAATTCAGCAATTATAAATAATAATTTATATAAATTATTATTTACACTTATCATAAATAAATAAGAAATAAAAGTAGTCATGATTATTAAAAAAACATATATTAAATTTCTATTTTTTAGATTTCCACTGCTATCTTTTTTATCTTTCAATTCTTTATAATTTTGATCTAGATTTCGCAATTCATCTATCCATAAATAATCACACTTTAAATTCATTAGATAGTCCATATTTCCTTTTAATGTGCTATTTAAATTATTGATTAAATTTATGATATTCTTTTCTTCATTGTAATTTTCATTTTTTAAAGTACTGTAGCTTTTTATTTGTTCTCTTAGTCCATAAACCTCCTTATTTAAATACTCTAACTCTTTTAAGTTATTCAACAAACTTTTTTTATTTACCTGCTCTCCTTTGGATAAATTCTCATAAATTAGAGTTTTTTCCTTCAACTCATTCTTAATTTTTTCATATTCATTTTTTAATACCTCAATGGTTTCCTTAGAAAATCCATTATAATTATCTAATATGTGTTTATCTCTATTAATTTTTTCATCTATTTCCCTAAGTCTGATATAATCATCATAATTATTTACTATTGTCTCTAATCTAGTTAACTTATTTTCCTTCTCTTCTTTTTTCAAAATACTATCTTCAATTTTATCTTCTAATTCTTTTAGTTCCTTTTTTATTTGTAAATATATATCTTTTTCTTTTAAGGATTCCTCCCTATCTTTTATATCTCTATTGATTACATTAAAAAAAGGCTTGAACTGTTTAGAACTTGGGTTTCCTTGTATGCCTCCTATTTTATTTCCTTCTTTTTTTATCTCTCTAATTATTTTAGGAACTTTTAAAACCTCTTTAAAACCAGCTCCTAATAATATGGTTTGTATATCTTTTCTTTCTTTTAAGTTATTATTTAAAAGTTCTAAGTCTATAGTAAATAACTCATTATATGTATACTTATCTATAGTATATAAATCCTCTTCTATACTAGGTGTTATAATTGGTTTCTTATAACTTTCCAATTTTAAATTATACGCATTCTTATCCTTTTTGATAGTAGTTTCTATATAATACTTATCATTTGCCGGTGGTAAATCCTCTCCTTTACCAAATCCATAGGGTAAATTTTTAAGTATTTTTAGTAAAGTAGACTTTCCCGCTCTATTAGCTCCTCCTATTACTACCAATCCATTATTTAGCTCTTTAATAGTTTCATTTTTATATATTCCAAAATCTCCAATATATAGTCTTTTTATATACAATTTACTCACTACCTTCTAAAAGTTTCTCTTCAATTAAATTTAAACTCCTTTTTATCAACTCTAAATAATCTTCTTCATGCAAAGAGAATTGATAATCATTTATAAACTCTTCATTGCCATAGCTCCAAATTTTCCCTAAGGATTTTATTATATCTTTTTTAATTTCTTCATCTCTTAAGCATAATTCATAGATCCTTTTAACTTCTTCATAAAAAGGATTCTTCTCTAAAAGATTATAATCTAATGCAGGTTTAGTATTTATACTTATCTCCTCAGTCCATATGGAAAAACCACTGTAAAATAATCTCTTATTTAAAGATTCTTTAAGGTATGAAATAAGAAATTCTTCTTTTTCCCTTACTAAGTTGTGTATCTCTCCCCTACCTTCAATTATCCATCTTACAATAAAAGTCTTATTCTCAATTTCATCCTCTTCTTCCATTCCTAATTGTAAATTGCTATTGTATCTATCTAGAAAATCTTCTCCTGCTTTAATCATCAAATCCTCTAATTCTTCAATGTTATTAGGGGCATTATTAAAATCTATATTTAAATTAATCCTCTCCCAAATTACAGAGGAACAGTGGATGAATTTCACATTAGAGATTTTTCTTTCGCTAACTTCTGTCAAATAAAAGCCTCCTGAACCTCTCTCACCAAAGTCACATCCTTGTGGTATTCCAGGATAGCCTATAAATGGCTTCTCTATGTTTAACACTTGAGGTTTATGAATATGTCCTAATGCCCAGTAATCTATATTCTCTATCTCTTTAAGCTCTCCTATTGTGCACGGAATATAGTTATCATCTCCTAGCTGAGTATGTAAAAGAGCAATATTAAAAGTACCATCTTCCTCCAGATACTCTTTGTATTTTTGATGAATCTTTTTCTTTTCAAAGGTATTTTGATAGGATTGTCCAATGATTCTGCATATAATATTTTCATCCTTATATATCTCCTCTACTTGAGGAGCATTACTGTTAAAAAAAATTAAATTAGAAGGAGCTTCAAATATCTCATATCTATTTTTCATTGGGTCGTGATTTCCACATATAACATATACCTTTATAGGACTTATATTCTTACATTGATCGTAAAA
Source organism: uncultured Clostridium sp. (assembly GCF_963515715.1). Taxonomy (GTDB): domain Bacteria; phylum Bacillota; class Clostridia; order Clostridiales; family Clostridiaceae; genus Clostridium_AW. Next base: position 47,007 of record NZ_CAUPZS010000021.1, read on the forward strand.
AAATTTATCTACCCTTATGTCCCTTCCTTTGCTATGAAATAAATCTCCCGATATAAGAATAAAATCCACATTGTTGTTTTGAGCATAGTTACATATATAACTAAAACTTTCAAATATATTATTAAAACTATTATCTGATTTTTCAGAGATATTCATTATATTGCCTAAATGTATATCTCCCGTATGAATAAATTTAAAACTTCTACTCATAAGATCTTTCACATCACTTTCATAAATACATAGTAAAATTATACCATAGAAATTTTAATTTTTTTATCTATAGTGATATAATTTATATATACTACTATATTAGGAGGGATTATATCATGAAGCTTGAGTTTTACGGTGCTACTGGATGTGTTACAGGCTCCTGTCATTTACTTAAAGTAAAAGATAAAACCATTTTATTAGATTGTGGTCTATATCAAGGGAAAGATGAAAAAGAAAGAGGAAACGAAAACTTTAACTTTAACCCTAAAAATATAGATTATGTTATTCTCTCCCACGCTCATATAGATCATAGTGGCAGAATTCCTTTACTTTATAAACAAGGCTTTAAAGGAGACATTTTATGTACAGAAGGCACTAAGGATCTATGCAGTATAATGCTAGAAGACAGTGGCAGTATTCATGAGATGGAAGCTGAATGGACTAGCAGAAAAAGAATTAGAATGGGCTTGAGTGCTGTAGAGCCACTGTACACTGCAAAAATTGCACAATTATCTATGTATTTATTTAAAGGATATCCCTATAACCATTGGGTAGAATTGTTCGATGGATTTAAGATTAGATTTAAAGATGCTGGTCATCTTTTAGGTTCTTCTATAGTGGAAATACTTATAAATGAAGGGGAAAAAGATATTAAACTAGTGTACTCTGGTGATTTAGGCAACAAAGGATTACCTATATTAAAAGATCCTACCTTTATCGAAGAAGCTGACTATGTTATCCTGGAAACCACCTATGGTGATAGACTCCATGAAAAATTCGATACTAACCTAAATGAGCTAGTAGATATAATCAAATCTACATTCAAAAAAGGTGGTAATGTAATTATTCCTTCCTTTGCTGTAGGTAGAACTCAGGAAGTGATCTATGCTCTAAACAAACTTGTAGAAAATGATATCTTAAAAAATATTAAAGTTTATGTAGATAGCCCTCTTGCTACTGAATCTACAAGAATTTTTAATAAATATACTAAATATTATAATAAAGAAGCTACAAAACTGATAGAAGATGGAGATAACCCATTCCAATTTGATGGATTGTTTTTTACAAAATCTCCTGAAGAGTCTGCTAAGATAAATAAAATTCAAAGTAATGCTATAATTATATCCGCTAGCGGCATGTGTGAAGCTGGAAGGATAAAGCATCACTTAAAACATAATTTATGGAGAAAAGAAAGCTCTGTGGTTTTCGTAGGTTTTCAAGCAGAAGGCACCCTTGGAAGAAATATACTGAATGGAACAAAAAGAGTAAAAATATTTGGTGAAGAAATAGCTGTCAATGCTAAAATTTATAATCTTCCTGGTTTATCTGGTCATGCTGATAGAAATGGTTTATTAAATTGGCTTGAAGCCTTTAATAAAAAACCAAAGGCAGTTCTATTAGTACATGGTGAAGAAGAATGCCAAAAGAGCTTTAAAGAGCTATTAGATAGTACAGGATATAAATCTTATATCATGAGTAGCGGGGATACTTTTATTCCTGGTATGGAAGAAGAAAAAAGTCCTTTGAAGGAGAAATTGTTTGATTTATTAAACTCTCTAGATAATATAGATAACATGGATAAAGATCTTCTATTAAAAAATATAGAGAACACTATGAAAAACAGTTAGAAGAATATTTTTCTCTTTTTGGGATAATATATGTTAATAAAATATCCTTTTCAAAGTTTATATATGATGATTAGAAAAAACTTGTTACATCTGCTTGACAGGTAATTCACAGTATTATATGATAGAATTATCTGGTAACCGTACCTTTCGTCCAAGATTTCAGGATGAGAGGTTTTTGTTTTATAGAATAGCCTAATATCCCTTTTCAGGGTTAAAATATTTATAATAGGGAGTGGAAAAAATGGAAGGAAACAAAATTAGAACAAGGTTCGCTCCAAGTCCAACTGGTTATATGCATGTTGGTAACTTGAGAACAGCACTGTATGCCTATTTAATCGCTAAGCACGATGGCGGAGATTTTCTATTAAGAATTGAGGATACAGACCAAGAGAGACAGGTAGAGGGTGCCCTTGATATAATATATAATACTCTAAAGACAACTGGTCTTCACCATGATGAAGGTCCAGATATAGGTGGTCCTGTAGGTCCTTATATTCAAAGCGAAAGAAAATCTATTTATTTAGAGTACGCACAAAAACTTATAGATAAAGGTGAAGCATATCACTGTTTCTGTACAAAAGAAAGATTAGATATGATAAGAGAAAATTCTGAAGCTTTGGGAAAACCTCATAAATATGATAAGCACTGTTCTCACCTTTCAAAAGAAGAAATTGAAGAGAAGATTGCAGCCGGTATTCCTTATGTAATAAGACAGAACAATCCTACTACAGGCACTACTTCTTTTGATGATGAAATTTTTGGAAGAATAACTGTAGATAATTCTGAATTAGATGACATGGTATTACTAAAATCAGATGGTTTTCCAACATATAATTTTGCAAACGTTGTGGATGACCATTTAATGAATATAACACATGTAGTTAGAGGAAGTGAATATTTATCCTCCTCTCCAAAATACAATAGATTATATGACGCTTTTGGCTGGGAAGTTCCAAAATACATACATTGTCCTCCAATAATGAGAGATGCCCACAATAAATTAAGTAAAAGAAAAGGAGATGCTTCCTTTGAAGATCTACTTTCAATGGGATATCTTAAGAACGCTATATTAAATTATATAGCCCTACTTGGATGGAATCCTGGAACTACACAAGAAATTTTTACACTAGAAGAATTAAAAGATGAATTTAATTATATGAATATCAATAAAGCTCCTGCTATTTTTGATATTACTAAGTTAAAATGGATGAATGGTGAATATATAAGAATGTTATCTTTAGAAGATTTCCACAGCATGGCATTGCCATACTATAAGAAAGTTATAACTAAAGACATTGACTTAATGAAATTAAGTCAGTTGCTTCATACAAGAACTGAAGTATTATCTGAAATACCTGGTAATATAGATTTCTTCGAGGCATTACCAGAGTATTCTCCAGAACTTTATCTTCACAAGAAAATGAAGACAACTTATGAAAATTCACTTATTAGCTTAGAAAAAGCTCTTCCTATATTAGAAGGCTTAAATGAATGGACTTTTAATTCTACTCATGATAGCATGATGAACCTAGTTGCTGAATTAGGGGTAAAAAACGGCGTAGTATTATGGCCTATTAGAACTGCCCTTTCAGGAAAACAGTTTACTCCAGGTGGAGCATTTGAAATAGCTGAAATTCTAGGAAAAGAAGAATCTTTAAGAAGAATTAAAATTGGTATAGAACTTTTAAAAGAAGTTCAGTAATAAAATAAAAGGTAGATCAACGTGATCTACCTTTTTTAATTTTATTCACATACTTTTCCTGGATTTAATATATTTTTTGGATCAAATGCTAATTTTACTCTCTTCATCAACTCCCTTTGTTCTTCTCCTATAGACTGGAATAAATACTGTCTCTTTGCGAATCCTATACCATGTTCTCCTGAAACTTGTCCATTTAATTCTCTAGCTCTATCATACATACATTGGAATACTTTATCTAGTTTATCCTTCCATTGTTCTTCTGACAAATCATCCTTTAATATATATATGTGTAAATTTCCGTCCCCTGCGTGACCAAAATTTTTGATACGTACATTAAATCTCTCCTGAAGCTCATAGGTATACTTTATAAACTCCGCTATTTCATTCCTTGGAACACATACATCGCATTCGTCTATTTCAGTTGTGGAAGCCTTTATAGCTTCTAAAAAAGCCCCTCTGGCAGACCATATAGCTTCTTTTCTTTCATCGGTATCTGCCATTAATACATCTATAGCTCCATTTTCTAAACATATTTGTGCTACATTTTCATAATCTCTTTCTATATCCTCTTTACTATTTCCATCAAAATTTAATATTAAATATGCATGAGCTGAGTTATCCGGGAACTTTTTACCCAAAAATTCTTCTGCTGCTAAAATAACATCTCTTTCCATAAATTCTATGGAAGTTGGAATAGACTTTGATTTTATTATTTTAGGAACAGTTTCTATAGCCTTATTTAAATCTTCAAAAGGTATCAAAAGGGTTATAGATTTTTTAGGTAGTGGCAAAAGTTTTAATATAGCCTTAGTAATAATAGCTAAAGTTCCTTCAGAACCACATACTAAATCCTTTAAACTATATCCTGAGCTGTTCTTTACAACTTTCCCTCCAAGTTCCATAACAGTGCCATCCGGTAATACTACCTCAAGACCTCTTACATAATCTCTAGTTACTCCATATTTAACTGCTCTCATTCCACCAGCATTGGTGTTTATATTTCCTCCTATAGTTGCGGATTTTTCCCCTGGATCTGGTGGATAAAAAAGATCATTCTCTTCTACAAATTTAGCTATTTCCATCAGCAAAACTCCTGGTTCTACTGTAAGAGTTAAATTTTCTTCATCTAGCTCTAATATTTTATTCATAGGTGAAAGATTTATCATTATTCCACCATGTATAGGAACAGACGCTCCAACAAGTCCTGTGCCAGATCCTCTAGCAACTACCGGTATATTATTTTCATAAGCATATTTCATTATTCTAGAGACTTCTTCCGTAATTAAAACCTCCACTAAAACCTCAGGCATATTTTCTATGCCACCAAGCTCATCATGGCTAAAATCTTCACTTATATCATTACCTATAAATATTCTATCTTTACCAACTATAGATTTTAAAAACTCTAAATCCTTATTATCTATTCTTTTATAATTATTACAGCTCTTCATAATAAATCCTCCTTTACTTGTTAAGCCAATTTTCCATGTTCTTTTATATTTTCTATGAGTTTAGGTACTATCTCATATAAGTCTCCTACTATTCCATAGTGAGCTACATCAAATATCGAAGAATTTGGATCTTTATTTATGGCAAATATTTGTTCCGAGTTATTCATTCCTGCCACGAATTGAACAGATCCAGATACTCCACAGGTAATGATAAGCTTTGGTTTTACAGTTCTGCCACTTAAGCCTATTTGTTTCTTTGCATCAACCCAACCTGCTTCTATTAGAGGCCTAGTAGCGGCTACTTGCCCTCCTAATAAGTCTGCAAGTTCCACAACCATATTCATATCTTTTTCTGATTTTACTCCTCTTCCAGCTACTACAATTACATCTGCTTCTGATATACTAACTTCTTTTTCTTTTTTAGTTACTTTTAAAACATTCACATTAGAATTTAATTTTGTTTCATGTATATTGCACAAAGTAATTTTCCCCTTTTTTTCTTTTGTTCTCTCTGGTGCATCCATTATTTTATACCTTACAGTACAGAATTGAGGTCTATTATTTGGAGTTATTATTTGTGCCATTATATTGCCACCAAAAGCTGGTCTTATTTGGACTAAATCAGTATTTTCTTTCATATCTAAAACTGTACAATCCGCTGTAAGACCAGTTCTAAATCTAGCTGCTACTCTAGGGGCTAAAGATCTTCCTACTGTAGTTGCTCCCACTAATACAGAAGAAGGTTTTACTTTGTTTATAAAATCTTCAAAAGCTACTGTATATGGTTCTATTTTAAAATCCTTTAATTCTTTATTATCATATACAAATACTTCATCTATGCCATAATGTAATAATTCTTCAGCCTTTTCTTTTATATCTGCCCCTATAAACACTGCATAGACAGGATGATTTATTTTTCCTGCTAATTCTCTAGCTTTTCCTATGAGTTCAAAAGTAACAGGATGTATTTCTCCATTCATGTGATCCACATAAACAGCGATACCTTTCCATTTACTTTTGTCTATAGTTTTAACTTCCTCTTCTATAAATTCAACCACACCTTCTGGTCCTTTTTTTACACATAGTTTACACATCTTGCAGGCAGCATTTATTGAAAGTTTTCCATTATCTTCTTCAAAAGCTCTAAATGGACATATTTCTATAAGTTCTTTTATAATTTTATTATTTAGCTTGTTCTGGTTTATTACTAATTTTCCCATGTATATTCCCCCTTCTAAACTATATGAATTTGGATTTTTTTAACGCCTTAAATATCCTATCACTTAAATCCTCTGCACTTCCTTGCCAAATTTCTTTATGATCATTTACAGCAGGTGGAAAAATCCTTTCAACTTGAGTTGGAGAACCGCTAAGCCCGTACTTTTTCTCATCTTTATCCTCAAAATTGTCTAATGAATAAAATTTAATTTCTCTATTTTCCGTGTCTTTCTTCTTTTTATATGAAGGAAGCCTTGGCTCAAAAATATCTTTTTCTACTGTGAGCAAACAAGGGAATTTAATTTCTGAAACTTCTATAGTATCTGGCATATCCATTTCTACAACTATTGACTTCCCATTTACTTCTAATATTCTTAATACATTTGCGATATGAGGTATATTTAAATATTCTGCTATCTCTGGTCCAACCTGTGCTGTATCTCCATCAGTAGTTTGTTTTCCACAAATTATAATATCAAACTCATCCATCTTCTTTATACCTTGAGACAAGGTATATGAAGTCGCAAGTACATCTGCCCCTGCAAATCTTTTGTCGGATAAAATAACTCCCCTATCTGCCCCCATAGCATATGCTTCTTTAATCACTTCTTCAGCTTGCGGAGGACCCATAGTTATTACATTGACCTGACCACCATGTTGTTCTTTAAGCATTAATGCAGTTTCAAGTGCATATAAATCATAGGGATTCATCTTTGAATCTACACCATCTCTCTTTAACACCCCTGTAACTGGGTCAACTTCTACTTTTGAAGTTCCTGGAACCTGTTTAATGCACACTAGTATATTCATATTTATTACCCCCTATATTATAAATTTTGCGATAATTTTTGTATTTTCTCTATTTATAGTAAAATATATTATTTAACTATTACTGCTACCCCGTCTGGAATAACTGTTACTTTAGCATTTTCTCCTTTTATTTCAAAAGCTCTCTTTAAAGCTTCTTCCATAGTAAATGCATGTTGCATATGCATACTCTTTATTAAATTTGGATCACACATATCTGTAACCATTATTACAGTAAACTTATTTAAAATTCTTGCTAATATTTGAATCTCCCATTGATCTGGAATAGTTTTATTTCTTGGTATTTTAACTACCTTATCTAAAACCTCTTTAGGAGATTTAGCACTGGCTAGATTATCATAAAAAGCCTGCCCTCCATGTCCGTCGCTACAAGAGGCAACCATAATGATTACTCCATCTTCATTACAAGTAGCTTCTGCTGCTGTCATTCCCTTTACAGATTGATATACATTTTGGTCTAAAGGATATCCTCCATTACTTGTAATTACTATATCTGCTTCCACCTTCTTTACTGTAGATAATTCCTCTACAAATTCACATCCCTTTTTGTGAGCATACTCACTATGACCTGCTACTGCATGTATTACTTTTTTATCATTATCTATCACTACATTTAGTATAAAAGCAAGCTTTGCCACCTTAGCTGCATATAGCATGTCTTCATGAATTGGATTTTTATTTAAAATTCCAGTTCTAGCATTAGGGTTTGCTATAAAATCAGAGCAATGATTTGCCATAATAGTTTGAGCTGCTGCTATTCCTGGCAATACACTTTTTCTTCCTCCAGAAAACCCCGCAAAGAAATGTGATTCAATAAATCCTTCTGCTATTAAAAGTTCACTCTCCATTGCCACTTTATTTAAATACAGCTCTCCTCCTGAAGGAAGTATGCCTACTTTAATCATGCTATCTTTATCCGTTGATACATGCATAATTATTTCTTCATTTTTAACAATATCTTCTCCAAACTTATCTATGAGTTCCTCTTTAGTCGTTGGTCTATGAAATCCAGTTGCTATAAGTATTTTTATTTTTATATCTGGATTAACTGCTCTAATTCTTCTTAGTAATATAGGCATAGTTATTTTACTTGGTACAGGTCGGGTATGGTCACTGGTTATAATAACCATATCATTTTTCCCTTTTACTAAATCCTCCAATAAAGGGCTTTCTATAGGATTATCCAATGCTTCATTAACTATTTCCTGTTGACTTTTTTCCACTATATAAGAATCTGCCTTAGATTCTAATATAGCCACTAAATTTTTATCTGGTATATTGACACTTAAATGTTTTTTCCAATAAGGTATTTTTATTTCCATCAAATCAATCACCTCTTAAATTATTTTTAAATTATATTAACTAATGGCGAAGCAAAATATGCTATTAAACCTAAAACAACTACATAGAATATACAAATTTTAAATGTTCTATTTAAAATTTTACCTTCTGCACCTATGAGTCCTGTAGCTGCTGTGGCTACGGCTATACTTTGAGGAGATATCATTTTCCCAGCAGTTGCTCCACCGGTATTTGCAGCTGCAAGCCAATAAGGACTTAAATTTAAACTTTTAGCCACCTCTACCTGTAAACCTCCAAACAATACATTACACGAGGTGTCACTTCCTGTAACAAAAGTACCCATTGCACCTATTACAGGAGATATCAGCGGATAATATTTTCCTGTTACCTTTACAAGTATTGTTGCTATAGATTTAATCATGCCGCTATATCCCATAACCTTTGCTAAAGCTACTATAGATAATATTGTTATAAATGACTTGCTCATCTGTTTAAAGGTTTTCATTAAAATGTGAAACATATCTTTAAATTTTGCTCCTTGTAAAGCTCCACCTATAAAAGTAGCTATAATTATTAATGTTCCAGGAGTGGCCAACCATGGAAACGTAAAGGGTTTAGCTCCTTCCCCAGTATAAATATATAAAGATGTTTGTATGGTAGATAAAAATTTATTTATATTTGGAAATAATGGACTAGTAAAAATTATAAATAGAAATACTAATATGAATGGTAACCAAGCTAATACTACACTTTTAAATGTAATATCTTTATCACCTTGAGAAGATTTGTCTTTATAAAATACCTTTGCCATAATAATGGTACATATCATAGAGGATACACTCCCTACAATAGCTGGAAGATCTGCCCCCATATGCTTGGCTATAAATATTTGAGGAATCGCAAAACTTATTCCAGATACCAAAGTTATTGCTACTACACCTTTTATTCCCTTTATGCTCTTTTCTGTTAACATCACTAATATAATTGGAATGAGTATTATGAGAGGAGTTAAGAAAATTGTAACGGCATAACTTAAAATATTAACATCTAATGATGTAATTTGAGCAAGAGTACTTACAGGGATGCCTATAGCTCCAAAAGCTGTAGGAGTTGTATTGGCAATTAAGCATATTATTGCAGCAAATACTGGATCAAAGCCTAATGAAGCCATTATACTAGCTGGTATTGCTACAGCGGTTCCAAAACCTGCTATGGCTTCTAAAAAGCCTCCAAAACCCCAAGCTAAAATTAAAACTAATATTCTTTTATCTGTTGAAATATTTATCATCATTTTCTTTATTAGTTCCATACTTTTAGTATGAACAGATACATTATAAGTAAATACTGCGGCTATGATAACTAACATTATTGGCCAAAGTCCTAAAGCTACTCCCTCCAATGCTGCAGTTGCTGCATCTAAGGCAGGCATCTTCCAAAAAACTATAGCCAGTATTAAAGTAATTAATAAAGTAAGAAAACAAGTTTTGTGCCCCTCCATTTTTAGCGCGCCTAAAGATATCACAAGCCAAACTATGGGTATCAGTGCAACTAAAAATAATAAATATTCATTCATTTCTAATCCCCCTTACTGGTATTGTGGTAATATGGTATTACCAGTTATGCTATAATAGTATCACAATATTCGAAATATTTCTATAATAGTTAATATATTAACATTATTTTCATATTAGAGAAAACAATGTTTTGAGTCCTGTATTTAAAGAATTATTCATACATAATTTATTTCTGAAAATTTTAAATTTTATTATTTCGCATAAAAAAACTAAGTACATTGTTATTTTTATAACAACACACTTAGTTTTTCTTATTTTGACATGTATTCATTTATAGTGTCTAAATGTATGCTCATAGCCTTTAGAGCTTTTTGTGGATCATGTTCACTTAAAGCTATATATATATCTTCATGTTGCTTTACTAATAATTCTTTATTATCTGTATTTATTAATATATTTCTTCTAGCATTCTCTATAAAAATTTCCATCAAGGATGATATTGCATTTAATATGCTAAGGATTAAAAAATTTTTAGAAACTTGAGCTATTTTATAATGAAATTCTCTATCAGCTTTTACCATTTCTTCATCTTCATCAAGATTTTTAAATTTATCTATTAAATCTCTTAATTCAGCAAGCTCATCTTCCGATATTCTTGTAGCTGCTAAAGTAGCAGTTTCTTTTTCTATTATTTTTCTAAGCTCTAATATATCCATAGGGTCACTTTTCTCAAGTATAAACATTATTGATAATGGCTCGAATAAATTATTTTCAAAGTTACTCTTTACAAAATTCCCTTCTCCTTGTCTTGATTCTATAAGTCCTATTATTTCAAGTGCTCTTAAAGCTTCTCTTATAGATGTCCTACTTACTTGTAACTTTTCAACCAAATCTCTTTCAGAAGGTAGTTTATCTCCTTTTTTTAATATGCCCTTATTTATCATATCTTTGATTTGTTCAATAACTTGCTCATAAACTTTTGTATTTTTTATTGGGGTAAACATAGTGTCATTCCTCTCTTTATCAATAAATAGTAGATTCTATATTATTTGTAACCAGCTAACACTCATATAAAAAAGACTAACTACATCCTGTTCATTGTATAGAAGTATTTTCTCTATTTTTTCATTGGGCATTCTATTGATATAGTCTCTATCCTTTACTACCTTACCAAAAGTTTTTGCTAAGTTTTGGCCACTGATTAGTTCACTTTCTCTTTCAATATTAAATTCTTTCTCTAGTGCTTTAAGTCCTATACTTGTTTTTTTAATTTTCTCATATTCCTTTTGCAAATCCACATGAATAAAATAATCATCTATATTAATATCAATTTTGTATTTTTTAAATAAATAATTTATAACTGTAAAATCGTTATTCCCTGAAAAAGTTACAATGTACTTTTTACAATTACTCATATTTATGAAATATTCTTTAGCTAATTTTAAAATTTCTTTTGAATCCTCTTTATTCTCAATCATATATTGAGTTATATTTAAACTATTAGTTAATTCATCATAATAACAACTTCCAAATACACCCACGCATATTGGTTTTTTATAAACATAATGCTCTAAATCAAAAAAAATAGAATTTTTATATATAGCATTATCACTATGGTATAAACAATTTTCATCTAAAACATTATCAAGTTTAATATTTTTCTCTCTTATAATCACTAGTACCACTCTTTTCTAATAAATTACAGCATAAGTAACTCTAAATTACTTGGATTAATATTATATATTACATCTTTTCTCTCAACAATTATATTGATTTTTTCTATCAAATCCTTATCTTCTAATACTTTATTTATCAGTTCTCTAGTAGGATTCACACATGTAGGATATTTAATCATTTTAAACATAGAAAGATCTCCTGATGTATCTCCATATGCATAACTATTTTCTAAATCAATATTATATTTCTCCGCTAATTCTTCAATAGCCTTTTGTTTACTAATGCTATCCCACATAGGTATTACATCACCAGTATAAATTCCATTATCATCCATAATATATGTGGTTCCTCTATAATCATCAAACCCATGTTTCAAACTCATTTCTCTTACTAATTCTACAGGACTACCTGAAATAGTTATGACTTTATGCCCTTGCTCTTTATGCCACTTTATTCTATCTCTTGTATAAGTATAAACTCTATCACCTTTTTGAGATATTACATTTTTGGCAATCACTTCTACTTGATATTTATGAAGGCCTTTTATAGCCTCTAAATATATACCCGCCATCTTTAATAAATAATTATCATAATTTCCTTGTCTTTTATCCCATTTTTCATATTCAGGTCTAACTTCATTATGCCATCTTTCTGAGCTTATTATCTCATATCTTATTAATTTTTTAAATACTTCAGAAATCAATCCTTCTCTATATAGAGTACCATCTATATCAAAAAATGCTACAATATTTTTCATGCTATTTCCTCCATAAATTTATTATGTATAGTAAATAAAAGGTAGAATTTATGTTAAATTCCACCTTTTATTATACACCTTATTAATATTATATTCTACTCTATATAGTTAGTTATATACTATTTATATATTCTTTAATTTTATTTATTTGCTCCATTGTAAGTGAATAAAGCTCGCATTCAACTTCACAATATTCATCTTGAAACTTTATATTTTTTACCTCACATAAACACCAAAAGGATGGATAATCTCCTAAAGTTAAAGAAAAATTAATAAAATCCCCTATCTCAAGAAAAAATTTGCTTAAGATTGTAATGCTTTCAGAGGACATATTTATAATAGTCATAATGGGTTCTTCTGACTTGTATTTCTCATATATACTTTCATCATTGACCCTAGGATAGTATATATCTATATTAATTTTTCTTTTTTTATCATTATTTTTATAATTTTCTTCACCCTCATCATTATTTTTATCCTTGCTTTTGCTATTGCTATAACTCATATGTATATATTCGCCATTTTTATAAATCTTCAAATCTGCATTACCACCTTATGTCAAAATTAAAACTCTAGTGTCGTTTTTAATACTATTATACAATTTATTATACGGAAAAACCAGTAATTTGTTATTGACTTTGACTTTAAAAAATGTTATATTTTAATTGAAAATGATAATGATTATCAACATAAATAAGGGGGGGATTCTAAATGAGTATTAATGATTTAAATCTAGGTGATAAAGCCTATATTGAAGATATATGTGGAAATGATAAATTATGTAAAAGATTATTAGCATTAGGATGTACTAAAGGCACGGAGATAGAGTTTAAAAACACAGCCCCTTTTGGAGATCCTATTGTAATTAATTTTAGAGGATTTGATTTGGCATTAAGAAAGAAAGATGCTAAAAATATACATGTTAACTTAAAAGAAAGATTGGAGGCCGCATATGACAACTGTTGCACTTCTAGGTAATCCAAATGTGGGCAAGACTTCACTTTTTAACGCTTTAACTGGCTCAAACCAATATGTAGGTAACTGGGCTGGAGTAACTGTAGAAAAAAAAGAAGGCTACATTGACAAAAACGTAAAAATAGTTGATCTCCCTGGCATTTATGCTATGGATACTTATTCTAATGAAGAAAAAATCTCAAAGGAATTTCTTTCAAGAGACGATGTAGATGTAATATTAAATATAGTAGATGCATCTAACCTGGAAAGAAATCTTTATTTAACTTTGCAACTAAAAGAATTTAATAAACCTATAGTACTTTTATTAAATATGATTGACATAGTTGAAAATAGAGGAATAAAAATTGATTATGATTTATTAAGCAAAAAATTAAATGTTACTGTTATACCCATATCCGCTTCAAAAGGCTTAGGTATAGATAATCTAAAGAATCTACTTTTGGGCGGTAATTTTTTAGATTCACGTAATGCTAATGATTATCACTTTCAGAGTGAAGAAGAGGCATACAAATACATCGAAAATATTAAAAAAGATGTGGTTACGCATACAAAGGAAAGTAAATCATCTGTAACACAAAAAATTGATAATATTGTATTAAATAAATTTTTGGCCTATCCTATATTTTTAGGTATATTATATTTAATTTTTCAATTTACTTTTTCATGGGTAGGACAACCCTTGTCTGATTTGTTAGATGGATTTGTAAATGATAGTCTAATGCCTACTTTAGAGGTTTATCTGCAAAGTTCTAGCCCATGGTTTAGATCATTGATTGTAGATGGTATTGTAGGCGGTGTTGGTTCTGTAATTGTATTTTTACCTATAATACTTGCTCTATTCCTTGGAATTTCATTTTTAGAGGATAGTGGATATATGTCTAGAGCTGCCTTTATAATGGATAGAATAATGAGAGGAATGGGATTGTCAGGGAAAGCTTTTATCCCTCTTATAGTTGGATTTGGTTGTTCTGTTCCTGGTATAATGGCTGCAAGAACATTAGAAAGTGAAAAAGATAGAAAGCTAACAGCTCTTTTAGTTCCATTAATGTCTTGTAATGCTAGACTACCTGTTTATGCACTGTTTGCATCGGTGTTTTTCCCTGGTAAGGAATCTATCGTTGTACTGTCTTTATATCTACTAGGCATATTAATAGCATTTATTGTAGGTATATTATTTAAAAACACATTATTTAAAAAAGATGAAGAACCTTTTATCATAGAATTATCAGAATATAAAATGCCTGAACCTAGAAATCTTTTATTACATACATGGGATAAAGGTAAAGGATTCTTAAAGAAAGCTGGAACTATTATATTTGCAGTTTCTGTTATAGTTTGGTTTTTATCAAACTTCAACTTTAGTGGAATGGTTGAAATAAATGATAGTTTACTAGCTAAAATTGGAGAATTTATTAATCCAATATTTAAACCTTTAGGATTTGCTTCTTGGCAAAATTCAGTATCTCTACTTACAGGATTAATGGCAAAAGAAGTTATCATAGGATCTATGGGAGTTATATATGGTGGTAATTTAGTAGAAGTTTTACCTAGTCATTTTACTCAGTTATCCGCCCTTTCATTCTTAGTATTTGTATTATTATATACACCTTGTGTATCCGTAGTAGCTGCTATGAAAAAGGAATATGGTAAGAAAATGGCAATAGGTTCAGTTCTTTATCAAATGGGACTAGCCTGGATAGTATCCTTTTTAATATATAATATAGGAATTTTAATTTTGTAGGATGGTGATAATATGTTTATTCAAATTGTTATTACAGCTGTAATAGCCCTTTCAGCTATTTATATACTATATAAAAACATAAAGAAAAAATCTTCTGGTGGATGCAGTTGTGGAAGTTGTTCTTCACATTGCCCAAGTTATAAAGATGAGAAATGAGGATAGTGTTTAGACACTATCCTCATTTTTTATTTATTATTTTATTTAGCTTTATCATTAACTTATCTTCCATATCTTTTATTCCTTTTAGCTTGTATGGAATCTTCAACTTTTCATACTTATACTCTCCCATACTATGATAAGGAAGTAGCTGTACTTTTTCTAAGTTCTTGATGCTATTTATTTTTTCTTTTAACTTTAATATATGTTCATCCTTATCAGTAATTCCTGGAATGACTACATGCCTTATCCAAACACTACAGTCGTTTTTATTTAACGCCTTAATAAATTTTTCAGCTTCTTCAATTCCACTACTTGTAATCTCTCTATAGCCTTCATCATCTACATGTTTTATATCTAGTATAACTAAATCTGTATATCTTAATATTTCATCATAATTTCCTTTTCCATACCCCGAAGTATCAATTGCTGTATGAACACCTTCTTCTTTGCACTTTTTTAAAACTTCTATAAGAAAATCTTCTTGTAATAAACACTCCCCACCAGAAAAAGTTACCCCTCCATTAGAGCTCTTATAATAAGGTTTATATCTAATTATTTTATTAATTAAATCTTTAGAACCTATATCATATCCTTCCTTCGTATTCCATGTATCAGGATTATGACAGTATATACAATTTAAATGGCACCCTTGAAAAAACACAACAGTTCTTATACCAGGTCCATCCACTAATCCCATAGTCTCAATTGAGTGAATCCTTCCTCTTTTATATTCTGTCATGGAAGGTTCTCCTTATAACCTCTTCTTGCTGTTCTTTTGATAATCTATTGAAATTAACCGCATATCCAGATACTCTTATTGTCAATGTAGGATATTTATCTGGATATTCCATAGCCTCCATTAATGTCTCTCTATTTAGAACATTAACATTTAGATGATGAGCACCTTGTATAAAATATCCATCCATAATAGATACCAGATTTTCAACTCTATTTTCTAAATTCATACCTAAAGCCTTAGGAACTATAGAGAAAGTATTAGAAACTCCATCTTCACAATAGCAATAAGGTATTTTTGCTACTGAATTCAATGAAGCTAACGCTCCTTCTTCATCTCTACCATGCATTGGATTTGCGCCCGGTGATAAAGGTTCACCTATTTTTCTTCCATCTGGAGTAGAACCAGTCTTCTTTCCATACATTACATTTGATGTAATTGTTAATACTGAAAGAGTGTGTCTTGCATTTCTGTATGTTGGATGTTTTTTAAGCTCTTCTGAAAATTTCTTTACTAATTCCACTCCAATATTATCTGCTCTATCATCGTCATTTCCGTATTTAGGAAAGTCTCCTTCTATTTTAAAATCCACTGCTAATCCATTTTTTCTTATAGGTCTTACCTTAGCATATTTTATAGCACTAAGTGAATCAATAGCAACAGACAAACCTGCTATGCCAAAAGCCATAAGTCTTCCTACATAAATATCGTGTAGAGCCATTTGTGAAGCCTCATAAGCATACTTATCATGCATGAAATGTATAGTATTCATAGTATTTACATAAAGCTCTGCTAAGTACTCTAAAACTTTATTATAGTTATAATAAACTTTACTATAATCCAATACCTCATCCTCTACTCTTTCTATTTCAGGCACAATTACTTTACCCTTTATTTCATCCATTCCTCCATTAATAGCAAGTAGTAAGGCCTTAGCTATATTACATCTTGCCCCAAAAAACTGCATTTCCTTCCCTATTTTCATAGCTGAAACACAACAAGCTATACCATAATCATCTCCATATATAGGTCTCATAATATCATCGTTTTCATATTGTATGGAATCCGTTATTATGGACATCTTTGCACAAAACTTTTTAAAGTTTTCTGGCAAGGCTTCAGACCATAAAACTGTCATATTTGGTTCTGGAGCTGGATTTAAATTTATAAGGGTATGTAAAAATCTAAAGGAAGTCTTAGTTACTAATGTTCTGCCATCTAATCCCATTCCTCCAATAGACTCAGTAATCCAATTAGGGTCTCCACCAAATAATTCATTATATTCAGGAGTTCTTAAATGTCTTATAAGTCTTAGTTTAATTACAAATTGATCTATTATTTCTTGAGCTTCTTCTTCCGTTATAACTCCATTTTTTAAATCTCTTTCTATGTATATGTCTATGAAAGTGCTTGTCCTACCTAAAGACATAGCTGCACCATTATTTTCTCTTACCCCTGCTAAGTAACCAAAATACATAAATTGAGCAGCTTCTTTAGCATTTTCAGCAGGATTTGATATATCTATGTCATAAGATAACGCCATATTTTTCATTTTTTCCAGGGCTCTAATCTGTTCACTAACCTCTTCTCTCAGTCTAATTTTTTCATCTAGCATTATACCTTTAATTTTCCCTAATTCCTTTTTCTTTTCACTAATTAAAAAATTTATTCCATAAAGAGGAATTCTTCTATAGTCACCTATAATTCTCCCTCTGCCATAGGCATCTGGTAATCCTGTTAAAACCCCTGCACTTCTAGCATTTCTCATTTCATCAGTATAGCCATCAAAAACTCCTTGATTATGAGTTTTTCTATATTTAGTAAATATTTTCTCCATATTATCATTTATATCATACCCATATTCATTTAAAGCTTGCTTTACCATTCTGATTCCACCATAAGGATTGACTATTCTTTTTAGTGGTGAATCTGTTTGTAATCCAACAATGACTTCGCTATCTTTTTTTATATATCCAGCTTTATAAACATCTATTCCTGCCACAGTTTCCCTGTCTACATCTAATATACCTTTCTTCAATTCTTCTATAATTAATTTACTGCTTATATCCCATACTTCTTTTGTTTTTTTGCTTGTCTCTTTTAAAAAACTATCATCTCCATAGTAAGGGACATAATTGTTTTTAATAAAATCTCTTACATTTACTTTATTATTCCAATCTCCCAATTTGAAATCTTGCCATTGTATATTCATATATTTCCTCCTTTATGTGCATAAAATTTACTACGTATATTATGTTTTTTTATGTATTAATCATTCACATTATAACATATATTACTATATTATTTAAATGTATTGTTCGTTATATAACGGCAAATAAATAAAACAAAATAAATTAGCTTTCAATTCTTGCTAATTTACTTTGTTTTTCACTTTATCATAGCATATCATTAAATTTAATTTTCCCTTAAAAAATAATCTACTATATCCTCCATTGCAACGATACCTTTTAAAGTATTGTCTTCTTCTACTACAGGAATAGCAATAATATTATGTTCTCTTAATTTCTTCGCAACTTCTACTAAATCATCATTTGGTGATGCTACAACAACTTTTTTTGTCATAACCCAGTCTACTGGGCAAGTATCATAATGTCCCTCTTCCATTAGAAATCTGTAAATATCCGCTTTTACTATCATACCTACTAGTTTTCCTGCATCGTCTGCCACTGGCGCCCCGTTTATTTTCTTTTGATTCATCAATTTCAGAGCATATTCTACTGTGTCCTCAGATTTTAAAGTTATTAAGTTTGATATCATAATATCTTTTATCGGCACAAAAACACCCCCTATTATAATGATTATGTTAATAGCTGTTTTTTATAATGCTTTCTAAGAAGTTTAAATTTTTCTCTCCTCTTATAATGCTATCAATTAATCTACATGCCGCTCTTTTTGATATTTTGCTTAAATCTACCTCTATATCTATATTATGCTTTTTCAACAAAAACATCAAATATTTTGCTTGTTTATCCGTTATAGGATTTTCTCTAATTAATTCACAATTATTATCCATCCTATAGATCAATTTAAATATTTTAGGTAAATTAAGAACATCTTCATAGTTATGCAACAGTATTTTTTTCTTTAGTTTTTCATCCTTAGTCTTAAGATATTCATTATATAATATTACACTAATTCCCCCGTCAATAGTGTCTTTTCTTTCAATACCTAAATGTTTTTCAACGGTTTTTAAATTGCATCTATTTAATCCTAGTTGCTTATGGTAAGGCCTAATAAGCCTGTACAAGTCTATATGCTCATTTGGCAATTCAACTTCTAATTTATTTTTATATAATTTATGCTTAATAAAAGGTTCGTCAAAAGCAATGCCATTAAAAGAACACCATTTATTGAAATTTATAATATCTTTTCCAAATTCAAAAAGAATATTTTTTTCGTCTTCAATGCTTTCTGCAAAATATTGTTTTACATTATATAAATCCTCATCTATATACTTTCCCACAGATATAAGTATAATCTTATCATCTTCCTTGCTAAAACCAGTAGTTTCTATATCAAAAAAAGCTACATCTTCTAATTTATATTCTTCAAATATCTCAGCAGGAATATTTATACCTACATTTCTATCTTCAATTATCATATTTATCCTCCATTTTTTATCTTAGAACCTATATAATTATACAATATAATGCCTAAATTTAAAATGGTCTACAAAAAATTGTAGACCATTTTAATTCCATTTTCTATATTACATTTTTTCAACAGCTTCAATACCTAATAGTGCTAAAGCATTCTTAATTACCACACAAGTTGCCTCAACTAACTTTAATCTGGCCTTCTTGGTTGCTTTATCCTCAGCATTAATAATGCTATGCAGATTGTAGAATTTATTAAATCCCTTCGCTACATCTATTACGTATCTAGTAACTATAGATGGCTCTAATTTATCTATGGAATAAGTTATAGCATTATTAAATCCTTCTAAAGTTTTTATTAATTCAAATTCTTCTTTAGAAGATAGTTTGCTATAATCCACTTCGCCACATACAGTTCCTAATTTTCTTAATATACTCTTTCCTCTTGCATAACTATATTGAATATAAGGTCCTGTTTCACCATCAAAGCTTAGCATTTCATTCCAGCTAAATACTATATCTCTTTCTCTGTTATTCTTCAAGTAAGTGAATATCACAGCCCCTATACCAACTTTTTCAGCTACTTCTTCCTTATTTTCTAATTCCCCATTCTTTTCTTTTATAACTTCCATGGTTTTATCTATGGACTCTTTCAATAGATCTTCTAGGAATATAACTTCTCCTTTTCTAGTTGAAAGTTTTTTATCAGAAAATCTAACAAGACCAAAGCCTATATGTTTGCAATCCTCTGCCCATTCATGTCCCATAAGCTTTAATGTAGTAAATACCTGTTTAAAGTGGAGACTTTGTTCAAGGCCAACCACATATATACTCTTATAAAAATCATAAGTATTTTTTCTATATAAAGCTGCTGCTAAATCACGAGTAGCATATATTGTTGCACCATCAGATTTCTTTATTATACATGGTGGCATATTATAATCTTCTAGCATTACAACCTTAGCTCCATTGCTATCAGTCAATAATCCCTTTTTATCTATTTCTTCTACTACCGCATCCATTTTGTCACCGTAGAAGCTCTCCCCATTGTAGTAATCAAACTCTACATTAAGCATTTTATAGACCCTATCAAATTCTTTTAAGCTTAAATTTTTAAATCTTTCCCAAAGTTTTGTCTCCTCTTCTGACCCTTCCTCTAGATTTTTAAAATACATTCTTCCTTCTTCCTCTAATGAAGGATCCTTTTCTGCTTCATCGTGAAATTTTACATATATTCTTAACAACTCTTTTATAGGTTCTTTTTCTAATGCCTCTTCATCTACCCATCTTTTATATGCTGAAATCAGTTTACCAAATTGTGTTCCCCAATCTCCTAAATGATTTAATCTGATACAATTATATCCTTGAGAACTCATTATTTTATATAAGGAATTCCCAATAGCAGTACTAAATAGGTGCCCAACATGGAATGGTTTTGCAATATTAGGAGATGAATATTCTAAAGCTACATTTTTACCCTCTCCTATATTAGTGTGTCCATATTTTTCTCCTTCACATATTACCTTTTCCAAAGTATTTTTTGCAAACACTTCTTTATCTACAAAGAAATTTAAGTAAGGTCCTAAGCTTTCGATTTTTTCAAATCCATCTTTATTTATTTTTTCCTTTAATTCACTTGCTATTGCATTTGGAGCTTTTCTTAATGTCTTTGCTAACTGAAAACAAGGAAAAGCAAAGTCTCCCATATCTGCTTTAGGCGGTATTTCTATAAATTCCTCAACCTTTTCGATAGGTAATTCTATGTTTTCAGAAATCCTTTCTGCTACTAACTTTTTAAAATCCATACTTATTCCTCCCTTTTTATTGGTTCATTTTTATTAATTGCTTTTAACTATTTACTATTAGTTCAAAAAAACAAAAAACCCTCTCTTAAATAAAAGAGACGGGTAATTTCCGCGGTACCACTCTAGTTGACAATAGTCCACTCAAAACCTTAACGCGGTTAACGTCTTACTCTACTCTTCCACTTTAGAATTTTGAATAAGCTTCTCCAAGGCTCTCTTCCTTTTTACTTTCTTACAGGCTTCCACCATTCCCTGCTCGCTTAAAGAAAGGTTAAAAAGTACTCTCCTCTTCACAAAATTTTAGTTCTATCTTAATTATTATATTATTCAAATTAATTATGCTAATTATAAATTAATCAAGGTACTTATTCATTGCTAATCTTTAGTAATTATAGTATTATGATTCGTGTTTTGTCAATATAAATTATTAATTTTTATATTTTACTGTGATTCAATATCATCATTAATAAGGCCGCAAGAAACATTAATAAAAATACAGCAGTCCATCCTGTCTCTATGGGGCGATATGCCAAAAGTCCTCCCATCAAAACGGGACCTAGTGCCCATCCAGCTCCGTATATAGTTGGAAGTATAGCGTTAATTCTTCCTCTATGAGTGGGTGGACTATTATTTGATATGAACACTGGAGTGTTAATAGATACCATTATCTCTCCAAAAGTCATTATTACTGCTGCAATAAAGAAATATGTTATATTACTTTTCATTGAGAATATTAAAAAAGCTACAGAATAAAACAATCCTCCTATTGCAATAATCTTCAAACTCCTAAGTTTTGTTGTAACACTTGATATAAAGGCAGTAAAGCACACTATTAAAATTCCATTTACTCCAGCCATAAATCCAAAATATTTTCCTCCATCTTCACCATAAATATCTCCTAACTGTAAAGGCAATAAAAATCCCCATTGAGAATAAGAAAATTGATATATAAATAATATCAAAGCGAAAAATATTAACTTTTTTCTTCTCTTTAATATAGATATGGAGGATTCTTTATTATCTATAATTTTCTCATCTTCCCTATTTAGAGTCTCTTTGATAAATATCATTACAAGTAAGAGAGATATAGATGTGGTAAAAGCATCCCCTAAAAAAACTAAAGGTAGATGATTTTTATACAATATGCCGCCAATTATAGGTCCTATGGCGAAACCCAAATTATGTCCCATGTAAAGCAATGAAAATGCTTCTTTTCTATTACTTTCATCAGTTAAATCCGCTGTTATAGCATCTTGAGCAGGCATACAAAAGGAATAAAAAACAGGAGCTAACATGAGTGTGTATGCCATTTTTAATGATGGTTTTAAAAAAGCGCATATGACAAAAACAATTAAAGCTAAAGTTTGAAATATTAATATTGTCTTTTTTCTCCCTATAGTATCTACTAACTTTCCTCCAATCAACATACCTGGTGCTGACAAAACTGCAATAAGTGTCATAAATATACCTGCCTTGCTGTGGGATAATCCAATTTTTTGAGTTAGTATCAATGTTAGTAAAGGATAAACAAAACTTCCTAAACTATTAACCATTCTTGAAATAAACATAATATAAATTTCTTTAGGTAATCCCTTATAAGAGTTTATAATGCTTTCAATGTATTTTCTCATATATTTTCACCTTCATTTTTTATAAAAATATATATTAATTCTGGTATTTTTCTTTTAATAGTACTAAAATAAATATTGGCACATTTCTAACTCCATTACAGAAAAGAGGTGTTTTTATGAAATTACTTAGACAAATGGGCATTATATTAATATTATGCCTCTTAGGAGAATTAATACACAATATATTCAAACTTCCTATACCTGGTAATGTATTAGGAATGTTGATTTTGTTTATTGCTCTATGTGCTGGAATTATAAAAATTGACATGATAGATACCTTAAGCAAATTTTTATTAGATCATCTTTCTTTTTTCTTTGTTCCAGCAGGGGTGGGTATAATATCGTGTATGTCACTTTTAAAAGGAAAATGGTTTGCTTTTTTGTCTATTCTGTTTATTTCCGCTATTATAACAATGGTGGTAACAGGTTGGACAATACAATTATACGCAAGGAGGACTAACAAATAGATGAATTCAATTATAAACTCTCCTTTATTTGGAGTAATCTTATCTATAGCATGTTTTGAAATTGGATTATTAATTTATAAAAAAACTAATATGCCCTTATTTAATCCTCTTTTAATATGTGTAATCTTGATAGCATCAATTTTGATTAAGTTTAATATTAATTTAGATTCTTTTAACCTAGGAGGAAATTTAATCTCCTTTTTTCTTGGGCCCGCTACAGTGGTACTTGCTGTACCTTTATATAATCAATTAGAGTTAATAAAAAAGTATGTAATACCAATAATTTTAGGAATTACAGTAGGAACATTTGCAGCTATTTTTAGCGTAGTATATTTATGCAAATTATTTAATATAGATAAGCAGCTTGCACTTTCGCTAGTACCTAAATCAATAACCACTCCTATAGGAATGGAAGTGTCCAAGGTTATTGGAGGTATACCCGCTGTTACAGTTTCTGCAATTGTTATTACAGGTATAATGGGAGCTGTTGTGGCACCTATAGTATGCAAACTTTTTAAAATTGAGGATAAAATCGCTATAGGTATAGCTATTGGCACTTCTACTCATGCCGTAGGTACAACTAAAGCTATGGAAATGGGGGAAACAGAAGGAGCTATGAGTGGACTAGCTATAGGTATTGCTGGATTAGCCACTTCCATATTAGCTCCTATTCTAATAAAAATACTTAGTTAATTTGATTAATTAATAGTGGAGAATTAAGATTTAAGGTTGTATGCTTTTAGCTAATCTAAAACTTTATTCTCCACTATGCTATCATATATGAACTTCTTTTATATAGTTTAATTTACCATAATTTAATTCACCCTGAATTAATGAAGTAACTTTACAAACTCTTCTAAGGTACTTACAGGACTACCACAAGTAAAATTCTCACAGATATATGCCTTAGTCTCGTCTTCATTGGTACTTTGCAATACTACATTTGTAAAAGGTGTGAATTTCTTGTTGATTTCATATATCATTTCTTTTAAAGTACTATCTTCTCTTTTCCCTGAAATAGTTATTTTTCTATTTCCCTTTGTTGTAAACATAAAAGGAATTAACAAAAACAAATGAGCTTCTGGATAGTTTTTAATATTCTCTCCAAATACATTAAAGGCCTCTGTAGCTTTATTGCTTAATTCCAAATCCTCAGTCATGCTATATAGCCTTAACATATTATAAATAGCCACTGAATTTCCTGAAGGCATTGCATTATCAAAACTCTCCTTAGGTCTTAATAAAAGCTCTTCTCCATCCTCGCCATAAATAAAGAATCCTGATAGTTCTTTATCCCAAAATAGCTTTATGGTCTCATTGTTATAATAAATAGCTTTTTTTAAATAGTCCTCATTAAAGGTACCTTCATATAACTCTATTAAACCCCACACTAAAAAGGCATAATCATCTAGATAGCCTAAGTAAGCCGATTCCCCATCTCTAAATCTTGCTAAAACCCTTCCATCTTCTCTTACAAGATTTTTTAATAGGAAACTTACAGCTCTTTCTGCTATATTTGTATAATCCTTATTATTAAATATTCTTCCTGCGTAGGCATAAGCAGCTATAGCCAAGCCGTTCCATGAAGTTAGTATTTTATCATCTTTATGTGGATGTATCCTCTTTTCTCTACGAACATATAGCCTTTTTCTTAATGAATCTAATTTTTCTAAGGTATCTTTATTTATTTCATTTAAATCCTGATTAATTAGATTTGGAATATTTTTTCCTTCGAAATTTCCTCTTTCTGTAATATCATAATAAGAACAGAAAAAATCCCCCTCTTCCTCTCCCAAGACTTCTTTTATTTCTTCTAAAGTCCATATATAAAACTTTCCTTCTACCCCTTCTGAATCTGCATCTTCCGCGGAATAAAAAGCCCCTTTCTCAGATATCATCTTATCTTTTAAATACCAAAGTATTTTTTCACATATGTCCTTGTACTTTTCTTCTTTAGTTTCAGCATAAGTTTCTGCATATACTAGAGCTAATAGAGCATTATCATAGAGCATTTTTTCAAAATGTGGAACAAGCCATTTCCCATCCGTAGAATATCTACTAAACCCAAAGCCTATATGATCAAATATACCACCTTTGTACATACTTTCTAATGTACTCTCAACCATATGTAAAGCTTCCTTATAGCCATAAATCTTCCATACCCTGAGAAGAAACATCAATTTATGAGGAGTTGGAAATTTAGGCTGAGCATAAAATCCTCCATATTCACTGTCAAAAGCTCTCTCTAGTTTATTAAAAGCCTCTATGATTATATTTTCATCCAATTCAGTTTTTGTGTTTTTATTGCTTTCCTGCTTTATATTTTCTAATAGCTTATCAGAATACTCAATAATGCTATCCCTATTGCCGTGCCAGTTAATTTCTATTTCATTTATAATGTCAAATAAACCTGGTCTCCCAAACTTTCTTTTTTTAGGGAAATATGTACCTGCAAAGAAAGGCTTTTTATCCGGAGTCATGATTATGGTAAGGGGCCATCCTCCGCTGCCTGTCATGGCTTGACAATAAGTCATATATATATTATCAACATCAGGTCTCTCTTCTCTATCTACCTTAATACATATAAAAACATCATTTAACCTTTTAGCAACTTCCTCATCTTCAAAGGACTCTCTTTCCATTACGTGGCACCAATGACATGTGGAATATCCTATAGACAGAAATATTGGCTTATCTTCTTCCTTAGCCTTTTCAAATGCTTCTTCACCCCATGGATACCAATCTACAGGGTTATAGGCATGTTGTAGTAAATAAGGGGATTTTTCATTAATCAATCGATTAGGTATTTTATTATTAGGCATAACACCACCGTCTTTCATATTACATTTTTTAAGTATTATTCCCTAAATAAAAAAGATTACTATAATTAATTTAATAGTAATCTTAGATGAATCCATTATATTCTTTTCAATAGAGGTAATCTATTTATCACTTGCTTTATTCTTTATTATTTCCACTAGAGTTTTATAATTCTTAGTCTGGATCTTATCTTTATGAAATACAATATGATTTACACTGATTAATTCAAAATCATTTACTTTTACCTCAAAGAGCTCTCCACTGCTAAGTTCCCTTTCCACTAATATTTTTGGCAACACACTTATTCCTAAGTTTTGCTTTACTGCATAAATTAAAGCTTGTGAATTTACACTTGTCCACTCTGGGTTCACGGTTATATTATGTAATAATAATGCACTGTCAAAAACATCCCGAATGGCACTACCTTTTTCTCTCAACAATAGCCTTTCTTTTATTAATGTATTAACATCTATGGATTTTTCTAGCGCAAATTTATGTTCAGGTGAACAAAGTACTGCTAACTCATAGTTTGAAAATGGAATTTTTATCAACTCTTCCTTATAAATAACTCCTTCAATCAATCCTAAATCAATTTCATTATTGAGTAACATATTTTCAATATTTCTGGCATTATCAATTATAATATTGGTGGGAGTATTATTGCAAACCGTTTCAAAATTTGCTATTGCTTTAGGTAAAATAAAATTTGCAATGGTTATGCTTGATCCAATCTTGATAGTTGCATTGTCTTCTAATTCTTTAGAGTTTTGTTCCAAGTCATCATACAAATCCAAAAGCTTTATTGCTTTTGCTAGAAATAGTTTACCTGTTTCATTTAAATAAAGCCTTCTAGAAATTCTATCAAATAAACAAATACCTAAATAACATTCTAGTTCATTGATTGCATTAGAAACTGCTGGCTGTGTCATAAACAGTTTTTCAGCTGCTCTTGTAATACTCTCTTCTTCACATACAGTTTTAAAAATACGTAAGTGCCTCAAATTCATAGGAATCCCTCTCATTACTAATTAGTTATGTTTATTATAATATTATACTATTTTACTTATGATATTTCTATAAGATATAATATAGAAAGTCTATAATTTGTATGTGGAGGAGAATTTTATCACTATGAAATCTAATAAATTAAAATTTTATTTTTCGCTGTTTAGGATAATGTTTTCTATAAGCGCCTTTACCTTCGGAGGTGGATACATTGTTATACCTATGATACAGAAATACTTCGTAAATGATCTAAAGTTAATTAATGAACAAGAGCTGCTAGATATGGCAGCCATTTCCCAGTCAACACCTGGTGCCATTGCAGTTAATATTTCTGTATTAGTAGGTTATCGTATTGCTGGAATTATAGGTGCAATCATTTGTTGTATCGGAACAATCCTCCCACCTTTGCTTATTTTATCTGTTATATCTTCTTTTTATAGTGTATTTCGAGATAATAAAGTTATTTCTTCAATCCTAAAAGGAATGGAAGCAGGCGTCGCCGCTACTATCGTGGATTTAGTAATTGATATGAGTAAAGGAATTTTAGATGAAAAAAATTGGTTGTTAACATTAATGGTTCCTGCTTCATTTTTCGCTAGCTTCTTTTTAAATATTAATGTTATCTTAATTATTATTTTCTCTTCATTCCTATGCGTTGTACAAACTTATTTGAAAAGGAGGGGCAAGCTATGACTAAAAATATAATTATTTTGTTAGTCAGCTTTTTACAGATTGGTTTATTTAGTATCGGTGGCGGTTATGCTACAATACCATTAATAAAGGAACAAGTAGTTGATTTACATCATTGGCTTACTTTGCAAGAATTCACTGATATTATTACAATCTCCCAAATGACCCCCGGGCCTTTAGCAGTTAATACCTCAACTTTTGTGGGAATACGCATTGCCGGTATATTCGGAGCTATAGTAGCCACATTAGGATGTATTCTATCTGGATTTATTCTTTCTATTATTTTATACAGGTTTTTCAGAAAACATAAAGATATAGATATCATTTCCAACATATTAAAAGGATTACGTTCTACTTCTGTTGGACTTATTGCTGCTTCTGCATTTACTATCCTTTTGATTGCCTTTTTTGGCTCACCATCATTTGATGTTAAAGCTGTTAACTTTAATATTACTGCTATCATTGTATTCATTATTTCTTTATTTTTACTAAGAAAATATAAAATAAATACAATATTTATTATTATTCTAACAGGTATTATAGGTTTATTTTTCTATCAATAATGTTTGAGAAGCATTAATCCGCATAAATACTTTCCATATTTTACTTACAATAACTGGTTTACCTCCATAGCAACATACTCAATATGCATTGTGGCTGTACGAATTTAATTGCTGTATTATCTGAGCCTTTTCATGCTTGCCTAAAAAGGGAAGAGGTTAACTTAGTAACTTATTATGGTTTCAATGCTGTGAAGTTATCAATTTTTGAATATATAAAAATCTCAGCTGACTTTGAATTTACTCTGTCAGCTGAGATTTTTCTCTAATGAGAAACCTTCAATTTCTTCACATAAATATTCCGAAGCAAAGTCCGCCAGACGTGCATGTGCTATAAATTCTTTATCCGCATCAATGAAAACTGTGAGTGTTACTACTTTCTTCTCGGAGTCATTCCTGCATTAAATACAAGATTGGCGGATCGAG
>NZ_CAUPZS010000022.1:0-71157 GCF_963515715.1 uncultured Clostridium sp.
ATAGGAATTATATATCAATGTGTATCCCGCTATTCCTGTTTCAGGCTGATATGCTCTACAGAATCCCCCGTCAATTACAAGAAGCTTGCCATTTCCTTTTACTGGACTTTCACCTTTGATAGTCTTCACTGGTATGTGACCATTTATAATATGAGATATGTCTGGATCTAAATTAAACTCTTCAAATATTCTATTGCATAGTTCTTCGCTGTCTCTATATTTATAATAATAACTTTTATTTTCTTTATGCGATTCCTTGTCTTCTATGAAATATCTTTCAAAGGTAGTAATCCTCTCTTTACCAAATAGAGGTGAATAAGGCCCACACCATAGATACCACATCATGTCCATAGCATAATTTTTAATATTTGTATCATTTTTATAGAAATACGCCTCTCTAGCGTAGTGTTCAAAAATATCTAATAACGACTTTCCACTATATTCTTTTCCGTCAATAACCAACTTCTTAAAGCTTCCATCTTCATTTAATGGAATGCATCCGTGGTATAAAAGATTAGAATTATATACTAAATATAAATTACCTTTGCTATACATGAAACGTATATGTTTTTGAAGTTTTTCACTATTTACAAAGGATTTAGTTAATTTATTTATCAGCTCTTCTTCTTCTTCAGTTAATTTATATGGATCACTCGGATCTATAGTTGGGAAATTAGTATCTTTCAGTTTATATTTCTTTTCGTTAATCTCCACTGTTCCTTCCTCTAAATCCATCTTATCTAATAACAGCATATAATCCATTTCAAATTCAGGGCGTCTCTTAATTTTTTTCCCTTCTAACTTAAACTGAATTACAGTTATAGCTTTATGCATTTGAGAATATAAATATTTATCACTCTCACTTATATCTTTGTCCAATGTCCTAGGAGTAAAACATTCACAAGGGTCATTATTATATGCATCCATAGCAAAAGTAGCTAACGGCAGTAAATTAATTCCATATCCATCTTCTAAAGTGCTTAAATTTGCATATCTTAAGGATATTCTTAAAACATTGGCAACACAAGCTCTTGACCCCGAGGCTGCCCCCATCCACAGAATGTCATGGTTACCCCATTGAAAATCTATGGAGTGATGATCCATTAAAGCATCCATAACTATTTCTGCTCCTGGTCCTCTATCATAAATATCCCCAATTACATGAAGTCTATCTACTACTAGCCTTTGTATCACCTTAGAAATGGCAATAATAAAAGAATTAGCACACCCTATTTCTATAATTGTGTTTATTATTCCTGTATAGTATTCTTGTTTATTTATTCTATCTCCTTGTTCATTTAATAATTCTTCTATTATATATGCAAAATCCTTTGGTAGAGCTTTCCTTACCTTTGATCTTGTATATTTAGAAGATACGGACTTGCAAACTTGTATTAATCTATAGAGGGTCACTTTATACCATTCTTCTAAATTACTTTCTTTTTGTTTTAGTAATTCTATCTTTTCTTCAGGATAGTAAATAAGGGTTGCAAGACTAGACTTGTCTCTTTCCATCAATGATGTTCCAAATATATCATCTAGCTTTCTTTTAATTACGCCAGAAGCATTTTTAAGCATGTGAGTAAAGGACTCATATTCACCATGAATATCACTAATAAAATGCTCTGTACCTTTAGGCAGGTTTAAAATTGCCTGTAAATTTATTATCTCTGAACTAGCAGAAGATATAGTTGGATACTTAGTTCCTAAAAGCTTTAAATATCTCAAATCTTCACTTATTATCTTAATATTATTTTCCTCGTATAAAGTCATAGGATTTACCCCTTTTTCTATATTTTTATTCAAATACAATATATATTATATTACATTTCTATAATAAATTCTACATTAATTGGATAAATAGCTATTTAAAAAATAATAAAGTATATCATATTCAAAAATGTGATATACTTTATTATTCATCTTACAACCTGAAATATAAATCAATTTTAATTAGCTTTTAATTCTAACTCTTCTTCCTTTTCGTTATCCTTGATTTTTTCCTTAAGTGTTTTTACAGCTTTAAATAAAAATACAGCTGTTATTATAGATGACAATATATCGGAAATAGGCCCTGTTATCCATACTCCATCTAATTTAAATATAGGAGGTAATATTAATAATAAGGGTACTAATAAAATAAATTGTCTTGAAAGACTTAAAAATATTGATATTTTTGCCTTTCCTACAGCTTGAAAATAATTTGAACTTATAATCTGAAATCCGATCACTGGTAGCGCTGCCATATATATTCTAATACCACGTGATCCTAATGCTATAAGTTCTTTATTTTCTTTACCAAAAATACTTATTAAAGCTTCTGGAAAAGTTTGAATTACTATAAATCCTACAGTGGCAATTGTCACTCCAGCAGCTATTGCTATTTTTAAAGTCTTTAATACTCTGTCATATTGTTTAGCTCCATAATTATATCCGATTATTGGCTGACATCCTTGATTTATACCAAACATAGGCATTAAAAACAACATTATAATACTGTTTATTATTCCCATGGCACCAACAGCTAAATCTCCACCATGCTTTAATAAATTATTATTATAAAGAGTAGTAACCAAACTAGCTGCAATCTGCATGGAAAAAGGTGAAATACCTATGGAAAATATAGTTTTCACTGTGTCCATTTCTATTTTTAAGTTTTGTTTTTTAATTTTCAATGTGCTCTTATTTCCAAAGAAATAAGCTAATACCCAAATAGATGATACCGCTTGAGCAATTATTGTTGCTATTGCTGCCCCTTGAACTCCCATATTAAAAACAAATATAAAAATAGGATCCAATATTGTATTTATTAATGCTCCAATGAGCATAGTAGCCATAGCAACTTTAGGACTTCCTTCAGCACGAATTATATTATTTATAGCAAAGCCTATATTTTGCAATACCGCCCCACCAATTATGTATTTCATATAATCTCTAGCATAAGGCAATGTAGCAGAGCTTGCACCAAATATTTTTAATAAGTTATCCAAAAACATTAAGCCTAAAATACTTACCATTAATGAAATAATTATATTTAAAACAAGGGCATTTCCTAGAATCTTTTCAGCTTCATTTTTTTTATTTTCACCTAGCTTTATAGAAATCATAGTGGAAGATCCTATTCCCACCAACATTCCAAAAGCCATGTTAATTATAGACAGGGGAAATCCAACTGCAAGACCTGATATGGCTAATGCACCAACTCCTCTACCTATAAATATTCTATCCACCATATTATATAATGCATTTACAATCATTCCTATAATTGCTGGTATTGAAAACTTCAAAAGAAGTTTACCTATACTTTCTTCCCCTAATTGTTTTGACCTGTCCAAACTACCACTCCTCTTATTACATTCTATATAACTAATTAATTATACATAAATGTAGTATATTTTTCAAATCAAAGTTGTATTTTCCTAATACTCATACAATTATAGGGATTTTGCTCAGCAAAATCCCTTCTTTAAATTGTGGAAGCCAATAATAAAAGTTCTTCATTATCATTATATATCTTATCGAATTGACTTATAGGTAGTGGATTTTTTCCTAATCCTACTTCTATTGTAAATCCTGGTCTTCTGAATTCTTCAATGAACCAATCCTTGTAACCAGCATAAGATGCTATGCCAACAGTCTCACTTAAAGTATAACCACTAACTTCTGCAAATAGCTCTGCCATCCTTCTAGATTCAGGTGGAGTTAAATCTCCATATTGCCAATATATAACTTCTCCTTGGCTATGATAGGCAAGTACTAATCTAAAATTATGATCTCTCGTAAATTTTACCACTGATTGGGTTTCAGGCTCTGATTCTGGGAAAGGCCCTGAATATCTCGTAGGACCTGGACCCGTTATTCCATATGCTCTTTCTGCATCTTTAGATAATTGCCAAGACGCATTATAGTTGTGATTTAAATCTACTCCTCTATTATTTGCCTGCCAGATTCGCGAAAAATCAGTGCTGCCATTATTCCATCTTATTAACTGGTTATAATAAGGATTATCTCTCCTTAAACCATTTAAAACCAAGTCCACACCATCGGGATTTACCATAGGCATAATATATATACTACTTCTACTCCATATATCTCCTACATCATATCCTCTCATTTCTCTTCCTAAAACATAATTATTAAGAAAGTTTTCAGTAAACTTCATAAGTAGCGGCGATGTTATCCACTCTAATGAGTGATGGGCAGCATTATAAAATACTTCATTAGGCCCTACTCCCAGTCTTATATAATATAAATCTTTTCCTAATACACTTTTCCCTGCACTTCCCACAGTAATAAATGGATATCTCTTTTTCAATCCTTCAATATCTTTTGTTAATACATCATAAGTGTAGTCTATATTAGTATCCACTATATCTATTCCAAAAGGAACAACTATACTCTGTCCAGGAATGAGGTTATACGGATTTAGTCCTGGATTGGCAACTAATATTCTATAAACCTGAGTGTAATATTTTCTAGCAATACTATATAGTGTATCCCCTGGCTGTATTATATAATTGTCATAACCTAAAAGTAGTCTTTCTATAATTTTATAAGTGTTAGGACCAATTATGCCATCCGCTACAAGTCCATTTTTTCTTTGAAATTCCTTTACTGCATTTTCCATTTGAGCTCCAAAAATACCATCAATAGGTCCTGGATTATATCCGATTTTCTTCAATAATCCTTGAATCTCCATTACATCGGTTCCTCTAGAACCCCTTTTTAATGTTCTCATATTACAATAAAACCACCATTACATATTATTACTATTATTAGTTTATTTTCCACATTAATTTTTGTGATAAATTTATGATAAATATTAATGCATTTGTAACTTAATTTTTTTGTAACCTTTTCTATTTACAAATATACTATAATATTTTTTGTAGTTTAAGATTAGTTGTTCTTTATATTTGCAGATACAATAATGAAAATTTACAACATAATTAGGAGATGAAGCTATGAAAAATTTATTTAAAAATATGTTATTGATATCCTTAATAATAATATTGCCTACGGGAATTTTATTTGGTTGTTCTTCAAAAGAGCAATCATCAAAAAATCCTTCATCAAAAGAAATTGGCGAAAAAATAAGCCTAGCTACTAATCTATCTGAGATGAAAGAAGGCGATAGTAAAAACTTAACTAAACTTTATGATATTTCAGAAGAAGATCTTGAAGATTTCTTTCTTTTAACAGCTCCTTCAAATATTAAGGCTGATGAACTAGCTATAATAAAAGTCAAGGATGAAAAGAAGATAGATTCTATAAAAGAAAAGGTAGAAAAGAGAGTAGAAAATCAAAGTACAAGCTTTAAGGATTATCTTCCTGAAGAGTATAACTTAATAGAAAATCACATTTTAGAAGTTAAAGATAAATATATTTTCTTATCAATTTCAAAAGATAGCGAAAAAGCAAAAGAAGTTTTTTATGAAAGCTTTAAATAGTAAATTGGGAGGTACTCACTTTGGTATTTAGCAGTCTTGTATTTATTTTTAAGTTTCTTCCAATTACTTTACTTATATATTATATATCTCCAAAGCCCTTGAGAAATTTTGTTCTTCTTATAGCAAGCTTGATTTTCTATGGCTGGGGAGAACCAGTATACATATCAATAATGATTTTCTCTACAGTTTTTGATTATTTTAATGGACTATTAATCAATAAGTATAGAAATCATAAAGTTATACCTAAATTTGTACTTATAAACTCAATGGTAATAAACTTAGGTATATTATTCTTTTTTAAATACTACAATTTTGTGGTACTTAATATTAATAACTTATTGGGATTAAGTATTTCAACTTCATCCCTTCCATTGCCTGTTGGTATATCTTTTTATACCTTTCAGACTATGTCCTACGTTATAGATCTTTACCTCGGTAAAGCTCAAATGCAAAAAAATATCATTTCTTTTGGAACGTATGTAGCAATGTTTCCACAATTAGTTGCTGGTCCTATTGTCAAATACGGGGACATTCATAAGCAATTGAATGATAGAAAAGAATCTTTGGAAAAGTTCGGGGAAGGAGCTGAAATATTCCTCATTGGATTATGTAAAAAAGTGCTATTAGCCAATAATATTGGAGCACTTTGGACTAGCGTAAAAACTACTCCATTCATAGAACTTTCTACCCTCTCAGCTTGGCTTGGTATTACAGCCTTTACTTTTCAAATATATTTTGACTTCAGTGGATACTCTGATATGGCAATAGGTCTTGGTAAAATGCTTGGCTTTGATTTAGATATAAATTTTGATTACCCTTATATATCAAGGAGTATAACAGAGTTTTGGAGAAGATGGCATATTTCTCTTGGTTCATGGTTTAGAGAGTATGTATATATACCCCTTGGAGGAAAT
Organism: uncultured Clostridium sp.; assembly: GCF_963515715.1. Lineage (GTDB taxonomy): Bacteria > Bacillota > Clostridia > Clostridiales > Clostridiaceae > Clostridium_AW. The sequence continues at coordinate 6,365 of NZ_CAUPZS010000022.1, forward strand.
AGAGTTGGTACAGGAAAACATTTTAGAAATCTATTTATAGTATGGTTTTTAACAGGTTTTTGGCATGGTGCTAGCTGGAACTTTATACTATGGGGATTATACTTTTGTACCATACTAATTATAGAGAAAAGTTTTCTTTTAAAATGGTTGGAGACCAAACCTAAAGCTATAAGTCATATATACGCAATTTTACTAATAATCATAGGATGGGTTATATTTGAGTTTGACCAACTAGGAAATGCATTTTCTTTCATAGGATTGATGTTCGGAGCATGCAAAACTCCATTCTTTGATTATAAGTCACTTTATTACCTTTACACAAATATTTGGGTATTTATATGTCTTATAATCTTTTCTACTCCATTTCCTAAAAAGATAATGGACGGAATTAAAAAGAAATCCTATGGTTATATAATTGTGGCAACAATATATATTATTCTTTTATTGTTATGTACAGCTTATCTGGTAAACGTGAGCTATAATCCTTTCCTATATTTTAGGTTTTAGGAAAGCGAATTAAGAGGTGGAAAATTGAAGAATTTAGATAAATTATATAAAAGCATATTAGGACTTCTTATACTAGGTTATTTAATAATTATATTTGTTTTTAATATGATAATGCCTCAGAGAAAATTTTCTGAAAGTGAAAATAGGGTACTTCAAGAAAAGCCCAATTTTTCATTAAATAAACTTCTAAAAGGTAAGTATACCTCCGATTACGAAAAATACGTGGCAGACCAATTCCCTATAAGAGACTTCTGGATAGGAATAAAATCAAGTGCGGAGAGAGCAATTGGTAAGAAGGATAATAATGGTGTGTATCTAGGTAAAGACGGGTACTTATTTCAAATGTTTAATGCCTCTAGTGAAGAAGATTTCAAGAACAAGATGAAAAAAATTAACTCCTTTTCTTCTAAAAGCAAAGAAATCAATAAGTATTTTATGCTTGTTCCAAATTCAATTAAAATTTTAGAGGATAAGCTCCCTAAGTTTGCTTCTCCTGAAGATCAAAAGTTCTATATTAATAAGGTAAAAGAATCCTTAGATAAAAATATGAATTTTGTAGATGTGTACTCACCTTTAATGGATAAAAAAAATGAATATATATATTACAAAACAGATCATCACTGGACAACCAAGGGAGCCTATTATGCATATGAGGCTTTAGCTTCAGCAATGAACTTTACCCCTAAAGAGGAAGAGGATTTTAGCGTAACTGAAGTATCAGAGAATTTTTACGGCTCTATGTATTCTAAAAGCGGATTTAGAGGATTAGAACCTGATAGTATTAATCTTTATCTTCCTAAGAACAAACAAAATCTAATTGTTTCTTACTCTGATAAAGATGAAAACTTTAATTCAATATATGCCATGGATAATCTAAATAAAAAAGATAAATACACTGTATTTTTAGATGGGAATTACCCTATAGTTAAAATTTCTACCGATGTTAAAAATGGTAAAAAATTATTAATTATTAAAGACTCTTATGCTAATAGCTTTGTACCATTTTTACTTAACCATTTTAATGAAATATATATGGTGGATCTAAGGTTCTACAATGAGAATTTAAATGATTTAATGGGAAAAAATAATATAGATAATTTGTTAATTCTTTATAATGTAAATACATTTTTTGAGGATGCCTCTATAAATAATATTATTGGATAGTTTTATGTAAATCTCTATATTAAATAAATTATATATTTATTTAATTATAATAGTACCTCCTTATCTTCCGTTGCATATTATACAGTATCAAAAGATAAGGAGGTGTCAATAATGTCAGAAAGATTAAATTATAACCATGAAAATTGTAGACCAGAGCCAAGTGATTGTCAAACTCACACTCATGAATTTTTAGGAAGCACAAGATTAGCTGAACAAGGCGAGGATAGGCATAATCATAGATTTGCTGGAGTTACCAGTGAAGCTATTCCTGTGGGGAACTCTCACGTTCATGCCATCCTTGTTAATACTGATTTCTTCGACCATCACCATGAAGTAGGTGTAACTACAGGACCTGCTATTAATGTAGGAAACGGTAAACACGTTCACTTAGCAACAGGAGTAACCACTATTGTTGAGAATCATAATCATACTTTTATCTTTGCAACTTTAATTGAAAGTCCTTTACTTTAAGTATAATATAATTAATAATATAAAAGAGCACTTGGTTTCCAAGTGCTCTGATTGATTGTGTATTTATAGCTTGTAATACGTAGTTTTGTTTTTTTAATGTTAAATAGACTTCAAAAATGACTTAAAATTATCTAAATGCCTTTCAATTATTTCTTACATTAAATTTATAAGAGAAAAATGACATTGCCGAGCTTGCTAACCACTCTCTCCCGACTAGTTTCCTGTATCATCACTTCCATGTTTTTTAAATAATATATCTGCAACTGCACCAAGTAAAATAAATATAACACCTACAATAGTCATTGCTTCTGGTATTTCTTTATTCCCCAAAAAAACCCAAATAGGATTTAAAACTGGTTCTGCAAGAGCGATAATCATTGCTTTTTCAACTTTTATTTTTCTAAGGCCTGCTCCGTATAAAGCATAGGATAAACCAGAAACTAATACTCCTGCTAAACAAAGTAATAAAATATCTTTTAAAGAAGATGGTACATTAGTATAATTAAATGGAAGTACCAGTATATAAAAGAAAGAACATACAAGATTTATGAGAGCCACTATCCCCAAAGGTGAACCACTTTCAATTTTTTGCAAAGTTGCTGAATAAAGAATGAAAGTTATGCCTATGGCTAACCCTGAAAATATAGCTATAATATTTGCCGATTTAAAACTATCTAACACGTTTAGAAAAACTCCAATAAAAATTAATATTAAAACCATCAATTTTTTATAATCAATTCTTTTATTTTTATAAAAACCATATGCGATTACGTACATAGGAGCTGCATACTGCATAGAAATAGCCATGGCCGAACTTGAAATTTGTGTTGTCAGTGTAAGTGCCATAAGAAAAAGTGCCATAAAAACACTAGCAATTAAAACATTCTTTAGAGGATAAATTTTTTGTTTAAATATAAAAGGAGATAAAAATATTCCTCCTGATAAACTTCTAATTAAATTTATCCAAATTGCACTAGTATTAACTGTTTTTGTTATAATACCTGTAATACTCCATAAAATTACAGCCACGAGCACTAACAAGCTTCCTTTTTTAGTAGAGTCCATTATTTATCTCCTCCCTTACTGTATTAATACAAGTTTTATAAAATTTTTTACTTAAATAAATAATCTACAGAGTAAAAGAAAAGTTGTAATATATAACAACTTTTCTTTATTAGTTAACTTAGATGTTGTTTCAAAAATACTCAAGTTTAACCACCTTACTAAGCTTGTCCACTTATTACAAAAAGTTTTTTATAATTCCAGCAAATATAACAGATCCTATTGTAACTGTAGTAAAACCACCAACAAGCATAGTTGGAACCATAGTATTGGTCAAATAATCTTTTTCTTCTTCATTTGCTTCAAGAGAATTAATTGCTTCGTTTGTAAGTAAAAAGTTAACAGGGAAACCTATCAAACAGTTCAATGCAATGGCAAAGGACATTTCCCAAGACCTTCCAAGCATTTTACCAACAATAATTCCTCCTATTCCCATACCAACAATACCAATTCCTATTAATACAGCAATTGGCACTAATACAGCAATGATTTCCTGAGGTGTATGGTTTACAAGTCCACCCATAACCCCTATCAGGGATGCTACAACAAAGAATCCAAAAGCATTTGCTTTTTGTAGGGATTTACGTTCTAATAGTCCAATTTCGCCAGCTACAACACCATAAAATAATGCAAATATCGTTGGTGAAATACTATATGAAATTCCCATAGAGTTAAATATTTTTTTCGTAAACAAGGATGATAAAATTGCAACAAGACCAACTACAGCTAATAGGAAAAGATACATTTCACTACTTTGATACTTTTCTGGAATAGGTTGAAAGATCCTCTTTTGTCCTTCTTTTTCTTCCAATTTAGTTACAGCAGCTTCACCTCTTCTATACCTTTCCAAATTTCTATTAGCTTCTTTTTTAAGTAAGCTTGGTAATAAAAAGTATACTGGAAACTCTTGAAGTGCAAGCAATAAAAGAGCAATCATTGACAAATGTGGTAATCCTTTTTCAAGGGCCGCTTTTGACATCTCAAATGCCGCCACAAATCCACCAGCTAGAGGTGGTGCTGCTATAACAGCAGTTTGCCATCCATAAATTGCACTACCTAGAGTAAGCAATAAAGCTGCTAGTCCAAGAATTGCACCAATTCCAATCAACACAGTTTTCCACTCGCTCTTTAAATCACTTACGCTTAAAGAACTACCCATATTTACCACTATTATAACCATAATAACATCTGTCAAATTCTCAGAAAATCCTGCTAAGTCTATAACATTTGTAGGTAAGATGTTAGTCCATACTGCCCCTAGTAAAAGTATTAAAAATATGAGTATTGACGGTATTACTGCTTTTGTTTTTACTGAAACTACTTCCCCAATTGCTAGAAATGCCATTAATGCAAAGAAAGCTATTGCTGGATGCATGAATATTCCCCCTCTTTTTTTATGATTTTGTTTATTATATTTTTTATATTTTTTACATTGTTTTATATACACACTTAGTTTCTGTCAACCTATCTATCAAACTCTTTTCTTAATACCAAATTAGCTATACAAATTATGATAGGGTAATTTATTTTAGATTTTTTAGGATTTCACATAGCAACATAAAAACTCTGTCTATTGAAGATACACTGGCGCATTCGGAAGGTGAGTGGAGCGACCAAATGTTAGGACCTATTGAAATAGCATCTAAATTATGTATTTTAGGATAAAAACATCCGCACTCTAACCCACAATGTACAACTAAACTCTTCATTTCCTTTCCAAATATATCTCTATATGTTTTTTGCGTTAGGTCTCTTAATTCTGAATCAGGTCTATAGGCCCAACCAGGATATTTCGCAAATTGGCTTGTATTTGCTCCTAACAGTTTTGAAATAATGTTTATTTTTTCATATACATATTCACAACTGGAATTTTTAGCTGCTCTTATTTCATAAACAAAGTTAATACAGTCATCAAGCATATAGAGCTCCCCTAAATTGCAAGAGCTTTCAACAACATTCATTGTGCCATTCATCTCCTCAATTCCATTTGGAGATAATATTATTGCATTTATTATATTACTAACTCCTGACTCTGTAATTGCCTCAGATTCAAAGGTAGTTTCTTGTAATTCTATTTTAAAGTTCGGTTCTGCTTCTAAATATTCCTCATCGAGGTAAGCTTTAATACGATTTGTTGTATCTTTTAATATATCAATATTTTCAGGATCTATAATAATTGTTGCGTAAGCCTCCCTTGGTATTGCCAACCTAAAGTTACCCCCGCATATATCTCCAATGAGGAAATTAAATTTATTTTTATACTCATGTAATAATCGTGCTAATAAGACATTTGCATTACCACGTCCCCTATGAATATCTTCACCTGAATGACCTCCAGTTAGTCCATCCAAACTTACTTTAAAAGCCTTAAATTCTTTTGGGAAAGTAGTAAACTCACTTGGCAATGTAAATTTTACTCCCACTCCACCACAACTTCCAGCTATGACTTCACCTTCTACCGCATGATCTAAATTGATTAATCTATTTGTTGAAAACCACGAAGGATTTACTGAAATAGCACCACTCAAATCCTCTTCTTCCGCTGTTGTAAAAAGCACTTCAATAGGTGGATGGTCAATTGAATTTGATTCCAATATAGCCATGGCCATTGCAACACCTATTCCATTATCTGCCCCCAAAGTAGTCTTTTTACCAGTTGATAATATATCTCCATCTAGTTGCAGAGCAATGGGATCCTTAGAAAAATCATGAGCTACTTCCGGATCTTTTTCACAGACCATATCAATATGAGCTTGTAATATAACAGGTTTAATACCCTCATAACCTGTTGATGCAGGTTTTTTAATGAAAATATTATTGTGCTTATCTTGTACTGCATTAAGCCCTAAGTTATTAGCCCAACCTAATAAAAAATCACTTAACTCTTTCTCTTTGTAGCTCTGATGTGGAATTTGACAAATTTGATTAAAGTAATAAAATATTCTATTTTGCAGAAGTTCTTCTAGGTTTTTAAAAGGCATTATTTCCAAATATAGCTCCCCCTTTAACATTTAATTATTAAAAAAGTTTAATGTGCCATCTCCATTATGTAATCAAATAACTTTAAAAATGATTTATTATGCTCGTCTGCATCGATTCTATCCCCTTTTGCCCAAGCTTCATACAAGAAAGATTGATGTGTACGTATTATTAAATCTAAGGTCATTTGAGTTTTTAGAGAGCTTACATATTTTTCTTTAACTAGCTCTTTCATAACAGGCTCATCTCTTAAATACATGTTACCTTGCTTAAGCATTAATTTGAGAGTGTCATCATGCCCTTCTAAATCCATAGGAAACAGTTCATAATATTGGTAAATTACTTGTGAAAGCTTGGAACTATACTTTCCAAAAAACATATTATGAAAAATTTCAGGAGATCTAAAAGCAAAATAATTAAAAGTTGAATAAATAGTTCGATATTTCTCTAAAGCATTCATTTTTGGAGTTATATTTTGCCCCAAAGTGCTTATATATTCTCTCAAATAACGAACAGATGCAAATAAAACCAAATGTTCAAGGTCTTCAAAATAATTATATAAGGTTGCACTATTATAACCTGCCTCTGATGCTATTTTCCGTATAGATAAACCATCAATGCTATCTTCTTTTAAAAGTTTTTCAGTTGCCTCAATAAAATAGGTCATTACACGCTGTTTCTTAATGTCCACATTATCCATATAATACGCCTCCTTCCTATCAAATTAATAACTTAATTCGATTTATTTAATCATGATTATAATATAATCATGATTAAATATCAAGAATTTTGTCAGAAAATTAGACCATTTCATAATTTTGCGCCAGAATTACTATCTTTTTTGATTATTATGACGAGATACTTAAGAATATGGTGCTAAATTTGGCATAGATTTTTAAAAAGAATTCAAAGACTGGGGGAAATTAAAAATATTTTAGAAACAGTTAAAAAAGAAAAACTACGCTGTGATTGACTAAAAAGCAAAACAGCCCAACCCCCTCCGTTTATGAGGGGTTTGGGCTGTTTTTTAGTCTATTTCAATGAAAACGTTCTGCTATGCTATCTCCATTATTGAAAGAAACCATTTTCTCAACACCTTTATATATGATTATATCCAATTTATAGAAAATACAATTTACATATAGAAAGCAATTAGACTATTAATAATTTATATTTATTAATAGCCTAAAATTTATCTATAGTTTTATATGACAATACCCTCCTGGGTTTTTCTTTAAATATTTTTGATGATATTCTTCTGCTGGATAGAAACTTTTAAGGGACTCTATTTCCGTAACTATTGGCTTTGAATAACTCTTTTGCTCTTTCTCTTTACTTTTTAATATAATATCTGAGTCTTCTTCTTTTAAATAATATATCCCCGTTCTATATTGATGTCCAATATCTGGTCCTTGTTTATTAATAACTGTAGGATCAATAATATCCCAAAATTTTCTTAAAAGTTCTTCTAATCCTATTGTATTTTCGTCATACTTTACAAAGCATGCTTCTGCATGACCTGTGCTTCCCTTGCAAACTTGTTCATAAGTTGGATTTTCTAGTTGCCCATTAGCATATCCTACTTTAGTATCTAATACTCCATTAATTCTAGATATATATTCCTCTAATCCCCAGAAACATCCACCTGCTAATACTATTTCCTTCATAAATATCACCTCTCAAAATAAGTTTCCCATTTTTTCTTCATTTCTATCCGTTCTTTATTTATTATATATCTTAGCTCAAACTTAATCATTATTAAATCCACTTGAAAATTCTTTAAATATATTTATTATATCTTCACCAGTTATACTCATTTCTTGTCCATTTTTAGTTACATTAATAAATTCTTTCGTTCCTCCATTTAAAAGAATTTTTTCTCCATTTTCTAATTTTATAGTTACATTAATATGATTTTTACCATTTTCATCTTCTTCAAATATAAATGGAGATGAATTATTATAAGCATTTATAAATCTTTCAATCTCTTTTGTATTATTTTGTTTTTTGTAAGTCTCCTTTAAAATATCGTCAAATTTTATATCAATAGAGTTAACTTCATCTATATTTATCTTTTCAATATGATCCTTATATTCTTTTAAAAATTTACATTTTACTATATATGCATAATCATATTCCGATAATTCTTTTTCATATTTTTCTGGTTCTTTAAAAAACTCTTGTGGTAAACTTCTAAATGAATCACCTTTTGAATATAATATAGCTGCAAGGTATAAAGTATCCCCTTCCCTTATCTCTAAATTTTCAGCACTACCCCAAGTGGAAGCTATTTCACCTTCTTTTTTAGGGATAGTAGATTTGGCTTTAGTCATTCCATTACTATTTGCAAAAGCAAAAGACCAAATTTCTTTTTTATCATCATCATTTACATTATCATTTATAGAAATAATAATTCTACTATCTTTTTTATTCTCACTATTTGCATCGTCACCAAACCAAAAAATCTTTTCTTTTTTTACTCCTTTTTCATATTCATCCACCCAAAGCTCTGCCCACTGATATTTTTCCTTACCAAGTTTCACATCAAAAATAAAATACTTATCTGATAAGGATTCAACTAATGTTTCCTCTTCAGGCGTTAACTTGCTTTGAGTAATTATACCACCCTTTTTACTTGATAATTTATCAGAGTTATTTTTTCTACAAGAAACAAATAATACTCCATTTAATAAAATACATATGATAAATATCATTTTAAATTTACTTATTAACTTATTGATTTTCATATTATCCCCTCCTAAACACTATTCCACTTTCCTCTCAAAAATTATTTCATACGCCGTAGGCTTTCCATTTCCATTGTAATAGGTAGGAACTATTTGAACCAATCTCCATCCTTCTTTTGCATATTTATCGATTATTTCATGATGATTAGCATTTGTAAAAACACCACCTAAATTACAAGACTCATATTTATACTCATACATATATAACCCTCCGTGCTAGTTTTAAAAATTCTCAATTTTCATATCACTTAACTATATTTTACCACAAATTTATTAACAATCATCTAATGTAATTTATTTGTAACCATTAATTTACCAGACTTATTATAATTAATATTATAATATATACTAAATATAGATATTAGGAGTGAGCTTTGTGAATAAAAAATTAGTAAGTATAATTATATCTGCTTTAACCGTAGTTTCACTATCTGCATGTAGAAACAAAAGATCTGATACTGCTGTTGATAATAAAAATAAAGAAAATATAACTATTACAGATCCAGATGATAAAACTAAGGATAACACTACAAAAAACTCTGACATTAAGACTAATCCAGATGTGAAAACCGATGAGGATAAGATTACCAATAGATATTCCATAGCAGGTATAGATAATCCATCAGAATTTGAAGATGCTTTTAATAAGATCAAAGAACTAGTAGCTTCTGATGATAAAGAAAAAGTATCTGAATATATAAATTTTCCTATCAATGTACACATAGACGGAAAAAAAGTAGCTATAGAAACTAAGAATCAATTTATAAAAAATTATGATGAAATCTTTAATGATAACGTTAAAGCTAAACTAGCCAATCAAAAGGTTGAGGAAACCTTCGTAAACGATAATGGAGTAATGGTTGGCGACGGTGAAATATGGATTAGCGTATTTAATAATAGCACACACAAGTATTTAATCTATGCAATAAATAATAATTAAAAACCCACAACTGAGAAATTAATTTAGAGGTAAAACAAATAAAAATGCTATGCAATGCTTCTTATGTTGTTTCGCTGCAATAAGAAGAGCTAAATATGTAGTGAAATAGCGACTTTTTCTGGAGCGACTTCACTACGTACTTAGCTCTCTATTTTGAAAACCAAATTATCTTTGTAGAAACTTATAATTGTGAACTAATCTTATATAGCTTAATACATACTGCCTATCTTATCAATTGGCCATATTCTATATAATACCTTACCTTTAACCTGCTTAAAATCTATGGGTCCTAGATCTCTACTGTCTAGACTTACTTCTCTATTATCTCCTAATACAAATACTTTGTTTTCAGGTACTTTTATGGGAAGTGAGAATGCACCAGTATAAGTTTCTCCCTGTTCTTTGATATAATTTTCCTCTATTTTTTCTCCATTTACATATAAATACCCTTCTTTTATATCTATTAAATCTCCTGGTATTCCTACAACACGTTTAATCAAATATCTCTTTTTACCTTGTCCCAAAATAGAATCTAAAGTTTCCTTTGCATCAGTATATGTATTGTGGATTATTCCCTTACTTTCCTCATATTTGTCTAGTATTATAATGTCTCCTCTTTTAGGTTCTTTAAATAAGTAATTTAGTTTATATTCAAATATTCTTTCTCCTTCAAAAACAGTATTCTCCATAGAACTTTCTAATATCATAGGCATAGCAAATACATTACTTTTTATAATGAATGTAATAACTATAGAAAATACAAGGACAAATGCCCATTCCATCAATTCTCTTTTAATAGATTTATTAGTATCACTCATTTTCATTCCTCCTTAGTAACCTTTTTATTTATAACAAGTTTTTCCTCTCTATTTGAATTATCAATTGATTTTATAATAATAAAGCTTAATCAAATCTTTCCCTATAGCCACAGCTTTTGCATAGTTCTTCTACCACTTCTCTTCTGGAAAATCCATTTAAAATATTGGTTGCTCTATCTCCTTCTACTATTTTTGAAAAATTGCTTTCATTAATATTTCCTAAATTCACTATACCCTCTCCATCAAGACAACAAGGGACTACTGTTCCGTCTACTAATATACCTATTTGATTTCTAAGTCCATAACAAAAACCTTGGCTACTCCTATTTAGATTTTTTAAATCTGGCCACTGAAATTCATAATCCTGATTTAAATATATTCTCTCTTTAAGTTTAATTCCCCTGCCTGGTTCAATTTTTTCTTCAATCCTATAATCTAAATTAAACTCCTCCTCAATTATCTGTAAAATATCGCGATTTATCTCTCTTTGAAGATTTGTTATATTATCTTTATCTAAATTCCATAATCTAAAGGATATTAACATATCAGTATGAGAATTAGCTTCTTTTGTAAAATCTATAATATCCTTAATATATTCCTCTTTATCACATACCATATTGTTTCCGTCAAAGCTGTGCAATGAAAAATTAATCTGCCGTAAAGCTGGCTTATTAATTAATTTTTCTCTTGCTTTCTTTATAAGAGTTCCATTGGTAGTAATGTTTACTTTAAAACCCTTCTCATAGCTTATCTCTAAAAACTCATCTATTTGCGGATGAAGTAGAGGTTCTCCTTTTATATGAAAATATATATATTCTGTGTAAGGCTTAATTTGTTCTAGTATATTCTCAAAGGTTTCTATCGTCATAAACTGTTGAGTTCTATTAGTTTTTGGACAAAAGCTACAGGAAAGATTGCATACATTTGTAATTTCAATATAAAACTTCTTAAATTTCTTCATTGGTTACGCTCCAGTTCTATGTTTTTATATATTCTACATCAGTCACTATAATACATGTAGATCATAGGTAATTCAACCTGATAATTTACTTTTCTTTTAAAATAATTGTACTTGGATAAAAGTTATATTTTTTATAAAAACCCAATGCTTCCTCATTTCCGCTAACCACTCCAATTATCTTTGATTTCACTTTATTTTCATTCATCCAACTCAATGCAGAAGACATTAAACAATCTCCAACATTAAGTTTTCTATATTCTTTTCGTACAAATATAGAATCAATTTCTCCTATACCATCATCAGTTATTGAGCTCACACAATATCCTATAATTTTATTCATACTTATATCTTTAGCTAAATGAACTCTTAATCTACCGCCTTGTGATTTTTCAATGAGTCCTTTCTTTCTATTTTCAAAGATATTAATGCTATAAAATTCTTTGAAATAAGGAGATTTTTCCTCGTGATGTTGATTTAATTCTTCCCATAAGGATTGTATTGAATTTAATAATTCTTCTTCTCCAATTATATACTTAATATTTTTATTTTGTGGTAAACTCAAACTTTTCCCTTCTTTCTAATTTAATATTTTTTCAATTACAGCATCTTTTTTGTTTATATAATCTATTATACTAGGTTCAACATTAATATCTGGCATTAAAGAATCCGTATCTTCTTTAGAGTTTTTAAAATATTTAACTGAATAACTAACCGTAATTCCCGTATTATCCAAATATAATTCTTTAACTTCGCCATAGTGATTAGGCTTCCCTCCCGTAGGTTCTCCAATAAAAGTTGCCTGTGTTTTATTCTTAAAGGTTAAAGCGTTTAATATAGCCGAAGAAAAAGTTCTTCTTCCTACTACAACATATAGCTTATCCTTACCATTCAATTCTTCCCTTTTCTTTAGCTCTTTGAAGAATGGATTCATAATGGTAGAATTCCCTCCTCCATTATGTCTTAAATCAATAACAAGCTTCTCAACCTTGTTATTATCTATAAAATCAAACATTTCTCTTGTAAATTGTTTGAAAGGCTTTTCTTCCATCTCTGAGCAGGAATTGTATTGAAAATATAAAGTATTCTCTTCCTTAATGTATTCATACCAGTAATTTATATATGGATTACGTAAATATAGGGGATTATTATTATCCTCTACCATCTGTCCTATATATTTTATGTTTTCTACTTCATCTGGTTCTATATCAACTTTTATCTCTTTTCCTTTTTCATCTAAAAAAATCATATTTATTTTATCTTCATTTATAATATTTAGTCCCTTTAATATTTCAGGCATGATTAAATATCTTACCGCCAAATTCTTAAATTGAGGAGAATTTTCATGTGATATAATAGGTTTTAATAGTTCCAATACCTCCGATATATCCTTGCCATTTATTTTATCTAATTTAAGATTAATAGTATTTTTATATTCCTCTGGTGCATCAATAACATAAATTCCTTCTTTAAACCAATAGAGTTTTAATGGATATATAGTTTCTATATTAGGATATACCATTGTATGTCCATCTCCTATTGATGCAATTATTTTACTTAATTGAACTTTAATTTCTTCATCTGAGTAATCATTTACCTTGTTTTTCAACTCATCCATATCTATATAAAAATCCTCTTTCTTTACTTTGAAAAATAAATTCTTATGTCTTTTGGGTAACTGCTCTTCTAGATAAGTAATATCATTTACCCATTTGCCATTTCTATTATGAGCTATAGTTGGTTTCGTAGAACTACTGCAAGCAACCATTGATATAGATATAATCATTGTTAAACTAGCAGCTAAAGCTTTTGATACAAAATTTCTTTTCACCTCTATATCCCCCTTCTGACCAAAGACAACACTCTTTTTTCTTACAGGATTCTATTTAATGACCTATATGCAATTATTAATATAATTAACTAAAGGTGTTATTGTATTTTTATCTGTAAAATCTACTTTATCTCCATAGGTAGCTAAAAACTCTCTTTCTTCATCTGTTAATTCATCTTCAGATTTCTTAGCCGTTACCTTTTTAAGCATTGACATCATGGATTTGTGCAATAAACTTAGTTTTTTATATTCTATTCCGCCACGAAAATGGAAAAACTCTATGTTTTCTCCCATGGGCTTAGGGAAATTTTTTTCTATGATTGGGATAAAAATTTCTTTTTTATCTGTGGAAGCAAGTCCTACCGTATATACTATTATTTTTTTATCTTTTAAAATATGCAAATTTTTAGTTATAAGAGATACTCCTGAAATACCGCTAGCATAAAGTCCTCCACCATAAACAATAATGTCATATTCCTTTAACTTTTCTGCCTTAATCTCCGAAGCATCAAACAAATCACCCTTTACTTCCTCCGATATCCACTGAGCATATTTTTTACTGCTACCATATTTAGATTTGTATATTACTGCTATTTTATTATCCATGTTCTTTACCTCGCTAAATTATATTTTTATAAAAATTTATTTCCAACAATTTGATTATGCTAACTATCCTCTTACCATTTTTCTTTCATAATTTCATCCTTTTTAATTTTGTATTCTTCTTCACTGATTATGCCATCATCTCTTAATTTTAATAACGCCATCCATATTTATTAATTATTTAAATTTTTATTCTTTAATAATTCTCTTATTTCTACTAGTACTTTTAGGTTTTCCTTTAATAATGTAGTAGTTAAAGATCTATTTATTGCCTCAGTTATAATTATGTATAATAAAACAAATAATATAATGTATAAAAATATCACCATATACCTTTCCCCCTTGGAAATCTTATTGAACATAAATTTTAAAAATAAATATCGCTCACCTTATAAATAATTACAAACTTCCCTCAATTCCATATTGCTGCAGGAACTGACTAATTCACTCAGTATTGCTTTATGCCCCGCTCCATATATTACTAAAATTCGATCTCCTGGTTCTACTATACTTTTTAGATTCCCAAATATACGTATATTTCTTTCATACCAAGTTGAAAGAACTTTAGCACCACAATATGTGTCACCTGCTCCAATAGAGGCAAAATCTACATAAAGACTATGATTTTCCATAACCCATTGAGGAGTATTTAAATATTTTAGCACATCTATAACTGTTGCAGTTTTTATTAAATTATTTACTGTACTATCAATTTCATTGGTTTTTCTAATAAAATTATTATAAAAATCCTTTTGAAACTCTTGAGCATACTCCATTGCATCCTCAAAGGGCAACTCTAGTTCCTCATTTATTGCATAAACCCTTGGATGATTCATAATTTTTGCTAGTCTAAGCCCTAACTGATGAATTTCATTTCTATTTAAAGAATAGTTTCCATTACAATACTGCCTATATGAATTGTTCAATACTCTATCCCATCTTAAACATTCTTCCACAGCTATTTTATTGGGATTTATGCGACTTAATTTATCTACTACTTCAATTATTTCCTCTTGTTTTTCTGAGGATAATATATTTGACACTTTAAAATCTATAAAATCATTTTCTGGTGGGTCAAAATGATATGTGCCTAAAACAAAAATTTCTGCTTTTGATGATAATTTAAAGCTACTATTCATAATGTTTATCCCCCCATAATTTCTTTTTTATCCATTAATTAAAATCTATAATATGTTTCCCATCCTTTATTTCTCACAATTACTCCTTTAGGTAAATTGAAAGTCATAATAAAAAAACCTAATATATCCCCACAGGAGAGCAGAGCATTTAATTGAGCCAAATTAAAAACGAATTTATTCCATCCTAAAAAGCACATTGAAATTATGGGAATCACAGACAAAACCATAAGCGGCATTAATAAACATAATATAAATCTTTTCTTACTCATCTCCCCTTCGTAGTAAGCATAAAATATTCCCTTCTCTAACCACATGCCAAATATAACATTATCTGATTTTATGCTCTCTGGAAAAACTAATGCGTGAATAGTCTCATGAATTGGGATGATGAGTATAAAAGATATAATAAAATAGATAAAGCTAAAAACCCTAATTTGCTTAAATAAAATTATGGCAATAACCCACATAATAATCCAAGTTATAATTGCTATTGGAACAGAATATAGCAGATATTTATCTTGACTAGGTTCTTTTGCTTTTATCCAATTTCCTTGAGCAGGATTAAATTCTTCACTTAATGGCATCTCAGACTTAATAAATTTCAATGCTCTTCCCCCCTCTTGTAAATTATATGATATCAATCATCTATAGATGAAACAACAGGTTTACCATCCCCATCTAAAAGCACTGTAATTCCTCCAGCGTATCCATCCCAGGAAAACAAGTAATTCACTCCTGTCTTCTTATCTACAATTATTTTAATTCCTGATATTGTACCCTCTTTATAAATCACATCAAATCTTCCATTAGAATTTTTATTAAACATAATTTATCCCTCCATAATAACTATTTATAATATCTATTTTCATTTGAAACTTTTAGCTTAATATCTTCCTATCCTCTGATTTTAATCTCAACATCATTAATGTATTTTCCTATAATCTCTACATCCGGTGGATTTATTTCACTTGGTATTTCATCTAACTCAAAAAATTGTAAAGAAATACTTTCTTCATTTTCTAAGTCTAATTCTCCACTATGCTTATCTGATATAAATACAGTAACAACATTATAAACTTCATCGCCGTTAGGGTATATATAATGCTGCCCTTCCCCTGAAAAAACACCAAACAATTTTAGATTATTTGAGTGTATTTCTAACCCTGTTTCTTCCTTAACTTCTCTAGTGGCAGCTTCTTCTACCCTTTCACCAATTTCTACTGAGCCACCAGGTAACCCCCATTTATTATTATCCCTTCTTAATTGTAATAAAATTTTATTTTCATCTCTTATAACAACACTTGTACCGCATTGAATAAGTGGCCTACATCCTACAATTTCTCTTAATTCAAGCATATAGTTTGCCATAATACCCTCCATTATTTATCAATTATTTCTATATTATACATACTATATTTTCTTTATTATCTATATTTTAACATTACCCTAACTAAAAATACAGTATTACCTCTCACTGCGTATAAAACCAAGCGTCACTTACTTTATAAGCTTACGCCATAGCTAATAATTTTAATACTTCCGTTTTTATAAAATAAAATATTTAATTCATCTATTTTTTTACACTTTCAATTTGAACATATTCAAATCTATACTTTTGTCCTGTAGGATTTTCCTTATCCTTTGGCACCTCTTCATTAAACATATTATAAGGTCTTGCGAATACTCCACACTCCCCATAAAGAGCTTTATATATTACTAATTCTTCTCTTGTTTCTGAATGTATAGCAACATCTAATAATAAGTATAAATCTCCTTTAAAATGTCTAAATATTTTTCCTTTATATTCATATAAATTTCTTTCCATCTTATCCTCCAATTTTTTTATTTATTCCATTCTTCTTATACCTTCATTATTTATATTTTATCATCTCAATAATTAAAAAAGAAGGTACTTTTTAGCACCTTCTTTTTACTAGAATTTTAAAATACTTATATAATAATTTTTTCTAACTATACTTATCACTTTTCAATAACATCTATCTTATCTTATCCATAAGTTTATAGAACTTATTTTCGTTTATGATGTCATTTGTAATAAATTTACCATTATAAAATAGACTATATATACTGCATGCTGTAGGTATGTTCATTGCTTCTTCCTTAGTATTTATCTTTATAATTTCAAGTGGAATTCCCTCTTTTTGCGCTAATTCCTTTAATACTATATTTGTATAATACTCCGTATATGGACATCTATTAGAATAATATACTGCTAATCCATTCTTATTTTCACATATGTTGTTCTTTGCACACTCATTAAAAGTCGGAGTAATAGCATTAGGATTATTCTTATATACTAATAATTCAAAATAAGGAGGTGCTGTATCACATATTTCAAAGCCTTGCTTTAAAAAGAACTTCTTATCCGCTAAATATGGTCTTTTCTTATCACTAGATAAAAGAATAATACCATCCTTATCTTTTAAATCTTTAATACATTCATTTAATAAGTTTTTACCATATCCCTTCCCTCCATAGCTACCCGCTACCCAAAAACAGTTAATCACCATATAATTAGGAGCGTTAACTGGCAGCCAGGATATTTCTGCAGGACAATATTCAATAAAAACTTTATGTCTCACATCATATTTTTTGAAAACATATCCTTCATCTATTCTCTCTTTAATCCATTGCTTTTTCTTAAGATATCCTTCTTTACACTTTTTATCGGAAATGGCACAACAAATATGTTCTTCATCAATATTATTTTGATTTAATTTTATAATCTCCATCAATACATCCCCTTTTATAGACAAAATAATTATAGGTTTATGTAGAGTTTACTTATCAAAATATCTATAATATTTTTTAGCGAACAAAAGGTGTTTCTTGTTCACATAGTGCATCATTTAACCACTGAGGATGCATTGGTAGAATGTTAGAAGGTAAATTGTCAGTGTTAAAATACTCTAATTTCAAAGTTTCCGGTGAAGAGCAGGATAGTTGTCCATCTATAACTTCCCCTTCAAAATATGTTGTTACAAAGTGAGTAACATGCCCATCTGGGTATTTAAAAACTTGAGACTTAGGATCTGAATAAACGCCTATCAATCGCGTGATATTAATATTTAATCCTGTCTCCTCTTTTACTTCTCTAATGGCAGCTTCCATTACACTTTCTCCAGGTTCCACATGCCCTGAAGGAATTCCCCATAACCCTACATCTGCACGTTTTTGTAATAGAACCCTTCTATCTTTATCAAAAATAATAATAGCTACTCCTGGCCAAATATCATCGATAATCTCCTTCATTATCTTTCACTCCCTTAAACTATTTAATGAAGATTAATATTTTACATCTAATTTCATAGATAATTTCTTTTAATTTTTAAATTTATTTTAGTTCCTTTTAATTTCTTTATTCTTCTTTTATAACATAATTATTATTTTATCAATGAAATAAATTTTGCATTACTTTTCAAATCATCAAATGCCTCATCTTCTTTAGCGTACTCTTTGTATTCTTCATCAAATTCAATTGATTTACCCAAATCTATTAATGCCTCATCAATTCTATTCAATCTCGCTAATACTCTACTTTTACCATAAAAGGCCTCGGAAAATTCATTATTTAACTCTATGGCTTTTTGGTAACAATTTATTGCCTCTTCATTTTCATCTAAATAATACAATGCATCGGCTTTATATAAATATACAACTTCTTCATTTTTATCTATAGCTATAATTTTATCATAATAAGTTATTGCTGTTTCAAAGTCTCCTAAATTGTAATGAGATTCCACTAAGTAATAATATGCATCTATATCCTTAGGTTTTAATTTTTCATACTCCTCAAAACAATCTATAGCTTTTTCATATTCTCCTAAATCATAGTTTATAACGCCTTTTCCATAATATGCATATGAACATTTCGCATCATATTTTAGCGCTAAGTCATAATTCTCTAAAGCTTCTTCATATTCACCTAATGCTAATAGGGCATTACCTTTATTTGCATATGGTTCCGCAGACTTTGGCTCTAACTCAATCGACTTATCACAGTAAGTTATAGCTTCTTCATATCTATCTAAATCATTCAAAGCCCAGCCAGCATTATTATAAGCTACATCACTATAAGGATCTATGTCTATTTCCTTCTTGTAATAAGCAAGAGCTTCTTCATACTTGCCATCCATGTGTAACTTATACCCTTTTGAAAGATTATTTTCATCTGGGTACATGTAATTCAATATACCTAAAGCAATGATTGCTATAGAAATAATAAAATAAAAAATGCTTGTAAAACCATCCCCGAATAACCTTCTTAAACCCCTAGCTTTTCTATGGTTCCAAAAAAAGTTAGGTTTTGCCATTGTACATAAAATAATAAATAATCCTATCACTATGCTTAATATCAAAATACCCATAAATTTGTCCCTCTTTTCTCGTAATTTTAATTCCATGTAAATAATCGTATATATTAGAAAACACTTGATATTTTGAAACTATAATAACTATGCTAACTATGGCTATTTAACAACTTCTTATCATAAATTTAAGCATAATGATATACTTATATTTAATTTTATAAATCCAGACTTAAACGAATCATATCCACACAATCTATGCCATTTTCTATAATCTTATCTTCATAATGTTTTATAAAGAAGTTTTTATCTATGCTTTTCATTCTGAATCCACATTTTTGATAAAGCGCTAGCTGTGATATACTTGAGTTCCCAGTACCTACCTCTAAAGTTTTAGCTTTTTTCTCTCTAGATCTATGGATAGCATCCATTACTATTCTTTTACCTAGTCCTTTTCCTTGAAACTCTTCTTTTATTGCTACATTTACAAGCTCCATGGTAAAAGGTCTTGTTTTTATTAGAACATATACACCAACTATAATATCTTCTATATAACCACCATAACATTCCCCTCTACTAATATAATCTTTTATAGCTTCCATAGAAGGATCTGCTAAAAGCAATAAATCAAAAGGAATCTTTTCATCTTCATTTATTTCTCTTATTATAAATTTGTCCATATAATATTTCCCCTTTGTATAAACATGTATGTTAAAATGTACTAATTAATTTTCCCTATTGAATCTCTGCAAATGCTCTTATTGACATAGCTGCAGTTTTCTTAGCTTTTAAAGGGACAGCAAAGAATCTAAAATCATGGTCATATAATTTTTCTAATGACGTTAAATTTTCAACTATGAGAATTTCATTTTTTAAAAATAAAGTGTGAGCAGGTCTTTCGGGATTTTTAGAACTATCTATATTTATAGTATCTACTCCTACAAGCTTTACTCCTGAACTTATAAGAAAGTTTATAAGCTCTTCAGATATGTATGGATAAGAATGATATTTTTCCTCTCCCCAATGCTTGTCCCATCCGAAATTAAATAAAACAGCTTTGCCCCTTAAATCAAGCCCATCAGGAATAATGCTAACTCCTATGGATTCAAACTCTTCCCTGGCCCTTACATCTATAACTACACCTGGAAGTACAACTTCATTTATTTCAATTTCACTGATGTCTCTCCCCTCAGGGTAGCGATGGTATGGAGAATCCAGATATGTACCTATTGAAGTTTGGAAGGTTATCTCTGTTATCTCAAAACAAGCCTTCCCTTCATAGTTAGGTGCCGACTGTTCATGAGTTATAAAAGGTTTTATTTGAGCTGTGTATTGTATTAACTTCCCAGATTCATCCTTCATTTTAAAACCCGGCATTCCATCTTCAAAATAATGACTTAAGTCTATAAATCTTGACATTTACCTCACCCCATAATTATATTTTATATATAAGTTTTGCAACTTAAATTAATCTTGCTACAAACCCAATTAACCTTGCTGATGGAACTAATAATATTTGTGATAATATAGTACCTACAATTAATCCACCAACTATAAATATTATGCACCTATTGAATTGCAATTCCGTGCAGTCCCCTTTTATTACGTCATCTGTCAGCATTGATATGAACGGATCTATAAATATAAACATTAATATTGTAGAAAATCCATTTATGACAGAGGATAAAGTACTGCATGTGGTCCTTAATTCAGGGTTTAAACATCCAGCATATAATGAGGCCAACACACCAACTGTAGATATAGAAAAAGCTATTGTATTTAATAAAATAATCTTTTTTGGCATTTTATTAAAACTTTTTAAATGAACAAAATTATCTCTTTTGGGTATAGTAACACTTTTTTTAAATTGCTCTATGCCTGATTTAGAAAATCCATGTAATAATAATTTGGGTATAGAGCGATGAACACTAAATGACTCTACCGCTTTCCCAAATACTTTTATAAATGTAGGCATCAATAAAGCACCAGCAATTGTAGCTAATGTTGATGAAAATAGCACCCATCTAAAAACATGCAATAAGCCTTCTGTATTACCTATCTTTATGCTATTTTCAATTGTTTTAGCCATTAATGGGGCTTGAATCGTGTTGGCAGTCCTAGAAATTAAGGCAAATATATTAAACACCGCAAATGATATAGCTATTCGTCCTGTTTTTACTGCTACAATTCTTACTGAATATGCTAAAGTTGATATCACATATATAATGAATGTAAGCACAAGAACAATTATAATTTGCTTTGACATTTATCTTCCTCCATGAAAATCAATATAGTTATCTATCTTATACTCCAGTAAAGCTTTTAAAGTCTGGAACAAACTCTTTTGATGAAGTTCCCTCTTCTTGTATAAATGCATTCTTAACTCCTAACTCTAAAGCATAGTCTATAAGTGCATCATAATGTCTCATATCTAAGGTTTTATTAATCTCTGGATAATCCTTAGCATTAAACATTGGAGTATACTGATTCATAATGCTTATATAAACATTATCGCCAAAAGTTTTATATAAGAAATCTATAATCTTTCTAGAATCAAAGTATAATCCTGGAAGCATAAGATGCCTTACTATTACCCCCTTTTTTATTATGCCTTCCTCATCAAAGATAACTTTTCCAGTCTGTCTATACATTTCTTTTATTGATAGAGAGGCCTTTTCAAAGTAATCCCTAGATTTGGAATATCTTAATGAGTATTTAGGGTTATAATATTTTAAGTCGGGCAGATATACATCTATATGCCCTTCCAAGGCTTTTAAAGCCTCCAAGCTATCATACCCATTAGAGTTATACAGTATAGGAATCTTTAAACCTTTAGCCTTTGATAGCTTTAATGCTTCAATTATCTGTGGCACATAGTGAGTAGGCGTTACAAGATTTATATTATTAGCCCCTTTTTCTTGAAGCTCTAAAAATATTTGTGCCAATCTTTCAATTGAAATCTCCATGCCTAAGTTTTCTTGACTTATACAATGGTTTTGACAGAATACACACTTTAAATTACAATTAGAAAAAAATATGGTTCCTGAACCACTCTTTCCTGAAACACAAGGTTCTTCCCAAAAGTGAAGATCAGCTCTTGATATCATAACTTTATCACTAGCTCCACAAAACCCAACCTCACCATTTAATCTATTTACTTTACATTCCTTTGGACATAATTTACACTCATTTAACATGTTCATCATTTGTAACCTCTTATTATAATTTTAATATATATTATATCACTAATTTGTTCTTACCTACAGGCAATAAAAAAGACAGTACTCAGCAAGTTAAATGTAGAAATATATTATTAAGGTAACATAATCATGATATACTAAAATATAATAACTAAGCATGTATTGTTCAAAGAAAATATTTTAAAAAAGAGTGAGGTGTAAAGTGGTAAAGTTAAATTTGCCACGAAAAGATGAAAAAAAGATTTTTTCCAGTAGTGATTTCTATAATATTTGCTATTGCTTTAATTGGCTGTAAAAGTAATGAAAGGCCTAATGAGATGCCTGCTATTACTGAAGAAACTTCAGTGAAAAATACTAAGTGTAGACTGTATTTTTTTAATATGTCTGAGTTAAAACATTATTATATAGATAAAACACTACCTATAGAAAATAATGCTTTAATCACCGCTTTGACAAAAGAGCTGCAAAATACTTCTTATAACAAGGACTTTTTGTCATTAACAGATAAAGTAGAGGTAAAATCCGCAACGCTAGATGAAGCAACTGGCGTTCTTAAAGTTGTGTTCTCTGATTCTTATGTAGACCATATGCACTTAGGGTCTAGTACTGAAGGCGGTCTCTTAACATCCTTACTAGCTACTTATGGTTATAATTTGGGTGTAGATAAAATCGCCATATATTTCAACGATGAATTATATACCTGCGTAAAAGGAGATTTACCAGAGGGATATTTTCCTGTGGAATATCCACCTGCTGAACCCTATAATCCATAATATTATAAATAGATTTTAAATTTCATGATAACTCCTGTATAATTAAAGTACAATGAATAATATAGGAGTTATTTTGTTTTGATTATGAATGATAAGAAAAATATTGATTATTTAATTAATTTATATAGAGATATATGGTGGAACTCTAGTACAGAGTTAAGATTAAACATTGAAGCTACCACCTGCTTTGAAAAGAATAAAAACGAAAAAAACTTTGACCGTTTTATTAACTTAATGATAAGCCATATAAAAAGCTTCCCAAAGAAGGATAAAGAACGACTAAAGTGGAAAGAGAAGGCCGATAATTACATTGAAAATATTATTTTAAAGGAAGATGCTTTTAAATTAGGCGTAATAGATAAGGAAATGAAAAGCAGATTCTTTAAAGTTACAAAAGAATTTATAAAGGAATGTAAAAGTTTTGATAGCAATTTAAATTATAAAGATATAGGTCAGGCTATGAGAAATGTGTGGATAATTAGTATTTTCCAAAAGGTCATAGATAGTGATATTGAATTTACCAACGCGATTTTTGGTTACAGTATGCTTTATCCTTACACTGATAACTACCTGGATGATTCATCTATATCTATGGAAGAGAAGAAGAATTTTAATGATCGATTCTCAAAGAGATTAAAAGGTGAAAAAATTAAAGGTATTAACTCTCATGAAGAAAAGGTATATAAATTAGTTGAATATATTGAATCAGTATTCAAGAGAGAGAATTATAAAGAAGTCTATGAGAAATTATTATTAATCCATGATGGACAAGTGAAAAGTTTGACCCAGCAAGAAGTATTAAGTGCTCCTTATGAAAAAGATATTTTAGGTATATCTATTGAAAAAGGTGGAGCTTCTGTTTTAGTGGACGGATATCTCATTAATGGGGCTTTGACAAAGGATGAAGAAATTTTTGCCTATGGATATGGATTTTTGCTTCAACTCTGCGATGATCTCCAAGATGTAGGTAGGGATTTAGAGAACAATCACATGACCATAATGTCACAGTTAGCTGAAAAATATCCTCTTGATATGATTACTAACAAATTAATGAACCTTACCATAAGCATAATAGATGATGAAAACTGCTTTAAAGGAAGCAACAAAGAAGAGCTGAAAGAACTTATTAAAAATAACTGTATAATTATGATACTTTTTGCTATTGCCCATAATAAAAACTTTTTTTCTAAAGAATATGTTAAAGTAATAGAAATTTTTTTGCCTTTTACATTGAGTTATATAGATGACCTTAAAACTAACTTAGAAACAAAATTTAAAACTTTAGAACCTAGCTACAATGATACCTCTATAGAAGATATCTTGTTATATTTACTTGATTAAATTTTATTTAAATTTATAAGGAGTCTGATGAAAAATAAACAATCCCTCTCATATAAATTCTATGTCGAGAGAGATTGTTTATTTATTTATCCAATTATTTATTTTAATCACTTATTTTAATTAGTACAGTAAATAATACCTTTGTCCTTTAATTCATCAAATGTTTCTTTAACCATATTATATATTTCTGGCTTAATTCCCGTGAGCTTTATGGAATTAAACGTTAAATCAAATACAAATAATTTTTCTAAATTACTTAATGATATAATTTTAGGTATTAAATTTTTAGGTATTATAATATTTTTTGAATCTTTATTTATAAAAGCGTCTATATATTTTACCATTTCATTATTATCAATCATTATTGCAATAATTTCAGCCTTAATTTCTGCACTTTTTATTTTCTCTTCAGCATATTTTGGATCTATCTTTCCTTCTCTCTCTTGCACTTTTATATTTTCTATTTCTTTTTCCTTAATATCTTTTATACTTTCAGCTTCTTGAGCTTTGATAGATATATCTTTATAATTTATTTCCTTAATTTGAGAAACTATATACTTAAAATTTTCGAACATATTTTCATTAAATAATACTTTAATGGCAAAATATCCTATTATTAATACTTTCACAACTTCTATATTTAATATAACTTTGAAAATCTCATTTAAAATAAACCTAGTACTTAAAAGCAGATTGTTCCATTGTTCCCATAGTATCTTATATGAGTTATTTAAATTTAATTCTATTCCTTTAGATCTCATATATATATAATTATAAATAAAATAACTCATTATTAATAATAAAAACAAAGGATATTCTTTTTTAACAATAGATACTATTTTAAAAGAAAAGCTATTATCATCAACTTTATTTTTTTTATAGAATGAAAAAGCTATCAATAATATACATCCTAATAAAAATATATAGTCTGAAACTAAAGTTCTATTCAAATTAAGTGTCATCATTATTTATTCGTTTAAACTCATTTTAAATTTCTCATTATTATCATAAGGATAATAACGTTCCTTACAATAACTGCATACTACCAGTTGATCTTCAGTTTCAGACACATTTTCATAATTACAAACAGGGCATTGAGATGAGTATATTTTTTTAATTATTCCTTTGTTTTGCAATTCAGTTATAGCTTTAAATACTGAGGCTTGGTCATTATTTATTTTTTGGGATACATAAGAAAGTGTTACACCTCTATCACCTATAGTATCAAGGAGCCTAACTATATTTTTATTGATACTATGACATTGCATATTCTGTTGATAATTCATAGCTTGGAAAAATTTCTTTGCATACATTTTGGATTACCTCCGTGTCAAAATGTGGAACATTCAAAATAATTTCACCTTGATTTTTTAATTGAAACCATCTATTTTCAATATTACATTCCATGGTTTTAACTGTATGATCTTCATTTTCTACTGCATATTTAATAGCTTCTAATCTATGATCATTATGTCTTCCATCTTTTTTACTACTCTTTAAATTATTTTTAGGTTCTATTGGGTCTGAAGTTTCAATTACTATCACTTCTTTAGAGCTTTCTCCATTTAATTCAATTGATTCTAGATAATCTTTTATGTAATTATTCAAGTAGCAGTCAAAACTATACTTAGTCAATGTATTTTGATCTCCTTCTGTAAATAAATTGCAAAAGGCTTGCTTTTTTTCTGTTATAGCTTTTCCCTTTGAATTACCATCATCATCTTCATTCTGAACATCGTTATAAAACATGGCCACAATACCTTCTTTTAGGTCAATAACAAATTTTGTATGGTGATAATATATTCGATTTATATTTGTCACCACATTATGCATATCTACTTCTGTTTCCTCATACTTTCTCAGTTGAGCCATTTTGATTGTAGTAAATCTATCATCAAAATTTACATAATAAGGATATAGGGTCTCATCCACGTTTTTTACTTCCTTATTATCTATGGTATTATTTAACCTATTATTTATTTTAAACTGTTCTCTTAATATAGGTGACAATAATTCTTCTTGTTCTTTTTCTCTTAAATAAAATACAGAAACTTTTTTAAAGGCTACATCTTCAAAATCAAAAAGAATTTCATTTTCATCTATTATACCATATTTTTCTATAAAGACATTTGAAAAATCTTCTAAATTTTTTTCACTAATACAAATGCTATATTTATCATTTATATAATTTCTAATATACTCATATTGCACACCAATCATCCCTAATGATTTCCACCTTAATTTATTTAGGCTCATTATGGTTCCCTCCCCCAATAAAATATATTATTGAACTCTTAAGAACATTACTATATAAAATGTATATAAATCATTAAGAATACCTGTTACTTACAAATTATTAGAATTATAAAAATCCAGAATTCTATTTCATTGTAAATCTTTTCCATAGATTTTTCAACTATTTTTTTAATATTAATATAAATTTCATTAAAATTTTAAGAAGATTCCATATTCTACAATAAACGAGCTAATTATGCTAATGCATATAATTCGGCAAAAGGGTCCCATTCTCTATCTTCATTCCATTTATATTCAATGCCATTACTAATTTCTATAGCCTTTTCTCTCCCCATTAAATACTCAATGAATCCTAATGTCATATCCATTCCTGCTGAAACTCCTGATGAAGTAAATATATTACCGTCATTTACCCATCTAGCTTTTTTTATCCATAATATATCTTTTCCTTGATCCATTACCCAAGTAAAGGCTCTTTTGTTTGTGGTAGCTTTTTTCCCCTTTAATATTCCTGCTTTAGCCAATAGTGCTGCTCCTGTACAAACACTCATAATATATTTTGATTCTTTACTAATGTTTTCTATAAAATCCATTAATTTTTCATCATTAACTTTTTCTCTTGTACCCATTCCTCCTGGAATAAATAAAATATTTTCTTTATTATATTCATTATCATATGTGCTTGTATCAATTCTTACGCCTTGAGAACTTGAAATAATCCCACCATCTAGAGATATAAAATTCAACTTAAAGATTTCTGGCAAACGCCCTAATATTTCAACTGGGCCGAAGACATCTAATGTTTCAAACTCATCAAATAAAATTATATTAACAACATAACTCATATTTTCCTCCAAAGTTAATTTTTTAGTTTTAAAATAACTTTTATCTTGAATTTATACTCCAACCCATATTTTACCACGAATTCAAATAAATATATACTTTTTTATAGTAATTATAAACTTAAAAGTTTCCTATTTTCTTTTATAAAAGTCTTTAATTCTTTTTATGAATTTCCTAAAACCTAAAATATATTTTTTGTTTCCATCTTCCATGTTTTCTTTACAACAACTATGGCTATAACCATCTTTATTTGTAACTTCATGGCGTCCTAGGCTTTCATTTAAATTCTTTTCTTTCTTATTAGCATTCAAAAATTCTTTATACTTTACTTCCATATCTTCTATATAACAGTCGTTACCTTGACTATAAATAAACTCAACAATACTATTATATTCCTCAATATCTAATTTATTTCTAATATCAAACTTATCTAAAGTTTCAAAAAAATATTTTAGCATATCTACCTTATCTATATTATTTATAATATAATCCGTAAAGCTATTCTCTCTATCTAAGTCCTCTAAATAGAAATTATTATCTGCAAAATTAAATACATATCCTGCTTTTATCTCTGTTGTAAGTCTTTTTATGCTTCCTTTATTTAAGAACATGAGATTTATAAGATCCTTATTTTGAGGTTCTTTCATATAGGTAATAAACCCAATTTTTCTTCTCACTTCAAGTGGAATGCACTTATAAAGATATGTTAATATCTCCTTAGATATATTGTTTAAATCCTTTGGTTCACAATCTAAAACTATATATATCTTTTTACCATATAAAGCTGCATTAAAAGAGGCTTCAATAAGCTTTTTAAATGTTTTTTTCTCTATGCCTGTCTTACTAAACATCTCATCGATGGATGAAAAACTTTCTGCATTTTTTTCTATGCTTGTTTCTAAAACCTCTGGAATAATTTTTCCATTGTCTACATTATAATTATCTACAAAGTCATTTAAATAAATTATTTTCTCTGGATTTTCTATATAATTTTCTATTTCTTTTTCCGAAATTATATAGTTATGTGTAAAATATCTATTTCTATTTCCTGTGTAATCCTTACCTGCAAAAACTGATTGTCCTATTATCATCCTATTGTCTCTCGTATTTACACAAAATAATGCTTGAGGATATTTTGTAATATCCTCTTCTCCAGCTAAAATAGATGGTGCTTCATAAAAACATAAGTTGTGAAGTACATCAACTATAAAATCATCCTCTAAATTTATGCTTTTACCCACCGTATCATATCCTGGAGTATTACTGTATGCACCTTTTTTATCCCTTGTATAGTAATGTTGTTGTATCATTGTCTCCCTCCATCCAAATAATTCATTTGATAGAGAAGCCATAAAAATGGTTCATCCACCCTTAAAGGATTTACGCTATTACCGCTATCTATCTTTAAATTTTGTGGATTACATCCTAAGGATGACACTGCAAAATATCCAGTAACTCCAAAATAAGTATCCATGGCTCCTTTAAAAGAAGCATCTGCTTTTGATAAAAATTTTCTTACTTCACCATCTATATTTTCGAATTCGTTTAAATTGAAAAATCCACTATGATCGTAGTTTCTAAAAATATTGCTATTTGCGTTTATGTATTCCTCATCATTTAAATTTATCAGCATATCACTTTTTGTAACCACAATTGCGGTAGGTATATTAGTCTTCTCTTTAGATTGCTTAGATATAAAATTTTCAAATAGATAAACTATTATATCCTTAGGCTCTTGATATTTTTCTGTAAAATCACCTTTCATTTCTCTATTTACAAGGCTTAATTTTTTTCTTAAAGTTCTCATTTGCAAAGGATCCACAAGAAATATTATTCCATCAGAATTTTTAATGTGTTCCCCATGCTTTTCTATGTAATCTTTATCTGTCATTCCTTCCCCAGGAATATCATAGAAAATAAAAGTAATTGGAGCTATTTTGTCATCTTTAAATTTCATATTTTCTATTAAAGGTTCCACATGTTGTTTAGGGGTAGGGTCCAACATTATGTTCTTTTCAAAAATCTTTTCTTGATTTTCTCTTATTTCATCATTATATAGGGAACTTCCTGCAATAAGAGAGGAGTTTATTCTCTCACAGCTGTACTTCTCTAATGTGTATAAGAGAGTTGTCATATAAACAGATTTTCCCGCTTGTGAAGCTCCAACCACAGAAATAATTTTTGATGGTCCCCTTCCTGAGGTTATAGGAAGTTCATTATGACAAAAAGGACAAAGTCTTTCACTGGTAGCCACATCGTACTTATCCCTAATCTCTATTAACACTCCATCCACTCTTGTCTTATTCTTTTCTGGAAGATCCTTTGGTATAATTATAGGGTTTATTTCTCCTAATACACCTTTTCCAACTTTCTTATTATACTCATTTAACAATTCATCTACAGCTTTTTCATATTCAGGATCTCCATTTTCAAAGTGAGATGCTCTAAAAACCACCTGCTCCGTCTTAAATTTTTTAAAGCAAAATGGGCATGTTATCATAAAAGGTCCTTTTTCGTAAGTTGCCTTTTTATAATTATTATTTTCACTTTTATTTCCTCTAAAAAAACTAAAAAGACCCATTAAACATCCGTTCCTTTCACAGTTTAATTATTATATTTATTAGCAGAAAACTTATAATTTTTTTATCTCTGTTTAAGATTGTATAAATTGCCGTACTTCTCTACATCCTTTATAAAAACCTTTATGTATTCGTCCTTTTCTATAACTATTTCTGGCATAATATTTTCACCTGGATAAATATTGTGAATAAAATCAAATTGTATACCATCATTTTTATTAAGAGGATGCGAATCTTTCTTTTTTACATAGCACAAAACATCGCTTTTTAGCTCTATATCTGAATTTATTATAATTTCAATAATTTTTTCTTTTGAAAAAAGACTTTTGATACTCTTAATGCTATTAATATTGTAGTATATATTAGGAATACCTGTGCTTACAATTATTTCATTTCCTCCATTTTGTTGTTTTAAAAGTGCTACATCATCTTCTATTTCAATGGCTGGGAAAATAAAAAATTTATATTGCTTTACTTCTTTTATAGTCTCTACATAACCATTAAATTCCTTATACTCTTCTTTTGTATATAATTTAAACCGCTTATTTTCAATACCCTCCATTGAAAAATCTTCAAAGCTATCTACCTTTAGTATATATACTATGTCTATATCTTTGGGCCAGTTCCATCTTATTGTGAATTTTTCTTTATCTAAGATGTAATTTACTTGGCTTATCTTATTTTCCTCCCCTTCAAACTCTTTTATCTTCATCAAACTCCCCCTTTAACCATGCGTTAATAGCCATTAATCGAATTTATTAATAATTTTTTCTTCATCTTCCACATGTCTCTTTTTGCCATTTCTAGAATATGAAGACTTGGAGTAGTCCTTTATATCTACCTTTACAGGAATAAATGTAAAAATTGAAGCTATGATTATATCAGCCAAAAATCTATGCATACCCCCTATCCATGGTAAGTGTAAAAATCCATATTCAATGATTAACCCTGCTAATATCCCTGAAATGCTTCCTCCTATTATAAAACCTTTAAGCAAATTTTTATTATCAAATACAAAGCTTACACATACAGGTATAAGAATTCCAAGTATAGCAATTAATAAAATTCTAAGTATCATATATAATGTTTCTCCCTCAAAAACTCCATTTCTCTTGTCTACGAGAAGTCTTTGCTGTCTATTTTTATATATTTCGTTAAATACGTCCTTTAACTCTTTTACATCCTTTACATTATGATAGGTTCCTCCAGTTTCTCTGGATATTTTTTTTAACATAGAAAAATCGTTGCCATTTGACATTCCAATAGTATATACCGGTATTTCTCCTTCTATAATGGGATTCATAGTATCCTCAAATTCTGAATTAAGATTAAAGTTATCTCCACCATCGGACAATAGAATTATCATAGCACTCCTATCACTACTTGAAGTGGACTCTATTTCTTTATAAGCCTCTTTAAGAGCTTGATTCATATTAGTATTTCCAACTGGATTTTTATGCTCTTCTAACTTTTCTTCTACATAAGCTCTTGTATCCGGTGTAACTTCAGTCATAGGTAATATCTTTTCTACATTATCATCAAATTTATATATGGAAGCCCTGTTATCTTCTTTCATATTATTTAATAAATTTAAAGTAGCTTTAAATCTTTCGTTCTCTGGGTCCGTTTCCTTCATACTTCCTGAGGTATCTAAAAGCATTACTACATCATTTATTTTCTTAGTTTTACCTATATTCATATCATATACAAATTGAAAAATTGCTCCCATTATAAACATAGCCACTAGGGTACAAGGTATTAAAAATTTAAAAGAGGTTTTTAAATAATTATTTTTCCAACTATGGCCATTTAATCTTGGACTTATCATCTCTGCTATTAAGCACATAAACCCTATGCAAAATGCTAATATTCCAAAATATAGGCCCATAAGTATACTGTTAGGAAGTGTATACTTATATAGTGATAATAAAATCTCTCCGATAATGAATCCTAATACTCCTCCAATTAAGCTCATTAT
Organism: uncultured Clostridium sp.; assembly: GCF_963515715.1. Classification (GTDB taxonomy): domain Bacteria; phylum Bacillota; class Clostridia; order Clostridiales; family Clostridiaceae; genus Clostridium_AW. Next base: position 38,882 of record NZ_CAUPZS010000022.1, read on the forward strand.
GGCCATGGTTAAATTTATTCGTTTCTCTATCACAAGGCTTCCCCTCCATATTAAAATATCTATATTATATCTGGTAACTTATCTTCATCTATTCCATGAAGTTTATATCCTTTTTCTATACAATACTTATAACATTCAAAAGCATTTTTAATATAAACTACATCTTTAGCTGTAAAACCGCCCATCAAACTTAACTTTTCAATTCCACTAGCTCTTTTTTCATGTATGTATCCAATTTTATAATTTCTAGTATTTCTATCAAAGTGAAAAGCATATTTTATAAAACTGCTTTCATAATCTCCAAAGAAATATTTTTCTTCATATGCTCTCACATCATAATTCATTATGTATGCTTTAACAGCTGAATTATCATCTAATATATTAAAGAGTTTTCTATAAAGTTCATCTTTAGAAAGCACACTATTATTGGAATCAACTACATCCACATTAGCTCTTTTATTGAACTCTTCCTCAAAAGCTTTGTAAAATTCTTTATTAGATAAAATATACTTATTACAAAATTTTATAAGTTTTTGAAGCAAAGCATCCTTTCCTTCTTTCAGTATTTCACAAAGATTTCCCATGTACTTTTCATTGAAATAGAACCCTTCTCCTTGGGTACTCTCCATTTCTGTCATTATTCTATTTACTAGATTCTCATAATAGGCATTTATATTTTGACCGGTATATTCATCTTGGCTTTTTATTATTTCATCCTCATAATCTTTTACTATCTTTTTAACTTCATTTAAATCCTTTATATAAATATAAATTTCCTCATTTATTTTACATAAAATCTCTTCATACTTTCTGAGGATCTCCTTCATCATCTCAAACTTTAAAACTTCAACTTTCTTCTCATACACAGCGAATATATTATTCTTTACTTCTTTAATCTTTTCATCTTTAAAAAATATACTTTTAATATTAAACCCTTCTAATGCCCTATTTTCATACATATTTTCAATTTGATTATTTAAACTATCAATATTTTTTTGGATTGAATTTTCACATTCCCTTATGTATTTTATTCCTTCCCCTTCTTCTAATGTCCATAGCCAGGAACAATATACCCCTAAACTAGGGTTATTTATTATATCCTTATAAATTAAATCTCTTATTTTATTTTCAAGTTTTATATTACGTAGATTCTCTTCCGCCCTTTGAATAAAATTTTGATTGAAAAATTCTTCACATCTTCTACCGTAAAGATTTTCCTCCGCATCCCTTACTGTAAGCCTATATAGCTCATTTTTACCCTTTGAAGTCATTATGCTCATCATATCATTTACATTTACAGTTTGTGGTATTAGCCCCTCTCCCATTAAATCTAAGCTATGTTCATCTATCTTTAGAATCCTTCCAATAAAATTCCTATCCTTTTTAGAAAAATATATCATCTTATTCAGTACATTATCATAAAAGGCTCTAATAACAGTGGCAGCAATGGCTCCATTAGGTGTTTTTACCTTTGAAAGCCCTCCAGTTGAATATATATTTCTCAATTTTTCCGAGGAAATAGAGCTTATATTTGCTTTAAATCTGCCATTATCATAATATTGATTTTCTATGTCTGAATAAGTTTCTCCCTCTATACCTATGTTTTTCAAAAGGCTTATGTAGGATATTATCTCATAATTATTTTCCATTGATATTTTAGGTATTAAACCTTTTTCATTCTTCTCTTCTAATAAATATGTTAAATAAAATAGAGGGCCCTTTTCTTCTACAGACAACTCCCTATCCTCTCCGTATATGGCTATCTTTTCATTGAAGGTAAAATCTTTTTTTTGAATGTACTCAATTTCCCTAAAAAAGCTCACTGCAAAGGCTTTTGAGTAAAATTCATCTTCTACATTTTGTTCTTTTATAAGTATATATAAATCCATTAGTGAACTCTTAAAAACTTCCATCATTCTTTTTTTTATAAGTATAGATACTTCTGGAAGTATTATATTTAAAGGATCATCTGCCCTTGTTACTACAGAAATACCAAGGTTCTCAAAGGAATTAAACATTTCTCCGCAACATAACATTTTATCTCTTACCATAGTTAATTTTTCATTTAATTTGTGAAGAAATTTTTTATCGCTGTAAAATCTCTCTCTTATGCTATTTCTTAAAATATTCTTGTCTTTATGCTCATAAGAAATTTGAACATTAAATACATTGGAATGATCTTCTATATCTTTAGTAGATATATTAATAAAAATTATTCCCTCTCCATTATCCCATCTGTCTTTTATATTGTTGATAAAGGATGAGGCTTCAATTACACTATCCCCTATAAATACAAAGAGCATAGGACTTTGTGAATTCCTTTGAGCATCCTTACTAAAAATTTTCTTATCCATATTTAATGCGTAATTATTGACAAAATTAGTTAATATATTATCCATACAAATTCCTCCTGAGCATCTTTAACACATTGAAGGTAAGGGATACCCTTACCTTCTAAGCTTCTACTCTAATTGTTTTTTTACTTCTTGAAGTCTTGAAAGCATATCACTATAAAACAGGAAGAGTTCCTCTCCTTTAACAAGCTGATATTTTCTTGTTTCTAAATCTTCTACAGATGCTTTTATCTTATCAAAAAGTTCACTTACATTTTCTCTAAGACTTTTAGCATCTTCTTCTAAAGAAAGTTGCTCTAATCTCTTATCTGAAGTTTTATCTACAATAGTTTTCTCTTTTTCATCAAGAGATATATATTTTCTATAAATAGCTTCATGTTGATATTCTTTATCCTTTAATGTATTTATGAAAGGCTCTATCTCTACTTTACTTTCTTCTCCCCCATTATAAACAAAAAGTAATCCTGCTTTTTTTATAGTTTCTGTATACATGGCTCTAAGGAAGTTATCCATATCCGTTTCAGCCTTACTTAAATTATTTATTATGCTTTCAAGTTCATTTTTCTTTTCTATAATGCTTTCATATTTTTCAACTTCTGCTTTCATAAGCTTTGTAAGTTCTAATGTTCTTATTAAATTATTTTTTGCTTTTTCTTCACTACTGCTCTCATAAATATAGTATTTTTGAGTATTAGCATTTTCCATAGGGGTTAATCCCTTATCTAAAATCCCTTTGATTTCTTCTAATGCCTTTTTTATTTCTCCTACATTAAATTTATCATCTTTTAAATTTATGGAATATTGACTCATAAACTCTTCAATATCAAATGGTTCTGTAATGATACATTTATATTTTACATTGCTGCTTCCTTCAACATCTACAATACATCCTAGTTTAAGCGCACGTTCAAAAAGATTTCTTACCTCATCATTATATTTTTTAACTCTTTCATTAGTATAAGTTGAACCCCAGCTCTGCTCTGGAATTGGAGACGGCAAATAATTCCAGTTTTTCTCTCTACTTTGATACAAATGTCTTCCTATTCCATCGTATTCAAATAGTGAGCTTTCATAAATCTGTTCATAATGCTTTATTGCGGAATATGAATAAAGAGGCACTCCATTTCTAGTATTCAACCAGAATATTCTATTGGTTACCATGCTTTCTTTTATATTAAGAGAGGTTCCTGTATTAGCATTTTTCTTATATTCTTTTATTCCCTCAAGAATTTTTTTAGCATTTCTAGGCACAGAAACCATGCTCCATGAAGGGAAATTAAGGGCTTCCATATTGTTTAAATGAAAAATTGGTACGGCGTCTTTATCAAGCCTTGGCGCAATTTCATCCTTAATTAGACTTATTATAGATTTATCTTCCCCATATTCTAGTGCGAGGAAATCCTCCATGGATTGAGTTATTACATCTCCATATTCTTCAGAAACAAAGTTTGATATAGATCCAACTACATCCATATGAACATCATCAATCCATTTTTGAGATTCTTCTAAAAGCTTCTTTGAAAACCTTCTAACTATTTCATCTGCAGTATCTTTATTTACTATTTTTTCAATATAATCCGTTAAATCTGGAACATTCACTACTGTCCAAGAATAGCTTCTTCCAAGTACTCCTTCTATTTCTTCTCCCTTTGCAAGTATTTCACCGTCTTCTTTAAATATCTTATTTAATTCATTAAGAATCTCTGTATATACTCTGTATATATTGTTATTTAAATCACTTAAATCAGATATTACGTTTCTGTAAAACTCCATAACTCTAAAGATTCTTTCTTCTTCAGCCCTTAGAATATACTCATCACTTTTAGCTTCAATATAGTCGTTTTTCTTTCTATCTTTTGTAAATAATATAGCTTTTTTAGCCTCAACTAATCTATCTTCAGCATCTTCCCTGCTCATCTTTATTTCTCTAGATACATTTGAAAGCCTTTCTTCCAATGAAACTATTTCCGCCTCTAGTGTCTTTATTACACAAAAGCCTTTGGAAAATAACATCCTTGACGCATAAAATGGCCCTTTACTAGGATCTCTAAAAATGCCATCTAACATAGTTCTTACATTTTTTACAACTTCTCCTGGGTATTGAGTTTTTACCTTATTATATTCATTAGTACAATCTCTTAAAAATTCCTTCATTTCATCATCAATATTTATAGCTTGTTTTTTTATAACATTGTCATAACTGTACCTATCTCTATCTTCATAACCTGAAATAGGCTCTCTATCTTGAAGATGAAGTTCAAACCTTTCTATTACAGAATCTTCATCTAGTCTAATCTGTCTTATAAACTGATCTATATCCTTTTCTTCTGGCATCTTCTCAAACATATACTGCATCTTTTGAAAAATCTTAAAGGCTATATATGTAGTTATTTCTTCAATAGGAAGCACTGCTGAGGAAGCTCCTATCATTACATATTTATAATTTGCCATATAAGGTTTTACCATATTGTCTGTGTTTTGCTTTAAGTTGCTTATATAGTCCTGTATTGCAAACTCCCCGCCAGATTCTCTCACTTCATTTGACATAAAGTTTACTATATTTTCCGCCGTAACATTCATACAATAGTCATAAGCATTGCTCATAGGTCTTCCTAAAGTATTGGTAGCGGATATCAAATGACATAAATTGAATGGAGGCATTGGAGAATCTACTGTGAGTCTGCTCCTATATTTTTGTTTAAATCTTTCGTGTCTATCTCCTATACCCATGAGGTAATCCAACTCTTTAAGGGCTGCAAATCCATTTTTTATAATATAGGATTGTGATGTTTGATTATCTGCTGCCCTTGACAAGTTAACATCTGGAGTAAATAAATATCCCATTATATTAACTTTATCTTCTCCCTTAGAACCATAAATGTTATTCATGATTCCTCTCACTATATAGGGAATATCTATAAAGGTTCCGCTTCCTGTTCCTCCCGCTAGTCCTGAGAGGACAAATACATGTAAAACATCCTCACTATCTTCTAACAGAAGCCTTATCTTCTTTTCAAGGCAATCCACTATTTCATTGATCTTTGTAAATAAAAGCAGCCTTCCTAATTGTCTTATACCACCAGCCCCATCGATACCACTTTCCGCTGATAACTCTGGCGCTAACCATTCCTTTATGGAATCATCTAATATTTCACGGTCATTTAATATAGATCTTACTTCTGCATTTGAAAGCATTACTAATTCACTTTGTGGATCAAGACCCATTCCAAAGTTTGCTGGATATTTTTTATTTTTTTCCTTTTGGTTGGTTTCAAAACCTAAAAACTCAACCTTTTTAGGTTTATCTTTTCTCGTATTTGATAGCTTATCTTCCTCAAGAACAAATCTTTTATTTATTTGATATTTAAGTCTTAACATTGCATCTATACCAGTTCCCCCAAGGCCTATTATAAGCATTGGATTAGATATGGTCTCTATACGTATTTTATCACTTATAATTCCTCCACCTTTTTTAACTTCAAGGTCTTCTAGATGCTCTCTAACTCTTATATTCATAAAAACCCTCCATTTTATAGCCTATTTAGAATAAAATTCTACAGTTACACTCTTTGAAATTTTGTTTAATTGTATTGTTACTTTATTTCCATTATAAAGTCTTATATCAGAATCCTTATTTAGTTTTCTGCCTGACTTTTGAACAATACATTCTGATTTATTAACTAGTTCTATACTATCATCATTTTTAAATATAAATCTTACCCCTTCTGTTTCTTCATACTCTTCTTTAAGTCCTAATACTTCAAATAAAGAAAAGCTTCCTCTGTACCCTTTTAAACTTCTAAATTGAGGTGGTAAAAATTCATTGGTGTTTTCATCCTTGATTTTAAGCTCTACACGTCCAAATCCATTTACACGCTTCTTTTTAGCAGATGCAAGTATTAATGCTATGATCAATACTAAAACTGCTACTCCAATTCCTCCTAAAACTAAAGGTTTCTTTAAAATACTTTCCTTAGGAGGATCACTTGCTACTGCTCCTCCCCCTCCAATAATTATAGGAGAACTTTCTCTATAAAAACTACTTCCATCTACTCTTACCTTAAGTTCATATTTTTCATTATCTGGAATAGAATACTCTCCTTTAAATGCACCTTCTTCAACACTTAAAGGCACTTCTTTTATAGAATTATCTTTTAAACTTTTTATAATTAAGTTTCCCTTAACTCCATTATACAGCTCTTTGTCTGTAACCTTTTGGCCATTATTTACAAAGTAAGCTTCTACATTTAATTTATCTCCTTTATTAGGATTCACAGGGTCAAATTTTGCTTCTATTTGAATATCATAGTTAAATACATAACTTAACTTTATGCTGCTCCCACTTACCCCTTTTACTTTTAATGTCCATTCTCCTACTTCAGGCTCTACAATTTTTAGCATTGAATATTTTTTTGAAGAAGTAAATATTGCATTTGAAGAAGGTATAGAAATTTCTTCTCCCTTTGGATTAATAAGCTTTACTTCTACTGGTTTATCTGAAATCATTGATATATTAGCTTCTAATACATTGGAGTTTGGAATATCTATCTTTAATTCTTGAAAACTTCCATCTAATTTTAAAGTTCCTTTATCTTGAACTTTTAATTTTGAGTTATCTGCATATATATCTGTAAGAATTTTTGGCAAGTCCAGTGCAGTGTTAGTTATATAATTCTTACCTTTAGTGGCATTTGATATTTCATTTAACTGATCCTTATCCACAGTACCATCGTAATTTAATCCTATGGTATATACTGGGTATCCCTTTTCCTTACATATATTTATAGCTTCATTTAGATCCTTTAATGATTCTTCATTACTTCTTAAAGGGTCGTTTTTACCATCTGACAGTAATATTATTACAGGTCTATGGTTCTTATCATGCTCGCTATCTAATAACTTTACCCCTTCTAATAATCCTGCACCTGTATCAGTTTTCTGACCATAGGGAATATTAGAGGCCATATTTTTTATTCTATTTTTATCATCATTTGAATCCATTTTATTTAAATTATGCGCTCTAACTACATTGTCTGAATAGGCCACAAGTCCTACTTTATTGCCTTTAAGTTGAGACATATCTAAAAACATTTTTACCGCTTCTATCCTTATATCCTCAGGATCGCTTGCTTTCATCGAACCACTGGCATCAAGCACGAAAATTACATCTAAATTTGAAGATGATTCTGCTGCTTTAACAGATGTAAAGGAAGCGGAAAATATCTGAAATATCACCATTAGCATTATGATTAAATTTAATTTAATTTTAGATTTCAAAATTGCAATACTCCTTTCTAATTTTATTTAAGCTCTTTGTTCGCTTCACTTAAAATCCATTTCATAGGTTCAGTTACACATTCTACATTGTGCGCTTTCTCCTTACTATGATTCCTTATGGAATTACATGAGAAAAACTTATAACTTGCGAAATTATAGTTAATTTTTCTCACTATCCTTTCTCCACCAATTCTATTTAATAAATCTTCAATACTATCATGTAAATTATCATCTAATTCTTCTATATTATTCACAACTATTGCTATAGGTATGGGTATAAGTTCATCTAATTTAATTTGACGAATTTCTCTTAAAGCTATTATAAATCTGTCAAGGAAATCATTTATCTCATGTATGCCTACATTAGGCTCTATGATGAATATTAATCCATCCACATATCTATGATACTTTTGTTTCTTAATACTATCTTTATCATTAAATTTCTCTCCCAAAATATCATAAATATACAATAATTTTTCACTAGAAAACTTTTTTGAATTTATAGCTAAGTTATAAACCTTACCATCTTCCTTTAGATTCTCTTTTAAAAATTTTACATTCCATTTTTTCTCCACAGAAATATTATTCAATAGTAGGTTTACCGCTGAAAGTATAAAAGAAGTTTTTTCTGAAGTTTTTGAGCCCACAACAGATATACATATTGGAGCACTCTCCTTAATTTCAATCTCTTTAGAACATGTAGGACAAATTGCTTTAATTTTATCTGTTCTTGAGTAAAATGCACAGGGAATGGCTTCCCCACAGACACATTTTCTTCTTATAATGCCATAGGGTCCAGGAAATAATTTCTTATGAACTCTTCCGCATTTTACACATACATAATAAGGTAATTGAAATTTTTCATCGCAATGTGAACAAATATTTGAAAGCTTTCCTTTTACCCTTCTCATTTCTTTTAAGCTTTTAATTATGTAATAAAATATATAATTAGGAATGCTAATTATAGTGATAATTAAAAAGTGAATGAAGGTGTAAATTACTCTAAAAATATTACCAAATATATATATAGATATTTCAAAAGCCTTTAGTTTTTTAAAATTAACTTTACCTCTATCATACATCTTTTTTTTCATAAGCAGTACTTTTCCTCTATTAACCCCGTCAACACTGAACCAGGTATTTTTCAAATCTCTATATTGCTTATGAAAAAAATACTTTTCTTTGGCTGGTTCATTAAAATCATCTATTTCTTTTACTGAAATCTTACCCATACTAAATTTCAATGCTTCAAAGTAAGTAAAAGTACATATAAAAAAACTTTTTAAAACTGCACTAATAATACTTGGTAATCCTAATGCCATAAATAAAATAATTGCTATAATAGAAATGAGTATTTTTATTATTAAATCTAACATATTACCCTCATCACATCCAATCCATAATATATTTAATTTCTTCTATCTTTTGAAAAAGGATAATATATTTTTAAATCCACCTTTCTCCGCAGATTTTATCTTTATCTTTTCCCACTCTTTTAATATAGCAGCTTCATTTCTATCATCTTGAATTTTTTCAACTATATATTTATCATAATTGTTTATTTTTCTTTCATTAGAATTTTGTAATACATATATAATTTTATCTTCAACATACTGTTGTATATTCTCTTCAAAATCCACTTTACCTTTTAATGTAAAAATAACATAATCTAAAAATATTTCATAAGCTTCTATATTAGAATCCTTTAACATATTTTTATATTTTTTTTCATATAAAATATTTATTATGGTGTCAGTGTAGATTCTATAATAAATCTCCTCATATTCTTCACATAAAAAAGCCCTCTCTATTTTGCTGTGATCAATATAATCTCTAATATACATACTGAGATTTGATAAGATCCAACTTAAATATTCTTCATATTTCTCTCTACTCATATGTGAAAAATCAGCCTTAAAATTTCTTAAAGCCTTCATTTTATTCTTATAAGAATCATCTTGAAGTTTCTTATAAATACATACAAGCTCTGTAATACTACAATGAGTATTTATCTTATATTTATTTTTAAGCTTTTCTACTTCCTCAATACCATTACAAAGACCATCTGCATCTTCTACTCTGATTTTTTCCTCAAAATTTAATATAATCTTTTGAAGAAGTCTTTTATTTGTCTCTAAGTAAGATGAGTTCTTGCATACATAATTCAATATTTTTTTATATCCTTCTAGAGATATATCTTCAAAGAAATTAATGTATGTATCCACTCCCTGCCAAAATCTCTTATTTCTATATTCTATAAACTCATCAAAAATCTCTTCACAATATTCAATAAAGAAATTTTCATTATTCATATTTTTTGAAAGCTCATATTTGAATATATAAAACATAAAATCCATACCGTAAGGTTGAGCATACATATTAGAATACACTTTCTTTTTCCAATATATGTCCTTCTCTCCTTCAGTAACTACAAACTTAGCTAAGATTTCTTCAACAGAACTACTTTTACATTTATGTAGGTTAATTATGTATTCCATAATTACTATATTAGACACATACTCCCATTCATCTTTAAAATAGTAGACAACCTCTTCTATATCTTTAGGGTAATCTAACAATATTTCCATACATTTTTTTAGTAATTTTGTTCTATTTATATCCTCTTCATTGTTCATACTAAATAATTGTATTTTCTCAGTTATATCACACTCTTTGTTAAAGGCTATTATATCCTCTATTATGGACTTAAGATAAAATTTTGCATGTCTACCCTTAGCACCTTCAAGATAAGTATTTAATACCTCTATCCTATTTTTATCTAAGCACATTTTAATAAATTCATGACTGCTTTCTTTTTCATTGTCTCTAATTTTTTTATATAATTTAAAAATTTCTTCCTCATCCATATCTTCTTCATCTGTAATAAGGCAGTGCATAGCATCAAAGAAAAAAACATAGGCTTTTTGTATATGTTCATATTTCTTTGTTTCTCTTCCCATATTAAATAAAAACTTTGCTACTATTTCTGTAAGCTCCCTATCAACTTGAGTGCTAATTTTCTCTAGATTAGGGCTAATTTGTTCAAAAAGTTTAGTAAAAGCATCCTGTGACTTATATGTATTAGCAAAGGTTATAGCTTTTTTTATATTTTCAACATTTAGCTTTTCTATTCCTTTATTAACTATATTATATAAGCAGATACAATCTTCTATATCCTCATCTAGTAGGTTATATTCAAACTGTTCAACAAAAGATAAAAAAGATAAAAGTACTTCTTTTGAAACTGTGTATCCTACTTCTACTAATTTTGAAAAATTAGTATTAATTATTTGTTGGTTGCTTTCATTAAAATTTATAAAAGTATATTTATATAATTTTTGATTGCCTTTTAATCTAAATACGCTTCCGTCTTTATCAAGAGCAGAAATTATATAATTAGTATTTTCAGGATTATAACAGTATGTTGTAAAAGAAAAGGTTTGTGCTAAATTTTTAGGTAAAGACATTTGTATTGCCCCAATCCAATAGGGATTATTTTCTTTAGAATCCCAAAATACTAAAGCTTTACCTTTCTTTTCGTACCCCACAACATTATCCATCAAAGCCTTAAAGCTTTTTCTTCTATTTTCTGTTCCCGTTCCTTTTAAAAATTTCGATATTGTATAAAAATCAATTACATTACCTAAGTGTATTTCTTCTAAATTAGGTAGCGGATTTATTTCTACTACATTTTCCTCTTCAAAGGTTAAACAATCTCTAAAAGTTATGGAACCGTAAAGTTCTATAGGATAAAATGGCCACATCTCATCAGAAATTAAAACATGAGAAAAGTAATTTCCATACCTTCCTGAGTAATCCTTACCAATGTATTTTGATTGACAAATACAATACTTCCCATTCTTTAATCTAAAAGAAGATAGTGCCACTGGAAATAGCTTTTCTATTTCTTCCTTTGTAGGTTGAGTAGGAAGATTCTCTGGGGGTATATATATACAATGAGCCTCAATTTCTTTCCTTTCTTCTTCTGTGATTCCTTCAGACATGGAATATGTTTGAAATCCCATTCCTAAAGAAATACCTTTCTTACATGAAGTATAAAAAAGCTGCTGAACTTTCATAGCTCTAAATCACTTCCCTTTTTCTGCCTTTATCAATTTGTGTTTATATAATAACCATAAGAAAGGATCTTCCACTCTATGAGGTCTTAGTTTTGTGATCTTGTTACTTTCAGGATTGCATCCTAATGCAGTCATCCCAAAATAAGCATAATCTTTAAAATTAGTGCTTAATTGGTTGGCAAAATTCTCCCCTCCCCAGCTTCTAACTAAGGATTCCATAGTGCCATTTACATCTTGAAAATCTAATAAATCAAAATATCCATTGCTTATATGCTTACTTTCATAGTTTATAGAGCTGGATGGATCAACCAAAGATTCCACTGCGTCAATTTTTGAAAAAGCCACTGCTACAGGTATATCAATAAGTTTATCCATTTTTATGCCATTAGCTTTTCTTATAAGATTTGCTGTTCTTGAAAGCAAATCCTCTATTTCCGTATTTCTTTCTGGTAATGAAGTTTCTTCTGGTAACATATCTCTTACTTTTTCTAGCTGCAAAGGGTCTAAAACAAACATAATTCCTGATGAATTGTATATGTATCTATTTACTGCCTTCATTGTATCCTCTGAATCCAAATCCTCTCCTGCAGTATCAAAGAAAGCAATGGTAACCACATTACTTATTTTATTTTTATTGTTTTTAAAAAAGCCTCCAATTCCACCCTTTTGTTTAAAGGTCAATGTGTAAATAAGAGGTTGTTTTACTGATGCATCTGTTTTAGCTGAACGAGTTACTCTTATTACTTCATTTTGCCTAAAAATTGGATTATAAAAATCCGTTCTATATCTATTGATAGTTGAATCATTAATAGCCTGAAGACTACAATTAAAGGCTGATCCTATTTCGTTCATTATTTTATCTATTAATACAGCAATGTAATGACTTTTTCCAGCTTCTTTTGCTCCTATCACTGAAAATATCAAATTATCGTAATTTCCAATAGAATAAGGGAGCTCTTCATTACATGTTGGGCATACCTTTGTAGTTGTTTTTTCACCACATTTATCGCAGGTTTCAAATTCAGGCATTTGTCCCTTACCCTTTTCACCATTGGATTCCATTATAAATCTTGTTCTTGCATTTTCGCATTTTTCCCCTTCATTTTCACATATAAAACCAACTTTATCTAAATCATGTTTTGAAAAGCAGTATGGGCATATATAATAATCTTTCTTTTTAAAGTTAAAGTTCATAATTTATATCACCTCAAATATTAATACTTTATTTTTACAAAATGATTACAATCATTTGAAATATAATATTTCTTTTACTTAAAATATAATCTTTCTTTCGCTGGAGACACTATTCTAAAGAGTCTACTGTTGGTATCATCTTGGAAAAATAGTTTTACATACATGTTTCCTCTTATCTTATCATTAGATAACTCAATATCTATAGACTCATCTTTAGTGATAGCTTCATAATCAATATTCAGTATACTCTCTCCATCAGATTTTTGAAGAGGCATATTTCCAACCTTCCCTACTAGAGTAAGTTGAGGTAAATTCACATCTTTTTCCTTGCTCCACACCATAATTTGTGCGGATTTTAATTTACCAAAAATATTTTTTCTAATTTTTATTTCATAGAATATTTCTGAAGGTTCTTTGTTCACCACAAGCCTTTTTTGCCCCTGTGAGTAAAATGCTTTTCCATTAAAATTTACTTTTGTGTAAACACAAAAATAAAAGTCTCCTTGACTTGCCTTGCTGATAGTATAGCTACCTATTTTATCCTCCCCACACCTCTTAATCTCATATTGTGTTGATGATAAATCTCTAGGCCCTGTTGGAAACTTATCCATTCTGTGACATATTAAAACCTCTTCTATTTCATCTGGCCAACCCCACTCTATTGAAAGTTGCCCATACTTAGTATCCCCTCTTATAAATGACACCTCAGGTATTGAATTTTCATCAAAAGAATATCTCTTCTCCTCTACAGCTTCTACTATAGCCTTCTGTAATTCCTCTTCGTCTTTATGTAGCTCTTCTTTCTCTTCTTCCTCTGCATTGACACATTCTTCATCTATATTGCTACATTCTCTATCTACACTGCTACACTCTTCATTTGCACTGCTATATCCTTCATCTACATTGCTGAATTCTTCATTTATGTTATTTTTATAGCTACTAGATTCAATCTCTTTAACGTCCTCATCATGATCATGTTCTAATTCAATAGGCAATGTAAACTCTTGTGTATTTTCTATATTGTTTATGTGTATATCTTTTACATTACTTATGTGTATATCTTCTGTATTGATTATGTGTGTATCTTCTACATTATTTATATATGTATCGTCTCCAGTAATTTCTGATATTCTCTTCCTTATATCATACTCAGACAATAAATTAAATTTATCTATAAAATTATGTATTTCTTCATTAGAAATATAATCCTTAACAGAAAATATAATTTCTAATTCATCTATCAGTTCTATCAATTGAGATTGCTTTTCTTCAATCATAATTAATTCCTCCATATAACATATCTTTTATATGTAAAATGCAAATATATCCAATTATAGTTTCATACCTACATTTTATCATATAAATTTTATTAATTTCTTAAAATTTCTTAAAGATTTCTTTAATTCATTGATAATTTTAAGAAAGCTGTCTCGCTTTAGAAATTGCTTTCTATTTTGAGACAGCTTTTTATCCGATTATATTTTTCCTACTGGTGCTATATAAACTACAAATTCATCCTCACCATCAATTCTTAAAAATTTATCTATGGCAGGTTGGTCATAGGCACCTATGGCGCATGTTCTACAACCAATGGCCTCACATGCAAGATAGAGATTTTGGCATACATGTCCTGCATCTAGTAACATGGTCTTGTGTGCTGAAACATGGTATCTCCACTCTCCTCTATAAGGAATGCAACTCCATATAAATGTTGCAGCACTTTTTCCTACAAAGGACTGACCAAGTGTTAATTCTGTTAATTTCCCCTCTAAATTTTCCTCATGAAAAAGAAAAATTAATTTATGGCTTAAAGCTAAGTAACGATATACTCCATTTTTTAATCCTTCAACTCGATTTATAACTAAATATGTTTCAAAGGGGTGTCTTGCTCCTCCAGAAGGTACAGTTCTCATGCTAGCATAATTATTAGCTGAAACCTTCTTCACTCCTTGCGTTGCCCAAAGAAGAAAAGATAACTCTTCTAGTGATAAACTCTCTTCTGTATGCCTTCTATGGCTTTTTCTATCTTTAATAATAGTTAATATATTTGTTTTCTTTAAAATTTCTTCACTTATCTCAGGCAAATCTATAAGCTCATCACTTCCATTATAAGATTTTTCTAACGGAGGTTGAGGTAATTTCTTTTCCTGATCGGACTTTATGTCATCCCATTCTGTAAAATTAGATTTCATCCATTGACGTTGTAATTTTGCTTCATTCATAAATTCTCTCTCCTAATAAATTATAGTTATTTAATTATCTTTATTTAAAAACATCCCGATTTATCTTTATTTATCCTAAAAGATTTATTATCAATTGCCCTCTGTACCGCTAATATACCATCTAAATGGTCATATTCATGTTGTATCAATTCTGATAAATCACCTTCAAACTCTAAAATGCAATCATTCCACTCTAAGTCTTTATAATAAACTTTACACTTTCTATATCTATATAACTTAACTTCTAAGCCTGGATAGCTCATGCAATCATCCCACATTTCAAATTTATCATCCTCTATAAATTCAAGTCTAGGATTTATAAATGCTATAGAATTATCATCAAAATTCATATATATTATTCTATAAAGCTCATTTATCTGTGGTGCTGCTATAGCTCTTCCAAAGCCATATTTATCTCTGAACTCCATCATTGTATCATGTAAATCTTCAATTATTTTCTTTGCCTTATGAAGTTCATCCCCTGAAACCTCCTTACAAACCTTATATAAATTTTCATTTCCTAATAAAAGTATTTCTCTTACAGCCATGATTTCCGCCCTCTCATTTACATATTTATCTATGCATTTATTTATATATTTTAAATTTATAATTATATATCTTTGCTCATAATTATCATTTTGTCATGTATTTCATACTCATTTCTTCTATAGAATCCCTCTGTTTTATCGGATTTTGCTGTAAGCAAATGTATATAATTCACACCTGTTTCTTTTAAATGTTTTTCTAAACATTTTAATATTTTACTTCCAATTCCATTTTTCTGAATGTTTGTATCTATAAAAAACTCTTTTATGTTATAGTGGAATCCATCATACCATTGCTCATAGTTCCCCATAATTACCCCTACTATTTTATTGTCTTTCTTATAAACTAATCCTTTAAAATTAGGTGTTATATATATATCTTCTAATCTCTTACGAGCAGTGTTGAAGCTCCATTTATCATTCCAAGGCTCTGCATTAAATGCTGCTATGAATAAATTTGAGCATTCATCTAAATTGCCATATTCAAAATTTTCAATGGATTCCATATTCATATTCCTCCCTATAACTTAATTTGACATTCTATTTTTTATTTATTTCACTTTCATTTATTTTTTCTATAACTAACGTACCTAATGGACTTTCCAAATACTCCTTTTCCCTATACACATCTCTAAATTTTAAATAAACCTCTTCTTCTATTTGCAATGTATGTCCACTTTCCACTATAGCTTGATTTTCATAGATATAATAAAATATATTATTAAATATTTCATTTATTTCAGATGCTTCTTTAATATCACCTAAATATGCAAAATCATTTACTCCAAATATGTGATTACCTTTTGTAAACATCCAAGTTCCATATTCCATTGGCATCTTAATAAAATTTGTCCATAACATTAGCGGTGGTACTTCCCTAGATTCCATCAACATTTCTTTAGTAACTAAATCTTCAACAACATATGCTGGCTGACATGTCCAGGCATCTTCATTAATAATCCCTACTAATCCTTTTTCCTTAAAGCCATATATTACTTTATATAAAGCTATGTATTTTTCTGAAGGATCTAGATTTTGTCCATCATAGTAGCAAATTATATGCGCTTTATGATTTCTAATATTATCTTTATCCTCTGGCTTCCAATAAGAACAATCCACAGTATAATTGATAACGTCATCTGGCAAAGGAGCATTAAATCCAACTAATTTTATCTTGTGATCATCAAATTCAATCACAGCCAACAATGCTTCTCCATTGTTCAATTCCTCTTCTGCTGTAACTTCTACCCCTGCATTTATTTTTTCTATTTTCTCTATTCTTTCACTTAGGTTTTTTCCATCTATTATAGGAAGGTTATCAAATACCATTATTAGTGTTGGTTTATCTTCTAAATTTAAATCTTTATCTTCATTCTCTTCTTTATGTTGATTAAGCTCATTTTTATTTTCTTTTCTACCAAAAAATTTATCTATTAATCCCATTGCTATTCTCCAACTTTCTATTTTCACTTATTTCCCTTTGCCCATTTTTCCGCTTTTTTATCTATCTCCTTTATGAATGCATCTTTCCCATTACAATAAGCTTCAATATCATATTTAAACTTTTTAGCCAATTCATTCTTTAATTCACTGTATTGATTTGCTTCTTTAGGATGAGCCACTAGATAGTCTCTAAAATTTATGTGCCTGTGTATTTCTGAATTTCCGCTTTGAAAAATATGAATGTGATGTGTTCTATTATACAATCCTTTTAAAAGGAATCTACGACCTTTTATTCTGTATTCTCCTTTAGGTATATATCCTAAACTCTCCATTTCATTATTATACTTATCAACATTATTTATATCTTTAACTTCAATTAAAATATCTATTATAGGTTTTGCCTCTATCCCTGGAATGGCTGTACTACCAATATGGTGAATTTGAATTATTTCTTCCTTCATTATATTATGTATTATTTTTGATTCTCTTAAATATTCTTCTTTCCATTTAGGGTCATGTGGAACTACTTCTATTATTCTTACCTGACTTTCTCCATTCACACCTATATCCATCCTCCATTAATTTTATTAATCATGTAATATAGCTATAATTATACTTCTCTAGAGTTACTATAGTCATTATCTGTGTTCTTAAAATCAGCCCTTAAATTGTTAAAATCAGAATAACATTCATTGCTCACAGGAACTATTATATCAGAGGCCTCTAATATTCCAGTGTTGTGCAATAATGCATAATTAATTACATGTTTTAATGCTTTTAAATTGTCCTCATCCATTATTCTTGAAACTAAATTTTCATAGGCAGGATCTTCTATTAACTCTTTTAAATAACTCAACTTAGAATTATCTATATACCCGCCTCCACAATAGTTTCTAGTTATTAATCCATCGCCTTCATCTTCAATTTCCTTAAATGTATCTGGTGAAAGTTCCACTAAACTTTCTAGTAGTCCATTAAATGTTTTCTTACTGTTATTTAATAGTTTATTAGATATTCTTTGACTCTCGCTTTCTTCCATACAAATAAAACTTATACATCCTTGTCTTGAATACCAATATGGGTGAATATATCCCGCTATTGCTGCAGCGGCAAATCCATAGGATTCTCCAAATTCACACTCTCCATTAAGCAATTCATCTCTGAATTCTTCTAATCTCATATATATGTTTTTAATACTCTCTTGCTTATTATCGTCTTTTGATATCATTAACGCTCTTTCTTCTGCTAAGCTTGGCTTTTCAATAACATCAAATACAAAAGTTTTTAATTCCTCCCTTGTAATTGGATGAAATGTTATGTCAAATCCCATAATTATTTCTCCTCTTTGTATTTATTATAAATTAATTATCTAAAGAAATTTTCTATTATCAGCTTTTATTTACATACACTTCTACTCTCGTTCACAGGAAAAACAAAAATAATCACTATCATCTATTTTAATGTTTTTAAAATTATATTTATTTGAAAGCTCTAATAATGTAACGTCTTCTGGTATAGGTTCCTTTTTATCAGAAACATATCCTATATTTTTATGATGTTCTTTTAAACCATCTCTTGTTTTAGAATGGGCGATAATAAATTTCCCACCTATTTTTAAATTATTATAAGCATTTTTAAAGACCATATCTAGATTATTAAAATGAGGTATACTATTATAAATAATTATATAATCAAAAGGATTCTCAAATGACACTATGGTTTCAAAGTCTGCTTGTCTAACATCCACTTCTGGATAAATATTAAGAAATTCATTTACCATATTTTCTGATATATCTATTGCAATATATTTGGAAAGATTTTTGTCTTTAAGAATAGAAAAAAGAATTCCAGTTCCACAAGCTACATCTAAAACTGTGTCATTTTTTTCAATGTTAAACTTCTCAATAAAGTCAAAGGCTACATCATAATTTCTCTTTGGTATATTGCTATTCCATTGTTTTGCTTTTTCATCAAACTCATTAATTTCAATCTGGTTTTTTAATTTACTTTCCATTTAAAGTCCTCCTTACAGTATATAAAGCATAAGATTTTACATTCTACCAATTATACCATTTAAACATTTACTATATATTAATTATTTTTTTTACCTTTGATAAGAATGAAAGATAGATAAATAATACTAGGTACATAGCATAATCAGCAAAAATAACTATATTTATATTTATTTTTTCACCTAAAACTCCAGCAATCACCATACCTAATGGCATTAAAGCAGATGACAAAGTACGGCTAAATGCAAATACTTTTGATCTCATATTTGAAGGCACGCTATTTTGCATACTTGATTGAATTAATGAATTTGTTATAGCTATAGAAAATCCATTAATAAAAAACAAAACAGCAATTAAATGAAAGTTTAAAGTAATGGAGAAAATTATCATTGTGATAGCCGTTGTAATTCCACTCCATATGAAGGCATAAAATTTATTTTCCTTTTTTAGCTCCAATATAGATAAGCTAGTAAATCCAAGAAACATTCCAAATGTATTAATTGCCATTGCTATTC
The DNA here is from genome assembly GCF_963515715.1 of uncultured Clostridium sp. GTDB lineage: Bacteria > Bacillota > Clostridia > Clostridiales > Clostridiaceae > Clostridium_AW. Next base: position 58,523 of record NZ_CAUPZS010000022.1, read on the forward strand.
CATACTGACCTATGCCAAGTTGATTATTCATTTTAAACCAAGGTAGTGTAAGAGTTATTGACATTGAAGCACAAAAGTTTAAAAAAGAAATTGTTATATAAAGATATTTTAGCCCCTTCGCGTTTTTTACAAAATTTATTCCCGCCTTCATATCCTCCCAAAAACTTGAGTCTTCTAGGGATATTTCAATTTTAGGTATTTTAATAAAATATTCAGTAGCAGCTGAGAATAAGAAGCTTATTCCATTTAATAAAAATACTATAGGTGCTCCAATAATTTGAACTAAAAAACTTCCAAAAGCATATCCTGTTATATCATTTCCTGTAGTCATTAAAGAAAATGTTGAGTTTGCTTTTAGTAATTTAGATTTCGGAACGATGTCTGGTATTGATGAATCAATGGTTGGATTAAAAAAGCAACTGCATATACCCACAATAATACCAACTAGAAGAATCATCCATACTTTTAAGACTCCTGTTATTGCTGCTATTCCTACAAGAACTATGGATAGCCCACTAATAGCATCTGTAATAACTAATATTTTCTTTCTGTCATGCCTATCAATAAATGCCCCTGCAAATGGGGATATAAAAACTTCAGGTAAAACAGTAGCCGCCATAAGTGCTCCCATTAATGCTGTTGAGCCTGTCTTATCAAGAATCCAAAATCTAAGTGCTATATCATAAACTGTATTGCCAAAAATTGATACTAATTGGCCTTGCAGTAATAAAATAAAATTTATATTCCACAGCTTTTCTCCTAATCTTTTCTCAGTTCCCAAGTTAATAACTAAGTCCGACTCTTCTCCTTTATTTCCAATTCCTTTTTCCATAGTTCCCCCTAAGCTATACAAAATTTAAAATAATTATATAAAGAACAATTTTTTATATCTAGAAAAATTCTTTTTTCAAAATAATAACAAGCATTAATACTATACTTATAATAAGGGAGTTAAATATTAAATATTTTTTATTAATTTTTTTATGATTAAACATATATTCAGTAATATAGATCATAGCAATATCAACAATTAAAATAGATACAAATAAGATAATTAAAGTGACTATATTGTTTATTGGATTAGTAGTTACAAGTTTATCTATTACATTTGCAATGGCTATAGTACTGGAAAAAGCAACATCTAATATAATAATTTGTTTTTTAGTTTTACTTTTTCTAAAAATAAAATATATTCCTACCCCAAAAACAAAGAAATTAATACTAGTTCTGTATAAGAAATATATTAATAGATTTATAACAAACTGTAATAATTCCATATTTAAATTCCCCTCTATAAAGTTCTAACAATCTTAAATAATTTACTATTAATTAGCTGCAAGAGCTGTAATTTTATAATTTATCCCTAGTTTATAGTATATAACTTTTAATCCTTAATTTTCAATATATTGAGCTATTTTACAGAGATATATGGAAATTTAAAGCTCAAAATTAAAAGAGTTATTGATAAGTATTATATCAACAACCCTCTTAATTTCTTGGTTTAGAATTACATAAGAGAATTTTTTAATCAATTCGAATTGCTTTTTCACCACCAGATTGATAAATAACTAACTCACAAACTTTTCCTTTTTCATCTTTTAAAAACTCCACTTCAACTAAAGCATGTTTTATAAAAAACCTTGTCTCTGATAAAGGTAGCAATTCATATGGTGGTCGCATTAACATTTGAAAAAATAGTTTTTCATCTTTTTTTGTAACTATTATTTTCAACTCAGGAGCTAAAAGATATGTGCCTATATATTGGTCATAAACACTTTTATCTATATTTGCTACTTCTTTTTCCTTAGGAACTTCTGGAATGACATATGGTTTATCAAACAAGATTTGCTGTACTGCTAAAATGGTTTCTTGTTGAAAGCCTATATTTTGTTCAAAATTGCATAGATATATAATTGTTTTATCCTCATCTATATAACGAAATAAATAAGTGTTATATCCTGGCCATCCACCACTATGACTAACTATCCTTCCCATATCATCGTCATAATCAATAATCCATCCAAATCCATAGTCAAAGGTTTTTTTATTATTTAAACATACCGGTGCAAAAGCTTCTTCTAATTTTTCTCTAGTCACTAGCTTTTCTGAATATAATGCTCTATCCCAAATAAATAGATCTTCAAGATTTGAACTTATCATTCCATCTCCCTGCATTCCATCTAAGAATACAACATATTCTGTTCCATCTAATTTATCTGGAAGCTCATATGTCTCTGACTCATGAGAGTACACATATCCATAAGCATAATCAAATATTTCTTCTTGGCGATATCTACGGTTATATACTCTTGAATTCTTCATACCAAGTGGCTGAAAGATGTATTTAGCCATATATTTCTCGAAACTCATCCCTGTTACTCTTTCTATAATCAAAGCAAGAATAACATATCCGGTATTACTATACTCCCACTTTTCATTAGGTTGAAAATACATAGATGGTTTATATTTTTTTAGCATTTCTAATACATTTTCATTATTAGCAATCTTATTATAATTCCATTTTTCTAGAAAGAGAACAGAGTAATCTGGCAAACCGGATGTATGATTAAGAAGTTGTCTGATTGTAATTCCCTTGTAAGGAAAATCCGGAATCCATTGCTCAATCAAGTCTTCATAGTCAAGTTTCCCTTGTTCCTTTAAAATCATAATTCCCATGGCAGTGAATGGCTTAGATACAGAGGCTAATTCAAATACAGAATCAGCGGTCAGTGTACGATTAGTTGATGTATCTGCAATACCAAAGGCTTCTTTATAAATTATTTCTCCACCATCTGCTACTAAAACTGCTCCATTAAATTGGCTTTTCTCAGCTAAATCCATAAATAAATTATGAAGTTTTTCTTGTTTTTTATTCATAAAAATTCCCCCTTTGAATTAAACATTTAAAACAAAATAACTAATAAAACATTTTAAGAATATATAAAGATACTTATATAATTTTTCAATAGAAATATTTTAGTTTTTTGCTTTAGAAATATAAACATTTTAGTTTACTTAATTAAAGAGTAAAAAAAATTATTTTTGTTGTAGTTCTTTTTCAATAGCCCTCTTAAATTTTAGTGAAAGTTTTCTTAAAACTACAATCTCATCCCAATCCAGTTTTGAGTAAAAGCGATTAATAATAGAACGTTCAACCTCTTCGTATCTTTTAAAATACTCAACACCTTTTGTATCCATTTCAACAAAGATCTCTCTACGATTACTAGGATTAATTTCTCGCTTTATATATCCTTCTTTTTCTAGTTTACTGACAATTTGACTAACTGCACTAGATGTAATTTCCATAGCTTCAGCAATTTCACTTATATTGAGACTTCCATGTTTATATACCAACTCAAGCAAAACACCTTGCTTTGTTGTTATTTCATCATCCATTAATTCTCTATATTCCTGTAATAACATCATGCTACATGCATAGTCTGCTTCTCTCATCTCTTTTACATATTGAATAAGTTCCTCATTCATTTTAGCAACCTCCATTGTTAAGATACCTTAATAATTAATATGTATTAATAATATATCTTTTTCTTATCATTTGCCAAGCATATTAAAAAATAATTAGAGAATTCGGACATAAATCTCAGTAAAAATTTAATTAACCAAATCTAATATTTTTCCTTTCCTATACCTTTATATCCTAATTCTCTAATATCAATAGGCAGATTTTCCATATATTCATTTATATGTTATCATATATTTAATCACCTAAAAATAAGGTGATATATTTATGTAATGAATTATATTAAATTATTAATATTTTTATTATGAAAAGACATTATTTTGCGACAAAGGAGTATACTCACTATGGTAATAGATATGAAAAAAGGAAATCCAACAAAACTTATATTAAGCTTTGCATTTCCAATGCTTATCGGAAACATATTTCAGCAAGTATACAATATGGTTGATTCTATTGTAGTTGGTAGATTTGTAGGTAAAAATGCCCTTGCTGCTGTCGGTTCATCTTTTTCCCTTATGAACTTCATTACTTTATTAATAATTGGACTATGTATGGGAAGTTCTATTGTGATTTCTCAATATTTTGGTGCTGAAGACTATGAAGGTTTAAAACGTGTAGTTTCAACATCTTTTATTTTTATGTTTATATTTACTATATTTTTATCAGTTTTAACATTTTTATTTACAGAACCCCTTTTAGTACTGATTAAAACTCCAGCTGAAATATTAAAAGACTCTACTTCTTATCTTCAGATTGTTTTTGCTGGATTAATATTTACATTTTTATATAATGCATCAGCGTCACTTTTAAGAGCATTAGGTGACTCAAAAACATCCTTATATTTTTTAGTTATTGCTTCTATTATCAATATTGTATTGGATCTTGTATTTGTTTTAAATTTCAAAATGGGCGTTACAGGAGTTGCATATGCTACGGTTATATCCCAGGCTGTTGCTTCAATTTTAAGTTTAATATATGCTTTTTCAAAGGTTCCCATACTAAAAATGAAGAGAAAAGAATTTGTATTTGATCGTACAATTTTTCCGGTTATAGCAAAGTATAGTTTCTTAACTTCTATGCAACAATCTATTATGTCTATAGGAATGGTAGCTGTACAAGGCCTTGTAAACACATTTGGTGCAGATGTAATAGCAGCCTTTACTGCCGCTGGAAAGATTGATTCACTTGCATACCTTCCTGTTCAAGATTTTGGTAACGCCTTCTCAACTTATGTAGCCCAAAACGTAGGAGCAGGTGAAACAGAAAGGGTAAAGCAAGGAGTAAAATCTGCCATTAAAACAATTGTTGTTTTCTGCATTATTTCATCCATTTTGATTCTAATGTCATCAGAATATCTTATGAAAATATTTATTGACTCCAGTGAAGTAAAAGTAATACAAACTGGCATTGAATATATATCTGTAGTTGGAATGTTTTATATGTTAATTGGATTTCTTTTTATGTTCTATGGTTTCTTTAGAGGAGTAGGCAATCTTAAAATGTCTGTAGTATTAACAATAGTCTCTCTTGGTACTCGTGTACTAATGGCATACACACTTTCTTCTATTTCATTTATTGGTCAAAAGGGTATTTGGTGGTCCATACCTATTGGATGGGTTTTAGCAGATATTCTTGGATTTATAACTTACAGAAAAGGTAATTGGCAAAATAATATTGATTTAGAATATAAAACAACTGTGGAAAAAGAATTTGCATAGATAAAAAGGCTCACCATAAGGTAAGCCTTTTTATTATCATTTAAATCCAAATCCTTCTCATATATCCTAAACCATCATGTATTAAAGCTCTAATTACCCAGGAAATATCTTTTCTGCACTCATAAAATGTAAATCAGTTAGGAGTTGTTCTCTGTCATAAGCTCCCATCTCACACCAAACCTGTCCACTAATGATACCATACAAGTACTATATGTAGTTTCCTTTAGTGGTACGATATCGCTCCCCCCAATACTTAACATTGAATAGGCATCCTTTACCTCATCTACAGATTCAAAAGTAACAACAATAGATAAATTCCTACCAAATGGAATTTTATCTAAAGAATCTGAGAACATAAATCGCTGACTACCAATTATCATCTCTGCATGATATACATATCCTTGCTCTTTTTCTGATAATAAATTGGATAAATCAGATGGGTCTGCATCACTATAATGCATCAATGTAGTTATCCTGCCTCTAAATACTTTTTCATATAACTTCAATGCCTGTTCACATTCTCCATTAAAATGTAAGTTAGGCGTAATAATCATACACTACTCCTCCTCGATTTTTTAAAATTATGTATCTGTTCCAACATCATCCCATTCATTATCCATATAATTAATTAGCCAATTTAAAGTTTTATGTCTTTCAACTACTATACCACTATCTAATTCTGAAGGAGCTTGTATTCCTTTTATTCTTGCATCCACACAAGCCCAATCATATCTATAGATTAAATCTGCTTCATCAAGTATTTCTTCTTTTGACCTTAAATTTGATTTATTTAAGAATTCATTGAAGTTTTCAAAGTTTTTTAAAATACTTACAGATTTTGCAACGTCGCATATTTTATCGGGATATTCAAGTCTTTCAATAAATCCTAAAGCCCATAGTAATGTCCAAAGACACTCATATCTCCATGCAAACTGAATGGAATTTTCTTCTTTTGGATCATCATTATTTATAAATTTCATTTCATCTGGTGAAAAATAATCCTGTGCACTAAAGATATTTATTACATTAGAAATAGTCTCTTTTTCTACATTAATGTCTTCGCCGCTTAATTGACATTCACCCTTAAGTGCAACAATACATAAAGCTACAGCACGCTTAACAACCTCTTCTTTAGTCCTTATTTTTGCATCTTCCTCTCCAACTATAGGAGGTAAGTGTTCTATAAATGGTATGTTTTTCTCTAAAAGAATTTTTTCAGACCTTTCTTTACGTTTTATCCCAGAATCAGTTATCTTTAAGTTTTTATCTAAATAACTAGTATGTGCGGTAACTACAAAATCTTCTATTTCAGAATTTCCATCTAAATCAAGTATTAATTTTCCATCATTGTTTAGCATTTCTTGTGAGCCCCAAAAGATAATACCATCTAACTTTTTAGCTATAGTTAATAGTTCCCTGTAAAATTCTTCTGATATATCCTTTTCACTTGAAATACCAATAGCCATATTCAAAGTAGTAATCTTCATTAATAATTTTTGTTTAATATCATTATTTTTTGCTGGCACTTGAGCGTAAAAATTATACATTCCATTGATGTTTGTAGAAAACTTATCCGGATTAGTTTTGCTTGTCATAATATTAAAGCTATTTACTGACTTACTGAATAATTTATTATTTATAACACTTATGTTAGTCTTGTCCTCATTAATTCTTATAGTTTTAGATTTATAAATGTTACCAATAATTTCATAGAATTCATCTAAATCAAAATAGGAACTATAAATTGCACAATTTCTCAATATTATCGGTTCTCCCTTCATTACATACATAGTATTGTGACAAAACTTTTCATATTCATAAGTTCTTTTCTAACAATTTTTTTAATAAACTATAATACTCTGTTAGATTATTGTTCTTTGTTCCACAATACAAATTCCTTATTGCACTGATAAGTTACTACTAATTGAAATAATTCCAAATCTGCTATAGCTGCATTTTCATCTATGTACCCAACAAAGGTCGCATATTTATTAAAACCATTCTTCCCTTTATCTTTTAATAGCTGTGTATTATCAAATATAGAAGTTGAAGAATCATAAGACTGTAAATATTCTGCTGGGTAAAACAAAGGCTTTACTGATACATTATCAATAGTTTCATAAATTACATATATGGCCTTTTTACCATTAGGTATGTTAATACTATAATCCTCTCCTTTTCCCCCTTCAATAACTCCCTCTATAAGGATTTTGTCTGTAAACTCTCCCCATTGTTCAGAATGAATCTCAATGGATTTTTGATATTTTCCAAAAGGTAATTTAAGATTTATACGTGCCACGTAATGTTTTGTATAATTTTTGAATACAAACTTTAGGTTATGTATATTATTTATAGGTATGATATCTTCACTTCTATAAATTAAATCTGCAATAATTATAGATTGATTTTTTAAATAATCTGGTATATTTATAAGGCTTCTAAATTTATTAAAAAATTCTCTTTCTTTTCTTTCTTTTTCTTCTTCATATTTTAAATATTCCTCTTCATCGTCAATGGATGATAACGAATCCATTAATGATGACAAAGTCTCTTTAAGATCTTCATTCTGAAAAATATTATTTATAGCTTCTTCTTGCGAAATTTCTGATAGCTCTATACCATTCTTTGATATTTCATTTGTATTAATATCTTCAATGAAATTTGAGTTAGATATATCTTTTGAATTGATATTTATTTCTACTTTATTTTCTATAAAATTTTCTGGCTCATATCTGTAGCCAGTTGTATTTCCTTTGTTTTCGCCAACTTTTATACCATTTACTTTAATATAATAATTAGCATTTTCCAATGGCCATTTTGAAGTCGATAATTCTGCTATATTTTTCGACCATCGTTCCCCAATATTATAATTTGTTTCTTCATATTCTTCATACTCATGAGTATTTTTAGATTTCATTAAATTTCTTGGTGCTAAAACCTCTAATATATACTTACCCTTAACGGGGTATAGTGCAGAGGCATATAGGTTGCCCATCAATGGTTTATTAATTTCAATATAATCCGTATTATTAAATCTATATTCTCCTGTTGTCATACCTTATCTCCTTTTAATATAAAAGTTTTAATATACTAATATTTCTGATGAAACAAATTAAATAACAGTATAATCCATAATATCATTATATTGTTATATCAAAATTAATACAATAAAAAATCATTTAATTCCTTGTCTGGTCCGGTCTAAGGTTGATATAATTAGAATAGTAATAATATTTATGTGAATTATCAAATTAACTTTTAAACATTAAATAAAGGATAGGGGATACATGATGAATATAATTATGAAAAACATTGCATATGACTCAAAAGAGTATGAGGATACTGTTGATCTTAGAAATGAAGTATTTCGTAAACCTTGGGGACTGGATATTAAAAATGATGATTTAAGCCCCGATAAAAACATGGATATGTATGGTGCCTTCTTAGATAATAAATTGATTGCTACAGTTTTCTTAACAGAAGATGATAAAGAAACAGCTAGAATAAAAAATGTGGCTATATTTAAAGAATATAGGGGAACTGGTCTTGGAAGATACCTAATGGATTTTATAGAAAACATAGCTAGAGAAAGAGGCTACACTAAAACCGCTCTAATGGGTAGGGTTTCAGTAGAGGATTTCTATAAAAAATTAGGATATAAGAGCATTGGTGAACCTTATGATTATAAAACCATTCCTCATATAGATATGATAAAGGATTTATAGATTTTAAATACAAAAGCAGTAAGGTTTTTATTCTTACTGCTTTCTACAACTCTACGCAAAAGCAATTATTTATTTTTACTCTTTTTGCTTGCAACCCAAAATGCTAGTATTACTAAAGGAATAAATATAAACCATGGAATATTAATGGTACTTTGAATTATAAATGAAATTACTAATAAAACAACAACTCCCATAATGCAGTAAAAACAACCTCGTCCGAATGTTTCCATAAAACAAATCCCCCCTTGAATAGTATTCAGTATTAATGTGTCTTAATACAAATGCTACCAATTATATTTTACCATAATAAGTAAGTTAAAAAAACCAGCTTATATACGTCCATAAGCTGATTTACCTTTAATAAAGGACTTTCTTATTTGAGAAAATCTATAAAGAGGAGCATATCAATTCCTATATGCACTATTAGGTTTTCTCACCTAACTTTTTATTGTTAATTAGAAGTCGTCTAATATATACTTACCCTTAGTAGTGTATAGTGCAGAGGCATATAGGTTGCCCATCAATGGTTTATTAATTTCAATATAATGAGTATTATTAAATCTATATTCTCCCGTTACCATATAGCTTCTCCTTATCATACTCTAAACTTAAATGAATTTTTCTTACATCATACTTAATATTTCACCTATCACTTCTTTTTTAAGGACTATATTATGTCCTGATATGCAGGTGTCAAAATCCATTTCCTCATATTTTTTCATTGTATTAATATAAACATCCTTATCACAATAAATACTTGGAATAATATCATCCATACTGTCGCCAATATTATCTCCAACAAAAAGTACTTTTTCTTCTTCATCTAAAATACTTATCGAATCTAATGTATGTCCAGGTGTATGAAATAACTTAATTTTATCTTCTGGAAAATATAGTTCTTTTTCAAAAACCAAATTTGGAAGATACATTTCAACCTCACCATAGCAATATTGCTTATTCTTCTGTATCATATCTCCCCATTTTGATTCTATCATTCCACTACATAATTTATGAGATATAATTGTATTATTTCGCAATGAATTATTTCCCCAAATATGGTCCCAATGATGATGTGAATTTATTACAATTGTTTGCTTATTATGATTTTTTAAGTATTCATTAATTGGAGCAATACTTAAAGAACCTAGACCTGTATCAATAATGTAATTTTGTTTTTTCCCAATAATTAAATAAATATTTAAATTCCACTCTGGGTTAATATGTGTAAATAAAATCCCTCTATTTTTTATTTTTTCAATTCTCATTACCTTATCCCTCCTGTTTTAATCATTTAATTTCAAATCCCCTAGCCTATTTAAAATTACTTTAATAAATTTATATTATCTATATCTTCTCTTGCTTTTGCTTTTGCTATATCTAAAGCTGTTTTTCCATTATTATTAATTATAGTTTTATATCTTGATAAATAGCTATTGCTTTATATAAATCCTCTAAATTATACATAATAATACTCCTTCTAATTTTTCAATATAATTTTTTAATACCACATTACTCTAAGTGTAAATGATCTATTATCTCAAGTGTACTCTATAACTTTTTCTTTAAAAAATGCAACCACTATTTTTTATCATCAGATAATTGCATATGTAATAATGGGAAAGGTTTATTCATACCGTCTCTCTCTGACCTTCCAATAACTTCAAATCCCATATGTTTGTAAAAGCCTACCGCTTGTTCATTCTGCTCATTCACATCTACAAATTTTACATTAAGAACATTTATGGCATACATTATTAATTGCTGTCCAATTCCTTTTCCACGTACTAAAGGATGAATAAATAGCATTTCTATTTTCTCTTTTTCTAACCCTATAAAGCCTACAATATTATCGTTCTCGTCACGTATACATGCCAATTCTACCATATGCAAAAATTCATTCTGAATTAAAGGTTTGAAAAATTGAATATCCTGTTCCGTTAAAAAATGATGGGTTGCCCGTACCGATGCTTCCCAAACTTCCACTACTTGCGGAAATTCTTCAAGCTTTATAGTATCTATATTATTTTTTATTTTATCACTCATAATTCTTGTCTCTCCTTTTATTTACTTAATACTTATAAATCTACAGCTGCACATATTAGTACAATAGTAAAAATATATTTAAAAATCCTATGTTAACTTTTATTCCACGTAGAATCTTTTAGGAAAACCTTTTATATTCCCAATTTCAAAATGCTCATCAAAATCCTTTTCTTCTTTTGTTTCATAAAATTCATTTATGGCTTCAATAAAACATTTAAGATTAGGAGCAATAATGTTTCTATCATTATCTGCATGCCAAAACTCAATCAACTGCCCTTGCTCACCGGTGAAGATCCCCCTTATATCATAACAAATGTAGTCACCACCGCCATTATGCAATATTGGTATCCAGTTTTCATTCCACCAATTTTCAATGTCAAAATCATATCCAATCATTGAAGTCAATTCACTTCCTGAATTCAACGCCTCTTCTAATGGGATAAACATTGAATTGTTTACAAAGGAATCATAACAATCATTCCTTTGTCCATTTTTCCACTGATAAAGTTCTTTTAAGTCTTTAGGTAGAATAATATTAAATTTTTCTTCTAAAGCTTTAATTTGATTTTCTTTTAATGGTTCATTGAGCATTGAATAAAAATCAGGCCTTTTTGCTCTTAAGTAATTATCTAAAATATCTAATTGTTCCTTCATATATTTATAATCCTCCTATTTTATTTATTCGTCAATTCTAATGTAATCTAAGATCCATTCATTATTAGATATAAAGGATTAAATATTTATCTAATTAATATCTGTATTAAAACATTCACCGTTTTTTAAATGAATAAGTTGAGTTCGTAAATTTTGCTCTAAAATTTTATCACTAAGCCTACTTATAGATACTTTAGTATGAGCAAATGGTAATCGAGGGGCAATGTCTTGATGCATAGGTATAAGTATTTTAGGAGTTAAATCCTTTAAGGACTTTAACGCTCCTGATTCTCCCATGGTCATTGGAGGTAAATAATATGTTATAGGTAGCATTGCAATATCAATTGCATGCTCTCTAGGTATATCTTTCATGAACTTTCCATAATAAGTGTCACCAGCAAAATACAGAGTTGCACCTTCTGATTTGATAATATAACCCACAGCTGGGCATACATGGTTGGCTTGTACAACAGTTATTAAAAAGTCCCCTACAACAAATTCCTGACCCTTTTGAATCCATTTACTCTTAAACATCAATGTATTTAGCGACCACTTGGGAGAATATATTGTACATTTATCTTTAAATTTATTTAAGAACTTACTATCCATGTGGTCGAAATGGCTATGACTTAACAAAATAGCATCAAGATGTTCAATTTCTTTATAATATGTTGAAACATTAGTAGTCCTCTTATATAGTAAATTGCCACTATTGCTGAAATATGGGTCAAGCATTATTTGAGATTTTTTACTCTTTAGTAATACAGAACAATTTCCTAATAATTTTATTTCCATATTATTTTACCCCTTTTCAATTTTTACTGTTAAAGTATTGTATTTCAGATAATATTCATGACAAATTGCTTCTTATCAGTCAATTATATATTAGATTATTCTGGATATTTTATCAATAATTAACCAATATATAGTTATCAGTGCAATGTGTTTTTATTTTATTAATTTTTATCCGATGACTACCATCCGTAATACTCCCATCGCACTCTGTGAAAGCGA
>NZ_CAUPZS010000023.1:0-64153 GCF_963515715.1 uncultured Clostridium sp.
TTCTAGTGACAGATTTTTATTTTTTAATCTGTCTACCTTAAAGGGAGCATATCAGTCAAACATGTGCAGCATTTTAACGGTATCTTTCTAAAATAAATTAAGAATTTCTAAATTTTGCTCAAATGCATAGGGCACATTACATAGCATTTTTAAGTTTTGCACAATGGAATTGTAAAAGCCAATATTTGAGAGACTAAGCTGACATAATATAAATTTGGAAAACCCAAAAGAGCTAAGTATGTAGTGGAAAAGTGACTTTTTCTGAAGCGGCTTCACTATATGCTTAGCTCTCTATTTGAGAAACTAATCCTATTTTGTATAACTAATTTAAAATTTACATAGATTCTTATAAATGCCCTAATTATTTTCAGTATTTCAATGTATTTTGTTTTAGTATCGATTTCTAAAATCTACACAAAATTGGGAAAATATATAAAATATAATATAATAGTAAATAGCATGTAAATAAATAAAAGAGGTGGTATTATGCATGTTGTAAATAAAAGAAGACTTAGTATCATAATAATAGATTCCATTATACTTGCTATATGCTTTGTATTATTTGGTATGGATGTATCATTAAAAGTATTAAGTATAGGTAATTTTATATTAGGTACTCTTTTTTTTGTATCTGATAAATTTTATAATTGGTTAACTATAGAAGCAGATGAACAAAAAAGAAGACTTATTGTTATTTCTTTATATCTTGCAAGTTTTTCACTTTAAAAAGTGCTTAGAGCGTTGCAGTTTCGTAATTTTAAGAAAAGATAAAATAATATAATATTATATAATAGATTTTTAGTAGTGGGGAGTATGGACAAAGAAATTTTACATGTTAAAATACTTTTTTAAGTACTTTATTAGATGAAAAATTAGAACCATTGGCAAACAAATTAAATATAAAGATTTTACTAGATTCATTTAAATGCTTATATTATTTATGATATGGGCTCTATTTTTAGATATAAATTAATTTGTTTTTTCAAATTGAATATTTTGATATTCTTTTTCGTCTATTATTATAAATATATTGTCCTCAACTATATTAACATCTCTATAATTTTTATTTTCAATAATTAATTTATAAGATTTGTCTATAATTTTACCTATTCCATAATATAGCTTTCTATTTTCATCTACCTCTATTACACCTTCAATTAATGAATAAGGTATATTATTTGTTTCTCCAAAGTAATCTAAGCTAATATCTGGTGTTACTTCATATGTATACGTATTATTTTTTTTCTCTATTTCAATAATAAATATTGAATCAATTAACTTATTGGTTTCATTTAAATTCCTCGTTGTTTTAAAAAATAAAATAGATTTATTTTCAATGTTTTTTTCTAAAAGTTTAATATTTTTATATTTCTCTTCTTTTGAATGATTAAACTTATCGTTAAGAGCTGCTTCTAATGCTAAATTGTAATCTTGGTATTTATTCCTATTTATTGTACCTTTTTTAAAGAAAAATAGTATTGGTAATGCAATAAGCATTAATATTATAATATATTTATTTCTCTTCATTTATATTTCCCCCGCCTTATTTCCATATATTTAATTTTATTATATTATATGTAATGTTATTATTTAGTGCATATTTTAATAATGCTGTGCTTTTTTGTGATTTTCAAATAATTATAGTCATTTGAACCAGTACAATAGAAGAATGATATATTTATAAAACATAAAAGAGCTAAGTATATAGTAAAATAGCGACTTTTTATTGGAGCGGCTTCACTATATGCTTAGCTCTCCGTTTGAGAAACTAAATTATTTTTGGAGAAATTATAATTTGTAAAATAAGTTGAAAAAACTGAATTTAAATCATTCTTCATAAATACATTTAAAATATTTAAGCTCAAGAGGTAGGGTAGAATCTAATCCTGTTGAAAAGGATCGGTTTCCTATATAATCTTCTCTTTGGAGTAAGTTTTCTTTATGGTAAATGTCATTGAATAACTTAGTACATATGTTTAGAGAATCTTTAACAGCCTTATCGAACATATCTATAAAAGATGATTTATATACTAAAGAGTTATCGCAGGGGTTACACCAGATGTCACCTTTAAGATTTAAATAATCAAGATTGTTATCTATCTTAAGTGGATAAATCATATTACTGATAGAAGGGATTTTTTTAAATAACCTTTTTTTTATTCCCAAAGAGTCCTTTAGTGCCCTCTGAACTCGTATCATGTCTTTAGCAGACTTTACTATTTGTTTTTCAGCAATTTCTATACTGAAAATATTTTTTAGTATATGTTGATACATTTTTCCTATATCATAAGCTTCATGATCTTTTATCCATATAAGAGAATAAGGATTTATTTGAGATGGCTTTTTATGCCACAGCCTATCTAACATGATAAAATCAAGGGTGGTTTCAAAATCCCTGTGATAACATGTATATTTTGGGTTATAAGGCTCATTTGGACGTATAAACCCTGTTCTATAAAAGATATAAGGGTGGGTATTAGAATCAAGGGAATAGTGGCATGCATATCCACATATATAGGCTGTAATTAATTCTTTTAAATCTCCCTTCCCCTTCATATTCATAACCTTTACATCCATAAGATAATCTATAGCATTTTGAAAAAAGGGTGTAACATTACTTTCATGAATAGTGTTGCCGATTTTTCTTAATCCATTATGTCTAGTCCGTAGACTAGGTATATAGTAAAAAAATATATCTGACCCTTGAGTTCCTATATTAAATACCTGTCTGTGTTCTAGAATTATATCCTTTAATTTAGGATTATCTAAAATTTTAATCATCTCATCTCCGCAAAGATAATGTGATAAAAGTCCAGGCATAAGATCACTTCCTCTCTAAAACAATTATAATATTTTGAAATACAATATGTAATATATAGTATATAATATATTACATTCATAGAAATATTAAACACGGTTACATTTTTGAAAAAAGATGTAACCGTTTTTTTATTCTCAAAAATAAAGAGAGAATATTAAGAAAAAGATTAAATAATTTAAAAGATAAGAAAAAGATGTAATATCAAAGATTATTTTTGCTTTATTTAATTTAAATCCTTTTTGAAAATTTTACCGTTATACTAAGTGTAGAACGTTCTAAAAAACACAATTTTTTATGCTAGGAGGTGCAATGTTGGAGGATAAAATACTTATAAAAAAAATACAACATGGCGAAACAGAGCTGATTGAATTACTTATTGAGAAATACTATAGTAATATTTACGCGTTTTGTTATCGCAAAATTAGCAATTCCAACATTGCTTATGATCTAACACAAGAAGTATTCTTACGTCTTGTTCAGTATATCAATACATATGTTGATAAAAATAATTTCAAAAGCTATTTGTTTAAAATTGCAGTAAATATCTGCAATGATTACTATCGAAAAAACAAGGTTTATATGGAAGATATAGATGCCATAAATTATGTTGCTTACACCAATGATAAAATATCAGACTTAGAAACTGCAGATGTAGTGCGTCAAGCACTCAACACCTTGCCGGATATACAAAAGGACGTTATAATTTTGCGTTATTACCATGACATGAAAGTAAGAGAAATTGCTAAAATAGTTGGGATAAGCCTTCCCACAGCAAAATCAAGATTAAAACAAGGGTTAGATAAATTAAAAAAGCAACTCAGAGAGGAGGATTTATTTTGAAAAATAAAAAGATAGAGAAATTATTAAAGAGTTATCAACCACCGGATGTTTCAAATGAACGGATGAGAAGTACAATTTTCCTTGCAAAACAAGAGCTAAGTAAAAAACAATCTTTTTCCAAAGCCTCTTTCATCGAAGTTTTAAGAGAACAGATACAGTATATTTCTCCTGTTGTTTGGATTGCACAGCTCACAGTACTTTGCCTTGCTTCAATTCTCTTATGGTATTTTGGAAATGATGTGAAAGAAACAATTTCTGTTTTCTCTATTCTTTCTATATCGGCCCCAATTGTTGCTTTAATAGGAATACCGGAAATTGCAAAAAGCTTTACCTGTAATATGTGGGAAATAGAGCAGTATTGCAGGTATAATCTACAAAAAATAATGGCTATCAGAATGGTTATTATTGGCGCAACAGATTTACTCAGTATGAGCATTTTGTTTTCTATTTCAGCATTTTATTATGATGGTAATATACTGAGTCTTATTTTGTATGTGATAGTACCCTTTAATATTTCAAGTATTATTTATCTTTTTATATTTAACTGGGTAAAAGGTAAGACTGCAAACTATACTGTTATGGCGATTGGGTTATTTCTGACAGTAGGTTTTTCACAGTTGTCAAAACATCCTAAACTTTATCAATCAACCTCAATATGGATATGGGGTGTACTATTTGTTATTACATCATCGTTACTTATTTGGAAGATAGCTGAAACATTAAATAATATGAAAAACAAGGAGGAATTATTGTGGAACTTACAATAGATAGGCTCACAAAACAATATGGCAGTAAAATTGTTGTTGATAGACTTACAACTACCTTTAGCCCAGGAGTCTATGGATTGCTTGGGGCCAATGGATCAGGGAAAACAACCTTAATGCGATTAATTTGCGATATTCTGGATCCAACTTCTGGTGAGATAAGGCTAAATAATAAGGATATTAAAGAGATGAATGAGGACTACCGAAGTTTGTTAGGCTACCTACCTCAAAATTTTGGATATTATCCCGAATTTACGGCTTATGATTTTCTTATGTATATTTCTTCTCTCAAAGGACTTCCACATGGTGTAGCAAAACGAAAAACCTTTGAGCTTTTAGACATGGTGGGATTAAAAGAAGAAAAAAAGGGTAAGATAAAAACTTTTTCTGGAGGGATGCGTCAAAGGCTTGGTATTGCCCAGGCTATGCTTAATGACCCACAGCTGGTTATACTGGATGAGCCAACAGCAGGGCTTGATCCAAAGGAGCGAGTACGGTTTCGTAATCTAATCAGCTCCTTTTCTAAGGATAAAATTGTTATCCTCTCCACTCATATTGTATCTGATATAGAATATATAGCTGATACAATATTAATGATGAGGCGAGGAACATTAATTCATAAAGGTAGTGTACATACCATTACTTCTGCTATCAAAGGATACGTATGGGAGTGTCAGGTTTCAAAGGAGGAAGCTGATCGTCTTAATGCCATATATTGTGTCAGTAATTTAAAGCATATAGGCGATAATATCAGTCTAAGGATTGTATCTGAAAGTAAGCCCTGTGAAAATTCAATAACCGTAGAGCCTAACATTGAGGACTTATATCTCTATTGCTTTAAGGGGGAAAGTGCACAATGAAAAGTCTTATTAAGTTTGAACTTAAAAAAATATTTCAAAAGCGCTTAACAATTATAGTACTTTTGGGAGCGTTAATTATTAATTTATTTAACTTTTTTGTAAATGGTGTATTACAACAAATGGATGTTTCGCCAGATGCAGAAGAAAAAAATGGATTACAAGCCATTGTGCAGAGGCGGGAACAAGCACAGGCTTTTTCAGGATATCTTACTGAAGAAAGATTAATGGAAATTGTATCTCATGTAAATCAAATACAAAGCAACACTGAAAACGTTCAGGAAGATGATATTGCCACTTTACGTAAGAAGGAGAGAATGCGTCAACAAGGACATTCAGAGGAAGAGATTGCAAAGATAAAGCCTGTTAGCAGCATTAAAACAGATGTTTATTGGAAAGAAATTCATCCATATGAACCCATTTTAAACTTTATAAAACCTGGTTATATTCCAGGTGTTGTTAATGAATTTACAGAGGATGATATAATAGGTATTTATGACAGAAAGACATATCGGAATATTGAATATGCCCAAATACCATCAAATCTATCAATGGCACAGTTTGAAAAATTGCAATCCATGTATTCTAAAATCCAAACACCTTTTTACTATAATTATTATGATGGATGGCGTGAGCTTAATAATGATTTTTCAGGTTTCCTTGTTTGGGGGCTGGGTATAGTCCTTATCATATGCTTAGCACCTGTCTTTTCTGAGGAATACAGTTACGAAACCGATGCTATTATTTTGACGACAAGGTATGGGAAGAGCAAATTAACTACAGCAAAGATAATAAGTTCATTTTTGTTTGCCATTGGAATTTTTGTGGCTTTTGCCCTTTTAAATTTTGCTTTATATGGAGTAACTTATGGCTTTGTAGGAGGAGAATGTCCAATTCAGCTTTCGGCTCCAAATAATACATCACCATATAATATTAACTTTATTCAAATGTTCTTGGTGGTGTTGGGTTTAGGCATAGTTGGTCTGTTGTTCCAAGGGGCAATTACTTTATATATATCATCAAAAATGAAAAGTCCATTTTTAGCTATTATTCTTACTGTTGTACTTTTTTTTCTACCTGCAATTAATTTACCTGAAAAACTTTTTACTATAGAGCTCTATCCTCTGCAAAAGATATTATACTTGTTTCCACTAAACATCATGAATGTACCAACTATAGTTTCTGATGGTTTATTATACAGTTTCTTTGGCAAAGTTTTGACACAGCCTGTAACAATGGTGATAATTGCTATATTATCATCCATGCTATTTATATCACTTTCATGCAGGGCGTTTCGAAGGCATAAAGTGTAAAAGTTAGGTGTATAGTAATACACTTTCCATAGGTGAAAAAACGAAATGAAGAATTCTTTTAGAACAATAATAATATGTATAAATATGAAATTAAATAAGAGCGTGATATCTCTTTTACATGAGGGGAGAATCATGCTTTTTCCTGTTTATTTATGCTTAGAAACTTAAGGAGAATAATGGTGTTTTTTTCGAAAATTCAATTTAAAATTAATATATTGACATTGGATTGGTAATATGATAAAACTACATTGTTATACATGAATATTTCCAAGTCGAAATATGTTTATTCTAAACATATTTGTATAATAAAATATGGTATTGGGGGCAGATAAATGCATGAGAAAATTATCAGATTATCACAAATATCGAAAGATTATGATGGACAAACAGTTTTAGACAATATAGATCTTTATATTTGTCGAAATGAATTTTTAACCCTCTTGGGTCCTAGTGGATGTGGTAAGACCACAACACTTAGAATTATTGGTGGATTTGAAAATCCTACTAGTGGTGAAGTTCTTTTTGAGGGAGAAAATATTACAAACCTTCCTCCATATAAAAGAAAAGTAAATACCGTATTTCAAAAATATGCGCTTTTTACTCATATGAATGTATATGAAAATATTGCATTCGGTCTTAAA
Organism: uncultured Clostridium sp.; assembly: GCF_963515715.1. GTDB lineage: Bacteria > Bacillota > Clostridia > Clostridiales > Clostridiaceae > Clostridium_AW. The sequence goes on from NZ_CAUPZS010000023.1 coordinate 7,237, forward strand.
ATTAAAAAACTCAGCAAAGCGGAGATAGATAAAAAAGTTAAGAAAATGTTGGGGTTGGTTAACCTAACTGGATTTGAGAGAAGATCCATAGATTCCTTAAGTGGGGGTCAACAACAACGTATTGCTATTGCAAGAGCACTGGTAAATGAACCACAGGTCTTGCTTCTTGATGAGCCTTTAGGTGCCCTCGACTTAAAGCTTAGAAAGGATATGCAATTAGAATTGAAAAATATCCAGCAAAGGCTTGGAATAACATTTGTATTTGTAACCCATGACCAAGAAGAAGCCCTTACCATGTCAGATACAATCGTAGTAATGAATGAAGGAAAGATTCAGCAAATAGGAACTCCAGTAGATATATATAATGAACCTAAAAATGCCTTTGTGGCGGATTTTATAGGTGAAAGTAATATAGTAGATGGAGTAATGATTAGAGATTGTTTTGTAGAATTTGCAGGTCATGGATTTGTTTGTGTAGATAAAGGTTTTGAACCAAATGAAAAGATAGATGTGGTTATAAGACCTGAAGATATAAAATTAGTAGATGTAAGTGAAGGGATGATTGAAGGGGAAGTACAATCTGTTATATTTAAGGGTGTGCATTATGAAATGGTCGTTATGGCTGAAGGAATTAAGTGGTTGGTTCATAGCACTACAATGGAACCAATAAACACTAAAGTGGGCATGAAGATAATTCCTTCAGATATTCACATAATGAAAAAGGTGACTAGATAGATGAAAAAAAAATGGATGGCATACCCTTATGTATTGTGGATGATAATCTTCACTATTATACCCCTTGCTTTAGTTTTGTACTACAGTGTAGTAGTAATAGATAGTAACGGAATTCACTTTACGCTTGATAATATAAAAAGAGTATTCGAACCTATATATTTAATGGTTTTTTGGAGGTCTTTAAAACTTGCGGTCGTGAGTACTGTTATCTGCTTAATATTAGGATATCCTATGGCTATGATATTAGCAGGTAAAAATTTAACTAAAAAAAGTACTCTAGTTGTCTTTTTTATTATACCAATGTGGATGAACTTCCTAGCGAGAACATATGCTTGGATGACTTTATTGGAGAAAAATGGTATAATAGCCTCTATTTTTAAATTTTTAGGGTTAAATGCTCCTAACCTTCTATATACAGAAAAGGCTGTTATATTAGGTATGGTGTATAATTTTTTACCTTTTATGGTATTACCTATTTATTCTTCTTTAGTTAAGATGGATAGCGCTGTACTTGAAGCAGCAGAAGATTTAGGTGCACCACCACTTACAGTTTTTAAGAGAGTAATATTTCCATTGAGTCTTCCAGGAGTTTTATCAGGAATTATAATGGTGTTTATGCCTGCATTAACTACCTTTGTAATATCTAAGCTACTTGGTGGAGGTCAATTTACTCTAATTGGAAACTTAATTCAAGAACAATTCCTAACTACAAGGAATTGGGGCTTTGGATCTGCCCTTTCTATCGTGTTAATGCTTATTATGGTATTAGGTATGGGTATTAACTTGAAATATGAGAAAGAAAATGAAGGGGGAGGTTTGTGGTGAAGTCAGCTTTAAAAAAGATATACACAGCTTTGATATTTATATTTTTATATGCTCCCATAGTAGTGCTAATAGTTTTTTCTTTTAACAGTTCTAAATCAAGAGCGAACTGGACGGGCTTTACCTTTGATTGGTATATACAATTGTTTAAGGATCAGCAGATTATGACTTCCCTTTATAATACAATTATGATAGCCCTTATTGCGTCAGTTTGTGCAACCATTATAGGAACTTTTGCAGCACTTGGTATGCAAAGTATGAAGAAATTTACTAGAGCAATGGTAATGAATATAACATATTTGCCTGTATTAAATCCTGATATTGTTACAGGTATATCCTTAATGCTTCTTTTCATATTCACCAATATGCGATTAGGATTCTTTACCATGTTACTTGCACATATAACTATAAATATACCTTATGTAATACTTTCTGTATTACCTAAATTGAAACAATTAGATGGAAGAGTGTATGATGCGGCATTAGACTTGGGGGCAACTCCCATATATGCCTTTATAAAAGTCATAGTACCTCAAATTGCTCCTGGGATATTCACTGGCTTCTTATTAGCCTTTACTATGTCTATAGATGATTTTGTAATAAGTTTCTTTACTACTGGTTCAGGAGTTTCAAATTTATCTATAACCATATGGTCTATGGCAAGAAGAGGTGTTAATCCTAAAATTAACGCACTGTTAAGTATAATGTTTGCCAGCGTTATGTTGTTATTATTGATAGTAAACAATAGAATGTCTAGAGATGGAGGTAGAAAGGAGAAAATAAAATGAAAAGAGGTTTAAAAAATTTAATATTATTATCCTTATCACTGGTTATGATATTAAGTCTTGCAGCTTGTGGAAAAAGTGATAAGGAAGTTTTAAAAGTTTACAACTGGGGAGATTATATTGATAAGTCAGTCGTAGAAAGCTTTGAAAAAGAGAACAATGTAAAAGTTATATATGAAGAATTTGCTACAAATGAGGAAATGTATGCAAAGATAAAAGCTGGATCAGACGACTACGATGTTTTAATCCCTTCAGATTATATGATAAAGAAAATGATAGATGAAGACATGCTTCATAAAATAGATATGAATAATATATCAAATTATGGTTTGATTCAGGAAAGATTTAAGAATTTAGCTTTTGATCCTAAAAATGAGTATTCAGTACCATATATGTGGGGAACAGTAGGAATTCTCTATAATAAAACTATGGTTGAAGAACCTGTAGACAGTTGGAAAATACTATGGAATGAAGAATACAGTAAAAAAATATTTATGCTTGATAGTATTCGTGATTCCATAGGAATTACACAAAAGATGCTAGGTTACTCACTAAATAGTAAGGACCAAAAGGAATTACAAAATGTAAAAGAATCCTTGATAACACAGTTGCCATTGGTTCTTTCTTATGTAGGAGATGAAGTTAAAGATAAAATGATAGGCGGAGAAGCAGCATTAGCTGTGGTTTGGTCAGGAGATGCTATGTACATGAAAAGAGAAAATCCTGATTTAGAATATGCAATTCCAAAAGAAGGTACAAACATTTGGTTTGACTCCATGGTTATACCAAAATCAGGTAAAAATAAGGAGTTAGCGGAAAAGTTCATAAATTACATGTGTAAAACAGATGTAGCTCTTAAAAATGTAGAATTTATAGGATACTCATCACCACAGGATGAAGTAATAAACCAACTTCCAACAGAATTAACTTCAGATAAAAGTGCTTATCCAAATATAGAGGATCTTAAAAATAGTGAGGTATTTGAAGATTTATCCTCATCATTAGAATTATATGATAGAGTTTGGACTGAAGTAAAATCAAAACATTAAAGATAAAAATTGCGATGCAGTTTATGTAAAAATTTGCATCGCAATTTTTCTATAGTATAATAATTTAATATAGGGAGGATGACGAAAAATGATAAATAAAGAAAGATTAATAAACAATTTTTTAGAATACGTTCAAATTGACAGCGAAACTTTAGATGAAGGAAATATGATGAAAAGGCTTATTCAAGATATGGAAAGCTTAGGTATGAAAGTGTGGACAGATAATGCTGGAGAGAAAATAGGTTCTAACGGAAATAACCTATACGGATATCTAGATGGAGAATTAAATTTAGAGCCATTATTGTTTTCAGCTCATATGGATACTGTAAAACCTGGAATAAACGTAAAACCAATAATCAAAGAGGATACTATATATAGCAGTGGAGATACAATACTTGGTGGAGATGACAAATCAGGAATAGCTGGAATAATTGAAGCTATTAGAGTAATAAAAGAAAAAAATCTTCCTCATGGACCTATTGAAGTGGCCTTTACTATATGTGAAGAAGGCGGCTTAAAGGGTTCAAAGAACTTACAGTATGATACTTTAAAATCTAAAAAAGCCTTTGTACTAGACAGCGGTGATAATGTAGGCAAGGTAATAACAAAAGCACCAGCACAGGACAAAATTATAGCAAAGATAAAAGGAAAGGCTGCTCATGCAGGGGTGGCACCAGAAGAAGGAATTAGTGCTATTCAAGTGGCAGCAGAAGCTATTGTCAACATGAAATTGCTTAGAATAGATGAAGAGACTACTGCTAATCTAGGAACTATAAGCGGTGGAAAAGCTACAAATATAGTATGTCCAGAAGTAGAAATCGTAGGGGAAGCTAGAAGCTTAGACAATGATAAATTAAAAGTTCAAACAGAGCATATGGTAGAATGTTTAAATAAAGCTGTAGAAAAATTTGGAGCATCCATTGAACTTGAAGTAGTTCATAACTATGATGCATTTAACATAGAGGAAAGTGATGAAATATTATCCATTACAAGAGAAGCTTGTGAGAGAGCAGGTGTAACTTTTAGGACAGGCTCCAGCGGCGGTGGAAGTGATGCAAATATACTAAATGGTAATGGAATCAAGGCAATAACCTTAGCTACAGGAATGTCTAAGGTTCATACTGTGGACGAGTTTATTACTATAGAAAACTTAGTTAATACAGCAAAACTAACACTTGAAATAATGCTTAGAAAATAAAGTATTATTCCTCATTAAAAAACAGTGATGAAATAAAGAAAGGTATGAATAGCTTAATTAAAGCTTATTCATGCCTTTTTTAATTGCAATGTTTTGTAGTCCTTCATGAAATTTAATTTTTACATTAATTAGAAATTAGGAATCGAAAGTTCAAAGTAAATTCTACAATTTTTATATAAAAGAGCTTCTAACAACTATAATTATAATTTATAGTTTAATAAGTAATCATAATTTTTATTTATAATAAACCTGTGATAAAATTTTACTTGGAAAGGGGACATTTTATAAAAGAGAAATAATTTGTTAGGTTATTATGATGGAGGAATTTCTATGAAAAAATTAATTATAATGTTTCTAAGCTTTTTTAAAATTGGAGCTTTTACTTTTGGTGGAGGATATGCGATGATTCCTTTGATTGAAAAAGAGGTGGTTGAATCAAAAGAATGGATTTCTAAAGAAGAATTTACAGATATACTCGTAATATCTCAAAGTTTCCCAGGGGCATTACCAGTGAATTCTTCATTATTTATAGGGTATAAATTAGGAGGAGTTTTAGGTGCGATTTTTGCTCTGTTAGGAGTAATATTACCTTCTTTTTTAATAATATTAATAATAGCTGTTTTTTTTATGCAATTTAGAGAAAATCCTATAGTGGATAATGTGTTTAAAGGAATCAGTGGAGCTGTACCTGTTTTAGTATTGATTGCGGTAAAGAGCTTATCAAAATCTGTGGAAAAGAAAAAAATCAACATTTTTATAACCATAACATGTGTAATATCAATTACAATTTTTAACTTTCATCCTGTTGGAATGATTTTTCTTTCCGCTATTTATGGAATAGTTTTTTTAAGAAAGCAGGTGGCTTAAAATGGACATGCTTCTAAAATTATTTATGAGCTTTTTTAAAATAGGTGTTTTTGGTTATGGCGGCGGATATGCTATGTTACCTTTAATTGAAAGAGAAATAGTAACATCAAATAATTGGTTAAGTTCTTCTCAGTTTCTAGACATAATAGGTATTTCACAGATGACTCCTGGACCTATATCTATTAATTCTGCTACTTTTGTAGGATATACAATTAGTGGATTTTGGGGAAGTGTTTTTGCAACCCTTGGAGTGGTAGCTTTTCCATTTATTCTAGTGTCAATAGCAACTCATTATGTATTAAGATTTAAAAATTCTTCCCTTATGAAGTCAGCATTAATGGGAATGAGACCAGCTTTAATTGGACTTATAATAAGTGCTTTCTTATCTCTTGCAAAACAATCATATATAGATTTTAAATCTATAATAATAGGAGCCATAATTTTAATTATTAGTTTAAAATCAAAACTTCATCCTATACTTGTAATTGTTGTAGCTGCAATTTTAGGGATAATATTTTATGGGGTATTTTAATAGATTAGAGTATTAGAACTGCTTAGTTATGGAATAGAGTTAATAATTTAATAATAAAGAGTAACGGCATGGGAGATTCTTAATTTTACAAGTAATCACCTATGTCGATTTTTTTAATCTAAGCTTTACATAATTTCACATAATACTACTTGGATATTATTCAAAATTATGCTAAATTAGTAATTGGACTGAAAAAAGGGGGATATTTATGAAAAACAAAAGTAAAAAAGGCTTAAGACAATCTTTATATTCATCGTTTATTCTTGTTGCTATAATAATTACTGGAGCTATGCTTACCTTTGGATTATTAAGCTACTTTTATCAGACAAAAGAATTGACCAACCTAGGAATAAAAGCCTTAGAAAACAAAGTTAATATTGGTATAGAAACAATGAAAATACTTGATGAACAGGTTAAACAAGGGAAATATACATTGGAAGAAGCACAAGAAACCTTTAGAACAATAATGTTAAATCCGAAATCAAGTGATGGAAAGACAAGAGAGGTTAAACCTTCAATAGATTTTGAGGATATAAAAGCATATATGTATGCAATAGATAGTAGTGGATTAGAAGTTATGCATCCTGCTAAGGAAGGGGAAAGCGTAATGGAATTCCAAGATGCTAAAGGAAAATATGTGGCCAAGTCAATAATAGAGGAAGGTAAAAATCCTGTAAACAATGGTGTAATATATTTCATGTGGCAAAACCCTGGTGAAAAGAAACAGAAATCTAAGGTTAATATAGTTAGATATTTTGAGCCTTGGGATTGGTATATAAATGTAGGATGTTATGAGGAAGATTTCTATAAGAGCGCATATAAATTATTTAAAATATCTATTGCTATAATCATAATATTTAGTGCATTAGTTACTATTTTATTAGTATTTATCATAGGTAAAAAAATATTACCTCTTGAAGAAATAATAAGATGTATGAAAGAACTATCCCATGGCAATTTACATATTAGATCACAGTATAATAGGAATGATGAAATAGGATATGTAAGCCAGGTATTCAATCATATGGCAGAGGATATTGAAAATTTAATAAATAAAGTAAAAGATTCATTTAACGGACTGAATGAATTATCTTTAGATCTAACAAACTCTTCAGAGGAACTAAATAGTTCTAGTGGGGAGATAGAAGATGTAATGGGAGAAATAGCTAAAGGATCCACAGAGCAATCCAACCAACTAGCTGATATATCAACCTTTGTTGAAAACCTATCAGAGAGTTTAGATATTGTAGGAAAAAAAATTCATCATATATCTAGTAGCAGTACACAAATAAAATCCTCTGCAGATATAAATGAAGAGAGTTTACAAAAATTAATGCAATCAATTGAAGATATTAAGAAATCTTTTGACGAAGTTATAGAAAAGGTAAATAGTTTTGAAGATAACATGAAGAAAATTAATTTAATAACAGAAGCCATAGACAATATTGCTAAAGAAACCAATCTTTTAGCTTTAAACGCATCAATAGAAGCGGCAAGAGCTGGAGAAGAAGGAAGGGGCTTTGCTGTTGTTGCAGAGGAAATAAGAAAATTAGCAGAGGAAAGTATTCAATCATCAAGGAATATAGATGAAATTACAAGAAATATGACAAAGGATTTTGATGATGTTGTAACCACAACTAGTTCTGCTACATCAATACTAGGAAATCAAGTGGAAACAATTAAAGATTCAATGGTTAACTTTGAGAATATTCTTGAGGAAATTAACTATATACTTCCGTCTATAAGTGATGTTAATGCGACAATAGATAATACCATAGGAAAGAAGGATGAATTGTTACATAAGACTCAAGTGGTAGCTAGCATATCTCAAGAGCTTTCAGCTTCAACAGAAGAAGTAGCAGTTACTGTAGAAGAACAAAATAAATTAGTTAATAAGTTATCTACAATGTCTCAAAGTTTAAACACCACATCTGAGGATATTAATAAATATATAGATAAAATTATAACTGAGTAGATAAAATAAGGATGAATAACTCAAAATTGAGTTATTCATCCTTATTTTCTAAACCTCCCTAATTAGCGTATTACTATAAAAGTTGAAAAGCATACTTGAAAAGTCAATAACTAAAATTTTATTAAATGGTAAAAATAATATAATATAAAGTTTCACGAGTGTATAATTATAATGTGAGTAATATTGATAACCAAGAATATCAATTAAAAAACACAGTGAAAAGGGGTTAACATAATGATAGAAATTAATTCGAAATTAGCTCAAACAATTGTGGATAAGATGATGAAAGTAATACCATATAACATAAATATAATGAATAACAAGGGAGTTATAATTGGAAGCGGGGATAAAAATAGAGTAGGAACCTTACACCAAGGAGCATTGCAAGCTATACAAGAAAATAGAATGATTGAAATTACTGAGGATACGAAATATGCAAAAAAAGGTGTGAACATGCCTATAAAATATGAAGGAATAATCATGGGAGTTATAGGTATAAGTGGTGAAGCTAGCGTTGTAAAGCCATTTGGAGAGTTAGTTAAGATAACAGCGGAACTTTTATTATCGCAGGAAAATGTATCTAATCTACAGAGGATAAAGGATAAGGAAAAAGAGGAATATATATTTAAATGGATATATGGTTATAGTGATTATGCCAAAGAATTTATTGAAAAAGGTAGAATACTCCATATAGATATTTTAATAAAAAGAAGAGCAGTATTAATTCAAAGTAAGAAAAAAATAAAGGATAAAGAAAACTTTTTAAAATATCTATCTTTAGATGAATACCATATAGATTTAGAAGAGAAAAAACTTCTTCTACTTATAAGAGAAGATAGGCTTGAAAAGTTTATGGAAACTATTAAAGAGGAAATAGATTTAAGCGGTTATTATATAGGTATAAGTGAAGAAAAATTAAATATGGGAAGAGCTTTTTATGAAAGCATAGATGCTGCTGAAATTGGGATAAAATTAAATTTAAACAACAATATAATTTATTATGAAAATGTAAGCTACATATTTGCGATTTTAAAATGCAATACTTCTGAGAATATGCTCCAACTTGGAGAAAAATTTTGTTGCCAAGGATACGAGGGAGAGTTAACAAAAACTTTTATGGCTTATTTGGAGTTTAATGGAGAAATGAACAAAATTGCAAAATATTTAAATATACATAGAAATACTTTGAACTATAGAATTGAAAAGATAGAAAATATTACAGGCAAGGATATTAGGAATTATTCGGATTTAATTAATTTATATTTGGCTTATGTGGTCTATATTATGAAGAAGAGCTATTATGCAAATGAACAATAACTATCTATAAATTTTATGTTTAATACCGATGAATTTATAAAGCCAAACGTTTACAATAATATTAAAGATTGAAAGAATGGAGGAATCTAAAATGCAGATAACTGCTTTAGGAGCAATAATCGGATTAATTTTAGCAATTGTATTAATTATTAAAAAGGTTCACCCAGCTTATGGTTTAATGTTAGGGGCCATTGTGGGTGGAATTGTTGGTGGAGCATCCGTTGCTCAAACAGTTGGCTTTATGATAGATGGAACAAAAGGAATTGTTACAGCAATATTGAGAATATTGGCTGCAGGAGTTTTAGCGGGAGTATTAATTGAGTCTGGTGCAGCAGCAAAAATAGCCGAAACAATAGTAGATAAAATAGGGGAATCTAATTCTCTAGTTGCTTTAGCTATTGCTACTATGGTATTAACTTCAGTGGGAGTATTTATTGATGTTTCTGTTATAACTGTTTCAGCCATAGCTTTGGAAATAGCATATAAAGCAAATTTATCAAAGACTTCTATTTTAATGGCTATGATAGGAGGAGGTAAAGCTGGAAACTTAATGTCTCCAAATCCGAATGCTATTGCAGCTTCAGATACTTTTAAGGTTCCATTAACTTCTGTTATGGCAGCAGGAATCATACCAGGTATATTTGGACTTATAGTTACTTGTATAATAGCTAAAAGACTTATAGATAGAGGACCTAAAGTTACAAAAGGTGAGGTTCTTTTAAATAAGGAAGAAAGGCCAAGTTTCTTTGGAGCAATAATTGGGCCTGTAGTGTCCATATTAATTTTAGCTCTAAGACCTATGGCAAATATTAATATCGATCCATTAATAGCCTTGCCAGTAGGCGGAATCGTAGGAGCCTTATGCATGGGAAAAATTAAGAACATAAATCATTACATGCAATCTGGGCTAGCTAAAATGAGTGGAGTAGCAATATTATTAATTGGTACAGGTACTATTTCAGGTATAATTGCAAATTCCAGCCTTAAGGATGTTATAGTAAATGCTTTAAGTTCATCAGGGCTACCAGCATTTGTACTTGCACCTATAGCAGGAATACTTATGTCTGCCGCAACAGCTTCTACAACCTCTGGAACAGCAGTAGGGAGCCAGGTGTTCGGTCCTACAATTTTACAATTAGGAGTAAAAGATTTAAGTGCAGCTGCTATGATTCATTCAGGAGCTACAGTGCTAGACCATTTACCACACGGAAGCTTTTTCCATGCTACTGGAGGGAGTGTAGGTATGGATATGAAGGATAGATTAAAATTAATCCCTTATGAAACATTAGTAGGACTTGTTATGACTATAGTATCAACAATAATATTTGGAGTATTGAAATTTTAACCTTACAAAGGGGAGATATATATGAAATTTGTTATAGCACCAGATTCCTTTAAAGAAAGTATGACAGCGAAAGAAGCAGGAGAGTCAATAAAAAAAGGAATAAAGAATATATTTGAAGATAGCGAATGTATAGTTGTACCTATGGGGGATGGAGGAGAGGGAACTCTTCAATCCCTAGTTGATGCCACTTCAGGAAAATTAATATATTTAGATGCGGTGGGACCCTTAGGTAAAAAAGTTAAAGCATACTATGGAGTATCTGGAGATGGAGAAAGAGCATTCATAGAAATGGCAGTGGCTAGCGGTCTTCAACTTGTATCTAGGAATGAGAGAAATCCTTTAGTGACCACTACTTATGGAACAGGTGAATTGATAAAAGATGCATTAGACAAGGGAGTAAAAAACATATTAGTTTGCATAGGTGGCAGCGCTACTAATGATGGAGGAGCAGGTATGATTCAAGCATTAGGAGCAAAGCTATTAGACAGTGAAGGAAAAGAAATAGGTTTTGGAGGAGGAGAACTCCATAAAATTCAAAAAATAGATTTGTCCTCATTAGATAAAAGAATTGAGGATGTATCTATAGAAGTAGCTTGCGATGTAAATAACCCACTATTAGGGGAAAGAGGAGCATCAAGAATATTTGGTCCTCAAAAGGGAGCAGATAAAGAAACTGTAGAGCTACTAGAAGAAAATATGATTCACTATGCAAAGGTAATAGAAGAAAAACTAGGCATAAAAGTAGATGGCATACCAGGAGGAGGAGCGGCTGGAGGACTTGGAACAGCGTTAATGGCATTCTTAAAAGGTAAATTATACCCTGGAGTAGATTTAGTAATTCAATATACTGATTTGGAAGATAAAATAAAGGGAGCGGACTTTGTAATTACAGGAGAAGGTAGCATAGATAGCCAAACTAATTATGGTAAAACTCCGATTGGAGTATCCAAATTAGCAAAAAAATATGGAATTCCTTCAATAGCTTTTGCAGGCAGAGTTGGAGAGGGAATAGAAGAATTATATGAAAATGGTATAAGTTCCGTTATAGGAATCCTAAGAGAAGCATCTACAATAGAGAAGGCTTTAGAGGATGGAAAATCTAACTTAGAAAAGGCTGCTGAAAATGTGGCTAGAATACTGAAACTTAATAAATAATTACTAAAATTTAAAAATAAAGTAAATAATATTGCTAGGGAATTATAAAAGCTGTACACTTGTATTATATATAAGTGTACAGTGTTTTTTTAGGAGGGATATTATGAAAACTAAAGCTTTTACTTTTAAGGCTATAGATGGGGCAAGAATATTTGTATATCAATGGTTGCCTGATAATATTGAAAATGCAAAGGGTGTAGTTCAGATAGCACATGGCATGGCAGAGCACGCGAAAAGATATGAAAGGTTTGCAAAGGAATTAGTACAAGAAGGTTATATAGTATATGCAAATGACCATAGGGGACATGGAAGGACAGCGGCAAATGAAGATGAAATAGGTTTTTTTGGTGAAGAAAATGGATGGAATCTAGTTTTGAGTGATTTTTATAGGCTATCTATTATAATACAGGAAAAACATAGTGAATTACCGCACTTCGTATTTGGCCACAGTATGGGAAGCTTTATTACTAGAGTTTTTATTCAAAAGTACAATCATAATCTAAAAGGTGTTGTAATTTGTGGTACTGGAATGAAAAATGCACTTGAATTAGATATGGGTAGATTATTGGCAAAGGCACAAGGAAGAATTCATGGCAAGAATAAAAGAAGTATACTAATAGATAAGCTTTCCTTTGGAAAATTTAACTCTAGTTTTCAAGAGAATAGAACTATTTCGGATTGGCTTACTAGAGATGAAAAAGAAGTAGATAAATATATTGAAGATCCTTTATGTGGAAAAGTGCCAACTCATCAGTTTTTCTGCGATTTATTTCAGGGGATAAAAGAGGCTAATGGGAACAAAGTCATCAATAATACTCCTAAGTCTTTGCCTATACTTATGATATCTGGAGATAGTGATCCAGTTGGTGGCAATGGACGAGATGTAATTAAACTATATAATTTATATAGAAAAGCAGGAGTAAAAGATATAAGTCTTAAGCTTTACAAAGATGCTAGACATGAATTGTTGAATGAAATTAATAGAGATGAAATTAGTAGAGATATAATAATGTGGTTAAATAACCATATATAGCTTTACTCATCAAAGTAAACTTAGTATTTTAAAATCAAAGGTATTTATTATTTTAAGTTTTTAAATAAAAAATTAAGGGGGAACTAAATGAACTATGAAATTAAAGGTGGAAATCTTCCAGTAGTAATATGTGAGCTTCAAAGAGGAGAGAGTATGGTTACGGAATCTGGTGGTATGGGATGGATGACGCCTAATATAGATATGAGTACGAATATGGAAGGTGGTTTTTTCGGGGGTATAGCAAGAAAATTTTCTGGAGAATCACTTTTTTTAACAACCTATACATGTACGAATGGGGTAGGGACTATAGCATTCCCTTCATGCTTTCCAGGAAGCATAATAAGCTTTGATCTAATGCATGGAGAAAGTATTATATGCCAGAAAAGATCATTTTTATGTGCAGAAAGAAGCGTCAAATTAGAAGTATTTTTTAGAAAAAAAGCTAGTGTAGGTTTCTTTGGAGGAGAAGGTTTTATAATGCAGAAATTAACTGGACCAGGGAGAGTGTTTTTAGAGATTGATGGAAGCGCTATAAAACATACTTTAAATTCAGGAGAAAAGTTAATGGTTGATACAGGACACGTAGCTATATTAACTCAATCTGTTTCTATGGAAGTAACTACAGTGAAAGGGTTTAAAAATGTATTTTTCGGAGGAGAAGGATTATTTCTTACTGAATTAACTGGACCAGGGGAAGTTTGGCTTCAAACTATGCCAATTCAAAATGTAGCTAGTAGCATAATGCCTTTCATGCCTACTGGTAACAATAAGAGTTAAGGCATCTTCAAAAAATAACTTTCCAGTATGATGATATATTTTGTCCCAGCATTGAGTAGCTATTTTATTTAAGATGTCTAATAAAAAAGCTGAGAATAAGAAAATCTTATTTTCAGCTTTTTTTTATTAATAATCTAGTAATTTTCAGTTGCATATTAATAGATTGGAGTATTAGAATTGGTTAGCCATGGGATAAATTTGACAAAACAGTATAATATAAATATAATCTCTATAATAAAATAAAGAGTAAAGAGTAAAAGAATGGGGGGAATATTCATGAATACAAATTTAGAGAGAATACAAAAGGATATTGAAGCATTAGCTCAATTTACATCTACGCCGGGTGTGGGGACAACCAGGTTTTCCTTTAGCAAAGAAGATAGAGCTGCTAGGGAATATATTAGAAAAGAAATGAGGGAAGCAGGACTTAAAGTATATGAAGATACAGCAGGTACATTAATTGGAAGGCTTGAGGGAGAGAAAAAAGAGCCTGTAATTATGATTGGTTCACATTTTGATTCAGTAAAAAATGGAGGAAATTTTGACGGACAAGCAGGAGTGGTAACGGCTCTAGAAATCGCCAGAGTGTTTAAAGAGAAAAAATTAAAGCCAAAGTATACTGTTGAATTTGTAGCGTTAATTGAAGAAGAGGGAGGAAGATTTGGAGGAGGTCTTTTTGGAAGCCGTGCTATGGTAGGTAAGGTTAAAAGAGAAGATTTAGATAAGTTTAAAGATGAAGATGGAATATCTATATCTGAAGCTATGAAAGACTTTGGATTAAATCCAGATAAAATAGAAGGAGCTATTAGAAAACCAGAAGATATTAAATGCTTTCTAGAATTGCATATAGAGCAGGGACCAATATTAGAAAGTGAAAATAAATCTATTGGAATCGTAGAATACATTGTAGGAATAAGAGAATTTGAAGTAATAATAAAAGGAAGACCAGATCATGCAGGAACTACTCCAATGAATATGAGGGCAGATGCATTAGATGGAGGAAGTAGAATTATAAGCAAGATAAGTAACTTTGCAAAAGAAGTAGGCTTTGGTTCCGTTGCTACTGTGGGGAAACTAAATGTATGGCCTGGTGCTGCGAACATTGTGCCAGAAAGAGTGAATTTTTTAGTAGATATTAGATCGAAAAAATGGGAGTGTATTGAAGAAATTAAAACTAATATTGAAAAAGAAGTAGAAAATGTATGCAAGGATTCAGGATTGGATTATGAAATAATCCATAAAATTCATGTAAAACCTGTGAAGGTTTCTGAGAATATAGTAGAAATTTTAAAAGAAAACTGCGAAAAATTGCAGTTTTCCCAGGAAATAATGTTAAGTGGCGCAGGTCATGATGCCATGGTTATGGGTGAAATAACTGATATAGGTATGATTTTTGTACCAAGTAAGGGAGGAAGAAGTCACTGTCCAGAAGAATGGACTGATTATGAAGCTTTACAAAAAGGCGTTGAATTGTCTTATTATGCAGTAAAAAAATTGTCAGAAGCAAAATGCATGTAAAATTAATAAAAAATCGTATTTAAGAAATTTATAAATGTGCAAACAATAAATATGAAGTATATAATAAATTTTTATTAAATTCCTATTAAATTGATGTAAAATATAATTTATAATAATATACTTGAATGTAGATATTAATTTGTAGAAAGGTAAGACTAGCAATGAGAGAAACATTTGAAGCATTAAGTAAACATTTTAATGGGAATACAGTATCTCAAAAATTTTTTACATCTTTAATACTATTTGTTATTGTGTATTTAATTAACAAGGCTATAGCAAAATACATAGATAAAGCTAACTTTAGCTCAATGAAAACTATAAAGCTAAAAAAAAGTGTGTCTATTTTTATCAAAACAATGTTTGTAGTATTACTTGTGCCAATTTGGTGGGGTGAATCTAAGGATATACTTACTTTTTTAGGTCTTTTTTCTGCTGGTATGGCCTTTGCATTAAGGGATTTAGTATCAAATTTTTTTGGATGGGTCATGATTAACTCCCATAAACCATTCGTAGCTGGTGATAGAATTAAAATAGGAGAAAGTCTTGGAGACGTTCTTGAAATGAATTGGTTTCACACAACAATAATTGAGGTTACTCAAAACAATGATAAAACTTATGGTCAAAGTACTGGTAGGTTGACTTATATTCCAAACTCAAAGTTTATTTTGGGTGAGGTTGTAAATGAAACGAGTACTTTCCCTTATACTTGGAACGAAATACAAATAAGTTTGAAAAATAATAGTAATTGGAAGAAAGCTAAGGATATTATAATGGAGGTTGCTTCAAAGGAATTGGGTAACGTTGAGGAAGAAGTAAAGGAATGTTTAGACGTTGCAGCAAAAACCTATCCAATTTATTATCAAAATCTTTCTCATATAGTTTACACTTCCATGGGAGAAGGAAAAATAATACTTACATTAAGATTCATATGCCGTTCAAGAAACTATAGAAACTTAGAACATAGTATAACAGAAGCGGTTTTAAGTGAATTTGAGGAATATGAGGATATTTACTTATTATAAATTAATTATAGGCTAAAGTTAATAAATAAGATTTAAGAATAAATAATATAAGAATCCACCTGTTTTATGTTTTACAGGTGGATTCTTTTTTGTTTATTATTAATTGTTTATTGGCCGAACTATGGCTTTGGCTTTGCTTGGTTTTGTTGCTGATTTTGCTGTTGATTCTGTTGTTGAGCCTGTTGATTTTGCTGTTGGCCTTGTTGAGCACCTTGTTGCATATTCTGCTGAGCATTTGGCATCATGCTACTAATCATCTGCGGTATTTTATCCATGATTTGATTAGCATTAGTTTTTTGAGTTACAGGCAACATAGATACATTATCTTTGTCGATAACTACAATAGCATCTGTGCTTATTTTAGCACCTAATCCAACACCTGGAGTTTTGCTTTCATTGCTTCCTGATCTCATAGAATTTGTTCCACTACCGTAACCTAAAGTAACAGAAACTATAGGAACTAAGGTCTTATTTTCTACAGTTAAAGGAGATCCCATAACAGAATTTTGTTTAGCAAAATCTTGCACCTCAGTAAAAAGTGTATCCATATTTTCATTAAAAGATGTATTATTCATATTCATATCCTCCCTTAGTTTTTTTAGAATATAATTTATTTGAACTATAAAAATATTGTATTATTGCAGAAAGAGCGTTAACTTTTATCAATCCCTTTATATTAAAAAAAGAATCTTCAGCCATAAAATCTGCATTATGATACAATTCATCAATATTTAAATACTGGGAGATAAAGCTTATAAATCCATATATCATTCCTGTAATAGATGGATCATTAAATCCATAAGAAGTTTCCATAACAATATAATCAGGTTTAATTCTTCTTATAAGATTTATGTTATGATTCATTCCGCCATTTACATTCTTTAAAGGTCTATCTAATATTTTCTTATTAAATAAATATAAATTTAATATTTTACATCCATCATTATTTTTTATATTTCCTTTCACTAAGGATTTTGCCCATGAAAAAATTAAGTTATATTCAAATATTTCATAAGAATTAACTCCAACAGCAATATTAATTGGAAATATAGCAAGAAGTAAAATAAACAAAACTATTATCAATAGCAAAATTAATAAAATATACATAATAAGCATCTCCTCAATAAATAGTTTGCTACAATACTTATTAAATATTTGTTGATAATAATAGATTTAAATGAAGGATATAACAATTTATTTATCTAAATATCTTTAGAAAACAATTTATGGGTACAACAAATAAAAAATGCTATACAATGCTTCTTATGCTGTCTCGCTTCAATAAGAACTTCTTTTCTAGATCTTGTTCAAATGCATAGGGCACATTACATATCATTTTTAAAATTTAGCAAAATAAATAAGTGTTTACTACAATTGTGAAAACAATTTATCACAATATATATTTGAAAATACATCTGTAAAATATAAAGAAACTAAGTATATAGTGGGAGGAGCACCTTTTTTCGAAGTGACGTCATTATGTACTTAGTTCCCTTTTGGGTACCTGGTTAATTTTATAAAAATTTATTTTTGAAAATATAACTATAGAATCATATCTGTAATATCTTCTGTTGTTTCTTCATTTATATTATAGAGTTTAATTTTAGTTTCGCTTTCATCATCTGTTAAATAAAGTATAAGATAAAGTTCTTTAGAATCTTTAATATTCTCATCAAAATTGTAGTAAGTTCCAACTCTTAAAGGGCCAAATATATTTTTATCATGGATGGTCATATCTTTAGAAGAGTCATTGAAATTTTTTATTTTTAAGAACCCTTTCCCGTTGTAATCATATGAAGTGTAAATCATAAATTCATTTCTACCAATTCTTAAATAATCTATATCTGGGATTTGTCCATTTTTATCTTTATTAAATTCTATAGTATCTATGATTTTTTTAGGTTCATCTCCTAAAGCGTTAGCATAAAATATGTCAAGTTTGTCTGTAGTGCTATCCTTTAAAGTAAAACCTATAAGTTTTTGGCTTTTAAAGTCATTTTCAACATTTACTACATTTTCAATTATAGGCTTATTTAAAAGTGATTTTTTATATGAAGTTTTAAAGGAATATAAGTTTAGCTTTCCTTTTTTAGGAGCTATATATAATATCTCATTTTCTGTATATGAAACGGGTTTTATTATAGGAGAAGATCCTAAATAAACTGTAGAAAAATTAGAAGAATCATTATATCCAAATAAATTATTTAAACCACTATAAAAATTGTAATTGTATATATTACTATGTCCTTCTTTAGAAAAGGCGATACTATATTCCACAGTAACATGGGTGGAATCTTTGAAATTTAGAATTTCTTTTTCAAGATGATGATTATCCTTTAAGTATTCAGCTTTTGTTTTTTGTTGATATGGAAAAGTAATATAACCTTTAGGAGTAAAAGCAATAATCTGAGGCTGATTCAATGTATATGGTAGAGTTACATGGTTATTTAAATATTTATGGGACTCAAACTTACCAATATGTCCAACCTCTCCTTTTTCAACATCTAAATAATGAAGATTTGAATATTCATCATCCCCTTCTCTTGTACTACTAAGTATAATCAAAATAGGATTTTCAGCATATTTTATAAACTGCATGTCTTTTATAGTCCCAAACTTTTTAGATTCTATATTAAAAGTAGGAGCGTTATATTTAGGAACTTCATAACTATTTTCATAAAAATAAGCACCTGTAGTAATTAAAAGCATAATTCCAGTTAAAACAAACATATAAAATTTCTTCATAATTATTCCTCCAAAATATGGTACAATTATATTATAGTATATAATTGGAATTAATGTAAGGAGAATGGTAATGAGCGTTTCAAATAAGTATAGTGAATCCTTAGGTAAATTGAACAAATGTATTTGGGTTATTTTGATACCTATATTATTAGATTCATTAGATTTAATGTTTAATTGGTTAATTTACAAGATAAAATATATACCAACACCTAATATATTCAAAATTAAAATAGGATTGATGCATACTCCGGCTTCTGTGAGATTCTTATTAGAGGATTTTCCAACTTCAATATTTAGCCTTAAAAATAACATGGTTTCAGGATTATTAACCAATATAGATTTATTTACCATATGCCTTGCTATAACAGTGTTTCTTGTAATTAGTTATTTTACTGGAGTGTATCTAGTAACATTAAGTAAAATTGGAGAAGAAGATTTTAGTTTAAAAGAAGTTTTTATGCTAGACAATAGGATTTGGAGAAAGTTATTTTTATATAGATTGATAACTATAATACCTATAATATTATTTATGATAGATAGGACTTTCTTAGTGACGGCTTTCATTTTGATATTCTTTGTTTATGTGGAGTATTCAATAATTTTAGACAAAGGATCCATATTAACAAACCTTAAAAAGGGTGTGAATTTTTTACTTAATAATATAGGACTTACTATAAAAATTGCATTTTATTGTGGACTTATTTTTTCGCTATTGAGTGTTATTGTATTTCCTATAGCTAACTTAGGAATATTTGGCATAATCGTCGATATAATAATCATGGCTTATTTTGGCACAGCATTTAATAAGACGATTATGGAGATATATAGAAATGGACAAGTAGAAATTGAAAATTAATAACATTTTTTAGACATAAAAAAATTTAGCTATATCATATATTTTATATGTGGCAACATAATGATCTCTATTAATAATGTTAGGGGGAATTGAGATTAAAGTTGATAGTCTATTAAATGCTTTAAAAAGTATACCGGAAGAAAGTTTAAAGGAATTAGCTGTAGTTTCAACAAGGGGAAAGATTATAAAGGGTAAAATTGAGTTAATAATAAAATATAAAATGGAGTCTTATAAAATATATGAAGAATTGGGATTCATAGGGGCCAAGTTTGAGGATTTAGGATATAACTTTGGAATAATAACTATTAACGTTAAAGACATAAATAAAATATCTAATATTCCAGGAATAGATGAAATTGAGCTACCTAGGACGATTTATTTTGATGAATCGAGTTATGATTGTAAAACTTTATTTAATGGAGATGAAAGTAATTCAATAATTGGATTTATAACCTCAGGGATTAGCTATAACTACTCAGAATTTATTGATGATAAAGGGGAAAGTAGAATTGATTATATTTATGACTTGTCTCAAATGGGAAAGATATGGGATAGGAATGATATAAATATAGCATTAAAAAATCAGAACCCAATGAAGATATTACATCACAAAGATGAGTTGGGATATGGAAATTATATGGTTGAAAATGTTTTGAAAAATATTAGAGAGAAAAGTTCAATTATAATGGTAAAAGCAACTCCAGGGAAAAACATAACGCATACTAAAAATACTTTAATTATGAAGGGAATAAAGTATTTGATGGATAAAAAAAGAGAATTAAAAAAACCACTTATTATATACTCTGCTTTTAATGATAAATATAATTTTAGCTATAATGATAGCTTATTTAGCCAATATATTGATATGATAATTAAGGAAGAAGAGATTAAATTTATATTGGAAAACAAATCAAAGGCAGAAAGAATTTATTTTAAAAAGGGAAAAATAAATAATTTTCAAAGTATACCATTTGGCATAAAACCTCAAAAAGGCAATATTACATTACAACTTCATAAGGAGTTTTTGAACAACTATACATTAGAAATAGTAAATCCTCTAGGAAACACCAGTGGATTAATAGAATTATCACAAGGATATATCAATGGTTCCATAGGAGAAGACAAATATCACATATATAATACAGGACCGAAATCCTATAATATAAACGGAGAAATAGTAATAAGCATAGTATCAAATGAAGATGTTGTAGATGAAGGGCAGTGGAGATTAAATATAGTTTGCAAAGATGAGTATAGAGGAAGATACGCTTTAAGTTTTATCTAATTTATAGTTTTTTAGTTGAGAATTGAGAGTTAGTGAAGAGTTAAGACTCTTCACTTTTAACTCTTAATTTTTCATTTCATAATTTTCAATTCTCAATTTTCCACTATCAATTATCTTAAACTGGATCATACATTATTTCAAAATAACCTTGAGGATATTTGCATGCTGGACAAACATTTGGTGCAGCAGGGCCTTCAAAAATATATCCGCAGGTTCTACATTTCCATCTTTGAGCAGAGTCTTGAGAATAAAGCTTTCCATCCTTTATTCTATTGTATAAATCCAAATACCTTTGTTCATGATGAGTTTCAATCTCTATTATTTTTCTAAAGGCAAACTCTATCTCTTGGAATCCTTCTTGCTTAGCTATATCTGCAAAGCCAGGATATAAGGTTCCCCATTCTTCCTTCTCACCTTCAGCACCATAAAGTAGGTTTTGTTCGGTATTACCTATACCGATTGGGTATTCAGCATCAACCTTAATGTGGGCTTTACCTAGACCCGCAATTAAAAAATCATAAAATATTTTAGCATGAGCTCTTTCGTTATCAGCTGTTTCTCTAAATATAGTAGCTACGTGTTCGTGGCCTTCACTTTCTGCAATCATAGCGTAATATGTATATCTATTTCTTGCTTGTGATTCACCAGCAAAAGCCTTAGCTAGATTATCAGCAGTTTGTGTACCTTTAAGACTTTTCATAATTATACCTCCTTTTTATATTGCTTATAATCAGGATTATGCCCATAAATATCCAATATAAACTATGAATTTATAAAAAGTAACTTTCTTCAAAGATGTAATTATTATAATATTTGTGATAACATTAAATTGAAGTACTAATTAAAGGATTGATATGTGTATATGGATAGAGTCATTATGCATGTGGACGTGGATGCTTTTTTTGCATCGGTGGAACAATTAGATAACCCAGACCTAAGGGAAAAGCCTGTAATTGTTGGTGGTGTTGGTGAAAGAGGAGTGGTGGCTACGGCTTCTTATGAAGCTAGAAAATATGGAGTGCATTCCGCCATGCCTGCTTTTAAAGCTAGAGGACTTTGCCCCATGGGAATATTTGTACCTACAAGACATGAACGATATAGAGAAGTATCAAATGAAATATTTAAAATACTCTATTCTTTAACTCCCATAATAGAACCTTTATCCATAGATGAAGCATATATGGATATAACTAAGGTTAATATGGGTCCATTAGAATGTGCAAAATTTATAAAAAGGGAGATAAAAGAAAAGATAGGACTTACGGTATCTGTAGGTGTAGCCTATAATAAATTTTTAGCAAAATTAGCATCAGACTGGAATAAGCCAGATGGAATAACCATAATTACAGAAGATATGATACCGGATATATTAAAACCACTGCCAGTAAGCAAGGTTCATGGCATGGGAAAAAAGTCTGTAGAAAAGATGAATAATATAGGTATTTTCACTATAGAAGATATGTATAACTTATCTAAAGAATTTTGTATAGAATACTTCGGTAAGTTTGGTATAGAAATATATGACAGAATAAGAGGAATAGACACTAGGGAAGTGGAAGTATTAAGAGAAAGAAAGTCTATAGGAAGAGAAACTACTCTTAAAAAAGACCTATCCAATAAAGAAGATATGAAAAAATATTTAGAGTATTTCTCAAAAGAAGTTTCAGAGACTTTAAAAAATAAAAATATGTGGGGAAAAACTATAACGGTAAAAATTAAAACATCTAAATTTATAAACCATACAAAAGGAAAAACCATAAACTATTACACTAATAATGAAGATGAAATATGTAAAATAGCCTATGAAATACTAGAAGAAATGGAACTAGAGGATAGCATAAGACTAATAGGACTTACGGTATCCACTCTTACAGAAAACAAAGTGGAACAGTTGACATTTTTTATTTAAAAATGAAATTTTACCCAGGAGGATAAATAAAATGAGAAATAAATTTTTGGGAATTGCTGTGTTGATTTTTATGGCTTTAGCTATGATTTTTGCTGTGTTTTTGGAACGTACTTCTACTGGACAAAAAATATCTAAAAATAAAAAAATAAAGAATACTTTAATATATACGCCATTAGTGTTATCTTTTGCCTCTTATTTATATTACAGTACAGAATTTATAAGTGACTTTATATATGCATTCATAATATCTATAGCATTAGCTGTAATGTCCACTTTATGGGAAAAGTATTCAGAGAATTATAAGTATAAAAAAATAATAGAGGGCATTTTAATTTGGAGCATATTGTTTACTTTTTCTCGACTTTTAAATAAAAACTTAGTTATTACCATTGGTCATTACTGGATAGGTCCTATGGTAGTATTCGCCATAAGAAATATATTTAAAGAAGATGATGATAAAGCTGCTGGAAAAGTTCTCTTAGCAAATATAATAGGAATAGTATTGATGGTATTTATGTTTAATTATTTTTCGGAACCCTATAGAGGACGTGGAAAAGCTGAAATAGCGGGAGAAAAATATTTAATAGAAAATGGAATTGCTAAAAAAGAAGAGAACATAAGGATTGATAGATTAAATGGTAATGGTGAATATGTTATGATGTTTGCAAAACTAGAGGATAATCAAGTTTATACATTATATTACAAATTAGGGGAAATTGAAAAGGTGGATAAATTTTCATATTAAACTGTTAATTTAAATATCTAAAAAACTAAATTGGTTTTTCAATTTTAGATTTCTACAAAGATAATTTAGCTTTACAAATAAAGAGCTAAGCATATAGTGAAGTCGCTCTGGAAAAAGTCGCTATTTCACTACATACTTAGCTCTTTGGTGTTTTGCAAATGTATTTTCAGATTTAGGTTATAACAAATTAGTTTACAACTTATAAGTTTTTACAAAGATATTTTAGTATCCAAGGGGAGCTAAGTACATAATGACGGCGCTCCTCCCATTATATACTTAGTTCCTTTATGTTTCACAAAATTATATTATGACAAATAGTTTGTTAATCATCGATTTTCTCAAATGTAGCAAACATTTATTTATTGTAAAAAATTTAAAAAATGTTATGCAATGTAGCATATGCATTTGAGCAAAATCTAGAAATTCTTAATTTATTTTAGAAAAATAACGTTAAGATGCTGTACATGTTTGATCAAAGGGAGTTTGTCAGCATTAGGGATTTCTATAAAATAAATTTTAGAAGTTCTTATTGCAGCGAATCAGCATAAGAAGCATTGCATAGCATTTTTAATTTGTTACCTCTTTAAATTGGTTTCTCAATTAAATAAAATTCCTTACTAATTTAATTTTTTGTTATCTAAAAGCATTTTAACGCCAACTGCTATTAATATTAAAGAAACAATACTAGTTCTGATGTATCTAGTTATTTTCCAATCAATATAAATATGTGTTAATGGAAAAATTACATTTCTAAATATAGCCATAATTCCTATGATTATAAAAATATATCCTAGGTATTTAACATTAATAAAGTCAAAAGATAAGTTTAAATTGTCTTCATAATTTTGAGGATTATATATAGCTTTTCTTACATCAAATACACTATAAAACCATATGATCGGAATAAACATTCCTATTACAGATAGATGAATCCAATCACTTAAAGCAATTAAGCCGAAAAATGCAACCATAATTTGAAGGCCCTTTTTTTGTAATCCCAAATAAAGATGACCTGCTCCAGGTATTAAAGAAAAGAATAAAGCCAATGATTTCTTATTTTCCAAAATCAACATCTCCTTAAATATTTTTAACATATTATTATTATACTATTACTATAAAATATAAATCTTAATATAAATGAGAGGGTAATATTAATTTTTTCTTAATATGCTCTGATATTTTTGATATAATAATAAATGCATGTCAATAGACATGTGGGTGGGCGGAGGGATTTATATGAAAAGGAAGATGAAATTGGAGGGGAATAATATTAATTTTAAAGAAGAATTAATTGCAGCACTAACTTCATTTTTTTCAGTAGTTTATATCGTTGTAGTAAATTCAGCTATATTATTCGATGGAGGTATACCATTAGAGGGAGCAATTATTGCTACGGTGCTTGCTTGTGCATCTGGATGTTTGCTCATGGGGATATTAGGAAGAGTCCCTGTAATACTAGTACCGGGAATGGGTGTAAATGCACTATTTTCCTATACTATAATAAAATCCATGGGGTTATCTCCAAGTGAAGCTTTAGCCGTTGTTTTCCTATCAGGAATTATATTTCTAGTAATAGCATTTACTAAGATAGGAGAAGAACTTTTAAAGTCTATACCTGACTCATTAAAAGAAGCAATTGGAGTCGGAATAGGAATCTTAATTACTTTTATAGGCTTTCAGAAAAGTGGAGTAATAATAAGTGACCCTAGCACTTTTGTAGCGTTAGGAGATATTAGAAATCCACAGGTTTATACAACTCTTATAAATTTATTATTTACTTTATTTTTGTTTGTAAGAGGAGTTAAAGGAAGTTTCTTGTTTGGAATAATTGGTGGTACGATTATTTCCTATTTGTTTGGAGGGGTAGACTTATCTCAAATGAGTTTATCACTATTTTCTCTAGAAAATTATAAAAGTCTTTTCTTTTCCATGGACTTTAGGGGAGTAAGCAATATTTCTTTCTGGATTGGAGTTTTTTCTATAACTTTAGTGTTAGTGTTTGAAAATATAGGATTGCTCCATGGGCAAGTAAATGTAATGTTAAATAAGGAAGGAAGATTTAAAGATAGCTTTAAGGCCTGTGCTATATCAGCAATATTAAGTGGAGTATTTGGAACAAGTCCTACAGTGGTAGCTATAGAAGGGGCAACAGGAATAACTTCAGGTGGAAAAAGTGGATGGACGTCAATTTTTACAGGAATATTATTTTTGACTTCACTATTTTTTATACCTTTTATAAAAATTATACCTAATAGCGCCATCGCTCCTATATTGATAATAGTAGGAAGCTTAATGTTAACAAATATATTAAATATACCTTTAAAAGATTTTGAAGAAGGATTCCCAGCATTTTTGACCATAGTTACCATACCACTTACCTTCAGCATAGTGGACGGTATGGCTTTTGGATTTATAGTCTATCCTTTAATTAAAATTATGAAAGGTAAAGGGAAGAAAGTAAATTTCACAATGTATATAATATCAGCGATGTTTTTAATGAGTTTTTTAGTAAAAGTATTTATTTAGATTTGAAGGAATAAATATTTTTTGTTTTTAATTTCAGAATTGGAAATATAAATTAAAAATGATAAATTTCCAATTCTGAAAATTAAAAATATATATTGACAAGAAAATATAATTAATATATTATATTAATACAGTGAGTAATCGTTTTCCCAGAGGTGTATTATAAGTGAGAAATAAAAAGAACATTTCAATAAAGGAAATAGCAGAATTAAGTGGAGTATCTGTAGCTACGGTTTCTAGAGTTCTAAATAATAATGGAAGATTTTCTGAAGAAACTAGAAAAAAAGTTATGGAAGTTATAAACAAATATGATTACAAAACTAATATGGTAGCTAGGAGTCTTAGAACTAATAAATCTCATATTATAGGGGTTATCGTTCCAGATATAACTAATGAGTTTTTTGCCAGTATAGTACTAGCTATTGAAAGTTATTACTTCCCTAGAGGGTATTCAGTGTTTGTATGCAATACAAACGAAGATGAGGATAAAGAAAATGCTTACTTTAAAGATTTAATATCAAAAGGGGTAGACGGATTAATATATATATCAGGAAGCGACAAAATATCTGACGGATGTTCAAATTACAATACCCCAATAGTTTGCATAGATAGAAAACCAAATATGGGAAAAGATGTTGTTTATATAGTCTCTGATAATTATAAAGGTGGTGTAACTGCCACTGAAGCATTAATAAATAAAGGATGCAAGAATATAGTAATAATAAAAGATTACAGAAACTTGTCCACTAGTAATATGCGTTATCAAGGCTATAAAGATGCTTGCTTTAGAAATAATATCAATGTAAGAGATGAGCTTGTACTAAATGTAAAAGTTAATTTTAATTCAGCCAAAGATTCCATTAACAGCTTAATAAAGCAAGGAATAAAATTTGATGGAGTATTTGCGTGTACAGATTGGTTAGCTATGGGTGCTATAGTTGCATTAAAGGAAAATGGCATAAGCGTTCCTAGCCAAGTGAAGGTAATAGGATTTGATAATATTTCTGTATCTAAGTATAGCTATCCAGCAATCTCAACTATAGAACAGGATGTTGGGGGACTGGGAAAAACAGCAGCAGAGGCTTTATTATCACTTATTGAAAATAAAAGAGATCATGTAGGTGATAAAATGTTGCCAATTAAATTAATTTTAAGAGAAACTACTTAATAAAGATAGGTAGTTTTTATGGGGAATGGGTAATCGATTACCCGTATTAATTAGTCAATAGTTTGTTTATATACAAATTATTATAAAAAAATTGTTTGGAGGGGGAACTATGAAAAAAGTTTCAAAAATTGTATCACTTGCTCTTAGTTTAGTATTAACAGGTTCTTTGTTCGTAGGTTGTGGCAAACAATCTCCTAATGAAACAAAAAAACCAGAAGAAGCAGGAACAGGAGCAGAAGTAGCTATCATACTTAAAACATTGTCCAATCCTTTCTGGGTTTCAATGAAAGAAGGTATTGAAGCGGAAGCAAAGGCTAAAGGAGTTAAGGTTGACGTTTTTGCAGCATCTTCAGAGGAAGACGTACAGGAACAGCTTAAATTATTGGAAAATTTACTCAATAAAGATTATAAAGCTATAGGTGTAGCACCATTATCACCTGTTAATTTAATTCCAGCAATAGCTCAAGCTAATAAAAAAGGAATATATGTGGTAAATATAGATGAAAAGGTTGATATGAAAGAATTAAAGAACGCTGGTGGAAGTGTTGAATCTTTCATAAATACAGATAACGTAGCAGTAGGAGAAAAAGCAGCAAAGTTTATTACTGATAAATTAGGAAAAGATGGCGGAGAAGTAGCTATTATAGAAGGAAAAGCTGGTAATGCTTCAGGAGAAGCAAGAAAAGAAGGAGCTAAAAAAGTATTCGAAGGAACAGAAGGAATAAAATTAGTAGCTAGCCAGCCAGCAGATTGGGATAGATCAAAAGCTTTAGACGTTGCAGCCAACATGATACAGAGATATTCAAATTTAAAAGCTATCTACTGTGCAAATGACACTATGGCTCTGGGCGCTTTACAAGCAGTGCAAAATGCAGGAAAAGAAGGCAAAATCCTTGTAGTTGGAACAGATGGTGCTCCAGAAGCAGTTCAATCTGTTGAAGATGGTAAACTATCAGCTACAGTAGCACAAGATCCAGCAAAAATCGGTGCAACTAGCTTAAATGAACTATTAAAAGCATTAAAAGATAAACCAACTATTTCAGCTGATAAAGAAGCAGAAATTATAGCTGTTGATTCTAACTTGATTACTAAATAGTAACAATTTAATAGTGGCCTTGATAAATTACAAGCTATCAGGGCCCATTGAATTATATTTATATAAGGAAGAGGATAGTATATGAAACCATTAGTTGAAATGCAAAATATAACAAAGAAATTCTCAGGAGTAACAGCCTTAAATAATATGAGCTTTCAATTGCTACCAGGGGAAGTTCATGTTTTACTTGGAGAAAATGGCGCAGGCAAATCTACTTTAATGAAAATATTAAGTGGTATATATGAACCTACTGATGGAAAGATCATTGTTAGAGACAAAGAATATTCTAAGCTTACTCCAAAAGACTCTAAGGAAATAGGAATAAGTATTATATATCAAGAATTAAGTACAATTGATGAACTATCAATAGAAGAAAATATTTTTGTTGGTAAGTTGCCCGAAAAGAAAACATTGGGACTTAAGGTAGTGGACTACAAGTATATGAGAGAAAAAGCAAAAGAGCTATTAAAAAGGGTAGGCTTAAATAAAGAACCTTCCACCTTAGTTGAAGAATTAAGCATTTCTGAAAAACAGCAGGTAGAAATAGCAAAATCACTAGCTCTTGATGCCAAAATAATAATAATGGATGAACCTACTTCCTCACTTACTATTGAAGAGACAAAAAATTTATTTAAGATAATAGAACAATTAAAAAAAGAAAATGTAGGTATTGTTTATATATCTCACAAGCTTAAAGAAATAGTAGAAGTAGGAG
The DNA here is from genome assembly GCF_963515715.1 of uncultured Clostridium sp. GTDB lineage: Bacteria > Bacillota > Clostridia > Clostridiales > Clostridiaceae > Clostridium_AW. The sequence continues at coordinate 36,412 of NZ_CAUPZS010000023.1, forward strand.
ATAGAGTAACCATACTAAAGGATGGAAGCTATGTAGGAACAAGAGATGCGAAAAACGTAACAGAAGAAGAATTAGTAAACATGATGGTTGGACGTGAATTAAGAGGAAAGTATTTAAGTGAAAATAAAAATGGTAGAGATTCTGATGAAGTAATATTCGAGGTTAAAAACCTAACTAGAAAAGATAATAAAGTTCAAGATGTAAGCTTTAAACTACACAAAGGAGAAATATTAGGATTTGCAGGATTAGTAGGGGCAGGTAGAAGTGAGCTTATGAATGCGATTTTTAGAGCAGACAAAATTTCTTCTGGAGAGATATATCTCTTTGGTAAGAAGCTAGAAATAAATGAACCTTATGATGCAATAAAAGCAGGCATGGGTTTAATTACAGAAAACAGAAGAGAAACTGGATTTTTGAAAAACTTTAATATAAAAGAAAATATCTCTATAGTTCCTTTTTTAAAGGACTCTAAAGCAAAAGGAACTTTTGGATTAGTAAATAAAGAACTTGAAAATAAGTATGCTGCTGAGCAAAAGAAATATCTTAACATTAAATGTTCTTCCGTAGAACAGAATATCACAGAACTGTCTGGAGGAAATCAACAAAAAGTAATTATAGGAAAATGGCTTGCAGCTAAATCAGATTTGATAATTTTTGATGAACCTACAAAAGGTATAGACGTAGGAGCTAAGAGTGAAATTTACTTGATAATGAGAAAATTAGCAGAAGAAGGAAAAGGCGTATTGATGGTATCTTCAGAATTACCTGAACTTCTTTCAGTTTGCGATAGAATAGCCGTTTTTAAGGACGGAAAAATAAAGACTATACTAACTAATGAAGAAGCAACGGAAGAAAAAATTCTTCTAGCTGCCACTTCCGAAAATTAGGTGAAAAAGGAGTAGTAAAAATGAAAAAAGACTTTAGTTCAATATGGCAGAAGTACGGAACACTAGGAATACTCATAATAATAGTAGCTTTGTTAGGAATATTATCTCCTGAATATTTTTTTACTCCTAACAACCTTGTACAAGTTGTGCTTCAAAGTTCTATTACAATATTAATAGCTTGTGGAGAATTCTTTGCAATATTAATAGCAGGGATAGACCTTTCAGTAGGCTCAATAATAGCTTTAACAGGTATGATAACTGCAAAGATGATGGTTAGTGGAGTGCCTGTAGTAATAGCTATACTTATAGGAGGAATATTTGTAGGAGCATTACTTGGTGCTATTAATGGAACTTTAGTAAATTCTACTGGCCTACATCCTTTTATTATAACCTTGGGAACTCAATCTATTTATAGAGGACTAACCCTTATTATTTCAAATGCAAGACCAGTATTTGGATTCCCTAAGGCATTTACATCAGGAGTTGCAGGGTGGCTATGGAAAATACCAGTTCCAGTAATAATAGCAATAGCAGTAGCTCTAATACTCACATTTATAACAGGAAAAACAAAACTTGGTAGAAATATTTATGCTTTAGGTGGAAACAGTCAATCAGCATGGTTCTCAGGAATCAATATTAAACTTCACACTCTAATAGTATTTATCATATCAGGCGTTTGCGCAGGAATTGCAGGAGTAGTTATGACTGCAAGACTTGGAGCGGCAGAACCTCTAGCAGGAGTAGGATTTGAAACTTTTGCAATTGCATCAGCAATTATAGGAGGTACAAGCTTCTTTGGAGGAAAAGGAAAAATATTTGGAGTAGTAATGGGTGGATTAATTATAGGAGTTATAAATAATGGTCTTAATATTTTAAACGTAGCAACATATTATCAACAGATAGTAATGGGAGCGTTAATAATAGGAGCTGTTACATTAGATAAATTATTTAGTACAAAGAAGGGTAGGAATTAAAATGAAATACAAATTTTCACCTTCGCTTATGTGTATGAATTTACTTAAGCTAGAAGAGCAAATAAAAATTTTAAATGATAGAGCAGATTTTTTCCATGTGGATATAATGGATGGACATTATGTTAAAAATATTACCTTGTCTCCATTCTTTATCGAACAGATAAAACCGGTGACAACTTTACCAATAGATGCTCATTTAATGGTAGAGAATCCAGATGATTTTATCGATGCATTGAAAGATGCAGGAGTTGATTACATCTCTCCACATGCAGAAACAATAAATAAAGATGCTTTTAGAATTATAAATAAAATAAAAAATCATGGATTAAAGGTTGGAATTGTATTAAATCCAGCAACACCAGTAGATGAAATAAAATACTATATTGATAAATTAGATAAAATAACTGTAATGACTGTGGATCCTGGTTTTGCGGGACAACCTTTCATACCAGAAATGCTAGAAAAAATTAAGGAATTAAAGGAACTTAAAGAGTCAAATGGATATAAATATTTGATTGAAATAGATGGTTCCTGCAACGTAAAAACCTTTGAACGTCTAAAAGAAGCTGGTGGGGAAGTATTTATAGTAGGTTCATCAGGTTTATTCAATAAGGATGAAGACTTAGAAAAAGCTTGGGAGAAGATGTTAGTGGATTTTGAAGGCCATTCCTTTTAGTAGAGGATTTTGAAGAAAATATTATAAAGGGTGGTTGCTATGGAGAAAAAATTTGTAATTGGTATAGATATCGGAGGAACAAATTTTAGAATTGGTTTAGTAGATGAAGAAGGAAAAATATATAACTATGCAATTGAAAGCAGTCAAAAATTAATAGGAAATGACGATTCCTTAGTAAATTTAAAAGAATATCTATCAGACTATATAAATAGAAATTTAAAAGGTGAACTTAAAGGAATTAGCATTGGATTTCCATCTACCATCAGTAAAGATAAGAAAACTATATACTCCACACCTAACTTAAAAGGTTTTAACAATGTAAATATAGTAGATTATTTAGAAAAAGAACTAAAAGTACCCACTTTCTTAAATAGAGATGTTAACTGTCTTTTAAAGTGGGACATGGTGAGCAAGGGCATAGAAAAAGAAGGTGTTACCCTAGGCTTCTATATAGGAACAGGCTTTGGAAATTCCATATCTATTAATGGTAAATTTCTAGATGGGAAAAATGGTACTGCAGGAGAGTTAGGACATATTCCTGTATTGAACAGTGACAAGCTTTGTGGCTGTGGCAATCACGGTTGTATAGAAAGCTATGCCTCAGGAAAAAGACTAAATGAAATTAGAAGTATTTATTTTAAAGATACAGAAATAAAAGATATTTTCATCAAGCATAGAGATGAAAAGGTAATAGTTGATTTTATTAATTGTTTATCCATACCTATTGCTACAGAAATAAATATTTTTGACCCTGATAATATAATAATCGGCGGTGGAGTAATAAATATGGATGGGTTTCCTAAAGATTTATTGGAAGAGTATATTTATAAGCACTCGAGGAAACCATTTCCTGCAGACAATTTAGAATATATATATTCATCTCAAAGTCAAGAGGCAGGAGTTTTAGGAGGAGCATTTAATGCTTTTGAATCGTTAGAAATAGAGGAAAGAGGGATTTAAAATGATAGCTATAGGTAGTGACCATGCAGCTTATGCATTTAAAAAAGAAATAGAAAAATACTTAGAAGAAAAAGGAATCCCTTATAAGGATTATGGATGCTTTAGCGAAGAGAGAACAGATTACCCTATATATGGTGAGCTAGTTGGAAGAGCTGTAGCCAGTGGAGAATGCGAAAAAGGCATTTTGATATGTGGAACAGGAGTAGGTATCTCTCTAGCAGCAAACAAAGTAAAAGGTATAAGAGCAGTAGTATGTAGTGACTGCTATACCGCTAAACTATCTAGAGAGCATAACGACACTAATATATTAGCTATGGGTTCAAGAGTTGTAGGTATCGACTTAGCTAAAATGATATTAGACAGCTGGTTAGAAGCTAAATTTGAAGGTGGAAGACACCTAAAAAGAGTAAACATGATTAGTGATATAGAAAACAAGAGATAATTATAATTGCTTATAAAGCTAAACTGCTTATTACCCCATAATACCCCGTACCCCCAAAAGATAAATTAAAGCAGTTTAGCTTTTATTTTATTTGTTCAAGTTTCTTTATTTAAGAAATTCTATAACCTGTCCTCTGTTTTTAATTTCTACAACTTCACAAAAATCTCTTTGCACTTTATCTTTGAACTTCTTTGTAATAGAGGATTTAGCCCAAAAATGCATAGGTATAAAAAGTTTAGGTTTAACCTTATCGATGAAATATTCTCCTCCTACATAAAAAAATTCATCAAGTCTAGGGTCTGTAGGAAAGAAAGCTATATCCACATCATGTTCAGCAATTTTCCTCATTTCTTTTTTAAAAGCTAATTCCATTTCTAGGTTATCTTCCATGGGATCATCTTTCCAATGCCACCAGTTAAAATCTCCAGAGTGAAAAATACTTAAGCCATCAACTTCTACTAGATAACATACACCTATGTCCGTTGACTCAAAGGTTTTTATTAGTACATCCCCTAGCTGAAGCTCTTTATTAGACCATAATATGTTGTAGTTTTTTTTGTAGTCCGGAAGGGTAATATCGCTACTTAGCACGTAGTTTATATTTGGATTATATTTAACCCAATCCAAAATAACAGGGTTGAAGTGATCTTTATGACCATGGGAGGAAAAAACTAAAACATTATCTTTAATTTTTAAATCTTCTTCTCCTACAACTCCATTATCTAAATTTCTTACTTCTCCAATAGATGAATCTTTATAATAGTCAAATATTAAAAGATGATTCTCAGTTTGGACTGAAAATCCATCATGATACAAATAATTTATTTTAGCTCTATATTTATCCATAAATCATGCTACCACCTTGTAAAAATATTTAATATATCTAGTATAACATTATACTAGAGTATTTGGTTGAAATAAAATATCATCTATAGTATAATTTTACTGTATATATAATTTATTTTAAATTTAATGAGAAAACCCATATTTTCTGAACTAATACATGACATATAGATCAATAATTTTAAAAAGTAAAAATATTGATCTATGAATTAAGAAATTTACTATTTAATCATGTAAAAATCTAAAAAATATGGTAGTGTAGAAGCCAACCACTCTGAAATCAAACTTCAGAGTGGTTATTTATATATGAATAATAAAAAGTGAGGGAGACGAGGCATGGAGAAAACTAAGAGTTCATTATTTGGGGATAAGGAATTTTACAGTACCCTTGGAACAATTGCTTTACCCATAATTATACAAAATTTTATAAACTCATTTATAAATATGTTAGATACCGTTATGGTTGGAAGATTAGGAGAAACGGCAATAGCAGCGGTAGGAATAGCTAATCAGTATTTTTTATTATTTAATTTATTAATGATAGGAACATATAGTGGATGTGGCATATTCATATCACAGTTTTGGGGAAAAGAAGACACTAAAAATATAAAGAAAATGGTTGGAATAGCTCTGTTCACCGGCATTATAATTTCAATTGTATTAGGAATATTAGCTTTTGTTTTTCCAAGACAAATAATTAGCTTTTTTAATAAGGATACTAAAGTAATACAATTAGGAGCTGAGTACTTAAGAATAATTGCTACAAGTTATATATTAACGTCTATTACTTTATGTTTTGCTTTTTCCTTACGTTGTATTGGACAATCTTCTGTGCCTATGTTTGTAAGTATAGTAGCTCTCTTTAGTAACGGAATATTAAATTATATATTTATTTTTGGTAAGTTAGGTTTACCAGCCATGGGAGTTACTGGGGCAGCAATAGCAACGGTTATTTCAAGGGTTATAGAAATGCTAATAATGGTTTTTTATGTGTATAAAACTAGAAGTGTTTTAGGTATAAAATTAAGTGATATGTCAGATATAACAAAAGATTTTGTAGGAAGAATCTTTAAAACAGTAATACCTGTTGTATTAAATGAAGCTTGCTGGGGACTTGCAACTATAGTATATGCTGCAGTATATGGAAGAATAGGAACAGAAGCAATAGCTGCAGTACAAATTTGCAGCACGGTTCAAAATTTATTCATGGTTATAAGTATTGGTATGGCAAATGCTTCTACGGTTATGATAGGCAACAAAATAGGTGCTGGCCAAGAAGAAGTAGGAATGGAATATGCAAAAAAATTCTCTGTTTTAGGGTGTATTTCAGGTATAGCTTTAGGAGCTATTTTAGCAATATCAGCGCCATATATATTAAAGTTATTTAATGTATCTCCAGATGTGGCCCACGATGCTAGAATGATTTTATATATAACTGCGCTGGTAATGGTAATAAAAGTATTTAATATTATACTCATAGTAGGAATACTTAGAGGTGGTGGAGATGCAAACTTTGCTCTAATAGCGGAAGGAGCCACAATGTGGTTTATAGGAGTACCATTATCATTCCTTGGAGCATTTGTATTTAAATTACCTGTTTACTGGGTTGTTGCTCTACTTACTGCAGAAGAAGTAGTTAAATGTATTTTAGGATTGACTAGACTTTTATCAAATAAATGGGTTAATAATGTGGTTTGTGATATGTAATTTTAATTGAATTGTAGAATAAATTAGCTGGTATTATAGATAATAAATAATACCAGCTATTTATTATTTTATTTAGAAATGAGGATTAACCATGGAAGATCTTATTAAAGTGAGAAAGACAAGGTATAGATGGCACAAATTATTAATCATAGGGTTAGCTACTTATATATTAGGTATTATAGTATTAATTTTAACAGGAAATATAGTAATATTTCCTGCGGTAGTTATGGTAGGAAACTTTCTTATTCCTGTTACTTATGTTTCTTTTTTCTATGAGAGGAGACGATTTAGCAATGTAAATATGACCGATGTTGTTGCCAGCTTTTTTTATGGTGGTTTTTTAGGAACCTTTGCAGCCGCTATATTAGAGCCTATTTTTATTACTACTTTAAGCTTTAAAACCGCCTTAGTAGTTGGAATAATTGAAGAGTTTACTAAGTTTATAGGAGTGCTATTTATATACAGACGTAAAAGACATAGGCTACATATAGACGGAATAATATTGGGAGCTGCTGCAGGCATGGGATTTGCAGCTCTCGAGAGCACAGGATATGCATTTACTACCTTCTTAAGAAGTAGAGGAAGCCTGTCTCTTACAGTTTATGTGACCTTGCTAAGAGGAATATTATCTCCTTTAGGTCATGGGACATGGACTGCTATATTGACAGGAGTTTTTGCTAGAGAGAATACTGAAGGGACTTTCAAGATAAATAGAAAAATTATAAATGCATATATAGTAGTCGTATTACTTCATGGATTATGGAATGCAGTACCAACAGTAATTTCTGCAATATTTTCTTTCAACTCAGCGGTTTTAATTTCTGAGGTAATAATCGGAGCCATTGGAATAATTGTATTAATGAAGCAATGGAGTAGGGCTAATGAAAGTTTATATAGCAGATAGTTGGCAATTGAGAGTTGTGAGAGTTGAGAATTGAAATTTGAGAATTATGGAAGGGATTTTGCGGAGGCAAAATCCCTTAATTTTGATAAACTTTTTTATAAAGATACCATTCGATAACTTTCCATTATCCATTATCAATTTTCAATTAAATAAACAGTCTAACCACTTGTGTTACAGTAAAGCAAGTGAGTATCCCTAGAGCAGTAGGAAGAATGAAGGATATAGCAGTCCATTTCCAACTTTGAGTTTCTTTTTTTATAGTTAATAAGGTAGTGCCACAAGGGAAATGCATTAAACAAAAGAGCATTACATTTATAGCTGTAAGCCAGGTCCAGCCATTTGATACCAATAGTTCTCTCAAAGCATTAAGGTTATCTAGCTCAATCATTGCCCCAGTTGACATGTAGCTCATTATAAGGATTGGCATAACTATTTCATTGGCGGGAAATCCCAATATAAATGCCATTAGAATGTATCCATCCATACCAATAAGTTGAGCAAATGGATTTAAAAAATTTGCGCTATGATCTAAAAGTGTCATGTTACCAGCTTTAATATTTGCCATAATCCATATAATTAAACCAGCAGGGGCAGCTATTGCTACAGCTCTACCTAAGACAAAAATAGTTCTATCGAAAATAGATCTAATTAATATTTTTCCTACTTGAGGTTTTCTATAAGGAGGTAATTCTAAAGTGAAGGAAGAAGGAACACCTTTTAATATTGTTTTAGATAAGAACTTAGACATTAAAAGGGTAATTATAACTCCAAGCACTATAACTCCTGTTATTGTCAATGTAGCGATCAAAGATTGAAAAGAACTATTTGAAGCACCAGCGATAAAAATAGTAGTTACGGCAATTAAAGTGGGAAAACGTCCGTTACAGGGGACAAAAAAGTTGGTAATAATAGCGATTAGCCTCTCTCTAGGTGAATCTATAATTCTACATCCAATAACTCCAGCAGCATTGCATCCGAAACCCATACACATGGTCAGGGCTTGTTTGCCATGGGCACAAGCTTTTTTAAAGAAATTATCTAAATTAAAGGCCACCCTAGGTAAATATCCTAAATCCTCAAGAAGAGTGAACAATGGAAAAAATATTGCCATAGGAGGTAGCATTACAGATATAACCCAGGCTAAGGTTCTATATACTCCTAGTACTAACATGCCATGTAATTTTTCAGACCACCCATTAGATAAAAACAATTGAGTCAATTTATCTTCTAAAGAGAAGAACATATTAGACAGCAATTGAGAAGGGTAATTAGCACCCTTTATAGTAATCCAGAATATTAAAGCTAGCATTAGAATCATTATAGGAATACCAAAAGTTTTGGAAGTTAATATATCATCTATTTTTCTATCTATGTGGTTGTAGTCATCTTTTTCGAAATGAACTACTTTATTTGCGATATCTTCGCTTTCTTTTACTATGCTAGAAGCTATTTCATAGGAGCTATTTTCATCTTTTTTTATAAGAGATGTTAAAGATTCATCTACAGATAGATCGAAACCTAAATACTTGTCTATGGATTTTAATATAAAGTCCTCTCCATCTATTAATTTTAATGCAAGCCATCTACTATCTAGTTTGTCTTCGCATAATTCTTTGAGTCTTGGATTTAATTTTTCTATCGTATCTTCAACAAAAGAATTATATTTTACTTTTAAAGGATTGGTGATAATTTCTCCCATAGATACTTTGTAAACTGCTTCCATTAGTTCATCGATACCATCTCCGCTGCGAGCACTAGTGCCAATAACAGGTATGCCAAGAATGTTTGATAATTCCTTTAAATTTATGTTTATTTTCTTCCTATTAGCCTCATCAATTAGGTTTACACATAGAACTACCTTATCCGTCATTTCTAATATTTGAAGAAGTAAGTTTAAATTTCTCTCAAGGCAAGTAGCGTCGGCTATTACTATAGTAGCATTAGGATTTCCAAAGCAAATAAAATCTCGTGCAATTTCTTCTTCCGCAGAATTAGATAGCAAAGAGTAGGTTCCAGGCAAGTCTACTAAAATAAAATTTTTATCTTTGTATTCGTAGCTGCCGTGGGCAGTTGCAACGGTTTTTCCTGTCCAGTTTCCAGTATGTTGTTTCATTCCAGTTAAACTATTAAAAAGAGTACTCTTGCCGGTATTTGGATTACCAGCAAGAGCGATTACAATATCTTTTTCGGGATCAATATTAATGTCTAGCATTTCTTTCATTAAAAATAATCCCGTGGACTGACTTGTAAGTCCCATTACAATACCTCCTGAAATTAATGAATGACTTCTACTAATATTTTTGATGCTTCTTCAGAACGAAGAGCAATTACAGCACCTCTTATTTCGTAGGCGATGGGGTCCCCTGAGGGACTTTGTCTTAAAGATTCCACCTTAGTGCCAACTATTAATCCTAAATCCAACATTCTTCTTTTTGCATTTCCTTCAGAAGTTAAATCCTTTACTCTGGCAAAACTACCTAAAGGGATATGATTTAAGGGCATTATATTTTGCTCCATATTTTTACCTCCAAAAAGTTAGTGGTGTGAAAGATTTTATTTCCATACTGGTAATATATTAATAATTAATTAAATTTGTTACACATATACTTAGATTAATTGAAAAATTTAGAGTTGTTGATTCTATTTAAAAAGGGGGAATAAAAAATGGGGGACTATAAGAATTTCCATACGGTGAGAGGATATGAGATAATTGAAAAAGAGAAAAAGACTTTAACACATAGCATGGAAGATTATTTAGAAATGATATATAGAATAAGTTTAAAGGATGGGGGTGTTAGAATAAATATTTTAGCCCATGCTTTAAATGTACAACCTCCCTCCGCAACTAAAATGGTGCAAAAGCTTACTAGATTAGGATTTATAAACTATGTAAAATATGGAGCTGTATTTTTAACTGAAAAAGGGGAGAAAATGGGGAAATTTCTTTTAGATAGACATAATATAATTGAGGAATTTTTTAGAATGGTAGGATTAGAAAAGGATGTTTTATTTAATATTGAACTAATGGAACATAATATAAGTAAAGATGCCCTGAGTAAAATAGAGGTGTTAAATAACTTTTTTAGAGATAATCCAGATGTTGAGAAAGGCTTTCATGAATATAAAGAATCTATTAAAAATTTGGAGTGAAAAGGAGTTTCTCACCTGTGAATTTTTACAAAGACAATTGGGTATCCGAAAAAGGAAACTGAGGTACATAGTGACGTCGCTTCAGAAAAAGGCGCTCCTCCCACTATAGACCTCAGTCCTTTTATGGTTTACAAATATATTTTCAGATATTTAAAGGTGTGTAGGTGAATAGATTTCTTCATCTACACAAGTTAATTCGCTAAAGATTATCAATTGAAGAGTTTTTCTCATCAATTCTATTATTTTTATTAAAAGATAAGGCCCCGTATATAGCTGGAATTAAACCACCTATTAAATCTGCAATTAAATCTTCCATAGTATCTGTTACTCCAGTTAGCAAAACTCCCTGCATATCCATTCCTAAAATAATATCAGCAGTAAATTCATATACTTCCCAAAGTACTCCGCATAATGCCACAAAAGAAAGGATATACAAAAAAATGAATTTTGGATTTAAGGATTTTACAACTGCACTGTTATTTAAATTATTCATAAATACTATAGCTAAGAAACCGAGTATTGTTCCTGAAACCAAATGAAGCATTGTATCCCACCAAGTAAACTTATAAAAATTATTTAAAGTACCTAGATAGATGGATAAAAAAATAAATAGTACTATTGAAAAGCTTAATGTCCTGTTTTCCTTTCTTTTAAATATCTTAGTATACATATAAGGAATAAAAGTTAAAGCCATACCTGCTATGGCCATAAGAAAATAATAGTAGTCCTTAATCATAAGATTATTCACTGCATTAATTAGAAATAAAATTCTAATTATAAAAATTAGTAAATTATCTAAGTTGGCTAAAAATTTTTTCATAATAAATATCTTTCCTCGCTATATTTCTTTTAATATATAATAATATAGAGTAATGAACATTTAATTAATAGAATAATACAAAAAAGTTAATATTTAATTTTTAGATGAAAAAATGGGATTTTATTAAAATAAAATCCCATTTTAAGTTTAAAGTGAAAAAGGAGTTTTGCTGCAGTTTTCCTTGACAAGGAAGTGCAAAAAGTATTACTGTAAAATATGGACTCACTAACATTATGTAGTTAAAATAGGTTTATTATACATACTACGGAAATATTATTGAAATCGGGATTTTAGATTTTGCTAAAAGAGGCTCAGATCAGTGATTTTATATAATAAAAAATATTTTCTAAATTTGAAAGGGGAAGTGGCAGTGAAGGATAATTCAAGGATTAAAATATTAACGCCAGTTAATATAGTAGGATTCATACTAGTTGTGATGGCAGGATGGATTGATACAGTTGGTTTACAAATTTTTGCAAATGAAAGAGTTTCATTTATGACTGGTCGTGCTGCTGAACTAGGTGAGCGAATAGCAAAAGGCGATATGAGAGGATTCTCGTTTATAATAATTATAGTGATAATATTTATTGTTGGTGCGACTATATCAGCTAAAATCACTAGAAAATGGGGACTAATAGGTGGTTTGACTTTTTCAGGAGTGCTTTTAATGATTGCAGCGTTTTGTACATATGAAGGAGAGGTGCACTTCGTAGAGATAGCAATACCTATGGCTATGGGAGGACAAAATGCAGCCACAAGTTTGACACCGATTAACCGCACAACTCATTTAACTGGTCCAGCTACTGATATTGGAGTATATTTATCTTCTGGCAACTGGAACGGCATTATATTTTGGTTACTAAGGTGGATAGGTTTTCCGATAGGTTCATTTATTGGATTTAAGGTCATAGGAAAGTCAATAACACAGAATCATATAAATAGAGCACTGACACTTATAATTCCAGCTATTATAATTATTTCTACTGGTATTGTTCAGAAAATGACTGTAGATATACCCTTACTAGAAGATAAAATATGAAGAATACGTTAAAAAACTATGCGTAATGCCAAAGGCATTACGCATTAATTATTTCCCCACCGTTCACATGTATTATTTCCCCAGATATATAAGAAGCGTCAGGAGAAGCTAAAAATACATATGCTCCTGCAAGTTCCACAGGTTGCCCTGGCCTTCCCATGGTTGTAGTGCTTCCGAATGTAGATACATCAGTTTCGTTAAAAGATGAAGGTATCAGTGGTGTCCAAATAGGTCCAGGGGCTACTGCGTTTACTCTAATGCCCTTAGGTGTAAGGGATAGAGCTAAAGATCTAGTAAATGTTACTATAGCACCTTTACTAGAAGAATAATCTATAAGTTGTTCATTCCCTTTATAGGCAGTTATGGATGCTGTATTAATGATTGAAGCTCCAGCCTTAAGATGAGGAAGAGAAGCTCTTACCATATAAAACATACTGAATATATTAGTTTTGAAGGTTTTTTCCAACTGCTGGTCTGTAATATTTGCTAAATCTGTTTGAATATATTGAACTGCGGCGTTATTAACTAATATATCTATTGAGTTAAATTTATTTATAGTGTTGTTTATAGCATCATTACAAAAATTAGAATCCGTTATATCACCAGGAATTAATAAACATTCCCCTCCAACACTTTCAATAGCTTTCTTTGTTTCTTCCGCATCTTCATGCTCATCATAATATACTATGGAAATTTTGGCTCCCTCCTGGGCATATGCAACTGCAACAGCTCTCCCTATTCCACTATCTCCGCCAGTAATCAGAGCTACCTTATCTTTAAGCTTACCTGATGGTTTATAGTTAGGATTTTGAAATATAGGTTTAGGGTTCATGGTGGACTCTAATCCCGGATGTTTTGTTTGATGTTGTGCTGGAACAGATTTTGGAAAGCTGTTTATAAAGTCTAATTCTTTACTCATTATGTAATCATCCTCTCTAAATATTTTCATATAATAGTATTTGTATTTTTTTATTTATGATTCACTTATTTTAATTGAGAAATGCCTTACTAAAAACTATCTTTATTTCCAAACTGCTATCAACTTGGTATTACAAGCAAAGAAAAAGCCTTGGAAACATTGATAATACCAAGTTCCTAAGACTAGATGTCCTACTCCCATTCGATTGTAATCTGTCATTTATAATATATTGACTATATTTTTTGTCAAGCATTATTGATGGCGAAAAGCCCTAAATAGCAAATAAAAACATCCCCAAAAATGATAATACTAAATAAAAGATTGCTTCGTGTTTGATGACAACTGAAGATGATGTTATTTCATCTTTTTCGTTGCTGTTTTTTTTCAAGATGATGTGAAAGAATGCTTTAAAGATAAAATATCCGATAATAGCTCCTAGGGTGTTCATAATTAAATCATCTGTCGTTGTGGTTCGACTTTGAGTGAACAATTGACTTAATTCAATACATAAGGATAACAAAAAGCCCGACAAGGCAACCTTTTTAATTGTTCGAAATTGTTTCCAAATCAATGGTAACAAGAATCCTAATGGTATCGTCATTATAATATTCAAAACATACGGCATCATTGACTCAGGAGAACTAGAGAATGGAACTAAATAAATTCGATTAAATTTAGATGTAGATGCGGTAACAAACCTTTGCACATCCCAAATTGTTCCTATACCTGTTACGCCATAAACAGCTGCCAGATACAATAAAAAAATAAATACCCATAGAAAATGCTTGCGGGAAACTCCTCCTTCCTTCTTCTTAGCCCTTAAATAAAATCCTTTTTGAAATACAATACATAAAATAGATATACGAATAATGTTAAGTAAATAATCAGTATGAGCAACATACATAATACATATACGAATATAGACATATAAATACTGAAATAGTGACACAATAATCCCCCTTGTTGAATCAAAATTTAATTATTGACATGATTATAATATCAACAAAAATTTAAGAATAAGTAAATAAAATCTTAATACTTTCTAAATTTTAATAATTAAAGAAAATTAAGAGTGAAGAATGAAGAGTAAAGAATGAGGAGTAAAGGAGAGAATTCTGTAGAATTCTATAGATTATTATAAAGAGCTAAAGGGCTTTAATTATTTTTTTATCTAATTAATTTCTAACTTCTCTTTAGTGGTTATAGCTGTAGCAAAATAAACTACTTATAATAGAGAAAAGCCTTGTTTCCAAGGCTTTCTAAGTTTAAGGGAATTTTAATAAAATTCCAACAAATACTCTTCATTCTTCACTTTTAATTTTTCACTTTCAATTATTCTAAGGTGTAAAAGATCTTTGTATTACAGAATTATTCCTTCCTCTAGCAAAGACATCAATTCTGTTTTGGTTCCAGGATACAGAAGCAGGAGCAGAGGTTAAAAATCCTCCAAGATTTGTCCAGTTACTCCATCTACGTCCATCCCATTCCCTATGCATTAAATTATTAAAGATACCTCTAGCAAAAACGTCTATTTGATTTGGTCTTCTTGATGAAGCACAAGGTGCAGAAGTTAAGGTACCGCCGAGGTTTTCCCAATCGCTCCAACGTGAACCATCCCACCACTTATGGAATAAGTTATTGTTTCTTCCTCTAGCAAAAACGTCAATTCTATTAGGTCCCCAAGAAACAGCGCCAGGAGCTGAAGTTAAGCTTCCACCTAAGGCTTCCCAATCACTCCAACGTGAGCCATCCCACCATTTGTGATATAGTTGATTATCTGTCCCTCTTACAAAGCAATCAAGTCTATTAGAAGCCCAAGAACATATACTTGGAGAGGAAGTAAGGGTACCACCAAGGCTTTCCCAATCACTCCAACGTGAACCATCCCACCATTTGTGGTACATAGCGTTATCAGTGCCTCTTCCCACTACATCAATTCTATTAGGCCCCCAAGAAACAGCGCTTGGAGCGGAGGTTAAAACTCCCCCAAGATCTTCCCAAGTGCTCCACCTAGAGCCATCCCACCAACTGTGGATTAATTCATTTCTAGTTCCTCTAGCAAATATATCTAACCTATTTGCTGCCCAAGAAGATACCCCTAAAGCCGAAGTTATTCTGCCGGGAAGAGTTCGCCATGGGGACCATCTTCTATATAAATCTTGATCAAAGAAAAAGTCCATAATTATCCTCCAAATATTACTACTTACATAATATTCAATAAAAATAAATATGTTACTAGGAATGATATCTTAAGCTAATAGGTAAAAGAATTTGGATAAACAATTATAATATAAAATATTTTATAAAAAAGGATATAAAATTAAAATATAGAAAATAAAAGTAAAGAGCTTTATGTTGAAAATAAATAAATGGAACATAACTCTGACATAAAGCAGTATATTATTAAAGAGGAGGGATAGGTATGTTTAGAAATGTATTAAAAAAATTCAAAGACAACTATTTATTTATGTTACCATTCATATTAGTAAACTACGCCATTAGCGCAGCGGCAGATATAATGGCTGGAGGAGAAGGACAAATTGTTAATAAATATAATACTGTATTTAATAAAGGAAACTTTTTCGAAGGAATAAACAAAGCAGGTTTAATATTATTCATAATTTCTATAGTATTAGGCCCGTTAATATATTGTTCTATGAGTGTCATCTCTAAAAAGGTTTTCAGAGATGAAGAAATAAACATTGGTGAGTCTGTAAAGGAAGCTTCAAAATATTATTTTAGATATATATTATTAGCTTTATTAATAGCTGCTATGGTAATTGGTCTAACAATGGGTATAGGACTTATTGCACTTATGGGACCTTTAGTGGTGCTAACTCCAGTGTTATTAATAATAATGGTAGCTTATATGATAATATATGAGCCGTGCAGTGAATATTTGGTATACCATGATGTGTCACCAGAACAGGCTTTGAAAGAGGGAAAAAAAGTAGGTAAAAAATATTATTTTAGCCTATTAGGAATAATAATAGTAAGTTCCGTTATAGGGTATATAGTTCAAAAATTCTACAATGATAATTTAACAATTAATTTAATTGTTTCTTTTATAATAGTTAATATTAATGCATTTTTTGTTATGTTTAGAATCAACCTTTGCCACATGGAGTATTTAGAACTTGAAGAAGTGGAAGAAACGGAAGTCTATTAAGATAGGATAAGTATATTAAATAGGAAAAACCTATTAAATTAGTACAAAAAAATTTCATCCTCCATATATTAGTACTATATTAATTAGCAATATGAAGGGGAATTTTATGAATAAAAGAAAGAGGCTTGCGGATGCTGTATTCGAAGGTGGGGGAGTTAAAGGGATAGCCTTTTGTGGAGCCATAAAGGTTATGGAAGACAATGGTTATAACTGGAGAAACATAGCAGGCACTTCAGCAGGGGCTATTATAGCTGCACTCCTCTCTGTAGGATATAAAGCAGAAGAGATAAAAGCATTGATGGAAGAATTAGATTATAGAAAAATAATGGATAGAAGATTAGGATCAATCATGAACTTAGTTTTTTACAAGGGTCTATATAAAGGGGATTATATAAGAGAATGGCTAGAAGAGAAATTCTATGCAAAAATGAAGAACAAATTAGGAGAAAGAAAATCAGTAAAGTTCAAGGATTTAGTAATAGACGGAGAAGAAGGAATACTTTTAAATAATCCTAAGTATAAAAGAAAATATAAACTTCATATAATAGCCACTGACGTAACAAGGGGAAGAATATTAATTCTACCAGAGGATATTGAATACTATGGGATAGAACCAGATGAACTAGATGTAAGTTTAGCTGTAAGGATGAGCATATCTATCCCTATATATTTTGAACCTGTAGTGCTTAAAGACTACAGGGAAAAGTACTATATAGTGGACGGAGGAGTAATGAGCAACTTTCCTGTATGGTTATTTGACACAGAAGGTGAGCCAGAATGGCCAACCATAGGCTTTAGGCTTTTAGACTTTGAAAAGGCGGGGAAAAATCATAAAATAACTAATATTTTTAATTACTTTACTGCCTTAGTTGAGACGATTTTAAAAAATGATATAAACTTGGAAACAACGAAAATGGATAATTTGAGGATAATAGATATAAATACATTAGGCGTGAAAGCCACTGACTTTAAAATATCAGAGGAGAAAATACAAGAACTCTATTATTCTGGTGAAAATTGCGCAATGGAATTTCTAGACGGCTGGGAACACAACTATGCTGCCTATGTGCAGTTGAGAAAGAGGTTGAAGCTTACTCAGATTTAGAAAAATTGCGAAGCAACTTTAATTGCTTCGCAATTTTTAAGCACTAGTAGGCATATTAGGAAGATTATTAGGAGTATATTTCACAAACTCTAAATCCTTTCCTTTGTTAAAATATTCATCTGCATTAAAAGGGGTGAGTCTATTGTAGATTGCTCCTGCCATAGGATTGTGCAAATTTTTATAATAGCAGTATATTTCCTCTTGCAGTATGCTGGTAGGATACTCTCTACCTTGAATTTTAAAACTCTCTACGTAAGGTTGGAAAAGCTTTGTATACTCTGGAGGTATATAGATAAGATCTTCCTTTCTATCACCTTTAAAACATTTTATAGATTGAGAGTTTTCTTTGGTACTATTCCAATGTTCTTTTGCTACAGCGCAATTGTATAGACAATAGGAGTTTACTAATATACTATATTTATAATAAGGTGGAAGTTCTTTTAATCTCAATAGCGCTCTATTAAAAGGGAAATGAAGTACTAGCTTATCGTACATACTAAGGTCTTTTTCCCATAAATCTTTAGCACTTAAGGTTTTAGTGATGGAAGCTATCACCTTATATTTAGAATCGATCTTTTTTAATGTGGAAGCTAACTTATCAGAATTTACCACAAAGGTATTTATATTAAGATTTATATAATGTTTTACTACATCTATTGGAAGTCCCCCTTCCTTTTGAAAAAGCACTCCTGGATTAAATCCTCTATTTTGAATCTCTTTTATATAGAAATCATATTCCTCTCTAGTACTAGGTTCCTTATAAACTCCCCAAGATTTTTGAACTCCATCAGTATGACTTCTTGCATTGGAACAATCACCTTTAAAAGGAGGAAGAAATATAAATTCAATCCAGTCCCTATCTATAGTCTCTTGAAGAAAATCTAATAATCCTAAATCAAAGTTAAACGGAATTTCATACTTAATCAAAATATGCACCCTCTTTATTTGAAGTTTTTTCAATAAAATTACTTTTAATTCCTTTTATATTTTACTACAATTTTAAAAATAGTAACAGTAAGTTTGCAGGAATTTATTCCAATGTGTGGAATTTAAAGTTATTATTTAATCTTATATTTTTATATATGTTTTTTGTTAGCTATATGGTTTTAACAAATAAAAAACACTATGAAATGATTCTTATGCTAATTCACTTGCATAGGGCACATTACATAGGATTTTTAAGTTTTAAACAATAAATAAATGCATGTAATAAATGGAATTATTATAATTGTAAGCTAATTCCCAAAGAATGTAGTATAATTTAGTAAGGATTAAATTTTTAGATGATATCAACAATTATAGAAGCGGGTGAGTTATTTGAAAAACTTTTTTACTAATTCAACTAATTTAGCAAAGGAAATTTGCAAATTAAAGTTAAGTAGAGGGGATAGGGCGATAGATGCCACCATGGGTAATGGTAATGATACTATTTTTTTAAGAGAACTTGTAGGGGAAGAAGGAAGGATTTATTCTTTTGACATACAAGAAATTGCCCTAGAAAATACAAGAAGGAAATTAAATGATATTAATATAGATATAAAAAATGTGGAGCTAATCTTAGATGGGCACCAAAACATAGATAAATATGTAAAAGAAAAGGTTAAGTTAGTTATATTCAATTTAGGATATCTTCCAGGAGCGGATCATAAACTTACAACGAAGGGAGATACCACGATAGAAGGAATAAAAAAATCTCTTGATATTTTACAGAGGAACGGTGTTGTTATTTTAGTCATATATTACGGACATGAAGGCGGAGAGAAGGAGAGAGGGGAAGTTTTGGATTTTATTTCCTCTTTAAATCAAAAGGAATATAATGTTTTAAAACTATCCTTTATAAATCAAGTGAATAGTCCTCCAGAGCTTATTTGTATTGAAAAAAGAGGATGTTGTACATAATTTAAATTATATTTAACTTAAGAAAATGTAAGCAAATTGTTACAAATTAAGAGTACTTTAATGCTAGAATAATAATATAGAATAATTATTTTGAAATAATTTTTAAACATGATGCAAGTTAAGTGTAAAGAGTAGAGGATTAAAGCAAATGTAGAAACTTTACGGGAAGTTTTTAGGCGTTTTTTAATTCTTAACTTTTAATTTTCCACTGACTTAGAGGGGGAGAGAAGTATGGGCAGAAAAAGAAGAAAAAGAAAAAGTAGAGCTTTAAAGAGAATAGGAGTTTTAACATTTTTAGTAATGTTATTTTCAATTTCGGCATGGACGGGAATTAAGGTCTTTAGTTACAAGAATTCAGCTACTGCCTTAGGTGTAAAAGATGGAAATACATCTTTAACAGATAAGGAAGATGATATAAATAAGGATGAATCGAATAAAGACGAGTCAGATAAAACTAAGGAAGATCCTACTAAGGACGACGTAAAGAATGAGGAAGATAAAAAAACTGATGGTGGAGTAGATACAGAGAAGAAAGAAAATATTCCTGAAGATAAAAAAATAGCTTATTTAACCTTTGACGATGGTCCAAGCGCTAAAATAACTCCGCAGATACTAGATATACTTAAAGAAAATAATGTAAAAGCTACCTTCTTTGTATTAGGATATATGGCAGAAGAAAATCCAGATGTATTAAAAAGGGCTAGAGACGAAGGACATGCTATAGCAAATCATAGTTATAGTCATAATTATAAACAATTATATGCAAGTACATCAAACTTTTTAGCCGATATTAAAAAGAACGAGGAAACCATAAGAGGGATATTAGGAGAATATAATTCAAAGGTAATAAGATTTCCAGGAGGATCCTTTGGAAAACATGATTTTATAAATGCTGTAAAAGACGCGGGATATCATTCAGTGGATTGGAATGCTTTAAATGGAGATGCGGAAGCTCAAAATGTGCCAAAAGAAAAACTAGTAGCTAGGCTAAAAGAAACAACATTAGGACAGAAAAAATTATATGTATTAATGCACGATGCTCCAGCAAAACAAACAACAGTACAAGCATTGCAAGAAATAATAGATTATCTTAGAGATAGTGGATATGAGTTTGGGACTCTTGAATAGTATAAATTTGAAAATATATTTGTAAAACGTAAAAGAGCTAAGCATTTGGTGAAATAGGAACTTCACTAAGTGCTTAGCTCTTTGTTTTAGATAGCGATGTGTTACAATTTAGCTTTGAATATATAACTATAAAGTATAAAGGAGTTAAGATAGGTTATTTTTGTAGTAACCTATAATTGTGAAAACAATTTACCTCAATATAAATTTAAAAATACATCTGTAAAACATAAATGAAAAATCTATTTATTTTATAGAAGAAGTTAAAAAAACATCAAAAGACGAATTTCTTCGTCTTTTGATGTTTTTGGGGCTATCATTTTTTATTAAAAAAGGAGAAGAAATACAAAAATTAGATGTTGTTACCACAACAATTTTTATACTTCTTTTCACTACCACAAGGACATAGTTCATTTCTGCCTATTTTAGGAACAGTAATGGTTTTGTCTTCAGAATAAGTAACCTTCAAATCAGTTAGCTTATCCTTTCCGAAAATCAAGTTCCATTCTGGTAGGTTGTACAAATTATCTACACCAGCTTCTAATAAAGCAATGTAGAGTTTTTCGAAATCTATATCTAAACTAATTCTAGAATTCTCTGTTATGTTCTCAAGATTCACAGGTTTCTTTAATGAAGAGTTGATTCCATCTAAAAATCCTACGAAGGATATTTCAGAAACATCAAATTTCTTAGCTAGGTTTTTGAGGGCTCCCCTCATGATAGTTTTATAATTTTTTAATATTATTGGTATTATTTTTTCTTGTACTGCATTCAATTCGCTCCAGAAATCTTCTTCTCCTCTAGTTTGAACGAAAAATACAACTAACTCTTTCCACTCATTGTATAAGCTCATATGTAATTCTCCTTTTACTTAAGTGTAGTTCCACGTTTTATTATATACAATATTATGTGGATTTTCAACTTAATAAATGCGACTATAGAATAAGTTTATCATAATATAAAAAAAAATCAATATATGATATAATGGGAAATACAAGAAAAATTTAGAAGGAGGCGATTAATATAGAAAAGAAACATATAGTAGAAATGGACATCGGAAAAGCTTATGCTACTTTAGCAGTAATTATGATACATATCTCTGCCTTTGCCATATCCTCAAGTGATATTGGAAGCTCTAATTATAAAATATTCATAGTACTAAATCAATTATCTAGGTTTTCAGTGCCAGTGTTTGTTATATTTTCAGGAATAGGGTTAGGTTTGAGCTATAGAAAAGAAAAAAGCATATTGAACTTTTATAAAAAAAGAGTATTTAAAGTAATCCCTCCTTATATATTATGGGGGATTATATATTTAACCTTAATAAATAAAAATTTCAATTATAGTCAATGGCCCAATTTATTTTTAAAAGGAGATAAAATTTTTTATCATCTTTATTTTTTGCCAATGATTATAGAACTTTACTTAATCTTTCCCGTATTATATATAGTGAGCCAAAAAATATGGGGTGTAGTTCTATCATTGATAATATCTGGAGGAATTATAACTACTGCCCATTATTATAATATTCCTGATTTAACTTTAGATTTTTATTCTAAAAGAAATATAATATTTTGGTTATTTTATTTTTCTTTAGGAATATATTTTAGTGGGAATATAAAACCTAGCATTGAAAAATTTAAAAGGAATAAAACCTTTATAGCAGGCATATTATTACTATGCATAACTGGACTTCTATGGGAAAGTTTTAATAGCATAGCTCATGGCAAGAGCTTAGATTATGCTACTACTTTTATAAGACCTTCTGTAATAATTTATTCAATAGTATTTACAGCCTATATATTAAGTAGAGATTATAAAGAGAGGCTAGGGATTAATATACTTAAAAGTATATCAATAAATTCATTCGACATATATTTTTCTCATCCATTAGTAATCTATTATTATATGAAGGTTTTTAAATACTATAAAATCCACATAGGAAGCATAGAATTTATTTTATCTTCAATAATACTATGTACCATTCTTCCTATACTAATAAATAGTGGAACAAAAGCTATATATTCTATGATTTTAAATAAAAAGAAAAAAGATTAAAATTATAGAAGGAATTCAGAATGTTATGTAGAATAAGTAATCGATAAAGTATATATAGGATATGTAAATAATAAATGGGGTATATGGTTACATTTTCTAAGGAAAAAGGTGTAGCAAAATCAAAAAGGTTGTTGTATAATAGTAAGCGAGGTTAATATTACTAATAAGATATAATGTTAGTAATGATAATAAGTTGTGGGTTTATATAAAGAAACATGGATATAAAGATAAAATAAAGTTAAATTGTGAAAAATTTTTAATAAACCTAGAAAATGAAGATTTTTTATGATATAATTACCATTAAGTCTAAAATGGTGAATTACCGCCATTTGTATAAATGCGTTATATATTAATTTAAATATATAAATAAAATAAAAAACAATTTTTTAATTTCACTTAAATGAGGAGGTTATCATAATATGAGTAAGAAAAGCCACAAGGCACTAGCAAGTGCAACAGTTATGAGCTTAATACTTACATCAACATTAACTGCAGTACCAGTAAGTGCAGCAGCAAGTGTTGAAAGACTAGAAGGAGCAGGCAGAGAGGAAACTGCTATAAGCGTTGCTAAGAAGGCATTCGCTGATGGAGCTGAAACAGTAGTATTAGTTAACGGATACGGATACGGAGACGCAGTAAGTGCTACTCCACTTGCAAAAGCATTAAATGCACCAATTCTTTTAACTAATAAAGTAGACGTGCCATCTGCTGATTTATTAAATACTTTAAGCAGCTTAAAAGCTAAAAAAGTAGTTATTGTTGGTGGAGAAGGTGTTGTAACAAAAGCTTTAGCTAACAAATTAGCAGAAACTTATACAGTAGAAAGAATCGGCGGAGCTTCAAGATATGAAACTAACGCTGGTGTTGCTAAAAAAGTTTTAGAATTAACAGGAAAGAAAGAAGCTTTCTTAGTTAATGGACAAGATGGATACGCTGATGCTTTATCAGTAGCTTCAATAGCTGCTTCAAAGGGAGCACCAGTATTATTCGGAAACAAAAACGAAGTTCCATCAGTAGTTAAAAACGTTGCTGAAGGTTTAACAGTTTCAGCAGTAGGTGGAGCAGGTGTATTACCAACTTCAGTTGTTGATTCCGTAAAAGGAACAAGAGTTGCTGAAGGAAAAGACAGATTCGCAACTAACTTAGAAGTATTAAAGAAATTCAAAGATGACTTAAAGTTAGATAGCATATACATGGCATTTGGTGGAGCAACTCCAACTCAGTTCGCAGACGCATTAGTTGCATCAGCTGCAGCTGCTAAAGTAGGAGCTCCAGTAGTACTAAGTGGAAGCAAGAATTCCGACGCTTCAACAAGTGCTGCTAAAGACTATATAAAAGCAAACCACAAAGACAACACTAAGATTTACTTAGTAGGTGGAACTGGATCCTTAGATTCAGCTATCGAAAGCTCAATCAAGGATATGGTTAACCCAGCTGTTACTGAATTCAAATTAGAATCAGTAAAAGCTGAAAATTTACATGAAGTTGAAGTTAAATTCAGTAGACCAGTAGATAAAATAACTGCTACTGATAAAGATAACTACACAATAAAAAGAGAAGGCGCTACTATTCCAGAAATAGATTCAGTTAAATTATTAGATGATGGTATGACTGCAAGATTAGTATTTGAACGTGGACAAAAACTTGATAATCAAAAAGAATATAAATTATCATTTAATAATATAAGAGAAGCTGATGGAACTAGAGTATTAAAAGTAGAGGATCATAAATTCGAACCAGTGGATTCAACACTACCATATGTTGAAAAAGTTGAAGCATTAGGTAATAGAACTATAAGAGTAACATTTAATGAACCTGTTAAACCTGATACAAATACTTCATGCTTCACTGTTGACGAAAAACCTGTAGCTGGATACCTTGATATGTCAAAAGATGATAGAGCAATTACAATAAAACTACACTCAGCATTATCAAATGGAGATCATAAGATAAATGTTAAAGGAGTTAAAGACTACTCAGAATTAGGTTCAATAGGTAAAGATATAACATTTGCTGTAGTAGAAGATACAGTTGCTCCAACAATTACTTCAATTGAAAGTGCTACATTTGAAAAAGTAGTAATTAAATTTAGTGAAATAGTAGATCCATCAACAGTTTTATCATCAAATATTTACTGGAAACAAGGAACAAGTAAAAAGTATCCAAAAGAAGTTAAAGAAGTTTCAGGAGATACTTGGGAAATAATATTTGGTGAAAATGACAAATTACTTTATGCTACAGATTTATATGTAACAGGAGTAAAAGACTATTCTGGAAATGAAATAGATAAAGACGCTAAAATTCAAGTTATACCAACAGTGGATCAATCTAGACCAGATGTAGTTAATGTTGAAGTTAAATCTGATGACAGAAAAACAATAACTGTTAAGTTTAATAAGTCATTAGATTTAGATTCAGTTAAAAAATCTGAAAACTATGTAATTAAAAACAATGATGGAAAAGAAGTAAATAAATATAAAACAGCTACACTTAATAAAGATAAAGAAATCAAAATAACATTAGCTACTGAACTTGAAGCTGGAAAAGAATATACTATAGAAATTTCAGGGGTAACTGATGACACAACTCTTAAAAATGCTATGTTACCATACAATAAGAAGTTTGTTGTAGAAGATAAAGTTGAACCAAACGTACTTTCTGTTGAGAGATCAAACGATCGTACTATAGTAGTTAACTTTGATGAAAAGATGGCTACAAGTGGAGATGGATCAATACTTGAGACAAAGAATTACTTCTACTCAGAAGATACTGACTTACAAAATGCTAAATGGAAGCAACTTCCTGATGGAACTAGTATGAATGTAACTGCAGATGGTAAGTCAGCGATAATTACATTCCCAACAGAAGAATCAGGTAAGAAAGTTAAATCTATTGATGTTAGATTAGTAAAAGATTTAGCAGGAAATAGCCTTGACAAGTTAACACAGAAATTTAATGTAGCAGCTGCAACAAGTGCAAAGGTAGAAAAAGTAGTAGCTATAGAAAAAAATAAAGTAGAAGTTACATTTGATGGCAGAATTGCTTCTAATACGGTTACAAGAGGAGACTTTACATTAAAAGCTGGTGGTTCTACATTAGATGTTGTAAACGCTGAGTTAAAATCCGATGATGATAAAGTTATTGTTCTTACTATAGCAGATGCGAAGAAATTAAAAGAAAATGCTAAGTATGAAGGGGATAAAGAAGTTGAATTATCAATATCACAAAATCCTAGAACTACTTCACCAAACGAAAAAGTTATTGATAATGTAATAGCTTCAGGAAAAGAAAAAGTTAAGGATGAGATTAAAGCTACTGTAGATGAAATAAAATCAGAAGCAGATAATCAAGTTTCAATAATATTTAACGAAGATGTTAATATAGCTGATGCTGATAAAGAACTTGCATACACAGACATACGTCTAGTAAATAGCAAAGGAACATTATTAACAAAAGATGATTATACTATTGATACAACTGGTAAGAAGTTAGTTATCACATTTAAGACTAATTTAAGAACTGATGTTATGAAGATATCATTAACTTCTCCAAGATTCATAAAAGATATAGCTGGAAACACTGTTGAAAAATATGATGAAACAGAAATTGGAGTAAAAACAGCAACAATAGCAGAAACTCCAGCTCCAGAAGTTCCAGAAGTTCCAGAGGTTCCAGAAACTACAGAAGAAGAAGGAAAGTAATCTGGAGAAACTCGGTCACATGGCTCATTTGTAGTGATGTCAAGTACTAGCCGAAGTTTTATCAGGAGACACTAAAATGAATGAATAATTCAAATAAGAGAGATAGTCTTAAAAAAGACTATCTCTTTTTAATTTTAGAATGAAAAAAGTCCCTTTAGTGGGATTTCCACCACATCTATTATCTATTGATCTATCATCTAAAAATCTACTAAACTTATTTGCAAAATACAAAAGATCTAAGTATATAATAAAATAGCGACTTTTCCCAAGCGGCCTCACTACGTACTTAGCTCTCTGTTTGTAAGATTAAATTATCTTTGTAGAAATTCATATCTGAAAATACATTTGTAGACCATAAGGCAGTGGTAAAGCCATTTAGTCCGGAGCGTCGCCACTATATATTTAGTTCTCCTTTTAGATATTGTAATTACCCTTACAAAAACATACAATCCAGCAACCAATTTTCCATAATTATTCAAAAAATAAGATATGTAGTGAAAAAAGCACTTTTCGATGAATAAATCTGTAGCACTTTGAAATGTTTTTTATATAATAATATTATATATGGGAAAATTTAAATAAGGGTTGGTGTTTTATATATGTTCTTTTTCTTATGGTGCTTTTTTATAATAATATGGATTGCGATAATATGGATTATAATAATAGCGTTAATAAGCTCATTGTGCCAACCTCGTCATTGCATATTTACTAAAAATGTTAAATTTATAGATAAAGATCAATTTAGAGAAAAGGATAATAAAAATGAGATAACACTAACAGTTAAGGATAAAGATGGCAGTTGCGGAAAGGCTATAATCCGTGCAAATAAGATAAATTTAAATGTGAACCGTGCTTAACTTTGAAAAGTAGGATGAATATAATGAAAGAAATTAAAAAAGATATTATATCCATAGACGAATTTGAAGAAGACAACAGATGCAGTACCTGGTAGTTCTGGCAGATGTGCAGCAATAAGGATTGAGTGTGATACTGTTAATGTTAATATAAACTTTAGGTGATAGTTATAAATACGTGAGAGATAATCTAAAAAACTAGATATTTAGATGTCTAGTTTTTTAGATTTTTAGATAATAAAGAAATCCCCTTGAAGAAATTTCCACTGAATCTACTATCTGTGAATCTATTTGTGAAATTAAATTATCCTTGCAGATATTTACAAATGAGAAACCAATTTAGAGGTGCAACAAATAAAAAATGCTACGTAATGCTTCTTATGCTGATTCGCTACAATAAGAACTTCTAAAATTTATTTTATAAAGATTCCTAATGCTGACAAACTCCCTTCGGTCTGAACTGCACCCTGTCAAGTAGACAGTGAAAATAATAAAAATTGACCTAAGCGG
>NZ_CAUPZS010000024.1:0-62285 GCF_963515715.1 uncultured Clostridium sp.
GAGTAAGTATTCCTTTTAAGCAAACTCCATCTGAAGCTAAGAATCACTTGATATATGCTCATAATGTAGCACTTTAGAATTTGGATTAATCTTCAATTTTTTAGAATATCGAACTTCTTTAATATAACAACCTGGTCCTATATCAACCTCTTCTCCAATTATAATATCTGCTTCCGTATGTTTAACCTTTATATGGATTCCTTCTATGGAATTACAAACTAATTTTTTTCTATTCAAGTAAAGTATATTAAAATTCGAGAGTGGATGAGTAGCTATTTCAATGGTTTTACTCCCTATAATTTTACCTATATGGCTAGGAGCAGTTATATTTATAAGAACATTTTGTGCAGTTAGGGCATTTTTAATATAAACCGCTCCTTTTGAATGAAATTCTTCTGTAACAATAGATTGGTCTACATATAAAGAACCTGAGGAATAAATATTCTTACATTCAATGGACTGAAAACCACAATGACCTAAATTAGTTATTTTTTTAGCTTCGCAAATATTCTTAACTTCAGTACTCCCATAATTCTCAAAGCTTTCAGTAAATATTCTTCCCTCAAATTGACCGCTTCCAATAATGTTTATACTTTTTACATTGAGATCCCTTTGGTATTTAGAAAATCCTTTAACCGTAATTCCATCTTCAACATACTCTTCAATATACTCTTCAATCATATTCATCTTCTCCTCCTTTACATCTTCACAAGTTTTTACTGATAATTTAAATTATTTAATTCTTTAACATAAATATCATTTAAGTAGTATATATTTTAATAATTAAAATATATACTACTTAAATTAATTTGTCAACAAATCTAATAATTACAACTATAAAAAAAGAGTTGTTCCCATTACATGGAAACAACTCAATAAATTTTTAAGCCTTATATAACTATTCAATAATACTAGACATCAAAGCATTTACTTCTTTGAACACATTTTCAATTTGAATTAATTTTTCTTTAGGAAAACTTTTAAACAAGTCATTTATTTTATCCTCTCCCTTTGGAGTAAGAGTAACTAATACAACCCTTCTATCTTCTTTAGTACGAATTCTACAGATTAATTCTTGTTCCTCTAATTTATCACACATAGAAGTAGCAGCACCAGCCGTAACGAAAAATCTTTCGGAGATTTCAGTAATCCTCATACTTTCTAGTAATTTTAGCTCAATCATCAACATAAGATGATTTTGTGACAATGTTCCGTTTTTTGTAATGAATTCAATAAAAGTTTTAGATTTTTGTTGGACGTTTAGCATCTCTAGCATAATGGAATGTATATATCGATCAACTGAATTTTCTTCACTCAAAGTATTTACCCCCTATTTTAACAATTAAAAATTTAATTAATTAAAATATATATAACTTTAAGCTTATTGTCAAATATCTTCTCGTTTTCTATAAAGTACTGTCACAGCTAATAATTAATATTTTTCCTTAAAAATATAATATTATTTTACTGATTCAGATTTAAATGTGATTATTCCTAAATCCTTTTTAGTATTTTTTCTGATTCGCTCCACTATTCCCCTAGACATTTCTGTATAATCTGTTTTTTCTGCTTTTAGTTTCCTCTCTAAATAATCAAATGCATCCCAAGGATTTACCTCATCTCCACAAGTAAATAGATCTACGGCTGCATAGTTATATTCCGGCCATGTATGAATAGTTAAGTGAGATTCTTGAATTATAACAGCTCCACTAACGCCCCAAGGATTGAACATGTGAAATGTACTTGTTACTATTGTAGCCTTAGCTTCTTTTGCTGCCTGTATCATATACTTTTCTATCTTCTCATAGTTATTTAATATTTCTTTATCACAATTATAATATTCCACTAAAATATGTCTTCCTAGTTGTTCTATTTTCATCATACATCCTCTTCTTTCCCAGTATTTGTTTAAACTTAAAGTCCAATTGCTCCTCCATCTTTATTCATTTCTTTTTGTATAAGATTGAATATTCGATTGTTGCATTTTCTGCATCCCTTTGCTTTTAATTCTTCTATTGTCTTAAATTCCTTTAAATCTCCAACTTTTATTATTTCACCACATCCCCTACACTTGTAAGAACGGACTGTAACTTTTAGTTCCCCAGTATAAATTTTACCTTCATAAGAGGTCCCTATTGAAACCTTAGTTCTGCTAGTAGTTTTAAGGACAATCATTTGCCCTATACCTCCAATTATTCCTGCACCATCATATGCATTAAACCCATTTAGTATGTCTAAAACCGTAAGCCCCATATCTACAAAGATTTTCTGCATATTAAGTTCAAATTCCGGAGATTTGTGTCCATAGGAAAGAAAGATAGTACGCCCTCTTTCATTTTTTAAAGCTTCAACTCCTCTTGAAAGAAACAACTCCATTCCTTGAAGAGTATAAGGTGGATCAGTAAATAAACAATCAAACTTCTTTTTAAATTTTTCAGGTAGCGGTAGTTTGAAATCTATATATTCACATTGAACTGGAAGGTCTTCCTCTTTAGCAACTTTGTTTATATAATCCATAATTCTTCTATCAATATCCATTACAATTATTCTTGTTTTACAGTGTTTTATATCAGCAAATAATTTTTTTAATAAAAATCCTAAAGCTATACTTACTAAATCATCATCTCCTAAACATAAGATATTTTTACCTATCAATGCAGAATTTCTAAGGCATAGTACTGCTCTTTTCACAGCAGTATCTACGGTACATTTAGATTGATCTATAGTAACATCCACCTCAGGACGATTTATAAATATTTCACCCAATACTTCTTTTATTTCTCTAATTTCTTTATGTTCCTTCCAAGGCTCCTCTAATAACTTCATGTATAGTTCTTTGTTCAATCCCAAAAATCCTAACTGATTTCCTATAAAATTTCTACCTCTTTCAGTAAGTCTCACTCCTCTATTTTGAATCAGCACTCCCTGTTTAATAAACTCTTTTTTAATAGCCGCTACTACAGGAATCGGCAAAAGATTTTTCCTAGCCAATTCTTTTGTAGAAATACCATCTTTAAAATATATATCTATTAGAATATTTTTTATTGATTCTTCTCCATCTTCTATATTTACACTTTCACTTACTATCTGCAGGTAATTATTCATTGCTATCTCCCTCTCTTAAATATTAAAAATTTTAGTTGCACTCTTTACCAACAGAACAATCTAAAGTTAGAAACATAGATAATATAAAAAGGCTATAGTAACACAAAGTCACCACAGCCTTTTATAAATTTAAATATATGTCAAACAGTACTCTTTTAAAAGCCATACATGATATCAATAATCTCAAAATAATAAGCACAATTTTAATATATCCATTGAAAATTTAAATTAAATGGATATTAATTTAACCTGCTTAAATTTTAAGATATTGTTCTAAAATTATATGGCAAAAAAATATACTTCTCCTTTAGGGCATAAAAATACCGTGCAAAAGCACGGCCTATTAACATATATAATAAGGTTGAATGCTATCCGTGTTCTAACTTAATCCCAAAAAACTCCTCAACAAATAAACCTAAATAACTTAGATTTTTAAAAGTTTTTTAAGATACAACTATTCAGTTGGTTAATTTAGAACACTCTCGCGGACATCAAGTTCTCCCCTTTATTTCTTTTTGTTTTTTCCTTATATTGTTTAATATTCTTATCTTGTATTGTAACATATGGAAACATAATATACAATATAATGCTGGTAAACTCCCTTCGTTCAAACATGTGCAGCATCTTAACGGTGCTTTTCTAAAATAAATTAAGAATTTCTAGATTTTGCTCAAATGCATAGGGCACATTACATAGCGTTTTTAAGTTTTGTACAATGAAATTATAAAAATGAATGTTTGAGAAAAATTTATTGCATCTCATGTTTTTATAATCTATGGAAGAAATTTGCATGTAACGAAAAAGCGACTTTTTCTGGAGCGGCTTCACTGCATGCTTAGCTCTCTGTTTGGAAAACTAAATTATCTTTGTAGAGATTTATAATTGAGAAAATAAACAAAAACTTATTTCACCTTAACACATTCTAAATTAGCATGATAAGTGTCTTTATAAATATGTCCATTAGAATCTATATAGAATCTCCCACGAGAAAAGCCGGAATTTTCATCGTATTTGATAGTTATTTCAAATATATGCACCTCTTTTTCTATTATCTCTTTAGGAAATTTTTTATAAGAAGAAACTTCTAGTGGATAAGTTGGCACTTTTGTCATGCCTAAGTATTTAATTTCCTCTTCTTTTTCTTTAATTGATAGTAGTAGCTTTTCTGCTTCCTCTTTAGTTATTTCACTCTCTTGTTTTTCTTTTTCTTCTATTAATAGCTTTATTTCTTTTCCTTCTTTATTATCACTATCATATTTTAATAGTATATCTATATTCTTATTTGCCTCTTCATAATTTTTCTTTTCTAATTCAGCTTTAGCTAGAGATATTAATTGTGTTTTACATTCATTAATACTATCATTAATATCTTCACCTTTTTTATATTCTAAAGCTTTTTTTAATTCTTCTAAAGCTTTATCATAATCTTTTTCTTTCATGCTTTTAGTAGCTATATTAACTAAATTTTTATATTCTCTTGCTTGTCCATACTTATCTAATCCAAAAACACCAATTAAAAAAACTATAATTGCTATTATAAATATTACTGTCTTTTTTTCAGATTTACTTTTAGCCATAAATTACCTCCTATTTTTTAATGTTTTTATTTGATTATATATTATATATACGTTCCCTTCAAATTAATCGTTCGAGGATACTTCTTTTATAGTTAAGTTGAAGATAGGTGGTGCTAAGCTCTTAAATTTCTATTTTAAGGTTTTTAGAGTTCACTTTTTAGCTTTTATGAATATAATAACAATGGAGTATGAAAAAGGAGTAGATAATTTGTTATCTAGTAAAGAATTTGTAAGACAATCCCTTGAACTAAACCTATTTTTTATGAGAATTTTAAAGGAGCATTCTATCTTTCTTGAAGCTGGAATAATGCCTAAAGATCATCTTTGGGCTTCCCAAGCAGATATGTTAAAAAATGAATTTAGTCAATTACTCATCGAAACTATCAGACTTTCCCAAGGAATTATCAGTCCTGAGGTAGCCAATTCAGGAGAGCTCGTAACAGATTTAACATTTCCTGCAGAAAGAGAAACGGAATGTTTATCTGGAATTGAAATTGATAGTAATATAACTAGAATGGAAGAAGCGTTAATAAAATGCCCACAAACTAAACCTAGTGCTGGCCTTGAAAGAAGAGTATCACAATTAAATAGCAGAGCAATTATTGCTGTTAAAAAAATAATATGTTTTAAATCAGCATTACTTGATAACGTATTGACTTGTAGAATGTTCACAGCCAATTATCCCCTGCTTATTGACCACATACTTAGGGAAGCAAAACTTTATTTAAGGATATTAACAATGCTTCAAGATCGACAAGAAGTAAATCTGGCTAAAGAATTAGCATATCAAGAAAACTTCTGGAATAGAATCATGGCAGAGCATGCTAAATTCATAAGAGGATTACTTGACCCAACGGAAGTTAAGTTATTCGATACAGCCAATGACTTCGGCAAAAAATTTGATGCTTTAACAGCGGAAACAAAACTTCTAATGAAAAATTTAAATCTGTTACCAAAAACTACAGAAGATGCTCTGAAAAATACTATTGAAATTAGAGATTTCAAGAAGCAAGGGACAGAGGGCTTAATTAGTTGTAATATAAGATCTATAATGGTTCCATTATTAGGTGACCATGTGCTTAGAGAAGCAAATCATTATATAAGACTCCTAAAAAGCTTTAAGTGTTAATAATTAATAGGCTCCCAAATTAAGGGAGCCTATTTTTATTGTATCAAATAACTTTAATAACAAGTAAAACTCTTAATATCTTTTAAATCCGCACCAAAGTACACCCAACGCCTGTTCTGATACTTCCAGCCTGCAATAGAAGTTCTTCCTACATATGTGATGTAAGCCCAAAAGGATTGGCCATTTTTCAACCAAATATATGAAAATGTATTTACACAAGGCTTTATTGCACCTGGGTCAACTGCTTTAATAGTTGCCTCTTGGGTTTGAGTTAATTGTGGAGTAAAGCTTGGTGGTGCTGTTGTGGGTGGTCCCTGTTGTTGTCTATATTCATATTGTAAAGGACATCTAAATAAAGGGGTATAATATGGACAATATTTCATCTCCATCAATTCATGTATGTCATCACGGTATCCGTAATCATCACGATACATCTATGGTCCTCCTAAAATATTTTTCATTCCTTTACTATTATATTGCATATAAAAACGAAAGTTCCTTAATAATATATTCTACCCATATAAAGTTAATATCTATTTTATTTCAGAAGCAAAATTATTAAGTTTTTCCTGATAAAGTCCCTGCTTAATTTCCTTAGTGCTAATAGCGCAAATTGAAATTGGCTCCTTTTGGCAGAGTTCTTTCATTTCTTTAAAAGCCTTTTCACTTATAGAAGACCCTTGAGTTGTTAAAAAGGCAACCTTTGCAAATTTATAT
Source organism: uncultured Clostridium sp. (assembly GCF_963515715.1). GTDB lineage: Bacteria > Bacillota > Clostridia > Clostridiales > Clostridiaceae > Clostridium_AW. The sequence goes on from NZ_CAUPZS010000024.1 coordinate 6,529, forward strand.
CTATATTTTATAATATAAGTTCTTATAGCGTTAGCCATTGTAGATGCCCAAACTGGCGTGGCAATAATTATAATATCATATTTTTCTGGATTAAATTTTCGAACACTTATCTTAGTTGTTCTCCTCTTCATAGCATCCATTACAGATTTTATATATCCTACTGTTCCTTTTCTGTCCACATAATCTATAACCTCTTCTACATCACAATCTAATATCTTTTCTAATTCCTCAGCTACTTTTTTTGTATTTCCCGTCCTTGAATAATACACTATTAATGCCTTTTTATTAATCATAATTTCACTTCCTAATTAATTATTATATTATCGCAGTATTATATTAAATTATAACTATATTATATAACTTTTTCCACATAAAATCATTATTAATACATAATATTTGAAATATTTAGAAATTATAAAATACATGAAAATAGTTGATTATAATTAGCATTGGTGTAAAATGTATTATTATAAGATAAGTAATTTTCAGAAAGGAATTTAAGATGAGCCTATCAATTTTAATCGGAACGTCTATAGTAATACTCAATATAATATTTATTATATTTTTAATATTTTTTGAAAGACGAAACCCGTCTACTACCTGGGCATGGCTTTTAATCTTAACTCTTTTTCCTATATTGGGATTCATTGTTTATTTATTTTTAGGTAAGAATCTTAGTCACGAAAGAATCTTTAACAAAAAGATTATGGAGGACATAAGAAAAAACGAATACATAAATAAAATAATAAAAAGCTATGAATATGATATAAGCGCAATAGAAAATAAAGATATAATAAAAATGCATTATAAAAATGCCAACTCCCTATATACTCAAAGAAATAATGTAAAATTATATTTTCATGGTGAAGAAAAGTTCAATGATCTTTTTTACCATATTGAACAATCTAAAAAGTTTATACATATGGAATATTACATAATAAAACCCGATGATTTAAGTTATAAACTAATGAAGCTATTAACAAAAAAAGCTAAAGAAGGATTAGAGGTTAAACTTCTCTTTGACGCCATGGGTTCCTATAAATTCACAAAGGACAAAGATGGACTTCTAAAAAACTTTAAGGAGGCTGGAGGTAAATATGCTGTATTTTTCCCTACTTCCTTCCCCTTTATAAACAAAAGAATTAATTATAGAAACCATAGAAAAATAGTAGTTATAGATGGCGAAGCTGCTTTTCTTGGTGGGCTTAATGTAGGAAACGAGTACATAGGCAAAGATAAGAAAATAGGCAACTGGAGAGATGCTCATATGAAAATAGTAGGTGAAGCCGTTAACGATTTAGAGGGAAGGTTTTTAATGGATTGGACCTATGCCTCCAAAGAGGAAATTGAGGATTATACAAAATATTTCTCAACTAAAACTCACATAGACATAAATGTAGGAATGCAAATTGTATCTAGTGGACCTGACCACGATGAACAGTATATAAAAAATGGTTATGTAAAAATTATAAATAACGCAAAGGATTATCTTTACCTTCAAAGCCCTTACTTCGTACCTGATGACAACGTGTTGGACTCTTTGAAAATATCCTCTCTATCTGGGGTAGATGTAAGAATTATGATACCCGGAAATCCAGATCATATATTTATGTCCTGGGCAGCTCAATCCTATATAAGGGAATTATTGAAAGCTGGTGCTAGAGTTTTTCTATATAATAATGGCTTTATACACTGCAAAACCATTGTATCCGACAACTCTCTAAGCAGTATTGGCACAGCCAATATGGATATAAGGAGCTTTAAATTGAACTTTGAAACCAATGCTTTTATTTATAACAGTGAAATAGCCCATACATTAAGGGAACAATTCTTAATGGACATGAAGGATTCACAGGAAATAACCTTAGAGGACTTAAATAATGTAAGTAGAACAAGTAAAATACTAGAATCTATAACAAGATTATTATCACCTATTCTATAAAAATCGTAAACTATGGTAATATAAAAAAGACCTTTTAGTCATAAAGGTCTTTTCCTTTTAAATATATTTTATTTAAAATCCTCCAGCTCCTCCACCACCAGCGCCACCGCCGCCTCCTGTGAATCCACCACCAGCTCCTGAGGATGGCGATGTTGAAATAAAAGCTGAATCTATAGAGGAACTAAATTCATTTTTTCCTGTTCTGCTATCGAACATACCTGCATAAAAGTAGAACCATAAAAAATTATTATTATTATAATAATAATTATCTCTTTCTATGCTTTCTTTAAATTCATTTAATCTCCTATCTTCTACTCCAAGTACTAGAGAATATATAAGATACTTATCCATAGGATAGGCCTCAAATAATTCTTCTTTCTTATTTTTTGTAATATCTTCCTTAAGTTTCTTCCATTTATTGTACTCTTTTCTTCCATAAGGAGTTTTTCTATTATAAAGACTAATCCCTCCCCATAATAGCAATATGACAAACACTCCTATAGATAAAGCGCCGTATAATCCACTAAATATAGTTAATGGAATACTAATTATTATCATTATGATAGATAATATCATAATCTTTACTCCAGTTTTTCTAACTTCTAAATCAAAATACCCTCTTTTCTTCACTTCTTCTTTAATAGGTTTTGACCATTTTGTATATCTATCATAAAATTCCGAGCTATGTTTTTTACTATACTCTTTTATTCCTTCTGTAGTTACATAGTATCCATCACCTATATCATCAATAATCCAACTCATAAAATATCTCTCATGATCTAAAAGATCAAGGTTCATCTTTGTTCTCATTATCTTATAATTTTTTATCTTATCTTTTCTTTTCTTTGTTAAATTATCCTTTTCTATTTCTTCTATTTTTAAATATCCTCTTCTGTTTAAATCTAAAATAGTTGCTAAAACTGCCCTAGGGCTTACAGTACTATAATAAAAATAACTTAACACCGCAGGGGTACACTCTTCTGGAAAAGTACTTTGCATGTATACTTCATCCACATCTTCTCTTTTACTTTTAATTTGTGTAAATATAAATATTAGTCCCCCCAAGGCGCTTAATATAATAGAAATATATTTACCAACACTACTTCTCTTTTCCTTTCGGATCTGATTCTCTTTTATCTTTTCAGCATAGCCCTTCTCTTCCTTAATTATTTTATTATATCCATCTGCATTAACTACTTTACTTGAGTTTTTTATATATTCCTTTGGGAATATCACTCTAGCAGCTACTAGATTTCCCTCTCCTACATTTTTAACATTTAAATTTACAGTGCTATTATTTACAAATTTTACTACTCCATTTAGTTGTCCGTGGCCAAATATTTTTACTTCATCTTTATTAAAGTTGTAGGGAAAGCTAATATTTACATTAAATTCTCCTATAGGTGTTTTATTTTCTTTCCCAAGAAAACTGTAGTAAAGTTCTCCGATATCGTTGTATTTTTTGCACACATTTTTAACCTTATAAACTATATTGAAGGTCTTTTCAGTATTCTTAGATGGAGAATAAATTTTTATATTTTCTCCTTCTTTTGAAGTATTTCTCTCGTAAATTCCCTTTTGTCCATTTTTCCCTTTGTCTACTTCTGTAAGGGTTATATCTCCATTTTCCCCTTTTTCAATTATTTTTAAATCTTCAATTCCATCAGTATCATTTGTTTTTATCTCTCTAAAGACTCCATTAAAACTTCCTGAGAATTTAAAAGTTATATATTCATTTACAAGAATAGAACCTTCATCCAAAACATCAGATTTTACGTTCCAATTAGTAATTTCTATGTTATCTTCAGCACTTACCTTCCCTGTAAATGTGAGAATCAATAGGAGACACAGTGTAATAAATTTAATATTTTTTTTCATCAACACCAACTCCATATTTATATATTATTGAATATTTTAACACATCCATAAATAAAATATCAATTTTAAATCTATAATTAAGAATAATTTAAGGGATATCTGTATTGATCAGAAGGCATATAAGAAGCTCTCACTTTTGTGAGAGCTTTGGTTTAATGACTACAGCCATGGTGATTACAGCTATGATTTGCTGAGAACTCTGGCAGTTCATTTCTTTTTAACAATTCTATGTTTTGAGCCAATGTATCCTCATTAACTTTATATACCTTTATTCCTTGATTGTTCAATTTCATCAATGCTCCTGCGCCTATACCACCTACTAAAATTGCATCAATATTTTCTCCTCCAATTGCCTTAAGTGGTTGACACATACCATGCTCATGATGTAAATCTCCGTTTTCAATAACTTTTACTTCTTCTTTCTCTAAGTCATAAATTAGAAAAAATGGCGCTGAACCAAAATGGTTAAAAGCAACACTATCTAATCCCTTATTTTCCTTCACTGGAATACACACTTTCATATTATATTCTCCTTTCAATATGTACTGTAACTTACTCTACAGTGATTTAATTTACTTTGAAAATTTTTGACAACATTTAATCTTGTTGACCTTGCAATCTACTCTGCAATCGTTAGGTATATTTACACCTAATTTGCAATCGCCTAAGCCATGACTACTATTAATCTTATTAATAAAATCTACTACTTCTTCAAGAACTAGTTCTTGTAATTTGTAGTGTACATAATATCCAACCTTCTCACCTGTTATGATTCCAGCCTCTCTAAGAATTTTCAAATGTTGGGAAACCGCTGCTTCAGATATATTTAAGTGTTTAGCAATTCCTTTAGCACAAATTTTTCTTCTCGAAAGTATAATTAGTATTTTTAATCTAGTCTCATCTCCTAATGCCTTGAATATCTGCACTACATAATCCATTTTAATTCTCCTAAATTTTAATTAAGTAATCACTTAATTAAATAATATACCTCTTAATTAGATTTGTCAATGAATTTAAAATGTATGCTAATAAAATATTACACATAAGAAAAGCTCTCACTTTTGTGAGAGCTGTGGTTAAAGCTTTATTGTATTTTCTTTCATCCTCTGGTATTTTAGTTCTCCCTTCAATTGTGGGAGAGGCCACTTTATAAAGTCCTCTTGTTTATCACCCTCATCTTGTATAGGAATTTCATATATTTTATCTATAGCCTCGTAAGGACAATCCACCCATTTACCTGATTTTATTAGTTTTCTTCTAATAAAGTAGGTTCTTAGTGTTTCTATTGCTATTCGCACTACATGCTTATTTTTCGGGGATAATATAGGCATATTAGCGCCAATAGCTTTGAATGGAACTAACATGCAACTACTTGGACTACAACAACCATCACCATTAAATTCACAAAACTCTTTTAAATGATTTGTACATTCTCCAAAGGTAACTCTCTTAACTTTCATATTTTTTATTGCTTCTACATCATAGGCATTTCCATCTACATCGAAATAATATATTTTGCCCTCAATTTCAACGCCACTTCCTAAAATAGCAACTAATTCAAAACTTTTGTCCAATTTATCAACGTAGTTCATCATTTCAAATGCGGTTTTTACTGCCGCCACACAGCCACCATCACACACTTGCTCCATAATCTTAACTGTCTCTGTGGTTACATTATTTATATCTTTAATCACTGGTGCATTGTTTTTCATATGTCCTACTAGCACTTTAACATTAGGAAAATCTTTTCTAAATCTATCATTCATAAGGGTTGGGTCTGCTGGCCTAAAGGGAACAATTTTTTCATTTCCTATAACAATAGTATTCTTTTGATGAAATCCTCTTTTAACGGCCTCTATCATAAGCTTATTTTTCTCCGGGTCAATACCCATCATCCTTGTAGCAACCATATCTGTTTCAACACTGTTATTACCACTTATTATTACCCCTACAGATACAGGATCTACAGGAGCTGGAGTACATCCTTCTCCTCCTATAATCCCATCAATAATGGTTAAGTGAGGTTTAAATAAGTAAAGCAGGTCAGTAAGCTTTTTATTAATTAAATAATTATGATTCCTTTGTCTTAAATTATATGGAATTGTGCCCATTGCATTTTTAGTCCCTAAAGTCACACCTGTGTATAAATTGGTTTTCATCAAAGGTACCGAAATATAAAAAGCCTCTTCATTCACTACTTCCTCTAATATTTTTGGTATGTATACCTCTTTCATTACTTCAGCTTTTGGAAGCATATATCTTACTACGGGTTCATGCTCTAATGCTATACACTTGGTTTTATAGTATTTTGCTACTCTATCAATACCGCTTACTTTAAAGCTTACTTTTGTAGGCATCCCTCTACCTGATGATTCAATAATAACAATATTATCTGTATATTGTTTAAAAAAAGAAACTACAGCCTCAAAAACCCTGGGATCTGTAGATTCTGGATAATCAGTTTCCTTATACCCCATATTATGATACACAGATACAAGATTTGGCTTAATCAGAACTTTTTTATTCTTCATCTTGTCCACAAAATTAATTTTTGCATTTAATTCATTTAGATTTTTATATACAGTATCTCTTATTGCTTTCACGTCGTCTCTCTGAAAATACTCCTTAGAAGGATAATTTTTAGGCAGTGCAACATAGTTTTTCATATAATCTATTTTAGGAGCTTCAGAAATAACAACATAACTTTTTTCATCCATACTTGTCCTCCCTATTTTTTATCACTTAACTTTATCGAGCAAGGCTTCTCATTTCCTCAGCAAGATCTTTTAGTTGTTCTGCATTTGTAGCTATTTTTTCTCCTACCGATGCATTTTGGTTCACTGACTCAGAAACCAAGTTAAATTTATTTATTGTAGATTCAGTAATTTCAAAAATATTAGAGTTAAAGGATACTACATTTTCTGTTTCTTCAAGCATGGCTACTGTCCATTGGCTTATTGTATTAATATTTGTATCTGAGACTTTAAGCTTGTCAACAATCTGATCTATACTGTCTACTGTTTGAGTCAATATTTTATTTCCCGTTGAAATCTTATCATTATTCTTAGTCATTAACTCTTCCACTTCATTAGCTTTGTCTTTGAATTCTTCAACTATACTACTTATATTTTTCAATGAATTCTTTGTGTTCTCAGATAATGTCCTCACCTCATCTGCAACTACAGCAAAACCTTTTCCATTTTCACCTGCTCGTGCAGCTTCAATAGAAGCATTTAAAGCTAAAAGATTGGTCTGTTCTGATATATCCCTAAGGGCACCCAATATAGTATCTATTTCTTCTGATTTCTGTTTTAATATTTTAGAAGCTTCAAAAGTAGTCTCAATGCTACCACTTATATTTCCTATTATATTTAAGGTTTGTTTTAATGCCTCATTATTTTCATTTGATATAGAAATCAGTTGATTTGAAAATGCCTTAGTGTCCTCAATTTTTTCTGAAATTCCTTTGTTTTTATCCAATAATCTAACTAATATCTCTTTGTTTTTATAGGTGTCATTAAGCATATCATTTGCATCATGAGTGATTTCACTGCTTGTAAATGCTATCTGTTGAAGGGAACTTGCCTCTTCATTGACAGCAACAGAAAGGGCATCACTTGAGTTTAACAGCGCCTCATTAATTGATGATATTTGTTTAAAGAGTTTAGATAGAGTTTCATTTTTTTCATTTACAATCTTCTCACTATTTATAATTTCTTTTAAAAGCATGTTGGAAAATCTTATAAACATGTATAAAGAAAATAAAATAAATATTATAGTAAGTACCCTTATAGACATCTCTATAAATAATACCTGTGAATCTGGGTGGAGCAGAGGATTTTTCCAAAATAAAACTGTAAGTGATACTGCACTAAGTATTATTGTTGATATCATTACATAACTATCAAACAAAAGAGCATTTAATATAGTAAAATAAAATATTATTAACCAAAGTTCTTTAGAAGGTATCAAAAATGTATACCATAGATAATTTGCATATCCAATTAATAGAAGTAACGTCTTAAGTACTCTCCCCCATTTCTTCCACGAATCCTCATTTTTCATCGCCGCTTTATAACAAATTCCAAATATACTAACTTCAGCAATAGATACTATTAGTAGTGTCCATAAAGAGCTCCAAGAAACTTTATCATAATATCCTATTTTTTTTATGACCAAAAATATAGCGCTGGCACATAATATACTTATTGAGTATAATGTTAAAACAAATTTTAGAGTCTTCTTCTTAAAATTTTCTAATATATTTGATGATATTTCCATGACTTAATACCCCCCGATGTTTTTCTAATGTGTGTATTTTAAGGATAAATACATAAAATGTACAAAATATTACAAATCCATTAATATTATGGTAATATAAATTGTAATTTATTGCAACGTTTTCATAAATTCTTTAGGGATTTTATCTTTTTCTTCCCCCATAATCTCAACTAATTCTATCCACTTATATCATAAATATTACACATAATAACAAAAGCTTTAGGTGTCATAATAACTCCACCTAAAGCTACGTAAATGTCCTGCAACATAATATAATTTGCGTATTATTTATACTTTTTAATAATTTTGTATCAGCTATTTCCATAATTATATTTACTGGCCATAGAATATATGCGCCCATTAGAATTAACCTGGATCGATTTATGTTCATTATATTCATATTGTTCCTCTTTTGCACCTGAAATTGCAGTTATTATTATGGCAATAAAAAATAATGCTATTAATAAATTTATTATAATTCCTATAATAGGGTAAACCTTTTTTCTATTTTTAGTTACTACTCCAGCAATACCTAATGCTACACCTGTAAAACTTAATATGCCACTTAATAATAAAAAAATAGTTCCCATAATTTCTGAAGGAGTAACTTCTGAATATATCCCTTGATCATTAGTTTTGACTAAAAGAATAATAGATATAATAAAAATAACAACACTTAGCAATGCCAATACAAATGAAAATATACCAGGTTTTGATTGAGGTAATTTTACTTTACTTTCTTCATAAAAATTATCTTCTAAGGAATATTTTTGATATCCTTCATTAAAATATTCATCATCTAAATCTTTTCTTCCCATTGATTCATTCCTTTCAAATATACCTTCTACTATATAAGATATCATATATTTACATAAACTGCTACAATTTATCGATTACAATAAATTTTATAATTGAACCTTCAGTTATGCAATGCTATTATTAATACAGATTGCACAGAGAAAAAAATGGATAATTTAGACAAAAGAATTTGTTAGAGGTGATTAATATGATAAGAAAAGCAACCATGGAAGACTTAAAAGATATTATGGAAATCATAAAGGATACTATTGTTGAAATGCATTCTTATAACAATTACCAATGGGATGAAAGCTATCCTCAAGAAAAAGATTTTATCAATGACATCCAAAAGGGTGATTTATTTGTTTCAGAAAATCACGGAAAATTAGTTGGTTTTGTATGTATTAATAAAGTAGAGCCCGTTGAATATGATGGATTAAATTGGTCATTAAATGAGAATATTATGGTTATTCATAGAATGGCAGTTAACCCAAATTCCAGAAGAAAAGGAATAGGTAGAAAGTTAATGGAGTTTGCTGATGAACTAGCTTTCGAAAACAATATAAGATACTTAAAAACAGATACGTATTCATTAAACACAAAAATGAACATACTTTTTAGTAAATGCGGTTATAATCTTGTGGGGGAAATGAGCTTTTTAGGAAAAGAAAAACCCTTTTATTGTTATGAAAAAGTATTAGATAAAGTTGAATAGATTTTAATTAATTTCCATTGATAACATTGCTAACACCCCCATCTTCCATGAAAGTGGGGGATAAGCACTGCTATGCACATGGATAAATTATTCTAATTTTTCAGATGGAGATGAATCCATCTTTTCTTCTAACAAAGTTTTAGTTTTGCTCACTATAGTATTTTGTTCTTCTAAAACCTTTCTAAAAATATGGTATGCTTCACTTTTTCCATTTAAAGCTTCTACTATGAAGTCTATATTCCCATCTAATTCTTCAACATTATTTTCTATATACAATCCATAAAGAAAGCTTTTTAGCTCATCATAAATATCCATAGGTTCTTTTAATGATAGTATAGTTTTTAATATATTTTTTCTTACATTCTTATCCATATTGGCAAATAGCCATTTATCATAAATAAATCTTTCTGTTAATTTAAATTGCATAAATAACATTGATATTTCTCCTACATCTTTATCTCCTATACCTTCCCCCTCTAGTAATCCTTTTTCCAGAATTAAATATACCGCATGCTGATAAACTCTATTGCTTATGATGTTGAATATATCTATATCTTCTAGTTCATATTTAATGTAATAATTATTATATATTATCAACTGTTCATTATAAGAAGTATATTTCTTCAATAAAGCCAAAATGATTTCTTTTATTTTATATTTTTTATCTGTTTTAGCCCAACTATCTAAAAGATATTTCTTTAGTTCAGAACTAACTTTGACAAATACCTCGTAAGTATCTAGATCTTCTCTTATAAAATAATCAATAGTTTCAGTATCTACCTTCTTAAAGTTTTCTTTTTTTGCTAAATTATAAATTTCTCCATTAACTTCATTTTTTCTTGATCCTTGAATATTGCCATCTTTTAAAAATGATATTAAGCTTTCACTTCTTTTAGGTACGCTTTTATATGCTTTATGGAATAGTTCATCGTAAAAATCTACTCCTACATTATTATTAAGTAATATCATTAATTGAGGCAAATCCTTATCTTTTTCAGCTTTTCTAATTTTCTTCATTACCATACTTTTATATATATCTGGGAAGTGCTTTCTTACTAATAAAATATTCTCAGCATTTATTCTTTTAACTAGCTTTCTTTCATCTTTGGTTTTCACTTGAAGTAAGTTTGTTAGAATATATAATCTCCTTGCAACTAAGCCTTCCTTCACTAAAAACTTTAGTTCCTCTTTAAACTCAACTTCCTCTATTCTTCCACTAATGGCCTTTGCATAGTTTAAACCTTTTTCAAATGGTAAGTAATTCATTGATAATATTGCCACTGTATTGTTAAACTTTTTGTGATAATTTTCCTCCATTATAGCCTTATATTCATCTGTCCTTTTTATTTCCTCACATAGAATTTTTATAATTCTTACTTTAATGTTCTTATCTAAATTCTTTAACAAATCTATTAATATATATATATGTTCACTATCTAAAAGATTGGAATTTTCCTCTAGTATGTTCAAACAAGTTTCAACTATTTCTTTTTTATAGCTTAAGAAATTATTTTTAAAGATAATTTTTATTAGCATATATTTTTCCATATGAGGCATATCCTCTAGTAGTTTACTACAATAAAATATAAATTCCTCTTCTATAAATCCTCTATATGGCAATGTATACTTTAATATAATTTTCTCCATATCCTTTAGTGTTATTTTTTCTTCTAAGATTTTAAAATCCTCAACCAAAGTATTTTTTATGTTCATTTGCAAGGGATATATAATATTTTCATATAAAGTTGCTACTTCATTTTCTTCCTTTGTTATTATGTTTTTTTCTTCTTTAAATTTTACACTGTTGTTAACTAAATAGTGGCATAATAAATAATTACTCTCATATAATTTTACTATTCCCTCTTCAAAATCTTTTCTCAATTCTTCCGTGGTAATTTCCTTTAAAATATTGTCTAAAGCAGATTCCGAGCCTTCTTTATCCTCTTTACATAGTTGAAATATTAAGTAGTTTTTTTCCTTTAAATTAATCTTATTATTACTTTTATTACTGCCATGAGAATGATTATGTGATCTTTCTTTTTCTTTAAGTTTTTCTAATCCTTCTAATCTCTCTAATTGCATTTCAACATTGTCCTCAGTGTATTTGGACCATCCCATATAATACACCCCTCATATAATACTAATGAAACTCTCTTCAAAATTACATTACTATAACTTTATTCGCTATAATTCTAAATATAACTATGAAAACAAACTATTAAATATAAAATAATTATTAAAACATGAAACCGTTAAAATTCTGCCACATAGTATATAAATAAGGGTAGTTACCCTTTTTAAAATTTTCAATATTTAGGAGGAAAATTTTATGTGTCACTGCAATACAGAAAATAAATGGGACAAGATTCCTTACCCAGGAAATGACTTTACTTCTTTAGGAGAAACTCCTTCAGGAGGTAGTTGGCCTTTGTATTATTTTAAAAGATCTCCTAATGGTGGATTTACAGATTTAAATGGCAATGATATCGCTTTTAATATAAAAACTCCCGATATTTCAATGGACTTTCCTAATAGTGAATTAAACAAAGTAATTGAAACCTATTATAATCTAACAGAGGATGAAAAAACTATTGCTAAGTATTGGGGAGCTGGAGTACCTCAAAATCAGCTTATACCAATTCTTCAGACCCTTATTAATGCCTATGGTGTTCCTGCAGTGTCCGCTGCAAGACTTTATAGTATTGTTTCTAATGCTAATAATGATGCCATGGTTATATGTTGGTATTATAAGTATGCTTTCCAAATTCCAAGGCCTGTTCAATATGATCCTTGTTTTACCCCATATTTAAAAACTCCTGAACATCCAAGTTATCCTGCTGGTCATGCCGTTAGTGCTGGATGTTTCGCAGGTATATTATCTCATTTTTTCCCTACAGAAAAAGAAAGATTAACTGAACTGGCTAAGGAATGCAGTACCTCTAGACTTTATGCTGGAGTGCATTATCCCCTCGATTTATCTGAAGGCTATAACTTAGGGCTAGATGTAGCTAATAGGGTTCTAGATGCAATTAGAAATGATAAAGATAGTTATGGCACTATCATAGATAAGGTTTATACCGCTCCTAAAGATATCAGTTTAATGCCACCTCCCTACACTCAAACTTTTAAATTTAAGTAATAAGTATATATAAAAATTGCAATGTAATTTTATAATTGAGAATGGACAGTGGATAATTGAAAATCTGATAGTAAAAAGTTAAAAACTAAGAGTGAAGAGTTATGGATGAAATTCCTGTACTCTTCACTCTTCAATTTTAATTCTTCATTAATTCTCAATAATATTCAAAATCAACGTACTTACCTTAAGCCACTAATCCACCGACTTAAGAGATTCAACCATTTCGATATTTTTAAGTTTATAATACATTGCAATGTTAACTAAAACTGCAAATATAAGCGTTAGTATTACTGAAATTACAAAGCTCTTTACATCTAGTGAACGTCCAAACATCATGTTTTCCATTTCAACTGTAATCATTATAAATTTATGAAGAAACACTCCTAGGATCAATCCAAAAGCAGTTCCTATAAATGTAAGAATTGTGTTTTCCTTATAGATATACGCAGATACCTCATTATCATAGAAACCAAGGACTTTTATTGTCGCAATTTCTCTTATTCTTTCACTAATGTTAACATTAGTTAGATTGTATAAAACTACAAAGGCTAAAGCTCCAGCAGATACAATCATAACAAGCACTACGTAATTTAAACTTCTTATGGTATCTTCAAAATTCTCTTTAGTTGCAGTATTAAAACTTGCATTAGATATTCCCTCTTTTTCTATTAAATCTCTAGATAAATTATCTTCAAAATTCTTAGAGGTATCTTTTAAAGAAGCTATTACTTCATTAAATTCTACAGGTGTTAAAAAGAGTTCTTCATAGTAATTCGAAGATATATATGCATAATTGAAAAGATAGTTTTCAGCAATTCCAGTTACCTTAACTGAAGCTTTCTTATCTTCACTGTTTATTAGCTTTATTTCATCTCCAACCTTCGCTCCTATATCATTTGCTACCTTCTCCGTAATAACAACTCCCTTAGAGGGGATTGGAATGTGCATTTCGTCCTTACGCCCTTGCAGGTGTATAAAATTTTCTATACTTGCTACATCCCTTGGAGCTATTATTGAAATATTCTTTTCTTGTTCATTTAAAGAAAGACTTCCACTTTCACGACTAGTTAGTTCATAGCTAGATATTCTATTATCCTTTGAAATATATTCTATAGCTTTATCCTTCTCTTCTTGGCTAGCCTTCTTTTCTAAATTTACAGTCATATCATAGGTAAATATAACTCCAAATTGTTTATCCACAATGGTTCTAATAGAATCTTTTATTCCAAAGGCCGCTACAATCAACGCTGTGCAACCTGCTATTCCAAATACAGTCATAAAGAATCTCTTTTTGTATCTAAATATATTTCTAGTTGTAACCTTAGCGCTAAAGTTTAGTTTATTCCAGATAAAAGATATTCTCTCAAGAAGAATTCTCTTTCCCTCCTTTGGCGCCCTTGGTCTCATTAACACTGATGGAGTTTCTACTAATTCCTTATAACATGCAAAAAAGGCGGATAATGTGGTTACTGCTATAGCTGCTAGGGATATTGTCAACGCTAAAGGAATATTAAAACTTGTAATTACCGGTGGTAGCACATACATTATTCCATAAGCATTAAATACTACTATTGGAAATACAGTAAATCCTATAGCTAAACCTATTACACATCCTAAGGTACTAGCAACTAAGGCATAGGCTATATATTTTGAAGCTATTGCTCCTTTCTTATATCCTAGAGCTTTTAAGGTTCCAATATTTACTCTTTGCTCATCTACCATTCTTGTCATAGTAGTAAGACATACCAATGCTGCCACTAGGGCGAAGAACACTGGGAAGACCTTTGCTAAAGCATCAATTCTATCTGCTGAACCACCGTAATCTACATAGGAATAATGGCTTTCTCTATTTAGTACATACCACTGAGGCTTTTCAATTTTTTCTAAGTCTCTTTCCCCGTCATCAATTTTATTCTTAGCCTTAGATAGTTCTTTCTCCGCTTTTGCTTTTGAGTTTTTATACTCTTCCTCACCTTTTAATAGGTCTCTCTTTCCACTTTCTATCTTTTCTCTTCCTTCTTTAAATCCAGCAAGGGCTTTATCTTTTTCTTCCCTAAGATTTAATTTTTCTTTCTCCAATTTATCCCTTGAGGATATTAGAAAAGCTTTTGATTTATTTAGTTCCTCTTCCCCTTTAGATAATTCAGCTTTCCTTTCTTCTAGCTCCTTTTTCCCCTTTTCCAATTCATCCTTAGTACCTTGTAATATTCCTTTGGTTGTTTGCAATTCTACTTGTAACTTTTCTCTTTCTTCTCCTGGTAATTCTGGATTTTTAAGAGCATTTTCAATTTCAACTACTTTACCTTCTAAAAGCGACAATGACTGTTTTCCCTTGGCCAATTCTTCTTCAGCCTTTTTAAAACCTTCTTCTGCTAAGGTTTTACTATCATTAAAAGATTTAAGATTTCTCTTTAACTCCTCTTCACCTTTTAGTAAATCCTTTTCTCCCTTAGCTATTTTATCTTCCGCTTCCTTTATGGAAGTATTAAATACTCTTTCCTTATCAATCAAATCCTTCTCTGAATCACTTATTTTTATTTTAGAATCTTCTATTTCTTTTAATGCCTTATCTAACTTTTCTTCGGCTTCTTTTTTTTCCTCTGTGTACTCTTTCTTACCTTCTTCTAGATCCTCTCTGCCTTCTTTTAAAACCTCTTCATATCTAATTTCTTCTCTAGATTCAGCCAGGTTCTCGATTTCTTCTGTAACTTTATTAACCACATCAAAATAGCTATCCTTATAGGAGTTTATTTCCCTAGCTCCCTCTACAGTAGCAAAAATCTCTGTGTAAGCAGGCATTTTAAAATCTTCCTGTGGAATCATAATAAAATTTCTTATTTGTCCATTACCAATAGAACTACTACCCTTTTCAAAGGATAGATAGTATGGAGTTTGCACTTTTCCAACAACTTTATATTCTGTTTCTTTAAGATTATCACTTAATGGATCATCTGTACCAGAATATAACTTTATGGTGGAACCTACTGGAACAGTTATGGCATCATTTTTTCCTTTTTCTATTACACACTCTCCAGATTTTTCTGGCAATCTTCCTTCTACTAAATTTACCCTATTTATATAATCCTCATCATTATCTTTTAATTTATCTAATGGCAGTCCATGTACCTTTAATACAACTTCCTTAGCATCATATTGAATTAGCGCATCCATGCTATAAGTTCCAAGAACTCCCTTTACCCCTGGAATTTTTCTTATTTCATCCACATCTCCCTCAGTTAAACCAAGGGTAGATAAAACTCTAACATCCATTAAATTATAATCATCATAATATTTATCTGCAGTTATTTTCATATCCTCTGGGGCTATCTTTAATCCTGAAAAAAATGCTACTCCTAGTGCTACAATTGCTAAAATAGATGTAAACCTACCTAAAGACTTTTTAATATCTCTTATGGTATCTTTCGCTAAAGCATTTATCTTCACTACCACTCAATCCTTTCCACTGGAATAGGATTTTCATTTTTAGTTATACTTTCAATTTTTCCGTTTTTAACCTTAATCACTTTATCCCCCATTGGAGCTATGGCTAAATTGTGAGTAATTACAACCACAGTCATATTCATTTCCCTACAGGTATCCTGAAGAAGTTTTAGTATGGATTTTCCTGTATTATAATCCAAAGCTCCTGTAGGCTCATCACAAAGAAGTAGTTTCGGGTTCTTTGCCAAAGCCCTGGCTATTGCCACCCTCTGTTGTTCTCCCCCTGATAGCTGAGCTGGGAAGTTCTTTTTTCTGTGACTAAGGCCTACTGCCTCCAATACTTCTTCAACATCCAATGGCTCTTTACATATCTGTGTTGCTAGTTCTAAATTCTCAATGGCAGTTAAATTCTGTACTAAATTATAAAACTGAAATACAAACCCTATATCATGTCTTCTATAGGTGATAAGTTCCTTATTGGAATAGGCATTAACTTCATTATTATCTACTATAACTTTTCCACTAGTAGGTTTATCCATGCCTCCTAATATGTTTAATATTGTACTCTTACCAGCACCACTAGCTCCTGCAACAACAACAAATTCCCCTTTATTAATAGAGAAATCAACCCCACTTAGAGCTTCAATTTTTACCTCTCCCATTTTATATACCTTTTTTACATCTTTAAATTCAATATATTTGTTCAAAATCTCTCTTCTCCTTATCTAATTACACTATCTTCCTTATATTTTAAGTCCATAGAAAAATAATATCAATATTATATACTTTAAATAAATGTTAACAATAAAGAAAGGTGAATAATTTTCTTTTAAATATATAGCTATATCAATTAATATATTATTAGCATACGCAATCATAGTTAAATATACTAAAATCCTAAAAGTAAAAAAGCTTAGCAGTTCTTATCTCCCGTGTTAATGGAAGATTAGAGCTGCTAAGCCGTCGGATAGCTATGATTCTTTTTACATGTCTCTTGTGGCTATTAAATCAATACCTGTACCTAATATATTGGGGATGATAATCTCTCCAACTTTTACTGGTGATTCTACATTGATAGAATTTATTACCTTCATGCATTCATCAATTTTATTTTTAGGAACAGCACCATTAGTTCTTACTGGAAGTCTTCTCAAATGAGTCTTTGTTATTTTAACAGTGGATGTAATCACTCTAGTTGGGTTGGTAAGTTCCTTTACTCCATAATCAGCTCCTCGTTTACACTTATTGCCTTCAACTACATATCCTAATGGATCATTTTCATCTGCAGTTACAGTTAAACGACAACCCATAGGACATACTATACAGACCATATCCTTTTTACTCATTTTCATACCTCCTCTACTGATACTGATATTTCTGATATTTTTCTTTCTTTTAATGAGTTTAATTGGATTTGTACATTCTCCATCTCTCCTGGAGCTAAGTGTGTTTTCTTCATTTCTTTTATTATTTCGCCGTCCCCTTTAATAACCATTTTAACGTTTTTATATACATTTCTCACTCTCATAAACAATTGGAGATTGCCCTCAATGTTTTCAACTCTAATCTTTTGAGGTACTATATAGCTTATACCTTCTCCTGTTTTCGTGGTTATTACATTTCCATTGTCTTGGAGTTGATCTTTTACAAACTTAGCAGCACTCTTTCCAGCTCTTCTACTTTCTTCTGTAACAAAATCAACTAAATCATGCACATGTACTACATTTCCACAGGCAAAAATACCTTTATTAGAAGTTTCCATAGACTCATTGACTACTGGTCCTGAAGTAACTTTATCTATTTCAATGTTTGCTTTTTCAGATAATTCATTTTCAGGAATCAACCCCACAGATAATAGTAATGTATCACAATCATAATGTTTTTCTGTTCCTGGAATAGGCTTTCTAAATTCATCTACCTTAGCTATAACTACCCCTTCTACTCTATCTTTTCCTTCAATGCGAACCACAGTATGACTTAATAACAGCGGTATATTAAAATCATCTAAACATTGTACTATATTCCTTGTAAGTCCACCTGAGAAAGGCATTAATTCTGCTACTGCTTGCACTTCAGCGCCTTCAAGGGTAAGTCTTCTGGCCATAATAAGTCCTATATCACCAGATCCTAATATAACTACCTTTTTTCCTACCATATATCCTTCCATATTTATAAATCTCTGTGCCATACCTGCAGTATATACTCCTGCTGGTCTTGTTCCAGGGATATTTATGGTTCCTCTCGTTCTCTCTCTACATCCCATAGCAAGTATTATTGCCTTTGCCTGTATCTTCATAAAACCATCCGTTGTATTTACCGCACTTATTACTCTATCTTCTGTCATATTTATTACCATAGTATCTAATTTATATTCTATGCCTTCTTTTTTTAACTCCTCTATAAACCTTCCAGCATATTCAGGCCCTGTTAATTCTTCCTTAAATACATGAAGTCCAAACCCATTATGAATGCATTGCTGTAATATTCCACCTAATTCTCTATCTCTTTCAATAACTAAAATATTATCTACACCATTTTTCTTTGCCTCAATAGCAGCCGCTAATCCAGCAGGTCCTCCTCCTATTACTACAATGTCGTAGCTAATCATATAATCACCTCCGTATTATTCTTTAGTTTCTCCTGTTATTATATAGGAATCCTTATTAGACTTAACTATATCTGATATATCTTTTCCTAGTTCTCTAGCTAAAATCTCCATAACCCTTGGGCCACAGAATCCACCTTGGCATCGTCCCATTCCAGGTCTTGCCCTTCTCTTAACACCATCCACTGTGATGGCTCCAACCTTTCTATTGATTACATCTACAATTTCGCCTTCTGTAATGTTTTCGCATCTGCATATTACTCTTCCATACCTTGGATCCCTCTTTATTACTTCTGCTTTTTCTTCATCACTTAATTCATCAAACCTTATTATTTCTCTTCTTCTTGGATTAAAATCTTCCTTTTTATCTAGGTTACCAACTATTTCTCTGATTACTTCTACTATATATTTAGCTACTGCAGGAGCAGCGGATAATCCCGGGGATTTCATTCCTGCCACATTTATAAATCCTTTAGCTTCCTCAGACTCCTTTATTATGAAGTCTCCCCCTGTCGCTTCAGCTCTTAGCCCTGCAAAAGATGTTATTACTTTATTAAAAGGTATATTTTTGCATGCTCTGTTTGCAGATTCCCTTACATATGCCATTCTATCTGCTGTGGTTTCTGTAAGTTCTTTATCTTCTATATCTTCTGAGTCTGGTCCAACTAAAATATTTCCGTGGACTGTAGGGGTAATTAAAACTCCCTTTCCCATAGGAGTAGGACATTGAAAAATAACTCTACTAACCGTATTACCTGCTCCCTTGTCAAGTAAATAATACTGCCCTCTTCTAGGTTCTATACTAAAGCTTGGAGAGGCTACCATGTTATTAATTTTATCTGCATATACTCCAGCGCAATTAATTACATATTTTGCTTCTACTTCTCCATCATTAGTAATTATTTTATATCCATCTTCATTCTTTTTTATATCTAATACTTCATTGTTTAATCTAAGCTCTACTCCATTGTCAACTGCATTTTCTGCTAACGCTATTGCTAACTCATAGGGACTAACAATACCAGCGGTAGGTGCATATAGAGATCCTATTATTTCATCACTTAAATTTGGCTCTAATTCTCTAGTTTTTTCTCCATCTATTATCTCTATATCTGGAATACCAAGCTCTATACCGTTATTATATAGCTTTTGTAGCATATCCATATCTTCTTTATCAAATCCCACTACTAAGGATCCTATGCGTTTAAAAGGAACATAAAGCTCCTCACATACTTTATCAAACATTGGGTTACCTAGAGCATTAAATTCACCTTTATTACTTCCTACTTCTGCATCATAGCCAGCATGTACAATTGCACTGTTAGCCTTTGTGGTACCATTTGCTACATCGTTACCTTTTTCTAACATTACTATCTTCAAATTATATCTTGACAATTCTCTTGCTATAAAGGAACCGATAACACCTGCTCCTATAATGGCTACATCATACATGTTCATCCCTCCTATTGTCTTATGGTTTTTATAAAATAGAAAGTCATGCTAAATAGTCCTATTTTCATAGGTTTTTAGCATGCCTCTCTTTATCTCAAGCACAAAATATAATATTAATTATTTTATTTCAGATGCCTTATTCATCTTCCCAGTCACGTGATCTATCTACTGCTTTTTTCCAACCTTTATATATCTTTTCTTTATGATCTTCATCCATTTCGGCATTAAACACTCTGTCTACATTCCAATTTTTTGATATTTCTTCTGTGTCTTTCCAGAATCCTACTGCTAAACCAGCTAAATATGCTGCGCCTAGTGCTGTAGTTTCTATTATCTTTGGTCTATTAACTGGTACACCTAAAACGTCAGACTGGAACTGCATTAAGAAGTTATTTGCTACTGCTCCACCATCTACTTTTAATTCTTTAAGAGTAATTCCTGAATCTTCTTGCATAGCTTCTAATACATCCCTTGTCTGGTATGCAATAGCTTCAAGTGCTGCTCTGATTATATGACATCTATTTGATCCTCTTGTAAGTCCCATAATAGCTCCTCTTGCATACATATCCCAATATGGAGCTCCAAGTCCTACAAAAGCTGGCACTACATAAACACCATTTGTGTCTTTAACTTTTTGTGCAAAGTATTCACTATCTGAAGCTTCAACGATAAGTCTTAGTTCATCTCTTAACCATTGGATAAGTGCTCCTGCTATAAATATACTTCCTTCTAGGGCATAATTAACTTTTCCGTCAATACCCCAAGCTATAGTTGTAAGCAAGCCATTCTTTGAAGGTACCATTTTTTCTCCAGTATTCATAAGCATGAAACAGCCTGTACCATAAGTGTTTTTAGCCATTCCTTCCCCATAGCAAGCCTGACCAAATAAAGCAGCTTGTTGGTCTCCTGCGATTCCCGCTATAGGTATTTGTGCTCCTCCAAAGGTATGTTCATCAGTTACTCCATATACTTCACTAGAAGGTTTTACTTCTGGAAGCATAGATTTTGGGATATCTAATTCTTCTAATATTTTTTCATCCCAACATAAATCTTTTATATTAAACAGCATAGTTCTAGAGGCATTAGTGTAGTCGGTTACATGAACCTTACCCCTTGTTAAATTCCATAATAGCCATGTATCAATGTTTCCAAATAAAAGTTCTCCTTTTTCCGCTCTTTCTTTAGCACCTTCTACATTATCAAGAATCCATTTGATCTTAGTTCCTGAGAAGTATGCATCTACAACAAGTCCAGTAGTTTCTTTTATATACTCTTCCAATCCTCTTTCTTTTAACTCATCACATAATTGAGCAGTCCTTCTACATTGCCATACTATAGCATTATATATAGGTTTTCCTGTGTCTTTTTCCCAAACCACAGTAGTTTCTCTTTGATTTGTAATACCTATAGCTGCAACTTCTTGAGGGCTAATTCCCATTGTTTCTAATACTTCCCTTGCCACTCCCATTTGAGTTCCCCATATTTCCATAGGGTCATGTTCTACCCAACCTGCCTTAGGAAATATTTGTTTAAATTCCTTTTGTGCTACTTTAACGATTTCTGCATTATGATTAAAAAGGATGGCTCTTGAACTTGTAGTTCCTTGGTCTAAAGACATTATATATTTCTTTTCCATAGTACTTCCCCCTTAATTTCTCATTTTAATTTTACATCCATAAAGTTGTGAAAAATTGATATATTAGTGCTCCTATTGTTCCTCCCACAATTGGTCCAATTACAGGGATAAGCGCATAACCCCAATCTGAATCTCTCTTTCCTGGTATTGGTAAAATAGCATGAGCAATTCTTGGTCCTAAGTCTCTTGCTGGATTTATAGCATATCCTGTAGGTCCCCCTAAACTTAATCCTATTACCCAAACTAAAAATCCTGCTAATAATGCACTTAAAGCTCCTACATTGTTGTTAGCATTATTAATTCCTAGTATACCTGCAACTAACATGGCTGTTCCAATAGCTTCTGTGATGAAGTTTGACACATTGTTTCTAATAGCAGGCGCTGTACAAAATACCCCCAACTTTGTGTCAGCATCCTCTGTAGCTTTAAAGTGATCTTTGAAAGCAACATAAGTAATACTTGCTCCTACAATAGCCCCTAAAAGTTGTGCTATTATATATCCTGGCACCAAGCTCCACTCTAAATTTCCAATTACAGCAAAAGCTATGGTTAATGCAGGATTTAGATGAGCTCCACTTATCCATCCTGTAGTATACGCAGCTATAGCAACGGCAAGACCCCATGCAGTGGTAACAACTATCCACCCTCCTCCTTCCGCTTTTGATTTTTTCAAGGATACATTGGCAACAACTCCACTACCTAATAATATCAGGATTACTGTACCTAAAAACTCTGCTGAATACAATGCCATGTTTGACATTTAGATTCCCCCCTAAATTGATTTTATAAAATTCCAGAAATTATTTTCCGGAAAAATATACAATTATCATCTGCACAATTTTTATTACTCTAACTCCTCTAAAAATCAAAACAAAAAACCACACTAATCGAAACCTATTTTTACATAGGATCTATAGTATGGCTCTCATTTCTCTCGCCTTTTAAATATCAAATTTTCTAAATCTTCTACTTTTTCTTAATTTTATCATGGGTCTATATAACTTGTCAACCTACTATTTAAACATTTACAAATACCATATTTCCTTTTTAGTTGTGGAAATGCCCACAGCGCCAGATTTAAGATTTTGTATTACATCATCTTTATCCATTATCAACCCACCGGTTATGATTGGAATATTAGTTTCATTATATATTTTTTCTGTAATTTTAGGCATAATGCCTGGCATAATCTCAACAGCGTTGGGTCTAGTAACTTTTATGGATTCAATGCCTGAATCTAAAGACAGGGAATCTAACATAAATAATCTCTGTATAGTAAATAGACCCATTTCTTTGGCAGGTCGTATGAAACTGCTTTTTGTTGTAATTATTCCATCTGCATTAGTCTTTTGACTAATATATTTCAAAGTGGTTAAATTCTTCGAAAATCCATCTATTAAGTCTACATGCACATATATACTCTTCTCATTTTCTTTAACTTTTTTTATTATCTCCTCAAGATTAAAAATATCTCCTGTTAAAAGAAATATTATTTCACAAGGGGATTCTATCGCCTCATCAAGTTTTTTAACATTGCTCACTGCTGCAATAATAGGATTTAATTGTATTTTACCGAAAAACTCATTTTCCAATCTCTTCACCTCTTCATAATATCTAGTGTAGTTTATGATATATCTGTTTATTTATCGCATTTTCTTACAAGGCTAATATCTACTCTTTCTGGTGCTGGACTTGAATTTTTACCTCTTTGTGTTATTTCCTCTTCTGGAATTCCTGTCTCCCTTGATATTATCCTTCTCACCCTTGGTCTACAGAAATTTCCTTGGCATATTCCCATGCCTGCTCTTGTACGTCTTTTTATTGCATCTATTGCTTTTACAGGGATGCCTCTTTTCATTGCATCTATTATCTCAGCTTCAGTTACCTTTTCACATCTGCAGATTATATTTTTTTCTGGCATTTCATGGTCTATTTTTCCATCAAAGCCATCCTGTTTTTTTACAATTATAGCTTTTCTATAGGGATTGAAGTTTTCTTTTCTCATAAGCTCAAGTCCTGATGACGCAAGTATCCCAGTAATTTTTTCTGCTATTGCAGGTGAGGATGTAAGCCCTGGGGAATCAATTCCAGCAGCATTTATAAATCCCTTCACCTTTGTTTCACCTATTATAAAATCTCCTGTACTACTTACGGACCTGATACCTGAATATGTTGCAAGAGCCCTTTTTATATCAAAATCCCCTATGGATTTTCTTGCCGTTTCTATTACATCTTCAAGACTTTCCATAGTAGTAGCAACATCATCTTTCTCATCTACTTCCTCAGCATTTGGCCCTATCATAAAGTTTCCATGGTATGTTGTTGTAACTAATATTCCCTTACCCTTTGCAGTTGGCACTTGAAAAACAACTTTATTTACAAGGTGTCCCTGTTCTTTTCCAAGGATTATATATTGCCCTCTTCTTGGAAGTATCTCAAAACCATCTATTCCAACCATTTTTGCTATTTCATCGCTAAAAAGCCCCGCTGAATTTATTATATATTTACTTTGTATATCCCCATTATTTGTTTTTATAGTAAAGTACTCACCTGTTTTTTCTATTCCCAAAACTTTTGTCTCTAGTTTAAGCTCAACACCATTTGCAATAGCATTTTCAGCAAGAGCTATTGTAAATTCATAAGGAGAAGTAACTCCTACACTTTTTGCATAAAGTGCCCCCTTAACATTAGGATTTATATGAGGTTCTAACTCCTTTGTTTTATCACTATCTATTATCTCAAGATCAGTACATCCAATCTTTAATCCATTTTCATAGAGCTCCTCTATTTTTTTCATATCCTCATCTGTAAATGCTACCACAAGTCCTCCAGGCTGTCTAAAGCCAAAATTCAACTCTTTTTCTAATTGGCTATACATACTATTCCCTTTAATACAAAGCTCCCCTTTAAGTGTTCCATACTTTGCTGCATATCCCCCATGCACTATTCCGCTATTTGCCTTTGATGCACCATTTGATACATCCTCTTCCTTTTCAATAAGACAAATATTCAATTTATATTTTGAAAGCTCTCTTGCAATTGCACAACCAACTACACCTGCACCTATAATCATAACATCATACATTTATATTACCCCCATACTTTTTAATTATTATTTTACATCTTTTGTGCAAAAAAACCAAAATATTTTTAAGTTTTATTTGAAAATATTCCTTTTTAATCAATAAATAAAAAACTTTAGACAAGTAAAATTCTTATCTAAAGCTTTAAAATCTTTATTATCTCGGTTGTCTCACACTTTGAACCACTACTCTATTTGGCATTATCCTGAACCCTATAATAAGATTAGGAAGAGGTCGAGGATCATTTCCCACTTTTAAAGTTACAAACACATCATAATTAGGTCTGCACTTGTCCCCTGTTTTTACCTCTTCTATTCCTCCTATTTCTACCTCCGCTAAACAAAACCTTTCATTTCTGCCATAGATTCTAAAAATTACATTTTCTATATATGGATTTAGAAGTGTTACTATTGTTCCCTCTTCTTTATTGCTTACTCTAAATCTATCTTCATCTACAAATACAGCTCTACTCTCATATTGTGAAAAACTTCCCCAATTTTCAACTTTATTATATCGAGGATCACCTGATTGGAAATATACCATTATTGGGGCATTATTTAGCTTTGGATGAACTTTAAAAAACTCTCTATCTCCGCACCTTATAGCTTCCAGAGCCAATGGCAACTCCCGCCTAAACATACCATCTCTAATAGATATTACCGTTGATGTAAATTCACCACCATCTACATATAAATGCACATTATATAAGCATTGCCCATTAGCCTCAACCCATTCTCCCAACACTTCATCTCTCATTGGATTGATTTTGTCACGTGCATACTCTTTTCCAATAGTTAAAAAAAGTTCTTCAGTGCTGTCACGATGAGTCAATGTGTAACGTCTTGGTATAATCGGTTCCTTAGGGGTAACACCTTCTCTAAATTCCACCGAAAGTTTTTCTGGTTTTAGTCTACCCAAATTTTTTCCTCCTCATACAATATTACAAACCATCTACATAACCAATATATGTAATAATTCCGCCTTATGTCACTAAATGGAAAAGTTGTAATACTCCTAGGGAAATTGTGGCTTTTACTGTGAGGCTTAACTATATACTTAGCTTTTTATATATAGTTTAATCTTGCTTACTTTCTTAAAAACAAATCTTTTCTCTTTAACCTATTTGCTTTAATAGACTGTCTCCATCCCATTTCAGCGCCAAGTTTATACAAAACTCTTGGGAAATTTGCTGTAACAAATATATTTTCTTCTGAAGTACCTTTTAATATATTATTTGCAAGTTGTTTCAATGCTTTCTCTAAGTTCTTCTTAGGTCCATGACCGATTGCAATACTTTTTAACCCTGGGAGCATTCCACCTGCCCCAATTCCAATCCCTTGCCCCCACTTAAGCCCTGCTTTTGCACACCAATTCTCCATCATTTCAATTGCCAATTTATTCTGATGCCCTTCATAAAATCCACAGTTCACCAAAGAATAAACTATAACATCTTTTTCCTTTATGTTTGCAAAAAGCATTTCCAATTGAATGAGAGAATTTAACAAATGAGATGGAATCCCATCTACATATAAAGGAAAAGCAAATACCAGAACATTGCATTCTGTCAGTTGCTCTATTTCTTTCGTACTCGATTGTGGTTTTCTAAAGCAATATTCAGAAATTATATTACTATCCTGATCCAAAAAAGCTTTTAATTCTTGCAAGATACATCCAGAGGCACTATCTTTAATTTTAGGGCTCCCATTGATAAAAGCTATTTTCATAATACCTGCCCCTCCATTTCCTCAATACTGTGTATAAATGAAACTCTACGGACATTACAATCCAAATTAATAGAATTTGCTTTTACCAACTTTTGAGCAGTTTGTTTCTCTTTTTCTGTTATATTTTCACCGTAAAACCACACCTGCATATCTATTTGATTTTCGTATCGCCTCCGATGATGCATCTCTCCGTTCCTTGTTGCAAAATAAGGATGTATATAGGAAATACTTCGATCTAACACATTTTTCACAAATGGGCTAAATTCCCCATAACGACATTTGCTTATAATAATGAGCTCTTTACATTTTGACAAATATTCTCCCATATCTCCATATTTGTCCCGTATTATACAAGCTGCAGGTGTCTTTATCCAACACCCAAAACATCCTATGCAATGATGTATCTTCCCATCGTCTGAAATAATCATAGTATCATCTAATGAATTAGGAAATAATTTTTCAAAATCATTAGCTTCTAAATCATGTATGAATAATTTCATTTCTCACTATTCCTTTCAAGTTTTTCTACCTAAAAATATTTTACTTACCCTTATTCGCATATCAATTAGAACAGTAAAAATACTTGTCTTTTCAATTTTCTCCCCCTTTTAAAACCTCATCTCTTTATTCCATTGTGTGCTAAATTATAGACTATCTATATGGTAATTATAACATTAATTTCAATATAATACATGTAGCTATATCTATTAATCTATCATCTAAAAATCTATTAAATACATTTGCAAAACATAAAAAAGCTAAGCATGTAGTGAAAAAGCGACTTTTTATTGGGGCGGCTTCACTACGTACTTAACTCTATGTTTGTAAAACTAAACTATCTTTATTAGAAACTCTTAATACTAACAACCATTTTAATTAGATGTTTATAGGGCGCATTACGTATCTATTGTTTTAACTTCATATAAAACATAATCGTCATGCATGCGATTCCAACCAAAAAGAAAATCGCTGCTTTATTTAAGCTAGGGGTAAATATTTCACTAGGATCATCTTTAAAATAAGCTACTCTAATTTCATCCCCTACTGATGCATTCATCGACACCTGAATCCAACTTGAAGAAACATATTCTTTCTCATTTACTCTAAACCTTACCATAGCCCATCTAGAATTATTCTTTTCCATTGCTTCAGGAAAAATAGTTTTTGTATCGATGATCGTTGACATAGTATAGTTTATACGATCTTTATTCAACATAAAACTGATAAATTGATACGCAGAATATACTATGGAAGTAGCTGCCGCCATACTAAAAAGCAATATAGCTAATATAGATTGTATATTTCTGCTCATAACATCACCTTCTTTAATACTCCTTATTTTTAATAATTAAATTTGATAACATACTACCACTGATAATTGCAATAAATGCAATAAATAAAGCAGTTATAGTAATCTTCAACATTGGACTACTTGCGAAATAGGCCAATAGCAAGAAGTCACTGCCTAAGTGCTTCATAATAAGTGGAGCCACAAATGGGGAAATAAATATTATTCCTGTGCTTAATACCTGTAACTTTACATAGCCAAATTTAAAAGTCAGAGGTATATAAAATCCAAAAAACAATGCTATTATTGTAAAAGTAATTATAATACTCTTTACATCCACGTTTCCAACAAGAGTTAAGGGAATATATGATATCATCACATATAACGCTGTTGTTACTAAAAA
Source organism: uncultured Clostridium sp. (assembly GCF_963515715.1). Taxonomy (GTDB): domain Bacteria; phylum Bacillota; class Clostridia; order Clostridiales; family Clostridiaceae; genus Clostridium_AW. The sequence continues at coordinate 34,914 of NZ_CAUPZS010000024.1, forward strand.
GGTTGTTATTATTAATATGTATTTTGCAAGAATAACCTTAATCATCGGCATAGGTGTTATTCTGAGGTAGATGTCACCTTTTTGCTTCATCTCTTCCATTGATATTGCATGATAAATCATAAATGTTATTGTCAAAGCCAACACTGAGTATAAAATACCTCCATATTCTTGAAAAGAAGGTGTTCTATAAGATATAAATATAGGAGCTGCCACAATAAATGCAGAAATAGGTAATATAAGTTTCTTAACCAACAAAAAGTCTTTTTTTATTAAATTATAAATAGCTCTCATTCTAGTCCCTCCCTACTATTGACAAGAAAATATCTTCTAATGCCGCTCTTTCCAAAACTACATTGGAATTTGTCGCTTTTATTTGCTGAAACTGATTTGTAATTCCTATGAATCCATAGTTTGTCTTATCGATAATTTTAAAAGACTCTTGATTTAATGATTCTAAATCTTTTAAAGTTCCTTTTATTAGACGATAAGATTCCATTAACTCATCTTTACCTACTTGTTCAATTATTCTGCCATCATCAATGATTATAATCTCATCTGCACATCGTTCTAAATCGCTAGTAATATGTGTCGAGAAAAAAGCACTCTTCCCTTTTTCTTGAACAAAGTCAATAAGTATATCCATTAACTCTTTTCTTATTTCTGGATCTAGCCCAGAAGTAGGTTCATCCATTATAAGTAAATCTGCGCCATGAGATAAGGCTAAGGATAAAGAATATTTAAGCTTCATTCCTTTAGATAATGTTGATATAGGCTGCTTAGGATTTAGGCGAAATTGTTCTAAAAGTTCTTGATATTTATCTTCATCCCACGTATTATAACTTGAAGCAATGAGACTCTTCATTTCCGTTAAAGTCAAATTATCATAAAAGAATCCGTCGTCTAGGACTACGCCTATTTTGTTTTTTATCGAGGAGCTATCCATTTGCTTCTTATTTGGGAAAAATGTAATATCTCCACTATCCTTCTTACGTAAACCCAATAGAATCTTTATTATAGTGGTCTTGCCAGCACCATTTTTACCTAGAAACCCTGTGATGCAATTTTCTTTGATGTTGAATGATACCTTATCTAACTTAAAATCATTAAAACTCTTTGAGACCTCTGAAACTTTAAGTATATCTTCCATGTCTTAATCCTCCTCATAAATAATGTCCATCATATCCGTAAGCTCTTTTTTACTAATTCCTATTGATTTAGCCATTGACACCATATCCGTCATCTTATCTTCCACCATTAACCTTCTGCTATCTTTCATAAGATCTATATTTCCAGCTAATACAAAAGTTCCTTTACCCGCTTGGCTAGAGACAAAACCCTCTTTTTCTAACTCATCATAGACTCTACGAATAGTTAAAACACTAACTCTAATATCTGATGAAAGATTACGGATAGACGGCAATAACTCTCCATTCTTTAACTCCCCTGTTAGAATAGCTTCCTTGATCTGCTCCTTAATCTGTTGATATAGAGGCTTCTCAGAAGTATTCGATATTATAATATTCAAGCTCTCCCTCCTAACTGTGTATGTCAATACATCACATTATACACTTCAAGCACAGCTGTGTCAAATAAAAAAGATCTGAGAACTCTTAGACCTACTATGATTAATATAAGTAATCCTTACTACACATAAAATTACAAATGCATATTTCACATTACATAGCATTTTTAAGTTTTGCACAATGAAATTATAAAGATAAATATTTAAGAAAAAAATTAGTTACATCTCATGTTAAGGTTCAATCACTGTAAAATCAACATTTCTTATTTCTATCATAGTACTAAAACCTATGTTAACCTATAACTGAATTTGAAAATTATGCTATAATGAAAAATATAAAATTGTAATATAATGCTCAATAATTTTATAATGTGAATTAATATTTATTTTGTTTATAATGGATTTTATCGGAGGAATTAGATGGAACCCTGGGATATATTAGATAGAGATGGAAATAAAACAGGCAAAACTGTTAAACGTGGAAAAACTATGGGAATAGGCGAATACCATCTTATAGTGAATATATGGATAAAAAATAATAATGGAGAATTTTTAATTACAAAACGTACTCCAAATAAGAAGACATTTCCGAATATGTGGGAAACAACTTGTGGTGCAGTAATTAGTGGCGAGGATAGTTTAGAATCAGCATTAAGGGAAGTAAAGGAAGAACTCAATATTGAGTTATCTCCTACAAATGGCAAATGTCTATTTAGATTAAAAAGACGATATGAGAGATTTCCAGATTTTGTAGACGTATGGCTATTCAATGAAGACGTAGATATAACAAAAGTTGTATATCAATCTGAAGAAGTATGTGGAGCAAAATGGGCTACCCCAAATCAGATTCAATCATTGATAGAAACAGGCAAATTTACAGATACATTTACATATATTGAAAATTTATTTAAAATAGTATAGTTATTCGTAATTTTAATATAGATAAAATATAAAACATTTATTTGATGAAATTCTAGTGAAAAAACCTATGTATTTGCTAGAACAGTGAAAATGAAAGGGTTTGTTGAAATATGGATTTTGTTATAGATACATTATTCCAAGTATTTTTTGCGTTTTTTTGGATAATTGGAGTGTTGGTCTTTTTGGTTAAGGTGAAGGATAAAAAGAAATATGTATTTTTAATATTTTTTATTCCTCTACTTATGATTTGGACGGTTTATTCCTACACTAATATACTAAAGCCACGTTTTCGAGATATTAACTATTATATTAATCAAGATTATGAAATCACTAGTGGAAAGTGTAGCCTTGTGCATGTTGGTGGAAAAGGGGTAACTCCATCATTTGTATTGGAGGAAGATACTTATTATTATAATCCACGATTTAATAAAGTTTATGAGGGTAAGAATTATAGATTAAAGTACCTTCCTAATAGCAAATATGTTATTGTATTGGAAGGTTTAGAATAAATAAAGGGGTCAGTTGCCCGTTAAGTATATAATGGCAGGAACGCCTTTTTATTTAATTGAATTGATAATGGAGAGTTTTAGTTAGTGAAGAGTTAAAAATGAAGTTTGAAGAATGATGGATGAAATTCCCTTAGGAATTTCTAAATTATAAGACTTAAGAATTCTCACATGATAATTCTATCCTTTATTCTTCATTTTTAATTTTTAACTATAACGAGAGGAACGGCTTTACTAGGTGCTTAACTCTATTTGAGAAACTAAATTATCATTTTAACTCAACTACACATTCTTTTTAAAATAATTAATAAAAAGAATCATGCATCGATTTTATTGTATCAATCTATCAAATATATTTGTAAAACATAAAGGAACTAAGTATATAATGGGAGGATCGCCTTTTTTGAAGCGACGTCATTATGTACTTAGTTCCCCTTTTGGGTACCAATTATCTTTGCAAAAACTTATAATCGAAAAAACAATTTATGGGTACAACAAATAAAAAATGCTAAATTATAAAATTTAAGAACTCCCGATGGGGAAATTCTATCCTTTACTCTTCATTTTTAACTTTTAACTCTTAACTCAAAAATCCCTACTTGCTTTCTCTAACAAATTTGCAAAATCCTCTTGCTTTTTAATCTCTAAATATAGATCTAATAAAGATTTAGTAGACATGTTATTGTATCCTTTATGTCCATTATTTAATATTACGCTCAGTTTCATTATAAAATCTTCTTTGCTATTATCTATATTGACTAGCATGTCTTCTGCAATATGATTGACCAATTCCTCTTTTAAAGCTTCTTTTAAATTATTGGAGAAGCGCTCTAAATACTCTCTAACCTCTTCTGGATATGCGGAAAAATTTTCGCAAAGCAAGTCTTCTATTTCAAACATTAAGTCCCCTCCTTGTTCTATAACTGATTTTTATATCTACCATTAGTAGTACTTATTTTTTCCTTATCAATTAATTTCCCTATTATTTTAGCCATTCTACCTTCCATTTTACAAGCAATATTATGTTTTATAAAAGATATATTAGCAGGAACATACCATTTTGTGTTTTTATCATAGGCATTTCTTCCTTTGAAATATTCATAGTCTGCTTTTAGCACATTAGGAGCCATTTCACATAGAGTTCTAAAGCTATGAAAAACCATTAAATGTGAAAATTTAGGTTTCAACTCTTGTCTTTTATTCAACCCTGTATAAAACTCATAGGAAGCTTTGTCTATTTTCTTTCTTCTTTTGTCAATCTCTTTTTCGCTCATAGGTAATGGGAGTATATCAACATAGGTTTTTCCAATAAGATTAAAGCCTGCTGCCGAAACCCAGGTCTCCATAGGAATAAACACTCCTTTTTCCTGCCATTTAGTGCAACTTGAAATTATGTATGCTTTTTTACCAAAGTACTTTGGACGATGACAATTATATGCCACATGATCTAAAAAGTTTTTCATTATTCCCGTTACACTAAACATATATCCTGGGGATGCTAAAATTATCCCGTCAGAAGATAAAATCTTATCCTCTATAGCTTTTACATTCTTGTATTCCTTGCATTTATCCTCTCCAATAAATATGCAATTATGGCATCCTGTACAAAAATCAATAGTATAATCACTTAGATATAAATATTCAAAATCCACATCTCCATTTTTATTCATCTGCTTTTCGAAATATTTTACTATATCACTTGTATTACCATTTTTAGAACATCCCATGATTGCTAGTATTTTCATGTACTCCCCCTCCATTAAAGATCTTATCTTTCTAAGATAACTTCTCCATTTTTAAAATTTAATACCTATAATATACATTATACTCGTAATTGGAAGGGAAACTATAAATATATTTACCCTTAAAGAGATAATATTAACTTTACAGAATGTCTTAAAAAATAAAATGCCTAAGGGAAAATACTCCTTAAGCATTTCTTTATAATTTAATTCATATAGACTTAACTCATATAAACATCTACAACCTCAGCCACATAATCATCTTCTCCTGCTCTGGCTAAGACCACCATAGATTCTTTATTTCCACCGATTTGAACGCTATATGCTTCTGCGCTAATATTATCTAACTCTTCATTTCTATTTATGGTTATTTCTTTTCTATTTGCAACTCCATAGTCTTCAAGTATTCCTGTAACTCTTTTTTCTACATCACCTGCTGGACATTGAAGTATTTTTATCCTCTCAATAGCATCTTTAAGTTTTTCCATATAACTATCCTCCCCAAATGATTTTTTCTTTTTTATTGTTTCCTTTTTCATACTTTTGATTCTGCTTGATTATTCTAAATTTTATTTATCCATGTTAATTCTATTGGTAACTCTACTTTTTACTCTACTACATTTTTTATATGGAACCAAAAAACTACGCCATCTTCAAGGTTTTCAGCACCATAATCACTGCCATGGAGCTGTTGTATTGCCCTTACTATAGATAAACCTAATCCATATCCGCCTTTCCCTCTATTTCTAGATTTATCTGTTTTATAAAAGCTTATCCAAAGCTTATCTAGCTCATCTTTCGGTATTTGAGGTCCCGTATTAAATATGGAAACTTTTACATGATCCTTATTTTTTTCACAGGTTATTTTAATTACTCTTTCTCCATCTATATAAGCAATTGCATTATTTATTAAATTATTTAATACCTGCTCTATTCTAAATGAATCTGCATAAACCAAAACCTCTTCTTTAACATCTATATAAGCATTAATCTTTTTATTTTTAAATATCTCTTGGTATTTAAGGTAACAGCTATTAATAAGTTCTTTTATATTGAACTCACTTTTATTTAATTTAAAGTATTCCCCTTCCATTTGTGCTAAATCTAAAAGCTCCCTTAATAACTTATCCATTTTACCTGTCTCTTCCATTATTACATCGCAATAATAATTTTTCTTCTTCTCATCCCTAATAATATTCAGTTTAAGCCCTTCTGAATATGCTTCAACAATTGATATAGGAGTTCTAAGTTCGTGAGATATATTGGATATAAATTCTTTTCTCATCTCATCAATTTTTCTTTCTCTTTCAATATCATGCTGCAGCTCTTCGTTTGCCTCTCTTAGCTCTGTAAGAGATTGTTCTAACTGCTCTGAAAGATAATTTATACTGTCTCCTAATTGATTGATCTCATCCATGGTTTTTATATTGCACTTCTTTGAAAAGTTTAATGCTGCCATGTCCCTAGTTATTTCATTCATCTGCAATATAGGCTTTGTAAAATTATTTGCCATAATAAATGCCCAAAACCCTCCAATAACTAATAGAATCAATGAAATAAGGAATAAAAAAGTATTGGCCACCTTTGCACTTTCAGAAATTGAGTTTAGAAACACTCTTATATCTAATACATCACCATTATCAAGTTCTCTATTGTAAACTAAAAAATCTCCATTGAGCATTTTATCTGTTTGTAATTCAATAAAAGAGTTTTTATTTATAACTTCCCTCTCTTTTATTTCATGAGGTTTTTCCCTTGGAAATGGCTTTATAGGTTTTTCTTCTGGGAATTCCTTATCAGGTTTTTCAAACATATAGGGAGAGTCATTGATTACCGCAAAAGATGAACTGTATTTCACCCTTCCTTCTGAGGATATAATAGATATATTTGCACTATATCTACTTTCTATGGTTCTAAGCTCCACAGCCATTTCTTTGTAATCCTCTGTACTTAGCTCGCTTATATAATCCCCTTGCTTAATAAGAACCTGTTTCTTTTGGTAAACATAATATTTTTCAAGAAAATTTGAATTGATAACCGTAGTTAATAGGGCAAATATCAAAATTATTATACTTATTTGAATAAACAATTTAGTTCTTATAGAATTCTTCATTTATCCACCTCAAATTTATAACCAAATCCTCTTACAGTTTTAATATAGTTTCTCTTATCACTAAGTTTTATTCTAAGCCTATTTATGTGAGTATCAACGGTTCTGTCTGTAACAAAGGAGTCCAATCCCCATATTTTATCTAAAAGTTGGTTTCTGGTAAATACATTGCTCATATTTTCATATAAGAACAATAATAACTCATATTCCTTGGGACTTAGATCGATTAATTCTCCCTCTAATTTCACTTCATGAAAATCATCATTTATAATTAAATCATCATCTAAATAAATACTTCCTCTACTTACCCTTCTTAATAGTGCATTGACTCTAGCTACAAGTATGGATGGCTTAAATGGTTTAACTATGTATTCATCTGCACCTATTTCAAATCCATAAAGCTCATCAACTTCCTCTCCCTTAGCTGTTAGCATAATAATAGGTGTTTTCTTCCATAGCCTTCTTATTTCTTTACAAACAGCCCAGCCATCAAGCTTTGGCATCATCACATCTAAAATAGCTAAATCCACTTCTTCATCATTAATTTTTTCTAAAGCCTCTTCTCCATCCTTTGCTTCAACTACCTCGTACCCTTCATTAATAAGGAAGTCTTTTACTATATCTCTTATTCTTTCTTCATCATCACATAATAATATTTTTTTCAATAAATTCACCTCCAAAACCTTGATTATTTGAAAAGTTTAAAAAACTAAGTAAATTATATATTAATTATAATTTACTTAGTCATTTTTTTAAATCTATATTCTAGTTCTTCTCCTTATAGATATTACTGCAACTGTAATTAGCATAACCCCTAATCCAACTCCATTAATTATCAAGTCAGTAGTATTTACATTATTTCCTCTATCTTGAGGGAATTTATTTCCTCCTCCCATATTAGGTGGATTTCCTGGCATTTGTTGTCCATCCGGTCTTTGACCATTTCCTTGAGGCATTTGTCCATCATTAGGAATATTATTTAGGTCAAAGTCTTGTGGTAAATCCTCTTTTTGCATACCATCTGGAGCTTCCATTTTATTATCTCCATCTCCTTGAGCACCTATTTTATCCTTTTGTCCTCCTGCTCCTCTTGGTCCTCCCATGTCCTGTATTCCCATACCGTTACCTTCATCATAGGATGGTATTTCTCCTGATAATTGTTTCTTCACATTCTCCACTCTTTTTTCTACAAAGGGTTGTAATTGAACTGATCCACCCATCATGCCCATCATACCCTTCTTATTAGCTCCTGATTTATCATCTACTGCTTTTTTACCATCTGCTGATTTGGAATCGTCTACTACCGCTGATTTATCTGTTGATTTTTGCTCACCTACTGGTACTGATTTATCTATTGATGTGGATTTATCTGTTGATACTTGATTATCTTTTGATTCTTCTTCACTTATAGCTTTTTGAAATTCTTCAAATGTATAGAATTTTGTAGGATCTTTTTCAACATATGAAGAAATTAAATTTGATAGTTCATTTATTTTATTTGAAAAATTCTCCTTACTTAAATATCCTTCTACAAGTTCTTTTATATATTCATGATATTTTTCTTTATACTCCGGCACTTCTAATAATTTTGCAATTAAAGGTCTATCGCTTAATTTTCCCATAGTAGGTTCATCTATTAAATTAGTTATCATTTGATCATTACCAGCTCCATTGCTAAATCCTGCAAAAGACATGTTAAAATCCCAGGGTAAAATTGAAAACACTCCATTTTCCTCATAAAGATAATAGTTATGTTTCATGCTTCCTTGATAGCTGTCAAAGTTAGATGTTACAGTACTTACAGCAAGATACTTTAATATCTCATCTATATTTAAATACTTATCTAAGTCTTTTCCCTCATTTAATGCTTGCATCATAGTATGTAGTTTACTATTATCATTTTCTTTTTTATTTGTTTTTAAACTTATTCCACTGTAATCTCCATCTTCACCCTTCCATACTAAATCGCTTCCTGATCCATCTGGCTTATAAAGATTACCATTTGTAATTTCAAAATTGCTGTTTATAAAACTTTCATTTACCTGTTCTACAGCTAAGTATAAACCCCATAACTCTCCATTGATATATATATTTACATAACTATATCTAGGAGTTGGTACTCCCATCTCTTCCATCATCTCATAGGTTAAAAATTCTCTCATATAACTTGCATCACTAATACAATTATTTAAGTTAATTTTAGTTATTCCATAAAAATTTTGATTATCTATATATTTTTCAAAGTCTATTTTAAAGCTGTATCTATCACTATCACTACCAGCTACCTGGCTTAAGCTAGAATTTCCTTTAGTTCTAATTCCAACATTATCAAATTCATATCCGTTATAATTTACACTAGCAACTTTAAATTCTTCTTTCATTGCATTATCTTTCATATTTTGAAAATCTTCTTCGTTAATAGTTATATTTAAATCTACAACTTTATCTTTAGAAAATATCTCACTTTCTACCTTTGCATCCTTTTCTTCTTGAGTTAAACCTGTTTCAATATTTGCTTTCAATTTAGTTAAGGTGTCTTCTCCAAAATTCGGAATAAACTTACTTATAGCTAATATTGTGCAAAACAGCACAAAGCATATAGTATATATTTTAAAATTTTTCTTCAAATTTATCACCACCATTTAAGCTATGAAACATAATCTCCATTATAGCTTATAAGTACCGCATTATTTACTCCGTTAATATTTGATACTGTGTTTACAAAACTTGTTTCATTGTTTTTAACTCTAAGTTCTAAGGTCATTTCAATATTATCTTTAGACACTGTTTTTGATTTAATATTAAACTTTTTAATTTCATCCTTAACTTTTTTTATAACCTCTTCTTCAGCCTTATTATCATGACAATTGACTACGAAAAGATAAGCATTTTCGGACATGGATACTTTATTGAACATAACTAATATAAGTCCTATAACCAATGATCCAAAAATAGATAAGGTGTATAATCCAGCACCAGTTACTATTCCTGAAGAAATTGCCCAAAACATAAATACAATATCGATTGGATCTTTTATTGCAGTTCTAAATCTAACAATACTTAACGCACCAACCATACCTAGTGAAAGCACTACATTAGAAGTAACCGCCATAATAACTAGAGAAGTTACCATAGCTATGGCAATTAGTGAAATGTTAAAACTTTTTGAGAACAAAACTCCTTTAAATGTCTTCTTGTATACTACATAAATAAACAGCCCTATAACAAAGGTTAACCCTAAAGTTAACACCACTTTCATTGCTGACAAGTCTGTAGTTGCGCTATTTAAAAAGCTCTTTTTAAATATATCTGAAAAATTAAATACCTCATTATTCATCTTTAATTATCCTCCCAAAGATTTGATTTAATGTATTTTCTACAAATTATATATTTCGACACTGATTGTTTAGTCAATCCCTCAAGTTGCAGCATGTCTTTTATATATCCAGGTAAATAAGAATCATATTTGACTTCAAGTATTGTAAAACCCTCGTCTATCGCCCTTATTGTATTTAAATTGGGGTTTAATAAATTTACTTGATTTAATCCTGTACTCAAACTCTTATCAAAGGTTATTCTAATATTACCTGGCTCTGAAACATAGGCTTCCCTCACATATTCAACTATTACCTTTGGTTTTAAAAGGTTATTTTGTATTTTAAAATAAAGTTCCTGATGGAGGGGAGTTTGAATATCTCTAAGCCTTCCATACTCACCATTTATAATAGCTTCATAAATATCAATATTGGTTTCCTCTCTAATTTTGCCAACATATATGCCATTCTTAATCTTCTTTTCAAGAATGATTCCGCTGCCGCTTCTATTATAAATTCGAATTCTATATTTTTCCCTATCTTTAACTCCAGAAAGTTTGTCACTTAAAGCGTTATTGTCTATATCATCAAAATACAAACTACTTATAAGATACTCTCCTTTTTCATCGGTATGCTTATCTTTCTTCATTATATTTTTTAGCCTATGGCTCAAAATATAATAATCATGATGATTTATGTAGTACTTTAACTCATGACGATAATTTAATTCTCCCATTTTTCTTCACCTCCTTCGTGTCTATCCGTAGTATAAAAAATTAATGTTACAACTTTATCACAATAGTTTGTACAAATTATTTCATTTTAATGAACTGCTAATTGTAAAACAGTTCACATTTGAAGCAATTATTATAATGCTTTATAATATACTTAATTTGTATCATGAGTAAATTTAAAGAAATTGATGAGGTGTAGTAATTTATGTCAACTAAAAATATTGTTATTTATGGATTTTTTTTAATTTTATTTGTAATCATCCATATGTTTAGTCATAAAATTATTTTAAATATACTAAGCGCTTTAATTTTTATGGCTATTTCTATTTTTTATATAAATGAAAGCAGCAATAAAACATTTTATTGTAATTACGCATCTAATAAATACATTAATTTTTTCTATTGTAGTTTAGTTCTAAGTTTAATTTTATTAATCATATATTTATTCTCTGCTTCCTTAATATATCTACTATAATTGGTATAGTAAGGATAATAGGTCACATTACATAGTATTTTTTAAGTTTTATACAATAAGTAAGTGTCTGCTATAATTAAATAAAGAAATAATTGATAAGATATTTTATATAATCGGAGGGATGAAATAATGGAAAAAAACCTAAAAAATGATGTAATCTCTACAGCAGAAAATTTTTATGATAATTTTGCTCATAAAGGAAATTTCGATTTTAGTGTTGAAAGCTTAAAAGAAGTAGATGATTTATTAGATGATTTAAGTGACTATGAACTGGATGGAGACGATTTGTATTCAGTTTGCTCAATGGCTGGTAGCTATATCTTTGAAGTAGCAAGAAAAAACTATGGTGGGGAATATTATTGGGTTCAAGAAAAGGAACAACCTGTCCTTATAACTGGTGAACCTAATTTTTCTGTTTCAATATATGCCTTTGAAAAAGTAAGAGGAAGACTCCTAAATGGAGTAGAAGATAGTATACCATTTTATTTCAAGGGGTACATAGAAGCTGTTGAGAAAGGTAAAGAAACTGGATACTCTGCAACTATTGTATAATACATATGGTAATATCTAAATATCTAGATAAAATGGTTTTTCATTTATAGATTTATACAAAGATAATTTAGTTTCTCAAACAGAGAGCTAATCATGCAGTGAAGCCGCTCCGAAAAAGTCGCTATTTCACTGCATGCTTAGCTCTTTTGTGTTGTACAAATATAATTTCAAAATTTTAAGTTTCTACAAGGATAAGTTAGTTTCACAAATAGAGAACTATTTCTTTTTAGCAGAAATAAGTAACATCATTGGTCGACGCAACTCATCTTGCATTTCAGGTATATTTTTTAACATAGATTCCTCTGGTTTTGGTTCTACAATCTTTGTTATTTCAAAACCGGACATAATTAAGCTGTTTATATATGTTGTTAGCGTCTTATGATATTTTATAACTTCCTTACCTAAGAAATTGGCCTTGCGGATACCTTCTGTAAAATATCGATCTACAGGCCAGTGCAAGGAATTACCTTGTTCATCATAATACCAATCTTGCGTTCCATAGGATGTAAACACTGGATGTTCAACCGAAAACACAAATTCTCCGCCACTTGAAAGGCAGTTATTTACTTTCCTACAAATGTCATCAAAAGACTCAACATAATGAAAAGCCAAAGAACTGATTGCAACATCAAAAGTATCGGGAGCATAATCTATATCCTCCATGGGACTTTTTATGTATTCAATTAATGGAGATGTAGTCATCTTCTGTGCCTCTTTTAGCATTCTCTCTGATATATCAATACCAGTTACAGATTTTGCTCCTTGGTCAATTGCATATCGACAATGCCAGCCAAAACCGCACCCTAAATCCAAAACACGCTTTCCCGTAAAATCCGGCAACATCTTTTTAAGTTCATGCCATTCTCCAGCTCCTTTTAATCCATTGACTGAACGAGCCATTTTTTTATATTCATTAAAAAAACTTACATCATCATATTTATTTTCTTTCATTGCAACTTCTCCTTTGAGTCATAGTATTCTAATAAATAATACGCTATAAAACTTCTATTAATATTATATCATGTGTAAATATACACTAGGCACAACAAAATGTTTCTGTATTATTCTTTCACGTGTTTATGGCATTTATATTAAAAATAAGATTAAAATAATGCCTACAATGTCAGCAAGATAGTGAGCAATCCATGAGGCAAATATATTCTTTGTTCTATTAAAAATAATCCCATAAATAATGCTATCAATTATTATTGCTCCTATATCAAACGCAACTATTAAAAAAGCTCCCCTGTAAAAGTGCATGAATCCAAAAATTAAGGAAGTTACAATTATAGCGTAGCTAGGTTTTATAAACCAACCCAACCTTTCTTGAATAAATCCACGAAAAATAAATTCTTCTCCAAAGGTTCCTATGGTTACGGTAATAAATAAAGACACTATTGTAGATATTTCAATTAAAGGAATTCTCAGCTTTATATGCTCTATAAACTCTGGAACGAAGCATTTTCCTATAAGAAAAACTGCTAACTGTATAATAAAAGAAACTAAAATTGTCAAAAACCAATTTTTCTTAATATCTGATATTGTATTTTTAGGGTAAAATCCTAATTCACCCCATGTACGATTTCTCTTTTTCTTTTCTATAAATATATATAATACAGGGATTATTGTAGCTAAACCTTTAAATGTTTTGAAAAGAAATGATGGCAAAAAAGTCAATAGAATAATAACTATGATCTCAAATAGTAACCTTCTATCTCTTTTAATTACTGTATAGTTATTCAATTTCATGCCCCCTTTGTATCCTACATGTAAAGTATATATTATGCAGCGGAGGCCTAGAAGTGATATAAGTCATATACTTCATATTACTTATGTAATAAAAAATATTAGTATTATATAAATCTTATTTTTACTCATTAAATCATTTTATGAAATTGACATAAAATATGATGAGTTAAACTAAAAAAGCCCTAGTTACATACTGAATCGGGGGTGATTCATATTGTAATTAGGGCTTTTTAATATTAATGTTATATTGCTATTTTTAGTTTTAAATTATTAGTTATTCACCTAGCATTAATTTTTCTAATACTAATGGTTCTATATATTTTCCATCCTTGTATGCTCTCATATTTCCGCCTGAAATTTCGTCTATTAAAGCAATATGTTTATCTTCTCCTACTCTTCCAAATTCAAATTTGATATCATATAGTTCTATATCTTTTTTAGCTAACTCATCTTTTACTACAGCGCTTATTTTCTTAGTAAGCTCCTTTAGTATTTTATATTCATCCAGTGTTAGTATTCCTAGCATATCTAACGCATCTTCATTAATTGGTGGATCCTGACGGTCGTCATCTTTAAGAGTAACTTCTACAAAGGCATCTAAAGCCTGTCCTTCTTTTGCATACATTCCATAACGACGCATAAAACTTCCAACTGCTCTGTAACGGCAAATTACTTCAAGACCATTTCCGAACAATGTAGCTGGTTTTACTGTCATTGTTGCCTCTTCTATATTTGCATCTACGTAGTGTGTAGGTATTCCCTCTTCTTTTAGTCTTTCGAAGAATAACTTAGTCAATTTAAGCCCTGCTTTTCCTGCTCCGTCTATTGTTAAACCAACAGTATTAGCACCAGGATCAAAAACTCCATTTTCTCCTGTTACATCATCTTTAAATTTAAGTAGATAATTACCATCCTCTAGAGCATAAACATTTTTTGTTTTTCCTGTGTACATAAGCTTCATCAAATCCACTCCCTATTTAATATAAATTTTGTGGTGATATATTATATATTTAATTATATACTAATGTTTTCTCAAAAATCAAGAATATTATTCGTTATATTCTATATTATTTTTCGTTATATACCGTATTATTTTTAATTATATCGGATTATTATACATATTTTAATGCTTTCCACTGATTTTCTCTTTATTATATTAATGATATCTCACTGCTCCAACATATTAGAAAAATAATTTTCATAAAGACAATTATATACTGATGCTGGACGTACATGAGTAAAGAAAATGTATTATCTAAAATAATATGGTATTATATAGTTAAATTGTACCAAATGGTTCTTAGATTCAGATGGGGTTTGCTTAAAGGAAATATTGAAGATAGCATCTATATTGTAAAGGAGGGATATTGTGAAAAATCGAATTGTTGTTTTGACTTTAATTATATTATTATCCTCTTTCCTATCTAGCTGTACGCAAAAAGAATATACAGTTGAGCAGGTAGGAGAAGTCGTTGCCACAATGGATGAAGGTAAAATTACCACTGGTGATATAAAAGACTTTAAAAAATACAGACTTGATGATATATCAAATCAACAAGCCCTAGAAATGATTATCGAAAATGAACTTTTATACAGAGAAGCAAAAAGCAAAAAAATCCTTATAACTATTGATGAAGCTAAAACTGAAGCAGAAAAACTTAGGGTTTCATTTGAAGAAAATAGTTCTGAAGAAGACAAAAAGATTCTACAAGATGAAATTAATAAATTGGGAATTACGCTAGATAAATATTGGAATGAATACTGTCCTAAACTATTAATGAAATCAATGTCTATAGGAAAAATGAGAAATTCAATTAAAACGGATTTTTATAATTATGTCGATAGTAATCATCCCACTTGGGGAAAAGCCGAAATAGAAGAAGATTATAATAAAAACTATGAACTCATTATAGAAGACTTAAAAAAGAAATATAATGTGAAGTATGAGAATATTTAAATTCTAAATAAGAAAAGCTGTATACTTTTTAATTTATAATTTAAATCATTTTTAGCTAAATTCAATAGATATTTTAATTTTAGCTAGTAATATATTTAAAGAAGCCATTATTAAAGAACTTATAATTACCATATGACTTGCCATATTAAATGAATTTATTATAGATGAAATACTGGTATAGAATAATAAATGTGCTATTACATCTATAAAGACAAGAGTTAAATAAGAACTTAAAAAAACATATCTTTTCCTCATCTTCTTAGCCATTATAAATTTATTTATTATAATAGAAACAATGGTAACAGAAAATATAAATATACATAAATAAGCAAATGGATGTTTAGCAGCTATATCTATGTCCATATTCTTATACTCACTATGAGAACAAAAAAATATAACCATAAATGAAAAAAAGTGAGTTGTCACTGCAATAAAAAATGACTTAAAGAATAATATACAATTTTGAAATATTATTTTTATATTCATAAAATTAACTCCTATAAATATACCATTATCTACCTTTTTTTAATTCATTATATATTTGTTCCAAAATATATAAACCTGGAACTAGAAAACCTGCAATTCCCAATAGTATCATTAATGACTCTCCGCCCTTTGAACCTATTGATAATCCTAAAAAACCTGTTATAAAAGAAAGTATAATTAAGGCCATATTTTATTCTCCTTTTTACTTTTAAATTTTAGTTAATAAGTAATTAACCCCTGCTTAAAACATTAATATTATGTATTGCAATCATTCCCTTTCGAATATACGGTGTTTTTGTTCATTTTCTATATTTCATAAAATTGTCCTTATACCAATGAGGTATCATGATTTGAAAATTATCATAGTCCTGGAAAGTCATCATAGCACGTCTTTTCATTCCGTTTATTTCGTTATCTCCGAATTTTTCTGCCCAAGCAATGGAAAACAAGGAGGCGTGAGCTACATAAACAGCAAGAATCTCCCAAAACTCTTTTGGTGGTTGATGATTAAAATAGCCGTCAATCTGTCCAATAGAGAAAGGAATACTAACTTCTACGTCAAAACTTTGTACCTTATAAAATTCCTCATATGGATCACCACATTCCCATCTATTAAAATCGATAACGCCTAGATGCTTATGGGGAGTAAGAATTAGATTTCCTACATGAAAATCTCCATGCTTATACACAGGTGGTAATAGATTTATTTTATCTATATTGCTTTTCACGTAATCTATTACTAATTGATCATTATCTATACGAATGGAACTATTTTCGTATCTTTCTAATTTTTGAAGTTTCTTTTCCGTTTTGTCTTTAACTGGTATATCAATACTCTCAACATCTATTGAGTGGATTTTTTTTAAAACTTTTCCGGCTTGTATACCAAGGTCATACTGTTCTTTTTCTGTTAGTTTTTCCATTGTTTTTCCCAATGAAACACCTTCAACCCAATTCAAAAGCATATAAACATTTTTATTATTATTACAAACGCCTATAGATATGGCTTTTGACATTTCAAAATCTAAAGTATTAAATTTCTTTATGATTTCAAATTCTTTTATTTTAGAATCTAAATAGCTTATATCAGAAATTCGCAACAACAATTTGTTTCCTAAATAATCTTCAACATAATATTTTATATCACTTGACCAGCCGCTGTTGATCTTCCCAATGGTTTTCCATGTATAGAGCTCTGGAATATCATGCAATTCTTTATACACCTTCATCACCTCAAATTGTGTAAACAATCTTTATAGGATAACTATACCATATCTAAATATCATACTATTTAATTTTCAAAGATAAATTAATACGGTATGGTTGTAAATGAACTTATAACAAATAATACTCGCCAAAAATACAAGAGAGCTACAAGTTTAGCTCTCTTATTATCTTTCACTATTGATATATCTTCTCTGCAATATCAATTAACATATCCAATCCCTTTATTTCTTTATTAAACATAGGCACTTTTAATATTGATGCTTCATTAAATGTATTTTCTATTTCTCTTAAATATTTTTCTTGCATATGTCTTCTGTTCTTAAAGAAAGAAGTGTTTGCTTCTTCTTCTGGTATTATAAGATTAGAGATAACAAGCTGAGTTTCAATGCCCACAGTTTTCAGCTCTTCTGAAGCTCTATATGCTTCGATAATTGGAGTTTTTTCTGGATACATAACAAAGGAGAAGGTAGTAACGCTCTTATCTTTCATTAGAGCTATTACCTTATCAAACTTTTCTTTTTCTTTTCTATCCTCTTGGCTTATTTCCGTTGAAAGTCCTGCTTTCATCTGAATTTGTTTGCTCCAGTCCATTGGTAATTCTAAAAGCC
Source organism: uncultured Clostridium sp. (assembly GCF_963515715.1). Taxonomy (GTDB): domain Bacteria; phylum Bacillota; class Clostridia; order Clostridiales; family Clostridiaceae; genus Clostridium_AW. The sequence continues at coordinate 52,817 of NZ_CAUPZS010000024.1, forward strand.
TTAATGTATGACCTGTAGGGGCTGTATCAAATACAATTACATCATATTTTTCTTCACTGGCATAGGATATAAATTTTTGAAAAGCAGCCATCTCTTCGGTGCATGGAGAATTCAATTCTTCCTCCATGGTTAATATTGTGTCCTCATTGAATTTACCTTTTGCATCTTCTAGTATATTATTTTTATATTCCTCAAAAGCTACTTTAGGATCTATTTTAGCAGCATAAAGATTATCTATTCCTTCTATTCTTGTTACTTCATCCCCTATAGACTTATCTAAAACCTTTCCTATATGAGCTGCTGGGTCGGTAGTTAGCAATAAGGTTTTATAACCTTCCTTTGCAGTTTTAACTGCCGTTATACAAGCCATAACTGTTTTACCTACCCCACCTTTTCCAGAAAAGAATATATTCTTATGCAATCCTTTCTTAGGCAAAATTAACTCCTTTATATTAGAGCTTTGATTCATAGATATGCTTTCAACCTTTTCATAATCTATATTTGTAGCTTTATCTACCTTTTTTCCTTCAAAAAGTATGGATGCTGATAACCTAAATCTATCTACTCCCTTAAGTTCACTGTCAAAGAGCTCCATAGTCTTTATACCTAAATCTTTAAATTCCTCATAGGCTTTTTCTAAATATTTTTGTTGCATGTGATATCTAGATTGGAAGAAAGGATTTACCGCTTCCTCCTTAGGTATGAACCCATTTATAATAATTTTTGTAGTTTTTATATCTAACCCTGAAAGCTCTTTTATGGATCTATGTGTCTCATCTAAAGATGTTTGTTCAGGCTGCATTACAAATATAAAATCTGTAATATTTGTATCTCTAAGCTTTTCTATAGCATCATCAAATTTATCTTTACTATCCTGAATCATTGAAACAGGACCCATACAGGTTTGCCCACTGCCCTTAGCACTTTCTTCAATATGCTTACTCCAGTCTACTGGCAGCTCCAATAACCTAATAGTGTGACCTGTAGGAGCGGTATCGAATATTACAATATCATATTCGCTTTCACCCATGAAATCTATAAACTTATCAAAGGATGCCATTTCCTCTGTGCAAGGGCCGCTGAGCTGTTCATCTGCAATTTTTATCATTTCCTCATCAAATAATTCTTTCATAGGTGCTAAAAGTCTTTCCTTATACTCTTCTGTAGCCTTATCTGGATCTATTTCCATGGCATAAAGATTATCTATATTATTTATTTTAGTTGTTTTATGTCCTATTTCCTGTTCAAAAACATCGGATAAGTTGGCAGCAGGATCTGTGGTAACTATTAAGGTTTTGTACCCTTTATCAGCATAGTATACCCCTGAAGTGCAAGCCATAGAAGTCTTTCCTACTCCACCTTTGCCCGAAAAAAATATAAATTTGCTCACGTTTATTCACCTCTTATAGCTTTCTCTAGTTCTTTTAATGTAGGATATTCCCCCTGTTTTATTACTTTTCCATTATAAACTGTGATAGGTAATGCCTTTTTCCCCACTTCTTTCATAAGGTCTCTTACCCCTTTATTAGTCATGAAAACTATTGGGCTTTGTTGTGGTTGGTATCTGTGAATACTTATTCCTTTATAGCTCTTTTTCAAGTATTCTATATTTTCGCTGAGTTTTACTAATCTTTTATCAACACTAGGACCGCATATTCCTGTAGAGCAACACATTGTAGGTTCAAAAAATTCTAATTTCATAATATTATCCTCCTATAATCTTTATAAATTAAATTTTTATTGTTAAACTCTATATATTTATTATAGAAAAGCGTCATATATATTACTATATTCATATGTAATCATATATACATTATATGTAACACAATTCTATATGTTACACATTGTCGTCTTTAGTGCAAATTGATTTCCCCCTATTTAAACTTATGGTATTACAATCTAATTTTGATTCTCTATATTTTTTTAAATTATCTATGTCTATTTTACATTGTTCTATGTTCATTAACTCATCATTTAATATATTCCTTATAAATTCATGATGCTTTATTTTATCTTCCTTTAATTTGTAATATACAAACTGAGCTTTTTTATAGCTTTCTATTATCTTTGCACTGCTCAATCTATTTAAATGTCTGGACACATTAGATTGCGTCATCTCCAATATATATTCAATTTCGCATACACAAAACTCTCCGTTATTCAACAGATTTAAAATTCTAATTCTATTTTCATCACTTAATGCTTTTAATGTAGTAATTAAATCCATACTTTCCTCCTTGTATTGATATGATAATATGATTACATTAATATTCCCTCATATAATATATAAAAGCTTTTATTTATCAATGCTTTCCTATTCCATTAATATGCTTATCATAGTTTAATATTACCATACTAAACCAAATATATTTACTTCCTATCCCTAATTTAAATTAATTTCATTAGTCTCGATTCTACGTGCTAAATCTTTAATCTTTTCTTCAATTGCCTTTGCTGTTTTTATAAATTCTTCATCACTCTTTCCTGTTGGATCTTCCAATCCCCAATCTTCTGTATGCTTTGAAGGTAAATATGGACAAACAACATTACAACCCATTTTTATAACAATATCTACTTTTGGTATATCTTTAATTAGTTTAGAGTATTGAGTTTCATTCATATCTATATTATATAAATTCTTAATTATCCTTACCGCATCTTTATTTATTTCTGGCTTTCTTTCTGTCCCTGCTGAATAAGATTGAAAAACCTTTGAACCAAATAATTTCCCTAAAACTTCTGCCATTTGGGACCTACAGGAATTATGTACACATATAAATGCTACTTTAGGCTTCATATTATCATCCTCCTAAAGAAAATTATTTCTATCCTTAAATTCTATTATTTATATAAAACAGTATATGATTAAATTCAAATATAATCATATACTAATCATTTATTTATGTCAATAGTTCTGAAATATAGAGCCAAGCATATAGTGAAGCCCCTCTGGAAAAGTCTCTATTTTACTATACACTTAGCTCTTTTGTTTTTTACGAGCCTTCTTTCAATTATAGTAAACATTCCTTTATTTTAAAAAACTAAAAAACGCTATGTAATGCGCCCTATGCATCTGAGCAAAATCTAGAAATTCTTAATTTATTTTAGAAGTTCTTATTGTAGCGAACTAGCATGAGAAGTATTATGTAGCATTTTGGATTTGTTAAAACCAATCATAGTTTTTACATTTATTAGTTTCTACAAAAGTAATTGAGTCTCCAAAATAGGAACTAAGTACATAATGACGTCGCTTCAAAAAAGGCGCTCCTCCCATTATATACTTAGTTCCATTATGTTTTACAAAGATATTTATTAAATTAAATTATGACATATCGGTTTCCAAATTATAGATTTCTACAGAGATAATTTAGTTTCTCAAATATAGAGCTATCTTCTATTTAATTAAACATCTCCATTTCGTCTAATTCTTTTATAAAGTCTTCTACTTTTTCAACATTTTCATAGGCAATTATAGCATAACTTACATCTCCTTCTGACCAGACAATAAGGCTTCTAAGATATTTAGCTATATATCCCTTTTGTTCTCTTATAGTAATCTCTTTTGCACCAGGAATTTCACTAGCATTAGAGTTAACTATATTGTCGTTCCTAAGTCTCATCTGGAAATAAGGTGTCCCATCTTTTTCATACTCCATAATTATTTCATTATATGGAATCTCACCTTCATACTGTTGAAGTTTAATGCTTTTGATCTTATAAGAAGATGACTCTGGGAAGTATAAGAATGGCTTTCCTAAAAAATCTCTCACTTCTTTTAAAGTCATGGTTTTTGGCTTTGGCTCAGTCTCCTCGACATTTTCTATCTTTACTCCTTCTGGAATTTTTTGAGTGAATGTTTCATCCTTAAGTTTAGGTGAAAAATCAATTTTTACATATTCATCTTCGATTTTTGATCCTCCAATAAGAATACCGCTACTCTTAATTACGCACCAATTCTTTTTATTTATCCATATATCTTGTTCTAGAAATAGGCTGTTCTTTTCTTTTGGTACTGCTTTTATATAGTAAGTATTCATACCATTTATCTTTTCTTCTCCAACAGTACTTATATCATGATTTTCCTTTATATACCCCAAAACTATTTTAGTCTGTTGTCTCCGGGACCCTATAGGCATATCTGATTCATCTATATTTTTCATAGTTGAGGCTTTTTTATCCTCAATACTATATATCATAACGGTATTTCCATCACTTGTAGATACAGCTTCAAGTTCATTGTGATTAGAATAAGATTCTCTTCTGATTCTAATTTTACCATTAGAAATATCCTGCCATTCCTTCTCAGTAATATCTTTAGTAATGTTATTATCTTTATCATATACACGTACTCTTGCCTCTCCATAATAGGATTTTAGATTATTTTCTGCTTCAATAGCATTGGCTACTATAGTCTCTGGCAGAATACTGTTTTTGCTTCCACAACCGGATAGTGCAGTAATACTCAGTAGACCTGCCATAATTATAGAAACAATTCTTTTTTTAGTCATGATAGCTTTTCACTTTCCTTTCTTATAATTAATTTTACTATGCTTAATCCAAGATCAGTTTCCATTTTTATTTCTTGAATTATCTACACTATAGAAAGGTTTCGTAATCCTCCCTATATCCTCCTTTGGAATTTCTTCTCCTTGGTTTTTAACTAATATAGTTGCACCATACTTTGTTAATTCTTCAATATTATTTCTTTTCCTCTTTATACATCCAATATGAAAATAAAAACTTGTCCATATACATCTAGAAAATCCATAGTATAACTTAAAGAAAGTGAGGGTTTAATTTCTCAAATAAAGAGCTAAGCACGCATTGAAGTCGCTCCGAGAAAAGTCGCTTTTTCAATACATACTTAGCTCTTTCATAGTTTACAAATCTTTTTTAAAAAAGTTTATAGTAAAAGAAAATCTTATATTTAGTTACAGAATCTAATACAATGCATTTATGGAAATTTATACAACATCATTATATAATATTATATATAGTATCTATCTAAATTTATGTATTCAAAGAGGAATAGTATGAAGAAAAAAATAATTTTTAAGTTTTATTTTTTTCGTTTATATTTTAAGTTAGTTGCATATATCTGGAATCGTCTAATGCCAGTAAATCTTAGTGCAAATATACTTGCACTAATTGTTATTGTTGTAGTTATAATTCCAGCATCGTTAGTAAGTAGCCATTTATTTATTAAATCTATCGAAGATAGGCAAATAATTATTTTACAAAATGTAGAAATAATATGATACTGCTTACTTTATACTATTTTAAATTAACCCTTAATGAAGATTTTAAGGTTTAAGGCTATTGAAGTAGTGGGCACACAAAGGAGGAAAGCTTATGAAAAGTAGTGATGCGGATTTACGCAAGAGAGGCTTTATTACTACAGAAGATATTAATGAATTTCAACAATGTTCTAATAGTGAATTAATTTTATTAATAAATTCTCCAAATTCTATCGAAAGATCTGCTGCTATAAATCTCCTGTCAAATAGATTTTACATTGAAGATTTAGATTTTGTTAAAATCCTATTGGAAAGACTTTGTATTGAAAAATGTCTTTACACAAAAATTGAAATTTGCAATGCTCTCCAAAAAGGTGGCATTAAAACTGCTGAACAAATGCTTCATTATTTAGGTCGTATAGGGAAAAATCAACACTTATGTTTACCAGAAAAGGTTTCTAAGAAAAAAAGTTACCCATTGCCGAGAGATATTATTGCACGGACTTTAGGAAAAATGGATTGTAGAATTTTACCTGTACTATTTGATGTGTTAAAGAGTAATAATCAAGAAAAAATTTCAGAAGTTATTGATGCCATTGGCTTTTCATTATTTTATAACTCTAATTATGACAATGAATATTTCTTTAAATCAATTATAGATACACTAAATAAATATTTAGAAAATGACCTGATCTTTTGGAAATGTGTAATATGTCTTTCTTCTTTTAGGACACAAGGTAGCATTGAGGCTTTAAACCAAATTCTCAATAGCAATAAAAATGATATAATTAAATGTGAGACGAAGCGTTCTATAAAATTAATAGGTGAAAACTATGAACTATAAAATAGTTAAGTTAAATGGATTTAAAAACAAGAACTGAGATACATAGTGACGTCCCTTCAAAAAGGCGCTCCTCCCACTATATACCTCAGTTCCTCTATGTTTTACAAATATATTTTTAAATATTGATTATTATACATACTGTGAATACTTATTCATTGTTTAAAACTTAAAAATGCTATGTAATGTGGCTATTATTCATATTCTAAAGTGCATATCATCCATATTCTAAAGTGTATACTTATTTTCGTAAGAATTTAAAAATACCTTATCATATTTTAAGGATTCTTCACTACGTGGCTCTTTGTTTTCATCTGGATATCCTATGGCAACTATGGATTCCACTTTCATATTTTCTGGTATGTTTAAAGTCTTGCGCACATGTTCTTCTGCTTTTATATCCTCATTATGTTTTCTTTCCCTGATCTGAATCCAGCAAGAACCAAGTCCCATTGACTCTGCTACTAATTGAATGATTGTAGTAGCAATGGATGTATCCTCTACCCACACATCACTAATATTAGCATCACCAAGAACAACAATTCCTAGAGGTGCCTCCTTTAAAAATGCTGACCCAGCTTTTTTAGATAATGCTAATTCTCCTAATGTGTTTTTATCTGTTACGACGATAAATTCCCAAGGTGTGGAATTCTTTGAAGACGGAGATAAAAGAGCCCCCTTAACTAAAGCTTCAATCTTTTCTTTTTCTACTTCCACATTCTTAAATTTTCTAATGCTTCTTCTGCTTTTTAGTAAATCTAACATTTCAATCCCTCCATTATATTAACTTGATTTCATCTTGTACTATACAATTATTGTATATAACATTACTATATATTTCAAATATGCTAATAGGTTAATTATAGGTATTTACTATGTAATATCCCTAATTTTAGAGAATATATAATAAATAAAAGCAAATTCTATGGGGGATATTATGGCTAGAGAAAAGGTTATTGATTTTGAGAGAGAAAGAAGCATAAAAGAGCTAAAAAAAATGATAAAGAATCTATCATGGGATTTTTATGAAATTAGAAAGATTGATTTTCATGATTGGCCTACTTCTGTTATAAAAGCCACAATAGATAATATGAAGGATGAAAAATAATGAGCACCCTCTCAGAAATGATTTCGAGAGGGTACTTTTATTTAATTGAACATCTCCATTTTATCCAACTCTTTTATAAGGTCTTCTACTTTTTCAATGTTTTCATAAGGAATTATGCTATATCTTACATCTCCTTCTGCCCAAAGTATAATAGAAATACTATCTTTAAACATATTTCCTTTTTGTCCTCTTATAGTAATCTCTTCTGTACCAGGAATTCCACTAGCATTAGAGTCAATTTTATTTCCCTTTCTAAGACTCATTTGAAAATAAGGTTTATCATCCTTTTGATACTCCATAATTATTTCATCATCTACTGCTTCACTTCCATACTGTTGAAGCTTAATATCTTTAATTTTATAAGAAGATGACTCTGAAAAATATGCGAAGGGCTTTCCCAAAAAATCTCTCGCTTCTTTCAAAGTCATGGTTTTTGTCTTTGGCCCAGCCTCGTCAATATTTTCTATCTTTACATCTTTTGGGATTTCTTGAGTGAATATTTTGTCATCAATTTTAGGTGAAAAATCAATTTTTGTATATTCATATTCGATTTTTGATTCTGAATTATGAGAACTAGTCTTAATTACAAACCAATTCTTTTTATCTATCCATATGTCCTGCTCTGAAAGTATTGTATTCTTTTCTTTTGGCACTGCTTTTATATGATAAGTATCTATACCATTTATTTTTTCTTCTCCTATGGTACTTATATCGTGGGTTTTCTTTATATTTTCTAAAAATATTTTAGTTTGCTCTCTTTGAGTTCTTATAGGCATATCTGATTCATTTAAACTTTTCATAGTTAAGGCTTTTTTATCTTTGATCATGTATGCCACAATATTATTCCCATCATTTGTAGATACAGATTCAAGCTCACCTTTATTAGAATAGGATTCTGTTCTAACTTTCATTTTACCTTTAGAAGTATCATACCATTCTTTCATAATACTATCTTCAACTATTTTATTATCTTTATCGTACATATGAATTCTTGCCTCTCCATAATAGGACTTCACATTGTCTTCTGATTCCATGGCGTGAGCTACTATGGTCTCTGGCAAAATGCTTTTTTGAGCTCCACATCCTGAAAGGGCAGTAATACTTAATAGCCCTCCCATAATTATAGAAAAAATTCTTTTTTTAATCATAATAATTTTTCACTTTCCTTTCTTGTAAACAAAATTCTTGCCCATGGAAGTATTAGAGCGGATAGTCATGGAATAAAACAAGCTATTAATGTACCTCTTTCTTTACTTGATAAAACAATCATGCTGCCATTATGCTTGTCAATAATTAATTTTACTATGCTTAATCCAAGACCGGTTCCCACTTTCTTATTTCTTGAATTATCCACCTTATAAAAAGGTTCCATAATCCTCTCTATATCTTCCTTCGGTATTTCTTCTCCTTGATTTTTAACTAATATAACTACACCGTCTTTTCTTAATTCTTCAATCTTATTTTTTTCCTCTTCATCTATCCAATCTGGAAGGGAAACCCCCTTTGAAAAAGCGCCCATATAAATTGATTTTCCTTCTGCTGTATACCTAATAGCATTGCTCATCAGATTATCGATTACCCTTATCATCTGTTTAACATCAACTCTATAGTTTCCTCTAACTTTTATATGAGTTTTATAATTTATATTGCTTTTTTCACAAACTTCCTCATAACCTGAAAGAAGCATTTGAAAAAATTCCTCTCCATCTACATCCACAAAATCCATGGTATAACTTGAAGAAAGTATTGTATACATGAGTAAATCCTCTAGCATGTTGCTCATATAGTCACACTTGCTCAATATTCCTGAAACATACCTTTTGTTATCCTCTTCCCTTTGAGAATCGATTAATTCTGCATAAGCTCTTATGGATGTTAATGGTGTCTTTAAATCATGGGAAATTGCTGCTATCATATATTCCTTTGATTTTTGCTCCTTTTCTATTTCATAATCTTTTTCTTTAATTTCCCTCTTCATATTATTAAAATGACTTATAAGTTCTCCAATTTCATCCTTTGATTTGTATTTTATAGAAGTTTCTTCTCCTTTTGCAAAATCCTTTATTGAATCTATTAATAACAAAAGTGGTTTATTAAATTTTCTATCCATCAACTTAATCATAAGCATTAACACTGCTATAAATACCCCAACAAATATGCTAATTGCTACAATAGTACCATTATTCACTCCTTGAATTACTTTTGTTCTTACTATGGTTATTTGATAAAATCCAATTAAATCCCCCTCATAAAAAACAGGCTTTTTTAAGGTATCTACTTTAA
>NZ_CAUPZS010000025.1:0-62010 GCF_963515715.1 uncultured Clostridium sp.
GTAGATAATCTAAATTTTAATTAATTAGACTGTCTACTTTGGAAGTATCATATCACTTTGAAACGTCTTTTAACCTTCCATTATTAACAGTGTTATCATTTAAATAGTTATCAAGTGGCTCATTAGCTAATAATCTTTGTCCAAACTGTCCTGCTAACATAAAAGTACGAGCAATTCCAGTTGCGCCAATAGCATCGAGTTTATCTGAATCAAAAAGTATTTTTGCTTCTATTGTTTTGGGCTCATTTCCCGTTCTAAATCTATGTGTAATAATGCAATGTTTTATCTTTTCAATTTTTTCTTCTTCATATCTCAAGCTTCTTAATATATCTTCTGCCATTTCAGCACCTAAAACAGCATGGTCAATTTCTCCACTGTTATCTCGACTTTCTTTTACTCTTGCGATATCATGCAGCAATGCTGAAGGAATAAGGATTTCTAAATCAACATCTTTCTCATATTTTGCAAGTAATAGACAAAGGTTATAAACTCTAAATACATGGTCTAAATTATGAGCAGAACAGGTTAATTCATCTTGAACAATTTCTATAATTTTTTTATATTTTATATCAATACTCATTTCTATTCTCCCGTTTATTAAAATGCCTTATTAATAGTTCTTTTCTATTTTAAGGAATATCTTTATTTGATCTGCTCCCAATCTTCTCTTAAAACTCCCATTAAAATATCATCGTAATATTTTCCATCCCTATATAATTCTTGTCTTAAAACACCTTCTACTTTAAAGCCACATTTTTTATAACTTTTCATGGCTCTTTCATTAAAGGAAAATACATTTAACTTAATTTTATTTAAATTCATCTGCTCAAATATAAATTTCACAAGGATTCTTATGGCATCTGTGCCATAGCCTTTTCCCCAATAATCCTTGTCCCCAATAAATATTCCAATCACTGCCACACTATTCTTCCAATCTATAGAATTAATACCACATCCACCGATGTATTTACTATCTTCTAAAGTCTCTATTGCAAAACTATATTCATCCTTTGTAGAAGAAAGACTTTCAACCCATTTCTCCTCATCTTCTAATGTTATAGGATAAGGTATCCCTGGATTTAAAAGTCTTTTTACTTCTGGATCATTAACATAATTTTGTGCAGCTTTTATATCCTCTTTTCTGTATTCTCTTAATCTTACTTTTTCACCGGTATACATTGTAATCTGCCCCCTTTTTATTAGTTCATAGTTAATCAAGAAATCTTAATTAAAAAAACTCCCCATTCCCACCCTCACTAAAGTCTATAATTAGTACATGGTAGTTACATTTACATTCTATTTGTACTCATGTCACATTTATGGGCCTAATTTGTTAACTGTGGATTCGAACCACCGGCATCGCCCCTATGCCTGCCACTATCCAACTTTCCCTGTTGGCGGGTTTGTACTCACCTTATAAATTTTAGCTACCTTCTTAAAAGTTATTCTATACTTTTATTAATAATCCCCTAGCTAACTATTTCTAATATTCCTATATGTTAATATATAACTATTCTATCTTTATTTATTATAGCAAATCTATATTCCAGTTCATTCCTTGAATCTTTGTATCCAGCAATCTAAATTCTTTTGATAATTCATCTATTTTCTTTTGAGTTTCGCTAACATTTATTGTGCTAGAAAATTTCACTTCTGATCTACTGTATCTGTCTTGTCTTACTGTAGCGGCCTCCACTAGATGAGTAAGTATAAGTCTTTTATCCCAAATTCTTTCTCTTTCTACTAAGGCATCTGCTAAAGTAATATTATCATTGAACTTTGTTTGTGAATTTGTCTTATTTATTCTTTTTATTATATCTGTCACTTCATATAAGCATCTATCTAGCTCCTGAAGTAATAACTCAGGAGATTCCATAGGCTCGTCCCCTTCTTGAACTTTAGCATTATTCGTAAGCCTATTTTTAATTTGCTCTATTCTTTTTTGATAATCTGATCTTAAAATTAAAGCTTCAGCAAGCTTCATAATATCACCCCTATTTTAACTTTTATTCCCAAGAACTTTTCACTTACATAAACTTTAAGTATTATATAAATTTCAACTATATTAACATTATTTTGAAAGAGAGTCAACTAGTTTGCTTATTCTATCCTTTACATGGTCAGGTAGCTCTTGTTTTGATGCTCTCTTTAATAGATCCATATGTTTTATGCCCTGTTTTAATAAATGATTTTCTATAATTTCCACCTTGTAATCCCTATTAGGAATTAGCTGATATGCAACATACCAATCCTCTAATGAGGTTAATGGAATGTTTATTCCATTTAAATCCATGGATGATGTTATTGAATTTTCATCAAAAATATATTCATACTGTCCATTTTCATGATTGATTATAAAACCACCCATAATGTCCACATATACATTATTTACTTTATATTCACCAAAATATCTTGTAAGATATGTAGTAGTTTTCCCTTTTTCTTCCCCTACTCCTAAATCTTTAAATATATTATCTACTTTTTCCTTATCCTCTAAGTCTATTAAAATATCTATATCATTAGGATTATCTACTAAGCCATAATGATTTAACAATATAGAAGCTCCTACTGCCCACTTCACTCCTTCGTGGTTAAGCTTTTCTCCTATGTATCTTAATGTTTCAAACATCATGTTATTCAAACCTTCCATTACATAACCTCTTTTCCAATAATGTTAAATAAACTCCCTCTTTAATTTCTATATCTTCTACTTTTTCAAATCCATTTTTTATATAAAGATTTACCGCCGGCTTATTTTCTTTTCCAGTAGTAACTATTATTTTACTGACGTCTTTCTGATTAGTTTGTATAAAATTTAATAACTTTTCTCCAATACCCATTCTAAAAAAATTAGGATGTATTGCAACTCTGTGGATATCTAAAATTTCTTCTTCAATCTTATATGAAATTATCCCTGCTAAAATATTATCTATATAGTATCCATAAAAAGTCTCTTCACTTTCTCTTATTGTTTCTATAGTATCTTTTAATGTTGGTATATCGTAAAACCCTATAATCTCCGCCTCTACCAAGTAAGAAACCTTTTGTATATCTAATATTTTTTCTATTATATATTTATCCTCTATATCTAATTTTCTAATCATTTTATTAATTTCCTTTACTAATATTTTACCAATATTCTACCATAAAAATATATGACTGTCCCCATCAATAAATATTAATGCCCATCCCCTAAAAACGTATAAGACTGTATGACTGTCCCTATTTAAATTAGTTGACTTCTCTTTAATTATTTAATTTTATTCCTTTGTTTATAAATTCCTTTAGGAAAGTTTTATCTCTTTCTTTTATAAATTTGCCCATATAATTATAGGGCTCGTCCTTTTCTAAAGAATTAATTGCTTCTTCTATACTCATCCACTTTAATTTAAAACCATTATTTACTTCTTCTTCAGTATAATTAGGTTTTCCTATTTCTCCTTTCACTTTTGAATAGTAGCAATAGGATATCTGAAGCTGTTTAAATTCATCTCTATATTCTATAATGATACCAACTTCCCCCAAGACTTCTATATCTGTCCCCACTTCTTCTTCTACTTCTCTTTTTAATGCTTCTATTATATTTTCCTCTTCTTCTATTCCTCCACCAGGTAACTTGTGATAGTCATCTTTTGATACATATAGTATTGCTATTTTACCTGATTCGTCAAATAAAATTGTTCTTGCTGCTTTTCTAATCTTATAATTTATATCATCTATTTTTTCACTTATTCCGATGTGTTTTTCGTAAATTTCTTTTAATAAATTCATTTTAAAATTCCTTTCTAATGCAATGTTTATACTCTTTTATTCTTAATTTAATTATATATGTATTAAAGCTGTTGATAAATAAGATTTTATCAACAGCTTAATTAGTTAACTTCTAAAATAATATAAATGTAGATATTACAGTAACAATGAGAGCCCCTAGCATTGGAATCAGTGTACGCTTTGCTACTTCAAAAGGTGAAACTTCTGAAATACCTGAAACCCCAACAATTACACTGGTTATAGGGGACATACTTCTAGCAATTCCTGCTGCTAATTGCATAGGCATCAACATTATAACAGAAGGTATTCCCGCTTTTACCGCTACTTCTGGTGCAAGAGAAGCAAATGCAAAGAAAGGTGCATTACCAGATCCCATTATAATTGCACATACGGTAATTATTAAAACCATTATTACTACCATAGCATTTGTGCCGAATCCTGAAGATTGCGCCGAAGAAATAATTACATCAATTGCTCCTATGGTTTTTAACCCGTGAGCAAAAGTTTGTCCTGCAACAATAAGGCTTACAACCTTGGCAAATTGAACTCCCATTTCATCGAAAAACACCTGTATGCTTGCAAAAACCTTTTTTACATCTCTATATCTTATTAATTCAAAAATCATACTTAAAGCTGTGCTCATAAGCATTGCAGTTACAACATCTAACTTTATGGTAGCTATAAGAAACTGGCTAAATATCAATAATATTATTAATGGTATTAGTGGAAGTATTGCATATATTTTAGGAACTTTTTTCCCCTCTTCTGATGCAGCCATTTCTGATTGTACAATTATATGCCCACTTTTTTTATCAAACCATTTTTGCACAAAATAATGTAATATAGATATAGTTATTACCACCGCTATTGCTACAGGTATTTGATATTTAACAAAATATAGAGATGCATTTAATTTTGCAATGTCTGCCGCAAGTATTGAATTCCCTGAAGCTGGCCCTAGGTCAAGACATGCACTTGTCCCTATCATAGCTGTAGCCGCTAATGGGCTTACTCCTAGGCTTACCAAAATTGGATACATAGTTACCATAAGTAATATGCCTAGCCCAGTAGCACTTGGTATGAATATATTTAAAAATTGTCCTACAGCGTATCCTAGAGCTAACACAAGATATGGAGCATTTAGTTTTCTAAGTGGCCTTATGGCGATCTTTACAAGTGCCTCACTAGCTCCAATACTACTCATGTATTTTGCGAATCCACCTACAGCCATTATGCTTAACCCTATACCTGCATTATTACTACTAAAAGTACTTCGTATATATTCAAACATATCGAACCAAACAAAACCTGTGGAAGACTTTTGTGGCATGATCTCTCCTGTTTTAAAGATTATACTTAGTGACATAAGTAAAATACCACCCAAAAATAGTACCGTTTGTGTTTTGTAACTTTTGAATATAAGGTATCCTATTAGCAATGTGACTAGTAGCGCTGCTACAACCTTTAACATATAACTCCCCCCATTTTCACTTTATCTTTATCTTTATCTTCATTTTTATCTAATTTCTAATAGTGGATTTATTAAATCTTTAATTCCCACCAAAGCTAATGCAGATAAGAAAATTTTTTGAGGTCCAAAATATGCTTCCTTTGGGTCAAACCATTCTTCTAGAGAGTGAATTTTTCCTGATTTTCCTCCTCTACCAACAGCCACCCCTGGAATTCCCATGCTTATTGGTACATTAGCATCACTACTTCCTGGGTTTGATAGTTCAGGAACCAATCCTATAACTTCTGTTGAAGCACAGATAGCTTGAATAATTGTAGATTCTTTTAGTTGAGTTCCTGCTGGTCTATTTCCAATGAGCTCAATTTCTACAGATATTTTTTTCTCTGAATCCCATCTATTATTCTCTTCCTCTGCGCCCTCTTTAATTTTATCAATCATTTGTTTTTCAAGCTTTATAATCTCCTCTTCACTATTTGAGCGAATATCTATCAACATGCTGGCCTCAGCTGCTATAGAATTTACTGAAGTTCCTCCATTCACAGTACCTACAGTAAAAGTTGTTTTTGGATTTTGTGGACATTCTAAATCAGATATTTTAGCTATTGCTCTTCCCATAGCATGAATTGCACTAGCTGTTCCAAACTCTGCATAGCTATGTCCTCCTGGCCCTTTATAAGTAATTTTGTATCTATGGCTTCCTGTTGCTAAATATATTATGGAAGAAACTCCTGTTCCATCTATTGATATAAAACCATCTATATCCTTATTCTCTTTAAATAGATGTTTTGTCCCTTTTAAGTCTCCTGTGCCCTCTTCACATACATTGGCAACAAAAATAATATCCCCTATAGTTTCAATGCCTGTATGATTAAAAGCTCTGATCAAAGATAAAATTTCAGCAAGGCCTCTTGTGTCGTCTGCTATTCCTGGAGCATAAAGTTTATCCTCCTTCTCCACTACTTTAGTATCAACAGTTTCAGGAAATACTGTATCCAAATGAGCTGCAATTACAAGCTTAGGGCCATGTCCTCCTCCTAATCTTTTCGCAATAACATTCCCCACTTCATCTAAATAGACTTCTTTTAATCCAAGTTCTTTCATTCTTTTCATCATTTCTTGTGAGCGTTTGCTTTCTTTGAAGGATGGCGCTGATATTTCACAAATTTCCTTCTGTTCTTTTATAGTATTTTCATGATCTTTTTTTATAAAATCCATACCTTTATTTACTTTTTCATTCTTCATAATATCTTCCAGTGCACTCTTTACAACCCCAGAAACATAATAATTATTCCCCTTATTCATTCTTCTCCCCCTCTATTTTTTATTTTATATAATCCATCCCTTCCATGATCAAATTTACTATCTACTAAATCTATTCAACCAAATTTTGTAAATCCCTTTTTATATACAAATATTATTTATTTTTACAAAACAAATGAATACATGCTTAATCTATTTGTTATTCTAATAAAATGCTTTTTCTTAACTTTTTAACTATTCTGTATAACCGTCTCCTTTTCAAGTTTTTAAATTTAGGTATAAATTAAGGGACAGTTATTAAATTACTTAATAACTGTCCCCTATTTTATACTATTACTTTTCTATTAAACACTCTGCAATTTGAATTGTGTTTAGTGCTGCACCTTTTCTAATGTTGTCTGCTACAACCCATAAATTTAATCCATTATCTAAGCTAAAGTCCCTTCTGATTCTGCCCACATATACTCCATCTTTTCCTGAAGCATCAAGAGGCATAGGATATACTAGGTTGTTTACATCATCTTCTAGTATAATTCCTTCAGCATTTTTATAAAGTTCAAATACATCTTCTAACTCAAAACTATTATTTAATTCTATATTTATGCTTTCACTATGAGCATTTAAAACTGGAACTCTTACAGTAGTTGCTGTTATTTTTATTGAGTCATCATGAAGTATCTTTCTTGTTTCATTTACCATCTTTATTTCTTCTTTTGTATATCCATTGTCTAAGAAAGAATCAATATGAGGAAGTAAATTTCCTGCTATTGGGTAAGGGAATTTTTTAGGTGCTTCCCCTTTATAACCTTCAACTAAATCGTTGTATCCAGATGCTCCAGCTCCTGATACTGCTTGATAAGTTGAGTAAACTATTCTCTTAATTCCATATTTATCATGTAAAGGCTTTAAAGCTACCACTGCTTGAATAGTTGAGCAGTTTGGATTAGCAATTATTCCTTTATGCTTTTTCGCATCTTCTGGATTTACTTCTGGAACTACTAATGGAACTTCTGGATCCATTCTCCAAGCACTACTATTGTCAATTGCTACTGCACCATATCTTGCAAATATAGGTGCATATTCTAAACTGATACTTCCACCCGCTGAGAATAAGGCGAAATCTATTTTTTTATTTTTTATGTTATCTTCCTTTAGTTCTTCAACGGTATAATTAGCTCCACTAAAGGTCATTTCTTTACCAGCTGATCTAGCTGAAGCAAATAGATATAGTTCATTAACGGGAAAATTTCTTTCTTCTAGTATTTCTAGAAATTTTCTTCCTACCATTCCAGTACATCCTACAAGGGCAACATTATATTTCATAATAAATTCCTCCTAAAAACTTATTTTTGTTATAAATTTAATTCTCTTGCTAAGGCAGCTACAGCTTTCTGCTTGTCCTTTGAATCTATAGTATATGATATGCTTATTTCTGAAGTAGTTACCTGTTTAAATTCTATATCATTATTCGAAAATATGCAAAATACTTTTGCAGCCACTCCCGATTGTTTCATCATACCTATGCCAATTACAGATATCTTCGTTATGTTTTCTTCTTTATAAACCTCAATGGATCTGATTTCCTTTTTTAATTCTTTAGTTATTTCATCAATGGTGTATATATCTTCTTTAGAAGTTGTAAATGACAGATTTACATATCCATCTAAAGGTGCTGTTTGGCTAATCATATCAATATTTACGTTATGTTTTGCTATTCTATCAAATATAGTTGCTATGTTTTTAGCTTTATAAGGCACATTATTAATAGTCACCATCAAAACATCATCGCTAGCAGTAAGTCCTGTAATCATTCTATCTTCCATAGTTTCATCATACTCCTTTATATATGTTCCTAGCTTTTCCCCATTATTTAACGCTACATAAATAGGTACGTTATATTTGCAAGCTATCTCAACGGCTCTTGCCTCCATTACTCCCGCCCCCAAGCTTGCCATTTCCATCATTTCTTCATAACTTATAGTATCTAATTTCTTAGCATTTGGATACATTCTTGGATCTACATTATATATGCCATCAACGTCAGTGTATATTTCACAAGTGCAGTTAAGCTTGGCTGCTAAAGCTACAGCACTTGTATCTGACCCTCCCCTTCCTAGGGTTGTTATATCTCCATTTTCATCTATTCCTTGAAATCCAGCTACAATTACTATTTTTCCATCTTCTAAATGTTTTTTTACATTTTCAATATTAATATCTTTAATACGGTTTTTAGTATGGGCACCTTCTGTGGTTATTCCCGCTTGAAATCCTGTAAGAGATATAGAAGGATGTCCTAATTCCTGAAGTGCCATGGATAATAATGCAATTGATATTTGCTCACCTGTGGACATCAACATGTCTAACTCTCTTTTATTTGGGTTTTGCGAAATCTCTTTTGCCATTCCTATAAGTTGGTCTGTGCTCTTTCCCATAGCAGATACTACAACTACTACCCCATCTCCACTTTCTTTTCGTTCTATTATCCTCTTTGCAACAGCCATTATCTTATCGATTGTGCCTACCGATGATCCACCATACTTTTGTACGATTAAAGCCAAGTTAATTACCTCCTTTTAAATTCCCAAAATTCTTTGTATTTTAAATATTAAAAAAACAGCCATAAGCAAAAGGGCTTATGACTGTATAATAGTATACTAAAACCTTTTGCCCCAACATGGCAAGCACCTCTTTAAAAAATTGGGCAATTCTTTAAAGACAGTACTATACTTATTCAGCATAGTCCCAACACATTTTCATTTATGTGCTTCGGCGATTACCCCCCTCCCTTATATAATAAATATAGGGTACTAATAGCAACCGCGCCTCTATACCACGTTGTTTATAAAAATATTTAATTTTTAAATTAAGATAAAACAAAAACAGTCATAAGCAAAAGGAGCTATGACTGTTATATAACAATAAAACCTTTTGCCCCAACATGATAAGCACCTTTTTAAAAAGTCGGGCAACCTTTTAAAGAGAGTACTATACTTATTTAGCATAGTCCCAACACATTTCCATTCATGTGTTTCGGCGATTACTCCCCTCCTTTATATAATAAATATAAAGTACTAATAGCAATCGCGGCCTCTGTACCATGTTGTTTATTCCGTTATTTATTTTTATACTTTTAATATCGTTATTAAAATATTAGCAGATGCACAATATTAAGTCAACTATTATTTACTTTTTATGTAGTTTTATTACTTTTTATATATTTACATAGGAAACTTTATTTCCACACCATTGAAGAAATTTCTCAAAATCTTTATAACTTATTGTTATAGTTGCTGTATTTACATTAGGATGAAAGCTAATATCTTCTAGGCTAGCTATATCTTTGTCTAACAACACTTGAACTTCTTTTTCGTCATCATTTATTAATCCAAAAGGAGTTACAGAGCCTGGCGTTAGACCCAAATATTTGTTTAATCTTTCTTCTGATGCAAAACTTAAACTTGTACTTTCTATTTGTTCTGAAAGTTTTTTTAAATCTACCTTTTTCCACTCTTGTATGACTAAAAGATAGTGTATATTTCCCTTCCTGTTTCTAACAAATAAATTTTTGCAATGATCTCCTTTAATGTCTATATCTAGTTTATCTGCCTCTTCAATAGTAAAAACTGCCTCATGCTCGTATCTTGTATATGGTATATTTAATTTAGATAAAACATCATATACCCTTTTTTCCTGTTCTTTAATCATACCCATATCCTCCGTTGTAATTATAATTTAGTCTTTTAATTAAAAGTGTGTTCTGTCATCCCTAATTTGATTTTTATCATCTATACTACACTATTATTTATAAAACTTCAACGAATTTATGGAATATTCTATGATTATTTTTGGAGACCTAGCATATCTTCAACCCTATCATTCATATATCTATATGCATCCTCAATTCCTTGATTATAAAATTCTCCTGCTAATTCCTCTACTATAAAATTTAGTACTAAGGTGGCCGCTAAGTCACCCATTTCTTCATCTCTTTCTTCTAAAAAATATTCTTTTATTGACTCTATCATTTCTTTTTTCTTGTCTTTGTCTAATACTATTTTCTTCATAAAATTATCTCCTTTACATTATAAACATATAAAACTAGCATTTTACATATAATGATTTGTTATTACTTTTTAAAGTTTTAAATCTTTTCAATTTCTACACACCAGTAGAACCAAACCCTCCAGCATTTCTCTCAGTTTCAATTAATTCTTCAACCTTTATAACATCCACTGGTATAACTGGTTTTATCACCATTTGAGCAATTTTCATACCTACCTCTACCTTGAATGGTTCTTTACCATGATTAATAAGTATTACTCCCACTTCACCACGGTAACCTTCATCTATAGTTCCTGGAGTATTTAAAACAGTTATTCCATTTTTTAAAGCTAGTCCACTTCTAGGTCTAACTTGTGCTTCCGTATATGCTGGAAGTTGTATACTTATTCCTGTTGAAACTAACTTACTTTCTCCCGGGTTGATTGTCAATTCAGAGGTTGAAAAAATATCTAACCCTGCATCTCCTATATGAGCATATTGTGGCAACTTTGCATCTTTATTTAATAATTTTACTTTCAATGTATATTTCATCTTATTGTTTCCTCCCTTATTTCAACTGTAAATTAAATTTTAATAATTATAATATAAACTTTTTTTATTATATTTTACTTTATTAAATGACTGTCCCTCAATAATTTACCAATAACTGTCCCTTAATTTTGTAATTTTATGTACTTGTCCACAATTCTTGCCTTCATCATCTTGCTTAATCCTTAAACATAGATAATTGTACAGGCTTAATTTGTTTATAGAAATTCATTTTTGTCATTATATTTTCTTTATAACATAGCTCTTTAAATTTACTATAAAGTCCTTCATAATTGGGAGCAGGACAAAAATATGAATTTTTATAATTATTCACATACCTTTCCTTAAGTCCTGGAAAGTTTCTATTTAGATGTTGAAAATAATATTCTCTTTGTCCTTCTCTTATAGTCATTCCAAACCAGGCTATTATATATTTTGCTCCTGCATCTTTTCCTCTTTTAACTATTTCTTCAATGTTATCATAGTTATCAGTAATATAGGGAAGTACAGGAGCCAACATTATTCCTGTATAAATCCCATCTTTCGAAAGTTTTTCTATTGCCTTAAACCTCTTTGAAGGAGAAGGAGCATTAGGCTCTATAATTGAAGCTAAACTATCGTTAGCCGTTGTTATAGTTATAGATGCCGCAGCATATACCTTATTTATTTCTTTTATAATATCACTGTCCCTTGCAATTAAATCTCCTTTAGTAATAATGTGAATAGGAAATTTGTACAGATTTATAACCTCTAAAGCTTTTCTTGTGATACACAATTCTTTTTCAATTGGCATGTAAGGATCATTCATACTTCCTGTGCCTATGGTTCCTATATTTTTTTTAGATTTTAATTCTTTTTGTAATAATTTTATTGCATTTTTCTTTATTAAAATATCCGAAAAATTTTCTATACCATAGCAGTTGCTCCTTGAATCACAATAAATACAACCATGTTGGCAGCCACGATATAAATTCATATTATAGCTCAGCCCAAAATATTTATCAGGTCCATTTTTTATTGTAGAAAGTATAGTTTTAGCTTCTATATTTTTAATCATTTATCTTTCACCCATAATATATTATATAATACTTTATAACTGTCCCCCAATATTAACTTTATTTAGCTCATCTAAAAATTCGTTAAATCCTATTATTTTTGAGAATCCTAATAAAAATCTCCCACTATTAAATAACCTTTTATCCTCTGTAACCAAAATATAATTTTCATTATTTTGGCAAATGCAAATTAATTCATAGTCATTCCTAGATATTTTATTACCATCTATAGTGTAAAAAAGCTTATACTCATCTTGAATTTTGCAGTAATCTTCACTAATTATATGATCTAGTAACTCTATAAATTTATTAGTCAATACAGGAACTCCATTGAAATCTTTAAATTCTTTTTGTGATAATTCTCCTGCTACATTATGAGATATCTTAAAATCTATACCCTCAGCTCTTTCCATATCTTCTAATATTTCTGGACATTCATTCCATATTTTTATGATAATATTGGAATCTAAAATATACACTTTATTAATCATATATTTTCCCCTTCTATGTTTATCTACTACTATATCATTTATATCATTTGCTTTTTATAATATATAAAATACATTATATTATAAAATTCATTAGGGTATTTTATGTATTCCTATTGCTAATATATTTCACACATGCAACACAGAAAAATATCTTTTATTACTATAATATAATGGTAAACTATACTCTAATTTTTAATATATATCTGTAATAACTCTAAAAGAGGATCCCTTAGTGTTTACCTTAGGCTTTATAAATAACTATCCCTTAGTTTTTATTGATTTCTATGGTTGTCCATTGATATATAAAAATAAATATATATCAATTCCTTCTAATGTATTTATATAATGATTTTTAATTTATAGCATTACTTTAAAGCTCCATTTATTTTTTCCATAGCATAATTAGCCTGGGCTAATTGAAAAACTTTATTTCCACCTTTATATGAAATTTTTATTCCTTCACATAATTCTTTAAAAAATACTCTATCAAATAAGGACCATTTATTAATTTCATTAGATATATCTATATCTTTCATATCATCCCTTTTAATTATTATACTTTCATTCTTTAGATTGTCTCTAAATGGATTGAACTTTATTTCTTCCTTTGAAATATATAAAGCCCCAAAGGTTGGTCCATCTAATTTTTTAAGGTTGCATATAAACATCAATGAATCTGTCTTTTTATCATAATTCTTTAAATCCTCATAAAATTTATCAACTTTCATTTTTGTTTCTTTATATAGATATCCTGGTTTTAGAAAATATATCAGTGCACTGACTGCAATTAATATTATAAAATCTATAACTACATTATTTTTCCCTGTAGTTATCAACGTTCGTATAAAGCACAGAACTCCCCATAATAATATCCACTTTATTCTTAAACTCTTGAAATAAATTTTGATAAATTCATTATCTTTTCTTTGATTAATATTGTAATGCATATTTTTCAACTCCCATTTATAAAGCAGAATCCTATTAAATATTTCCATGATATTCCCTATCATAGGTCACTTATACAAATAGACCTGAAGATTAAAACTGCCAAACTTAATTATATTCATCATTTAACGGCTTTGTAGCATCTGAATTTCTAATGACTAAAATATATTGAAAATAATCAGTAGTAACGCCATCTACTGGCTTACCATGGCCAAATGGCCACATTAATTCTTTATTAAATGGTGAGCCTTCACCGTTTAATTTATATATACTGTAATCTTTTTTCACTAAATCATTAAATAAATTTTTGATAGATTCATTATCATTCATTTTCCCTACTGAGTAGGTTCTATCATTGTTTTTTTTCATAACTTTACAATCTTCATAAGCATATACTATGGATAAAATCTTATCTTTTAATGGGGAACCTTCTTCATTCATAGCTGCTGCAATCCATTTAACATCTAATTGTTCTTTCTGAAATACATGGTTTAATCCCCACTGCCCGTAATATTTTCCTTTCGATGATTCTTCATATACTTTTTTAAAATTTTCATACATTCTTTTATCTCTAACCTTGTTAAAATACATAGAATCTTTATTATCTGCATAAGCTTCAAAAACATATAAAATATTATCATTTACAAGCTTAAATCCGGAAAAATCTTCTCTTAAATAATTTATATATATTTCTTCTTTTTCTTCCATATCCTTTTGAAGTCTTTCACAATAAGCTTTCAACTTATTACCATCTATATTCTTTTCCTGGTATATTTGCTTTAGCTCATTTAAAATACTGCTTAATTCCTTAGGTATTTCCTCATTAGGAAGTATTGAAGTCATATAACATAAAGCATTTATAGGTTGATGCTCTATGTCCATTCCTATAACCTGAATTCTTTTATCTTTAGGTAAGCTTTGATTATATTTATATAACTCTTTCCAATGATTGAAATTATCTTTATTCCATTCAAATGTGCCTTTAAGTGGTTCATAAATTTTTTTTAGAATGTTAATATCTCCCGCAGCTAAATATTTATTTAAAAAATACCCATCACTGTAGGGAAGCTCACATAAATAATATTTAAAATCTGTTTTTTCTTTAAGGTATTTTAAAAATTTCATTTTTAGCTTTCCATTTGCCTCTACTCCGTGGCTTTCTCCTGTAAAAAACACCTCTTTATCTTTCAAATCATCATCAATAATACTTAAATCTGAAAATCCATCCTCATTTTCTAAGTTGATTGCTTGATAATTAGACTTTAAATATTTATAAGTCTCCTTATTACTAGTATCTACTTGAGTATTTCTACTACAACCAGTAAATAAGGTTGTAGTGACTGCTAATATTAATACAAGAAATTTATAAATTTTCAAACTTTCTCCCTCCCCATTATTCATTACAGCTATGTTATATTTTCCATAATTAAATTTTACATTAATTTTCCATATTAAGCAAATATGCCTATAATCTTATCTCTACCCCACACAGTGGGCTTTCACCGTCAAACTGTCTCCCATGCTGGACGCAAAATAATAGGGAATAGAGTTAATCTCTATTCCCTATAAATAATCTAGTGCTTTGGATTTTTGCTTACAATTTCTATAGCCTTTGTTAATGCCCCTAATACATCAGCTTTAAACTGAATGCTTAATTCATTTGTTTTTGCAAATATATTTCCCTCTTCCGTCACAACATATAACGGTTTTAAACTATTTAACGTTATAGCTTTTATGTCATCAATACATTTTTCACATTTACAAATATCACTATATTTATCTAGAACAGTGGGCAGAAGATTTTCCACCATGATCTCCATATAGTTTTTAATCATCTTATCACTCTCTTTCGGCTATTGAATTTACAACTTTATATATTCTACGCTATTACCAAAAATCCTTTGTATTTTCTATTATTTTACTATGACTGTCCCTTAATATATGTATACTATAAAACAAATCTTGTCCTACTTCCTTCCTTTGTAGTAGAAACTTCTAATCTAGAATCTATTCTTTCCTTAAGCTCTGGAACATGAGATATTATACCTACAAGTCTACCGCCCTTCTGTAAATCTATCAATGTCTGTATAGCATTGTCTAAAGACTCAGGGTCTAATGTTCCAAAACCTTCGTCTACAAACATGGTATCTAGGCTAATCCCCCCTGCATAAGACTGTACTACATCAGCTAATCCTAATGCCAAGGATAAAGATGCTTTAAAACTTTCTCCGCCGGATAGAGTTTTGACATGACGAGCCTTTCCAGTATAGTTATCAAAAACTTCAAGTTCAAGTCCCTCTTGTTTTCTTCCTTTACCTTTTTCTTCTTTTCTTCTAAGAATAAATCTTCCAGCGGCCATCTTCCTTAACCTTACATTAGCTGCATCTATTATTTCATCAAAATAAGCCGCTAATACGTATCTTTCAAAAGTTATTCTTTCTGCATTATCTCCATTGGCTATTTTAGCTAATTCTCCAATTGTGCTATATTTTTTTTCTTCATCTTTTATTATTTCATTTAAATCTTCAACTTCTTTTAAAACTCTTTTATTGTTATTTAATCTTGCAAAAATATGGTTGTTTTTCTTCATTAATGATGTTTCATTAAGTGCTAATTCCTCTAAGGTAACTTTTAATTCATCAATACTTATAATGTTTAACCCTTCCGTATCTTTCACAGCCTTTTCATATCTGTCCCTTAATGATTTTAAATTCTGGTAATGCAATTGAATATCGCTTTCTAAGTTTTTTATATCCCATTCATCCATCTTAAGTTGAGAATATTGATTATAATCTTCAAATCCATACTCTTTAATCTTATTTATTAATTGTTTTTCCCAAATTTTTATCTCTTCTATAGTTTCTTCTAAATTTTTTTCTTTAGCTTCTTTATCTGCTTTTGATGATGCATAATCTTCTAAGGCTTTATTATAAGAACTTTGAGCGCTCTTATATGCTTCCTGAAGGTGCATAAATTTCTCTTCGCATTCTCTTATTTTCAATAGGAGCATAGAGGTAGAACGTATTTCTACTGGTATTTCATTTTCAATGCTTATAAGAAGTTCTTCTTCACTTCTTACCTTTCCATATTGTAGTGTAAATTCCCCTTCAGCATTTTCTATTGATCTTTCTTTTTCAACAATTTCTTTTTGAAGGTTTAAAATTGTCTCTTCTAAAACCGTTATATTTTTAATATCTTCTTTAAGACTGTCCCTTTGCTCATTTAAATTCTTTAATTTTAAATTAATTTCCTTTCCTTTAGATATTACATAATTTAAAATATCACTATATTCTATATTGTTAAGTTCATAATTTAAATACGGATTTAATTTATTCTTTTGTTTTACTATTATATCTTTATTGCTCTTTATTACGCCATTTAAATCCGAGAGTTCCTTTAACATCTCATCTCTTTTCTTCATTAAATTATCATACTGAGCTTTGGTTTCTTTTAGTTCTTCTTCTGTTGGTACCCCATCTATTAAATTTGCTAATTTAGGATGATGTATAGATCCGCATACTGGACACTCTTTACCTTCTTTTAAATCAATAGCTAAAATACCAGCTTGTCCTTTTCTAAAGTTATCTTCCATGGCTTCATATTTAATCTTAAAATCATTGTACTCTATCTCAAATTTATTATAACTGTCCCTACAACTATTGTGCTTAGCGAGAAACTTTTCATAATCTGTAATATAGCTATAGAATGCTCTCATTTCATCATAAACTAATTTATTTTCAGATATAATTTTATCTATCTTTTCTAATTCAGTTTGAGATTTTTGTAGTTGAATTAAATTGCTATTTGCTTTTTCTAATTTAATTCTATTATCACTAACCAATTTTTTATTTTTTTTCATTATTTCTTCTTTATTTTCAAGATTCTTTTTTAATTCTACTATGGATACTTTTTTTTCTTCATATGTTTTAACTCTGTGGATAAAATTCTTTAGAGTTGTTATTTCATCTGAAATTCTTTTTCTTTCCTCTTCTCTAGATTCTTCTATTTCTAATTTTTGTTTGTAGATAATTATGTTGTTTTCAGTTTGCTTCAATTTATTTTCAGCACTACAGTATTGGGATTGCTTTTCTTTTAAATTATTTTGTCTATCATTTAGCGAGTCTTCTACTATTTTTACTTCTAGACTCTTTCTTCCTTTATTGAGGATATCTTGTTTTTTCTCATACTCTAGTGCTTTTTTTATATGTAAACTATATTCTTTATATATTTCTTCTTTATCATATATTTTTTTATTAATTTCTTCTCCTTCAATAATTTTCTTTTGGAGGTTACTACTATCTAATTTCAATAAATTAATTTCATTATTAACCTTTTCTTGCTCTAATAAATCATTATTAATAATTTCATTTACCTTAGATATAATTTCTATTATATTTAAATCTTCAGCATTTATAAGCTTTACTAATAGTTCTTCATCCCCACATTCAATATTCTTTATATAAGTGTCCCTTTTTATTTTTATATTGCTGATGCCCTTATATAAACTTTTTTTGTGCTCATCTAAAATTCTTTGAATGCTCTCAAAAGCTTCTGTTCCAAATATCTTCCTAAATATTAGTTCCCTTTCCGAACTATCTGATTCTAATAGTTTCCTAAATTCCCCTTGTGGTAACATAACTATTTGTTTAAATTGATTTTTATTTATGCCTAATATTTCATTTATTTTTTCATCTACATTATTAATTTTGCTAACACTGTCCCCATTAGGTAGTTCCAAAAATGCTTCTGCGCTTTTAGTTATAAATCCATCCCCTCTGGATTTTTTGTGTTCCTGCTGAGGATATCTTGTAACTTTATACTTTTTACCTTTAAGTTGAAATTCTAACTCTACATAAGTATATAAATCTATGTGAGCAAAATCACTTCTAAGACTGTCCCTATCTCTACTACTTCCTGAGGCTTCTCCAAAAAGCGCATAACTTATGGCATCAAATACAGTGGTTTTCCCTGCCCCTGTTGGACCAGTTATTAAAAATATATTTTTATCCTTAAGTACCGTAAAATCTATAGTTTGCACATCAGCATATGGACCAAATGCACTCATTGTTAATTTTAGAGGTCTCACTTTATTCCCTCCTTTTTATCAACTGTTCCAATTATTTCTTTTATAATATTTAATTTTTCTTCGTTGAGTTCCTTGCCTGCTATAGAGCCATAAAATTCTTTAAATAGCTCTAATTTTGATTTACTTTTGTATCCTAAAGTGGCTGAGGTTCTACTTTCATCCTTATTAGATAATGTTTCTCTATTCAATCCCATTATATTAGGATAAACAGCTCTTAACTTTGATATGGGATCAATTAATTCCCCTTCATCAGTTAATATAGCAAATATGTAATCTTCAACATTAGTCCCTTTATATATTTCAGGATTTATAAGTTCTTCTAAGGGTCCTTTTATAACCCTCATATCTCTTTTAGGAATCAGTTCTTTTAGTTCTACAGATACTTGTCCATCTTTATCTAAGTTTATAATAGTTAATGACTTTTTATGTTCTACTTCTGATAAAGAATATTTTAGTAAAGCACCTGAATATCTAATTCTATCGTCTTTTACCTTTTGTGGTCTATGTAAGTGTCCTAAAGCAGTGTAATTAAAACAACTGAAACATTCAGCATTTATTATATCTGTCCCTCCGATGCTTAAAGGCCTTTCAGAATCACTAATTTCAAGTCCCGCTCTTATATACTCTTCAGTTTCTTCATTATTTTCTTCTTTTATATAGCTAACATATCCATGGGTTACCATTATGTTTTTTTCATTTTCATTTAAATCAACTTTAATCATATCCACTATCTTTTTCATAGCATCATCATGATTTGATATACTATCATCTTGCAAAAAGATCTTTAACTCTCTTGGGTCTATATATGGGATTAAGTAAAAATTTACATTTCCATACTCATCTTTCAAGGTTACTTTAGTAATATTTTTATTAAAAACTCCTGCTATATGTAATCCATTTTTAGTTAAAAGATTACTACCAAAAGACAATCTCTCCGCACTATCATGATTGCCTGCAATAGCTAAAATTGGCGTCTTTAAGTCAACTAATATATTAGTAAAAACTCTGTCCAATAGCTCCACCGCTTCAACTGGTGGAATGCTTCTATCATAAATATCCCCTGCTATAATCAATGCATCTGGCCTTTCATCTTCTATGGTCTTTATCAATTGTTCTAATATAAATTCTTGGTCTTCTATCATACTAAACTCATTTACAATTTTACCTATATGCCAATCTCCCGTATGAATTATTTTCATTCTCCCACCTCCATAATTTAATTATATAACAACTTACATAATTTGTAATTTGAGGACAGTTATAATTTCTTAATCATTATTTTGGGACAGTCATTGCCATTAACAGCTATCATTAGAGTAATTTCAAAGTACATAATTAAAAAAAATAATTATAGTACATATATATTATAGCTTATAAAAATATAAAAAAGTTAGGGACAGTTATATTACTAGTAAAATTACATTAAAGAATATTTATGTAATATATGGCAATGATTATGGATAAGTAGAATAATTAAAGATATAAATATTCAAGTTTATGAGTATACTTAGGCTTAAGAAATGATTCAAAAGGAATATTAGATGAGGATTTTATCATGCAACTATTTAGTAGTAATGTAAAAAATACTCGCGAAAAATACAAAAGATTTATTTATCTTTGTGACGACAAAAAATTAAAATATGAAGAGGAATATGAAAATACAAAAAAAGAATATAGTAGTGACCGTGAAATAATAACAAGAGATTTGAATCCTAAAGAAATATTAAAATTTATTTCTAATGAAATTGGAGTAGAATGTATTAGCTTTTTAAAGAGTAATAATTCTAATATAATTCATGCTAGAGCTGTTTCAGCTGTACTATTAAGAGGACTTTGTAATTTAACATGTTCTGATATTGCACGAATTTTAGCAGATATACCATTATATATGGTGTCAAAATTGTGCCATATCGGTGTTAAAATTCTTTATGAGCATGAACAATTTAAAAATACATTAAATAAATTTATACCATCATACTCATCATAATTTTTTAAACATTATTATAATTTTGTTAATTTTTTATCAATTACAATTAAAAAACAACAACCCATTGTTACACTTTTGGAAAATGCATACATAAATTATAAATTTTTTATATACTTCAGATAATAGTCACAATTATTTATTAGATAATGTTTCGAAACTT
This sequence comes from uncultured Clostridium sp., assembly GCF_963515715.1. Lineage (GTDB taxonomy): Bacteria > Bacillota > Clostridia > Clostridiales > Clostridiaceae > Clostridium_AW. The sequence goes on from NZ_CAUPZS010000025.1 coordinate 20,817, forward strand.
ATTTTTTCTAGCTCTTTTATTAAAGTTTCTTGTACTTTATTAAGATAATAATGTATTCTACAACTATCAGTATTATTAGCATTGCAAAAATCACTATCGTTTAGACAACGGTTAATTGCAATAGGCCCATCTACTGCTTCAATAACTTGCCTTAAGTTTATATCTTCTCTTCTTTTATTTAAGGCATATCCTCCATTTACTCCTCTGTAAGATTTTATTATTTCTGCTTTAATGAGCTTTCTTAATAACTTTAGCAAAAACCTTAAAGGCATACTTCCTCTTTCTGCTATAGTTTTTGCATCTAGTTTCACTCCTTCTCCTTCTTTTGCTAATATACAAATAGCTCTAACGGCATAATCTGCTTCTTGAGTTATATTCATAATTCATCACCCTATATAATATTTTTTAAACATAATTATTTACATTTAAAATTGCGTATTCTTCTTCATATTATTATCTAATATAGTAATTGTCAATACTTGCGAACAATGATTGTTAAAAATATATTTATTATTTCTAAAAAGTTTTAGAATTTAAATAATTTATTTATATATATATTAATATTAAAAACCAATAAAAACACAACATATTGTGTGCAAGATAATGATATAATACAATATATGCCTAAAATTGAACTTTGATATTTTCAATATATATTATATACTAAAAAGGTATTATTAATAAGGGGGTATCTTAATTGGAATATTTTAATGAAATTGATTCAATACATAAGTTAATTAAAAGATATTATACTAAAGACTTAGAAAAAAACAGCAATCTAACAGTATATGATTTATTTAAATGGAAAAAAGTAGATGTATTTTTAAAGGATCATAAAAGTGGAAAAGTTTTAGTAGATATGAAGGAATTAGAGTTTCCTGATCATTATTCTCAAAACGCTTGCGATATTATAGCTTCAAAATATTTTAGAAAAGCCGGAGTTCCAAATGAATGTGGGTATGAAAACAGCATGAAAATGGTAGCTCATAGAATGGTTAACTTTTGGTGTGAAGCCTTATTAGATGAGGGTGTTATAAAGTCAGATAAAGAAAAGCAAATTTTCTATGATGAAATGGTTTATGCTCTACTTGCTCAAATGTATGCTCCTAACTCTCCACAATGGTTCAATACAGGTTTAGCTCAAAGCTATGATATAAAGGGCAGTAAGCAGGGAAATTATTATTACAATGAAAAACTAAATAAAGTTGTTGAAACTGAAGATAATTACTCTCGTACTCAAGCATCAGCTTGCTTTATTCTTTCTATAGAGGATAAACTTTTAGGCTCTCATTCAATCTCTGAACAGTACGTAACGGAAACAAAACTTTTTAAAGGTGGTTCAGGGACAGGTAGCAATTTTTCTTCCATAAGAGCTAAAGGAGAAAGACTCTCAGGAGGCGGTGTATCATCAGGTTTAATGAGCTTTTTAAAGGGTCTAGATAGAAATGCTGGAGCTATAAAATCCGGTGGAACCACAAGAAGAGCTGCTAAAATGGTTTGCCTTGATGTAGACCATCCTGAAATAATGGATTTCATAACTTGGAAAGCTCATGAAGAAGAAAAAGTTAGGGCTTTAGGTAAAATGGGATACGATATAGACATAGATGGTGAAGCATACGAAACCGTTTCAGGACAAAATAGCAATAATTCTATAAGATTTTCACATGAATTTATGAAAAAAGTTGAAAATATATCGAAGAATCCTGAAGAAACTATTGAGTTAACTGGTCGTGTTGATAGCTCATTCAATAAGACAGTAAAAGTTAGTACAATATGGGATGCCTTCAACAATAGCGCTTGGCAATGTGCAGATCCAGCTCCACAGTTTACAGATACTTTCAACGCTTGGCATACTTGCCCTGCTGGAGAAGATGGAGAATATAATGCAAATCACAATAGAATTAATTCAACAAATCCTTGTGGAGAATATGCATTTTTAGATGATAGTTCATGTAATCTTGCTTCTATAAATGTATTTAAATTTTATGATGATGATAAAAAAGCTATAGATTTATATGGATATACCCATGTTATAGGAATGGTACAGTTAATTTTAGAAGCTTCAATACATTGGGGCCAATTTCCAACGGAAGATATTGCAAGAAAAACTTACATGTTTAGAGCAACAGGTCTTGGCTTAAGTAACTTAGCTTCATTATTGATGGTTTTAGGTTATCCTTATGATTCAGAGGAAGCTAGAAATATATCTTCTGCTCTAATCGGGATATTAACTGGATATTCTTACTTTATATCATCACTTATGGCCAAAGAAGTGGGGACGTTTATTAAATACGATATCAATAAAGTACATATGTTAAAAGTAGTAAGAAACCATGCTAGAGTGGCTGGAGCAATACCTTTATTCAGTGACTTTAGTAACAAATCTGAAGATGAGGTATCTGACTTTGAAGGGCTTAATTATAAACCTCTAATGGTGGATCACAAAATTCTTGAGAAAGAATCTTTTTCTAATATAAGTAACCTTCTAAAAGAATGTTGGAGTGAAGCTTTACATTATGGCGAAGAATTCGGATATAGAAATGCTCAAGTTTCTGTAGTAGCACCTACTGGAACCATATCTTTTGCTATGGATTGCGGTGCAACTTCCATCGAACCATTTTTTAGTCATATAGTTTATAAAAAACTTTCTGGCGGTGGAATGATGACAGTTATAAACCCTGTTATCAAAATGGCTTTAAATAACCTAGGATATACTAAAGAACAGATAAAGGACATAATGGATTATGTTTTAGAAAAGGAACCTATAGATAGGGATGGTTATAAATACGAAAAACTATTGGATGGAAAAATTGAAGGAGCTCCTCATTTAAAGGAAGAGCATATATCAATATTTGATACAGCGAATAAATGCGGTAGTGGGGAAAGATTTATAGCACCAATGGGCCATGTTCTTATGGTAGCTTCCATAACTCCTTTAATTTCAGGAGCAATTTCTAAAACTGTAAATCTTCCAAAAGAAGCTACTATAGAAGAATTTAAAGATGTTGTTTTAACCTCTTGGAAACTTGGAATAAAGGGCATCACCCTATATAGAGATGGTTCAAAAGCAAGTCAACCTTTAAATACAAGTTTAAATTCTGATAAGGATCTTAAACTAGAAGATTTAACATATGATCAACTTTTAGCAAAAGCAAAGGAACTTCAAAAGGGAGTTAAATACTCTAGAAGAGATAAACCAGTAGGAATTAGAAGAGGAACCACCCATCCTGCTCAAATAAATGACGTAAAAATATATACTACAGTAAATAGAAGAGAAAGCGGGGAAATATCTGAAATATACATTACTACAGATAGAGAAGGAACAACAATAATGGGGCTATTGAACTCCTTGTCAAAGGCATTATCCGTCATGCTGCAGCATCATGTAGCTCCTCAAGATATTGCAAGAATGCTAAGGGGACAGAAATATGAACCTTATGGATTTGTTCAAAAACATCCATACATTAAATATGTAAGCTCAATATCTGATCTTATAAGTAAAGTTATAGATATTGAACTAGGTGATTTCTCTAAATGCCAAGTTAAACCTGAAAATTATGATATAAATACAAATAGAACAAATATTGTTTCTACATCGGATATAATTGAAGACCAGATAAGTACCAATAATGTTCATCAAACCTTTGATGGTAAAAAAATTGAAGGTGATAGAGTTTACGGAAGCACTTGCCCTAATTGCTCAAGCAGTAGAATGGTGAGAAATGGAACTTGCATGGTTTGTCTAGATTGCGGTTCAACAACTGGATGTAGTTAAGAATTATAACTAAAATTTAAAGACTCCACAACCTAAAATACTAGGCGTGGAGCCTTTTTTATCATATTAAATTTTATAATTAATATCCTCTTTTTATATTATCTAGTACTCTATAAATACCTATTGAAAGTTCGTTCCATGTTACATTTGACTTTGGTCTCAATTTATTATTTTTAACTTCTAATATTCCTAATCCTTTAGCTATAGCCATATATCCTAATTCATTACTCTTAATGTCCTTTACATCTGATACATTTAGAGAGAAAACATCTTTTGAATTGGCAAGTTTGTCATAACCTAAAAATTTAACCAATGTTTTTGCCATTTCAGCCCTTGTTACCTTTTCCTTAATATCAAATTTTCCCTCTTTGTTTTCTAAAATTCCATAATAAACTGCTAATTGAAGATACTTATAATTGACATCATTACTACTTACTCCACTTTCAAACTTCAAATTCATGGAATCCTTTAATAAATTTGGTCTATAACCTTTAGCATTAACAAGCATTTTTATAAAGTCCATTTTTGTTATCTCTTTTTCAGCTTGGAAATTTGTAGTGTCTATTATTCCATTGTTAGCTAATATAGTTAATTCCTTTTCATAAGGATTTCCCTTTATTTTCTCCATATATATATCTATATTTTCATCTATATCTTCACCTGATGCATTTAAAAGCTTACCTGTAAAAGCATCTACTCTCAATCCCGCAAAATTATACCTATAACTGTCCCCCATAGTGTAGATTAATTTTGTTTCCCATTGTGGTTTAGTATAGTCCTTAGATTTATTTATTTTTCTATATGATAATTGAGGTTTATCTTTACTGAATAATATATTTTTACCTTCCTCTTTTTGTACTAAATTTACAGGGGAATCAAATTTCATATTTTCATTCCAATTCACACTATATTCATATAACTGTCCCTTGTTTGCTCCTATCCATACATTAATGCCATTTTCATGGAAAGGTATGCCATTAACTACTCTAGGGAAATTAAAGTAATATCTTTTATCCTCTTGTTTTATTAAATCATCAATACTACTTTGATTAGTTATAGCTTTAGTGTTAATTTCATTAAACTTTTCTGGCGAGTACTTTGCTACAGAATCTATAGCTATTTTATATGCCTCTTCCCAACTAATATTAGCTTCTAATTTTTCATTTTCCTTATAATAATTTTTATAAAGATTAATTATATTTTCTGTTAAGGCATCAATAGTAATATTTCCGCCATCATATCCCTTATTTCCTTCAACCTTTTTATTGAAATCAATTGACCATGCATTAAAATTTCCATATATTTTATCTTCATTTTCATAATATCTAATATTTCCTATTTCATAACCGTCCCCATATAATTCTTTAATCGTAGACTTAGCTATTTCTAATGCTCTTTTTTCACTTATTTCTTTATCTAGAGGTTTTTTTATCTTAAGTTTTGAATTAATTTCCTTTCTTTCAGCCTGTGTTAAATCCTTTTCTATACTTTTATATAGATCTTTGTTCATAAATTTACCTTCATTAGCATCTAACATAGCATCATATGGGAGATTTATCATGTATACTAATTTAGTTCTTGTTGAGTCTTCTTCAATATCATACTTATCTCTATAAGTTATATATTTTAAATCTACCTGGCTGTCTTTTCTAAAAATATCTTCTGCTTCTTTTATTGATAAATACTTACCAGGTACAGCTAACTTAACTCCTTCTTCCCAACTTGAATAGTAGCTTATAACTTCACCTTTAACTCCATCTACTTCTACCACTAAACCATCGTCATTATACGGTATATCATTTATCTGTCTTGCAAACCTATAGCTATAAGAAGTGTTGATACTACCCTTTCCATAGATAGAGTACATAGATTCTTTTGTGTATTTTGTTTCTTTAAATTGTTCCGGATTTATCCTTTTTAAAAATTCCTGCGCCTTCTTTTTTCCTTCCTCTTCAGTAATCTTTGAAATACCGCTATTCTCCCCTTCTACGTCATATCTATTAGAAGCCCTTAAAACTTTTCCTGTATTTGCGTTAATAGATACATCCATATAAATATTGCTACTCATGCTATTTTTTCTCCAAGATATATCCCAAGAATAATTTTTATCTTCTCCATCATTGGAAAGTGCTACATAAACCTGATACTCTTTCTCATCAACTGTTTTATTAAAATAATCTTTAATTATTTTCTTAGATAAATCTTTAGCTTTTTCTTTTGATAATTTCACATCTTTTTCTGCAGATACGTTAGTTCCTATAGTTTCTATAGGAACAGTTATTGGATTTAGTTCTTTTTTTAAACTCATGGCTGAAACCGATGAAAGATTAGTGATCACAATTGATGAACTAATAACTAAAGAAATTATTTTTTTATTTTTCATATATTTTCCTCCGATACTTATATTTGTTAAGTTGTCATTATTAATTAATACGTTAAACTTTTCTAATCGTTATTATCCATCGGTAAAATATACATGTTCATGTAAAATTTTCAGAGATATAGCTATTCCCATAATTCAATTGCCAATAACTGTCCCTAAATCACAAATAATCAAATAACTGTCCCTACATATACTAAATAAGTAATTTCCATATATATATAAATAAAAAAACTCCGTTCCTTAATTTGAAATTAATTGTAAGAATTAAAATGATTGATAAGGAACAGAGATATATGTCATTTTATATTATTAAACTTAGGCTTTATTGGGGTTGTATATTGTCTGGAAGTAATAAAAAGTTTAAGTTTTTAAGACTATTTTTATAGGATATATCATTTGCTATATCTTTTGCTTCCTTTAAACTTCTTGCTTTAAAGGTAAAATGTCCACCTTCTTTATTATAGAAACCTCCCCCAATTAAATATCTTGAATTTCTATCTACTTCTTGCACATCTTGTCCATTTACATTATAGTATATTTTTATAAATAATTTATTATTCATAAAGTATACCTCCTTCTTATTACCTCTACTTTAGTTCTCTATAATAAATATATTCTCTCGTTATCATAATTATTACATTTTTTATTATAACGAACACATGTTCTATTGTCAACTAAAAAATAATTTATGCTACTAATCTAGCATAAATTATTAATTACAAAAATCCTAAAAACATAAACAACCCTAAAACATAAATAGTCCTAAACTAAACACCAACATAACTCTTTAATAGACTATTTCTTTTTAAATTAGAAAAATAAATCTCTTAATCTAGTAATTCTTTCATAAGCCTTCTTTACATATTCTTCAGGAGAACCTTCCTTATCTTTATCTCCCGCACATATTTCCATGCTTAAATAATTATTATAATCCTTTGGGAAATCTTCTTTAACTTTATTCCAATTTATATTTCCATCAAAGGGAGTCCAATGCCTATCTTTTAATCCATCATTATCAGATATATGAGTAGCAAACAATCTATTTCCATAAATCTTTAATAGATTTATTTCTCTATTTAAGGATATCTCGTTATGTGAAGTATCAAAACACAACCCAAGGTTTGGAGAATCTAAATTGCTCAAAATATAGTGAATTAAAGCATTGTTATCAGTATTTTCTATAGCAATCTTAACTCCATATTCTTCTCCAATTTTTACAATCTCATTTAAACTTTTAATTCCCGTATTAGTAGGTTCCTTTATTTCAAAACCTTCAGATATATGCATAACCATTGTTGGTATATTAAATTTACTACAATCCTTTATCCATTGTATATGCTTATTCACAACCTCTCTTCTGATAATCTCATCACTACTCCAAAGATTATTACTGCCACAGAAGGGAGCATGAATATTTTCGATGTAGAGACCTAAACTTTCTGCTAATTCAGGAATTTGTTCTTTTTTGGATACAGTAAGACCTTCTTCATCTTCCCACCAAATAGACACTCCAGTAAATCCAGAATCTTTAATTATTTTTAATCTCTCTTCAATAGGCATTATATATCCAAACCATGAGAATATACCTATTTTATCTTTTGTCATTTTTACCATCCCTTTACTTAAGTGTATCTTTTATTACTCTTTGAGCATTCTTATATAATATCTTCTCCATTTCATCAAAAGAAAATCCCTCTTTTTCTAAAACAAAAATCAATTTATCCATTTGTGATATATCTTCTATTTCTACTGGACTACTTATTCCATCAAAATCCGATCCTAAAGCAATGCAATCTATTCCACCCACATTTCTTATATGCTTAATATGAGCGACCATGTCCTTAATCATTCCTATATTATTTACATGGTTGTCCCCTGATATATGACTGTCCCCTGACATTCTCTCTCTTAAGAATTGGCTGTAAAAGTTTATTCCCATTACTCCGCCTTTTTCTGAAAGTACTTTAATCATAGTATCGGTCAAATTTCTTCTGTGGGGTGTAATTTCTCTAGAATTTGAATGGGACGCCACAAAAGGAGCTTTTGTCCTATCGGCAACTTCATAAAAGCCTCTGTCTGATAGGTGAGACACATCAATTAACATTCCTAACCTGTTCATTTCATCAACTAAATCCGTTCCAAAGAAAGTCAATCCCTTGTCCACATATTCATCTTTAGAGCTAGGAAATCCTATTTCATTAGGATAATTCCACGTTAAAGTAATAAGCCTTACTCCATTTTCAAAAAAGTAATATAGGTTTTCCATATTACCTTTTAAAGCTTCTCCTCCTTCTATGGTTAAAAATGCAGATATTTTTCCTTTATCTTTATTTTCTTGCATCTCCTTAGAGTTTCTTGCTAAGGATATGTGGCTACTATATTTATTTATCTCGGAATAGAACCTGTCCATTAGTTTTATACAACTTTCCTTTGCATCATCACACTGACCTTTATCTATAAAAAGAGCGAAGAATTGAGCTAGAGAACCTCCTCTTTTCAATTTTTCAATATCTATCGAAAAATTATTTTTATATAGGTCCCCTTCCTTCTTTTCTTCTAATAAATATATAGTGTCACAATGCAAATCAATTATATTCAATATTATCACCTCAAATACTAATATATTACAATATATTAAAAATATCCATACATTAAAATAAAGAAATCCCTGATTTAGGGATTTCTTTGGAATTTCTTTTATAATTAGAAATTATCTTTTATGAAATTATTCAATTCTTCTAATTTACATGTATGAGATTTTAAATTATGTTTTTCAAAAGCTGCTGTATATTTTAATCCACTTCCTGTGACAATACAAGCTACTCTATCATCTTCTTTTAAATATCCCTGTTGCCTTAATTTTTTAACAGCAGCTAATGGAACACAAGACTCTGGCTGAGCAAATATGCCCTTCTCTGCCATTTCCTTTTGAGCTATTATTATTTTTTCATCAGAAACTGCAATACAAGTTCCACCATTTTCTTTTAACATTTTCAATACAGCATTGCCGCTTGGTGGAAATGGATTTTCTATACCATGAGCTATAGTATCAGGGTTTTCAACTCTTTCAACTTTATCTTTACCTTCTATAAAAGCATTATAAATTGGTGAACATCCTGCTGCTTGAGCTACAATCATCTTTGGCACTCTATCGATTATTCCTGCTTCTTTGAATTCTAAAAATCCTTTATATATACCTCTAACGTTTCCTCCTGCACTTGTTGGCACAACTACATAATCTGGTACGTCAAAGTTTAATTGCTCACACATTTCAAAGGCAGCTGTTTTATAACCTTCAACTCTATAGGTAACGTCTGAGTTTATAAAATAAATACCTTGCTTTCTTCCTATATTTAAGCTTTCATAATAAAGTTTACCATAGTCACCATCTACCTTAATTAAATTAGCTCCATATATTGCAATAGGGTTTAATTTTTCTGCCGGTATATTTTTTCCCACAAAAATAAAGGTATCAAATCCAGCTCTTTTACCATAAGCAGCAACAGATACAGCCATATTTCCTGTTGAGACAGCCCCTACTTTTTTATATCCTAAGCTATAAGCATGCTGAATTCCAAATAAAGTTCCTCTGTCTTTAAAAGACCACGTTGGGTTTTGGCTTTCATTTTTAAAATATAGATCTTTTAATCCTATTCTCTTAGCAATTCTAGGGATTGATACTAATGGCGTAAATCCTTCATTAAGAGATAGGTCATTTTTTATTTCATTAAATGGGAAAAAATCTGCATATCTTTCTAATATAGTATGTTGTAGTGGATTACCTTGTTTTATTTTCCCTGTTTTTACAAGCTCCATTTCTAATGGCTCATTACAATCATCGCATCTTGGATCTACTCTTTCAATAGAATATTCTTTTCCACAAGCTGTACAAATTAATTTAAAATCTTTCATATCAATTCTCCTCTTTTACTTTACTATTACTATTCTACTATTGCTACAACTTCTATTTCCACCATGGCATTTCTAGGTAGCCTAGCAACTTGTATGCAAGATCTAGCTGGTGGATTTATTTTAAAATATTCTCCATAAACCTCATTTACAGCATTAAAGTCATTCATATCTCTTAAGAAAACAGTAGTTTTTACAACATTCTCTAAGGTGGTTCCTGCCTCTTCTAAAATAGCTTTTACATTTTCTAAAGCTATTTTAGTGGCATTTTTTATGTTATCCTCCACTAATTCTCCTGTTTTCAAATCACTAGGAGTTCTCCCTGATACAAATAAAAGATTTCCAACCTTAACTGCATGTGAATATGGTCCCCTAGCTGATGCTGCTTTTGTGCAATGGATAATTTCCTTTTTCATCTAATCTCTCCTTTATAATTGAAAAAATAATTTAAAAAGTTATTATAAATAAATTTTTCTTAATTATAAGAATCTTATTTTATATTCATTCTATAAAAAATTCTAAAATCCTTTAATTTTATCGAATAAAATCAAATTTTATATAAAAATTTATATATTAATAAAGAAGATGTTAGTTTATACCAACATCTTCTTTATTAATATGTTCTTTACTTTATTTTTTATTTTTCTTTATTATTCTTTACTCTATTTGGTTTAGCTTTTGGCTTTATCTTTACATCACTCTTTTTTTCCTTCTTCATATCTAGTCTATCATCGTTAAATAAATCCACAAACCACAATACAGCCATTGCAAAAATTGCTGATGCAGCTAATCCAGGAAGAGTGTTATAACTTATTTTCGCCATATTTGTACTTGTCAAAACAGCTATAGCTACGGCAAATATAATCCACTTATTAGGTTTATATTTTGACAACACAAAAATTTTCAATAAATTGTAACTTATTATTACAACTAAGGTAAAAGCTAATAACTTTAAAAAATAAGTCCAACTCAATTGTTATTCCCCCTTTAAAAAACTTTTCCTCTATATATTATTCTATATTTTTGAAAATATATCAACAGAATTTTAAATGTTTTGTATAATATATATATATATTATTAATTTGAGGTGATTAATTTGGATTTTAACAAAAGCCAACAGCTTGATTCCCTGGATTTAGAAATATTAGGTATATTAATAAAAGACTCTAGAACACCTTATTTAGAAATTGCAAGACAATGTCATGTTAGCGGAGGAACTATACATGTTAGAATAAAAAAAATGGAGGAACTAGGAATAATAAAAGGTTCTAAGCTAATAATAGATACCGCTAAATTAGGATATGATATTGTTTGCTTTATAGGAATAAATCTTGAAAAAGCTTCTTACTTAACCAACGTTTCAGAAAATCTTGAAAAAATACCTGAAGTTGTAGAATTGTATTACACTACTGGAGAGTACTGTATATTTTTCAAGCTAATTTGTCAAAATATATCTCATCTCCAAAAACTATTGGCAGAGCAGATTCAAATAATAGATGGTGTTCAAAAGACCTCTACAGCGATATGTTTACTTCAAAAATTAGATAGGAATATTATATTCTAGCGGAAATTCAAACTTTTAGTTTGAATTTCTTTTTTTGTTATATTTTTTTATTTTTTGGTCAACAATATAATTATAGTATAAAATTAACAAAGGAGATGTAAATATGAGAGCATTGGATTTAACGGCACTAATATTAGTTATTATAGGCGCAATTAATTGGGGACTTATAGGATTTTTTAACTTTGATTTAGTTGCTACTTTATTTGGAACAATGTCTGCCTTCTCAAGAGTTATTTATGCTCTAGTTGGCATAGCAGGATTGTATGCTATTTCATTCTTAGGCAGAGACAATGAAGTAAGAGAAGAAAAACAATAAATGGATAATATACTCAAAGTTTATTTTGCAAAAAATTTTACTAGAGTACAAAATCCGTTGAAAAATAAAAGGAAATAGATTTTCTATTTCCTTTTATTTTGCAGAAAGCATTAATTATTAGATAGTACTAATAATTAATGCCAATATTTTTATATTAAATTTATACAACCTTTTTTTCTAATACTTCATTCACTCCAACTGCTTCTACAGGTTTACCAATTATAAATAATGTTGCTACTGTAGCAACTGCTGCTACTGGTAAAATAATAGTTATTGGTAAATTTAACCCTGCTGGTAAATACCCAAATAATATAGTAATAACTCCTACAGTTAAAGAATACCACATCTGAGTATTTACATGATCTATATGGTCGCAAGCTGTACCCATTGAAGATAGTATTGTTGTATCTGATATTGGTGAACAATGATCTCCAAATATAGCTCCAGTTAAAACAGCACTTGCACTAACGATCATGTACTGAGGATCTTCTCCTCCAAGAGTATAAGCTATTGGAATTGTCAATGGCATAAGTATACCCATGGTACCATAAGAAGTTCCTGTGGCAAAGGATATTATTGATCCCATTATAAATATTAATGTCGGTAATAAGAAGGCTGGAAAAGCACTCTGTTCAAGTATAGTAACTAAGAATTTAGCAGTTCCTAATTCTTTTATAACATCACTTAAAGTCCAAGCTAGTAACAATATAACTCCTGTAATAATTAAAGATTTCATACCTTCAATCCATGTATCGATAGCTTCTCCTAGTGTAAATACCTTTTGAAAAATCCCCATAATAATAGTAACAATACTAGCTAATAATGCCGCTTGAAATAAAACTATACTAGCATCTGATGAACTAAAAGTTTCTCTTATAGCAACAAATGATAGTGGGCTATTCATTAATGTAGCCTTTAAAGCTTCACTTTCTCCGCCCATTATAGCTTTATATCCATCAAAATAAAATCCTCCAAAAGCACCGATTAATAATACACCTATTGGTATAATAGCATTCCAAACGCTTAATTTGATTCCTTCTTTAGGCTCTAAAGCTGTAGCTTCTGATGATACCATCGGTTTAGCTCCATCTCTTAAAACTTTACCTGTAGTTCTTGCTCTTCTTTCTGCTTTTAACATAGGTCCAAATTCTCTTAAAGTTAGAGCTGAAACAACAATAAATAGTAATATTAATATATTATAAAATCTATATGGTATTGTTTGAAGAAACAATCCATAAGCATTTACTTCTTGTCCAATTGAAGCATAAGCATCTTTTATTAAACTTATTTCATATCCTATCCATGTGGAAATTAACGCAATACCTGAAATTGGCGCTGCCGTAGCATCTACAATAAAGGCTAGTTTTTCTCTTGAAATTTTCATTTTATCTGAAACTGGTCTCATTATAGGTCCTACAATAAGTGAGTTTGCATAGTCATCGAAAAATACAAGCAGTCCTAATAGCCAAGTAATAATCTGAGCACTTACTGGTGACTTAGCTTTCTTAGCCAAACTTTCCGCAACTGCTTTTGCTCCTCCTAATTTTGAAACTAACGCTATAAGACCTCCAATTGTCATACATTGCAGTATAATTCCAGCATTCCATGGATCTGCCAAAGAATCTCTTACTTTGTTAGTTATATCTAGAAACCCATAAAAAAATGCACCAAAAAAATTATGTCCAGTTAACTGTAATAAAAAAGTACCTGAAAAAATTCCGATAAACAGTGAGATAACAACATTTTTTGTAATAAATGCCAATACAATAGCTATGAAAGGTGGTATTAATGTTAATAACTTAAATCTTTCAGCATTTGCTACTTGTGGATCTACTTCTGCCCCAAATACTGTAGTAGCAAATAAAAATATGAACATTAAAGTTAAAATAGTAATAATATTTTTCCTTTTCATCTTTTCCTCCTAGATATCTTATACTATTTTAAGTGAATAATATGGGGAAGATGAAGTACATCTCAACAAAAATACCCTTAAGTCTTATCACTCAAGGGTATGTATACACTAAGCATATTGATGTGTATGCATATTGTTTGAATGATAGCTCTCCACAAATTAATTTTGTGACAGTCTTACTCATGTTTTGGGTAAAACCAGTCATACAGTCTTAAAGCGTTAACTGTATACTTCGGCAATATTTCCTTTCACTACACATCATCCTGCTTACATCTGCGTAGGTACTATTAAACACTGCACCTCTATCGTCCACATTCACTTACGTTAAATTGTAACACTTTTTGTATACTTAATCAAGTAATAGTCCTTAAAAAGAATAAACCACCTTTCGGTGATTTATTCAAAACTTCTGTATTTATCTTATATACTTTATCTTGTGTACTTTATGCTTTACATTTTATACTCTGTACTTTATTTCTATTTTAAAATATACTTAAGTCCAATTTATGAGATAAGTCTTTTAGCACTTCTACTCCAGCTATACTATTTCCTTTTTCATCTAATGCTGGTCCTACTATGCCTATACCCATTTTCCCTGGGGCTACAGCCAATATACCGCCACCTACTCCCGATTTAGAAGGTAGTCCTATATTTACAGCAAATTCCCCTGAGGCATCATACATACCACAAGTTGTCATTATAGTCTTTACTATTCTAGTTACTTCTTTTGGAATAACCCTCTCTTGACTCCAAGGTAATACTCCCTCATTAGCAAAAACAAGAGCTATTTTTGATAAATCTTTGCTAGTAACCTCTATGGAACATTGTTTAAAGTATACGTCTAAAACTTCTTCAACATCCTTTTCTATTATGCCTGTACTTTTCATAAAATAGGCCAATGATCTATTTCTACTTCCTGTGTTTTTTTCTGAAATATAAACGCTTTCATTGACTTTTAAATTTTCATTTCCACATAGCTTCTTTGTAAATTCTAATATCCTACTAAATACTTCATCCTTATCCTTACCTTTAATCATAGAAACTGTAGCTATAGCTCCAGCGTTAATCATAGGATTTAAAGGCTTGTTTAAATTTTTCAATTCAAGATCAATTATTGAATTGAATGCATCTGTAGTAGGCTCCACCCCTACTTTAGAAAATACGTAATCCTTTCCATTATCCATAATAGCTATAATTAGAGATATTATTTTAGATATACTTTGAATGGTAAATTTTATTTCGTTGTCACCTGCATAGAATTCCTCTCCATCAAGAGTAGTAACAAATATTCCCAAAGCATCCTTATTCGCCTTTTTAAGTTCTGGTATATATGACGCTAATTCTCCTTGTACAGTATATTTTCTATTGCTCTCTATTATATTCTCTAGCAGCTTTTCCATCCCGATATTCCTCTCTTTTATATCTTGCATACAAGGCATGTCCTTCTTGTCATATCTCAATTTATTCATATACTAAATATTAAATATGATTTATGTGAATAATTTAACTTGCTTGTTTTGATATTTCCTTAACTTCGTCACTATTAAAATATCTTTCAGTCTCATAAACAACGTCTTTTCTAAGTTTTAGAAGTACTATTAGATTTATTATAACTTCAAAAGCCATGAAGAAATCGAATAATCCCCATATTACCTCAAGTCCTCCAACTGCTCCATATATTAATCCTAAACAGTAGAAAATTCTAAAAGGAATCAAAAATTTAGTAGTTTTAATTGAATAAATAAGTCCTGTTTCTGAATAATATCCGTCAACTAATACTGTAGTGAATGCAAATAATACTATACATATAGTTACAATCAAGTCACCACTAAATCCTAATGAATTTCTAAAAGCTGTAGCTGTCAATGCGGCTCCACCTTTACCTGTTTGTAGTACCCCACTTGTAAGTATTACAAGTGCTGTCATGGTACAAATTACTATTGATGACATAAATACTTCAAATAATCCCCATATTCCCTGTTTTGCTGGATATGAAGTTGTTGCTGATGAGTGAGCAACTGGTGCTGTACCCATACCTGACTCGTTTGAATAAATTCCTCTTGCAAAACCATTTCTCATAGCTGCAAGTATTGTTGCTCCTGCGAATCCACCTGCTGCTGCACTACCTGTAAATGCGTCAACAAATATACTCTTAAATGCTGGTATTATTCCGCTTGCATTCATAACTATAATTATAAGGCTCGCTCCTACATATAGTACCGCCATAACTGGAATTACCTTTTCAGCAAATTTTCCTATAGTTTTTATACCACCTATAATTACTACACCCGATATTATAGCTAATATTATACCAACTGTTAGCTTATTGATTTTAAAGCTTTCGTATACTACTTCTGCCATTGAGTTAGACTGAACAAAACCACCTATAAACATCATAAAAGTAAATACTACAGACCAACCTATTGATACCCAATTATATTTTTTGCCTAAACCATTTTTTATATAATACATTGGTCCACCCTGGAATTCACCATTTTCAGGGTTCTTTTCACGATACTTCACCGCTAAAGTTATTTCAGCATACTTAGTAAGCATGGCTATAAAAGCAACTGCCCACATCCAAAACACAGCTCCTGGGCCACCTATTGCAACTGCAACACCAACACCTGCTATACTGCCAACTCCTAATGTTGCAGCTAGTGCCGTTGAAACGGCTTGGAATGGTGTTACCGTACCTTCTCCTGAAGTATCTTTTTCAAATATTTTACCAAAAGTATTTTTCATTATAAATCCAAATTTTCTAAACTGAAGAAACTTAAGTTCAAAACCATATACCAGGGATACTCCAAATATTAATATTATCAGTGGCCATCCCCATAGGAAGTCAGTTATCGTTTGCATTAAATCCATTATTATTCCTCCTAATGTTGTATTTTCACAATATTAAATCAACTGTTTTGCTTATTAAAATTGCGCGCATATATTAATTTAATTATATTATATTTACATAGGCCAAATAGTTCAATTTTTTGAAAATATCGATGTCATAATAGTATAGCTTTGAAATTAACAATTTAATAATAGCACTATGTATGTATTGTTATTTTTTTATCATATTTTAATTATATTGAATAAGTTGCTATTTTTTTATTATGTTTAATCATTTTAAAATATAATGAAAAACATAATTTTTCTGAAAAAATAAACAACAAAAATCCCTATAATTTTTTCATAGGGATTTTGCATTAGTAAATTCTAAAATATATTTAAGTCTAATTCTTGTGATAAATCTTTTAGCACTTCTACGCCGCCTATACTATTTCCTTTTTTATCTAAGGCTGGTCCTACTATACCTATACCCATTTTTCTTGGAGCTACAGCCAATATACCGCCACCTACTCCTGATTTAGAAGGTAGTCCTATATTTACAGCAAATTCCCCTGAACCGTCATACATACCACAAGTGGCCATTATAGTTTTTACTATTCTAACTATTTCTTTTGGAATAATTCTTTCTCTGCTCCAAGGCAATACTCCTTCATTAGCAAAGACTAGAGCTATTTTAGATAAATCTTTACAGGTAACCTCTATAGAACATTGTTTAAAGTATACGTCTAAAACTTCATCAACATCCTTTTCTATTACGCTTGTACTTTTCATAAAATAAGCCAGTGCTCTATTTCTATTTCCCGTTCTGGCTTCTGAAGTATAAACACTCTCATTAACCTTTAAATTTTCATTTCCACATAGCTTCTTTGTAAATTCTAATATTCTACTAAACGCTTCATCTTTATCCTTACCTTTAACCATAGAAACTGTAGCTATAGCTCCAGCATTAATCATAGGATTTAAAGGCTTGTTTAAATTTTTTAATTCAAGATCAATTATTGAATTAAATGCTTCTGTAGTTGGCTCCATACCTACTTTTGAAAATACGTAGTCCTTTCCATTATCTATGATAGCCAGTGTCAATGTAATTATTTTAGATATACTTTGTATTGTAAACTTAGTATGATAATCTCCTGCAAAATATTCCTTTCCATCTAAACTGCTTATATATATACCTAAAGCATTTTTATCGGCCTTTTTAAGCTCTGGAATATATGAAGCCACTTCTCCTCTATCTAAATGTTTTTTGTTATCTGATATTATTTTCTCTAAAAATTCATTCATTTTTCTCCTCCACTACTTAACATTGTTATTAATATTACTACATATTATTAATTATTTTGCTTAGTCTGTTTAAAGCTTCTTCTAGAATTTTTCTTGGACACGCAAAATTTATCCTTCCAAAACATTCACCATTTTTACCAAATATAGACCCTTCATTTAAAACTATTTTTCCTTCTTCTATTAAAAATTTATTTAATTTTTCCTCACTCATGCCTAATTCTTTAAAGTCAATCCAAGCTAAATATGTCCCTTCTGCTTTAGTCACTTTTAATTTTGGTATATATTTATCTATATAATCTTTTAGATAGTTATAATTATTTTCAATATACTCCATCATCTCTTCATACCATATCTCACCTTTTTCGTAAGCTGCAATTAATGCTGTCATTCCAAATATATTAATACTTCCCATGGCATTTAATTTTAATGTGAGATTAAATTTTTCTCTTAACTCTGGATTTGGTATGACTATGTTTGACACATGAAGTCCTGCCAAATTAAAAGTTTTTGTTGGAGCTATACAAGTAATTGAATTCCTCGCGAATTCCGGACATATTGACGCAAATGCTGTATGCTTATATTCTTTAAAAACAAGATCACAATGTATCTCGTCAGAAACAATTAAAATATTATTCTTTAAACATATATCTCCTAATCTAGTCAATTCTTCTCTAGTCCAAACTCTACCTACTGGATTGTGAGGATTACATAAAATTATCATCTTAACAGTTGAATCAATTTTGCTTTCTAAATCCTCGAAATCCATATAATACTTTCCATCCACTTCCTTTAAGGGATTCTCCAATATCACTCTATTATTATCTTCAATAGCCCCTTTAAATCTATGATATACAGGAGTCTGAATTATAACTTTATCACCTACTGATGTATAGGTTTGTACAATCCAATATAAAGCTGATACTATTGTAGGTGCAGAAAGTATCCATTCTTTATTTATGTCAAAATTATGATGCTTTTTCATCCAACTCATAATAGAATTAAAATACTGTTCATTTAAATCTGTATATCCAAAAATTCCATGTTCTGCCCTAGCTTTGATTGATTCTACAACTTCTCTTGGAACTTTAAAATCCATATCTGCTATCCACATCTGTATAGCATCATCATGATTTCCCGCTTTTTTATTACAATCCCATTTCACACAATCTGTATTTCTTCTATCTATTATTTCATCAAAGTTATACTTCATAAAACCCTCCTTAAATTTATACCATTTTATCTATATTATATTAACTTATTACTCTTTGTTCAAATTTTCCAAAATATTTATATATTAATCAATTAATAATTTATTAATCAATTTATTAATCTTATATAGTCATAATTAAAATATTACTGTTAATTAAAAGGTATATTATAAATTCGTTATTTTTATGAAATTCTAAGTATATTATTAAAAGCATCATTTAAAACATCATTAAAGAAAAATAAACCACTGATCTTGTGGTTTATTTTTCTTTGATTCATATTTTTATAAATTTAATTGCTAATTTAATAAAAAATAAAGGAAGTAACTTTACTTCCTTTAAAATATTCTTTTAACTTATATATTTGCTTAATTCTTTATATCCATCGCTGGATTCTATGGTATCTGGTTTTTTCTGTAACTTTTCTCTATCTTTTTTAACCCCTTCAATTTTTTCCCTTATACCGTCCATTTCCTTTTGAAGCTCTCCTTGGCTTCTCAAGTGAAAGGTAATCATTTTCATGTTATTTTCCTTCTTATATTTTTCTAAGATTTTTTCCAAGCCCTCATACCTAGAGTTTAATCCTGACAATAAATTAAATAGCTTTTCAATTTCTTTATCGTAGTCATTCATCTGGTTTTTATATGATGTCACCTTAGCATAAGCTTTAGCATTATTTTTCATAGTTTCTTTTAATGTTTCTTTTGCTTCATCAGATATGTTCATCTTATCTAAAAGTTCTCTATTAGATTTCATAAAATTATTTATATTGTTTTCAGCATCTTTTATATTGTTAGTAAAAGGAAGCTTATTCATATTATTTAAAAATGCAGTTATATTTTTAATATCATCTAGGGACATCTTTTCTAAAGAGTCTCCGGTTTCGTTAGTTGCTTCTCCTTTTAAACTTTTTTCTAAAGCAGACATAAAATGTTTTTTAAATTCTTCTTTATTAAAAGTTTTTCCATCATTAGTCATGCCATATCCATCTAACATTCTAGATGAATAATTAAAGAAAGAATCAAACTCATCTGCTATAGTATTAACACCCCAATTTAACACCTCATCAAAGCATTCCTCCAATAAAGCTTTTTCCTCTTCCCCTATATTTTCCGCTATTTTCTTATATTCCTCTACTATGTTCTCGAAAAATTCTCCATTCTTTTTGCCATTCTCAAAAGCTTCCCTCAGCTTTTGCGTTACATCATACTTTAAAAATGCCTTTTGAGATATTTGCAAATCATTGTTTTCTTTATTTAAAGCATTTACTTTAGATTGAGAAGATCCATTTAAGTTTTTAAAACTGCTATTCTTATTGATAAAATCAATAAATGTACCTTTTGTGTTTACTATTGATATACCTTTAATATCCATAAAAAAATCCCCTTTACCAATATATGATATTATATATATCGTAATCTCTATGAAATCCTTTTGGAAAATATTTGTTTTTATTCTTAATCGTGCCTATTTATAAATGACTGTCC
The DNA here is from genome assembly GCF_963515715.1 of uncultured Clostridium sp. Taxonomy (GTDB): domain Bacteria; phylum Bacillota; class Clostridia; order Clostridiales; family Clostridiaceae; genus Clostridium_AW. The sequence continues at coordinate 41,505 of NZ_CAUPZS010000025.1, forward strand.
CTTTTCATTAATGACTGTCCCCCTTTACTATTATAAAAAGAAACACAGGGTCTAATTAAATTATTCCATGTGTTTCTTTTTACTTCTTCTCATATTATTTAATTATTTCTTTTTTTATTCCTCTTTTCAAGGTGTTTTCATAATCGATAAAGTCATAAATGTCTCTATCAAATGCTGGGCTAAATTTTTGAAGTTCTTCTAGAGCTAAGTCTTCTATTGTCTTACCTGTCCCCTCACAATAAAGTACTATTTCGCCTATTATTTCATGAGCATCTCTAAAAGGAATACCTTTAGTTACTAAATAGTCCGCTCCCTCTGTAGCATTTAAAAAACCCTTTTTCACAGCTCTTTTAGTATTTTCTTCCTTTACTTTTAGGCTCGAAAGCATGCCTTTCATTATTTTAAGACAGCTTAACACCGTATTAACTCCATGAAAAAATCCTTCTTTGTCTTCTTGCATGTCCTTGTTATAGGCTAGAGGAATACCCTTCATAGTAGTGAGTAGGGAAATTAAATCTCCATAAACGCGGCCAGTTTTTCCTCTAACTAGCTCTGCTGCATCGGGATTTTTCTTCTGAGGCATTATAGAGCTTCCTGTAGAAAATTCATCGCTCACTTCTATAAAGTCAAATTCCTTACTACTCCAAAGTATTATCTCTTCACTAAGTCTACTTAAGTGCATCATTATTATAGAACATGCTCCTAAAATTTCAATGGCAAAATCTCTATCACTTACTCCATCTAAGAAGTTGTCTACTGGCTTTTTAAAACCCAATTCTTTTGCAGTAAATTTTCTATCTGTATCATAGGTGGTTCCCGCTAAAGCACAGCATCCTAATGGGCTTTCGTCCATTATATCCAATGCATTTATCATTCTTTTTTTGTCCCTTGAAAGCATGCTATGGTACGCCATAATATGATATTTAAAAGTAACTACTTGGGCCCTTTGAAGGTGAGTGTATCCTGGCATAATCACATTATTCTTTTCTCCAAGCTCCACTATAACTTCCTTAAGCTCCCCAATTTCATCTATAATCTCTTTAGCTTTATCTTTCGCATAAAGTCTGAAGTCTACTGCAACTTGATCATTTCTACTTCTTGCGGTATGAAGTTTTTTACCCACATCTCCAATGCGAGAAATCAAGTTCATTTCCACAAAGCTGTGTATATCTTCATAGTCCCCTTCTATTAATAACTGTCCCTCATTAATGTCATTTAATATAGAAGAAAGACCCTCTATGATCTTATCTCTTTCATCCTCTGTTAATATTTCACATTTAGCTAGCATTTTCACATGAGCAATACTGCCTTTTATATCATATTCATATAGTTCCTTATCAAAGCTCAAGGAACTATTGAAATCTTCCATAAGCTTACTTTCTTTATCTTTAAATCTTCCACCCCAAAGTTTCATCTTATATCACTCCTCAAAATATCTAGTGTATAATCCTATACACTGATCGATTTTATGCACTATAAATATCATTTAATCAGCCATACTATATTTCTTTAATCAGACCTTGTTAATTTATTTAGTAAAAGTTAAAGATTAAAAATGAAGAGTTAAGGAAACTTATCCAAAACTCTTAACTTTTAATTATAAGATTTTAATTCTTTTTCAGTGCTTTTATTTTTGATGGAAGACTAAATAATTTTATAAATCCATCAGCATCTTTATGACTATATAAGTCGCTTGCTCCAAAGGAAGATATATCTTTGTCATATAGAGCATTTTCTGTAAATACTCCAGCATTAGTTACATTTCCTCTGTATAGTTTTAACTTAACTGTCCCCGTAACATTTTCTTGTGTTTTATCTACAAAAGCATCTAATGATTCCTTTAAAGTCGTAAACCATAATCCATCATAAACAAGTTCGCCATATTTTAAAGCTAGCCCTTGCTTATAATGATAAGTTAATTTATCTAAAGTCAATCTTTCTAATTCTTTATGCCCCTCATAAAGAATTGTTCCACCTGGCGTTTCATATACTCCTCTAGACTTCATTCCAACAAGTCTATTTTCAATTATATCGATTATACCTACTCCATTTTCTGCCCCAACTTTATTTAAAGTAGTTATTAGTTCTACTCCATTTAGTTCTACTCCATTTACTTTTTTAGGTTCTCCCTTTTCAAAGTAAATTTCTACGTAAGTAGGTTCATCTTTGGCCTTTTCTGGCGCTGTTATGGTAGAGTATAAATCTATCTTATGTTCATTTTGCGGATCTTCTAAATCTCCACCTTCATGACTAACATGCCATATATTTTTATCAACGGAATATATCTTTTCCTTTGTTACAGGAACATCTACTCCTTTAGCTAAGGCATAATCTATGGCATCTTCCCTTGAGGAAATATCCCATATTCTCCAAGGAGCTATGATTTCGATAAATGGATCAAAAGATGCAATGGCCACTTCAAATCTTACTTGGTCATTTCCTTTTCCAGTGCAGCCATGACATATATATTTTGCCCCCTCAATTTTTGCTATTTCAACTAGCTTTTTAGCGATAAGTGGTCTTGCAAGAGATGTTCCAAGAAGATATTTATCTTCGTAAATTGCCCCAGCCTTTAATGCTTTATACACATAATCCTTTACGAACTCTTCTTTTACATCCTCCACATAAACCTTTGCTGCTCCAGTTCTTATGGCCTTTTTTTTCACTTCTTTCATATCATCATCTTGTCCCACATCTATACACACAGCTATAACTTCTAAGTCATAGTTTTCCTGTAACCATGGAATTATTATAGATGTATCCAATCCGCCTGAATATGCTAATATAACTTTTTCTTTATTCATAATTTAGCCCCCTATTATTTAATGTTTATCTTCTATGCAGTCATATAATTAATTTTTATACTTCCAGATTTTTAGTTAGATGTTTGATTTCCCCAATCCAACATCTAACTATATATTCATCTGAACATCTAAAAATCTAATCATCTAAATTAAATTACCTTCTTTAAAAATTCTTTTGTTCTATGCTGCTTTGGATAAGCGAAAATATCATCTGGTACCCCTTCTTCCACAATTTTTCCACCATCCATGAATATAACTCTATCTGCTACATCTTTAGCAAATCCCATTTCGTGAGTTACCACCACCATAGTCATCCCTTCACTGGCTAGGTCTTGCATAACATTTAAAACCTCTCCAACTAATTCTGGGTCTAAGGCTGAAGTTGGTTCATCAAAGAGCATTATATCCGGTTCCATAGCAAGAGCTCTTGCTATTGCCACCCTTTGCTTTTGTCCTCCTGAAAGCTTAGAAGGATAGTAATCCATTTTATCTCCTAATCCAACTTTTTTTAGTAATCTTTCAGCTTTTAATCTTGCTTCATTCTTATTTTCTTTTTTCACTGTAACAGGTGCTTCCATGACATTTTCTAGTGCTGTCATATGTGGGAAAAGATTAAAGTTTTGAAATACCATACCCATCTTAGTGGTTATTTTTCTTACCAAACTTTTATTTTTTCCATCTAACTCTTCACCTTCAATTATTATCTGTCCATCGTTTATGCTCTCTAGGTGATTTAAACATCTTAGAAAAGTACTTTTACCTGAACCTGAAGGCCCAATGATAACTAAAACTTCTCCCTTTCTAACATTTACATTTAAATTTTCAAACACTGTTAAATTGCCAAATTTCTTGGTAACATCCATAGCTTCTATCATATACATAGTTATATTTCCTCCTTACTTTTAATATCTAGATAGTTTCTTCTCCCAGATTGCAAATGCGCCAGTAAACACAGTAGTTAAAGCTAAATAAATACATGCTGCAATGAAAAATGGTTCCATTGGTCTAAAATTAGCTGAGTATATTTGCTGTGCAGTTCTCATCAACTCTTCCATGGCTATGGCAGAAACCAATGATGTATCCTTTAAAATTGTTATAAATTCATTACCTACTGGTGGTATTAGTATTTTAAAAGTTTGAGGAAGTATTACTCTTTTCATAGTTTGACCATAGGTAAATCCCAAAGCCTTACAAGCTTCAAACTGCCCTTTATCTATAGCTAAGATACCACCTCTAATTATTTCAGCCATATATGCCCCTGAGTTTAAACTCAAACCAATTATAGCTGCCGACATAGGCTCTAATTTTATTCCCATAAAAGGTAATCCATAGTAGAAGAAAAATAATTGTAATAGCATAGGAGTACCCCTAATTATCCATGTATACAGTGAAGCTACTGAACATATCAATTTATTCTTTGACATTTTAAGTAATGCTACCACTACACCGATTAAAGTTCCTAAGACTACAGAAATTACCGTTAATAATACAGTCATTCCTGTTGATTTTAATAATATTGGAAATATTTGTTTCAATAGATTGATATCCAAAGCTTCGCCACCCCTTTTTATAAAACTTCATTTCTAGTTTAACTATTTTTTATAAATATCTTCACCAAACCATTTTTTTGATAGTTCAGACATAGTTCCATCTTGTTTTAATTCTTCTATAGCCTTTTTAACTTCTTCTTGTAACTCTTTATCGCCCTTTTTAAACGCTATAGCTATTGGTTATTCTTCTAAAGTTGTTGCAACTTTAAACTTTCCTTCTTGTTTAGCTAAATAATATCTTCCAACAAATTCATCAACGACAACTGCTTGTATTCTTCCTATCTCTAAATCTTGAAAAGGTTGAGTTGCTTTATCATAGGTTTTTACTTCTTTTAGCCCTTCAATTTTCTTAGCTGCTTCTTCTCCAGTGGTGCCTAATTGAACTCCAGCAATTTTGCCTTTTAAGTCCTCAACTTTTGTGATATCTGTATTATCATTCTTTACTATAACAGCCTGACCACCTGTAACATATGGTTCTGAAAAATCTACTTCTTTAGCTCTATCTGGATTTACACTTATAGCTGATAATGACATGTCAAATTTCCCTGAATTTAGAGCCATTGTTAGTCCACCAAACTCTGTGATTACATATTCAGTTTCTACTCCAAGTTTTTCACCGATAGCATTTGCTAGATCAATATCAAATCCTACAAGTTCATTTTTTTCATTTCTAAATTCCATTGGAGGATAAGTATCTTCAAGACCTATTTTTATTTTTTTCTCCTGCTTTACTTTTTCTAAAGTATTAGCCGCCGTTCCATTTCCTTTATCTTTTCCTCCGCAACCTGCAAGAAGACTTCCTATAATAGTAAATATCAATAATGCCTTTACTGCCTTTTTCATTAAATATCTCTCCTTTTAATTTATATATTAAAAATTATTTTTCAAAATTGGTGCCCCAATGAAGTTTTACCTTTCACAGGGGCTTTATATGAAATTTTTATAAAAAGGGGTCTTAGTTATTTGTAGGAATCATATCCAAACCATTTCTCTGATAGCTTTGACAAAGTACCCTCTTCTTTCAATTCATTAAATGCTTTTTGAATCGCATCTTTCAGTTCTTTATCCTCTTTTCTAAAACCAATACCTACATTTTCTTCTGAAAGCTTAGCATCGAGAAGAACTAAGTCTCCTCCTCTTTTCTTTAAATAATATCCTCCAACCTGTCCATCTGCTATAACTGCATCAACTCTTCCAACAGATAGATCATTAAAAGCTTCTGTTATACCATCGTATTTTTTAATCTCTTTTATTCCATCAATCTTTTGTGCAGCCGTTTCACCAGTTGTACCTAGCTGTACTCCTACTACCTTATCCTTTAAATCTGGTGTATCTTTTATAGAGGTATTTTCCTTCTTAACAACTATTTTTTGTCCTCCTACTATGTATGGATCTGAAAAATCTATTTCTTTTTTTCTTTCTTCAGTTATAGTCATAGCGGAAAGTACCATATCATATTTTTTAGATTTAAGTGATAGAATTATTCCTTTCCAATCGTTTTTTATAAACTCTGCCTTAACCCCAATTTTTTTGGCAAGTTCATTTCCTAAGTCAATATCAAATCCTACCAAATTATTATTTTCATCCCTAAATTCCATTGGAGGATAAGTGTCATTTAGCCCAATCAACAACACTCCTTCTTTTTTAACCCTCTCTAAGGAATTAATGTTTTCTACTTCTTCTTTCTCATTACCGCATCCTACTAATGTAGAAAAGCCTATTAATAGTATTACAATTAATGCAAGAATTTTTTTCATAGCCCCATCTCCTTTTGTTTGCCTTTCGTTATTATGATTATACAATCAATTTTATAAATATGCAATATCATTTTTATAAAATTTAAATATTTTTTTATCTATTTTTCTAAAGACCTTTATTTGCAACGTCTTCATAGCACTTATTATAATTACATCTATTCATATTTTCAAAATATTCCATATACTTAATGCATATTTATTCATTCATGCATGCATAATAATTACTTTCTCTTTGATTTACCATTGTAAAGCGTTAAATTATTAAAGTATATCAACACTCTAATAAAATTTATATTTATACATAAAACAATTCTTATTTTTATATAAAATTCAATTATGCTGTTGCTTTTTAGCATATCAAGCCTTATAGTTTGTTAATTATGAGGCAAAAATCCAACAAAAAAAAGAAGGGGCTAAAAACAAATGTAGAATTCCACATTTGCCCCTCCTTCTTTACTATTATATACTTTTATTTCTCCTCCATGTTTTTCAACTATTAATTTTGAAATATAAAGCCCCAAACCTGAATGCCCTTTTTCTTTTGAACGACTCTCATCACCTTGGTAAAACTTTTTAAATACATTTTTCAAATCTCTTGGAGAAAAACCTTCTCCATCATCACTTATTTTCATAGTGACTTTATTTTCTTCTATTGTAACATGTAAAAATATATTTCCTTTTTCTTTTATAAATCTAAAACTATTAAAAATAATATTATCTAAAATTTGAGAAATTCTATCCTTATCGATATTTATTAAACCCTTACTTTTTCTTTTGTCTTCTATTAAATTTTTAAATTCAATACTTTTTTTACTACATAATAAAGTATATTCTTCACTTTTTTTATTTATAAAATCTATGATGTCTACTGGAGTAAAGTTTAGTGTAAATTCTACACCCTCTATTTTAGCTAACATATTCATATCTTCTATTAATTTAATAGCTCTTTTCGTATTATCATCCATAATATCTAGATATCTTAATAGTCTATCTTTATTTTCCACTCCTCCATCTTGAAGAATTTCTAAATGTCCTTTTATTATAGTCAGTGGAGTTCTTAGATCATGAGCAATAGCTCTTACCATTTCTCTTCTTTCATTTTCTATTTCCCATTGGCGAGTTAAAGAGTCACTAAGTCCTTTTCTCATTTCTTCGAAGGACTCTACTAATTCTCCTAGCTCATTTTTAGAATTATAATCAATAGAAAAATCTAAATCTCTTTCCTTTATCTTTTTTGAAGCCTGTATTAAATCTTGTATTGGCTTATTTATATTTTTGCTAAATCTCCTAGAAAATAATAATGCAAAAAGCACTACATATATAATAGGAGAAAGAAATATAAATATCTCTGGTGGCACTAAAAAATTATATTTAGGATTTTTAGCCCTGGGAGTAAGAACATATTCTAATATAATATTACCTTCTATTTTATCCCCATTTTTAATCGGATGATATATAATAACTCCCTGTTGAAAAACATCAAATTTTTGATTGAAATTACTACGTTCTTTTCCTTCCTTTATATCTTCAATGTTTTTCTCACTTAATTTTTCAATATTTCCATATAGTAATTTGATATTTTTATCAACTACACCATACTTCATACCATCTACAGGTATTATTTTTTCTAAATCCTCTCTCTCACTTTCATCTAAAATCTCAGCACCTTTTTTATCAATGTAATCCATTATAGGAGATACCTTTTTTTCATAATAGTTGCTAGGTAAAATTAATCCCATATTAATAAAACTTAAATATACCGTATAAGTTATAATGCTAAAAATAATACTAGCAATTATTATATACATAAAATTATATATGAATTGTTTTTTAAAAGAGGAATTTTTACTCAATTAAATCTCTCCCATTTATACCCTACTCCCCACACCGTCACAATATAATCTATTTCTGAAGATAAGGCAGCTATTTTTTGACGAATATTTTTTACATGTTCCGCTACATTAGAAGAATCCCCTTCTCCCTCATATCCCCATATTTTTTCATAAATTTGCTCCCTTGAAAATACTTGACCTGGATGGAGGGATAGGAGCTCTATTATATCAAACTCTCTTTTTGTAGTATTTATTATTTCATTTCCAATATATACTTCTCTTGATAAAAGATCTATACTCAACTCTTTAAAGTACAACCTAGAAGGATTATTACTTATAGCTCTTTTTTCTCTCCTTAGGTGAGCAGAAACTCTAGCTTTTAATTCTCTTATACTAAAAGGCTTTACTATATAATCGTCTCCCCCCAACATCAATCCCTTTATCTTATCTCCTTCTTCTCCCCTTGCACTTAAAAATATTATGGGACAATCTACTATATTTCTTATGGATTCACATACTTTAAAGCCATCTTTACCTGGCATCATAATATCTAAAAGGATTAAATCTGGTTTTATTTTCACGCTTTCTATGGCTTCATCTCCATTTTGGGCAGTGAATACCTCATACCCCTCATCTAAAAGAGCATCCTTTATGAAGGATATTATATGTTCTTCATCATCAACAATTAATATTTTTTCATACATATTAAATTCTTCCTCCATAATATTGTAATATCAATATCTATTATAATTAATTTTACCCTATACTAAAATAGCCAATCTTTTTTCACCCATAAAAATATGCTAATTATTGTTGGAATTACTATTGTAGAAAATAATATTATATATATATTATTTGAAGCCACTCCATTTAAAATTTTGAAGATATTTTCTGAGCTGCTTAAAAATAAAATAAAATTGTCACTAACATATATTCCTCCAACAAAGATTCCTATAGTTCCTAAAATACACAATATAGCATTAGGGATTATAGAAGCCACCATGCTCATCACCGAAAGTAGTGCTGAAATAATAATAAATTCCATAAAATAAAACTTTATGCCATATATAAGTGCATCTTTAAAATAAAAAATCTTTTCTTGATTCATAAAAGTTGTATATTCTACCTTTTGCACAAAAAAGTTCCCACATATGCTTGATATTATAAATAAACTGCTTATTATAATAAAAGTAACTATTATTTGTGATATTAACTTAGCGGCTATAAACTGCCATCTTTTATAAGGTCTTGTGGCGATATTTCTATAGCACCCTGTCGCCTTTTCTTCACTTAAAGCATCACCATATAACATAGGTAGTATTATAAACATTAAAGGTAAATGAATGTCCCTTAATATAAACATAGAAAAGTTCAGTGAATTTAATGTGGTAGTGTTATTTTGATCATAAAATCCTACATTCCACCCACCCATTAATTTTCCCCATAATACTGTTATTAAAATTAATAATATAAAGGATACTTTGGTTTTAGGTCTATTGATGACACGCTCTAATTCGCTTCTTATAAGTCTTTTCATTTTTCCTCTCCCCCTCTACACGTATTTAGATGTCTTATTAAAAATAAGGTAGGACAATATTCCAAAAACTATAATATACAGTGCTAAAACAATCAAAATAAAGCTACTAAAAAAACCTTTTTCTCCAAGCATCATAGCAATACCCATGTGTTGAATATGAGTTATTGATAAAAGTTGATATGTCATTACTTTATCTGACATTTCTCTAAATGCAATCATTAAAATTTGTGGATATATAAGTGAAGCAAATAAAAAAGTAATACTCATTCCAGCAGCTGAAGTTATACTTTTACTTACCATAGCTATAAAGCCTATTACAAAAGCCATGGACATTAGAGTTAAATAGGCAACAGTATAATATTTAATTCCATATAAAATACTCTCTTTTATAGTAAATTTACTACTGTGATAAAAAATACTCACCTTCTCTAATTTAGGCATTAAAATATAACCAATAGGTAAACTTAATATAAAATAAGCCATTACAAAAACAAACATAGTTATAGCTATAGAACATAATTTACTAAAAAATATTTCCCAATAATAAACTGGTCTTATAAAAACCATCCTTATGCTTCCGCTGGTGAATTCATCTGTAAAAACTAGTATGCACAAGAGTATTAGCACTATATTAAAAAATAGTATTAATTGTTCTTGTATAACCGCATTAGTAAAATTACCAAAGGAAGTGTACTCAGGACTATCTATAGTCATACTTAAATTATGTCCTAAATAATATCTTGCCGAAGCATATATAACCAAAGGAATAGATAATAAGATGAGCCAAGTGCTTTTCTTACTCCATATCCTTTCTAATTCACTTAATATTAAAGCTTTCATCTTTTATCTTTCTCCTCCATACATAAGTTTTACAAAGGCATCTTCTAAAGAATTATTTACTCCTTTATCCTTTAATAGTTCCTCTGTTGACCCTTGCCACAACATATTACCTTCTTTAATTATTATTAATCTATTACATATTTGCTGTAGTTCATCTAAAAGATGGCTAGAGATAAAAAATGTTATTCCTCTTTTTTTGTTCAAAGTCAGTATTAATTCTCTAAGTTCTCTAATACCTAAAGGGTCTAATCCATTAGCTGGTTCATCTAGTATTATAACCTCTGGATCATTTAAAAGAGTTTGAGCAATACCTAATCTCTGCTTCATTCCTAAAGAGTAAGTCTTTACTTTGTCGTCACCCCTAGCTTGAAGTCCAACAATTTTTAAAGCTTCTTCCACTCTAATTAACTGCTCTTTCCTATCCATATTAGGATTTAACCTAGCTAAGTTTTGTAGATTTTTTCTTCCAGACATATAAGCGAAAAATATTGGAGATTCTACCATAGCCCCTAATTTAATTAAAGCAGCTTTACGATCCTTTGTAATATCCTCTCCATTTATAAGCACACTTCCATTGGTTGGCTTTATCAATCCAGTGATCATTCTTATTGTGGTAGTTTTTCCTGATCCATTAGGTCCTACAAATCCGCATATATCACCTTTATATACGTCAAAGGTAAAATCATTTATTATCTTCCTTTTACCTATATTTTTATTTAATTTTATTACTTCTAATTTTTTATTTTCCATATTACTTCTCCTTAATTTTAAAATTTAATTTTAGCCCTCATTTAAGGATAAAACTAAATTTTAAGGAATTTATAAAGAAAATAAAAAAAGATTAAACTGTGTGAAGTTTAATCTTTATAAATTTATCCTCTATTCTTGTTACTACTAAGCTATAATTTTTATCTTTTAAAATTTCTTCTAAAATATTAGAAGTATCTTTATCCAATACTTTTATATCTTCTCCCTCTTTTGTTTGAACAATCCATAGTCCACTCTTTTTATTTATATAAAGATTGTCCCATTCTTTTATACCATGACCTTTGTCTATTACAGTAAATGTTATTCCCCTATGAAAAAATATATCTTTCGTTCTTTTAAATTGTTCTTTTATAGAGTTATTTTCACTCTCTATATCTTCTAATTTCATCTGCTCACTTTGGACAAATTCCTTCATCTCTTTAATCTTTTCTTCTAACTCTATATTTTTTCCCTCTATCTCTTTAATTTTTTTCTTATTTCTTTCTGTATAAAATTTATTGAAGTTACTTAAAAAATTTTTTTCTTTATTCATTTGCCAAACTCCTTGTATAACATTTTATATAAGGTAAAATTATATTATAAGATTTTTTTACTAGGGAGGTTAAATTTTGGATAAACTAGATAAATTATTAGATATCTTAGATAAAGTTATAGATAAAACAACAAAATATATACACAAATTAAGGAAACAATGTATTAAAATAATTAACATAGTACACAGTAAGGTAAAATCATTTATCGAAAAAAGAAAATCTATAAAAAATACTTACAACCCTTTATTAATGGAATTATACAATAAAGAAGATGAGCTAAAAAAAGAATTAAAAGAATTACAGAAGACTCATGATGAATTAAAATGTAAAATGTCTTCAATTAAAAATGAAAATGATGATTTGCTTAGTAAAATAAATATTTTAGGAGAACTACTTACAAAGAATATGTAGTCAGCTTTGATTTTAATAACCAAAGCTGATTTTTTCTATTTCATTCCTTTAGCTATAGTTTCCTTTACTATTTCTGATAAATTATTTAATGATTCCTTATCCAATTCTTTTGTATTTATAGGCTTGTGTATAACTATACTAACTTCTGCCCCTTTTATTCTTTTGTTTTTATTACCTTCTCTTATTTTATAAGTACCATCAATGGTAATAGGAACTATAGGTGCACCAGCCTTTGTACCTAATTTCATACTTCCTTTTTTAAACTCTAATAATTCACCGGTTTTTGTTCTAGTTCCCTCTGGGAAAATGGCTAATGAATACCCATTTTTTAATATTTCTGCTCCTTGATTTATAGATTTTAATGATTCTCTTACATTTTCTCTATCCATAAATATACAATGAATTGCCTTCATCCAATCACTAATAATCATTTTGCTCTCTAATTCCTTCTTAGCTATAAATCCCATTGGAACTCTTGTAGCTGACAATAAAACTGGTACGTCAAATAAACTTTGGTGATTAGCTACATAAAGAGCGCCTTCTTTGGGTAAGTTTTCCATACCTTTTATATTTATTTTTACCCCTGCTTTATTAACTATAAAATCTGCCCATTCTATAAGATATTCATTAATTACTTCTTCCGCTGCCGCTTCCCCTTTTTCCTTTCTAACCTTTTCAACTTCTCTTTTTTTAAATGTGGATCCTATCATAAAAATCCCTAACTTCATATACAATAAATAAGTGTTCATAAATTTCTCTCCTATCCTACTGGAAATAAATATGTATTAATTAATTATATCACATTAAATATATGTTTTAAATAAAGCCCATTGGGTAGAATAGTAGATAGTTTTATCGTAAAGGAGGGAAAAATTGAGAAAATATAATATATTAACTTTATTATTATCAATTCTAGTGATATTCTTTCCTTTTGGAACTAACCTTAAATCTGATCCTATTGAAAAAGGTATATTAAAAGTTCATTTTATAGATGTAGGTCAAGGAGATAGTACTTTAATAACTATTGATGATAAAAGCTTGCTTATTGATAGTGGAGGACATGCTGCTAGTGAAAAGATATTGAACTATTTAAAAAAAGAAGGAATTAAAAAAATTACCCATGTAGTAGCCACACATCCCCATGAAGATCATATGGGAAGTATGGAACTTATCATAGATAATTTTAAAACAGAAAACTTTTGGGCACCTAAAGTTACTTCTAATGCTAGTTATTATAATCGTATGATTAAATCATTGAAAAGAAAAAATCTTAGAATAAGCGTGGCTAAAGAAGGTAAAATAATAAATTTACATCCTAAATTAAAGTGTGAAATACTCTCCCCTACTAAAGATAAATATGATAATTTAAATAACTACTCAGCGGTAATCAAATTATCCTATAATAAGTTTAGCTTTTTATTTATGGGAGATGCTGAGGTCCCAGTTGAGGGAGAACTTATAGAAAGAAATGATTTAAGATGTGATGTATTAAAATTAGGTCATCATGGAAGCAATACCTCCTCTGGAGAAAAGTTTCTAGATAGTACTTTACCACAACTAGCTATAGCCAGCTGTGGTAAAAATAACTCCTTTGGTCATCCTAATAAAAAAGTAATAACTAGACTAGAAAATAGAAATATTAAGCTTTATAGAACTGACCTTCATGGAGACATAATATTTAGTTGTGATGGAAAATCATTGATGAAAATTAATTGATTTTACCATTCTCCTGTTTCTATATCTATAGATCCTATTTTAACATCTACATTTAATTTTCCTGCACCATTTCCAAGAGTCTTTGAAAGATTTGAATTTACCTTGTCCTCGTCATTTAATCTAATTTTTCCTTGATTAATTTTCAAAGCTGCAGTTAGATTATTATCTGAAGTATTTATATTTACAGATCCTAAATTCATATCAATATTTAAATCTTTACACTGTTTATTATCAACATTTATCTCACCATTGTTAACTTTTATAGTTCCTTCTCTAACATCTCCATTAAAGCTAACTTTACCATTATTCATTATTACATTTGCAACGTTTGAATTAGCCCCTTCAATTAATCCATTATTTGCTTTGATATTTAAATTTTTTGAATCCCCTAAGTGAATACCAGCATTGTTGCAATCTATTTTTAAACTATTTGCTGTTTTATAATCTTCACTATCAAATTTTAAGTTATTTGCTTTTATATCTATATCCATATTTTCGGGGATATATATTTCTCCACTAACACCTTTAACTGAAGATTCTGTTATAGAAAATTCATATCCATCCTTTAATTTATTCTCTTTTATTTCATAACTATCTCTTTTATCATTTTTGTTTACATAAACATTAAGTTCTAATCTAACTTTTCCGTCCTCAGATTTTTTCACTTCAATATCAGCGTTATTTGTGTCAAATACAATTTTCTTACCAAAGGGTTCTAGTACCTTCTCTGTTTTTATCCCTCTTTCATTGTTCGTAAAATCTATATCATCAAATACTACACTTAGTCCATCTTTAAATATATTAGAATCCTTTGGGATTTTACTCTCAACAAAAACAAAAGAATTTATTCCTATAAAAATTATGGTCAATGGTATGATTAAAAAATTAAATCCTACTTTTTCATTTTCCCTTTTCATATTGTTTAAAATTATTATTTCTGCACCAAATAGGATTATCAATACTGGCCACCATTTTATCATTTCCACACTAATGTCATAGGAAAAATTTCTTAACATGAGCCAAATACCTATAAATATAAATCCTACTGATGAAGTTATAGTTCCAACTTTTCTCATATTTTACCTCTCCTTAAATATTTATCGTATATATATATTTTAACTCAAATACAGTTTTAAGACCTTAATTTTATATGAAGATTATATAAAGATTTCCTCAGTGTTAAATTCTTATAATATATTTATAAATCATCTTTACTTTTAACTTATAGATCTTACTTGCAAATAAACTTATGATTCCGCTTTCCATTAAAATAAAAACTCCCAACCCTATGAATATTATTGGAACAAAAATATGCTCATACTTTTCAATACTTCTCTGTACAAAAGGGTGCTCTGATAACTTTATACCAATGAAACACCAAAGTGTCGTTAGAATCAAAAATATTATCACCGTTATCAATATATCCATTAAATTCATCCTTGCAAAAAGAGGTATATAAATTCCTATATTATCTCCACCGTTAGCAAAAGTTACAATAAATACTTTTACAACGCTTGGATTAATAAAATTCTTGATAAAAGTTGCTATACGTTTCTCTTGAATATCAGTTGTTTCTTCAATTATTTCTTCTACTTTACCATTCTCACTTTTTTGAAGTTCTTGCTGAGCTGTATTCTCATTATCCTTGATTTCTTTTTTATGATCAACATACGCTTTTATTCCTAAATATATAGGTACTAACCCGAGTAGACCAATATATTCATGGGGAATTACTGATGCACCCAAAGCCCCTATAATGCTTATTGCAATTAAAGCCCCTATTCCCAAATAATGCCCAATAACAATGTGCCGTGTTTTCATAACATTATTTATTTGAGATGAAAGCAGCATGAGTATAAATATATCATCAATATTGGTACTGATAAATGCAACAAAAGCCGTTATTACTGTACTAATCAATAAATTCCCCTCCATCTCACCTATTCAAAATAATAATAGAAGTCTTAATGCGTAACAGAATACAGTTCTGGATTAAAAATAATCAAAGGCTATATTCACAGTCTTATTTTATGAGTACTGTATAAAAAAAGCAATACGCAAATCCTTTTACTATCTTAGATTGTTTCATTTTCTATCATGTAAGCAACTTACTCTATATTTCAAACCTTTCGTATACATTAATCTTAAAATTTTTGGAGTAAGAATGAAATATCCTACATCTTATATCTATACTCGTTATCATTATATTTATAATTTTATGGTATGTTCTTTGTTAAATGTATTATCTTTGTAGAAATTTACAATTTTAAAAATATATTTGTAAAAAACAAAAGAGCTAAGCATGTAGTGAAATAGCGACTTTTTCTGGAGGGGCTTCACTATGTGTTTAGCTCTCTATTTGTGAAACTAAATTATAATTGTACAAATTTATAAATGAGGAAATAATTCTATAAAAGTATTTTTACATTAAGAGAACAAAGCTCTATCACTTATTACTTCACTTGATTGAATGTTATCAAAATATGATAATAGTTTATTGATAGTTAAATTTTTCTTATCTTGCCCTTTAATATCTAATATAATTTCTCCCCTATGCATCATTATAAGCCTATTTCCAGTCTTTATTGCATGATTCAAATTATGAGTTACCATAAGAGTTGTTATTTTCTTTTCGTCCACTATCTCATTTGTAAGCTCTAGTATTCTTTCAGAAGTTTTAGGATCTAGTGCTGCTGTATGTTCATCAAGAAGCATTAGGCTCGGCTCCGACATAACAGTCATAATTAAAGCTAACGCCTGTCTTTGTCCTCCCGATAACATTCCAACTTTAGTATGAAGCTTATCTTCAAGACCTAAATTTAATCTTGATAGCAGTTCTTTAAAATAATCAATATCTTTTACAGATACTCCTTTAGAAAGTCCGAATCTCTTTCCCTTATTATTAGCAAGTGACAAATTTTCTAAAATAGTCATTGAGGGAGAGGTACCCATAGATGGATCCTGAAAAACTCTACCTATGGATCTGGTTCTTTTAAATTCAGGTAGCTTTGATATATCTCTATCTTGTAAAGTAACTTCTCCATTATCGACTTCGATTGATCCAGCTATTATATTTAGAAGAGTAGATTTTCCTGCTCCATTACTACCAACAACAGTTATAAAATCCCCCTCATTTATATGAAAAGATAAATTATTAAAAAGAATATTTTCGTTTGCAGTATCTCTATTAAATGTTTTAAGCAGATTTTTTATTGTCAACATACGTTCTACCCCCTGTAGCTAAAGATTTATTTGATTTTAAAGAAAAGTTTTGCCATTTAATGACAGTGCTATTACAACAATTATTGAAGTTATCAATTTTAAATCTGTCGGAGGAAAACCAAGTTTTAATGCAAGAGCTGTGCAAGTTTTGTATAAAATAGAACCTAAAATAGCAATAGTTGTTATCTTAAGAGCAGAAAATCTTTTAAACATAGTTTCTCCAATTATTATTGAAGCAAGCCCCATAACAATTATACCTGTTCCCATACCAACGTCTGAAAATCTTTGATACTGAGCCATCATCGACCCTGATAATGCAACTAACCCATTAGAAATTGATAATCCTAATATTTTAATTAATCCTTTATCTATCCCTAAAGAAGTTACTAACTGTGGATTATCCCCTGTTGCTTTTAATATAAATCCTAACTTACTGCTGAAGAAAAAATCTAAAGAAACCTTTGCTATTAAAGCAAAAATTGCAATAATCACCAATGGATGGACTCCTTCAATAAAAACCGTACTTTTATTGAAAAATGGTATATTAGCTTTACCCATTATTCTTAGATTTATTGAATATAGACCTATCATTACTAAAATACCAGATAATAAATTCGTAATTTTAAGCTTTACATGTAGTAATCCAGTTATTGCTCCAGCCATCATACCTACTATAAATGATAATATACAAGCCATGTATGGATTGATTCCACTCATGAAACATCCAGCTGTTACAGCTGCCCCTAAGGGAAAGCTACCATCCACAGATAAATCTGGGAAATCTAATATTTTATAGGTTATATATACTCCTAAAACCATTATAGAAAATATTAATCCTTGTTCTAAGGTATTAATCCAAAAATTAATCATTATTTACCCCCTCCAATAATAGTAGCCTTTTCCATTAAATCTTCTGGAATATTTATATTTAACTTTTTAGCGCTGTCCATATTGATAACTAACTGAGTATCCTTTAGTGTAGTTATTGGCATATCTTGTGGTTTCTTTCCATTTATGATTTCAATAGCAGCTTCTCCAGTTTGATAACCGAGTTTATAATAATCTATTCCTTCAGTGGCTAAGGCTCCTCCTTCAACCTCTCCGATTACAGCACCGATTATAGGTATTTTCTTCTCTGTACATTTAGTTGAAATTAGTGGCATTGATGAAGCAACCATATTATCAGTTGGCGCATATAAAACATCTATTTTAGGGATTAAGGCCTCTAATGTTTGGGAAATATCATTTACACTAGATATTCCTGTAGTTATAATTTCTAATCCATACTTTGGAGCAAGTTTTTTAGCTTGTTCAATATCTGACTCTGAATTAACTTCGCTAGTATTGTACATTATTCCAACTTTTTTAGCTGTTGGTACCAACTTTTTAAGTAGTTCAAATTGTTTATCTAATGGAGCTGCATCCGTAGTTCCAGCAACATTTGTTCCTGATTTGTCCAAAGAATTTACAAGTCCAGCCTTAACTGGATCAGTAACAGCAGTCACCAGTATTGGAATATCTTTTGTCAAATTGTATGCAGCTTGAGCTGAAGGTGTTGCGATTGCAAGTATCAAATCTTTCTTTTGTGATACAAAATTTTGTGCAATAGTTTGGGTTATGGACATATCTCCTTGAGCATTTTGGAAATCTATTTTTATTTTTTCCCCATCCTTAAATCCGTTATCTGCAAGTGCATCAATAAAACCCTTTCTAGTGGAATCCAAGGATTCATGTTCAATAATTTGTGATATTCCTATTTTTATCACTTCACCAGAAGTTGAAGATGTTTTTGCACATCCACCTAATATAGTTGTTGTTAATAATAAACCTAATGTTAAAGTTTTTATCATTGTTTTTCTTATCATAATTATTACCCCCTAATATTTATTGTCTTATATAAAATAAAAACACACTTCTCCTCAACAATGAGGCGAAGTGTGTCCGCGGTACCACCCAAATTTATATCTCTAAAAATCGCTATAAGCTTCGTATTGCGTCGTCATGCTGGCTTATTGCGGTGCTCATTTAACTTAACTAAACTCCGCTCCTCATTACGCCACATTCCTAGCACTGCTCGCTTCTATCAATTTTTTAAATCTTTAACGACTTTCGCCGGCGCAGCCTACTCTTAAATAATTTCAGCTTGCAATTCAAGGGTGAATTTCAATAGTTATAGTTATAGGGCTCTCACCTTTCCCCTACTCTCTTTAAAACATCCCACTATTTACTTATCCCTTTCATAATCTTTACCTTATTCATTTATTAATTCTAGTATGTTTAAACTTTATAATTTCTTATTAATAAGATCATTAACTTTTTTCCTTTTAAAAATTCTAATCAAGTGATTCTTAGCTTCAGATGGAGTCTGCTTAATAGGAATACTTACTCCAACTGAAGCTTAGAAGAACTTATCCAGGGACGTAGCATCCGTTATGCACAGCATAAGAACTCTAAATCGCTGAAGCTCAAGAGTTCTAATATCTCCCACTTGTAGAAGATGGGAGTATTACGGATGGTAGTCATCGGATAAATTTAACGGCTTTAAAAAAGAAAATAAAAAAAGCACACTCAATCTCCCTCACTGGGGCGAAAGGTCTGCCGCGGTACCACCCAAATTTATATCTCTAAAAATCGCTATAAGCTTCGTATTGCGTCGTCATGCTGGCTTATTGCGGTGCTCATTTAACTTAACTAAACTCCGCTCCTCATTACGCCACATTCCTAGCACTACTCGCTTCTAGTAATTTTAAAAATTTCTAACGACTTTCGCCGGCACAGCCTACTCTTAAATAATTTCAGCTTGCAATTCAAGGATGAATTTCAATAGTCATAGTCCATGGAGCTCTCACCTATTCCCCACTCTCTTTAAAACATTCTACTATTTACTTATTCCTATCATAATTTTTATTTTTTTATTTAGTTTATGCAGTATTGATTAAAATGTTACCATTTTTTTATTTTTGCCAAATAAAAAAAGCACACTTACTTCCCCTAATGGGGCGAAAAGTCTGCCGCGGTACCACCCAAATTTATATCTCTAAAAAAATTTCTATAAGCTTCGCATTGCGTTGTCATGTTGGCTTATTGCGGTGCTCATTTAGCTTAACTAAACTCCACTCCTCATTGCGCCACATTCCTAGCACTACTCGCTTCTAGTAATTTTTAAAATTTCTAACGACTTTCGCCGGCACAGCTTACTCTTAAATAGTTTCAGCTTGCAACTCAAGGGTGAATTTCAATAGTTTTAGTTTATGGGTTCACAGCTTATCCCACTCTCTTTAAAACATATTATCTATCTACTTATCCCTGTCACTGTTATTAATTATGTTATTAAATAAGTTATCATAATTCCTTATAAAAATCAATAGTTATTTTAAAAATAATTCTCAAAAAATAAAAAATGGCTCCGCGAAAAGGATTCGAACCTTCAACCTATCGGTTAACAGCCGAGTGCTCCACCGTTGAGCTATCGCGGAACAATATTAGACCTGGCGACGACCTACTTTTCCACAAGGCCTCCCTTGTAGTATCATCGG
>NZ_CAUPZS010000026.1:0-55337 GCF_963515715.1 uncultured Clostridium sp.
TATATGCATTATCAAGACTATAGAATGGTTCGTCCGGCGGAACCCTGCCAACATTAACATCAATTTTCCTTTCTTCGTATTAACTTGATTGAGAAATTCAAATATATAAATATAATCTTCTTATCAAATTACTAATTTGTCTGCAGATTCACATTATGTTTATTTATCTTTCCATTTTAGGTAAGTTGAAGTTCCATTTGGACAACATCTTCTTTTACAAGGGTATCTTTCCATCTAAACCCGCCAGTTATCATGTTGGTTTCCTTAAACCCTAAAGATTTATAAACATGAATATCCCGACTATTGCTTTTAAGTACATCAAGTTCAACTTTTTGATAACCGTATGTCTTGGATAATTCAATGATTTGTTTTAGAGCCTTGCTTCCAATTCCGTGGCCTCTGTATTCGGAAAGAAGTCCCATACCTAAATAACCAATTGTTTCTGTTTTAGGCGAAGCATCGCACCATCCTACACAAGTATCTTTTTGTAAATCAATTATAAACAAGTGTGGAAAATCCTTACTGATAGCATCCTTTATAAATTCAACCGTACTTTCAAAAGGAAATGCTTCATCCATCGCCAAATACCTTCTCTCTTTTGCTATATTATCAAAAGCTTCCCAGTATGAACGAATGTATCGTTCTTCTGGTTTTATAAATTTTACTATAGCCAATGTTGAAATCGCCTACCTTTTCATAATTTAATAACTTAACAAATTCTAAATTAACCTCTTTTACTAATTTCATCTGTTATTAATGATTTTGAAATATACATCGCTTTTATTATGTTCTTAAAGCGGGTGTGATAAGAGGTACCCTCTTCAAATTTCAACTGTGCTTTTTCACATTTGCTGATAATTGAGGATACGGGGCGCAGTGCTTCTATCAATTCTTCTTTTGTATATTTATCCATAGCATTTTCATCTGTTATTAATGATTTCGAGATATACATCGCTTTTATCCTGTTCTTAAGAAGTGTGTGATGAGAGGTACCCTCCGCAAATTTTGGCTGTATTTTTTCACATTTACTGATAGTTGAGGATACAACTCGCAGTGCTTCTATCAATTCTTCTTTTGTATATTTGTTCATAGCATTTCACCTCAAATTCATAATTTATCTAGCTTGTATTATAATACAATTGTTTTTAACCGAAAATAAGTTCACTGACAAATTTATAGACAGTTGTACATCTAGTAAATCCATTCATTATTTCTTTATCCTAAGCTGTAACTACTATTTGAGAATTCTCCACAATTACTTTTAATCTACCAATCTCTTCAGTTTTATCATTCCATCCTGCTTGATTAAATAAATTTATTAATAGATTATAATCAACTGTTTTATCTGTAAAATACTTAATCATAGTACAGCTTACTCTCCTTGCAATTATTTTTAAAAATAATCTCACATTATACAGAACTGTCCAATTCTCTCCGAGGAATATTATACCAAATACTATACTAATGTGAAATAAAGAGTTTGATATTGAATGTATTAATGATAATGTTTTTATTCTATCTGCTAAAATCAAAGCCTTATCTGATAGTGATTCAAGAAAATTAATTAAAAAATTAGAGTTGCTTTGGCAAAGCTTTAAAACTAAGTCTCTTTTTAAATGTATCTCTTTTATGAAAATTATTTATAAGTGTGCATAAATGTTATTTTATAGCTAAAGAATGGGAGAATAAAAAACACCATAGAATTCAAAAATCGAATAATGTGGTGCCGTGTAAATTGTTCGCTTTTTAAGTTGTTATCTTAAATATGAATAGTGTGTATTATCAATTTATAGTATTACTTTATTATAGGCTACCTTGAGAATTTGATAAATTATTCTTAGTAACCACTTCTAACTGTCCATTAGATGTGAATCCTCCGAATATTACATCTGTTATATCTTTCACATTTTTCAAATGTAGTTGTTCCTTTAACCATGCTCTATCCTTTCCTGCTAACCTTAAATTTGATTCTATAATTCTTCCATTAACAATCAAATTTAAAATCAAACCTTTATACGGTGTAGATATATTTAAATCTTTAGGTGTTACTGTATTATAAGGAGCCTTTTTTAGTACACTCAATTCCCCATCAACTTCCAGTAATGCAAATTCCACCTCAGATAAATTGAATACGTCTTTTTTACGAAGTTGCATTAGCAAATCATCGATGTTATACTTTGCTTTTTTTAAATTCGCGTCATTTACAGTTCCATTTTTTATTAAGACTAAGGGCTCACCAACAGTAAGTCTTCGATATGACAAATGTTTTATATTCATATAAGAAATAATCATTGGAATAATAATCCAAACCCCAAGAGCAATAATTCCCTTGTAGATACTTATATTTTCATCAATACTTGCTGTACCTGCTATAGCTCCAATTGTAATTCCTGATATATAATCATAGTATGTTATTTCAGATAAATGTTTTTTACCAGTTATGCGACCAAGTATAAAAAGTCCCATAAATATAATTAAAGGTTTATAAAATGGTCTTATAAATATATCCACAGATATCCACTTCCTCCAATCCTTCACTAAAAAATAAATACTCTGCATTATTATAACCCTCGACGAGATGACTATTCATTGTTATTAAATATTTTGTCATTTTGGCTTAACCATTATAAAAAGTGCTAACAATCTATGAATACACGCAGAGGCATCAATCTCTTGTATTTTCAGCCATGCTTGTTCTGTACCAATATCTTTTAATTCATCATAAGTAAATATACCTATTTTATTCAACTGACTTTCAACTTCTTTTCCTATATTAGGTAGCTTTGATAATTCTCCCATAATAATCTTCCCTTCAGATTACTATTTAACTCTTTTGAACATTGGGTGCTCTTGATTAAACTCAACTAAATCTCATAGGTTTCCGTATAAATCTTTAAATACTGCAACTGTTCCATAGTCCTGTTCTTTAGGTTTCCTAATAAATTCTATTCCTATTTTTCTCATTTCATTATAATCACGCCAAAAATCATCAGTTCCTAATGAAAGAAAAGCTCTTCCTCCTGCTTGTTTTCCTATAAAAGGCTCTTGTTCTAGCTTAGATGCTTTTACAAGTAATATTGTTGTTTCATCTGAGCCTGGTGGAGACACCGTCCCCCATCTTTTTTATTACTCAGGTTGATATGTATTTTCTACTAATGTAAAATGAAGCTTTTTTGTGTAAAACTCGATTGCTTTATCATAATCTTTTACCACTAAAACAATATGTACATTTGTTAGTTGATAACATACTTCTGACATTTAGATAAAATTAGAATACTAATTATTATATTGGAATAATAATTAGATAGTAACAATAATTGTGAGATAGGAATAATAATAATGTAAGAATTAAATTTCTAAAATAGGAAGATTATTTCAAAACAAATAGTCTATGTTAGATTATAAAATTTTGGAGGTGTATAGAGAAATGACAAAGATTAAGACAATACAAGAAGCGGTAGAAAATATTAAAGATGGAATGAAAATTATGATATCAGGTTTTCTAGGAGTAGGTGCTCCAATAAAGATGATAGATGCATTAGCAGAGACGAATGTTAAAGACCTTATACTTATTCAACCTGTATCAGCTCACCCAGGAGAAACTCACGATATTGGCAAGCTTGTAGCAAATAAACAAATAAAAAAGTTTGTGGGTTCACATATTGGAACTTGTCCTGAAATACAAGAACAATACAATGCAGGTACATTAGAAGTTGAATTTATACCTATGGGAACTGTAGTAGAATGTATAAGAGCTGGGGGGGCTGGACTTGGTGCAGTTATAACTCCAACTGGTATTGGAACTGAAATTGAAAAGGGAAGAGATAAACTTACTATAGATGGAAAGGAATATTTAGTATTTCCATCAATAAAGGCAGATGTTGCGCTAATCAAGGGGTATAAAGCTGATAAACTTGGGAATATCGTATATAGAGGAACAACTAAAGGAACAAATACAAGTATGGCACTTGCAGCTGATTTAGTTATAGCTGAAGTAGATGAAATTGTAGAAGTGGGCGAAATTTCACCTGATAGTGTTGGAACACCAGGAATATTGATAGATATAATAGTTCAAGGAGACTCTTTTGGAGAGAGAAAAAAATATTTTGAAGATTTATGGACAAGAACTAACAAAATGAAATAGGGGGAGAAATGATGAATAGTAAAGAGATAATTGCAAGAAGAATCGCCAAAGAGTTTAAAGAGGGAATGGTTGCTAATTTAGGATTCGGTATACCTAATATGGCTGCAAACTATTTGCCAGAAGGAATGGAAATAATACTGCAATGTGAAAATGGTGCATTGAAGTTTGGTGCAACTCCAGACATAGGTGAAGCTGATCCTGACTTAGCTAATTCTGGTGGAGCTCCAATTACTTTATTGCCAGGAGCATCAACATTTGAAATGGATCTATCTTTTGCAATAATAAGAGGTGGACATGTTGATATAACTGTACTAGGCGCTCTAGAAGTCGATCAAGAAGGAAATATTGCAAACTGGAATGTACCGGGAATTTTTGCGCCAGGTATGGGGGGTGCGATGGACCTTTTAGCAGGAGCAAAATATGTAGTAGCTGCTTTAAATCATAGTGATAAAAAAGGTAATCCAAAGGTGCTAAAGAAATGCACATTACCTTTATCAGCTAAAAAGTGTGTTGATCTTATAATTACTGATAAAGCAGTTATGAAGGTTACAGATAAAGGATTGGTATTAATGGAAGTGGCACCAGGCGTGACTGTTGATGAAGTAGTAAAGACCACTGAAGCTGATTTACTAATAGCTGATGATGTTAAGGAAATGGAAATATAATATGCTTATATACAAAATGAAGAATTTTTAAATCAATCTACTTTCGAACGTAAATTTAATATCTAGCTTTAAACCATGAAATCCACGAATAAAGGAGTGTTAAGTACACTCCTTTATTTTGTAATATAAGAATATAACTCAAAAGCAATGTAAGATTGAAATTACATCGCTTAGTCTTCATAGAATTATACCTGTATATTGACCTATCTTTGTGCTGTGAATCAAACTTCTAAAAGCAAAGAATCCATTATAGCAACTATAACACTTTCAGTATCTTTCAATTTATTCATTTACAAAACAAACCCCTTCCTTGAACCTAAGCCACATTTTTTTATAAGACAGCATATAAGAACCATGCGTCTTAAATTATGTTCATTTTGTTTGGTCACTGTTGTTCTTTGAAAAATATCCGTCCAACACAAATAAAATTCCTATTATTGCAATAAAGTCAGTTAATAATGCTCCTTCTATAAATAAATGTATTAGAATTGTAGCTAAAATGATAGTAATACCTAAAAGCATGTCCTTTATTTGATTCATATCGTTCATTCCTCCGTCAAATGCAAATAATATTTACTACACATTTTTTCACTTGTGACGCTAAATAAGAATATAACGAAATTACTTTATCAATAATTTATCTCTAAAATAGTCACCTATTAAAATGGTTAATAAAATTAGCAAATTAAATATCGGAAAGTATTCAGACCCTTTAACTAATATTACAATTCCCGTAAGTATTAATAATACACCTGTTAATGCACCTATAATCTTACTTCTTTTAATGTATTCTTTTGTATCTTTAACTCTACGAGAACGAATAAACATTTTTTTATACATATTTTCTGGAAATAGTTCTAAAATAATAGATATACCTCCTAATACTAAATAAATATATCCCCAAAATGATGAATTCATAATGTACCCCCTGATTTATAATAATGTACTGTTCTATTTAATACTAATATACTTCTTTTCCATTTTAGAAAAAATAATATCTATAAAAATATAGAAAGATGGTAGCGCAACAGCAGATGGTCTATTAGAAATTATACATAAAACTCCTGATAACAAAACCAGTATACATGACAACGTATTTTGAATAATCATGATCTTATTGAACGTTGTTCTATCAGTAATTTCGTAGTTTTCTTTATCTAATCCACGTACCAAAGAAGGCATATTATGTCTATTATTAAATGTGTAAATCCCAACATAAATTGCACCAATAATGTAAACTGCACCAATTATAACTCTTATCATAAAATTTTCCCCCTCTAATTTAATTCACAATAATAAATATAATTTAGGGTTTAGTCGTCATATTTTACTATTATGAATTAATTATAACATATATTGTAAATACCATATTATTCAATTTTCAAATTACTGCGCAAAAATATGCTAATACACATTGTAATTCCTTTTGTTAATACAAAAATCAAAGGATATAGATACAGAGAAATAGTGTTTATATAACTTTACAAAATATTGAAATTCGCTATAAAAATAGTTATTATTATATATAATTAATATATAAATTAAGGAACACTTGTAAAGTATTGTGTGGTAAAAATTACTTGAAATTTTAGGAGGGTTAATATGTTTCAATTTAATGCTAAAGAAGCAAAATGGTTTTTTAAACCTCAAAATTATGTGATTGAAGAAGATAGAGTTGAAATTATAACAGAGCCTAACACTGATTTTTGGCAAAGAACTTATTATGGATTTATACATGATAATGCTCATATTCTTTACATTACAACAGGGGAAAAATATTTTTCCTTTACAGTAAAAGCAGAGTTTAATAGTACAGCATTGTTTGACCAATGTGGAGTTGTAATTTATCAAAATAGTGAGAACTGGGTAAAATTAGGAGTAGAATATCATGACAATAATACTGCATGGCTTGGAAGTGTAGTAACAAATCATGGATACTCTGATTGGGCAACTACGGATATTGGAACTTTTGTAAAATGTATGTGGTATAGATTAAGCAGACGAGAGAGTGATTATTGTCTTGAAAATTCTTTTGATGGTGTAAACTTCAAACAGATGCGAATTTTTCACTTGTTTGAAGGTGGAAAGGAAATTAATATTGGTTTACTTGCATGTTCACCAAGTAAAAATTCCTTTAAGGCTGTATTTACTGAAATGAAGGTAACAGATTGTTTATGGGAAGAGCACAATTAGTATATTTTATTCCACTAATAATACATTCTCCTTCTTATTGCCCTCCTACTTCCTAATTTACATCATGGTATAATTTGTAATAAACTTAATTTTTATGCTATAATGTAATATATGGAAAATTAAGAAATACAACGAGCTAATATATAATACAATAAAAAATAACAGGAGGGTAACCATGGTAATTTATAATTATACCAGAGTTAAACAAATATGTTCATTTGCACTTCTAATTGGCAGAGAGGTAAATATAAAATGAAATTTTTATTAACCGATAAGTACACTTTACTCTATATCTTTTTGCAAATAATGCTTTTAGTCTCCATAGTTAGAAGTTCTAAAGATAGCAAGTATACAAAGAGTACTATTATTCT
Source organism: uncultured Clostridium sp. (assembly GCF_963515715.1). Classification (GTDB taxonomy): domain Bacteria; phylum Bacillota; class Clostridia; order Clostridiales; family Clostridiaceae; genus Clostridium_AW. Next base: position 7,374 of record NZ_CAUPZS010000026.1, read on the forward strand.
TTGTATTATGTTAATCGTATTTAATTATGTTTATTTGAGCTTAAATTATGTATTAAAAAAGTAAAGAAGATATGGGTTATCATATCTCCTTTATTGTAATACTTTATAGAATGCGTATTAACTTCAACCAAAAATTATACTCATTCTAATATAATATTGTATATTAAAATGCGTTCCATAAGAATATAAAGATAAATATACATCCCCAAGCATTACCTGTAAATTCTTTTGTCATCAGCATACCATATATGATAATAAATACTGTAATGGCTTCAATTATATTTTCTGCCGTAACTCCTATCATTCCATGAATCAACAGACACATTATGGCACAGATAATTGCTCCCCAATTCAGCCATTTTTTCCGACTTGGATACCTAAAATTAATCTTTTCGCTGATTACTACATAGTTAAACCCTTCGAAAAAACCCCATGCAGTTGCAATCAGCATCATTCCGACTACGTTAATAGGAAATTTACTTGATAATACTTCTTTTGTTATCCATACGCCTTGAAATGGTAAATACCCAGTTGCTTGTCCCGTTACAAAGGAAAATACTATATGTGGAACAAAGCACAATACAGAAAGCAGGATGGATAAGCCAGCCCCTTTGCATTTCAGTCCATAAGTTAAAAAGCTCTCTTTCCTGAAAACAGATACTATTGTTACTCCAAGACCTGCAAGTCCGAATTGCATAAAAGCTATAACCATTATGCGTAATAGTATATGGATATTTTCATTTTTCATAAAAGTAACAAATTGCTTCTGAAATCCCATAAATAAACCTAATACAATCAGAGTAACAATGATAATAATGTTTAAATCAACATCTACTTTCTTTTGTTTCACTGTTAAGTTTGAATTTAACATATTTTATTTTTAGTGAGAGAGTGTATTGTAAGTACCAAACTCTCCACTAAATTCACCTCCATTCATTTTTTTATATGGTATCTTGCATAAAATGGTGACATACATACTACTATAGAAATCCATATAAAATAAATAAGCGCAGCATATAAGCCGAATAAATTAAAAAGAGATTCTTTAAATAATATAGGGAGCACAGCTAAAGCAGAGCTTATTAAATGATAAACAAAATATAAATAGTGCTTAGTTTCACAATTATCACATTCAATAGGTTCATATCCATTAGAAATTGATTTCATAATAGTTTTCCATTTGAATTCATTAGAGCAATTCTTACATCTCTGAATAAGCAAAGTAAGGATCCTCCTCTTTAATTATTTAATATCATAATATATTACGATTATACACCAATATATCCATTAATTATATAATTTCTTGAGTTACAAAACTACCTTTCAATTCCTATTAAACTTCCCTTCCTCTTATTGATAGATTGGCCAGCTTATATTAGAATTATGGTAAAAGAGCTGATTTAATTTAAAAACATAAAGACTAATAATCTTTATGTATAGGATAATGAATAATAGGAGGTTTTGTAATGAAAAAAATGATTATTTATTACTTTAGTGGTACAGGTAATACCTGGTGGATAGCAAATGCACTCCAACAACAATTGACAGAACAAAACCATCAAGTGGAATCTTATTCTATTGAAACACTCACCCCCAAAAATGTAGTAGAACAAGTTAAAGATGCGAATCATATTATATTGGGCTTCCCGGTATACGGCTCAACAGCACCAAAGCTCATGCTTAATTTTATTCATCAGTTTCCAAGTGCAACTAATGACCAATCTGTTAGCATCTTTGCCACTCAAGCATTAGCCTCTGGCGATACTGCTTATCATATAGGCAAAATGCTTATTCAAAAAGATTATAATCTTAAACAAACAATGCATTTTAGAATGATGAATAACTTTCATATACCAGAATTCAGATTTTATCGACCTAAGAATGACTATCGTGTTGATAAGTTGAAACAAAAATCTCTGCCAAAGGTGAAAAAATTAGCACTTGCAATCACTAATAACCAAGAACACATCATTGGTAAAAATATTCTAGACTATCTTCTTGGCAATTTTCAGAGAAGTCATATTGATAAGGCGATTGATAGAATAAGTAAAGAATTTAAGATTGAACCAACACACTGTATCAACTGTGGCAAATGTGAGCGTATATGTCCAACTCAAAACATCAAAGAGTGTGGAGATACTTATGAATTTAGAGATAATTGTATTTTGTGTTTGCGTTGTTATAGCCAGTGCCCTAAGTCTGCAATTCTTATTGGCGAAGGTACAAAAAACGAAGTGAAGTATCCACGCTATAAAGGCCCTGGAAAACATTTTGACATTAGTGTATTGATAAAGGATAATCGTTAGTAGCACACAATGGCCTATTTATTTATTTGAGTTACGTACTCTACTTATATTGCAATTATTTATTCATCAATTATGATTACAACTGCTAAAACATAGATTTACAACATTAAGAAATATAGCACTATTAACTTAATAGTGCTATTCCTAATCAAACCACATTTCTAAGCCTATAGGCCATCCGTCCTCTTTAAATTTTATTGTATAGTTTGTATATATAGTTTTTATAATGTGATCCAATAACGTTGTGTTAATTCACCATTTTCTAATACCTCATTTTCAAGTATTCCACCATTTTTTATAATTGTCCTCGATGACCCTATATTGCTTTTCTTACAGGTAATTAATACTTTATCTAGTCCTTTTTCTCTACATATATCAAGAGACATTCTTAACATTTCTGCTGCATAACCTTTTCTTCTTTCTGTAGGTCGAATTCCATAACCAATATTTCCTCCATAATTATATAAATAATCATTCAAAGCGTATCTAATATCTATAGCACCTAAAATTCTATTGTCTCCGTTATGTACAAGAAAAAATATATCAGCAGGAACTCTGTCATTGGGCAGATTAATGCCTTCTGAATACATTTTAACATTTTTCAGATATTCGTCGTAATTATCCGTTTCACCTTTAAGTGCAGATGGTACCATTTTTTCATTTGCGTCCTCTATTTCTCTAATAATGGAATACCATTCTTCTCTATATTCATCCGTTGGAAATACTAATTTCAAATTTGTCATTTTTTATCCTCCACAAATATCATCCCCCTATATACGAATAAAATAGAACCTAATAGATACAAGTTAAACAAGATACCAGTAAATCATATTTTATTGCTATTATATGTTTTATTATAATTATATACCAATATATCTATTAATTATATATAATTTCTTAATAAAATGATTGCACCATGTAGTATTTGCAGGAATTACACTATATGATTTTATTGTTACATAAGACAACCATACACCAAGAACAACTCACACCAAAGTCATCATTACAATTCCATCATAGGGATTACACTAGTAATCCAAATCATAGCTAAATCCAAAATATATAAGTTGAGCATGACACAGCCCCCAAAGTACACCATTTAGCAAAATTGCTCTTTGCTTGTCCATAAATTTTAATAGAATTCATAGCAAATAACCACGCCACCCTATTTCTTCACCAAGAGCAAATACATGCACAGGTACAATTAAAGATTCCTATAATTCTAAATACAGTTCATATTTTATGTCTATAAAACTAATTCATACAGTTTAAACCAAACTAAATCTGGAATATTTAAGCCTAAATCAACAGTTCCTACATATTTATATCCACACTTTTCATACAATGAAATTGCAGGTGTATTATGAATAAAAACATCTAGACGAATTGTTTTCATTCCTTGTTCCATACTATATCTTTCGGCAAAGTCCATTAATTTTTTTCCAACACCATTCTTCATATATTTTGGATTCACAACAAGCGTATATATTACGATGATATCCTTATATTCTGCTTCAATTCCCCAAATTACTTGAGAGTATGCAGGTTCAGGTTCATGGCTTAATATTATAGAACCCGCTATTTCATTATTCATTTTTAGTACAAATAAATTATTATTTTGAATACCACTGACAGCCGTTTCTCTAGTTGGATATACTCCCTTTGCCCAACGTGGATAATTAGTACCCGATTCTAAATAGTCATTTAAATTATCATATAAATTTTCTAATTCATCTATATCATTTATTGTTCCCTTTTCTATAATATAATCATTAGTATCTAAGGTTCCAACTTCTTTATTAAATGTTTTAATTCCATTCATTAGTATTCTCCTTCAAGTTTTATATATAATCTTTACATGAATTTACTATTTCCAATTAACTAACGATAATTATATCATATTTCACTTTAAACACGGTATTTTAAACTATACTGCGTTTTTATTTGCAGCTAACTATTTTAAATCTCCACGATTACCATTATTACCATTTTTATGATAAAATGTAGTTAATATTAAATTGCGATAAAGTCTAACTAATTAGTAATTGCCTAAAATCAGAGTTTTTTACTAGTTTTCTAGCTGCTCCAAAGGAGGAATTTAAATGAGCTTTAAAGATTTGTTAGATAAGTATAACTGTGGGAACCTTTCTGAGGAAGAGATAAAATTAATAAAAGAAGAACTTGATAAGTATAAATCAATTCAGAGTTATTTGTCCGAAGGTCATGATGTAGATTTTGAAAAAGATAATGTACAGGCCAATGTTAATAATGAAACAACCATTCTTGAAAAAACTGCAAATAATAAGCTACGCAAAACAATATTGTCCACTATTTCTATTACATTTTTGATATTATTTACTGTTTATCACGTTGCTTCTTCCGTTGTAAGTAGTTTTTATTATAATCCCTCTCAAAAAAAAGTTAGTCAATATAGTGAAGATTTATATTTTGACTTAAAAGCTTTTACTGAATTAAATTCACCGGGCTATACAGTTACTACTGCACCCTCAAAGAATTTAGGATTTGGTGTGTACGATATATCTTTTCACCGAACAAATTTATTTAATGATGAGAGAAGAGATGTTAATGCTAAGATTAAAAGAAACATTCTAATAGGAGACCATCAAGATTTTCCTGGTGACCATCATTTAGGTTTTATGGAGATCATGTATTCTGATATGTTTAAACGTGACCTTACCGAAAAGCAAAATGAGAAAAGGAATGAAGTGATTAATTATATCAAGGAATTAAATTCTCTTTCTTATATTTCTGCCAATGTAATATTTAAAGAAGATTTAAGTATAGAGGAATTTACTAAATTAAAAGAAAAATATCCAGTTAAGCTTAAATGGGCAGGAGTGCGCACTGTAAGCAATGGTGAAAGGGTTTATTATTTGTCTGGATTTAACCCTAATTACTCTGATGGATCATATACCAACGACATTACAGATAAAGATAAATATCCATATTTACAATTGTTCGATTACATTTCAGAGCATAGGGGTCCCATTGGAGATGGATTCATGGAAGAAGGATATACTAAACATTTTATTTCATTATTGAGATATGCTAACGACAGGCCCAAATCAGTTAAAGTGTTAGAGCCAGACTATGGAGGTGTTAAAAGAGAATATTATAAAAATGCTTTAATTTATGTTGAAGAGAATGGAATAAATATTTATGGAGCTTTAGTTTATGGAGAAGCTAAAGATTTATTAGAATTTATAAATAATGAAGAAATCAAAACCATAGAAATTAATGGTGTTTTACCTTCAAAATATATAAATTAACAATTTGTTTTTGTAAAACCATCTATATAAATTGCCCAAACTGCAGTAGGTCTCAGAACCTACTGCGGTTTTATTTTTATGAATTAAAAGTTTTTTTGTTTTTCATGATAGAAATGTAATAAACATTCGTACTTATTTAGTGAAGAGCTCTTCAGGAGGTATGTAAAGTGAAAGTTACTGAAAATAATTTTATTGATGAACTAAAATGTAAAAATGAACTAGCATTAGACTACATATATTCTAAATATGTAAATTTAGTTTACAAGGTTGTACTTGATGTTTTAGGAAATGTTGCTACCAAAGAAGATATTGAAGAATGTGTAAGCGATATTTTCATAACAGTTTGGAAAAACACATCAAAATACAATGCTCATGTCACTCCATTTAATAAATGGCTTATAGCAGTATCTAAATATAAAGCCATTGACTACTTAATAAAACTTAACAGATGTGAAGAAACCATAGAATTGGTAGAAAACATAAGTATGTCAAAGGATAACATAGAAGATAAAATAATTAGACAAGGTGAAATGACTGTCCTTTATAAAATGATAATGGCCATGAATGAAATAGATCGTGATATATTTATTAAGCGTTACTTTCTAAATGAAGATATAGTAGATATTGCAAGACATCTTCATATGCCTAGAAGCGCCATTGACAATAGGCTGTCTAGAGGTAGAAAAGTAATAAAAAATAAATGGCAAAAAATTATCGGGAGGTAATTAAATGAGTAAAATAAATGAACATGATAATGATGTTATTTATGATATTTTAAATTACGTTAATATAGAAGAGGATTACGATGAAAATTTTCAATTAGACCAAATTACTTCTAAGAGAATTAAAAATAACATTAACAAAAAATTAAAAGGCAATAAAAGGAGGAAAAAATACTTTGTAGCATCCTTATTATTAATGGGCTTAGGAGCTTTTGCTATTATCAATCCGACTTTGGCTTCTAATATACAAAATTCTATAATTCAAACTATGCAAGTACTAAGAGGTGATTATGTAAACTATAAAAAGTACACTACTAACGTTAACTTATCTTCTTCTAATAAAGGCATTGAATTTAAAGTTAATGAAATAGTAAGTGATAATAATATAATAATGATTTCATATTCTATAATTAGTGATGAAAAAATGGATAACCCTCCGAGAATTGATATGATGGAAATTGAAATAAATAGGGAAAGTGCTGGCAACGGTGGAAGCGGTAGACTAGTTAATGATAACAGATATGATGGGGTTTTAGAAGTAAATATGATGAGAAGAAATATTCCCGATACATTCTATTTATCTATAAAGACTAGTTCTATAAATAATATAAAAGGAAAATGGAATTTCAATATTAAGGTTAATAAAAGTGAAATTCAAAAAGAGACTAAAGATTATATAATAAATAAAAATATAAATATTGGGGCAGAAGAAATCTTTATTAAAAGAGTAAGCATATCTCCTATATCTACATCTATGGAATTTAATGGTTCTGTAGGAGAACACCACTACTTCTTATTAGATGATAAAGGAAATGAAATAATAGCTAGAGGATCTTCTGGAAATGGATTTGAAGGCGAAATGCATTACAATAGTTTAGTAAATAAAGATGCAAAATATCTAACATTTATTCCATTTGATTATAAGGGAAGCTATATATCTGAGCCTAAAACATATAATATAGACAAATTGCCACTAGAATTACCTGTGGGGGATTTTGGCAAACTTATAGTTAAAGATATTGAATGGGACAATGATACCCTTAAGGTCTCATATGTATCGGAAGGAAAATTCCCTGTAACTCTATCTGCGGCTTTACGTTTATTTGATGAAGAGGGAAACCGTGTTGACTATGAGAGCAAGACGTTAGGTTTTCAAAAAGATCCTTCCAATCAACATGAATTTGAGCAGTATTTTAAAGGAGTATCAAAAGATAAAAACTATAAATTAGGCGCTATAAGGTTAGATGAGATTTATAAAGTAAACGAAGCATATAAGTTTAATATTGAACTAAAATAAAAAAATAAACTCTAACTTACAATATTTTTATATTGCCATTAACAATTGACTAAACTGCGCAAAAACACCGCAAATTCATTTTGAATAGTGCGGTGTTTTCTCTATATCAACTAAAGATTATACTCATAGTAAGAAATTAAATAACTGATATCCAAATTTCCTAATTATAATCTTTAAAACTTGTATTGTCACCAAGATAAACTTCTAAGTGAGGTACCTTTTCCTTTCTTTTGTACTGACTACTTGGAAACCATTCTGTTAAAATTCTTGTATGAGCTTCAATATCTAACTACTACTCATTTTACTTGGTTCATATCACAACTACCATCTTTATAATCTATAATAATCTTTTCGCATTTACGGCAGCAGTTGGCTATCACTGCTGAACCTTGGAGCATATATAACTTCGATAAAATAATTGACCCTTCATGAAATTTTGCTCTCCCAATGTAAGATTTTTTATTCTTCCACGAGATTTCATGTGGGCTTTGTATGACGCCTTGTTCCATTTCTTCACCACAATACGGACATTTCATAAATCCCATCTCCTCTTTAAAATATAAATAATTTTTACTACGCATATTTTTACAATATCCCTTTACTAATCTCAAATGAATGGTAAACTTGTTCACAATATAAGAATAATGTGCAGTTTGCCTGCTATTTATGTCTATTAACTGCATTTTAAAAATACGTCATGGATTTATAGAGAGTTCAGTTTCAATATTCTTTTGAGAAAATTCATACCATACTGCATCTTTTTTTTCAAGTTGTTCATTCACGAAAGAATCAAAGGATTCTTTTGTAACTGGTTTATCATTAATGAAATATGATATGATTAAGTTACCATCGCCTTGACTTGACTTACTGTACCCCAATATTTCAGTTTTAAAGGTATCTAACTCGAATTTCAATTTTCCGAATCCATTATCTGCCGCACCGCTTGAATAATGAAATGTTCCATCTTCTTTTAGCCCTTCTAAACCCCTGTACCCAATAAGGTATCCATAAACTGTATCATTCATATAATGCAAGACTTCATAAAACTGTGGTTCATTGCCTACTGATAATTCAAGAACAACTTCAGGCACTTTGTCACCATCCATGTCAAGTACCGTAAAGTGCGTTACTTTGAAGATAGTGCCATAAATTTCTTCGTTAGTTAAAAAATCATTCAAATATAATTTTTTCTTGTTATCTGTGCTGAAAAATTCAGCCTTGTTCTGCAATACTGCTTTATATGCTTCCAATACCGAATTATTAGATAGCATCTGGGTCTTTATGTCTTCACTATTGCTGTCTAAAGAGGTAGAAGAAGGACTTGTTGGAGCACTGGTATCAGAAATTTTGTTACTACTTGTACTACTGCTATTGTTTAAGTTTAAACTTTTTTTCCCGGCCGAACACCCAGTAATTGAAATACTTAACAGAAACACAATAAGCACACTTATAATTTTGGTTTTCATCTAAATCACTCCTGTCAAAAACCTTAATAATCTTTAGTTCGTTTTTTTACTAAAGCGATATAATATTGAACTTACACCGCTTAATGTCCATGGGGCTATACCTGTATATTGACCTATCTTCATTTTGCAGATTAAACTTCTTCTACTGTAATTTTATTAATTAACTTTTAAGGAGAGTGTTCATCTTTTTTCCATCTTGAGTAAGTATAGATTAACTGTATAAGAAACACAACAATACAGAATGTTGTTAATATGGTATTCATTACACTATTGCTATTTATAAACCATATAAATACTAATACAGCAGTGCAAAAAGGTATCATCCATAAGGTTCTAATAAATTTTCTTCTATAACTCAAGTTCCAGTATATAAGTTCAAATCCTTCATCTACTTTATTGCCTGTCATAGATCATCCTCTCCTTTATTATAACCTACCTAATATTACTATTAAGTATTTTATTACAATTATATACTAATATATCCATCTTCTAAAGGGTAAATTCTATTTCTTATTTCGTAATACAACTGAAATTTGACATACTATGAATGAAAATAATTAATAATAGAATCAATTTTTTTCACGTAATTTATCAGATAAAATACGTTCTGTCCCATGTCCTATCATAGTTACGATAATACATCCACTCCAAACATATAACATTCCCATTCCTAATGAAAAACATACTGAAGATAATATTTTAGGAATAACTGAACGATTTATCTTTTGTCCACATATTATGTCTTGAACAAAAATAAATTGTATCCATAAGATGGTATTTAATAATATTGATATCAAATCAGCATTATTCACTTCCATATTTCTTAATACAATCATGAAAAATGTTTGCATAAAGAGCCTTTGAGGTATTTCCATTGAAATGCCAAGAAGTGACCATTCAAAAAAATTATGTTTTTCACATTTTTCAAAACTTACAATATATGACGTTAAAAATATAGTAACTAAAAATATAATAATGTTTTTGAAAGTAAAGATACCTACAATATTAAGCACGGGGACTTTAACTGGCGCATTAAAATATAATATAAAAAAGGCTACCAAAAACAATAGTTGAAATATGTATTTCGATAATTTTGTATTGATGTTTATTTTTTTCAATAACATTAATATCAGTATTTGAAGGCCAAATACTATACTAACAATTAAGGATGCAATTATATACCATACTAATATCATCTTATATACTCCTTGTTCTTCTATTTTTGCTTCGTAATATCTTACGATTGCCAAACAACTGATATATAAACTATGCCATTGTTCACCATCAACTTATATGTATTTATAAATATAAGCATCTATATAATTACATATTTCTAATGTATTCAATAAGAAAATGGCTACTTAAAAGTGACACAGGAATAAGAATTATAAAAACAATAATTAGATGTAATCCTAATGCTTTTAAATTATTGCTCATATACATATCCCCTAACTCAATAAATTATTTAAACTATTTAGAATCAATTCTTCTTGTCTATATCCTTTGTTAAAGTCTGATGGTATTCATTGAACTCTTTACAAAATAATTTATATTCTTCTTCCTCATATTTAGAATAAAATTGTTTCGGTAAGGACGATGAGTAAAATTCAATTACTTTGTTTGCAAAATTCAACACTTGGGCTGCATATTCCATATACTGAATTTCAATTTTGCCGCTTAATGGTTTTAACTCCTTCTTATCAACTTTTGAACATTGAATATTGGAGATAATAATTAAATTATCATTTATTTCAGTATCCCATGTTATGTATCTATTACAACTTGGAAACATCCTTAAATATCCACAGCATGGTATCAATTCAAAATCTATTCCACTGTCATATCCGTAAATTGCGGACTTCATTAACTTTTATGTAATAAACTACCATTTCCACATTATTAATGGTAATTATATCATATTTACGTTGTAATATATTTAAAAAGTCATATAAAAACACCATAAAATTCAGTTTTGAATAATACGGCGTTTTCTCTATACCCACTATTTTTTTATTTGTTCTACAATGCTGTGTTCTGTTAACTCAGAAAGTTTTTCAATCTTTTCATTAACCAAACTTCTAAAACAGTTTGGAAGATGATCTCTGTGTGCTCTATGTATGGCAACACATTCTACGCATTTGCCATGATACTTACATGCTTTTTTGCAGGTGCAATGATCTACTTTTCCTATATTCTCTCTTAATTCCGCTACAAATTCATCTTGAAGTTTATAGCCAAGTGAGCGTTCTCCTCTGCGAAATGCCTCCATGGCTTCTTTTTCTTTTGGATTATTATCAATAATCATCTTATCTCCCCCGTATAATATAAATTTTCATTCATAGTCCTTCAATTTATTTCACAATATCCTTTTATCAATCTTAAATAAGTGGTCAGCTTGTCCGTAATATAGGAAAATTGTGTATTACCTTATTTATTATAAATAAACTTTACAATATGAATTTCATTAAATTATCTGTCTGTTCATCTTCACCCAATTTGAAAATATGTGTATCAAATTTTTCAAATCCTTGCTTTTCATAAAATTTTATCGCATTTATGTTGTTTTCCCATACACCTAACCAAATATAATTTAGATTGTTATTTCTTCCAATTTCTATAGCTTTTTGTATTAACCTTTTACCGATATGCTTACTTTTATATTCTTGTAATACATAAATTCTTTGAACTTCTAATGTGTTATCATGCCCTGTCTCTGTTTGTGCTTTGTCAAAATTAAGTTTCATATATGCAACTATTTCTTCATTATTTTCGATTATATAAAAAAATCTTGAACCATTATTTTTGATTTCACTCTCTAACTGTTCATAAGAAAAATTTTCTTTTAAATAATTTTCCATATCTTCTTTTGTATTCTCATTAGAAAATGTTTCATAGAATGTTTTTTCACTTAGGTATTTAATTCTTTCTATATCTTCTAAACTACATTCTTTAATTAAATATTTTTCCATAAATTTCATTCCTCCAACTATATCTACATTTAAAATTGATTATATACTAAAATATAGAGATTTGCTATTGTATGATTTAATCAGCCGTAATAAGTTATCATTTTGACTTAGCTAATGGTGATTATATCGCGTTAATGGTAACATATAGTTACCTTTATAGTAAGTGTTAAATTTCTATACGTGATTTTATTTCAGTAACTACGCTTAGCTATATCTTAATATCTCATGAAATCTTTTTATTACAAAAGAAAATACCGCATATTCACATTGAATAACACGGTATTAAAAATAAATTATTTAATTATATAATGCTCATTTTGCTCGCTTCAATAGTTGAACTCTTGAAGTTGAGGCATACTTATCCTCAACCTTTTTTATATCCACTGTTATTATGTCTCCAACAGATAAATCAATAAAACTTAAATTCCTTACTTCACCGGTATTGTTATCTACATAAATAAAATATGTGTCCGGATTTTCACAATTAATATAACATTTTTCGCCCAACATGCTGTTATTATCCCGACCTTTGACAACCATCCCTTTTACTTCACTACTTATTTCTAAAATTTCAGCATTAACTCCCATGTGAGTAATATCTTCCTTTTTGCCACAGGCAGTTATAGAAATCAACAAGGTAAGTGCAACAATTATAGAAAATACTTTCTTCATATTTATTCACCTTCCTATTATATAAATAGTTCATACTTCACATAATTCTACTATTTCCACTTAACTAATAATAATTATATCATATTTAATGGAAATACATGGCTATTTTTACAACAAGTATAAAGACACCGTAAAATTCATTTATGAATAATACGGTGTAATATAATATAATGAAGTAATTTTAGATTATACTGATGATCTACTAATTATATTATTTTTTCTTTTTTTGGAATAACACAATATGTGATCATACTTATTAACGAAGCCAGAATTAATACATGCAATACTATATGATATAAATCAGGTATGTAAATATTAGAAGATGGTATTAACTTTATAGTATTAGCAAAATAATTAATTTTTCCTTCCCATGGACCAAACATAGTAAAATACCAATGAAAATAAAACTGTGTTGCAAACCAAATAAAAAGCCAGCCTACTAGAACATATTTTCCAATATCATCCCTTATAATAAACCAGATAAATGCCGCTAATAAAATAATGAAAAATATACCATCATCTTTATATGAACTTGTTACCAAAATATTATCGCCAATGTTTAACCCCACCATATCCATAAAAAACCAGATCATAAGAAACACATTTACAACTATAGCATTTTTCTTGCTTTTATTCATATTTACCTCCACGCAAGATTATATAAACAATATTCTCTTTCCATTATAATACAATTATACAGCAATATATCCATCAATTGTATATAACTTCTTAATATCTTAATTCAAATGTAACGTATTTCTAAACATCAGAAATAATAATAAACCCTGGATTATTCCATGGTGCATAAGGAAGCAACTACCGAAAATTAAAAATAGGAAGATAGGCAGTCAACAGGAGGTAATGTATTTTTAACTATATGATAGTATACGCACAAAGTGATATGTTGTATATGGCAGATTATCCGACCTTTATAGGATACAGTTAATCTTTTTATGATATAATTGTGGCAGATATCAGTGAATGGGGGAAGTGTAAATGCTGCACATTGAGCGTGAAAGCCAAAAACCAATCTATCAGCAGATATATGAACAAATAAAACATGATATTCTTATGGGAAATTTGCCTATCGGTACACGGATAACATCCACGAGGGCATTGGCAAGAGAATTGCAAATTGCACGTAATACTGTCGAAAATGCCTATGCGCAACTAGTGCTGGAGGGATACATTACAAGCGTGGCAAGCTCGGGCTATGTGGTCAACAATTTGCAATTTAATCTTAACCAGAAAGCAACGGAGAGATTAACAACAAGTGAAGCGGTGGTTGTTGCTTCCAATGGTGGGATTGAAAATATCCGGTATAATTTTCAATATGGAAATCTCGATGCTGCGAGTTTTCCGTATCAGCTCTGGAGGAAGTATATGACTGATGTATTGGATGGACCGGATGCGCAAGACGTCCACAGCTACGGCGATGTAAAAGGCGACATAAATTTGCGAATTCAACTCATGGAATATTTGTATCACAGCCGTGGAGTCAACTGCAAACCGGAACAGATTATAATTTGTAGTGGCACACAATCCGCTCTTGAACTTATGATAAAAATATTTCCCTACGTGGAAAAAAAGGTTGCTATGGAGGAACCCTGCTATAATGGTGCTAGTGTCATTTTCCGAAAGAATGGATTCAATATTTCGCCGATACCAGTTTGTGAAGATGGGATTGGACTAAATGAACTTGCCGCATCATCTGTAAGAATGGTTCACATTGCGCCATCCCACCAGTTTCCAATGGGCGCTGTTATGCCAATCCATAAGCGAATCGAAATACTGAAGTGGGCGCGAGAACATGACAATATCATTATCGAGGATGACTATGATAGCGAATTTCGCTATAACGGGCGGCCAATTCCATCTCTCCAATCCATTGATCAATATGAGCGCGTAATCTATATTGGTACATTCTCCAAAGCACTTTCTCCTGGCCTTCGGATGGCATATATGATATTGCCGACATGGTTGCTACCGGCATATCAAGAGAGGTTTACTGGATACCAATGTACTGTACCATTGATAGAACAGAAAATTCTGGCTCGCTTTATGGCGGATGAGCATTGGGAAAAGCATGTACGGAAGATTTGTCTATCTCAAAAAAAGAAGCACGATATTTTGATTGATGCAATCAAACAAAATATTGGGAATAAGGTGCGAGTCTATGGTCACCAAGCTGGATTGCATATTCTTCTGGAGTTTTTGGATGGACAGCAGGAAGATGAACTTGTCCGAAAAGCACTTGAATACAAAATCAAGGTATGTCCTGTATCTCCTTTCTGGCTGAACAAACAAAATTATAGGAATAATGCCCTCGTCTTGGGATATGGCATGATGCCAGAGAAGGATATTCCGAGGGCTGTGGAGATTTTATCTCAAGCTTGGTTCGGTTAATTCAACTGTATCCTATAAAATTATCAAAACCGGCTCTTATGAAGGTGCCGGTTTTATAGTATAGTAAAGAAAAAAGAAACAGTATGATAAGGAGGCTATATTATGGAACACCGCATGAAAACACACCCTTTGACTAAACAACAGATAAACCACTTGCTTCAGCGAGCACAAACCGGCAGTTTGGCAACACTGAATCCCGATGGCACACCGTACAGTATTCCAATCCATTTTGTCTATTACGGTAATTCACTCTTTGTCCATGGGTTACCAAAGGGTAAAAAGATCGACAATATTGACCACGATTCCAGAGTTGGATTTTCTGTTTATGAAATGGATAAACTGCTGCTGGACCCGAATGGAAAACCATGCGATACAAATACAAAGTATGAAAGTGTGATTATCTCCGGTACTGCCAAACTTGTGGATGATATGGAGGAAAAAAGAAATGTCTTGAAAAAAATCGTGGAAAAATATACACCTCATTTGGTAAATAACGAAATTCCAAACAATATGATTAAAGGTACAGCGGTGATACGAATTGATGTGACGGAAATGACTGGAAAATACTATTTATAGTAAACGCAGAATGTCCATCAATTGAAATCTTTATACGCAAATAATAGATACTTATTTTCCAAACCGCCCCAATGGGAATAAAAAAAGACGTAGTACAGGATTTCCTCCCGTACTACATTTAAATTATTTCTCTGATACTTTATATCTTTATTATTTTCTATTTAATTTCTTCCTCTGTGAATAAAATAGTACTCTAATACTTTCTTTTGCATAGGTATAACATAATGACTTCCACCCTTTGATCTAACATCTTCAATCATGGTAACTAGTACCATCTTAGGATTATCAGTATTCATAGTCACAAGCCATCCATACTCTTCCCCACTAGTATCCTCAATACTCTTTTTCAATTCCGCCGTACCTGTTTTACCAGCCAATGCTACTCCATTTATTTTAACTTCACGACCTGAACCAGATGGGTCCTCTATAACTGCTGTAAGATCTTCTAATAATATATTTGCATTTTTCTCGGAAACAACGTTTTCCTTCCATACTTTTGCTGGCGTCTTATCATCCTGAAGCTGAAGTGTAGGCGTCATTATATTTCCTTTATTCACCACGGAACTATACATTAAAGCTACATGTAATGGGCTCATTAATATTTCCCCTTGTCCATAAGAGCTATCTGCTAGTTGAATATCGTTCTTTATTGTTCCATCATTAGAAATTTGAGATTTTGCAATTGGATAATCTATAGGCAATTCTTCTCCTATACCGAAGGCTTTTGCTTTTTCTATGAAAGTCTCTTTGCCCATCTTAAGTCCCTGTTGTGCAAAATATATATTATCAGAGTATACGAAGGCATTTTTTAAATCTATTGCTTTTCCTGGATCTGCTACCCTTGTGACCTTATATGATCCCCAGCTGCCATCAGGTTGCCACTGTTTTCCTTGCACATTAATGGCTTCCGATAGATTTATACTGCCTTTTTCTAATCCTGCTATTGCAGTAAATAACTTAAAGGTTGAACCTGGTGCATAGGCTGCTTTAAATCTATTGTCAAATTGTATAAATTTATCCTTCTCCCATTTTTCTTTAACGCTTTCAGGAGCATAGGTAGTAAATAGATTCGGATCAAAGGATGGAGAACTTACCATAGCTAGAACTTCTCCGGTCTTAGGATTTATAGCCGTAGAAGCTCCCTTTTCCCCATTCATGCTCTCATATATTTTCTTTTGGAGTTCTAAATCTATGGAAAGAGTTATGTTCTCTCCATCTTTAGGTTCTGTTTTTGCTATTTGTATTTTTTCTGATTCTGTCCCATCCTTTTGTTTGGATATATAAATAAACTTACCATCTTTAGCTCTTAATTTATCTTCATAAACCTGTTCTAATCCCCTCTTTCCTATTTTGCTTACAGCGCTGTACCCTTGGCCATCCGATTTTTCAAGCTCTTCTGCTGTTATATCTCCCACATAACCTATTAATGAACCTATGGCTTCTCCACCTTCGTAGATTCTACTCTCTGGTTTGCTATGTATTACTCCAATAATTTCCATAGCCTGTGCAATTATATCCTTTTTATCAGCGGATATATTAACAATAGGTACGAAATGTTCCGGATTACTATTAGCTTTTAACTTATCTTCTATTACTGAAGGCTTTATATCCAAAATTTTAGCTAGCTTTGTAATATTAGCTTCTTGATCTGCATTGAAATTTTCAGGTTTAACACCAATAGTTACTACAGTTCCATTTATAGCAAGTCCATGTCCATTTCTATCATAAATTTCTCCCCTTTTAGCTAGAATAGTTTCTACTCTAACCTTGTCCTGAGATTCCATTTGAGGAAATATCATTTTTTCACTCCAATTAATAGTCCAAACTTTTTTATTATCTATATTCTCTTTAATCATATCTGCCTCATAGCCATCAACAGTTACATCTCCAGCTGCAGTTGTCATAGTTAAAGAGAAAGGTGTTTTTTCTGCATTTTTATCAGTACTTTCTGCATTTATAGAAATATTATTTGCTTCTATGCCACTGTAAATATTTGAATATCTATCTACAAAATCCTTTTCAGTTATTTTAGATTTTGCTTCATTAGATAGCATGCCATACATAGCTTTATAATCTTTCTTCTGCCAATAATCTTTATATACATTAAAGGTTTCTACAGAATTTTTTCCTCCGAAAGAACATCCCACTAAACTAAAGGTCGCCAAAACTAGTATCATTATCATTAGTACAGTAAATGGCCTTTTTAAATTTTCTTTTAACATAAATCACTTTAGTGAAAGTCATGTAACAACTATGAAACTCTCACTAAAATCCACCTCTTTTCTTTTTATGTATAATATATTGATAATCCGTAAAATTATAATATTATATTTTAGTTATTAGTATCTATTCTAATAATCTTCCCATTATAACTGTGTTATAATAGTTTCCATCTTTATGAATACGGTCCTTTATTAGCAATCCTTCTTCTACAAATCCATATCTTTTATATAATTCAATCGCTTTTGTATTTGTTTGTAGCACAGTTAATGAAATTTTTTCAATTCCTACAGTATCCGCCCACATCAAAATATTTTCTAGTAGTACTTTACCAATTCCATGCCCCCAGTATTCCTCTGATATACATATTCCAAATTCTGCTTTATGCCTAAATCTACTTAATTTATTTCCTTCACAACGAGTAAATCCAACAATTTTACCTTCTACTTCTGCAACTAAAAATAAAGTTTTTTCCGCTATTGAATCTTCATAAATAAGTCTTTCAAAATCTTCTGGAGTTAATAGACCTTCACCAGATTCCCTATCAAGATTTTCTGTTTCTCCATCAATTTTAACTCTTAATTTAGATAATTCAATTGCATCATATTTTGTTGGACAACGAAGTATCCATGTTAGACTTTTACCTTCTATCCTTATATTTTCAATAGTCATAAATTACCTCCAGTAGCGTTATTTATATTTTCGATTTTAATAGTTGCATTACAATCTATTTGAATTACGAAACATAAACACCGCATATTCACGTTGAATAATACGGTATTTTAAATAATTATTAATTTTTATCCTTATTACATCCAATTGTAATAAGACGAACCTAATTACCATTTTTCAAAATGAATTTTACTCTTGTCAAAACGTTCAATCTCTTCTTTGCTTTCATCAGAAACTCCCAAAGAAATAACAGCAAGAGGGATAGCTTTTATTGGTAGTTTTAGCATACGAGTTATTTGTTTATACCAATCAGAATTAATTTTCACACCACACCAAACCCCACCTAAATCCATACTATGAATACAAAGTAGCATATTTTGAGCTGCAGCAAAACAATCTGCATACAAAAACTCTGTGGTACTTTCAACCGCTTTATCTCCGCATATAACGATACAGCAAGGAGCATCTGCTAACATCCTTGCGTTTGTGTTATTCTTTGATAATTCCACAAGAATTTCTTTGTCTTGAATAACTACAAAATGAAATGGTCGTTTGTTTTTAGCAGATGGCGAACACAAACCTGCATAAAGAATAGTATTTATTTGTTTTTCGGAAAGAGAAGAATCTTTATACTTCCGTATGCTTCTTCTTGACTTTATTATTTCAAGCACTTTATTGTTATCTTCTAAAAGCTTAAGATCTGTTTTTGTAGTAGTATTTACCATCTCATCTTCAAGCATCATTTTAACCATTACAGGCATTGGTCCACCAGTAAATTCTAACTGCTTTTGCAGTACCTTATTAATTTGCATAACTTGTTTATTATTGCCTCTAGAAAGCAGTTTTAGCCGATATGGTACATCATTAATAGAGCCAGCCACATGAATACTACCTTTAGGCATATTAAACACTTTTTTTGCATTGAAAGGAAGCTCAATAAATGTCAGTCTTCCACTATCATCTTTTTGAATTGTAGATTCAAACTCCTGCATAAAACTCCTCTTTTCTAGAAATATTTGATTCGTATTGCAATACTATTGACACTAAAGTGTAGCTTATATTAACACTCTTTAGTTTGATATTTATTGCTAATAAGAAAATTATACCATATTCTCAATTTAAATAGCTACATTACACTTTCTTGTATCGAAAAACAAAAACACCGTATATTCACGTTGAATAATACTGTGTTATAAATAAATTATTTAATTATCACGGCTTATAAGAATATTGAGTAATAATTAAAACTTCTCGTCTTTAATTTTTTTATATAACTTGTCTAACACATAAATAGAAGGGCTAAAAAAACCCATTATCCACATTGCAAAAACAAAATTACCATTAGCTATGCTACCATCAATGCTTATTAAGAAAGCCAGTATAACCCCAACTATTCCTAAAAGTATATATAATCCAATTAATCTCATAATTCTCCCCCTCTTTATTCGTCCTATCCTACTATTTGGACCTAAATAATAATTGCATCACATTCATATGGAAATAGATGATTTGGATTTCCCAGGTAATATGGCAAACTTATTTTCATCAACCATATATGCCCTTTCAAATTCTACTATGTGGTTGACAACAATATACCTGTTGTTATAATAATGTTCATCTTCAATAACTTTACCCATAAATATATAGCCTCTCTATTAATTTATTTGTAGCTATTTAATCCAACCAAATTTATAGCTATTACATCTTATAAACAGCTTGTATTCATTTTTGTTGGTCGATTTTATCTTCTATATCAATAAGAATCTTTTTGCAATTTTCGCAACAAAATGATTCTACACCATCTGTATCATATAAATTGGATAGTTTTATTCCCTTTACAAGAGATAGAAATATGGCATTCTTTTTTTCTTCAGGAACCCATTTAAGAGAATACTTCTCTCCACGTATGAAGCCTCGTTTCATCTCCCCCTCACAATATGGACATTTCATGTAATTATCCCCCTTTCAAACTCTGCTATTTAGTCAACAACTACAGTATTTAATGCTAAATATATCAGTATCTTATCCGAAATTTGAAAAGAAATCACTAAATAAATTATCCTGTTCTGGTTTGTGGGTAACATAGCCAATAGCTATTTTGTTATTAGTTAATTCTATCATTTTTTCAGCACTTTCTTCTCCAAATGCTCCGCATAACTCTATTGCGCCGACACCTTCACTTTCCAAAAAAGAAAGCTTATCATATGCTTCCTCCAAACTTCTAACTGTGAAAATATAGGTAATCTGTTTTTCAGTTTCGAAACAAGCTTTATGTTCCTCTGGATTATAATGACTTCCCATAAGTAAAAATGCAAATTTTTTCTTAATATAATTGCCTCCCTCTTATAAATAACATTTATTTTTTAACATAATGAAATTATATTCCAATAACTATAATATAAACATAAGTAACACTAATAGGTAAGTAGCATAAATATTTTTCTTTAAGGCAAGATATGTGACACCATATAGAATGCCAGCTAAGCATGCTGTTAAGCCTATCATCAAATCTCCTTTTGTAAGCATGTGGACTAATCCCCATGTTAGTCCAACAAGTATACCTCCCCAAGGAACTTTGTGGTTTTTGAACTGCATTTCTCCAGCCTTTTGACCAAATACTATAATTAACATAACAAGTATAACTTCAAATAAATAATAAATATATTGAAAGATAAATTTTAGCCAACCATTGCGTTCAAGCTCTTTTAAGATTTTAAATCCATTCCAACTCCAGTTACTAATGATAATACAAACCCCTAAAATCACTAAAGCAATAAACCAATTTATTTTTTCTATCTTATCTCTTTCCTCAAAGATATTAAATTTATATTTTTCTCTTGAGTACCTTATTAATATAGCTGCAGCACTTCCCCACATAATGCACGTAATTATCCAATGAAGAATGCTCTCAAAGGTAGTAAAATCATTTATACTTTTCCCATATACTAATGGTTCGATCATAAAAGCTAATAATACTTCTAAACCTAATCCTCCAAAAGCATATAATGCTAAAGATAAAAAATCAGAGCTATTGATGTCTTTCTTTTTTAAATTCATACTTTCTCCTTTCATACTATATAATCTTCACTTAGAAATTTCTTGCTACTTCCTATTACTTTTTACTACTCAAAATCATAGACAAACACATGGATGTTTCTTTCAATAAGATTTTGCTTAATCAATGGTTCAATAAATCTCCATTCTCCCCCAGCTAGTCCACAACCTATTCTTGGCATATGGACGCTGGCTTGCATTTCACCGGCTTTATCTCCAACTTTCTCAAGGCATTTATTAATAGCTTCATATCTAATTGGAGGAACAGACTTATTTGACCTTATACCCCTTTGTCCAATCATATTTGCAACGACGATATCTGACGTTACTTCTACAAACTGTACTTCGCCAAGACTAAAATTTTCTCCATCTTTATACCAATTGCGATATTCCTGCTCAGGATTTATCCATCTTTTTGACAAGGCCAAAACAAAACCTTTTCCCCATGCACCTATGTCGTTACAAACATGAACAATAATTTTCTTACCTTCTCCACTAGGATTTGTTACATCACCTTTTATATAATTTATTTCTCTTTTTTCCATTATATCCTCCTGCTTTATGACGTATTTAAGACGTATCTATTACAATTATACACCAATATTTCCATTTATCGTAACGTAGTTTTTTATATAATAAAATATAAATTAATATGCAAGTGCATGATTCAGCTTATATATACTTAAATTGCATAACAAAAATACCGCATATGTAATAAATAATGCGGTATTCATAAATCATCTAATTTTTTATTTTGAAAACTTATTAGTTAACCATTGTGCAAATTTTTCCTTCTCTTCAAATTGAGGATAATGAGCAGAGTTTGAATATATTATAAATTCTTTTTCAGTAGCCTTAATAGAGTCAAAGTATTCCTTTGCTGATTCAACTGTTGTCATATAATCATATTGTCCCATAATAAAATAACATGGAATTTCTATACTTTCCACAAGACTTGGTAAAGGATTATTTGTAGATTCAGCTAATAATACATCTTGAGAAACAGACACTCCACGAAAATAACGTATTACATCAAGCAAATTATATTCTGGGTGAGTCAGAAAACCTTCAAGATAGTCGCCATTATCATCAATAAGCCTTGATGCTCCACCATACTTTCTGATGTAATTTCTAGGGGTTATAATATTACCTTTCTCAATATGGCCTGTTAGGCTTTCAAGTCGTGTAAAATCATTAGCATTCCCAGCTTCATGCGCTTGCTCAAGACAATATTTTAAACTATTTAATTCATTTTTAATTGGGTCAGACATTTGGCCAATACCAATATAGGCAGTAAATCTTTCTGGCGCTTGTGCAGCAGCTTGCAAAGCAATATAAGTTCCAAAGGAGTGTCCTACCAACAATATTTTTCTCTTATCAAAACGTTTAGAAATATAGTCTGTTATGGCTAATAAATCGCTTATCAATAACTGTGATGTAATGTTGGAATAATCCTCAAAAAAATGATATGATTTACCGCTTCCCCTTTGATCATAATGGACAATGGTAAAATCTTTTTCTAATATATCTTGATATTTAGTCACATAAGGAATTTCTGAACAACCGGGTCCTCCATGTACAAAAATGATAATAGGATTGTTCTTATTCTTTCCTCTGATCATAAATTGATGCTCTGCTCCGTTTATTGATATTTGTGATAGTTCACTAATACTATTTTCTCCTCCTATAGATGGAGTCCAAGTTGGAACGAACAAGCCGACGATAATTATAATAATCATCGCTGTTAAAAACCATTTTATGAATGACTTTATCTTAATCATTTTCCTACCTTCTTCACCATTTTTAAATATTTTTCTTTTTCCTCTTGGCTAATTTCAGCCATTCCATAAAACCCCTCCATAATTTCTATAGTTAATTACAAAGCTGCAAAGTCATAACATTTAATAGTGGTTCAGTAAGCATTAATTCAAGCATCCATTGCCCGGCAGTTGGAAAATCTCTTACAATATCAACTATACCTACTAATTCATTGTTAAATTTATATATCCCCAAAACAAATCTTTTCTAGCTACGTTTAAAAGAAATGTGTTCAGCAGAAATAATGAATTCTACTAAATCCCCGTTTTTATTTTGAAGCAATACATGTAATTCATATTTGTCCTTTGTTTCATATATTTCCTCATAAAGCCATCATGAGTTTTCCAGTGAAGAGTCTTGCTTTATTATCTCATAATTTTCAAACTTCATTTCATTTATATTGGTAAACCCACCTGAATTATCAAATAGTATTGATAAGGACTGTTCTATTTCTTTTATATCTATAATAATACAGTCATGAAAATTTATATTTCTAATTATAGTTCCGTCAAATGATTCTAGCGCTTTTTTATAATACTTTCTATATTCTTCAGTAGTTTTCTTTACTAATTTTTCATTGTGATTGCAAAATGCAGTTACACATTTTACTACTTCACAAGATGCCTTGCCCAATACATAGACCCGAATGTCTGCTATTTTTTCTAATATCTCCTTTGGTAATGTTTCCTTTATGTGTTCTTGACTATATATAAATGATTCATAAAATTGTTCTGATGCTTTTTTTCTGTCAAATGGCTTAGGCTGAATATAACTTTCTTTTGCTTCCCCACAACCCTCTCGATATGAGCAAAATTCTTCTTCTGAAGCCAACCATTCCATTAATTTTTCATTGTATAATCTTTGAAAATATTCCTCACAAAAAGATTCCGCTTCTTTCGCTTCTTCCAAAAAGAAATGAGCACTGGTTTTTTGACACAACTCATACCATTCTTTAGTAAAATAATTCATTTTTAATTCCCCCCAAATAAAAATTATCTTTATTTCATGACGACATCACTCATCACCTTCAGCTATTCCATTATAATCTATTTGAATTACGTAACAAAAACATTACATATTCACGTTGAATAATACGGTGTTTTTTATAAATTATATAATTATTTAATTATTACACATTATAAGAAAGTTGTGAAATTAGTTATTGATTGATCTTTTTCTTATAATTAGACTTACTATAGTTGCAATTATTAGAGCAACTATTACTTTAAATCCCCAGGCGTGAATAAAATTGTGATAAAAATAATATATCATTCCATTAAACTCTGACATTTCTACTGGCGGAGCAAGTTTTATCCTAAACCATGGTGTCATCCCAATCAAAATATATACTGTAAGCATTGTAATCAAGAAAACACACTTATTAATTTTCAATCTCCCCATACCCCTTTCTATGAAACATGCATAATATTTTACTATCGTACACTGAAGTATAGCTTATATTAACGATCTTTAGTATTGATATCATTGGCCAACAAGAAAATTATAACATATTTTTAATTTAGATAGCTACATTACACTTTCTTGTATCGAGAAGCAAAAACACCGCATATTCACGTTGAATAATACGGTGTTTTAGATACAGTTACATAGATTATTATACTTATCAATTATATGTTATCTCTATAATATTCTTAATTGCAATATATCCAAATGGTACATACATAAATAGTAATGTAAGTCTTTGCCAAAGTCCTTCATTTGCTATAATTGTATTATTAAATTCAGGTTTATCTGCCATTATAAATAGTATAAAAAATATTAACGCAAAGACAAAAGAAATTAAACATATAACTCCAGTTACGTTATCTTTACTTTTGAAAGATAATATTCCTAAAAGCATTGGAACAAATAACAATGCCATAAATCCAATTGCTGCTCCAAAACCATGTATTTGTGATGCCACTGTTTGAACATCTTTGCTTTCATTAACGCTAAATATTCCTGATAAAATTCCCGCTCCAATTGCGAATACAATTATTAAAGTGACTACACTGGCACTTAATACTTTTGAAGTCTTACTGTAGCTTCTATACAATGTCAATGTAGATATGCTTAATAATGCTCCCAAACAAATAAGCCAAATATTATAATAACCTCTTACAGGACTACTTGGATTTCCTAATGAACTCATTACCATTGTTTTATGGCTATAGCCTTTATAAAAGATTGCAAGTATATATGGGACAATAAAATCACCAACAATTGCAATTAATAATAGCACCCAGCCAAATGAACCTTTTATAGAATCTATCATCAAATTCCCCCCAACATGAAAAATAAATGACCTCTATTAAATAATACCATAAATTCCATATTATTTAATTCTAAAAGAACAAACTTCAGATGATACATTCCTTCATCTGAAGCTAAGAGTTACTTGATTTTTTAATTTTTCTTATTATACCTAAATATCTAGATCTTCTCCTCTTTGTTCCATTTGCCATCCCATGTACAAGTAGTTTACACCTTCATACCATAACTTTGTATCCTCTTGCTCTAGAATTTCATATATCTTAGAGTTGTAAAAATTCATTAAAGCTTGTTTTCTATCTATTCCTTTATTTTTACTTTCTCTCTCAACTACCTTAGCTACTTTTAAAGGAATAAAAATATGAACATTTTCTTGAGTTATCTTTGGAGTTGTATGCTCTAAGAGACAACTTAATCATGTTTTTTCTCATGGTTATTGAAGTCAATTATAACATACAGGAGGTCAAAGGCATGAGAAACACAAAGATTACCCCAATTTGACATTGAGCGAACAGCCGCAAATACCACTCGGCAAGTATGGACGAATGAGGAAAGCATATTTACAAGAACACCGCCCTGCGCTGTATAACAGCTTGCTTTTATCCGAAAAACTGTATCCCCACTTGCTTGAAATCGACCAATCCGCCGATGATAAAGGCGGCAGGGATTCCGGAGCAGCTCAAGTCCGCCGACCAAATGAAATGGGTAGCCCTGATGTATACAGCCAAATCACAGGTGGAGGAAATCATATTTGCGGAGCTAGTTTATAACTAAGTATTAAGGGAGTGCGGTAGGTTTAATGCTATCGCACTCTTTTTTCTTGTTGCTTTAATCTTAGATACAAGATGTATCTATTTGTTGACAAAGCATTTCCCCTCTGCTATACTTTAAACATACACAGTGTATGAAAAGAGGTGCATTTATGCCACGAAACAAATATCCCGAAGAAACAGAGCAGATAATACTTGACGCTGCATTAAAACTGTTTATTGAAAAGGGCTATGAGCAAACAACAATTCTTGATATAGTCGATAAAATGGGCGGCCTGACACGAGGAGCCTTTTATCACCATTTCAAAACTAAGGAAAAAGTTTTTTTTGCGCTGACTGATAAATTATTTAATGATATAGACCCTTTTGCAAAAATCAAAGTCCGCACCGACATAAATGGTTTAGAAAAAATAAAACTGACCTTGCAAATATTAAACGAGAGCGAAGAATATGCCGTACTTCACCTTCAAATACTTCCATTGATTGAAAGCAGCCCGACAGCTTTTAAGATATATATGGAAAAACAGCGAACCTTTTTAGCGTCAAAATATGCTGAACTTATTGAAGAAGGTATAAACGATGGCTCAATCAAAGCAAAGTATCCGAAACTAACAGCGGAATTGTTTTTGTTGATTTGTAATGTTTGGATGATGCCGACAATATACCCACAAGCAAACGAAGAAGAAGCGTGGCAAAGATTTAATATGGCAAAGGATATTGTTGATTTTTTGGGGTTGCCGGTTCTCGATAAAGCCCTAACTTCTCATGTTGTAATAAATGACCAAGGTATCGTTGTTGAAATCAAAAAATGAGACAAGCAGAAGAGAATTACAAAAAAGTAATTCTTTTAACTAAATACATACATACAATATGTATAAAATAAATATTTATTTTAGGAGGATTTTTGCAATGAAAAGAAACGGCATTGGACTGGATGATCTTTTAGCAGAGTTCAACGAGAATATTATCGGCAAACCAAGTTCTGCTACTCTTGGTATCGTTACTATTACTCGTAGGGATTTAGAAGAATTAAAGACATCCAACAAAAAGGCAAACATCAAAATGACTGGCATACTGACATTTTCAGAAGATGTTACACCTGATTTGGTGAAAGAAACCATAGAAAGTGTCAAAGTACGGGGAACAATAAAAGCCTCTCCTAATGTGCAAGAAGTTTTGAATACACTTATTAACGAAACATAGTGGCAGTCTAACACTTCTGACCAAGTTGGCTCGAAATGTGTCAGAAAGACTTGTGGGGTGATGTGTTATTGAAAACAGAATGGTTACTCTGCCCTGTTTGCAAAAACAAAACACGAATACAAATGCGCGAAGATACCATACTGGAAAACTTCCTGCTCTTTTGCCCCAAATGCAAGCAGGAAACTCTAATCAATGTAAAACAACTAAATATGACAGTTATCAAAGAGCCAAACGCTAGACGTAGAGCCGATAACCAACGAGATTGAAACTCGTGGTTGTCGGCTCTTTTTCATAGGGAGGATTGCCATGTTGCAGATATTTTCAAAAGCCACAAAATTGAAAAAGGAATATAGCACCACAATCCTCCTGTGATACCTTAGCTTTTTATTGTCCAAACCCACAACAGAATAGCTATGCCCATGCCCGATTGAAGTTAATTCAGTCTGGCATTTTTGCGTTTATAGCCCCTCGTTGCCGTTCTCCACCGCCCTCATTCAGGCCAAAAAATCTGAATGTGGGAACGGTTATGGAGATAACTATAAAACTAAACGGACAAGCCGTGTCCGTGGAGGTCAGCATTGAGGTCTATACCTATCTCGACCAAGCCACCCACAAGGATGAAAACCTCGCCCATGAGCAGCTACGGCACTGGGATATGCGAGAGCTTGACGAGCAAATCATCGTCAATGAGTGCAGCCGCAGCTACATACTCACTCCAGAACAAATTGCTTGCCGCAAAGAAACCCTTGCCGAGATTATGGCAGTGCTAAACGCTTGTACCGATGCACAGCGCCAACGGTTTTTACTCTATGCCCTTGAGGGCATGAGCTATGCGGAAATCGGGCGGCATTGCAAATGCTCCAAGTATGCTGTGAGGGATAGCATTACGGCGGTCAGAAAAAAATATCAAGAATTTTTGCAAAGCAGACCCCACGAAACGCATTTTTCAGGCTAAACAGTGAGGGGCATTTTGCTCCATCACATTACCGAAAGGGACAGACGAGAAATTGCCTGTCCCTTTCGCATTTAGGAGGTTTAGCCTATGCAAATCATCAACCTAAGAAAGTATTACTACCCAACCTACAAAAAGGACACTTTCATTGAGGTGTCGGACGAGGTAGCCGAGGCACTTTTGCTCATGCTCCGTGCGGAAAACAACTATGAGCGAAAGCGGTTTTACTACAAGGCGTTTTTCTCCCTTGACTGTGAGGACGGTATCGAAAATGATGCCATCGGTTGGCCGCAGCCATCGCCAGAGGACTACATGATTGAGTGGGAGGAACAGATAGCGCATGAGCGTTTGTTGCTGCATTTACAGGAGTCCTTTGCCATTCTCACACCGACACAGGCTCGCCGCTTACACGCTCGATATTTGTTGGGTATGAAAGTCAGAGAGATTGCAGCCGCCGAGGGTGTTAGCTCCCCACAGGTCAGCGACAGTGTTCGTGGTGCTTTGAAAAGGCTGCACAAGCATTTCAAGAAACAAAAGTGGATTTAATCAAGGAGGATATTATGACAGAACTTAAAGCATTGCAGATGAAAAAATCAGAGATTGAAACGGAAATCAGACAGCTTGAAAAACAGGCAGAAAATTCTACTTAACCGCAAGCATAAAGAGGAACGCCGAGAGCGTACCCATAGGCTCATTGAGCAAGGGGCGATTTTAGAAAGCGTATTCCCCGAAGTTGCTGCCATGACAGGCGAACAGGTCAAGGCATTTCTGCAAGAAAAACGCTGATTGCTGAGGAATGCACCCCCTTCCTTGGTTAAGGGCGCACTTATACACCCTTACGGGTGCTGTGCGCTCTGCCGAGGGCAATGATTTTTTCATTGGTAGCTTGTTAACACTCTCGATTATAATTAGTTTATTCTTTTGTTTATATTATAGACTAATGTTAATTAATTTTAAACACTTATAACTTTGAAAATATCCTATGCTAATGTTATAAAATATTTTTAAGCAACTTCCCCGTATAGCTCTCCTTTACTTTTGCTACTTTTTCAGGTGTGCCTTGTTCAATGACATATCCTCCTCCACTTCCTCCTTCTGGGCCTAAATCTATTATCCAGTCAGAATTTCTAATTACATCTAAGTTGTGTTCAATTATTATAATGCTGTTTCCTGCAGCTCTTATTTTTTCAAGGAGTATTAAAAGGTTTCGAGTATCAGAAAATTGTAGTCCCGTTGTAGGTTCATCAAGTATATAAAGAGTTTTTCCACTTGAATTTTTGCTGAGTTCTTTGGCTAGTTTTATCCTCTGTGCTTCGCCACCAGATAAGGTAAGTGCACTTTGCCCCAACTTTATATACCCTAATCCCACTTCACATAAGGTGTTTAAAATCTGTGTTAGTTTTGTCATATCTATGAAAAAATCTAAGGCTTCTGTTACATTCATTTGGAGAACATCATAGATATTTTTACCTTTGTATTTTACTTGAAGGGTATCCTTTTTATATTTCTTCCCTTTGCAAACAGTACATTGTGTCCAGATATCCGCCATAAATGATACAGGAGTACATACCCTTCCTTCTCCATGGCATACTTCACATCCACCTTCTTTGCTGTTAAAGCTAAATTTGTTTGCTTTATATCCTCTTTTCTCCGATTCTTCTGTAGAAGCAAAAAGGTTTCTGATTTCATCCATAACTCCAGTATAGGTGGCGGGATTTGAACGTGATGTACGTCCAATAGGACTTTGATTCACATGAATAATTTTATCAAAATACTCATCACCTGATAGTGAATCACAATATTTGTGGAGGTCTGTTTTTATATTGTGTAGTTCTTCTTTACTTTGCTGTAAATCTTCTTTTATATTGTGCAGATCTTCTTTTCTTCGGTGAAGATCTTCTTTCATATTGTGTAGATCTTTTCTCTCATTAATTCTATTTTCAATAGCAGGATACAAGGATTTAGAAACAAGGCTGCTTTTCCCCGAACCACTGACCCCTGTTACGCAAGTAATCCCTCCAATAGGAAAGGAGACATCTATATTTTTAAGATTGTTACACCTTGCACCATTAAGTTTGATCCAATTACATTCATTAGAAAGCATTGATTTTTCTATAATTACCTGTTTTTCTCCTGAAAGATATTTTCCAGTTTCTGAATTAGGGTTTTTCATGATTTGTAATGGAGTACCTTCTGCTACTATTCTTCCTCCATCAATGCCAGCTTTCGGTCCCACATCTATAATATAATCTGCCATAAGCATAGTTTCTGCATCATGCTCCACAACAATTACCGTATTTCCATAATCCCTAAGCTCTTTTATAAGCTTTATAAGTTTTTCATGGTCTTTAGGATGAAGGCCAGCAGAAGGTTCATCTAGCACATAAAGCATATTGGTGATGCCGCTACCTAACTGTTTTATAAGCCTTAATCTTTGCAATTCACCACCAGACAATGTTGGCACCGCTCGATCAAGGGTTAGATAAGAAACGCCTACTTTAGTATAACCACATAGTCTTTTATGAAGCTCTTTTAGTATGGAATCTGCTATGCCCAATTGGGTATCTGATAACATGCTCGGCAGTTCTTCAACCCATTTATTCAACTCACTTATTGACATTGATGCCGCCTGTGGAAATCGTGTACCTGCAACCTCTACCATTCTTCCTTCTTTTGAAAGTCGTTCCCCATGGCAACAATCACAATTAGATTGCTTCATAAACTCATTTGCAATTCTTTTTCCTGCCTCTCCATTGTTTTCAGAAAAAATACGATTCAGGGAATTGTAAGCACCTTCTACTGGTCTTGTAATATTGCCACTTCGTCCGTTACTATTTTTATATGTGAAGGTAACTTCTTTTCCATCAGAGCCCCAAATAGCTTGCCTACGAAAATCCCCTGAGAGCTCATCCCATGGTTTTTCTAAATCAACCCCCATATCATCTGCCAGTGCTAATATTTCACCTTTCATCCAATTTGCATTGGGCTTATCTCTAAACTTTCTTAAATCTTTCCACAGATTCGAAGCTCCATCTAGAATTGATAAATGTGGACGTGACACAATCAAATTAGGGTCAACCTCCATTTTAACTCCAAGGCCACTGCAAACAGGACACATGCTTTCAGGATTATTAAAACTGAATGTAGATGGAGTTAATTCAAATAAAATATGATTGCAATGATAACACATCTGCGTTGTTTGAAATAAAATTCTCTCCTCATCCTCAATCCTTACATAAATTGCTCCACTACCTATTTCTAATGATTTCTTTACATAGTGTGACAAAGCATCATCTTCAACAATTTTTTCAGCCAATACATATTTATATGATGGACTTTCAACCTTAAAGGGTGTTATTTCAATTGCCGTACCAAAAGGAAGTTCTGATAAAATTTCAGTAATCTCATCTACACTTAAAGAAATAATTGCATTTCCACAATCAGGGCAGTGTCGTATCCCAATGGTTGCAAAGAGTGTACGGAGATAATCGTATATATCTGTAATTGTCCCTACTGTAGAGCGTGGATTGCGGCCAATGTTCTTTTGAGATATTGAAATTGATGGAGGAAGTCCACATATCATATCAAAATCAGGCTTTTCCATTTGTTCATAAAGTGAGGAATCAGATATAGAAAGACTGTCCATAAATCTTCTTTGGCTCTCAGCAAATATAGTGTCAAATGCAAGACTAGACTTGCCGCTACCACTTACACCAGTAATTACAGTAATCTTATTATAAGGAATTGTAATATCTATGTTTTTTAGATTGTTTTGTCTTGCCCCTTTTACAATAATACCTTTTGTGTGCTCCACTTTTTCATTTTCATTGCTCTTAAAAAAATCCTCAGCCTTCATAGTTTTATTATTATAAGATTTTGAGTATTTCTTAATAATATCCAAACTAGATGACTTTAAAGAAACCTGATCCCCTGAAGTATTTGTTACCCTATCATCTAACCACTCTGGCCAATGGAATAACCACTTTGGAACTTTAAAATCTAAAACTCTGTCATTTGATGGGATATAAGGTGAAATTTCAATAAGGGGTGTATTATCAAAACAATCTAAATTACTTACTTTAATCCTTCCTAATTTTTTATCAAAGTCAATAATTCGTGCAGTGGTCAGAGCTATAGGATTAGGACGTACTGGGGAACGTGAAGCAAACACTCCAGTCCTGGGTGCATTTTCATATGGTGGCTCACATTCTGTTATTCTTCTATACTTACTTTTATCAAAGCCATTAAACCACCAAAAAATCTTTATGTGAGAGTAGCCTATAAGCCTTTCAAAATACTCTTCAGCATTATTAGATAGCTCAAGGAAAAACTCCCCTCTTATCTTTCTAATGTTTCCTATAGAACTTATTTTTCCACTGG
Organism: uncultured Clostridium sp.; assembly: GCF_963515715.1. Lineage (GTDB taxonomy): Bacteria > Bacillota > Clostridia > Clostridiales > Clostridiaceae > Clostridium_AW. Next base: position 40,418 of record NZ_CAUPZS010000026.1, read on the forward strand.
GCGCTAAAGACCCTTTACCTTCTTTTCTAACTGCTGCATCGTTCATATTCTCAGCTTTCCACTGTTGAAGTGAATGTAGCCCTTCTGGTACAGAGCAATCTTTTACTCTATCTTCACAAGGGAAGTATGGTTTAATATCATAAACAAAATCCCCTTCTGAGAAATATGGATTTCCCTGAAAATAAACTATACCGGACTTTTCATCAGCACTAATTACTTTAACAACCTTATGTGAAAAAGGCACATTAGATTTTGTGTTTTTAGAATAGACAATTATTGCATGACTAAACAATGATAAAAATTTAAGTCCCTTTGCATATTCTTTATTAATCACTATCTTACTTATATTATCTTCTATATCCACTTGTCCAATGGGGAAAAAATCATAGTAATTTTTATTATCCATTAAATACGCCTCCTACTTAATAGGTTTTAACCTGATAATAAACCCTGACACCATGTGAGAGTCAACAAAAATGGACTGAAAAATCTATCAGTCCATTTATATATTTTCCTTTAATTCAACAGGAATTTGGATTTCAGTAAGGTATTTATTTGGATCTTCCTCATTCCATGGGCCTTTATGACAAACCTGACGGCTAATGCCGCTCATTTTATATTGACTATTTTCCTCTAGCCAGTGTACAAAGGACATATAGGCAGAGGATATATTTTCATAAGGTCCATATACCATTGAACAAGCTACCTTTTCAAGTGGCTCTGTTTTACGAAATATAAAACCATCTTTGTTAACACATTTTTCTTCCTTAGCACCTTTTTCTTCTACTATAATGCATACTTCCACATCAACAGCTTTGTCCTTATATTCTACATCATGATAAATAGCAAAGGTATCATCGCTTTCTGAAATGTTTAGTTTTTCAGTTTTAATATAATCATATATTTCCTTCCATAGCTGCCCTTCATAAAAATAATCCGGAATAATCTTTCGCAAAGAGAGAACTTGATAGCTAGGAATGGTTTTCAAGGTTACATTGCAATGAATTCCTATTTGTTTCTTATTTATATCATTCATAGCAGTTCTTATCTTTGCTAGTCGCTGCTGCTCTGCATTTATAGTATCTTGGATTTGCTGTTCCTTTATTTTAAGCTGTGTTTTAATAAAATCATTGTCCCAATTGCTAAGAGCATCATAAATTTCTGCAACATTAAACCCAGTATCACGCAAGAATAATATTTTATTTAAAGTTTCAATTTGTTCCACAGAATACATACGGTATCCCGTATATTTATTAACTTCAGCAGGTTTCAAAAGGCCTGTCTCATCATAATATCGTAACATTCTTACAGAAACCTGTGTGAGTTTTGAAAACTCTCCTATTTTAAACATTATTCTTCCCCCTCATCTCAAGAACCATCTATTATAATCCAGTATATATGTCGTCTTATTATCTTAATTAAAATTTTAATAATAGATAAAAGTTATAGAAACATAGGTCAATGAATGTTTTTTCACTTATGTATTTAATTTTTTCTGTATCTTCTAAACTACATTCTTTAGTTAAAAAATCTTCCATAAATTTTATTCCTCCAACTATATCTACATTTTAAATTGATTATATAGTAAAATATAGAAATTTGCTATTATATAATTTAATGAGTCGTAATAAATTACATTTTATCTTAGTAATTTAAATAATTTTCAATTTTTTATATCATCACTATAAAAATACTATACACTAATAATATAGTAAAAATAAGAAACTACATCACCCAAAAGAATATAAACATATAAATAAGAGCCGTCAATCAAGACGACTCAATAAGCTTATTTAATCTATAGGATCTTCAATTAGAGTAGCGAAAACAAATTGATGTACATGCCCTCTATCAATGGTAGTTGTACCGCAAACAAAGTGGACATGTTTGCCGCTACCTACTGGTATAGCTGGTCCAGTTCTAGCTCCAACTTCATGTAGATGGCCTACAGCAAAGTCTGAATTTCCTAATAGCTGATGAACATGGCTATTGCCACTTGGTATGGCCTCGCTAGTAACTCCAGCAAAACGATGATTATGAGGTATTTCTTCAAAAATTTTAGTGCTGCCTAAATATTCGTGTACGTGAGTTTGACAGCTTTGATCCTCTTCCCTTTCACAATCAAAAACTTCATCAGGCACAGCAATCCCTCCCTTTGAAATGGACAAATCAAATGATTGCCCTATTTTATAATATGAACAAGTATTTAAGGGGTTACTGTACACATAGAATTTTTTTAAAATGAGCAATGAAATTTTCATTAATAAAATTAAAATAAAAAACTCCATAATCTTTTTTCTATGAGTTAAGCTTTATATTTCACAATTTCTATTCTTTTTCTATCTTCATAATATAACTCTATAAAGGCATCTTTAAGTTTCCCTTTAAAATAGATGCAAAGTTTAAAAAGCGTGCTAATACAAATTAAAAAGTATTGGTATGCTTTTTTTAATTATCTTCTTAGTTAGTATTATTTATAAAATAAAAAAAGCCATGAGCTAGGCGCTACCCTAACCCATGGCTTTAACTGATGCCCACGCTGCAAATAATTCTAATCTAATACTACCACTTTTAAACTTTCTTTCAAGAGTATGGTAACAAATTTATTATATATGAATATTATAATATTGTGTATTGTAATTTTTCTGGAGGAATGTAAATGTATTTTAGAAACAATGACGAAGTTTTAAATCAAGATTCTAGCGAGGTTAGCAACGACCGCTATGAAGACCCTGAATATGATGAATGTGAAAAATGTCCTATGCTAGGCCGCTGCCCATATATTTATGGAAGCCGTATGATGCCTTATCCCATGATGCCTAGCAGTATGAATTATGACGATGATCCTATGTACAGATCATTTTTTGGACCTGGTTTCGATTTTGATGATTTCGATGATTTCGATGATTTCGATTTCGATCCTTTTGGCGGATCTCGCCGTAGACGTCGTCGCAGACGCCCTCCTGTATTTCCATGGTGGTGGTTTTTCTTTCTATAAATACCATCCACATTAGGTAAATAAATGTAACTGCAGCTTGTTCTGCAGTTACATTTGTTTGTATACCTATGAATATTTTTCATACTTTTAATTTTAATAGTTATGTCGCAAAATCTTTACATAGCTTGTAACTGAGGTATATATATTGTTAATATCTTTAGTAGCAGAATTGATTTATAGCATTTTAATTGTTTTTCAATAATATTTTACCTTTTCTATTCATAGTTTGTACCCCATCAAGAAGTGCAGGTGCACCAGCTACAAAAACATGATGGATACCTAAAGGTTTTACAGGAGAATGTACAAATGTAGACGTGTCTTTTACTTCATTAAAATCGAATACAGTTATATCTGCTACATTTCCGACCTTTAGTACTCCTCTATCAGTTAGTCTAATAATTTTAGCAGGAAGCCCTGTAATTTTATATACAGCATCTTCTAATGGCATTAAGTTATTTTCACGAATAATTTGTAAAAACCTTGGGAATGTACCAAAACTTCTAGGGTGTGGATTATAGTCTAGATCATAACTGAAGTTGTATCCATCACTTCCTATGGATATGTCCATTTCCTTCATAATATTAAGGACATCATCCAAACTTAGTGAATAATATATTGCCGATGTCTCACCACTACACCCAATTAGAACTTCAATCACAGTTTCTTCTGGCGATAGATTATAAATCTTTGAAATTTCTTCAATGTTTTTTCCATCAAGTTCAGGAATATGACCATGTGTGGAAGATATACCTACACAGCTTGGTCCACCACGTCGTTCCATTTCAGCTGCAATATCTTTAAGCAACCTAGAATCTTTTGTTATCAATCTCTGTAACATCTTTGAATTACCGCCATCTTGCGCCCAACCAGGTACCAGGGCAGAAAGTCCAGTGGATGTTGCTTCATAGGGATATTGATCACAGGTAATAATACATCCCATTTGACGAGCAGCTTCAATATTATCAAGGAGCCTCTCTGAATTGCCCCATTGTGGTTTTCCAATAAGCTTCAGGTGTGAAATATGTAGATGAACACCTGATAGCTCTGCCACTTTAATCATTTCATCAACAGCTTCAAAGACTAAATTACTTTCATTTCTTAAATGTACAGTCAATATCCCATTATTTTCTTTAATTACTTTTGAGAGCTCTACAAACTCATGTAATTTCCCATAACTACTTGGGGGATAGATTAGTCCTAGAGACATGCCAAATGCTCCATTTTGTAATTCTTGGTGAAGAATACTCTTCATTTTTTCAAGCTCCTCGTATGTAGGTTCCCTATCATCAAAACCTACCACAGAAGCTCTAAGGGTTCCATGACCAATCAAAATACCAGCATTAATTGGCAATGGATGTTCATTGGCAATTCCTAAATAATCCTTCATGTTATCCATTTCTAAAAATTCATCTTCAAGACTTATCTCAATTGTTCTTGAAAAAAATTCTCTAATTTCTGCTCTATTAGATTCATTTGATGGAATTAAAGAAATGCCGCAGTTTCCTCCAATCTCCAATGTAACTCCTTGATGTAGCATACTTTCTGATTTTCCCGAATTGAGAGGACATGCATCTGAGTGGGTATGAAGATCGATAAACCCTGGTGAAATAACCTTCCCTTCACAATTGATTATCTTATTACCTGTAACACTTGAATCATCGGTGATTTCTACAATTCTATCATCTTTAATACAAACTGAAGCTTTATATGGAAGTTTCCTTGCGCCGTCTACTATTAGTCCATCTTTCAAAACAAAATCATACATAATCAACACCTCCGAAAATCATCTTATAAAATTGCTTTTCTATATTTCCTAAAATATATGTCCTTCATCTTAAAACTATGAGTTTTTACATAAAAAAGTACACCTCCAAATGTTATAGGTCTCTAACATTTGGGGTGCACTTCATTTATTGGCTCTCTTACATTAATCATTTTAAATGTTTTTTCGCTTCTATTACTATCCACAATTTATTATCGTTATCTGCTACTTCTTTATACTTCTTCTGTGCAGAATCAACATCTCCAGTGTCTTCATCAATTATCATAGTTTTTCTCCGTTCAATGTAAGAATCATATATCTTATGACGATAGGCATAGTACTGTTTGAGATGAATGAATAGCCACTGTTCAAAATGTTCCCTCCTATTCTATCATTCCTGCTTTTACTTCATCGGGTATAATTGATTGATATATTTGTCCATTAAGAGCTTTTTCAAGATCCCTCTTGGCTTCCTCTGCGATTTCAGGTTTATTTAATATATCCACAGCACAACGTGCCATAACTGTCGCCGCTGCTTTCATACCGCGATGAGCTATTGCAGATTTTCCTTGTGCAACTGCAAGCCATGAATGTGCAGGTGTACCCAGCGCAAAGCAAGCGCCGCTAAACCATGTAGTTGGTACTTTCCAGCTTACATCACCAACATCGGTAGATCCCATTTTTTGTGGGTTAGGAGGAAATACTGCATCTGCCATGGCTCCTTTGAAAAACTCTTCTCCTTTTTCACCATAAAGCATCTTAGCCATTGACTGATATGTGAGCAAATCTCCCTTATCTCCAAGAGCATGAAAGGCTTTTGCATATTCAAGTTCTTCATCTGTATATTTTATAGGGTAAACTTCCTTTATATGTTTAAACGCTAGTCCATCGAGAGTTTTATTCTGTATCACATCTGCATAAGCACTAACAACTTGAACATCCACCGTCGTGCCAGTCATCATTGCAGCTCCATGAGCTACGGCATTTACACGGGTGAGCAATTCATGTACTTGTTCATTTTTTGGTGCTCTTATTGAATATAATACCTGTGCTCTAGCCTGTACAACATTTGGTGCATTACCTCCAGAGTTTGTTATAGCGTAGTGAATACGTGCCTCAGGAATAATATGCTCTCTTAAGTAGTTTACTCCCACATTCATAAGCTCTACGGCATCAAGTGCACTACGCCCCAAATGAGGAGATACCGCAGCGTGTGAGCTTACACCCTTAAAGTTATAATACACTCGTGCGTTTGCAAGACTAGAAATCGAGCCTACTGTTGCAGAATATGGATGCCAGGATAAACATATATCACAATCATCAAAACACCCTTCTCGAATCATGAATGCTTTTCCTGCTCCTCCTTCTTCAGCTGGGCATCCATAATATATGACAGTTCCTGAAATATGATTTTGTAAAATGTAGTCCTTTACAGCAACACATGCCTGAATACATGCTGTACCTAAAAGATGATGACCACAACCGTGACCGTATTCCCCCTCTGATAAAGGATCTTGATATATTACGTCAGCTTTTTGTGACAATGCAGGCAGTGCATCAAATTCTCCCAAAAAAGCAATAACAGGTTTTCCACTACCAAAGCTGGCACGGAATGCAGTTGCTATGCCACCTATACCCTTTTCAATAGTAAAACCTTCATCACTCATTATTTGCTGCTGTAATGCCGATGACTTTACCTCCTTGAATCCAGGCTCGGCATATTCCCAGATTTTATCACTAACTCCCTCAAACTTTTGCTGTTTTTCTTCAATTAATTCTTTTAATAAAGTATAATCCAAAGTAGTTGCCCCCTTTCTTATAAATAATTTTAAGTGAGGTAACTATCTATGTCTAATATATTATATTTATACCCTTATAAAAATAATTAATAGCATTGCAAACTATATAGAAAATTCATACAATTATATGTAAGGGAGGGTGATAACATTGAAATTTAAACAAATAGAATACGCTCTAGCAGTTTCGCGCACACTTTCCTTTTCCAAGGCGGCAAAGGAGCTTTATGTTTCACAACCTAATATTAGTTCTGCTATAAATTCGCTGGAGGATGAATTGGGAATTAAAATTTTTAAGCGTACAAACCAGGGAATAACTATAACACCAGAAGGAGTAAAATTTTTAAAACATGCTAACAACATACTAATAGAGTTTCAAAAGATTGGAGAAATAACAGAAACGGAGCCCTATCGCAAACTTTCTGTGGAATGCATGTTTAACCACACATCAGTATCCCAGGCCTTTGCAAAGCTTTGCAATGAATTTCAGAATAGCTCCAATTTGGATTTTTCTATATCCACTGCCTCCTCAAGGGAAATAATTGACAATGTCTATATGAATAAAAGTCAACTTGGTATCGCACTTATAAATCGCACTACACTGGATAGCTACCTAAATACTATGCCAAACAAAAGTTTAGAAATTGACGTTATACGCAGTATGAATGTAAATGTGAATGTGCGCAAGGGCCATCCCTTACTAGAAATACAACCTTTCCCTTTCCATGAGCTGCATCACTATCCCTTTGTAAACTATAGCTTTAATACATTGTCAGACTTTCCAGATATATTCGCCATGGGATTTGTGGATACTGATAGAATAATAAATGTCACTGAAAGAGAAACTCGGGGACAGATAGTAATATCAACAGATGCATTCAGCATTGGATGTACCTTTCACCCTGAGATGAAGGGAATTGATAAAATAGTCTCCATACCAATACCTAATGTAGAAATGTTCCTAGTTTTGATATATAAAAAAAATCAACCCCATAGCGAGGAATTACAACGCTTTGTTGAGCTGGTTATAGAGGAACTTTCAAAAAGCAAATAGCTAAAACTCTAAGATGTCTATAAAAGAATCATAAAAGGTATAGTTCTTCTAAAAAACTATACCTTTTTATTAAACTTTAAATGTAACCTGTTGGGTAATTCATTCTCCAATTTCAAAAATAATTAAGGAAAATTAGATCTTAGTTTATTTGAATTACGACGTAAAAACACCGTAAAATTCAAATTAGAATAATACGGTGTTTTAGTAAATCATTTGTTTTTTAGTTATGACGTTAAATAAGAATACTATAAATTAATATAAATATAGTTTATATATTATCTATCTCTGTATACGAAGCTAATCTTTTCTCTAATGTTTCCGTATGAAGCTCAAATAAATTATTATCATAGTCATAAAAGTATATAGAATAGCCTTCTCCAGATACTCTTTTCCTTGGAGGCTTTAATTCTAAATTTAGAGTTTTAATTTTATCCAAATAACTATCTACATCAGAATCTGATATTTTAAATGCTATATGATGATAAGTTCTGTTAAGTATATTTGTATCTTCCATAACAGCTATCCACTGACTACCAATAATAAAAAAACGCTCTTTAAATAAAGAATGCTTTTTTTCACCACTATAATAAATTTCTTTAGCATTAAATAGTTCTTTAAATAATTGAGTAGTTTTGTCTAAATTTTTCACAACAAAAGTAATATGGCTTACGCATTCAATCATAGATATATTCCTCCATCTTATCTAACAATTGTTTATTAGCATATAGAAATTATAGCACATCTTCCGAATCAATTACTTTATAGCCAGCATAAATAAGAGCTTTGGCGAATAGTCCTTGACCTTCAATCAATTTTCCTGTAAAGCTCCCATCATAGATTCTATTAACTCCACAAGTCGGACTGCGTGACTGAAGAATTACTAAATCAATATCTTCATCTTTTATTTTTTCTAATGCTAATTCAACTCCTTTTCGATATTCCTTGTCAACATTTTTACCATTAGATTCAGTAACACATCCATCTACTATTTCAGCAGAAGCTCTTGGAATACTCATACTAGCTAACATTTCTGGACAAATTTCAATTACTTCTTTATCTCTTAAAAAATCTACTACTCTTGAATTTAAGTTATTACCACCATTATATTTGCAGTTACATCCCATAACACAAGAACTAACCAATACTTTCATAATTATCCCCTCTAAAATTGTCATTTATTTTTTTATATATTATAACATATTTTCAAATATCACACTATTTAGTTTTCAAAGAACACTTTTATTGTTTAATTCATCATATAATCATAAAACGACCTAAACGCAGTAAGCCCTAAAACCTACTGCGTTTTAATATTCTATCTTTGCCCCTATTTCAAATCATCCCCTAGCCTCTCCAAAGGAAAATTCCTCCCTGGACAATTAGTAGTATTTCTCTGTATCAAAGTTCCCCTCTAAACAAATTCCCAATCAGACTTTCCAGATATATTCGCTATGGGATTTGTGGATATTGATAGAATAGTCTCCATACTAATACCTAATGTAGAAATGTTCCTAGTTTTAATATCTTAAAAAAATCAACCCCGCAGTGAGGAATTACAACGCTTTATTGAGCTCTATTTGTAATCTATTGGGTACTTAGTTATTGAATTTTATAAATTTATATAAATAGTTATTGATTAGTATATATTAATTATATTATATAATTTTTTTATTTCATTATTTATAACATCTGGATTAGAATGATGTATTGCATGTCCTGCTCCATTAACAACTATTTGTTGGCTATCTGTTGACCACTCTTTTAAATCCCTTTGACTGCTATCCCACTCCAAATCACTGGGGGCAGTTACTATTCTAATGGGTAAACTACCTAAATGACCATTTTCTAAAGCAACTTTTGCATTGTTTTTTGCCATATTACCCTCATCTATAATATTTTTGTTATACATAGTTTTTAGAATCATTGATAAATACAATTGTTTTAAATCATCAGGTAGTAAGTTAAGTTTTTTTGAATAACTATCTGTATAATAAAGCATTAACCTTGCTATACCCGTAAACTTTAGTAATTTATAAGTAGATGCTGTATTATTAGGAATTTCTAAACCATTTTCAGCATAATACTCAGGATTACCACCGTCTATCAACACTAAACCAGCTACTTCATTTTTGTAAGTTTGTGCAAATCTTATTACCTGCAATGAAGCATATGAATGTCCAACTAATATATATGGGGCCTTTTGACCTGATTCTATAAGCGCGGTGTGCATTTCCTCTACAATAGAATCTATATTTCTTGGCTCATCTGTTACCTCACTCCATCCATGCCCTGGTCTATCATAAGTAGCTATTTTAGTATACTTTGAAATTTCATTGTACAAAGGATAAAAATCTGCATATGCACTTGGAGTAGTGTGACCTGATAGAAAAACTACAGTAGTATTTCCTTCACCCTTACTGTAAACATTTATTTTATGACCATTTACATCAACCATTTTTCCTACTGGAAGATGATTTTTAGCATCATTATATTCACCAATTTTTTCGTATAAAAAACCAATTAATAAAATAATAACTATGCAAATTAAAGTGATAAATACATATTTTCTAAATAATTTTCCACCTATTGGTTTGGCCCTTCTTTTATCTTTTTCTGCTTCTAGATCCATTTATAAACTCCCCCTAAAATACAGCTATTCTCAATTTGGGGATGTATGGATGTCCAGCTGTATACTATGTTATTTTATCTTTTCAAGTTTATTAATAAATTGAAATTTGTAACTTACCTATATAATCGCTGAATCGCTTATTTAAACTTTGTTTTTCATACAAATCATTTTCATTTTACCAACGCCAATATTATTTGCGATTACATCACATTTGGTCATTAACAGGAAATAGATATTTTTATTTTCTTCACTCAAACATTCATAGTTCGCTTGCCCTTTTGAGATTACTATATCAGCCTTTTCATAGGCTTCTCTAAACTCAGTGCTTGTTCGATTAAGCACAGTCCCAAGAGAACCATCCCCATTATCTATGACCTCTGCATATTCGTCAATTCCTACAGCATATGCGTCTTCAGCTATAGAATCATTTACAACAGGTTTACCTCGTACTCCGAATAATATTTTAATATTAGGATTCAGTTCTTTTATTTTCTTTAAAAGAATCTTGTCCATGCAGATTTCTCCACAATTATCACCTAAGTATAATAATATTTTTGAATTTAAAATATCTTCCATTAGCTCCTTAGAATTATCTATTGCTAATTCTAACTGTTCCATTTTTTCAAAACAATCAAATATATCCTCTAATAATGTATTGTGAATAGGATTAAAATCTATAATATTTCCAACAATGGCGTATCGCACTGCTAATTGAAACGAATTTCCAGCTTGCTCAATCTTCCTTTCAAATTCAGGTAACAGTTTCAGAAACAATGTATTGTAGTAATTTCTGGTTTCTTTATATGGGTCTGGATTATTCGTATGTTTTTTTATCATGTTAAAAATTTCTCCAATAATTTCTGGTGTGGTTATCTCAAAATCCATTTTACTGAGATAAGTAAAAACTTCCCTCAATAACTCTTCCTTCTCATCAACACCTGTAATATTTGCCACTTTGATAACTTGGTTTACCACACATGGTAAGCATTTATCATGTATTCTCATAATTACACCTCTTTTGCATTAAATAATTTGCTATTTATTTGTATGTCATGCAAATAACTCTACTTCACCTTTTTTACTAATAGATATTTACACTTGAACCTTTTGGTATAAAGTACTTTACAAATTGTATTTCTTCCTTTGATATACCTTCAATCGAAAATTCTTTACCATAGTGACTAGAGGATAAAATAATATCATTATTCCTTGTCAAAAAAAATGAAAACCACTTAATATTGCCATTATGCCCTATTGAGTTATAAACCAACTCGTTAATAACTTTCTCAGTTATATTAAATTTAAATATATGCATATTACAATTACTTTCTAAATCTAAATCATTGCAAAGTTCTTTCAAATCAGATATTATCTGCTCTTCATTATTCCAACAATCAATTCTGATGCCATCTGCTTCTTCAATATATTCCATTATCAATGGTTTCCAATAATCTATATTTGCAATTAACCCTGTACTAAAATAGATTCCATAACTCATTGTTATCGCCTCCTATAAACTTGGAATTTGTTGAGCACAGATTATTATCATAACTCTTATACATGCATTAAATAAATCTTATTGTCTTCATCAAATCTAAAATCACAGGATAGCAGTGTGTTGCAAGAAGCTCTATTTTCAGAATCAGGTTGAACAATAATTCGCTTTGCATTTAAATTTAACTTTACTTTGTTAATAAGTTCCTTAATAATTGCTTTCCCAAATCCTTTTTTAAGATAATCCACCTCACCAATCATATAATCAATACTGTATGTTCCATCAATTGGTATATTACCATGCCAAGTTTCTCCACTATTAAAATACTCATAATATTGACAGAACCCTATAGGTTTTCTATCATATTCCACAATATAATGATGTAGCCACTTGAAATCACTTTGTCTCTTTTCCACTTCATCAATCCAATCTAATGGATTATGATACCATTTTGAAACATGAGGTAGGTATAACCACTTTTTAAATAATGATACATCTTCATCCATTAATTGTCTAAGATTTAATTCATTCATATTGTACAATACCTCCGCTAATATTTTAAACTACTAGATAAATTCCTTTTTACATTTATGCCAATTATAAAAATCTTTCAACTCTGCCTTTCGTTCCTCTTGTAAGGCGGTTTTCTTAACACCTTGAATTGCACCTTCCAGTGCTAACAGTCTATGAATACAGGCAAAAGCGTCAACCTCTTGTATTTTTAGCGAAACCTGTTCTGAGCCAATATCTTTTAATTCATCATAAGTAAATATGCCTACTTTATTCAACTGCCTTTCAACTTCTTTTCCAATATTAGGTAGGTTTAATAATTCTCCCATAGCAAAACTTCCTTTCAAATTATTCGTTTTTTATCGTTATGATGTTAAAAAAGAAGATTGTAAATTAGCAAGCAGTATTAGTAAACTATTATTTCACCTTCATAATTTTCTGCTCTCTCAATCAATTGGCCCTTTTGTCCCATACAGAATGCAATGTCACTACTTCGAATTGAAAGAAGTTTATTTCCGATACTGATATCTAATATTTTTAACATATTTTCATTTAGATATAATTTACCTGTTTTTGAAATATTACACCAGCAATACAATCGCCCTTTATATTTAACAAATTCTCCCTCTCCAATTTTATAATTGCATAAATCTGGGGTTTCTTTTAAAATATTCCCTATTTTTGAATCAAATAATAATCCTTTTCTTGTAACTACAAAGCCTCCAGTTGTTTTGCTTCCAGAAATAAGGAACACTTTACCTTCCGATGTTATGTTGTATTCATCTATAGCCATTTGTGGCAATTGTATACTTAAATCGTCATTTACTTTTGACCAACCAAATATATATTTGCCTCCTTTTGTAACTTGTGGCATACTTTCGTACTCCTTTCAAAATAAGAATGAAATAATTCACGTTTGTCTTATATTACTATTTTATCTCAATTACTTCTAATTATATCATTTAGTTGGCAATTGATTCTACATAACTTATAGATTCCAGAGGATTTTCATACTATTTTTAACACTGAATTACTCAATTTTCAAAGCACATTGTTCGTTATTTTCAATTTATATAGTTAAGTCGCTTTTTAAGCATATCACCACACAAAAAACACCATAAAATTCAATTGAACAATACGGTGCTCCAGCAAATTGTTTTTATAATAAATGTAAAATAATAATCTTATATTTATTTCCTTAATCAAATCATTTAAATGTAAGTTGGAATTTATTAAAAGAATGATAATAGTAATCCATCAATAACAGCAACAATTAAGAAAACAAAAATTCCTTTAATGAAAGAAATAAAATGATTTTTAGGATTTTTGTATATATTATCCATATTTTCTGTTCCTGTAAATCTTATCCTTTTAGAATTTCTCCACCAAAGAATATCTATAATAAGAAAGTCAAACAAATTAAGGATTTGACCTAAAATCAATAAGCTTGTGAAATTGTCTATAAAATTTGCTTGTTTCATGAATAAACCAAATATAAAGAGTATAACTACGAACATTATGATATTTGATATGAAAGATATAAATGGGGTAATGATTTTAATTTTATCATTCAGAAAATGGTTTTCTTTCACTATATGTTGTACTTCATTAGGATAAGAAGAAAAACTCTTTATATTTTTCTTGTCACTACCAGTATTAAAATAACATATCACAAAAAATAGTCCACATAAAATAACTATTTCTGCTATTAGCATGGTTTGTCATCTATCTTTCAAATTAGAATTTATCCAATATCCTAACAATTAATCAGGTGCATTACTTTTCTCAATTTCAACATAACTAATAAAATTATTTATATCTTCAGCATCATGCCAACCACTTTTTCTATCTATTTTAAATAATGTTTCATAACCATGTACGTTAATCAAATATTCCCAACCTTTCTTTGTTATACATGCTTCTAAAATTTGTACATAATCAAATAATTCTTCTACTTTATTTGTATCATTTAATTGTTCTTTTATATACTCTGTCCCTTTTGGCAAAGGATAAATATAAAACGCTAACAATTCTCCCATGCATAATCTCCTATCCTAATTCTCATTTAAATGCATCATATGTTAAGGTTCAATAAATAAAGATTTTAAAATCCCAATTGCTTTATATAGATTTAAATACATCTCTTTTATTATGCCCCTAAGGAATATTATACCAAATACTATAGCCATGTGAAATAAAGAGTTTGGTATTACATATATTAAAGATATAACTCAAAAGCGATGTAATATTACTTAGTTCGCTTTCACTATTAGAAATAATATGCAATATGTACATAAAATAATCTCTTAATACATTTATATTAATACAATCAGATTTATTTCGTTACTTTTAGATTCTTCTTCATAATCTCTGAAAATTAGGAGAAATGGTAACTATTCTAAGAACATATAAACTTAGAGAATTCTTTGACTGAAATAAATCAAAACATCCCTTGTAAATAGCTTAATAAGATTTTATGATGTCATGTTTATGGGATATAATGTAATTGAGTAGTACTATGCAGATAGCAAAGATGCGGAACTTAAAAGAGAAAAATGAAATAACAGCAAGTAAAATCAAGCAGTAATCTCTCTATTTCTTTATAATAAATGTAGAACGGTTGAAACGAGGTGAACAGACGAATGTACGAGTGGCAGAAGCAAATTCAAATAATCG
>NZ_CAUPZS010000027.1:0-54838 GCF_963515715.1 uncultured Clostridium sp.
TTAGTGTCGAAACTTATAACACATTCACCTCTTTTAAACATTTCATACTTTTCTTTGTTTATATTTTTCATATTTCCCTCTCCTTTTCGTTACTTTAATCTATAATTATTCTCTTTGCCCTCTATCTGAACCGTATAATCTTTACACATTTCATAAATTCTACTTCCTACTGCTTCATCAAAATTTAACATCCTCTCCATAGTAAACTCTGTAGAAACTATTATTGGAAGATAGTTAAGGTATCTGTGGTTTATAATCTCAAACATTATGTTTATGTCTGATTCTGTAACCTTCCCCTTGAATAGATCATCTATTAATAGAACTTCTACGGTTTGGAATTTACTTATTTGCTTCTTGTAAAATTCTTCATCCAGCATGTTTTGTTTTATCTCTGTAATTACATCCCTGTATGGCATATAAACCACTCTAATCCCCTTCTGTATGAAGTTTAATGCTAATGCTATACTAAGATGTGTCTTGCCACTCCCAACTTGTCCACAAAGCATTATGGAGTTCTTTCTAGTGTCTTTAATATCTGTGTAGTTTTTAAGATAAGTAATTGCGGTTTGCTTTGCCAGTTTGGAGCTATTATTCCAAGTTTCAAAGTTGGCAAATGTTTGTTTAGATTTATCTGGGTTCAATCCCGCACTCTTCCATTGCCTTTTAGCTATCTCTATTTCTTGGCATTTACACCTTTGCATAATTGGTTGGCTGCCTTCTTCTTGTTTTATTAAATATCCAGTATCTCTGCAAACATCACACTTATATAAGTCCTGTGGTGTCGATATCGTCTGCAACTTTTGGTGGTGCTGGCTTGAATCCTGTATATTTTCCTTCATCCTTTGAATTATTTGCTCTAGAGTGTCCACTATGCTCCTCCTTTCCGTCTCTCTGCCAGTTCTTAAGCAACGTTTCTATATATGGCTGTATAAATCTATTCTTATTCTTTAAACATTTCTCCATAGCTTCTTTGGTCCAGTTAAAACCATAATCATTAATCCATATTTTTAAAGTTGGAAGATGTTGAGTTATAGTTGATGATGGTTTTAAACTAGAGTAATATTTACATAGTTCCAAAGCTTCATTTGTCGGGTCATATATATTACATTCTTGTTCATTCTTGTTACATTCTTTATCATTCTTGTTTATATTGTTCCCTTCAAATTCCGTTCGTGGTTCTTTCGTAGTTCTTTCGGTGTTACCTTCGGAGTTACTTTCGTAGTTTTTGGGGTCTTGGTAAAAGCCGTAGTTCTCTATGTTTACGAGCATACCCTGTGTTCCCTTCGTGGTTCCTATCATGTTCCCTTTCGTATTCCCGTTCGTAGTTCTTTCGCATATCCTTTCGTGGGGACTCCTTAGCCAGTCTATAACTGCATACACTTCCTTGTATGTAGGAGTAACTTTTCTATATCCAACATACCAACTACAGGCTTCTTGTATCTCTGGAATCTTTGTCCATAATTCTCCTGCTTTTAAATCTTTAAATTCCTTATGTTGCGCTCTTGAAAGTAGATATACCCAAACCTTAAGATAAAGAGGAGGTTTTTCAAATATCTCACTTTCAATTAGCCTCCTTGAAAGGAGGATGTACCCTCCTTTTATCTTTGGCTCTTGCATATGTTATCTCTCCTTAATTCACTTCTTCATGCAAACTATTTAACTTAGTCCTAAGTTCCTCAAAATGAAATTTATCTAAAGTTATTTTCATGTCATTTGTTTCTATGGTGTATTCTTGGCTGCTATAATCAACGTCAAATTCCTGTAACTTAAGACCTTTATATTCAAACCCTATTTGCTTAATCATAGGTAACCCTCCTTATAAATCTGTATAATGAATAATTCTATTTAATTGTTTTGTGCTTCTGCAGTAGTCGCATTTTTCACATCTAGTTGGTTTTTCTAGTCCATTCTTAACTTTTATAAATCTATCCATTCTAGATTCAACTTCAAGGAGCTTATCCTTTATAAAATCGGTTCCTATTAAAATTATCTCTTTATCGGGTTCAGCTTCTTTCGATACTGCTATAATGTGTGGTTGGTAATAATCCACTTCTCCTGTATTTAGCCCTATAACTTCCGCATATACTGCCATCTGTAATAAGTAATCATAGTACTCAACAAAGTTTTGTTTAATACTTAAAGTTTCATTCCAATATTTTTTTCTTATCTCTCTGCAGGTCTTTAAATCTACAAATACTTTCATTACTGGATTATATATATCAATCATTATTTTCCATAGTGCTCCAAAGAGATTGGCTGTCATAATTACTTCTTTTTCCCCTTGCCTAACTTTAGTTATTAATGGATCATTAGCTAAAGTTTTAATCATCTTATTACCTATTAGAAAATTAGATTTTAACTGCCCTTTTGTAGCACCTTTACTGGAATACATTTCGGGGTGACTATCCTTAAATTCTTCTAAAGTTCCTTCGTTCCATGCGTGTACATAAGAGCCTAATAAGAAAGCTTCATTCTCTCCGTCTATCCATTCTCCGTTGAGCTTGGACATAGTCTTAGCTTCACATTCTCTAAAAGCTTTAAATTGTGATACTGAAAAATATTCCTTATCTGCTTCTAAGCTAAAGTAATTGTGCTTATTAAGTTCCACTAGTTTTCACTTCCTTCGAATGGGCTGCCTTTAAACATATCTTCTTCCGTTTCTTCTTTAACTGTCTCAAAAGCTGACTTTTCAGCAGGTTTTATTTTAAAATAATCTTCTCTATTAGCCATACCATCTTTAAGTGATCCATATACTTTCCTAAGTCTTATAAAGTCATTTTCACTAAATGCTTCACTAGAGCATCCAAGAAACTCCTCAATCATTTCTTTAGTAACACTAAACTTATCTTCAAAGGCTTTTACCATCTTCCTAACTCTATCTATTAAAGGTTCTGTATTATTGCTCTTAAGGGTTACTTCGCACTGTTCTATTGCACTATCTATTACATCCCCTGGTATTACCCCTAGAATACAAGCTCTTAGTCTTCTAGCTCCTTGATTAGCTACCATTTCATATATATCTCTAGGGTCGGTTAAAGTCTTGTTTCCTTGCCTTGTAGACCTAATATGAGGAACATTAAATATTTTAGTTTGTCTAGTATTAGTTTCTAAATCCCAAGCATATGCCATTACTTGGCTCTCACCGTTCTTTTGCTCTAACTCTATAATTCCATAATCTAAGTTACCCCAATTTTGAGCTAGAGCTTCTGCAAGTCTTATAGATGGCCCTGTAACCTTAGTTCCACCTCTTGGGTATTCATACATGGATTGCTCTGCTAAACTCTTTCTTTGGCAGGCTCTAAGTATTTTATTAAAAGCTTCTATTTCATCCCTTGGGAATTTTTTAGCTATAACCATAGCAGCTTGAACTTCTTGTGCTTGTCTGCTAACCATCATTTCTGTGGTTGTCTTTTTAGCTTCTGGAGCTTGATTCTCATATATGTTTATTTTATTTTCCATTACTTATCCTCCTGGCATTTAAAATAAAGGTTATCATCATCCTGGTTATAATAAATCTCTTTTATAATCCACTCTGGATTTTCTTCATCATGAATTTTAAAATCATTAGCATTTAATATTGCTAGTTGTGCATTTATGCTTTCGATTAATATTTCTAGTGCTTTATTCACTTTACAAATCCTCCATTTTCTTATAAACTGTTATTAACGTATTTTTTGTTATTGACCCTCTGCAAAGGGTCTTTTTTTATGCCAAATATCTTCTTAATTTTTCCAATGCACGTATTATGACCCTTGATACGTTAGCTTGGGTCATTCCAAGTAACTTACCTATTTCAGCCTGTGTAAGATCCTCAAAATAGTAAAGGTGTATAACCTTTCTTTCCAAAGATGGCAATTTACTTAATACATCTTCTAAATCTATTCTTTCAAAAGCATTATCTAGCGAACCTCTGTCCTTTATAGTGTCTATAAATTCTATTGAACCTTCATCGGAAACCATTTGATTTAAACTTATAAATGCTGAACTCGGATTAAATCTTTGTTTCTTGTGTATAGGGTAATATCTATCATCTCGTATAAGCATAGCTACTTGCCCTTTTATTTTAGGTACTGCATAAGTGGTAAATTCATATCCCAACTCTGGTTTAAATCCTTTTATAGCTTTACAAAGACCTATACAAGCAACTTGTACTAAATCATCATACTCATACCTCTCTTTGTAAACTTTATAGTACTTACTAGCTATCCAATTAACTAAGCCCATATGATCCTCAACTCTCTCCACTTTTCTCGCCCTCCAATATTTGTTCTATTTCTTCTAAAACCAAGTCCTCTAGGTTTGCTACAGTTTGTCCACTGCTGTCATAAATCTCTGAACCATCTAAGTCACACCTTTTTAATGTCCTCGCTGATATTTCCGCAATAGTTGCAATGTCATTTAAACTAGTCTTTCTGTTAAAACCTATGTTGTTAAATTTAATATCATCTGTAGCCATCTGCATAACTGTGCTGAACTCTTCATCGGTTAAAGTTATCCCTTTAGATTCTAAGGATTTTCTTAACATGGTTAATCCTCCTTACCTATGCACTTGCACCAATCGGGGAACACATTATAGATTCCTACAACTCCACTATAGCTATCTTCAATTTTCACTTCGCTACCATTACATTCATTGACCCACTGTTTCATCCCCGGAAACTTTAAATCTTCCTTCCCTTCACTTTATACAAACTTCTTCTTTGTAAACACATACTTATGTCCTTCTCTAAAATTTTTACTCATTTGCCTCACTCCTTGGTTATATTTTTAATTTTCAAGAGTATACATATACTGGGGAAGTCTTTACCTAAGTTGCTAATAAAAGTTTTTTAATTAAGGCTTTATGCCTTATATCCTTACACCATTCTTTATAGCCATATCTTTTACTATGGCTACATAAACTTCCTTGAGCCTTGGCTCATTCTCAAGTACATCTAAAATGTTTAACTTCTCTACCTTACTTGGAGCCATTCCATTAGCTTCTGCCCTCTTTTTAAGGTTGTTTACTAGTACATTAGGTCTACAGCTTCCTCTTTCTTTCAACGCCTTGTAAACTTCATCCTTATGCAATTTATAATTCCCTGTTTTCATTCCTATGGCGTTTAATATCCTGTTACATTCCCTTCTCCATGCTGCCTTTGGATTTAAAACTATAATATCTTTTATAGCTTGGACTTCTTCTTTGGTTTCTTGTACTGCTGCGGTTAATCTCCTTTGCTCTAACTCATTTTTAGCTAATGCTTTAAATAGGCTATTGAACATTTGAAGCTCTGGACTTAGCTGTGAAGTATCTGCAATTACTTCTTTTAACTTTTCTTCGCACTTTATGAAGTATTGTCTAGCTTGCTTCCCTTTTTCTGTTCTTTCTATCATTGAAAGTTCTTTTGCCATAGCCAAAGTAATTATGTACTCTATCCTCTTTGTAGCTCCTATTTCTCGTTCCACAATATTATGGAACGAGGTAAAGTCTATACCTTCTACAAAACCATATTGTGTAATTCTACTTTTAATCCATGTGCTAAAGTCTTGTCCACTTTCTAGCCATTCATGAAGTTCTCTAGCATTTACTAATTTATGTCCTTTTTCATTTCTGTAAACTGGTATAAGCTCATTGGTTAAAATTGTTAGATTGTTCATGCGTACCCTCCTTTTCAACTAATTTAGAAAAATCTATCTTTCCATCTCTGATTAATTCGCTTGCAACCCTCCCTAAAATTTGCTTAGCTTTTTCAGAATCTAATTCTCCTTTAATCACACATTCTAGGAGCATTGTCCTCATTCCCTTCACGCCTCTTTTGCTCTAAGTTTTTAATTAGGTCGTCAAGTTTTATTAATGTTAGTTTCTCTAATTCTAGAATCTCATTCATTTGTGTTCACCTCCATGGCTTTTCTTAGGACTACTATGCTTATACCAAACAGTTTAGAAAGTTTCTCTTCCTTTTCTAAATTCATTTCAGTTGTGCCGTTTTCTAGGTTGTAATAATGCGTCCTACTTACCCCTAAACAGTCGGCAATCTTTTTTACCTTTATCCCACTTTTCAGTCTTATCTCTTTAAGCGTCAAAACCGTACACCCCCTTTCGTTAGATTAATTATTACACAAATTTGTTAAACTGTAAAACCTTATAAATAATCATTATTATAAAATATGTCCTATTTAATTCATTTTACATCCATTATCTTACTTTTACTAACTTAACATATTTGTTAAACTTTTTTATAAAAAACCCTTTCTTATTTAACAAATATGTTATATAATATGTATTAGTAAGAACACTGGGAGGTATTACACGTGAATAATGATTTTAGTAAAAGACTATTGGAATATAGACTTAGCCTTGGTATCGATACAAAGCGAGAGATGGCTGAAAATCTAGAAATTAGCGAACAGTTATATAATATGTTAGAGAATGGTAAACGAACACCATCAAAGAAAGTTTTAGATAGACTTTTTCTACTTAGTGGTAAGCCCGATGAATATTGGTTGTACGGCGTAGAAACTGAAAAAGATTTCTTGGAAAAAAGAGAGGATTTCAAAATGTTTAAAAAAGCTGTCTATCAGCTTATTGAATTAAATATGATAAATGATGAGGAGGATTTTAGCTCTGCAGTAGATGAAGTTCTTAAGACTGCTCTTAAGGCTGATTTAAAACATATACTAGCTCTAAAGAAGCAAAAATAAAATTGCTTCTTTAGTTTTAATATAAACTAAAGTCTAAAAAGGAGAGTTGCATATGATAAGAGTTGCGAATTATGCACGAAGAAGTGAAGAAAAAGAAACTGGTGAAAGTATAAAAAACCAATTGGCTATATGTCGCAGGTACACGGAAATGTCTTATAAAAATCCTCTGATAGATGAATACTTTGATGATGATTACAGTGGTAGAAACATGAATAGACCAGACTTTAATAAAATGATGAAATTAGCACGAAAAGGCTATTATAAAGTTATAGTATTTTGGAAACTTGACAGAGTAGCGAGAAATGCTTTGGAATTTTTGGAGTTTCACAATGAAATGGAAAAGTTAGGCGTTACCATTATATCTGTCACAGAAGGATTTGACCCATCTACTCCGGCTGGAAAACTTATGATGACAATGTTAGCCGCAGTAGCCGAAATGGAGAGGAAAAACATTTCTCAAAGAGTATCTGCAAACATGAATGAAATGGCAAAGGATGGTCAATGGACTGGTGGTATTGTGCCTTTTGGGTATTCTACAACAATTATAGATAGAAAGAAATATCTTATGGAAGATGAAAATACAATTGAGGTAGCTAAACAAATATTTGAAAAATACTTAGATACTGAAAGTCTGTCTGCGACATCAAAGTGGCTCAAATCTACATACAACATTAACAAACAGCCTACTAGCATTAAGAGAATCCTAAGCAATTTAGTCTACACTAAATCTGATATAGACATACTTAGATATTTAGAAAGCAGAAACATAACTCCATGCAAGGAAATGGATGGCAATGGACTTACTTCTTATGGCAAAACAGATAAAACTCAAGATGAAGGTGTAGAATTTAGAGATGAGTCTGAATGGATTGTTTCAGTGGGAAAACATGCGGGGATAATCAGTGGATCACAGTATATAAAAATTCAAAATATACTTGAAAGTAATAGTAATAAAGGAAGGAGAGGCACTGGTGAAGTCACATTTCTAAATGGTATATGCAGATGTTCTTATTGTGGAGGATATATGCGTACCAAGCAAAAGAAAAATTCTAGTGGTAAAATGTACAAATATTTTGCTTGCGGGAAAAAAGATACTGGAATCGTAGAGTGTATAAATCAAATGCTTAAAATTAATGATGTAGAAGAAACCGTATTAGATAAACTTTTAAATTATGAGATTAGTGATATAGATGTAAAAAATAATACAATAGACACTTCTGCTCTTAAATTAGATTTAGAAAAGAAAAGAAAACAAATAAAGAATTTACTACTAAAAATGTCTTTAGATGAAGAACTTGAAAGTATCTTCTTAGAACAAATTAAAGAGCTCAAAATCGAAGCTGAGGATATTGAAAGAAACATAAGTGAAATTGAAAGAAATAATCTGCTTAATGATGTCTCGAATTATAATAAAGAATTTGTTAGGGAGCATCTGAAAAATTTCAAACAACTATTCGACAGCTGCACAGATATAGATTCTCAAAGGAAGTTAGTAAAAAGCTTAGTTAAAGAAATAAATCTAGATGGCATAAATAAAAGAATAGAGCTAGAACTTTACTCCTAGCCCTGTATTTTTTATCTACTATTCTTGTCGTAAGGTACTCCATCTGCAGCAGGAGCTTGTGTTTTACCAACAAAACCTGCCAATATAAACATTGTAAGTATATAGGGGAACGCAAAATAAAATTCACCTGGAATAGCCCATCCAAAGCCCTTAGCAAAGAGCTGAAATATTTCTGCAAATGCGAAGAGCATGGATGCCCACATAGCATTAATAGGTTTCCAGTTACCGAATATCATAGCGGCTAGTGCTATATACCCTCTTCCACTTACCATGTTTTCTCTATAAAGATTCATAACACCTATGGAAAGAGTTGCTCCTCCTAAAGCTCCTAATACTCCTGACAACAATACACAAAGATATCGAATTTTATATACATTTATTCCTAAAGTATCCGCAGCCTTTGGGTGTTCTCCTACGGATCTTATTCTTAAACCTAAGGGTGTTTTATATAAAACATAATGGGATACAAACACCAAAATAAAGGCTATAAAAACAAACCAATTCAATTCAGCTAAAATTGGACCTATTACTGGAATTTTTCCCATAGCCTGAGAAGGATATGGAATAGATTTTACTACATTGGTTTGTGAATTTGTTTTAAAGAACTTAACTATTAAGTAACTAGTTAATGCTGCTGAAAATACGTTTATACCAACACCAGATACAACTTGATCTGCCTTTAGGTTAATACTTAAATAAGCATGTATTAATGACATAATCATACCAGCTACAATAGCAAATAATACTCCTATCCATGGATTCCCTGTAAGTTCTGAACCAAGTACTGCAAAAAATGCTCCTGTAGTCATAATACCTTCAAGGGCTATATTTACTACTCCTGATTTTTCAGAAAACACTCCACCTAATGCTGCAAATATCAAAGGCGTTGCTGACCTTAATGTAGCTGCTATAATAGTTACTAAAGCCATATACACTGAGCTATTCATTTATTAAAGCCCCCTTTTTTCTTCTATCTGCTATTTTTCTAAATAAGTATTCTCCTGCTATAAATAAAATTATTATACCCTGAATTAAATAAACTATAGTTTTAGGTATACCATAAAGCATTAATGTACCTGAGCTATAATTTAATGCAGCAAATAAAATCGCAGAGAATATTACACCAACGGGGTTGCTCTTAGCGACTAAAGCCACTGCTATTCCATCCATACCAAAACCAGTAAATCCACCTAACTGTATGGCTTGATGCTGAACTCCCATAATGTGAACGGCTCCCCCAATACCCGCAAGTGCTCCTGAAATACCCATAGCTAGTATTATATTTTTCTTTATGCTAATACCACCATACTCTGCTGAAGAAGGACTAAACCCTACAGCTCTAATTTCATATCCTATTGTAGTTTTCCAGAGTAATATATATACTACTGCTACAAGGGCCAACCCTATAAATATTCCTACATTTAATCTATTACTCTGCCCTAAAAATCTATATAATGTAGCAGAATTTTGAATTAAAGGAGTGCTTGCTGAATTTGGTTTATGAAATGGTCCCATAACCAAATAATTTGTTAAGTGCAGAGCAATAAAGTTCATCATAATAGTATTAACAACTTCGTTTGTTCCTATTTTAGCCTTTAAGTATCCAGGAATTCCTCCCCAAATAACTCCTGCCACTATTCCCCCTAACAATGTAATTATTATATGAATTGGAGATGGTATACCAGGTATAAGTGCAATTAAAGTTGATACTGTACCACCCATTATAAATTGTCCTTCTACTCCTATATTAAAAAGCCCTGTTTTAAAAGCTACCGAATGTGCAAGCCCTGTGAAAATTAATGGAGTTGCAAACACTAAAGTCTCTACTAAATTTACTTTTGTGCCAAAGCTTCCTTTCCATATAGATGTAAACAATAATTTTACAGAAGCAATAAATCCATAATCCTTAGCCCACATTACAAAAAACACAGAAATAAATAAAGCTATTGCTATAGATATTAGAGATATAGAAAAATTTCTTAAAAATCCAAATTTCCTAATATAATTTCCCTTTTCCTTATTCATTCTTCTTACCTCCTTCTGCATCCTTATGTAAAGTTCCTCCTGCCATAAGTATACCAAGTTTTTGCTCTGTAGCGTCCTTTACATTTAATACATCTACAATTTCACCATCATATATTACTGCTATTCTATCTGATAATGCCATAACTTCATCCAACTCCAAGGAAACCAAAAGCACCCCTCTGCCATTATCTCTTTCTTTAATTAGTCTTTTATGTATATATTCAATAGCTCCTACGTCCAATCCTCTTGTAGGTTGTGCAGCAATTATCATCTCTGGATCTTTCTCAATTTCCCTAGCTACAATTAGTTTTTGTTGGTTACCTCCTGATAATGCCGAAGCCCCTACATCCTCATTTGGGGTTCTTACGTCGAAATTTTTAATTAAAGTATTTACATGTTCTCTTATTTTTTTATAATTCATTATAATTCCTTTTGAATAAGGTTCCCTATAGTGAATTCCTAAAACAGAGTTCTCTAAAAGTGAGTATTTAAGTACAAGTCCCCTCTTATGCCTATCTTCAGGAATATGCCCTATACCCGCTTCAATAATCTCTCTTGTAGTTTTTTGTGTAATATCTTCACCTTTTAAATAAACTTTACCTTCTGTTGCTTTTCTTAATCCTACTATGGTTTCAATAAGCTCTGTCTGACCATTTCCATCTACTCCTGCAATTCCTAAGATTTCTCCAGCTCTTAGTTCAAAGTTTACACCTTTTAAGGCTGGTAATCCTCTATGATCTAAAGCCTTTAAGTTCTCTACTTTTAAAATTCCATCGCCTATTTTAGGCTTATTCTTTTCTACTACCAAATTGACCTTTCTTCCTACCATCATTTCTGCAAGGCCATCTATATTAGTATCTTTTGTTTTTACTGTATCTATATATTTTCCTCTTCTTATTATTGTAACTCTATCACTCATACTCATAACTTCCTTTAATTTATGAGTAATCAATATAATTGACTTTCCTTCTTTAACCAAATTTTTTAGTATAGCACCCAATTCAATGATTTCTTGCGGTGTCAATACCGCTGTTGGCTCATCTAGAATTAGTATTTCTGCTCCTCTATAAAGAGCTTTTAAAATCTCAACCTTTTGTTGTTGCCCTACTGTGATATCTTCAATTATTGCTTCTGGATCTATATTAAAACCGTATTTATCTGCAAGTTCCTTAGTATCTTTTTTAGCTTTTTCCATGTTTATACTCATGGATCCCTTTTTAGGTTCTTGACCTAGGACCATATTTTCTGCCACGCTAAAATTATGTACAAGCATAAAGTGTTGGTGTACCATTCCTATACCAAGGTTTATAGCATCCTTAGGACTTTTAATTTCAACTTTTTTATCATTTACATATATTTCGCCCGTTTCTGGCTGGTAAAGACCATATAATACATTCATTAATGTAGTTTTACCTGCTCCATTTTCTCCTAAAAGTACATGGATTTCTCCCTTTTCTAAGGTAAAATCCACATTGTCATTAGCTACTGTACCAGGGAACACCTTTGTTATTCCCTTCATTTCCACAACTTTTTCCATTTTGGTCCCCCTTCCTTATAATTATTGTATTTTTATAAAAAAGGCTAGATGCATAAGCACCTAGCCTCATAATTAACTAAATCTGAGGAGCTTTAAATTCTTTAAGCTCTTTTCTTGTTCCTGGCACCTGAAACTTTCCTTCTTTTATAGCTTCTTTATACTTATCAGATAATTCTAATGAATCTTTAGTAACTTTTTCATTTATTGTTGGTGCTAATCCAACTCTATCTTCTTTTATACCAAGTACTATATGTTCTCCACCTTTAAAGTTGTTATCTTGTATTAACTTTATTGTATCGATAACAGAGTCTCCTACTTTCTTTTCCATGGAAACAAGTATTGTATCCTTATACTCAGCTAATGTTGGATCTGCTGCTTGGTCAGAGTCAACACCTATAGCAAACTTATTCATATCTTTTGCAGCCTTAAATAGTCCTAATCCAGCTCCACCTGCTGCATGGAATACTATATCACAGCCATCTCCATAAAGAACTTTAGCTGCGTCATAACCTTTTCCTTGGTCATCAAAAGACCCAACATACCTAACATTTTTTCCTGGTGTCTCTTCATTCACAGGCATTAATAGTTTTCCTGCTTCTGGATTAACAGACATAACTCCAGCTATAAATCCAGATTCAAATCTGTTTATAACTTCTCCTTCCATACCACCTATAAAACCAACTTTGTTAGTTTTAGTCATTTTTCCTGCTATAACTCCAGCAAGGAAGGAACCTTCTTCTTCTTTAAAAGTTATTGATAGTGTATTTGGAGTATTTACTACAGCATCAACTATTAAAAACTTCTTATCTGCCATTTGCTTTGAAACGTTTAACATGGACTGCTCCATCATAAATCCACAACCTACGATTAAGTCAGCTGCTCCAGCCATAGTCTTTAGGTTTGGTTCATATTGTTCAGGCTGTTTTGATTCTATTGGATTTATTTGTTCAATTCCTAAATCCTTAGCTGCTGTTTCAATTCCTACATGAGCTGATTGGTTGAAAGAACCATCATTAACTCCACCTTGGTCTGTAACAAGACCAACTTTTATAGCCTGTGCAGCTGGTTCTTTACCCTCTCCAGCAGGTTTCTTTTCTCCGCCACCACAGCCTGCGAATAATGTAACTGACATTAACGCTGCTGTAAGCAAGGACACTAATCTTTTTTTATTCATTTTTAATACCCCTCCTAAAAAAATATATATTAAAATTTTGAACGTCATAGTTATTATTCTACATTTTTTAATAATTTCCTTCTGCCAAATGGAAACCCGTGCTACTATTTTACCACTTATTAGCAGTTTTAACAATGAATAATATTTTTTTGAATTCTATTAAAATTATTTTTATTAATTTCTTAATTTTATAAGTTATATGAGTTAATTGTTTCCTATAAAAGCTACTCCACAAGCTCCTCTTCCTGCATGCACACCAACAACACATCCAACTTCACATTCTATAAACTCCACTTGTTTTTCCCTCAAATTTTCTCTTAAAACATCTAAAATATCCTCATTTTCCACATGCAAAAGTATGGCAGTTTCATCTTTCTTTATGCCATTTTTGTCAATATAATCTAATATATATCTTATGGCTTTCTTGCTCCCTCTTACCTTGTCTATTACTGCCATTTCTCCATCTATCATTCCAAGTATTGGTTTTATGCCCAGTATACTACCTATAACCCCTGCTGTTTTAGATAATCTTCCACCTTTAACTAAATTATCTAAAGAATCAAAGGCAAAGGCACACTTTACGTGTGGTATTATTCTTAATATTTCATTATGAATCTCTTCTGCACTTAATCCTTCTTCTTTTAATTTTGCTGCTTTAATTACTATGGCACCAAAAGTTGCTGTAACCTTTTGAGAATCTATTACATATATAGAGTCACTCTCAAGCATGTCTCTAGCTATACACGCCGATTGATAGGTTCCACTCATCTTTGAAGAAATATGTAATGAAACTATTTTATATCCTTCATCTAAATATTTTTTATAACATTCCATAAACTTTTGAGGGTTAAACTGTGATGTAGTAGGAAATATATCTGAATTATCCATTCTCTTCAATAGTTCATGAAGGTTTATATCTACTCCATCAATATAAGTTTCCTCTCCAAAATTCACATATAAGGGAAGGACTTCTATATCATATTTGTCAATTATACTCTTAGGTAAATCTGACGTGCTATCCGTTATTATTTTTATCTTCTCCATTGCTAAAACCCTCCTACTTCATATTTGGAAAATTCATTTGTCTTAAGGCTTCATAAGTTACTATAGACACAGTGTTTGAAAGATTTAATGATCTAGTAGTTGTATTGATCATAGGAACTCTTATACAATTCTCTAATTCATTATTTCTTATATAATCCGGTAACCCTGAAGACTCCCTTCCAAATACAATAAAATCCCCTTCTTTATACTTTACATCGCTATGGAAATTGCTTCCGTGAGTTGTGGAAAAATAAAACTTTCCATCTTTATATTTATCTCTTAAATCTTCGTAAGTCTTATGAATTTCCAAATCTAGATATGGCCAGTAATCCAAACCTGCTCTCTTTAAATGCTTTTCGTCTAAATTAAATCCTAAGGGTTCAATTAGATGAAGCTTACAATTAGTAAGTACACAAGTTCTAGCTATATTACCTGTATTTTGCGGAATTTCTGGTTGAAATAATACTATATTTAAAAACAATTATATTCCCCCTCGTATGTTAAAGCCATGGTAAATATATATCATATATTACTCTATAATTAATAAATAGTAAAGCATGCTAAATTATATAGTTTATACTGTGTTCACCGAATAAATCTGTAAGATTATTTTTGAAAAACTCTTTCATATCCTTTAAATCTTCATCTTTATAAATATATTTTCCATAACCAAACTGACCAAATTTAAATTTTCTCAAATCCTCCTCCATAGGTAGAGCTGTATTTGGATATATATTAAGTATATTTTCTTTTGCTTTTTTTGTAAACCTATGAGAAATCACTTCAAATTTTAGCTCTAAGCCTTTAAAATTATAATAAATCTTATTCATTAATTCTAAATAATCTTTTTTCCAACCTTCATATAAAAAAACTGGAGCAATAATAAAGCCTAATGGATATCCACTCTCACCTATTTTTCTTGCTGCAATTAATCTATCTTCTAATGAAGGAGTTCTATGTTCATATCTATTTATTATTGTTTCACTATTTAAACTAAATCTGATAATGGTTTTTCCATTGTGTTTTAAATTTAACAAATCATCTACATCTGTATACTTAGTAACGAATCTAAATAGTGCATAATCATTTGCTCCAAACAATTCTATAGTTTTTTTTAATGCACCACTATATTTCTCTACAGGTATTGGATCAGAAGTAGCTGATCCTTCAAAAATAGTAACCTCAGGCTTTCTCTCTTCAATATATCCTTCTGCTATATTTAATATATCATCTATGTTTACATGTATTTTTATGTAAGGTCTTTTACCCATTTGAGTATTTAAGTAACAATATTCACACATCCCTGTACAGCCGCTGACAATAGGCAGTTGATAATGAGCTGATGGCTTACAAGATTGAAACTTTAAGCTTTTTCTTATACCAACAACTAAGGTATTTTTTCCTTCACCATACATTTGAGAAGTATCTTTTCCTGGAATACCAGTTATCCTTCCACTCTTTGAGTATAATATTTCTACATCTTCATCTTTAAATCTGTCAAATAAATCTTTCCCTATTTTATAATCTAGGGCCTTTTCCTCAAATATAACTCTTTTAGGGTTAAACATTTTAATCACCTCTTAGGCATTAGTATGTTTATTCTTATATATTTTTATAAAACAAATTTTTCAATTACCTTAGCTACTCCATCTTCATTGTTTGAATCTGTAATATAATCTGCATGATTTTTTACTATTTCATCTCCATTTCCCATAGCAACACCCAATCCTGCAACTTTAATCATTGAAAGATCATTTTCACTATCTCCAATACAAATTACTTCATCCATTTTTATATTATAATGCTTTGCAAGCATTTCTACAGCATTTCCTTTTGATACGCCCTTTTTCATTACTTCTACATTATTTTTAAAAGAGCTAACTACCTCTAGGTCCTTATCTTTTCTTAGTTCTTCTTTAAGTAGTCTTAGTTTTTCCAAATCATCATCTACGATTATACATTTTAATATTTTATCTGAATTATTTAGAAATGTTTCATACCAATTAGAAGTTACTTCAATATTTATCCTCCTTTCTTTAGGAAGACTCTCATTAGATTTTGAATAATATTTTGAAGAATATATGAGCTTTTCAGTATAGATGGTGTCATAAGTATTAAAGTGAGGATATACTCCATATTTATTTACCATCTCTATGACCTTTTGACAATTTTCTAACCCTAAAAGCCCTTTATAAATCACTTTGTCGCTTCCTCTTTCTCTTATATAAGCTCCGTTAGAAGCGATTATAGGAGTTTTCACGCCTATAACATCTGCATAATAATTGGCAGATACGAAAACTCTTCCCGTTGTTATTGCTACTTGAACACCCTTATCTGTTGCTTTTTTTATAGCTTCAATATTTCTTTTACTAACTTCACTATCCTTATTTAATAAAGTACCATCCATATCAATACAAATTAATTTATAAGACAATTCCAACATTCCTTTCATCAATAATGCTCTATATTATATTATACCAAAAATAAAATTTATTAATTTATTAATTCTTTCAGTTATTTAGCATTATGTATTTTATTATGCCGTTGGCAATGTTTTCACCTGTATTTTTTAATATATTTTCATCTTGTAGTTTTACTCTATCCTCTTTATTCGTCATAAATCCCACTTCTACCAAAGAACATACATATTTACTATATCTTAAAACCGCAATGTCCTGTTCTTTTATTCCTCTATCAAACCAAATGCCATCCTTACTAACTTCCTCTTGTATTGTTTCTGCTAACTTAATTCTTTCCACATTTTGAAATCCATCTGGCGAGTGATAAAAAGCGCTTATTCCATCGTATTCGGGTTTCTTAAAGGAATTTACATGGACAGAAACAAAAACATCAGGTTTTTTCTCATTAACAAAATTTCCAATTTCCTTA
The DNA here is from genome assembly GCF_963515715.1 of uncultured Clostridium sp. Taxonomy (GTDB): domain Bacteria; phylum Bacillota; class Clostridia; order Clostridiales; family Clostridiaceae; genus Clostridium_AW. The sequence goes on from NZ_CAUPZS010000027.1 coordinate 16,915, forward strand.
AGAGGTAATAAAACATCTTCTTCTCTTGTCATATATACTTGAAATCCTTTTTCTTCAAAGTATTCTTTCATATATAGGGCTATCTTTAGATTTATATCCTTTTCATATAAATCTTCATAGTTTGTCCCTTTATCAATACCACCGTGACCCGGATCTATTACTACAGAATATTTTTTATCACTTTTTTCTGTAAAAAGGGAAACAAATCTTTTTCTATATAATAAATTATGATTGTAAGTCATATCGTAATTTACAAAAAATACCACCAACAAAATAAAAAAAATATATACTCTCAAAGGCTTTTCATTATTTTTATATTTCATAATTCCCACTTTCCCTCTTCTGCAAAATATTTGTGGGGTATCACTAAATATTTTGCTATACCCACACAAATACATTATACCATATTTTGTAAAATTCTATTATATAAATAATACTAAAATTGGGAAAGTTTCAATATATAATATTTAAATAATCCTTGTTTTTCTTTAATATAATTTTCTACAAAATAATAACAATACTTTTTTTCTTCAATAGACATGGTGTTGCGATAATTACATCCATAATGTTCCTCGCAAACACATTCCACTATTTTTTTCAGATTTAATCTAAGTCCTTCATCTTCTAGTCTATTGAGACATTCCATTTCCCCTTCACATTGATTCATATTTATATTTATAGTTTTAAGTCTTTTTAGTATATAAAGATATAGTGGTATTGATTTATTGGATCTTATCAATTTATTTTTTTTGATAATTATATAACATATCCTAATAATAAATAACATGGATATAACCCATGGCAAATATTTCAAATAATTAATCTGTGAAGTTTTAGGGGTATATTCTATATTATCCTCACTTTCCTCCACTTTCTCTATATTATTTTTATTATCTTTATTATAATTACCATTATTAACATTTTCTTCATAGATTCTTTCTCTTTCATGTCTTTCTATCTCATCAAAAGCTTGAGGGGTGGCATCGAATATAGTCCATGAATCTAACTCTGGAGATACTAAAATCTCTGCCCATGCATGAGCATTTTTATTTGATACAATATATAGGCCATTTACATCTTTATCATAGCTCATATTAAACCCTTCTACATATCTTGCAGGAACACCTATCATTCTTAACATGACTGTAGCTGCTGTGGCAAAGTAAGTACAGTATCCTTCTTTTTCTTCAAACAAAAAGTAGCTTACAAATTCTTTTCCTTCTGGTACATCAGATACATTTAGAGAATATTTAAAGTTTTTATGAAGAAAATCATATATATTTTTTATTTTGCCATTTACTGTGGAGGAATCTTTAGTTATATCTTCCACCAAATCATAAACTCTTCTAGGAATATTATCTGGCAACTGCAAATACTCCTTATAATCCTCAGATAAGTTATTATACTTAATCGTAGGAAGCTCATTAATATTTAAAACAGAATTATTATTGAAAGAATCATAAAACTCAACTTTATATTCATTCTTTATGATTTTAGAAGATAGAAAGATTTTATCTTTGTTTACATATACATCTGACTTTTTATTATTAACACTTATAGTATTAATAGGAGCAAATAAAGTTGATGTATTAATTTTTGTTGGATATATTGTAATATATACCTTTTGACTTTCATTTAAATTATCAGGAATAGAAACACTATTTTTAAAATTAACCTTTTTAAAAGAATCCTCATAAGTCTTCCATGAAAATCCATCGTAATATTGCTTAGTAATTCCTCTCAAATAGTAAGGTTTATCTGATGCTACTTTAAATGCTTCCCTACTATCTAATACAACAGCCCCTCCTAACTTCTTATCTGTTGGATCATATCCTGAATCCGCTATATTATATGAGTTTTCCAAGTCCTTTTTACTTTTCAACGTTCCATTGAAGATTCCATTTTCACTATAATATTTGCCTTCTATGTTTTTAGGTAGAAAACTTTGTATGCTTGAAAGAAGAATAGAAAAAATCATAATATATATTATTGGTCTAAATATAGATAGTCGATTTTTTACGCTTCTTATATTAAAACTTTTTATATTGCTTATATAACTATTTATAGACCAGGTAAAAATATTTAATAGTACAAAATAAAATGTATATTGTTTAATTATTTCTACATATCCGTAATACCAATAAAATAGCATAATTTCTAAATTAACTATTACTATAAAATCACTAAATAGTTTATTTGCTACATTCAAAACAAGTATTACAATCAAAGGTATAATTATACCTATTATAAATTTATATTGATGGAAAAATGTAACCTTTCCATTAAAAATGCTATCATTTAGCTCTAAAATATATTTTATATTTAATGCTATTTTGTTAAGAATGTAAATTTTGTAATGATAAAATAGTAGAGTTCCAATGAAAATTATGGCTAGTGTAAAAAAGGTTTTATATATTCTTTTCCATCTTAAAGAATTATAAAAATGATATATAAAAGCTCCCGTGAAAAAACATGCTGTGAAATATACATAAGAAAAGTTATTTATTTTAAAACATTTTTCTGTAACTCTTATAATAAATAATAAATTTATATATGTTATAAATAAATTTATTAACTTTTTAAAATCACTCATAACTCTCCTTCCTTAAAGTAAAACCGACAACCTCTACTCCTCTCTCTTCTAGGTGATAATCATTCTTAGAAGTTTCCAAACTTTTATTTGGACAAAAGACTATAGCCCTGTATCCTAGTTTATTTGTTAATAGTAAAGCTTCCCTTAGATTAGCGTCTATTTTAGAAGTACATATTATAATTGTATTGTCATCTCCCGTTTTGTGTAAATTATCTATTATACATTGAGCAAAATTTCTTTCACCCTTACTTTTATTTAACAAAAAGTATTCCATAAGGGCGTCAAAATCTTCTCTATTATTTATACACATACCAATACTTTCATCGTTATGTATGTGTATACAACCTTTCATATCCTTATTAAGTATATTATTTATTATTGATACACAAATTTCTACTAGTTCTTCTTCTTCTCCATGTTGATCATAGAAATCTTCTCTATTCATATTCAAAAATATATTATATTCTTCTCCTTTTAAAGTATCAAAGTTTTTTACAAAAAATTCTCCATATTTAGCACTTAGCTTCCAATGTATCTTTCTTAAGCTATCGCCTGTTCTGTATTTTCTTATATTACTTATAGTATAATCTTCATTAATCATGCCCTTCCTACTTACAAATTTATTTATTACCTCTTGTCCACGAATGCTAAAATCTTCTACTTGGTGTATTTTAGGATACACCTTTACTTTTAAGTCCTTTTTTAAAGTTTTACTTAATGTAAATATATATAGATAATCTTTAAAGGCTAAAGTGATATTTCCAAAGTCATAAATCCCTCTATTTAAAAATTTTACATTTCTGCTTAGCCTTTTGTTTTCATCGAGCTTCATATTAAAAACTTCTCCATTATACTCCCTATCTAAAGAATATAGAACCTTGTTTTTCAGCTCTATGTAGGGTAAAGGTAGTATATTATAATTTTTAATAACTGTTGTTATTTTTATCTCTTCCGTAGTGCTTATAATATTTCTGTCAAACCTTATATCCATTCCTACATTTTTATGTAATATGACTATTACGATAAAGGATAATAGGAATGGTATAAGAAAGCTATAAAATAATGCATAGGGAAAATATCCACCTTCAAGATAAGCGTAAATAAATGTTATAAGAATATATAAAATAATTCTTTTATTTATTTTTATCATATTCTTCCACCTTTTACTCTTGGTACTGGTAGGGCTTTAATAATATCTTTTACTATATCTTCTCCAGTAAAGTTATTTACTCTTCCATAAGACGATAATGTAATTCTATGACTTAATACTGATATAGCATTTTCCTTTACATCCTCTGGTATTACATAATCCCTACCATTAATAAATGCCCAAGCCTGAGCTATTCTTAATAAGGCTAAGGATGCTCTAGGGCTAGCTCCTAATGATATGGATTTGTTATTTCTTGTAGCCTCCGCTATACTTACTATATATTCGTTTATATGTTCAGATACATAGACCTTTCTAACCATATTCTGAAGATTTACAATATCTTCTCCTGTGGCCACACTATTAATTTTTTCTAAAGGTTCTTCACTTCTATAAATATTTAACATTTCTTTTTCAAATTTCTTTTCTGGATACCCTACCTTAACTTTAATCATAAATCTATCTAATTGAGCTTCTGGAAGTATAAATGTACCTTCATAATCTATTGGATTTTGAGTTGCCATAACTATAAATGGATCTTTTAATTTATAAGTTTCATTTCCCTCTGTCACCTGTCTTTCTTCCATAACCTCTAATAGGGCGGATTGAGTTTTAGGTGAAGTTCTATTTATTTCATCTGCCAATATTATGTTAGAAAATATAGGCCCTTTTCTGAATTCAAACTCCATAGTTTTTTGATTGTATAAAGATATACCTAGAATATCTGATGGAAGCAAATCTGGTGTAAATTGAACTCTTTTGTAAGAGAGGTTTATTGATTTAGCTAGAGCTTTCACTAAAGTGGTCTTTCCTACCCCAGGCACGTCTTCAATTAAAATATGGCCATTGGCAATTATTCCTTTAATTATATTATAAACTTCAAATTCCTTGCCTACTATAACCTTAGAAACATTATATACTATACTTTTAATTATTTCATTTTCTCCCATACTACTTCACCCTATTTATATTTATATTTATATTTAAATTTATTATATATTATATACCAATAAAACATTATAATATCAATAAAATAGATAAAAGGGTTGTACATACTTTGCACAACCCTAAATAATTACTTTTTCTTAGTTCCCACTTTTATAAGCCCTTCAACTGGTCTGTAAAAATCATCGGATACAAGTTCTTGCTTAATTAAAACTTCATTTTCATAAATATTTCTATAAACCTTCACTTTATATCCTGTATATGCTTTTTGAACTACTTCTTCTGTTCCTTCAGCCAACTGTGAATCCTCTACAGTTTTAGTAGTTGATTGCACCTCTGAATACACATCATTGGTTATAGCATAACGTCTCTTAGATAAGGATTGGCTAGAGTATATGTTAAAAGTTACATTACCACCACTAGTGATACCTTGTATATAAACTGGAAAGTCTAATGTATTTTTAAACTTATAATCTATATTTCCCCAATCCACTGTTGCGTCCCTACCCAATGGTACATAACTTGAAGGTAGAGTATGATGAACTCTTTCTACTGACCTCATATTAGACATTAGCACTGAATTATATAATGCGGAGGAAACTTGGCATATTCCTCCTCCTAATCCAGATTCCACCTTATTTCCGATTATAACTGGTCCTGCCTGATATCCTCTTGCTTCTGTTCTTTCACCAACAACGCCATTGAAGCTAAAAACATCTCCTGGCATAAGTAGAGTTCCATCTATACTTTTAGTTGAAACTACAATATTGTTAGCTCTTTCAGCAGAAGAAATATTACCATAATTAGTTGAAAAAGTTGAAATCAGACCATCAATACTAGCTAAAGACTCCTTAGTTATTCTCGCTTTTACATCTTGTACTACAGCAGTTACTTGTAAGTCTTCTTTTATACCATATTCTATATTACTTAAAATATCTTCCATAAGTTTTTCTTTATTAAGCTTTTTACCTACCACTTCTGATGTAATATTAAAACCACTATTGCTTTTAGTAATTTTAGCATCTTGTGGGTTTTTGTTTACCTCTTTTTCTATTTCATCAACAAATTTTTGTACAGCATCTCTATTGTAAGCAAATTTTAGGCTAAATGACTTATTTTCAGGTCTCTTTATAATTTTATACTTCTTATATAGATTTAAGTTCTTTCCATAGTTAAAAGCTTCATTAACTATTGTATCTATATCATATTTAGGCTCTACTTTATCAAAACCTAAAGTGTAATCCTTGCCTGGAGTTTTTACAACTAATTTGCTCATTGATGCTTTATCATTAAAGCTTTTTTGTAAAATAGCTTTAGCATCTTGTACACTTTTTCCTGATATATCTACATTTTCTACTTTAACACCAGGAAAAATTAAATTATTATAATGTTTTACATAGCTATATCCATAAGCTACAGTCGCTGAACCAAAACCCAATAAAAGTAACATAAATATAGATAATATCATTATAATTGCCTTTTTCTTGGCTCTGGCTCTTTTCTTCTTCCTTTTCATTTGCATCACCTCACTAGTTACATTTTTATTATACTATATAATATCATATATAATAATAGTACGAGTCTTATGTACTAAAAGTCAATTTAAAACTAACAATAATGTTCAGGAAAATAGTAGTAATTTTTCATTCTTTAATATGTATTATTTTTGATAAAAAGTTAAGAACATAAATTTCTTATATTATACTGATTAAAGGGATTTTGATAGCCAAAATCCCAAAATTAATTTATCACTATTCATTTTTGATATTCCAGTATTACCAATCTCCTGAAGAACCTCCGCCACCAGAGGAACCTCCTCCAAAACCACCAAAGCCGCCTGATGAACCTCCCCCGAAGCCTCCGAAACCGCCGCCACCAAAGCCTCCGCCGCCACGGCCTCCTCGTCCACCTCGTCCGCCTCTATTGTTCCAAAAGGAGCTCCAAAATATAGCGGACATTATTTCTCTTGTTACTCTTCCTCTATTAAATAATGTATCTAGAATGATTAAAAATACTATTATTTTGATTATACCACTTCCTGGAATAGAATTACTCTTACTTTTGTCAATTTGCAAATTAACCTTATCATTTTTAACTAACTGCACATTATATTCCTTAGCTATTGCATCAGCAAAAGCTGAGTAAGAATCTCTTATGCCCTTATCATAATCATCATTTTTAAATGCGGGCTTAAATAGTTGCTCCATTACATTATCTGTATAAATATCTGGGATAGCTCCTTCCAAGCCATACCCTACCTCTACTCTTCTTTTTTTATCATCCATGGATATCAACATTAAGAGTCCATTGTTTTTTTCCTTTTGTCCTATGCCCCAGTTTCTAAATAAAGTATTTGCATAAGTTTCAATATCATATCCCTCAAGTGAGTTCACAATAACAACTACAGATTGCGCTCCAGTTTTATCTTCTAATTCTTTTCCTACTGATACAATATACTCCTTAGCCTCCGAACTTAATGCCCCTGCATAATCATTTACATATTTTAAATTCGTAGGTTTAGGGATGCTAACTTCTGCACTAACAGTAGTAATACATAAGGTCAACAAAAATAATAAAACTACAAAAAACCTTTTTAATTTATTCATAACTACTTACCTGTATTAAAATCTACTTTAGGTACTTCCTTGGCTCCTTCAGTTGCCTTATAATATTGTTTTTCTTCAAATCTAAAAATTGAAGCTACTACTGAACTAGGGAATTTTACTATTTTACTATTATACTCAGCTACAGTAGCATTATAGTCTTTTCTAGCTATATTAATTCTGTTCTCTGTTCCTTCTAATTGAACCATTAAACTTCTAAAGTTTTCATTGGATTTAAGCTCAGGATAGTTCTCTACTACTACAAGTAATCTTGAAAGAGCACCTGATAATTCGCTATCCGCATTAGCTCTTTCATTTACAGTATTAGCTCCTCCAAGTTTTGCTCTAGCACTTGTTACATCTGCAAGAATTTGTTGCTCCTGCTTTGCAAACCCCTTAACTGTTTCCACTAAATTAGGGATTAAATCTGATCTCCTTTGAAGATCACTTTCTATATTTGATTCAGCTGTTTTAACCTTCTGTTCTAAGCCTACCATCTTGTTATAACTTGATATAACTGGAGATATTAGTAGTATCAACACCCCAATTACTATAAGTATATTTCTTAATGTTTTATTCATTCATATACCTCCTCTTGTAAGTACCTATAAGATATTATATATATTCTACTTTAAAAAATACCCTTACTTCAAGAATATAATATTTATTTAATAATAATTTAATGTTATGTTTATATTATACAAGGAGGGATTTATATGATTGGCGAAATAATTTCTATAGGAACTGAAATTTTATTAGGAGATATTTTAAACACTAATGCTGAGTACTTATCTAAAAGATTAGCCAATTTAGGTATTTATCTTTATCATCAATCCGTAGTAGGAGACAATGCCCAAAGGCTAAAGCAGGAGTTAGAAAGGGCTTTTAGTCGTTCAGATTTAGTTGTAGCTACTGGAGGTCTGGGACCCACTAAAGATGATCTGACCAAAGAGATAGGGGCGGAGTACTTTAATATATCTATGGAGCTCCATGAAGAATCTTATATAAAATTAACTGAATATTTTAAAAAGCAAAATAGAAAACTTACAGAAAACAATATAAAACAAGCATATTTCCCAGTAGGCTCTACAATACTTCCTAACCATTTTGGCACTGCTCCAGGGTGCATAATAAATAAAAATGGTAAAACTTTAATACTGCTTCCTGGTCCTCCAAAAGAAAATATACCTATGTTTGAAAACTATGTTGTACCCTATATTAATAAGATTTCTAATCATACATTAATATCTAAAACTCTAAGAATTTGCGGCATGGGCGAATCAATGGTGGCAACAAAAATAAATGATATAATCGACAATCAGTCTAATCCAACAGTGGCTCCCTATGCAAAAGATAATGAGGTTACATTAAGAATAACCGCTAAAGCTAATAGTAAAGAGGATGGAGAGAAACTTATAGCTCCTATGGAAAGTAAAATAAGAAATATATTAGGAGATAATATATACGGTATTAATGAGGATACATTAGAAGGGGTAGTAGGAAAAATACTTATAGAAAACAATTTAACTATATCTGTAGCTGAATCTTGTACAGGGGGACTACTTTGTGGAAGGTTAGTAAACTATCCTGGCATATCAAAAGTCTTGATAGAAGGCTGCGTAACCTATAGCAATGATTCAAAAATCAGTAGGCTTGGAGTAAGGGAAACCACCTTAGAAAAGTTTGGAGCAGTAAGTGAAGAAACTGCAGAAGAGATGGCAGAGGGAATAGCTAAAACTTCTAACTCCAATATAGGAATTTCTACTACTGGTATAGCTGGCCCCGCTGGTGGCACTGATGAGAAACCATTAGGTTTAGTTTACGTAGGCATCTACATAAATGGTGAAACTTTTGTAAAAAAGCTTAATCTATCCGGTAATAGACAGACTATAAGAGAAAGAACTGTAACTTTTTCTTTAGATTGGCTGAGAAGACTTCTCAAGGAAAAATTTCTTTAATCCATGGTAATTTACAATAAAATTGAGAGTTAAAATATTAATTTTTTAATTTAAAATTTTTATTTTAACTCTCAACTCTAAATTTTTAATTCTTAATTTTCAATTAAAGAAAAGTATTCACAATAAGGAGCTATAGGACATTCCTCACATTTAGGCTTTCTAGCAACACATATATTTCTTCCATGCCATATTAAAAAATGATGGGCATCGCTCCATAATTCTCTAGGTATGTTATTCATAAGTTCCTGTTCAACGGCTTCGGGGGTTTTTCCCTTAGCTATTCCTATTCTATTTGATACTCTAAACACATGCGTGTCTACAGCTATTGCTGGAACACCAAAAGCATTAGATAACACTACATTTGCAGTTTTTCTACCTACTCCAGGTAATTTTATTAAATCCTCCATGATGCTAGGTACTTTACTCCCATAGTCTTCTATTAATTCTCTTGAAGTTTTTAATATGTTTTTGCTTTTACTTTTATATAGTCCACAAGTTTTTATTTTTTCTCCTAATTCTTCTTCTGATAAAGCTACCATTTTTTCTGGAGTATTATACTCTTTAAACAATTCTTCTGTCACAATATTTACTCTAACATCAGTACATTGAGCGGACAGTATGGTAGCTATTAAAAGTTCGTAAGAAGAATTAAAATGAAGTGCACACTTTGCATTAGGATAAGTATGCATTAATGTATTTAATATTTTATCTATCCTATCTTTATCCAATACTTATCACCTACTTTTAAATAAAAATTATTTTCCTCAGAACAATACCTGAATATAAATTTAGATGAAGTTCCTTTACAGAACCTCATCTTTATATATTACCTGTTATCCAATTTATATACTCCTTGATACTCCTCTGGCAAAAGAGCCGCTATACCATACATAAAATGATTAAGGGTTCTTTCTTCATATTGATGCTTATCTTCTCCTTCTTCCCTGCTTGGTGCTTCTATAGGCTTTCCTATTGTAACTTTAACCTTTGCATGTTGGAATTTTTCAGAGCCCATATCTTTTTCACTTATTGGTAAAAGCTTTTCCGTACCTGTCATAGCCATAGGTATAACAGTGGCTTTAGATAGTTTTTGTATCAAAACTACACCTTTTTTCCCTTCTATCATACTCCCTACTCTACTTCTAGTTCCTTCTGGGAAAATCAAAACATTATTGCCTCTCTTTAGAGTTTTTACAATATTAGAAATTGCTTCCTTATCTGCTGTATTAGGTTTTATTGTAATGTTTTTTGTTATCTTTATTCCTAAATTAGTTAAAGGATTATCAGAAAGTTTTATTCCTGCTACAAAGGTTAAATCTTGATCTTTTAACACTTCATTTATAACTAAAGCATCCGAATTGCTCAAGTGATTACATATAAATAAAACTGGTTTTTTTAACTCTTTTAAGTTCTCTAATCCTTCTACTTCTATATCTGCATATTTATCTAAATATCCTGCTAATATTTTTTTAGCTATATATACTACTACCCCTTCTGGAAGGCATGAAATTAGCTTAGCCATTTTGGGCGAAATCATAGACGCTCCACCTTTCGTAAAAGATTATATAATTAAATTATAGTTTCTAAAGTCCTAAAAGTCTATTATAATAATCCTTTAAATAAGGTGAGCTAATATCTTTATCTAAGCTTTGGTCAAGTTTACCATCTACAAAAGTATTTATCATGGCATTTCTAATTATAATATTTTTTCCTCTCCAGCCGCTAGAAGTCAACCTGTACCTTTCTTTAAATGTTTTATTATCTAATCTTATCAATTCTTCTAAATTAGGATTTTTCATAAAAGTAAAAGGTTTAAACTCCTTAATATTTGATTCAATAACTTCCTTATTATGAGGACATGCAATTTGACAAGTATCACATCCAAACATCCTACCATTAAATAATTCAAACCATTCCTTTTCAATATGCTTCTTTTGAGTAATATAGGATAAACAAACGTTTGGATTGCTAATGCCTTCCTTTATAGACTTAGTTGGGCATGACTTTAAGCATAAATCACACTCACCACACTTAGATGGCATCTTCTCATCCTCCTCTAGTTCTAAGTCTGTAATTATCTCACCTAAAAATACAAAAGAACCGTATTTTTTTGTTATTAGCATATTATTTTTACCTATAAAACCTACACCACATAAATTAGCAATATATCTTTCTGGCAATGGATTACTATCAACGAAATATTTAAAATTACCTCCTAGCTGAGAAATATATTCACCTATTTGTTTTAGATAATTTATCACTACACTATGATAATCTTGTCCTAGTGTATACTTAGAAAAATAAATGTGATTTGTAGTATTCTCATCATTAAATAAATAGGGGAATGCTATAGAAATAATGCTTTTTCCGCCTTCTAAAAAACTTTCTAAATTTACTCTTGATTCAATATCTGAGCTTTCAAACTCATTTTCTAATCCACTGTTTTTTCTATATATAAGATTTTCCTCTAATTCCGTCAATCTTCTAATAGATGTAACTCCTAAGGTGTCTAAGCCTAAAGATTTACAGAAGTTTACTATCTTTTCTTTATTATTCATTTCATTTTCTCCAAAAATATATTTTTATATTTTACTCTTGGTGCCCAACTATTTTTGCAGGTATACCCACTGCTGTACTGTTAGCTGGAATGTCTTTTAGCACTACGGCATTAGCGCCAATTTTTGAATTATCCCCTAAAGTAATTGGTCCTAATATCTTAGCTCCGCTTCCTATTATAACGTTATTCCCAACAGTTGGATGCCTCTTTCCTTTATTCTTTCCTGTTCCACCTAAAGTAACACCATGATACATTACTACATTATCTCCTATTTCTGCTGTTTCACCTATTACTACACCCATTCCGTGGTCTATAAATAAACCTTTCCCTATTTTAGCCCCTGGGTGTATTTCTATACCTGTCAAATGCCTGGACAATTGTGATACTAATCTTGCAAAGAAAAACATTTTGCGTTTATAAAAAAAGTTAGCAATTCTATGATTTATACCTGCATGAATACTAGGATATAACAAAAAAACTTCTAATCTATTTCTTGCTGCGGGATCATTTTTCATAATAGAATCTATATCATATTTGATACTCATAAACATAAAACCCTCCATCGATAAAAATTATATTTAATTTAAAAAATATTAGATTATAACTCTGCAAAAACAAAAAACTTCACCTCCAAAATAGAGGCGAAGTAAATTTTTCGCTGTTCCACTCTACAAAAAGTAAAATGTATTAATACATTCAAGCACTTTTAAATGCTCTATTACTATAACGGGTAATCCCGATGCAGCCTACTATATTCGGTGCACTACTCCAAAGGGCACTTCACATATACTTTCAATAGAAATCCTCTCAGCATAATAAATTTCCTCTCTGTATATTCCATATATGTTACTTTCCTTCTTCAATGTATTTCCGACTGTTTCACTATGATTTATATAATTATTATATTCTAATTGATGTATTTGTCAACCACTTTATTTGCAAAATCTATGCTTTCCAATAACTTTAATTAAAGGTCTAGACCATATCCAACTACTAGTTGCCGTTACTGGATTAAAATAGTACATCGCGCCTCCTGAAGGATCCCACCCATTCAAAGCATCATTAGCTGCTCTTATACTATCTGGTTGCATTGCAGCATTTATCTGCCCATCTGCTATAGCTGTAAATGCTAGTGGTTGATATATTACTCCTGCTATAGTATTAGGGAATCTAGAGTCTCTGACTCTATTTAGCACTACTGCTCCAACAGCTACTTGACCTTCGTAAGGTTCACCACGAGCCTCACCATTTATCAGTCTTGCTAGTAGCTGAACATCTTGATTAGATGTACCAGGATTGGTACCAGTTGTATTTGGATTGACACCTAAAGCGGCTAAAGTGGCACTTCCCACTATTCCATCTACCGCCAATCCATTTTTACCTTGAAACTTTTGTACAGCTTGAAAAGTTTGGTAGCCATATATTCCATCTACTGCCCCATCATAGTACCCCCAATTTTTAAGCTTTCTTTGTATTTCAGATACAACGTCACCTCTTGAACCATAATAATATGTAACTACGCTTAAAGCTTTATTATAGGGAGCGAAATATATAATAGTACTGAAATAGGTTATTAAGGCTACCATCATATAGAGAACGATCTTTTTAAAAGAAAAATATTTCTTCATGTTAATACACTCCTCAGTAAATGTTAATTTTTCTTATCTTATTTTTTACCTAAGAGCGTAAAAAAATACATTTATTTTATAAATTTAATAAAAATAAAAAATCACCAAGGAATTACTCAGTGATTCTTTTTATATCCATTTTAGGTTTTGTTAATATTCTACTTCTTTTTTTAGGATTATGCTTTGTATTTACGGCTCCCAATATTTCTATTCCATCTTTTATGCATTCTATGCTCAAAGGGAAGTCTGGTCCCTTCTCTCCATCTATATCAGTAACTATATCTTCGTAACATTCAATATGTAGTTTATTTGTTTTAAAATACAATAGGTTTGGCACATTCTCTAGATGATCTCCCTTTAACATGCTTATAAATAATGGTATTAAATCTATAAGCGCACCTGCTTGAATTATTATTACATCTAGCATACCATCATCAACTTCAGCCTTGTATGCAAGATGTAGATTTCCAGCAGTTTGACCATTAAAAACCAATATAAGATACATATCCCCATCGTAATTTATCTCATCTGAACTAACTTTAATCTTCAACTTTCTAAAGTTAGGGATTTGTTCTATTCCTTTTACATAATAAGCTAATTTACCTAAATTATTTTTTAAATTTGTATCAGTTTTTTGAGATATATCTGTAAACAACCCCGCGCTTGCTACGTTAATGAAATATTTATCATTTACTTTTCCTATATCTATTTTTTTAGGTATGCTATTTAGTATTTGCTCACACGCTTCCCCTATATCTGTAGGCATTCCTATAAATTTTGCAAAATCATTTGCAGTACCTACAGGCAATATTGCAATAGGCAGATCAATGTCCTTTTCTTTAATAAAGTTTACTATGCTATCTACCGTTCCATCTCCACCTGCAATTAATATATATTTATAATTTTTATTTATATCTTCAAAGGCACTCTCCAAAGTATAATTCATACTTATTCTATAAGGTACTACGGTGTATCCATACTTTTGATGAATTGTTATAATTCTATCTAAATCATTTATAATTGAGTTTTCCCCCGAATATGGATTATAAATAAATTTTACCTTATTCATATTAAGTCTCTCCTATTTTTTATAATATGCATATATTATTATAGCATTATACAATATCTATGTCATCAAAAGTATAGATGATAAACGTAAATAGTCATTTAAAATCTATTTACGTTTATCTCTTAAAATCTTAATTTTCTACTGTATACTAGGGCTGCTTGGTTCTGATATATTTGTCAATGTTTCTCCTGCTTTATTTGATAAATTTGGCTCTACTGATAGATCTCCTAATGATAGCATTCCAACTAAAGAATTATTTTCAACAACTGGTAGTCTTCTTATTTGTCTTTCACTCATTATTCTAGCAGCTTCTTTTGCCTCTATTTCTGGACTTACTATTACAGGGTTAGAGCTCATTATATCTCTTACCGTTTGCCTTTGAGCATTTTCTCCTTCTGCTGCGGATCTTAAAGCTACATCTCTATCTGTTATTATTCCTATTACTTTATCTTCTTGGCAAATTGGAAGAGAACCTATATTATGTTCTCTCATCATCTGAGCTGCACGTTCCACAGTATCCTCAGGAGATAAAGTTGCTAAAGTCTTAGTCATAACATCCTTCACTTTCATTAAAAACACCTCCTAAAATATTTTACCCTTTAAGGTCATATAATATTTAGGGAAATTTAAAGATTAAAAATATCTTAAATTTACCTAAAAACTTAACGAAAATAAGTTATAATGTAGTATAATTAGGTATAAAGTTTTTAGGAGTGATAATCTAATGCAAAAAAATGCTTTACCAAACTTATTTACTTTTGGTAATTTATGTTGTGGTATTTTGTCTTTAATGATGACTTTTCAGGGTAATTATAAAAATGCTTGTTTATTCATATTATTAGCTGGATTGATGGATAGATATGATGGAAGAGTTGCTAGATATTTACAGGTTAGTAGTGACCTTGGTAAGGAGCTTGATTCTCTTGCAGACTTAGTTTCCTTCGGTGTAGCTCCATCCATATTAGTCTTTAATATGCATAATTTCTCTGCTCTTGGCTTATTAGGATATCTTTTAGTTCTAGTATTCCCATTAGCAGGAGCTTATAGATTGGCAAGGTATAATACAACTGCTTTTGATGGCGCCTTTACAGGTGTTCCTATTACTGCAGCTGGTATGTTTATGGCTCTTTATTCCTTGCTTACCATGGATAGAATTATGAGTCCCGTCCTTACCATAACTTTAGTGGTGACATTCTCATATCTTATGGTAAGTAAATTAAAATTTAAAAAAGTTTAATTTAAAAATATAAAAGACTAACCCTTTGCTTCTTTCATAAGGTTAGTCTTTTAATTTTAATTCCTCATCTATTTCTGTTAGTATATTCTTAAGGTGAACTTTAGACTTAATTACATCTCCTTTTATCCTGCAATAATTAGTATACTCACAAGAACAATGTTCTAAAGCATCTATTATTTCATCAATGACGCATCCTAGGTCATTAGCCCTATCAATAGCATCTCGCACGTCTTTCTTTCTAGCTAATGCTATGCCATTTAATTCCCCCGCTCCTCCAACAAGCAGTCTATATGAATTAACTAGCTTCGCTAGAAGTTCAGTTAAATTATTTATATCTCCATAATACCCTTCCACTACTCTTCTATGATTCATTTTACACACCACATATAAAACTTAATTTATATTTATCTATATGGAAAGAAATATAATTTTATTACCTATTATTGTTGATAATGCTATTTGAAATAACTCCCTCCAACAAACTCTCTTAATATAGAATTATCAGGTACATGCTTTACATCTACATCCTTAAAAAAGTTTAAAAAGCTCTTTAATCTGGAAGCTTCATGATAAATTGGACTAGAAGGCGCAACTTTGTTTAGTTCCTTTAATGCATACTGTCTTAAGACACACAACTCATAAACTAAAGTAGAATTAAACATAACATCAGCATTTTCTTGAAATACAAATATATTTTTTTCTTCTCCTCGTCTAATAGAAGGCCACATATTTAAAGTATCTTCAGCACTATATCCTCTAAATAAGAAATCCCTTACTATTCTTCTTATTATTCTTACATCTGTTGTAGCTATTCTATTGTGATCATCTAAATTTAATTGCGTTAAAGCACTTATATAAATCTTAAATTTTTTGTTCGTAGATACGGAGGAAGTTAACATTTCGTTTAATCCATGTATTCCTTCTACTATAAGCACACCATTTTCAGGAAGTTTTACTTTATGCCCTTGCCATTCTCTTTTTCCAGTTATAAAATTATAACTTGGCATTTCCACCTCTTCTCCCTCTAATATAGAGATAAGATGTTTATTAAATAGCTCTAAATCCAAGGCATTAATAGATTCAAAATCATACTCTCCAAACTCATCTTTAGGTGTTTTTTCTCTATCTATAAAATAATCGTCTAAACCTAAAGGAATTGGCATTAATCCGTTAACCCTTAATTGTATTCCTAATCTTTTTGCAAAAGTAGTTTTTCCTGATGAGGATGGACCTGCAATTAAAACTAGTTTAACATCCTCTCTCTCATGTATCATATCTGCTATATAAGCTGCCTTTTTTTCATGCAATGCTTCTGATACTCTTATAATATTATAAACTTCTCCGCTCTCAACTTTATCATTTAAGGAACCTACATCTCCAACCTCTAATATTTTCCCCCACTCTTCAGTTTCTTTAAATATTTTAGCTAGTTTTTTATGTTCTACAAATTCTGATATTTCTTTAGGATTGTTTTCTGTAGGATACCTTAATATAAATCCTGGTTCATAATACATTAAATCAAAAACTTCTATCACTCCTGTTGAATATGCCATAGGTCCATAAAAATAATCATATCTTCCCTCTAGTTCATATAATTTTACTTCATCTGCCCTTACATGTCTTAATAATCTAACCTTATCCTCCATCTTGTAATCTTCAAATATTTTTATAGCTTCTTCTCTTTCAAGTGCAATTTTATTTATACGAGAATTTCTTCCTATTATTTGCTTCATACTCTCTTTGACTTTTCTTAAGTCCTCTTCAGTAAGAGGCGTATCTTTACTAACTTCGCAATAAAGCCCTTTACTTAGGGAATGTTCTATAGATATTCTCGCTTCTGGAAATAAATTAAGTACTGCCTTTATTAGCACGAATTGCAGTGTTCTTGCATAGGTTCTCATGCCTATATTACTGCTAATATCTAATGGTTCAAGGCTATTTTCACCATCAATTATATGGGCTAATTCGCAAATATCTTCACCGACCTTGGCCAAAACTACTGGTATATCCTTTTCCATAGAATTTTCATCTATTATCTCAGCAATAGAGCTTCCTTTTTCTACTTGAATATTCTCTCCGCTTTTTAGTTTTAATTGTATTTTTTCCATAAATTTATCCCCCATTTCAAGTCGATATAATATAATTATAACTCATTATACTGATTTTTTTCAAAATTAACTCTTACTAAGTTATATTTTTGAGTTTTATTCAAATAATATAATCTACAGGGAGTGATATGATTGTTTACAGTGTTGATTAGAACTATAATATTATATTTTTTAGTAATTGCAGCCATGAGACTAATGGGTAAAAAACAAATAGGCCAATTAGAACCTTTTGAATTAGCCATTACCATAATGATTTCTGAACTTGCAGCCCTACCAATGCAAGATACAAGAATTCCTATCATACATGGAGTAATACCTATTATTACTCTTGTTTTGTTACAGACTATTTTAGCTATACTACAACTTAAGAGTGAATTTATAAGAAAATTAATTAATGGAACACCAAGTATATTGATAAAGAATGGCGAAATAGATATTAATGAATTAAGGTATCAAAGGTTTAATGTAAATGATCTTATGGAGGAATTGAGATTAAATGGATATTATAATCTTTCGGATATAGAGTATGCAATACTAGAAACCAGCGGTCAACTATCTATAATACCTAAAACAAGTTTAACTCCACCTACTAAAGAGGATCTGAACATAAAAACTTCTCAAGATAGTTTACCAATTACTCTCATACTAGATGGAAAAATAAATCATAAAAATCTTAAATCCTTAGGGAAAAATACAAATTGGTTAGAAAAAAATCTAAATAAAAATGGTATAAAAAGCTTTAAAGAAGCCTTTATTGTTTTAATTGATTCTCATGGTAAATTATATTTTCAAAAAAGGTCAAAAAAATAATTTTAAAGGGTGAATATTTATGAGAAATGTGTTTATTTCGTTTTTTATATTTTTCTGCATGGTACTAGGAATGATATTCTCCTTAAATGCACTAGACAGAATATATGGCGATTTAGATAATTTGAATTCTAAATTAGAACAATCCATAGAAAAAGAAGATTGGGGAAATTCTAATTTATTGATTAATGAGATATCTGAAAAGTGGTATAAAGACTGTAATAAATTATACATTTTTTTAAATCATAATGAAATAGATAACATAAATAGTGAATTAAATAAATTGACACAATATGTTAAGTACAATAATAAAGAAGAATCTATGGCAAGTCTTTATGTTATTAAATTTTTCTTTCAACACACTTTAGATTTGGAGAAAATTAGTTACCAAAACATATTGTAGATTTACCATTATCGCCCCCATGGTTCTGGCAAATTTTAATATTATGATTTATAATAGATTTAATACGGTTGAACAATAAAAAATAATTAGAAGGTGGGATATTATGGCTTTAGTAACAACAAAAGACATGTTTGAGAAGGCCTTTAAAGGGAATTATGCTATAGGTGCTTTCAACATTAACAATATGGAAATAATTCAAGCGGTGGTTAATGCAGCGAAAGAAGAGAATTCTCCTGTAATTCTTCAGGTTTCTTCTGGAGCTCTTAAATATGCTGGTCCTAAGTATTTAAAACATATGGTAGATGCCGCTATTGAAGACACAGGAATAGATATAGCTCTTCATTTAGATCATGGAGCAAATATGGAACAGGTTAAACTAGCTATAGATACTGGATTTACCTCAGTTATGTTTGATGGTTCTCATTATGATTACGAAGAAAATGTTAGACTAACTAAAGAAGTAGTAGAATATGCTCATAGCAAAGGCGTTGTTGTAGAAGCAGAACTTGGAAAATTAGCTGGAGTAGAAGACGATGTAAAAGTTGCTAGTCATGAGGCTACTTACACAGATCCAGATCAAGCTGTAGACTTCGTAAAAAGAACAGGAGTGGATTCTTTAGCAATAGCTATAGGAACAAGCCACGGTGCTTATAAGTTTAAAGGAGAAGCTAAGCTTGATTTTGAAAGACTTGAATCTATAACTGAAAAACTTGAAGCAGATGGTATTAAAAACTTTCCAATAGTATTACATGGTGCATCTTCCGTTGAACAGAAGTACGTTGCTATGTGTAATGAATATGGTGGTGAAATAGGAGGAGCTAAAGGAGTTCCAAATGAAATGTTAAGAAAAGCTGCTTCTATGGCAGTATGTAAAATTAACATGGATACAGATTTAAGACTTGCAATGACAGCATCTGTTAGAAGAATTATGGCTGAAAATCCAAAGGAAATAGATCCTAGAAAATATTTAGGTGCCGCAAGAGAATCAATCCAAGAATTAGTTAAAAATAAAATTAAAAATGTTTTAGGTTCTTCAAATACACTTTAATCTAAGTGAAAAATCAAAAATTAAAAGTTAAAAATAATTGATGGGATTTTAGCAAAGCTAAAATCCCTTTTATTTATAATTTAAGGATTCCCTGCAAGGGAATCTCATCCTCTACTCTTCATTCTTCAATCTTCACTCTTAACTCACGAATGAAGTTATTTCTCAATATAATTAATAATATTTTTTATAACAATGTTTATGGTTCCATCCCCATTTCTTTGAATTTGAAACTTATTAACATCAGTATAAGCCTCTTCATTTATATATAAATCTATATCCCTATCGATTTTAAGTCTGGTTCTTTTATATTTTTTCTCAACCCAATCCTTGTCTACCTCTATTTTTTCTTTAACTCCCTCTGAATAAATATAATTCATATAATTAGATTGAGTTTCTTTATTGTCTCCAAATATGTCTTGTGATACCTGGTAAACATCTAAATCTTCCTCTTCCTTTAATTTCTTTCTTACACTGCTTCTAATTTTTTCAGCCTCTTCTGCATTTTCTTTTACATTTGTTCTTGTCCATTTTTCTGTAGCTACAAGGAATTTTTTTGTTAAATCTCTTTTATTATCAATTATAGTGCAGCCTAAAAATTTACTAATAAAATAGTTAGCACCATACTCTTCATCATCCTTTTTCTTTTGTTTATCTATTACATATAAATGAAAATCATCCTCTTCAAGTATGGGCTTTATAAAAGCACATTTCTGTATCCTCTGAGCGCTCGAAGGAAGTCCTGTCACTTCTGGGACAATTTCTATACCAATTTTATTCTCCACAAAGTTAACGCTATGGGTATAATTCTTTACATAATCCATTTTTATTATGCCTAAAAGAGGCCCCTGCTCTGTAGACAATGATACTACTATTAAATCTCCAGAAGGTATATTTACATTGGATTGCATTAATACAAAAAGCTGTCTTCCTATTTCTTTAGAAGTTTCAATTATATCCATTTGCCCATTCAAATACTCCATACTGATTTCTTTTACTATATTTCTTTCTTCATTAAATAATGCATATTTTAACTCCTCATCTTTTAGACATTTTTCAATGTGCTTTAATAAAAAGTTATATATTTCTTCATTTAAATTTAATTTACATTCATTTAATACTGGTTCATCTGCATTATTATCTAATATATGTATAACAGCCTCATTTATATTCACTTCATTAATATATTGCAAGTTTTCCACTTCCCTTTAATAATTATTATCTAGTTAATAGACATATTAATATTTATGATACTTAATTGTATGCTCCTTTTCAAGATTCGAACTTAAAAAGTATGTAATATAAAAAAACTAGGGAACTTTCTTTTATGAAAATTCCCTAGCAATTATATGATTATTTTAATTCTTGTTGCATTTGTGTTGTTTTTGATTTTATCTGTTGAACTTCATTGTCTGGAGCATCCTTTGTTTGATACCATCCCTTTTGCTTCATAGCGTCAAATACCTGATACTGTGTATTCTCTGCATTTTTAAAGTTGTTTAATAATACTGTTCTTAAATTTGGACAAGATGTTTCTGTTATTCCCGTACTATATGCTGAAATTGTTTGTTTTTCTGTAGCTAATAAGTCATCCATTAAATCCTTTTCGCTTAAATTTGGTGTATTATGCATAAGATTCCCTCCTAATTTTTTAATTATTACTGATGGCTCTCAAGGTATGACTTTAAATCATTAAAGTTTTGTTTATGGGTATTAGCCGCTTGATTGCATAAATCTTTTAATTTAGTATCTGTACAATACTGTGCATACAAATTAAATTTTTTGTTTAAAAGACACTCATAATTTAATTGATCTGATATAACCTTTAAATTATTGCTTTCTATTTGTTTGTTGGCTGTATTCATATTTTTACCTCCCATTTATAATTTTTTATATCTTACGGTATTTATTTTACCCTTTTAAAAAACAATTATTTATCTTTTAATTTTGTAAATAATGCATATACTTTTTAAGTGTACAAGGGAATAATTTATATGCTATAATCTCAATTAAATGGGAGTGATATATTTGAACGAACTTGAGGTTAAGATACTTAATATAGATTTAAACTATATTAGAAGAAAATTAAAAGAATTAAATTGTGAAAAAGTTAAAGAAGAAAACCAGATAAATAATCTTTTTGATTTTAAAAACAAAGATCTTTTAAAACAACAAGGATATGCAAGAATTAGGATAGTAGAAGATTTATTAAATAAAAAATACAAATACTATATGACAGTAAAAAAATTACTAAGCGATGAAAGATTTAAAATTATGGAAGAAAATGAAGTAATTATATCTGATCCTATTGAAGGAGAAATGATATTTAAATCATTAGGTTTAGAATTAACTCAAAGTATAAAAAAATACAGAGAAAGTTATAAGTATAAAAATTCATTAGTAGAAATAGACATTAACGATAAATCCTTTTGTCCTTTTCCCTATATTGAAGTTGAATCTCCTAACGAAAAAGAACTTGAAGAGGTTGTTCTAATGCTTGGGTATAAAATAGAGGATACAACATCTAAAAGTATATACGAACTAATCGAAATATTTAATAATAAGGGAATTTAATTATGTTTGGATATGTAACACCTTGTAAAATGGAATTAAAATTTAAAGATTATGAAAAATTTAAATCCTATTATTGTGGCCTTTGCAAAGCTATTAAAAATAATTTTGGTAATGTACCTAGATTTGTTTTGAATTATGATATGACATTTTTAGCTATATTACTACACTCAATTGATGAATCCCATCCTTCTTATGAATTACAACATTGTATGGTTCATCCATTGAAAAAAAAATTAGTACTTTTAGAAAATAAACCTTTAAAGTATGCAGCTTTCTGCAATGTAGTTTTGGCCTATTTTAAGTTAATAGATAATGTAAATGATGATAATTCCCTAAAAAGTAAAATGCTTACTTTAGTTTTAAAAAAATATATTGATAAAGATAATGATAAAGATAAGTTAGATTATATTGAGAAGACCCTTAATGAATTATATGTACTAGAAAGGCAAGGAATTCACTGCTCTATAGATGAATTAAGCCATCCTTTTGCCCATTTAACAGCATATATACTTTCATCATATATAACTGATAAGGATGAAGTCTCCGATACTCTTTATAATTTAGGATATAATTTAGGTAAATGGATTTATATTATAGACGCTTGGGATGACTTAGAAAAAGATATATTGCATAATAAATTTAATGCTATAAATTCTGCCTTTAATAAAGAAAATAAACCCTTTGAAGAGTTTAAATTAGATATAAAAAATAGAATTGACTTTATACTAACCTTTTGTGCAAGACAATGTCTTTATTACACTAAACAGCTTCCGATTAAAAAAAATGAAGAACTTTTATACAATATACTTCAATTTGGACTTATGGAAAAAATGGATAAAGTTTTTAAAAGGAGTGGAATATATAATGGGAAATCCATATGAGATATTAGGAGTTAGAGAGGGATCTTCTAAAGAAGATATAAAAAAAGCATATAGAGAGCTGGCAAAAAAATATCACCCAGATCAATATGGTGATAATCCTTTAAAAAATTTAGCTGAAGAGAAGATGCGTGAAATAAATGAAGCATATGATTATCTTATGAAAAATACTAATGACTATAATAGTTACAACAATAATTATAATAATAACAACAATAATTCCAATGATAATTATAGCCACCAGAGAAATGATGCTGTAAACTTTCATTCCATAAGAATGGATATACAATTAGGAAAACTTCATGAAGCTGAAGAAAAACTTTCAAGAATATCTTTAAGAAATGCAGAATGGAACTACTTAATGGGAATAATAAATCTAAAAAAAGGATGGTACGATGCTGCTAACAACTATCTTAGAACAGCATGTAGTATGGATCCTAGAAATACAGAATATAGAGATACATTTAATAGGATAAATAATATGAATAACACCTATAGGCAGCCATATCATAACAGCAGATATGGACGTGATTCAGAACTGTGTAATTTTTGCGCTACTTTATACTTTTTAGATTGTTGTTGCGAATGTTGTTGTGGTGGAGATATAATAAGCTGCTGTTAATATAGTATAACTGGGGGTATTATATATGAAAACTTCTTACTTAACTAGAGGCGGTATTCTTACTTCCCTAGGAGTAATTTTAGTATATATAAGTAGCATTGCTCCAACAAATAAACTCTTTTTATTGGTGGTAGCTTCTAGTTTAATTCCTTTAGCAGTAATCAGTACTAGCGTTAAAACTGGTATAGGTATATACTTAAGTACTTCTTTGTTAATTTTATTACTCATAGGCTTTAAATCTTCTGTTTTTTTATATATAGTATTTTTTGGTGTATACGGCTTAATAAAATTATTAATAGAAAAAATAGATAATTTACTTATAGAGTTAATACTTAAATTTATATTTTTTATCCTATGTCTCTCTTTAGCTTTTTTTGCTTTCTCAACTATTTTCCCTATTAATAACTTAAGTAATTTCCCTTTTCCACTACCTGTACTCATAATTTTAGTTGTATTATCATTTTTTTTATACGATTATACTTTAACGCTTTTCATACATAAGGTTTCAGATTTTTTTATTAAAAACAGTTGACAGTATATTATATTTTGATATAATAGTAAATGTCGATATTGACAAAATAACTGATGCCCATTAGCCAAACGGTAAGGCACCTGCCTCTGGAGCAGGCATTGTGTTGGTTCGAATCCAGCATGGGCAGCCATAAAACTCTTGAGAGATCAAGAGTTTTATTTTATATCCAATACATTCTTGACATTACTTTAATAGTATTATAGAATTATATAAATCAATATTCGAAACTGTGAACAGGAGTAGTAGTTTTTGATTCACTTTAAGAGAGCTATTGGCTGGTGAAAAGTAGCAGTGATAAAAAGCGAACTCGCCTGGGAGTTTATTTGCCCTAAAGGCAAATACGGTTTTTCCGTTATAAATTTCGAGTGAAAACCTCATCTAGGTTTTAATTAGAGTGGTACCGCGAAGCATACCTTCGTCTCTTTGGAGATGAAGGTTTTTTTATTTGAAATGGACACAATATAACAAAATGAAAAGGAGCGATAAATATGGGAAATTACGGAACTCGCATTGATACTAAATGGCAAGAGGAATGGGAGGAATCTAAACTTTATAAATTTGATAAAGACAAAAGTGGCGAAAAATTATATGTGCTTGAAATGTTCTCATATCCATCAGGTAGTAATCTTCATGCCGGTCATTGGTTCAACTATGGCCCAGTAGACTCTTGGGCAAGATTTAAACGAATGCAAGGATATAATATATTCCAACCTATGGGTTTTGACGCCTTTGGACTTCCAGCAGAGAATTACGCAATAAAAACTGGAATACATCCAAAGGATTCTACTGTAAAAAACATCGCAACAATGGAAAAACAATTAAAAGCTATGGGAGCTATGTTTAATTGGGAAAATGAAGTAATCACCTGTAATGAAGATTATTACAAATGGACTCAATGGTTGTTCTTAAAGCTATATGAAAAAGGATTGGCATATAGAAAGAACGCACCTGTTAACTGGTGCCCTAGCTGTAATACCGTTCTTGCTAATGAGCAGGTATTAGATGGTGAATGTGAAAGATGTTCTAGTGAAGTTACTAAGAAAGATTTGACTCAATGGTTCTTTAAAATTACTGATTACTCAGAAGAATTACTACAAAAACTTGATGAATTAGATTGGCCTGAAAAAACTAAGGCAATGCAAAAGCATTGGATAGGAAAATCTATAGGAGCTGAAGTAACCTTTAAAATGGCTGATTCAGATCTTTCCTTTGACGTATTCACCACTAGAGCAGATACATTATTTGGAGTTACTTATGTAGTATTAGCTCCTGAGAACCCATTAGTAGATAAAATTACAACAGAACAGTATAAAAAAGACGTAGAGGCTTATAAAGAAGATACAAAGAAACAATCTGAAATTGAAAGACAATCTATAACAAGAGAAAAAACTGGCGTATTTACAGGTGCCTATGCTATAAATCCTATAAACGGAAGAGAGGTTCCTGTTTGGGTTGCAGATTATGTATTAGCTACTTATGGTACCGGTGCTGTAATGGCTGTTCCTGCTCATGATGAAAGAGACTTTGCTTTTGCAACTAAATATGAACTTCCAATAGAGAGAGTTATTAAAGGTGGAGAAAGTCTTCCTTATGTTGACCATGGGATTATGGTAAATAGCGGTGAATTCGATGGCATGAACTCTGAAGAAGGAAGAGATGCTATAATAGCCAAATTAGAAAAAGACAGCCATGGAACTAAAAAAATAAACTACAGATTAAGAGACTGGTTAGTATCCAGACAAAGATATTGGGGAGCACCTATTCCAGTAGTATATTGTGATAAATGCGGAATTGTACCAATTCCAGAGGATCAACTTCCTGTTAAACTTCCATATGAGGTTGAATTTACACCTGATGGTAAGTCACCTTTAGCTAAGTGCGAAGATTTTATAAACACTACTTGTCCACATTGTGGTGCCCCAGCGAAAAGAGAAGCTGATACTCTTGATACATTTGTTTGTTCATCTTGGTATTACTTAAGATATGCAGACAATATGAATGATAAAGAAGCATTCAATACAGATATAATAAATAAAATTCTCCCTGTTGATAAATATGTTGGTGGTCCAGAGCATGCTTGTATGCATCTTCTTTATGCTAGATTTATCAATAAAGCTCTAAGAGATATGGGATATTTAAACTTTGATGAACCATTCTTGTCTTTAACTCATCAGGGCTTAATACTTGGGCCAGACGGACTTAAGATGAGTAAATCAAAGGGGAATACTATTTCACCTGATGACTATATTAAAGAATTTGGCTCCGATGTATTTAGAATGTATTTAATGTTTGGTTTTGATTACACTGAAGGTGGAGCTTGGAGTGACGATGGAATAAAATCCATAGGTAGATTTATTGATAGAGTGGAGAGAATATTAGACTCTAGCAGAGACTATATTAATAATGCTACGAACGGTAAAAATTCTATGGATAAATTAGAAAAAGAATTGAATTTTGTAAGACACTCCTCAATTAAAGCTATTACTGAAGATATGGATAAAATGCAGTTTAATACTTGTATAGCAAGAATTATGGAATATACAAATGCATTATCTAAATACATTAATGAAGAAAGTAAAAATCCTACTTTCTTAAAAGAGTGCTTAATAGATTTTATAAAATTACTTGCTCCTTTTGCTCCTCATTTCAGCGAAGAGCAATGGAATCTTTTAGATATGCCATTTTCTGTATTCAACGAAAAATGGCCAGTATTTAATGAAAGTGCATTAATTAAAGATGAAGTTGAAATAGCAATTCAAATCAACGGCAAAGTTAAAGGAAGAATTAATGTTCCTTCTGGACTTTCTGAAGATGAAATTAAATTAGCTGCACTAGCTTCTCCAGACACACAAAAAAATATAGCTGGAAAAGATTTAATGAAAGTAATTGTTATAAAAGGAAGACTTGTAAATATAGTTGTTAAATAAACCTTTATACAGTGAAGAGTTAATAATGAAAATTTAAGAATTAATGATGAAATTTTATCAAAGGTAGAATTTCTACTATTATAAAGACTGCTGATAAATTTGTATAAAAGCAAATTTATCAGCAGTCTTTTTTATATACTTAATGATCAGATCAGATTTTAGCCAAGATTAAATATAAATTGATATTACTAAAAAACAAAAGGAATTTTGCAATGCAAAATTCCCTCGTTTATTTTTCATTTTTGACTTTTAACTCTTCACTTAAAAAATACTTAGTATTTTTACTCCGTCTTAATAGCTTCTAAAGCACTTAGTTTAGTTGCTCTCTTAGCTGGGTAGTATCCAGACATTATTCCTACCAAAGTTGTAAATGCTAAAGATGCAAAAACTAACCATATAGGAATGATGGATAACTTGGTATCTGTTGCTGGACCTCCACCAAAACCAAGCATATTCATATTACCCGCAAGAAAGTTAATTATAGCAGAGAGACCATAACTTATTCCTATACCCATGAATCCTCCTAAAAGTCCAATAGTTCCGGCTTCGAAAAGGAATATTCTTTTTATATCTTTTATTTGAGCACCAATAACCTTCATAACCCCAATCTCCCTAGTTCTTTCATATATTGACATTATCATTGTATTGGTTATACCTATTGCTGCAACTAGTAAAGATACTGCTCCTATTCCTCCTAATACTCCCTGTATAGTCAGTGACACTTTATTTAAGGATTCAAGCATATCATTTAAGCTATACGCCTCGTAGCCCATATCTTTAATTTTTTTCTGTATTTCAGCTACTTGTTTAACATCCTTTACTTTAACTAGTATTTGACTATATTTATTTTTGTTATTACCGTTTTGTCTACTTCTATTTCCGTCTAATTTCTGTTGCTCTTTTTTTAGTTTTTCAACTTGGCTTATGTTCATATAAACATAGCCGTCCTTTTGATAATCTCCTTCTTTAAGAACTCCCGCTACATTTATTTTCATAGGTTCTTTTGGAGTTTTTTCTTTTCCATTTTCATCGTAAATATTATAATTCATGGTAAATTTATCTTTTAATGGTTTTATATTTGGTTCCTTAAAGCTACCACCAGTTCTTTTTTCATCATAGAAGTAATGCTTTATAGATCCTCCAAAAATTACATTAAGAGTATCATTTTTTTTAAGATATTTTCCATCTTCAAGTTTAAAATCAAAGGCCTCCATAGTTTCAGGATCAATACCTCTTAAATTCACATATGCTGAGTATTTTCCTGTCTTTATTTTCATGTTCAAGTCCATCAGTGGAGTTACTACTTCTACTCCCTCTACTTCGCTTAATTCCTTTATGGCCTTATCATCTAAATAAACCTTTCTCTTATTTAAGGTTCCGCCACCTTGTGCACCCATACCATAGTCTTCCATAACATTAATAGTGTTTAGACTTCCTATATTACTTATTTCCTTCTGAAAACTATCACTCATACCAAATCCTAAAGAAAGCATAGTGATTATGGAGCTTGTACCTATAATTACTCCTAGGACGGTTAGGAAAGTTCTTAACTTTCTACGCCATAGATTTTTCAACCCCATTCTAATAATGTCTAAACTATTCATCTAAGGTCATACCTTTCTTTTTCTTATTTTTCTTCCAGAAAACAAATCCTGCACCTGCAGCAATAATTATTACTCCACCCCAAATTAATTTACCTTTCTTCCCTCCTTTATTCATTTCAGGAGACATATTGTCCATTCCTGGTTCCATCGGTGGAGCATCTACTACATTTATAGTAAAATCTTTTTTTACCTCTACTTGTTCTCCTGCACTATCGTCATAAGAAAATACTAATGTTCCTTTTAATTCTCCTGTTTCACTTGGAATAATACTACCATCGTAACTTTCTGAACTTCCTGAATTAAAATCGCCTAAGAAATAATCTCCGTTTTCTTTATCGAAATCACCTTCTAATTTTATCATTACATTAGTTAAAGTAACCTTACCTTTATTATAGAACTGAGCCATAACTGGGATTGGTTGTCCTACATATCCTTGTGGCGGCAATTCTATATTTCCTACTTCTAGTTTAGTCTGTTGAACTACAGGCACTCCTATAAGTTCTGTTGCTTCATATTTTTCCCCATTCTCGTCTTCATACTCAAATTTTGCTGTCATAGTGTAAGTTTTTGGTTTAGCATCAGGAACTGTAAACATTTTAAGACTTTTTTCTACTCTTCCCTTTGCTGGAATTTCATCTATATAAAATGTATTACTGCTATTAACAGGACTAAATACACTTCCACTCTGTTCAGTCTTTTCATCTACAGTTAAAAATATTTTTATATTCTTAACTGTTTTATTTGAATTTGTATTGAAGAAAGATAGACTAACGTCAAAATCCTGTCCTGCTCTTACTATTTTAGGTTCAAAATTATATTTATCAATTATAAGCTTTGGCACTGCTTTACTGGAATCCCCACCGTTGACAAGCACACCTACATATTGAACTATCTTATTATTTGAAACTGGAGCAGGTGAGTTTCCATCAGTAGGAACCTTAACATCATTTGACTCATCAAATTCTACAGTGATGCTAATAGGATAATTTTTAGTTTTAGCTTCAGAAGTTGCAAAGAACACGTAGTTTAGTCTTACTGATTTTCCAGGTTCTAAATTTGCAACTTTTTGAATTTTAGTGGACTTAGGAACTACAGCTTCGTCAGCACTATCTAAAGTAACCTTTACATTAGATATTTTTCCTTTTCCTTCATTTTTTAAGTCAAAACCGATATTTATATCTTGATTAGTAGAAACACCATTAGTAGGATAGCTAATATTTTGAACTTTTAAATCATATAAGCCACCACTTCCTCCTACATTAAGGTAAACTTCATGGGTCTCTTCAATAGCTTTGTTCTGTGGATCTTTATAATTCATTTTAAGTTTTAATGGATGTGTACCATTAGAAATATTGCTAGCAGCTTTTAGCTGATATTTTACATATGTATAACCTTCTCCACTTATTGCCCCAAAATAGTTTATATTTGAACCACTGGCAATTGTAAATGATCCCCCTAATCCTTCTAGAGTATATTTTACGTCTCTTGCTTCCACATTACCTTTATTTCTAATATAGAAATATGCTGTAAACGTTTGTCCCGCTGTTATATTTCCAGGATCAGTTTCTATTTTTTCTACCACTAATCTAGCTGGTGTATTGGTATTTCTTACTTTTACATAGATTGTCTCAGATTCAGTCTTAGAATCTCCATACGCATTAGTAAACTCATATTTTATTTTTATCGGATAATTTTTTTCTGCCGCATCTGAATTTACTCTAATTTTAAAGCTAACGTCTGCTGAATTATTTCCTAAAAGAGAATCAATATTCTTGTTGAATACCAAATCTTCAAAAGTAAATGGGTTATTATCGGCGTCTCCAAATTCAGGTGTTATTAATATGTTGTAAGCTGAATATCCGCTGTTATTCTTTACAGTAAACTTTATTTCAGCAACTTTTCCGGCTTCTATAGTTGAAATGTCCTTATTCATTATGTTTAATCTTGGCATATACCTTTCTGTTTCTCCCGCCGCAGAAACTGGAAATGAATTTCCTGAAAACATTAACATTACTGTTAGTAAAAAGACAAAAAACTTTTTCATTCTTATGCTTCTCCCTTAACTTCTATATTTTTATTATTTATTATTTTTTCTATATTACCGTCTCTTATATAGACAATTCTGTCTGCATAAGAGGATATTTCTACATCATGAGTTACTATGATCAGTGTTTGATTATGTTGTTTAGCCATACCTTTAATTAGGTCCATTATTTCTAAGGTTGTTTTTGTATCAAGGTTTCCTGTAGGCTCGTCCGCAAAAACTATGTTAGGATTATTTACAAAAGCTCTTGCTATACTCACCCTCTGTTGTTGCCCTCCGCTCATCTGAGATGGTTTATGATAAAGCCTTTTTTCTAACCCTACCGCCTCTAGCATTTTTTTTGCGCTATTCTCTCTTTGAGCTTTACTTGCATTTCTAAATATCAAAGGTAGAGTTACATTTTCTAATGCAGAAAAAGTAGGTAATAAATTATAAGACTGAAACACAAATCCTATGTATTTCTGTCTAAACATCGCTAGATGGTCTTCGCTCATTTTTTCAATATGATTATTTTTTATAATAATTTCTCCCTTAGTTGGTTTTTCTAAGCCAGCCATCATGTTTAATAAAGTACTTTTACCAGATCCAGAAGTCCCTAAAAGACATAAAACTTCTCCAGCATATACTTTAAGGTTAATATCATCTAGAGCAATTATTTTTTCGTCTCCCATTCTGTAAACTTTTCGTACATTATTCAATTCAATTATACTTTCCAAATATATTCTCACCTCCTAGTATACCTATTCATATTTTACATTAATAATACGTAAAAATATATAGAATTTGCTAATAATAGATAATTTTAAGGATTTTTTAATAAATAGGTCTACTTTCTATAATATAGTAACAAAAAATAAAAATCTAGAAAATTTTCATCTCTAGATTTTTATATATGCTATATTTATTTATATACTGCATTTATTTATATACTATATTTATCTATATATTTCTAAGGTTTTCTCTGTGGACCTTAGTAAATTGTTTAATTCAAATACTTCTCCTTCTTCTATTAATTTGTTTAATTGAGTTTGATACCTTAAAGACTCTGCTGATTTTCCAATAGATGATAGAGTAAGTATATTATCCATAACATTCGAAACTATATTTGACTTTATTTCAAATAACTTTTGCGCATCTTTAATCTCATCTTTTATTTCTAACATTTGCTGATCTAGTTGAAAAGCTGCGTCTGCGGCACCTTTAAGCTTATGTTTTATTTCCAAAGGTATGTCATGTTTATACTTATAATTTAGTGAATGTTCAATTGTAGCCCAAAAGTTCATAGCTAATGTTCTAATTTGAAACTCTGCTAATATTTCTTTTGTTCCTTCAGCCATATTTACAGGATATTTTATTATTACATGATAGCTTCTATACCCACTACCTTTAACATTGGTTACATAATCTTTTTCATACATAATTTGCAAATCGCTTCTTTGCCTCATTATACTAACAACTCTCTCTACATCATCTACGAATTGACACATTACTCTAATGCCAGCTATATCTTCCATTTCATATTCTATTCTATCTAAGGGTATATTAAATTTATTAGCCTTTTCTAAAATGCTAGATATTTCTTTTACTCTACCAGTTACAAACTCCACAGGTGAATATTCATTTTTTCTTCTAAATTCTGTTCTTATACTTCTAAATTTTACTTTTAATTCTTCTACAGCCTGCTCATATGGTATTAGAAAAGTTTTCCATTCTCTTATAGCCATAAATATCCCCCTTCTTAAGTTTCTTCATTTATTATTATAATACATTAAGAAAGAATAAATAATACATTTTTTCTTATTTTTTGATATAATGTCTTTATATTAATAAAATAAGAATTAGAGGTTGAATTATATGAACAACAATATTTTTTCAGGTTTGGAAAAACTTGGATTTGAGGATATAGAGGATATAAAAATATATAAAGATACAGATGATGAAGAAAAGGATGATAAAAAATCTTCAATAAACTCTCCTTTATATAATAAGTCGGTAATATGTCCTGTATGTGGATATGCTTTTAAAGCAAAGTCAGTAAAGTCTTCCCACTATAGAATTGGTAAGAGA
Organism: uncultured Clostridium sp.; assembly: GCF_963515715.1. Classification (GTDB taxonomy): domain Bacteria; phylum Bacillota; class Clostridia; order Clostridiales; family Clostridiaceae; genus Clostridium_AW. The sequence continues at coordinate 50,263 of NZ_CAUPZS010000027.1, forward strand.
GACTCAGACTTCTTTATAAGATATCTTACTATTAATCCTTATTTCTATGATGTTTGGCTATGCAATAGCTGTGGATACGCTGCTTTAAAAGTAGACTTTGAAAACCTTAAAGAACCTGAAATTAAAAAAATCGAAAAAGTAATTAAATCAAGATGGAAATCTAGAGAATATCCCGAAAATTATGATGAGAACATAGCTATTGAAAGGTATAAACTAGCATTATTAAACTATGCTGTAATAGATTCAAAGTCAAGTAAAAAAGCATTAACTTGTCTGAAGCTTGCATGGATGTATAGGCTACTAAAAGATGAAGAAAACGAGATAACCTTCTTAAGGCAAGCTTTAGAGGGATTTAATAATACTTTTTTCAATGAATTTTTCCCCGTTTATGGAATGAATAAATTTATAGTAATGTATCTTATAGGAGAACTTCATAGAAGGATTGGAGAATATGATAACGCATTGCTTTGGTATAGCCAAGTTATCACAACTCCTGGTGTCTCTCAAAAATTAAAAGAATTAGCTAGAGATGGTAAGGATTTAATAAAAGAAGAACAAGAAGCTGAACAATCCCATGAAGCAGTGGAGGAAACTGCTGCTGATATTGAAGAAGATTCTAAAAAAGGTATTTTTTCTAGGCTATTTAGTAAATAGTACTTTTCTAATTAAAAGCTCACAATTGACAGTTATCAAAAAGGTTATCCTTGCGGGACAACCTTTTCTAATAACTGTCAAATCTTCATTATCAATTCTAACTTAAATAAATAGGTTTACATTTGAGTCCTCCGCTTCTCCTAAGTAGTATCCAACTCCTCCTATTTCTACTCCATCTATTAACTCTTCTTTTTTCAATCCCATGACATCCATAGACATTTGACAAGCTACTATGTTTATTCCATTATCTATAGCAGCCTTTATAAGCTCTTCTAATGAAGTTATATTTTTATCCTTCATTACTTTTCTTATCATTTTAGATCCCATGCCCATCATATTCATATTAGAAAGCTTTAATCTTTCACTTCCTCTTGGCATCATGGCTGCAAACATTTTATCCATGAATCCTTTTTTCACCTTTATTTTTTCTGGCTTCCTTAATATATTTAACCCCCAAAATGTAAAGAACATAGTCACCTTCTTGCCCATTGATGCTGCACCGTTAGCTATTATAAAAGAGGCAATTGCTTTATCTAAATCTCCACTAAATACTACAATAGTCTTGTTGTCCTTTTCATTAGAAGTGATTGCTATATCACTATTCCTAAGTTTATCTACATTTCCTTTTCTTATAGTAGCTGCAATTATCCCCTTTTCCTTCTTTAAGTCTATTAATTCATTGTTAGTCCTTTGGCACCAAGCCTTTATATCTCCAAAAAATCCTGGATCAGAGGCTTTAGCTTTTAAAATTTCTCCATCTTCCATGAATTCTACGGTCTTACTTACTTGCATCAAAGGCCCAGGGCAACTTAATCCACAGATATCTATTTCTTTATCCACTTTATCCATAGCTTCTTTATCTCCTTCTTGTGGACTATTAGAAATTTTTCCTTCAACTTTTTTTGGGATAAACTTACTCATAGTATAAGTTTTGTATCCTCCATTCAGGTTTTTTACATTGAACCCGCTGGCTTTCAATATCCTATAGGCTATGTATCCTCTTAAACCTATTTGGCAGTATACTATTATCTCTTTGTCTTTATCTATTTTATTCAATTTGCTTCTTAACTCTTGTAGTGGAATATTGACAGAACCTTCTAATTTCCCACCAGAGTATTCTAACTCTGTTCTAACATCTAGAAGTATACTTCTACTCTTATCTCTATTATCTAACTCTTCTACCGATATCATTTCTACTATATTTTCTAGCATATTTTCGGCTAAAAATCCTGTCATATTTACTGGGTCTTTAGCTGATGAATAAGGTGGTGCATAGGAAAGTTCTAGTTCCTCTAAATCATAAATTGTACCACCAAATCTAACAGCAGTTGCTATAACATCTATTCTCTTATCAACACCATCATATCCGCAACCCTGGGCCCCTAATATTTTACCTTTATCATTGAATATTACCTTTATACACATTGGGATTGCACCAGGATAATATGAAGCATGGGATTGTGGATGAACATAAACTACTTTATAATCTATATTCAGATTTTTAAGCATTCTTTCATTATTTCCTGTGCTGGCAGCTGTTAAATCAAAGACTTTAATTATTGAAGTTCCTTGAGTTCCCTTGTATTTTGAACCTATTCCACACACATTGTCAGCAGCTATTCTTCCCTGCTTATTTGCTGGCCCTGCAAGAGGTATAGCAGTTTTTTTATTATTTATAAAATCTGTAACTTCTATAGCATCTCCTACTGCATACACATTAGAAAGATTAGTTTCCATATTTTCATTTACTAGAATATGTCCCTTCACCCCTAATTCTATGCCGCTATTTTTTATAAATTCAGTATCGGGTTTAACCCCTATAGCTAGTACAATCATATGAGCATGTAATATGTGTCCACTATTTAATTCTACTTCTATACTTTCATCATTGTCTTTAAAACCTTTAACACCATCATTTAATATTAAGGACACACCATTATCTTCAAGTTCTTTTTCTGCATAAGTAACCATATCTGAATCAAAAGGAGCTAAAATATGTGGGGCCGCCTCTACTAAGGTTGTTGCAACTCCTTTATGGATTAAGTTTTCAGCCATCTCTACTCCAATATATCCTCCACCTATGACCACTGCACTCTTTACTTTTTCACTATCCACATAGCACTTTATTCTATCCATATCAGGTATGTTTCTTAAAGTAAATATTTTCTTGCTCTCAATCCCTTCAATAGCTGGCCTTATTGGCTTTGCTCCAGGAGATAGAATTAAATAATCATATGTCTCTTCATATATTCCTTTCTCCTTACTATTTACCTTCACCTTTTTATTCTTAGTATCTATTTCTATTACTTCGCTTTCTACTCTTATATCAATATTAAATTTCTTTCCCATTTCTTCTGGTGTTTGTAATATGAGATTTTCCCTTTCCTTTATGGTTTCTCCTATATGATAAGGTAAACCACAATTAGCAAAAGATATATATTCTCCCTTTTCAAACATTATAATTTCTATAGATTCATTCAGTCTTCTAAGTCTTGCCGCTGCAGAAGCACCTCCTGCCACTCCACCTACTATTACAACTTTTTTATCCATACTCTACCCTCCATAAAATTTTATTCCTCAAATAGGGATTGGATTAATTTTATTGTTACCTCATTACAAATACTATAATTTATCTCTAGTCCATTTCTTTCTCCCTGTATAATTCCAGCAGTTCTTAGTTTCTGTAAATGCTGTGATATTGTTGATTGGGGCATATCAAGACAATTTTGCATATGTGTTACATTACATTTTCCATTTTCTATTAAACCTTTAACTATACATAATCTAACAGGGTGAGCTAATACCTTTAATAACTCTGCTCTCTCGTTAAAATCTTTTATATTATGATTATCCATGTTTCAATTACCTCCATCAATATATTTATATATTACGATTTTTGAATATAGTTGTCAATAAATTATCCTACAAAAACTATAATATTTTTGTAGGCATAAAATCTAAATAATCACAAGAAGTTAAAATATATTCTATTCCTCCTAAATTCCCTTGAAAAACCTTTTCCTTTGGAATACCATGTAAGTGTCCATAAATTACCTTTTCTACATTGTATTCTTTGAGTATATCAATAAATCCTGACTCTTCTCTTCTATCATAGGTTGGGGGATAATGAAGCATAACAATAAATTTATTAAACCCTTCTTTCACTGCTGAATTCAAAGAAAGTCTTAGTCTTATTAATTCTCTTTTGTATATCTTTTCATCATGTTCTGTAAACTTTTCTCCACCAGGACATATCCATCCTCTTGTTCCACATATAGCGTATTCTCCATAGGAAAAATGATTGTTTTGTATAAAGTTCATATCCTCATATAAATTATTTAATTTACTTATACCATTCCACCAATAATCATGGTTTCCTTTCACAAATATTTTCTTCCCTGGAAGCTTGTGAATCCACTCTAAATCCATAATACTTTCATCTATTTTCATAGACCAAGATATATCTCCAGCTATAAGCACAGTATCATCATTACTTATTGTATTAATCCAATTATGTTTTATTTTTTCTTCATGTTTAAACCATTTTTCTCCAAATACATCCATAGGCTTTTCAGTAGTAAAAGCCAAATGAAAATCGGAAATTGCATAAATTGCCATATAGTCACCCTCTGTCTATCATTTCATCTATATCAACTACATATGCTATTACTTTAGCTACAGCATCATATAATTCGAAGGGTATTGAATCCCCTACATCTACACTAGTTAGCAAATTTGCTAATTCTTGATCATATACTATTGGTATATTTTTTTCTTCAGCCTTTTCAATTATCTTATCTGCAATATATCCCATACCTGTAGCTGTAACTATTGGAGCACTGTATCCATTTTCATATTTTAAAGCTGCTGCCCTTTTCTTTTTCATAAATAATCCCCCTAAAATTAAAGAGAATCATACCTT
>NZ_CAUPZS010000028.1:0-54441 GCF_963515715.1 uncultured Clostridium sp.
ATGAAGAAATGACAAGTTATTTTCAAGGGATTGAAAAAGAATTAATATCCCATGTTGAATTTAAAGAAAGAGCTAAAAATGTAAAGGTAGTTATAAAAACTGGAGACTACACTCCTTATTCAAACATAATGTTGATTGCGGGAGTGCCATATTAAAAAATAAATGTTCTGGAGGTTTTAGTATGAAAAAAATAATAAATAACCCAGATAATTTTGTCAATGAAATGCTAGAAGGAATACTTGCTGCTCACAGTAAAGATTTAAGAACTGGGAATGGAGATAAAAGAGCTCTTGTTCGATTCGATGCGCCAGTAAAAGGAAAAGTTGCTATAGCTACGGGAGGAGGATCTGGGCACTTACCAGTATTCTTAGGATACATAGGAAAGGGAATGATAGATGGCTGTGCAGTTGGAAATGTATTTGCATCTCCAAGTGCAAATACTATGCTTAATGTAACAAAGGATATAGATGGAGGAGCAGGGGTTTTATACATTTACGGTAATTACGGTGGAGATGTTATGAACTTTGATATGGCTGCAGAGATGAGTGACCTTGAGGATATTAGGGTAGAAACTGTATTGGTAGCAGATGACGTGGCGTCAGCACCAAAAGGAAATGAAAGTAAAAGAAGAGGAGTTGCTGGACTATTTTATGCCTATAAAATAGCAGGTGCAGCAGCAGAGGAAGGAAAATCCTTAGATGAAGTAAAAGAAATTACAGAGAGAGCTCTAAATGGAACTAGAACAATGGGAATGGCCCTTTCACCATGCACTATACCATCAGCAGGTAAGCCAACCTTTACCATAGGGGAAGATGAAATGGAAATAGGTATGGGTATACACGGGGAACCAGGAATTAAAAGAGAAAAATTAAAGACAGCTGATGAAATAACAGAAGAATTGATAAATAGAATATTAGAAGATTTACCATATGAAAGTGGAGATGAAGTATCCATACTCATAAACGGATTAGGCTCAACACCAAAGGAAGAATTATATATAGTATATAGAAAAGCAAATACTATTTTAAAAGAAAAAGGAATAAAAATATACAGACCATACATTGGAGAATATGCAACTTCTATGGAAATGGGAGGAATGTCCATAACTTTAATGAAATTAGATGAGGAATTAAAGATGTTGTTGGACAAGCAAGCAGATACACCTTTCTTTCAACAGGTATAGGAGAGTATTATGGAAAGTATAAATATAATTCAAGTAAAAGAAATATTAAATAAGATAAGTGAAGTTATGGATGAATCTAAAGACTATTTAATAGAGTTAGATAGTGCAATGGGAGATGGAGATCTAGGGCTTACAATGAGTGAAGGATTTAGAGCTATAGTTGAAGAAATGGATAAGGTAGAAGGTAAAGACATAGGAGCATTTATAGGAAAGATGGGAATGGTTATGGGAAATACTGTTCCATCAACTATGGGTACATTAATGGCTACTGCTATGATGAAAGGTGGAAAAGCCATTAAGGGTTTAGAAAAAATTAGCTTAAAAGATATGGTGGATTTTGGGTATGCAGCAATTGATGGTATAAAAATGAGAGGGAAAGCAGAAGTAGGAGATAAGACTATATTAGATTCTATTTATCCAGCAGTTGAGAGCTTAAAAAAATCCTATGAAAAGCAGTTATGCTTTAAGGAAGCCTTCGAGAATGCTTACGATGCTGCAGAGATAGGTGTTATTATGACAAAAGATATGAAATCAAAGTTTGGAAGAGCAGCTTATTACGGAGAAGAATCTATAGGAAAGCAAGACCCAGGTGCCACTGCAGCAATGCTTTTATTCAAAGGGATATATTTGTATTTTAAAGAGTAATGATGACAAAATAATATATTGGAATGCTAAAGAGGAACCATAATGGTTCCTTTTTAATTTAATTTGAGATAATATAGTACTATAAAAAAGACATATGAATATTTTTAATAAGTATAAATTACTCAGTATTAACTATTAATTGAAATTAAGTTTGGAGGGTTAAGTTGTGTTTGATATAATAGTATTCGATGGTTTAAGTGAAGAAGAAAAGTATGAAAGCATGGTTACCATGTTAGAAGGATTAATAAAGGATGAAAAAGATGTAATAACAAATTTAGCTAATGCATCTGCTTTGATTAATGCTCTAATGGATAGAATAAATTGGGTAGGATTTTATATAATTAAAGATGGGGAATTAGTTTTAGGACCTTTCCAAGGAATGCCTGCTTGCACTAGAATAAAGGTAGGAAAAGGAGTCTGTGGCACCGCTGTAAGTAGCAAAACTATTATGAGAATAGAGGATGTACATAAATTTGAAGGGCACATAGCTTGCGATTCAGCATCAAACTCAGAAATAGTATTGCCTATAGTAAAAAATAATGAAGTATATGGTGTACTAGATATTGATAGTCCAATAGTTGGAAGGTTTACGGAAGTTGAGGAAAAATACTTAGTTCAATGTATGGATATACTAAATAAATATATTGATTGGGAGTTAATTAATTAATTTAATTCGGAATGTATAATTGATTTAATAATTGGTAGTTGAGAGTGGATAATTGAAAACTGATAGTTGGGATGGAAAAGTAGAAAAAAGGATTTTGGGAAGCCAAAGTCCTTTTTTATTTTAATATTTTTTTATAGAGTAGAACATAATAATTATGTAGTTTTTAACGAAGGAGAGAGAGTTATGAAAAATTTATTTGCTAATGATATAAAGAGCGGAGATAAAGTAAATACCAGTTTTATGATTATGAAAAAATTATATAAAGATAATGAAAATAACACCATTGCATATATAGGAGATAATAGCGGGGATATCAAGGCTATAATACCTGATAAAGAGGATCATCTTAATGTTGGAGATGTAATACAATGTGAGGCTTCGATGGATACCTTACTAAATATAGTTAGCTTTAAAAAGGTAGAATATTTCCTAATAGAAGAATATCTACCCACAGTAAAAATTCCTGTAGAAGATATAATGAATGAGATAAATAAAATATCAGAGGAAGAATTTAAAAGAGAAGATGTGAAAGCTTTAAATGATTATTTTTTTAATGATAAAAGTTTTTTAGAAAGATTTAAAAAAGGTATAGGCGGAGTGAGTATGCATCATAATTACTTAGGAGGTTTAGCAGAACACACTTTAAATGTAATGTATTTATCTAAGGTATTTTCCTATAGATATAATTGTAGAAATAAAGAAATAGCGATTTTAGGAGCTAAGCTTCATGATATAGGCAAGATATATGAGTATAATTTTGATGGACCATTTTCCTACACTTTAAGAGGAGAAATGGAAGGACATATAGTTATAGGGATAACTATGCTAGAGGAAGCATTTAAAGCTGATCCAGGAATGTATAGTGAAGATTTTAGGGAAAGAATTAAAGGCTGCATTGTTCAGCATCATGGAAAGCTAGAATTTGGTTCCCCAAAGAAACCTAGTATGGAAGAATCTCATATAGTGCATTATGCAGATTATGTAGACGCAACCTTCAATAAAATATCCCAAATTAAAGAAGGATTAGAACCTGGAACTTGGTCTAATTATGATAGAAGAATTGATGGAAAGCTTTATATTTAGTTTAATTAAAATTTGATAATTAAGAGTAGAGAGTGAGGGAATTTCATTACGAAATTCCCTCTAATATTTGTATTTCCAAATAAGTAATGTAATAGAAGGTGGAGTAAAAAGAAAAAATACTAATTTAATATTGACTTTAATTATTTTGTATATTAATATAGTTTGTATGCGAACTATATTAATGCTTTTTCCTTTATGAATTGACTAACATATATACATGGGTTAGAATTATTCTTATATTACGCTCGAGGTGATTTTATGAACTCAAATTTTGATAGCTTTAGAATAGCTATGTTAATAAAAGAAATATATTCTAAATCTATGTATGTAGTGGACGAAAATTTAAAAAATAGTGGCCTTACTCATCAGCAGATTATGGTAATCAAGCTTATAGCTCATAATAAAGAAATGACTATTTCTGATCTTTGTTGTGAAATGTCATTAGTTAAGGGGACAGTCTCTGGCATCGTTACAAGATTAGAGCAGTATGGATATTTAGAAAAGATAAAGTATGCTGATGACAGAAGAAATACCTATGTGAGATTTTCTAAAGAGGGAATGGAATTTGCTAAGAGTTTTAAAGAAACTATACAGGAAAGCTTTGATAATATATTCAAAGATTGTAGTGAAGAAGAGTTAAGAGAATTTGTAAAGGTGTTGAGAAATATTTCGTCAAAGATTAATAGATAATTTATAAGGAAAAAATCGTAGCATTATAAGTATGCTACGGTTTAAATAATAGAAAATAGTTCGCATGCAAATTATACTATATTAGGAGGGATATTCATGCAAGCTATAATTGAACCAATTTTTCATGTCGTATATCTAACAACGGTAATTTCTCTTGGAATTATTATGATAAAAAAGAGTGGGGACAATAAGTATTTCAAATTATTCGGCTACATGTCATTTGTATTAGGACTAGGGGACTCTTTTCACCTTATACCAAGGATATATGCCTTATTGACTACTGGTTTGGAAGCAAATGCCGCCGCTTTAGGTTTTGGTAAATTTATAACTTCTATTACAATGACTATTTTTTATGTTATTCTATATAAAATTTGGGTATTAAGATTTAATATAAAAAATTCTAAGATTCTAGATAATTGTATTTATGGACTTGCTTTTATTAGAATAGCTATATGCCTTTTTCCTCAAAATCAATGGTTAAATTATTATCCGTCTGTAAGTTGGGGTATTTATAGAAATATACCTTTCACAATTATGGGAATAATAATGATTTACATTATCTATAGGGAAGCTGATAAAAATAAGGACAAAGACTATAAACACATGGCCTTAGCTGTATTTTTATCCTTTGCTATGTATATTCCTGTTGTACTTTTGGCTAATATAAATAAATTGATTGGAATGTTAATGATACCAAAAACTTTAGCCTATGTATGGATTGTATTGATTGGATATAAACAGTTCAAAAATTATTTTAAAGAAAGCAAAAGCATAAACACAGGCGTGGAAATAACAAGTTAGTTAAGTCCTATTTAACTATTTACATTGTTATATTAGAAATAGACAACCCTAAGTAATGGATTCGATTTGTTATCGAATCTATTACTTTATATTAATAGAAAGATAATTGTTAACTGTTAAAAGTTAATTTATATTAATAATTTTAAATACCTTATTATTTTTAATATAAAATCTATTAGTATCGCTTTGAAATATGAAATGATCAGTTAAATCCTCTATTTTATTTACTTTTAAAAGTTCTTCTTTAAGCAATTTTTGAGGGATTTTTAAACCACTACCTACTATATGATTATCTTCTACAGCTTTTAAAAAAAGATGAAGTATAACTTCTTTGTAATCTTCAGGTGTTCTATTTCCTTTTAGCTTATTGCAAAATTTACAACAGATAACGAGATTGAAAACATCAATTGTTCCTTTTTCACTTTTGGGTAAATAGTGATCAAAGGTTATTTTGTTAAATTTTAATTTTTTTTTACAGTAGTAGCATTTACATTCATCGCGCATATATATGTAATGTTTATCTGCGTTAGATATGTTCATAAAGACCACTTATCCTTTCATTGCATATTATAACCCAATATTGAAGAAAAATATATAATTGGATAATGTTTTAATTGTTTTAATATTCCGCAAAAGAGCATATATATTACTTTTTAATGTATAATAAAATTTGTTATATTTTAAGAAAAAAAGGAGAAAGTATCGTGGAAATTAATAATTTTGTATTACCTAATAATGCTTTGGGAAATAGATTTAAGTTAGGTGTGAGATTTACACCAGACAGAACATTAAATAGATACTTAGACTATATACTATTTGTGGTTAAAAATGATTTCAAAGGGGAAGAATTGTATAACCTTTGTTTCAAAAAAGGAAGAAAATTTAATAACTTTACTTTAACTAGAGATAGTTTTGAGGGGTATTTATCTTTTCTTAAAAGTATTGACAACTGCGAGCACTCTCCTGAAGATAAAATTTACAAAGAATTTATTGCTAAAGGGGAGGAACAAAAGATAATAATATCCTCTTTAAATGAAGACTATTTTAAAGTATGTTCAATAAAAGAAACAGAAAAAGTATTTTTCGTATTAACTAGAGAAGAGATAATGGAACATTTATGTGCATTATATTCTATATACAGAGAAAAAGTATTGGTGGATAAATTGAACAAGTCATCAAATAGTTTTTTAAAGATAAATGAGAAGAATGAAGTGTACTTAAATGCTTTAAATATACTTATAAATGATGCCTTAGATAGAAATGATAAAAATATGTTTGATATATTATGTAAAGAAATAAGTAAATTAGAAAAATCCCATTAAAAATTATGGGATTTTTTATTTTTGTGAATAAATTTTATAAAGTTAGTCAAAAATATGAATGACACGAAATATAAAAGAAAATTCCAATTTATCAAAAGGAATTTCATAACATTGCTAACAAGAAAAATTTAATAATAGTCCCCTTTCAAAAAAGCATTCTAATAATAGTAGAGTGCTTTTTTACATGTTGTTTAATTAAGAATTAACAATTGAAAATTGAAAGAGTACTTTTAAGAAATTCCATTAGGGGATTTCTTTTTTATAATTAAATGATATTAATGCTTAACATTCTTCTTTATCAATTCCATAAATGTTTTAGGGGTGACTATTTCCACTTTAGGGTTTTCCTTTAGCTTATTTACAACTTTTTCAATATCATTTAAGGTTTTGCTCCAGGCATGAACATAAACAAAGGTGTAGCTATTAGAATTATAAATATCTGTTTGGCCGGAGTCAATTCTATGATTAATATTTCTCACTAACTCCTCTTCGCTCTCCAGATTACTCCAAAGTAAATCCCTACAGGATACTAAAGGTTTATTATTAGACCAAATGATCTCTCCGTGATAGTTGTCGTGTCTACGATAATCTAGATAAAATAGTCCCTGTATATTAGGCTCAATAGTAAACTTAGCCCAAAGATTAGTATCATGAAAAGAGGAGTCATCGATAATCGTTACATATTTTTGATCTGCTTTTTTCATATAATCATTTAATCTATGGATATATAACCCTAGGGCATTTTTAGGAAATTTGCTTGGGTACATATAGCCATTTCCAGAAGGTGACACTACAAAATAATCATTAGTAGATCCATGGGCTGCACTTTTGTAATATAAATTAAAAACAGTAGGAGCTAGATAATATAAGGATGGACTTAAGGACCAACCAAAATTAAATTTACCTCTATAAGGAGATCCATACCATTTAGGGGAATTATAATTGCTTCCAAGGTTCCATTGTTGATTATCTCCATCAGACATAATAAATGTTACATAATGAACATTTTCTTTATCAGGAATATTTGATAATGCCTTTTGAGTCATAGGTAATGATGGAAAGGCACTTAATACAGTTAAATTATAAGACCAATCTGCAGCAACCATGCTCACACCATATTTTGATGATGTGCTTACATTGATAAATTCATCTGGTCCCCACCCTAAGCAAATTGAATCAGCTTTCATGGAGGAAAATATTCTATCTCTAAGGGATGTATCAGTTATGCTATCCTCATAAAACATTAGAGATTTAGACATTATTCCATAGTCTCTTAAGGCTGTATCTTTCTCTGGAGAAAGCTGAATTATTATTGAATGGTTTAATCCAGAATTCCATAAATTATCATAAGCCCAGTTATTATCTGTGTTCCTACAGTCGCCTTTAATATTTGTTATACCGTGGGCTTGTACTTTATCTTGAATGGATTCATCAACTGCAATGGAGTTATTCAATGAGGCAAGAGAACATGCATTATTTATTGAAGGGTCTTTTAGTGATTTATTGCTATAAAGTACATATCCATCAACATAATTTTTAAACATATCTACTAATTTCCATGGATTTGAAATGTTTTCATATGAAACTCCATAGTTATCCTTTAAATCATCTAGCCATATTTGATAATCTGGTTGAGAGGAATTAAGTGTGTATATTTGAGAAGAACAATGACTATTAACTACCCCTTGAAGGGTAGCTATCATCGTTCTTTCACTAGGAGTCATTATATCTTGAGAAATTACATATAAATGAGTTGGAATTTTAGAGTTCTTTATATAGTTAGATGTATTTTTAGGGATAGAAGCAATAGGAAAAAAACCATTGCTATCACTAGTATGAGTTTTTTTCCAATCACTCCATTTAACATTGAAATCAGCACTATTTTCTTTACTATACTTATAGAAGCTTTGTAAAAAGTCATATCTTTTGCCACTAAAAAAAGATTTACTACGATCTTTATCAAAGTTTGCTAATAGAAGTTGTCTTTTTATAATATCATCAGCGCTAACTTCTTTTGAGTTTTTAACCATATCATACATAATCATGAAGGTAGTAGTTCTTCCTATACCATGTTTACAATGAAAATGGAACCATGCATTTTCAGGTTTAGATTTTACTACCTCGATAAAGTAATCAACCATATCATCCGTAGGTAACTTAGTATCAGTAACAGGAATACGAACATATGATAGTGATTTAGAAGTAACAAGCTGATTTTCATCTTCAACTTTTGTTGGAGTAATAGTTATATTAGGATGATTATAAAAAGAAATAGGCTCATTTAATTTAATACTATTTAGTCTCTTATTTTCATCTAATAAAACTTGATCCTTTGTCAAACCTATATTAGCATCATTCTTTGCATTAGCCCAACTAACAGGAATATCGTTAATAAATCCATGGGATTCTTGTCTTAAATCAACAACTGTTATAGGTAGTGAAGTTCCCATGTTATCTAGCATAAGAGGTAGATTGTATCCTGAAAATTGGTCACTACCAGAAATATTTAATGAGTTTAATCCACTAAGATTTACAGTTGTATCTTTCTTTACATTTGATAAATCAGAGGTTGTACGGAAATTTTTTGGCATATCCTTATAATGTCTTGAATCTAAAACAAGATGTACACTGTTAGGATCTATGGGTGCCGCAGAAACCTGTGCCATTCCATTTTTTATTGGTAAAGAGCAAAAGATGCTTAATAGAATTAAGAAAATAGATACGCGTACTTTTAAATTTTTATGCAATTAGAATCACCTGCCTTATATAAATTATAAATATATTTAATTTTTACTATACTTAATAAGTTCTATAAATATAATGTGGGCTATTTATAGAGCTTTTATACAAATTGCTAATTGGTTTCTAATGGAAAACAAGGCTAGGTGAATCATGATGTGAAAAATTATGAAGAAAGGATTAATTATAGTATAGATAGCGTTGGAAATTTATAAAAACAAAAGACATACAAATTTATGTATTTGCATGCCTTAAAATATTACTATAAAAAAATTTGCGTTATTTATATATTTTCAATTTGCCAGTCTATAGGCTCCTTACCTATTGAGGTAAGAAAATTATTAGCTTTAGAAAAAGGTTTACTTCCCAAGAAACCTCTGTGTGCAGATAATGGACTTGGATGAGTAGATTTTATTATGTAATGTTTGCTATTGTTTATTATATTTAATTTAGATTGAGCATTATTTCCCCATAATATAAAAACAATAGGATCTTCTCTATAATTTAATAAGCTAATTACTTTATCAGTAAAATGTTCCCAACCCATGTCTTTATGAGAATTTGCCTGGCCTCCTCTAACTGTCAATACAGTATTAAGAAGCATAACTCCCTGGCCAGTCCATTTCTTTAAATAACCATTATTAGGAATAAAACAGCCTAAATCACTATTAAGTTCTTTATAGATATTCATAAGAGAAGGAGGAGCTGGTACACCCGGTTTTACAGAAAAACTCAAACCATGTGCCTGATTAGGACCATGATATGGGTCTTGCCCTAATATAACTACCTTTACATCCTTGTACTGTGTATAGTGTAAAGCGTTAAATATATCATACATATCTGGATATATAGTTTTTGTTCTATATTCATTTATTAAAAATTTTCTAAGCTTTAAGTAATAATCTTTGTTAAATTCATCTTCTAATAAATTCTGCCAATCATTTTTTAATATTTGCATACAAATCACCCTAATAGATTATACCATAAAAGCTGGGAATATATAAAATCACTTTATAGTAAATAACTTAAGCTTTTATTAAGTATCGCTATGAAAATTTCATGATATAATTAACTTAATTTTCATTAGTAATAGAAAAATTGATAAATATTATATAAATGAGACGGTGGTATTTGATATGAATGATAATATAAATATATTGGTTGTGGAAGATGATGCAGATATAAACAATCTGCTATGTAAAATATTGGCTAAAGAAGGGTATAAGGTTAGGAGTGCTTATTCAGGTTCTGAAGCAAAAATGTGTCTTGAACATCAGGATTTTCAATTGGTTTTATTGGATTTAATGCTACCTGGGTTAACAGGGGAGAATCTTATTTATGAAATAAGAAAGGATAAAACCATGCCTATTATAGTTATTTCAGCAAAGCCTGGACAAGATATAAAAATAGAGGTGCTAAAACTTGGTGCAGATGATTTTATTTCCAAGCCTTTTGACACTCATGAAGTCTTAGCAAGGGTTGAAGCCCAGTTGAGGCGGTATACTGTATTTTCTAATATAAATGTGAAAAATAATATGTTAGTATATAAGGATTTGATTTTGAACCGTGAAACTGTAGGGGTTACAGTTAAAAATCAGTATATTTACCTTACGGCAAGAGAATTTACTATATTAGAACTTTTAATGGCTAATCCAAGTAAGGTTTTTACAAAATCCAATTTGTTTGAACACGTTTGGAATGAGGATTTTCTTGGTGATGATAATACAGTGAATGTACACATAAGTAACATTCGTTCAAAATTAGCTAAAATTGATCCTGACACAGAATACATACATACTGTATGGGGAATCGGGTATAAAATTAGTGATAAAACTTAATACTTTCTTAACCTTTTCTTTAGGTTATCTTGGTGATTATATTTTAATATATGATTATGCAAGAAAAAGGAGGGGAATTTAGATGTGTGATACAATACTTAAGACTAAAAACATTACTAAAAAGTATGGTAGTCATCTAGTCGTAAATAATGTGAATATAGATGTAAAACAAGGAGAGATTTATGGTCTCGTTGGTAAAAATGGAGCAGGAAAAACCACTCTGCTTAGAATGATATGTGGACTTACAATGCCCTCAAAGGGAGAAATTGATTTATTTAATGAAACATCTCAGAGTGGATTAAATAAATCTAGAAGGAGGACAGGATGTATAATTGAATCTCCAAGCTTTTATCCTTATTTATCTGTAAAAAAGAATCTTGAATATTATAGAATACAAAGGGGCATTGCAGAAAAAGAATGTATAGATGAAGTACTTAGAATTGTAGGTCTTGACGATGTCTCGAAGAAGAAGTTTAAAAAACTTTCTCTAGGTATGAAACAGCGTTTAGGACTAGCTTTAGCTTTAATGGCAACCCCAGATTTACTAATTTTAGATGAGCCTATTAATGGCCTTGATCCTACAGGAATTGTAGAGTTTAGAGAAATTTTATTAAAACTCAATAAGGAAAGAAATACTACAATAATTATATCCAGTCATATATTAGGTGAACTTTCTCAAATGGCAACTATGTATGGATTCATTAATAATGGAGAGCTTATAGAGCAAATATCCTCCAAAGAATTACAAGAAAAATGTAAGCGTTCCTTATCAATTAAAGTAAAAAATATTGAAAAAGCTATTGTTGTAATTGAAAAAGAACTTGGTTGCAATGAGTATGAAGTGTTAAACGATAATGAGATTAGATTATATGAGCACATAGATACTCCAGAAATAATAGCAGAGACACTTGTAAGTAATGGAGTAGTATTCTCTTCAATGAATCAAATTGGTGTAAATCTAGAGAATTATTTTATCAATTTGATTGGAGGTGCTCATCATGCTTAATTATATAAAAGCAGAGCTTTACAGAAACTTTAATAGGGCATATTTTTGGGTATATACAGGTTTTATGGCTATTTTTCCATTGATAATTAATATTTTTATTAAAACAACTAAGTTTGCATCTAATATGAACTTAACTGTGTTATTTGAATTTGCTAACGCTATAATTATAGCGGCAATATACTTCGTATTACCTATGGTTGACATAGCTACGGCAGAAGAAGAGAAGAATCTTACTTTAAAAAATGTAGCAGCCTTTGGAGTTTCAAGAAATAAATTAATAATGTCAAAAGTTATAGTGGCAACAATTCTTTCTATAATAGCATCAGTTATTATATTAACTGTGTTCTTTGGAAGTGGTACAATTTTATTTGGTGTCGGACAAAGTTTTACCTTAAATATTGCATTGGATTTTATGAGGAGATTATCAGCGGCAACCATACTCTGGATTGGAGCTATATCAGTATGTACATTCTTAGCTTTTGTTATTAAAAACAATAACGTGTTTGCTTTTGTTTATGCGGGAATATTTTCTATTTTGGGGATTATTATTTTACTTCTTTCAAAGTTTGTTTCTGATAAATTTCAGTACATTTATAATATACTCATTACCACTCAGTTAAAAAATTTAACTAGAGATGATTTAACCGTATTTGTAGAAGTAACAAATTCTCAGTTGAGTTATGCAGCTTTAGTAGGGATTATATATACCATAGTATTCATAGGTTTAACTATGATGTATGTTAAAAATAAGGAGATTAAATAAAGAGGGTGAGCGGTGTTTATGCAAGGGGTTACGTTAGGGTTAATAATTGTTTTTCTTATAATTATAGCGGGGATATTTGCCACCCTTTATATTTTACTATATAAAGAAGTAAGGAATATAACCAATCAATTGAAGGAAATTAATAAAGTTAAAACCAACTCAAAAATATTATTATCCTCTTCTAATAAGGGAGCAGAAAAGCTAGCTTTAGAAATAAATAAAGCTTTAGAAGAAAAACAGAAAGCGGAAGTTGAACATAAGAAAATGGATTTGGAAATTAGGCAAGCTATTGCAAATGTATCCCATGATTTAAGAACACCTTTAACATCGATAATGGGATATATCCAACTTATGGAGGATAGTAGCCTATGCGAGGAGGAAAAGAAGGAGTATATAGATATAGTAAAAAAGAGAACTAAGTCCCTACAAGTTTTAATAAATAGCTTCTATGATTTATCAAGGCTAGAGGGAAAAGAATATAAATTTTCTCTTAAATCCATGAATTTATATAATATACTATGTGACACAATAGCTTTATTTTATAATGATTTTTTAGATAAGGGAATAGAGCCTAGTATGAATTTAGAGGAGAATTTTCCTTTAGTTATTGTTGATGACAATGCAGTGAGGCGCATAATTTCAAATTTGATACAAAATATGCTTAAATATAGTAAGGAATTTATAAATATATCTCTAAGGCAGCAGGAAAGTTATATAATAATGACTTTTACAAATGATGCTAAAGATTTAAAGAAAGAGGATGTAGAGCATTTGTTTAATCGTTTCTTCACGGCGGATCGTACTAGAAGCGGAAAAAATACAGGGATTGGTCTTGCCATAACTAAGGAACTAGTAGAACAAATGGGTCACGAAATCTTTGCAGAACTATTAGAGGATAAGCTTAGCATAATAGTAAAATGGAAAATAAGGTATGGGGCATGAAGGTAATTTGTTTAATTGAGAATTGAAAATTATGGATGAAATTTTTAAGTTAAGAATTGAAAATGAAAAGTGAAGAGTGAAGGAATTTCATCCAGTACTCTTCACTCTTAATTTTTAACTTTTAATTCTATAAAATTGCTTTGCAATTTTATTATTTTGTATAGTTATCAAAATATCCTTGTATATATATAATAGGTGTACCCTTATCTCCACTTCCTGAAGTTAAGTCGGAAAGAGAGCCTATAAGGTCAGTAAGTTGTCTAGGGGTAGTACCCTGTGATTCCATAGCACCCATTAAGTCTGACTCTTTATTTGAGATATATTCTGAAATAGCTTTCTTAAGTTCTTCTCCTCTTAAATCAGAAAAGTTATTATCTGCAAGATATTTTAACTTCACTTCGTTAGGAGTACCTTCAAGACCTGATGTATAAGCTGGTGATACAACAGGGTCAGCAAGTTCCCAAATTTTACCCACTGGATCCTTGAATGCGCCATCTCCATAAACCATAACTTCTACAGTTTTTCCAGTCTTTTCTTTAAGGATGGATTGTACAGTATCAACCACAGGCTGACAATTACGTGGGAAAAGTTTAACGCTTTCTTCGGTTGCTTTATTTGAACCTAAAAGGCCATAGTTTTCGTTATATCCACTACCATCTATAGATGAGGAAAGAATATCATCTAGGCTATAAACTTTATCTGCACCATTTGCTTTTAATATTCTTTTTGTTCTAAGTCTTGTGTGAATGTCGCAAGTAAGAACAGATTTTGTATAGTTTAAAATGGTTTTCGCATTGTTTGAAAATATAACTTCACAGTCAACACCGTACTCTTCAATTAAAGATTTATAATAATCAATATAATCAACACCAGTAAAAGTATGTTTGTTATGTCCAAAATGGCCACGAAATTCTTCTTCTGTTAAAGAATCTGTCCAAGGATTGATTCCTTTTTCATCAAGTAAATCTATATCTACTAAATGATTACCTACTTCATCTGATGGATAGCTAAGCATTAATACAATTTTTTTAGCTCCTTTTGCTATACCACGAAGGCAAATTGCAAAACGGTTACGGCTTAAAATAGGAAATATTACTCCAATAGTATCGTCACCAAATTTTGAATTTACGTCTTTTGCAATTTGGTCAATAGTTGCATAATTTCCTTGAGCACGAGCAACTACAGATTCTGTTACAGTAACAATGTCTTTATCATTAATTGAAAATCCTTCTACTTCTGAAGCTTTCAATACCGCATCTACAACTATTTTTGCAATATCGTCTCCTTTATTGATAATTGGGGCACGTAGACCTCTAACTACAGTTCCAACAACTCTTTCCATTTTATCTCTCCTTAATTAATTTCAATTTGAATTAAGTTTTATTTTATACTTGTAGTATACATCATTTTTATGGTATAAGTAAAATAAATAGATATAATGTTAGATATAAGGGGTGCTTATATGGTAAACAAGTTAGATTTATATAGAGTGTTTTGTGAAGTAGGTAAATGTGAAAGTTTTTCTAAAGCAGCAAAGTCACTTTACATGACACAGCCCGCTGTAAGTCAAGCAATTATGCAACTTGAAAGAGAACTTGAGATACGATTATTTATTAGAACGCCTAAGGGAGTAATACTTACTAATGAAGGTAAAGTTTTATTTGAATATGCAAGTTCTGCCATAAACTTAATTAGTGCAGGAGAAAAAAAGCTTTTAGAATCAAAAAATTTAATGTTGGGTGATTTAAAAATAGGGGTAGGAGATACTATTTCACGATATTTTTTATTGCCATATTTAGAAGAGTTTCATAGCCAATATCCAAATATTAAATTAAAGATTATAAACAAAACAACCTTAGAGCTTTGCCCTATACTAAAGTCAGGAGAAATTGATATTGCTATTTGCAATTTCCCTATTGAAGACTCCTCTTTAGAGATAAGGAAATGCGCAGATGTTCAGGATATTTTCGTTTGTGGAGAGGATTATAAAAATAAGCTATCAACTCCTTTAAGCTTTAAGGACATAATAAATTTTCCGTTGATATTGCTTGATCCTAAATCAAATTCAAGACAATATGTAGAAAAATATATGCTATCAAAGGGTGTTAAAATTACCCCGGAAATAGAACTTGGCTCCCACGATTTACTATTAGAATTTGCAAAAATTAATTTAGGTATAGCTTGTGTTGTTAAAGAATTCTCTAAGGAGTATTTAGAAAAAGGCATATTGCATGAGGTAAAGATGATTGAGGAAATACCCAAAAGAAGCATGGGATATTGCTTTTTGAAAAGTGTATCTCTTTCACCCGCTTCAAAAAAATTTGTGGAGATATTGGATGGGAGATAAGGTAAACCGTATCATAAGTGAACGCGAAACTTACTAGAATTGGATAAAGAGTTATTAAAACAGCTTACAATATAAGAATTAATATGGTTTAGAATATATACTTCTCCCATTAAATAATAAGAAAGATGTTAAATGCATGAAACTTTTAACATCTTTCTTAAGCTCTATTTAATTACATTACTCGTATTGTATGATATCCTTCATGTACTGCAGTAAGGATTTTTCTTGGTGATTCTGCATCTCCGATAACAGTTAAATCTTCAACCTTTCCTTCCAATTCATTCTCTAATTGATTATTTGAATAGTAGCCAGCTGCAATAATAACTGTGTCACATTCAATTATATGTTCTTGTCCATCTTTTGAGTAACTAATTCCGGATGGAGTTATTTTTGTTACTTTTGCATTACCTACAACTTCAATGTTTCTTTCTTTAATGATTGTTCTTAATGCTTGATCATTGTTTAGGCAATGTTCTGAAATTGCCAAAATATCTTCTAACATTTCTACGATTGTTACTTCCTCAGCAGTTTCCTTCATATATGCTGCAGTTTCACAGCCAACAAGACCACCACCGATTACAACGACTTTATTACCTGGTTTTTTAAGTCCTAATAAATAGTCATTTGCAGGAGCAGCTGTTTCAATTCCCTTAATTGGAGGCATAAACGCTTTTGAGCCAGTAGCTAATACAACCTTGTCATATTTACCAGCTAAAACAGTTTCTGCTGTAGCTTCCTTATTCAATATAATCTTAACTCCAAGTTTTAACACTTGACGTTCCATATATGTAATCAATCTTAATACGTCATGCTTAAATGTTGGTAGACCTGCCGCCCATAGATTACCACCTAATCGTGAGGACTTTTCCCATATTTCCACATCAAATCCACGTTTAGCGGCAGCAATAGCAGCTGACATCCCACCAGGACCACCACCAATAATCAATACAGATTTCATCACATCATTTTTTTCTGGAAGTTGATAGTCACCCTCTGCATAGCATAATGGATTTACAGCACAATAATAATGTTTACCTGAAAAACCTGAAAGCAAGCATTCATTACATCCAATGCAAGGAGCTATGTCCATTGTATTTCCTGCCTTAACTTTGTTCGCCCAAGCTGGGTCTGCTAACATTTGATGTGCTAATACAATATAATCAGTTTTACCTTCAAGAACAGCTTTTTCAGCTTTCTCAGGATCAAACATTTTACCTTGTCCAAGAACTGGTAAAGTTACTGTCTTCTTAACAGCTTCGACAACATCCATTTGATGTTCTTCTTTTTCATATACTGTAGAGATTGCTTTATGCCAAGCTTCATAGCAACCAACGTCAACATGAAGAGCATCTATATTTGCAGCTTCAAGTATTTTAGCCATTTCCAATCCTTCTTCTAATTCACGTCCTCCTTCAACACGATGTACAGGTGTGAATTTAACAAGTATAGGGAATTTTGCACCAACATTTTTTCGAATTGCTTCAATACATTCTAAAGTAAATCTCATACGATTTTTTAGTTCTCCACCATACTCATCTGCACGATTATTCCATTGCTTTGAATGGAACTGATCTAATAAATATCCACCATATGCATGTAATTCTACTGCATCAGCACCAGCCATTTTTGCAAGACTAGCTGAAAAACCTACTTTTTCTACAATGTCATGAATCTCTTCTTTTGAAAATGGTTTGCATTTCAAATTTGGGAACCAAAAAGCACTGCATTCACTTGCTGAATAAGGTGGAGTAAATGGATCTGTAAATTGTTGACGACCTAAACCTGGTGAAATTTGTACACATACCTTAGTACCATAATGATGACAACGTTCTATTAACATATTCAAACGTTCAACATGATGAAAATTACTAAGTTCGGTGCAAGGACGGGGCTCATATTTAGTCGTAACAACGTTTGCACCAGTGATGATAAGACCTGTTCCTCCTTTAGCACGTTCCTCAAAGTAACGAATACCTTCTGAGCAGTATGAACCATCAGCTTCTCCTGTTGTTCCCATAGGTCCCATAACAATACGATTTTTAAGTTTCATACTCCCAATTTGTGTTTTCTCAAATAATTTTAACATAAAAACCCTCCTCTTACCTCGGTTATATATTATAGTACCGCAGTAATATAGTATCAATTTGGTAAATAATAGTCAATATGGATTTTGGAGAAATAATATGTTACTATATAATTGATTTTGTTCACTATTTATTGAATAAATTCGGAGGAAATTATGACAAAGAAAACTACTAAAGATTTTATAATAGAGACAGCCAATAAATTATTCCTTGAAAAAGGTTATCAAAACGTTACAGTTGTAGATATCTGCGAAGCATGTGGCATTTCTAAGACTACTTTTTATTATCATCTTAAATCAAAGGAAGATATTATTTTACGTTTCTACGATTCATTGACACATAATATAAGCCAGCATCTTATGTCTATTCTTACCATGGATAATTATTGGGAACAATTAATGGTATGTTTTGAATCTCTTGTAGCTGAAGCTTATAAATATGGGACTGATTTTTTTAGTCAAATGATGATTAGCAATTTAAAAGAAGACTTTGGAAGCTATGATTTTAGGGATGAATTAACTAATATTGCCATAATGATTATTAAAAAAGGTCAGGAATCAGGCCAAATAAGGAATAAAAATAGTGCGAAAGACTTATATAAAGCATCTGCCTACGCATTTTTAGGATATGAAGTGACTTGGTGTATTAAAAAAGGGAAGTTTGATTGGAAACAAGAAATTCGTAAATCATTGGAAAATATTTATGATGTGGCACCAGAATTTAGGAAGTGATTGAAATTTATTATAACGAGGAGAAAACAACCCCCAATTTGGGTTATGCTTCCTCGTTTTTTCATATATGCTTTATATTTATATTATATTTGCAATTTCATTTAATTCTTCTGATAATGAAGTTATTTGTTCTATAGTAGCACTAACTTCCTGAGTTGCGGCTGCTTGTTCCTGACTGGATATTAATGAACTTTGACTTTTTTGATTTGATTGTTCTACTTTACTTATGATATCATCTGTAAGTTTATTAATTTTAGAAATTGTACTTTTTGATTGTTCAGATAAATTTCTAATTTCATTTGCAACAACACCAAAACCTTTACCCAAATCTCCTGCTCTAGCTGCTTCAATAGAAGCATTTAAACCTAACATTTTAGTTTGATTAGCTATTTGATGTATGAAATTACTAACCTCATTAATTTGCTCTGATAATTTTGTTATTTCTTTAATATTTTCACTTAATGCTTGTTCGTTTATATGTATTTCTGATGCTGATGCAGCTAGCTCTTCAACTGTAGCTGCTATATTTGAAAGACTGTTTTTCATGCTATCTGACATATTACGTAGATTTATTTCAGCTTCTTTTGCTCTAGTTACCATTACAACTCCAGCAGATTCATTACTCTCTTCATCAAAATACGGTGATACTAATACTCTAATAGGCTTTCCATACTCAAAACTATCAAAATCAAACCTTTTATTTTTGCCAGTCCTTAGACATTCACTAATATTTGCATCATCTGTTATATCAAAACCTGGACCTACTTCTGGTATATCAAATTTTTCAGTTGCATATTTTTGAAGTACTTCCTTTTTATCTGTTATTGTTATGTATGCACCCTCTATAAACGTTTCATTTATAATTGGGGCAAAGTATTTAAATGCATTTTCTAAATGATGTATTATTGGAATTATCATATAAAATGTACCAACACTCTCATTTTCATCATTAATAATAGGAATAGCTGTTATTTTTAATCTAGTTCCATATACTTCTTTAGAAATATTTTCAGTTATAATCTTTTTTTCATGACTAGCCCTTAATATTACATTATTTCTATCTACTTTTTTACCAATCTTAAACTCTTCAATGTTGAATGAGTTTGAAGAAATCTGCCAAGTTATATCATCTCCCTCCATAATTCCAAATATCCCTTGATTTATTACATTGTTAAGTTGTACTTCGGCTAAATCCTTTATATAATTTAATGTATTAACATGAATCATTGTCTTTCCCTCCTGCTAAATAAAAAATTATAAAACATTATTTTAAAATTATGTTAGTTAATACTATTATTGTTATTATTTCGACAAATATTTTAGTAATCCTTCTTATTTATTCTAATATTTGTATGTAATCTTTTTTTATACAGAAAATAATTGTTATATGGCCAGTTGGCCAGAGTACTTATTATCAATTATTCTTTATTTTTTCTATAAATGCTTTTGCAGCCTTGGATATAGAAATGGAGCTATTTAGTATGTATGAAAAATGTCGTCTATAGCTTTGATCTAATTCCATAGGACGCGCTACAGAGTATGAAATGGGTGATAGAATCAATTTTGGAAGATGTCGCTGAAAAGGCTAAACAAGCAGCTAAAAACTTTTAGCCATTACAATAAAACTGTAATGGTAACAAAGGTAAAAAAGAAGATGATTAGGTGATTTTCACGTTAATCGTCTTCTTTTTAATTGTAGAAAATTAAAATAGTTAGAATAAAACATATTAGGTATAGCATTAAATTGGTAGTATTTAGTATATGCACGAAAAATTTCATATTGGATAAATAGCTAGTAAAGCAGAAGATGTTTTACTAGTTTATTTTTTTACAAAATGATAATATTTAATTCATTGACTACATGGTCTGTTTTTAATATAATAAATACAGACCATGTAGTCAATATTTATTTGGAGGAAGAAAAAATGAAGCAAGAAGAAAAAAATAAAATTAGCAAAGATAAAATATTAAATGCAGCTATTGTAGAATTTGGAACTAAAAATTATGGAGATGCATCTTTAAATAATATTTGTAATGATAATAATATTTCAAAAGGTCTTATCTATCACTATTACAAAAATAAGGATGATTTATTTTTAAGTTGTGTAAAGTATTGTTTTGATGAATTTGTAGATTATCTTCAAAGTGAAGAGTGTGGTCAAAATGATCAAAATGATTTTCAAAGTATTATGCAAAAATATTTAAATTTAAGATATGATTTTTTAAAAGATAATATTTACTTAAGCCATATATTTTTTAATGTGGTTTTACAACCACCTATGCATTTAAAACAAGAAATCAAAGCTTTAAGAAAGAATTTTGATAATCTTAATATTAGTACTTATCGATTTGCTTTAAGTAAAATAACACTAAGAGAAGGTATAACAGAAGAAGAAGCAATAGAATATTTTTGGATTTTTCAAGAAATGTTCAATGGATATTTTGAAAGCAAAGCATATGAGAACTGTGATTTTAATGGTTTAATTAAAGCACATGAAATCAACATTGGAAAAATATTAAATATTATGATTTATGGCATTGCAAAGGAGGACTAATAATAATGGTACTTTTACTGTTAAGATTAATAACAGCAGTTGTAATTGCTTTTTTTATTGGTAAATTAGTTTCAAGAATAAAACTACCTGCTATTTTAGGGTGGTTACTTACGGGGATGATACTTGGTCCTCACGCAGTGGGACTTGTAAATGAATCTGTTTTAAATGCTGAATGGTATAAAATTGCTGTGGATATTTTGGAGTGTGTGTTAGGGCTTTTAATTGGAACAGAGTTAATTTGGAATAAAATTAAAAATTCAGGCAAACAACTTATAATAACAACTTTAACACAATCCTTAGGAGCATTTTTTGTAGTTACTTTAGTATTCGGAGTTATATTTTACTTTACAGGTATTCCAGTATATCTTGCTTTTATTTTTGGAGGCATTGCTCTTGCGACAGCACCAGCACCTGCGTTATCAATTGTAAGAGAATTTAAAACAGATGGTCCTGTAACTAGAACATTGATTCCTATGGCGGCACTTGATGATATGGTAGCAGTTGTTGTATTCTTCTCAACTATTGGAGTTGTAGCTGCTAATGTTTCAGAACAAAAGATACCTATATATATGATTTTATTATTTGTATTATTGCCAATTATTATTGGGATTGTTACAGGATTTTTGGCAGGATTTTTACTTAAAAAAGATAATACATCCAAAAAAACTATATTACTTTTAGTTACAACTATATTAATATCAGTAGGTGTAGGATTTATATTCGATAATGTAATTTTACCTAAGCCAGTATTAAACTTTATGTTAATTGGAATGGCTTTTTCAGCTACATTTGCTAATATGATTTCAGAGGATAGACTAAATGAAATAATGAATGCATTTAATCCTATTTTAGGTATATCTATGATTGTAGTAATATTAAACCTAGGCACACCACTTGACTATCATTTAATTTTTGGTGCAGGGTTATTTACTGCAATCTATATTATTGCAAGAGCGGTAGGAAAATATACTGGAGCATTCTTTGGAGCAACTATTACTAATTCGCCAAAAACCGTAAAGAAATATTTAGGACTTACATTATTACCGCATTCAGGAGTATCACTAGTATTTACAGGAATAGCAGTTTCTGTTTTAGCAGGTCCTGATCCAGAAAGTGCAAAAATTATACAAGGTACAATTGCAGCAGCAGCAGTAATAAATGAAGTTATTGCAGTAATTGTCGCTAAAAAAGCTTTTGAATGGTCAGGAGAATTCAATAAGAAAGATGATATTGAACTTGGTGGAAGTAAATCAACTACCATAGCCTAAAGGCGAAGGGTTGTCTAGCGGTGGAATTATAACCACCGCTTTAACTTTATTATATGGACATAGATGAGACAGAGTTATTTACGCATTAACTATACTCTTTGTGGTTATGATATTATTTAAGTAATTAAAATATCATCAGGAGGCTTAACATGAATAAAATAAATGTATTGGAAGTAAATTTTAATTTTAATGGAGAAAGCAATACTATTTATCCAGTTATATTAGAAGATGAAAATGAGATGATCTTAGTTGACTGTGGATATCCTAATTTTTTAAATTTAATTGAAGAGGCTGCAATAAGTAGTGGCGTTAACATAAAAAATTTATCTAAAATAATTATAACTCATCATGATTTTGATCATATGGGATCCCTAGCAGAATTTAAGAGAAAATATCCTACTATACAGGTGTTAGCATCAAAAGAAGATGAGCCTTATATTAATGGTAGTGAAAAATCATTAAGATTACAGCAAGCAGAAAGCATATATGATTCTTTATCAGAAGTAGAAAAAGAGAATGCGGAAGGTTTTCATAAAATGCTTGAATCAATAGAAAGTTGTAATGTAGATATATGTTTAGAGGATAGAGAGGATTTTGATTTTTGCGGCGGTATCGAAATAATATCTACACCAGGTCATATGCCAGGACACATATCGATTTATAATAAAGAGAGTAAATCATTAATAGCTGGAGATGCTTTAGTTATAGAAGATGGAGAATTAGTTATTGCATTGCCGCAGTATACTTTAGATATGAATGAAGCTAGAAATTCTGTTAAAAAACTTTTAAATTATGATATAGATAGAGTTATATGTTATCACGGTGGAATATATACAAAGGATATAATAGAAGCGCTTAAAAGAATTTAATATTGAAAAATACAATTATGAAACCCTAGATAATAAAGAAGTATGTTGTCTAGGGTCTTTATTATACATCCAGAATATAGTTTATATCAAATAGAAATTGATAATATAAAAAATTAATCTGATTGGATAGTTGGAGATGGAGATATTTACATTTTGTATATTTTATAATTTCAATTACAATACAAATAAGAGTGTATATTTTCACTCTGTTAATAAATTATACATTGTTATTTTACATATCTAATTTATAATAAACGAATAATATGGAATAATATGCGGAAATATGACTGTTTATTGTTTTTAATGTAGTGGTAACAGCAATCAGAGTGAGGTGCATTTAACTTTGGAAGAACAAGAAACTATTCTAGGATTAACAGAAAAAGAAGTCATGGAAAGAAAAGAAAAAGGAAAAGTTAATATTGTAGAAGAAAAAAATGTGAAGTCAAACTGGGAGATTATTTCAGACAATGTATTTACCCTATTTAACTTATATAACTTTCTAATTGCCATTGCTTTGGCGATGGTTGGAGCATATTCTAATTTAGCCTTTATTTTAATAATTATATTAAATGTAAGTATTGGAACTTTTCAAGAGATACATGCTAAAAATATGGTGGCTAAATTATCTGTATTAACAGTATCAAAAATAGATGTAATAAGAAATGGAAAAGAAATTAAGATAAATGTTGATGAAATAGTTTTAGATGATATTACTATACTTAATATGGGAGATCAAATTTCTTCAGATTCAGTTGTTTTAGATGGAAAAATAGAGGTAAATGAATCTCTACTTACTGGAGAATCAGATACCATAGTAAAGAAACCAGGAGATAAACTATTTTCTGGAAGTTATGTTGTTAGTGGAAAATGCCATGCAAAAGTTGAGAAGGTAGGTAAAGATAATTTTGCAACACAGATTGCTCAAAAGAGTAAAAAACATAAAAAGGTAAATTCAGAATTATTAAATTCTATGAGAAAAGTTACAAAGTTTACAGGTTTTATAATAATACCAGTTGGTATATTGCTATTTGTTGAAGCATTCTTCTTTAGAGGAGAGTTACTAAAAAGCTCTGTAGTATCAACATCAGCAGCATTACTCGGAATGTTACCAAAGGGATTAGTATTATTAATTAGTATTTCTCTTGCAACTGGAGTAATAAAGCTTGCAAAGAAAAAAGTATTAGTTCAAGATTTATATAGTGTTGAAACTTTAGCACATGTAGATACCCTATGTCTTGATAAAACCGGTACTATTACAGAAGGTAAAATGCAAGTTTCAAATGTGGATATCTTTAATGATAAAATCATGCCCATTTCAGTAGATAAAGCATTAAGTGCCTTTGTTGCTGAAATAGGGGATAATAATGCTACTTTTCAAGCATTAAAAGAATATTTTCAAGGAAATGATAGGTATGAGATAGTAGATAAAACAACATTCTCATCTGAAAGAAAATGGAGTTCAATTACTTTTAAAGGTATAGGATCTATAATTGTTGGCGCACCAGAGAAATTGATGGATAAAAGTGACTTTATAATGCCAGAAGAAAAGATAGAACTACAAAAATCAGGGAAAAGAGTTTTACTTT
Organism: uncultured Clostridium sp.; assembly: GCF_963515715.1. GTDB lineage: Bacteria > Bacillota > Clostridia > Clostridiales > Clostridiaceae > Clostridium_AW. The sequence goes on from NZ_CAUPZS010000028.1 coordinate 25,120, forward strand.
TAGGTTTCTCTAAAGACATAGTAGAGGAAGAAGTATTACCAAGTCTAGAGATTGTAGCAACAATAGAATTGTCAGATCCATTAAGAAAAAATGCAAAAGAAATGTTAGGTTTCTTTAAAAGTGAAGGTGTTACGGTAAAAATAATTTCAGGAGATAATCCATTAACAGTTTCAAGTATATCTAGACAGGCTGGTTTAGAGGATTATGAATCTTATATAGATCTATCTACAATAGAAAATGATGAGGAAATAATAGATTTAGTAGATAAATATAGTATATTTGCAAGGGTATCACCAAATCAAAAGAGTTTAATAGTAAAAGCACTACAAGCAAAAGGACATACTGTGGCAATGACAGGAGATGGAGTAAATGATGTTATTGCATTAAGACAAGCTGATTGTAGTATAACACTTCCAGAAGCAAGTGATGTAGCAAAACAAGTTTCACAAATTGTACTTTTAAATTCAGATTTTAGTGTGCTAAAAGATGTTTTAATGGAGGGAAGAAGAGTTGTAAATAATATTACAAGTGTTGCTAGAATATTCTTTATAAAAACATTATATTCAGTAATGCTATCAATATTAAATATTATAACTTGTACACCATTCCCATTTATACCAATACAAATTACATTAATAGATCTTATAATTGAAGGGTATACATCATTCTTTATATCCTTTGAGCCAAATGGTAAACAAATAAAGGAACCTTTCTTGAAAAGTGTACTTAAGAATTCATTCCCATATTCTTTGGTTATAATAATTAATATTATAATACTATATTTGGCAGCACCAGCTTTAAATATGTCGGTAGCAAATATGACTACAATTATGTATTATATGATTGGATTTACCAGTATTTTAGCGGTGATAAGAGTATGTAGACCATTTAATAAAATGCGTGTATTCTTATGTAGTACAACAGCTGTAGGATTTTTTGTAGCAGCACTTTTATTTAGGAAACTATTACATTTAAGTAATTTAGGGATGCAAGAATTAATTATATTCTTGATAATGGCCACTTTAAGTACAATATTGATTTTGATAAAGAATGTTATATTTAAAAAATATGAGATTTAATTAAATATTAATAAATAGAGGGCTGTATCAGATTGATATATTAAATCAATTATGATACAGTCCCTTTATTTATGTGTGTGAAAGAGGTAACTAAGCTAGTAGATAAACATAACAATATTGAGGCTGAATGTACAGTGATAAATCATGACACTTTAAAATCCAAAGGCGTCTATGATATAATTTAGAAGTTGAAATTATTTACATGTTAAGAATATGGGGTGACAATAAATATGACATATGAAAATGGATTTAAATATGATAAAGAATTACATGAGAGTTTGAAAATTGACTGCCAAAAATGTTTTGGATTTTGCTGTGTTGCATTATACTTTTCTGCTTCTGAAGGTTTTCCAACGGACAAAGATGCCGGCAAGCCTTGTATAAATTTACAATCTGATTTTAAGTGTACTGTTCACAAAAATCTCAGAGAGAAGGGTCTTAAAGGATGTACTGCTTATGACTGCTTTGGAGCGGGGCAAAAGGTTGCTCAAATTACATATGGTGGACAGGATTGGATGAAAAACCCAGAGACTGCAAAGAAAATGTTTGATGTGTTTTTGGTTATGAGGCAACTTCATGAAATGCTATGGTATCTAACAGAAGCATTTAGAATACAATATGATAGCGTTATTAAAGAGGAAATTAGTCATATGATAAGTGAAACGGTAGGTCTTACTAATCTGGATGCTGATTCTATCATAAAGCTAGACTTAGTAGCGCACAGAAGTAATGTTAACGCTCTACTTTCAAAAACTAGTGAGCTTGTGAGAACTAAAGCTCGTAGAGGAGTGAAAACTACTTTAAAACGCAAGAAAACAATTGTCGGAAGGTTAAATCTTATTGGTTCAGACCTTAGAAAAATTAATCTAACAGGAGAAGACTTGAGAGGAGCATTTCTTATTGCAGCGGATCTTAGGGGTGTTGACTTAAGTGGAGCAGACCTTATCGGAGCTGATTTGAGAGATGCTGATATAAGAGGAGCTAATCTCACAAATAGTATATTTATTACGCAAGCCCAGATTAATGCTGCTAAAGGAGACTCTAATACAAGGTTACCAATATCAATAGTTCGTCCTTCGTATTGGGATAAATAATTGGCTGAGAAATAAATTTATGGAGTGAGAATGTTGAATAATAATGATGAATTCCAGAAGGAATTGCAAAGAGTACTGAATACTGAATCTCTTCAGGATGTACTTGATTATATGGAAAAAAATATTGTTTCTTTTTTCTCAACACCAAATATTGCTCAGTATTACCATATGGTCAAGGATATAGATATATCAACTTCAAGTAGAATGATGCCTATACTTATTAAAGCTTGGTTGGCTTTTTTGAGTGGAGATAATGCAGGTTTTACATCAACTGTAAAATATATTAATGAAGCAGAACTTAAAGGATGCTATGAGAGCTCCTTTTATTATGCTCTAAAAGCATTGGCGGAATTTTCGACAGACCCTATGGAAAAACTTAAATACGCAAAACTATCTGTGGATATTCTTCCAAAGGGAGATAAGGGGCTTTTTATGGCAAATGCAAAGCTTACTTATGGACAAATACTTTCTGGTTTAAATCAATACCGCCATGCTGCAGAAATGTTTGATGATTCATTTCAAATATTTAAATCCTTGGATATATTTTTTCTTGCAGTTATAGCCTTTGTAAATAAATCACTTAATAAATATAAACTAGGAGAAGTTTCTTACGTTATAGATGAATGCAATAAAATATTAGTCATGTCTGCCAGTTTTAAAGAAAAGGCGGAGGAATACTGGAATATTATACATCTACCTCTAGGTATGTGTTATTACGATTTAAACAAATCAAACCTTGCAGTGCATCATTTAAAACTTGCTAAGTCAAGTATTGATAAAATGAGTTTACTTCATATGCATGGAATAATTGAGCTTTATCTGTTTAAAGCATATTTTATACTTAATGATGAAGCTGGCATGGAAGAAATTCTTAAACAATCGGAAGTTGACTTTGGAGAGATGCACTATACTATGACCGATTTACTTATTTCTATGTTTAGGATAATGTCCTGCATGGAAGAGGATAGAAAGGCGATTCAGCAAGATATCGAAAGATTTGAAGTTGAATATATGAAGGTGGGGGAAAAAAGCCCCTTTATACTTCTTGAAACTCTTGGCTATTTAAAGTTAAAGGGATACAGTGACTTGATTACAATAGATGATATATTAGAAAGCTTAAAAAAACTACGTTTTATTGGTCTTGTATCATATATTCAGATGTTTTTAATTTTACTATCTGAAATTTATTTTATTGAGAATAAACGAAAGGAAGCTGAATTATGTCTCAAGGAAGCAGTATCTATTTACAAGGAGTATGGTATAAGCGTTAATTTTTGTATCTTCCCTATGAAATCTGTTGAACTTTTAAAAGCAATTGATAACAAATTATATAAAGTTTTGGAAAAGAATCATATTTCAAATGAACTTACTTGTAAGGACTCTTTACTTTCACCGAGAGAAAAAGAAGTTATGCAATGTATTGCCTTGGGAAAGAGCAATGATGAAATAAGTAAAACACTGTTTATCAGTGTTGGTACTATAAAATGGCATATAAATAATATTTTTGGAAAGCTTGAAGTAAAGAATAGAGTACAAGCAATTGAGAAGGCAAAAAGCTTAGGAGAGATTTCTTAACTTCATCAATATTAAATAGAATCTTATAACATAACCAAAAACCTAACCTAGGTTAGGTCTTTTTTAAATTTTTCTCCTGTAAAATAAAGATATAATATTTCAGGAGGATTTGACTATGGAAACATTACAAAGTCATTATTACCAATGGTGGGGAGTGGTATTTTTTATTATTATTTATTCGATAGCACTTCTATTTGTACCATTTTATAAAAAGATGAATAGAAAGCCTGCCACAGCTTATTTTGCTTTTATTCTTGCTTTCGCAATAGAAATGCATGGAATTCCTATGAGCATGTATCTTATTTCATGGATAATCGGAAAGAATCTGCCAGAGGGAGTTTTATGGGGACATACCTTTTTTAATCAAATAGGATATGCTGGTATGTACTTAAACATAGTATGTGTAGTTATTTCAGCGTTTCTTATCATTAATGGATGGTATAACATTTATCATAAATACTGGTCAAAGAAGTCAGGGAAGGGCAAGGTAGTAAAAACAGGTGTATATAAGTATATTCGTCATCCTCAGTATACAGGATTTATACTTTTAACTGTTGGAATGATTCTTGAATGGGCAACACTGCCAATGCTTATTATGTGGCCTTTTATAATATGGATGTATTATAGACTTGCAAAAAAAGAAGAAAAAGATATGATTGAGGAATTTGGAGAGGAATATATCATGTACATGAAGAAGACTAAAATGTTTATTCCATTTATAATATGATTATAAATTATTGTAATAATGCAGTTAATCAATTAAAAAAGCCCCTAAAGCCCTAAGAAGTAAAAGTATAATATAGATTAAGCTTTAAATAGTTGAATAAATAATCTAATACATTTTAAAATATGGGCTTTAAGGGCAATAAAGAAATTTAAAAAGATTAATGTTTTAGTAATCAGTAATTGGAGCATTAATCTTTTTTCTTGAAATAAAATATCTTAAAAAGCGAAGATAACAAGGAGTGTAAAACCACCATAAGCATATTGTAACTAATAAATGACTTGCAGACAAAGAAGCTTCTATAGATATCTGTAAAATTACTAGATTATAAGTGATGGATAACTATAACAACTTATGATAGTATAGTAGTAAAAAAGGGGATTTGATTATAATGCTTATACAAAGAGGTTATCGTACAAAATTAGGAGATATTCACACACCTATTAAGATTGATTTTAATATCACTGGACCATCAGAATATGATATTAGTTGTTTCGCCGTTGATAAAAATGATCAACTATATGATGATATGTACATGATTTTTTATAATCAACTAAAGTCACCAGATGATGCAATTTGCATGAATGGAACTACATTTAATGTAAATTTGTCTAAATTACCTTCCAAGGTTGTTAAGCTTGTGTTTACAATTAGTATTGATGGTGATGGAACTATGAGTATGATTCATCAAGCTAACATTAAGCTATCACAACTTCGTCAAGAAGATTTGGAGTTAAATTTGACAGGTAGTAATTTTAAAGATCAAAAAGCAATTATTGCTATTGAGATATATAATAAAAATGAATGGAGAATGAATGCTGTAGCAAATGGTTTTAATGGTGGTCTTTCTCAGCTATTAGAAGAATATGGTGGGGTAGAGGAGAAAGATGATGAGCCTACACAGCCTATAGTATCACAACCAGTGCCAGTTGTCCAAGCTTCAAAAATTTCATTAGAGAAAAAGTTAGAGAAAAATGCTCCACAACTTGTAAGCTTGGCTAAACCACTAAAATTAGCATTAGAAAAAAATAAAGTTCCCGATATAGTTGCAAAGGTAGCACTTATACTTGATATATCTGGATCAATGAGCAGAATATATAAAAATAGAACGGTTCAGTCAATTGTTAATAAAATATTGCCTTTAGCCATACAATTTGATGATAATGAAGAATTGGATTTTTGGTATTATGGGACCACTCCAAAGAGGATGGACAATGTTACTATGTTCAACTATTATAATGCGGTTCCAGCAGATTACAGACCTTTAATGCTATCTCTTGGAGGTGGAAATTATGAACCTGCTGTTATGAGAGAAATTATTGAAGAATATCGTAACAGTTCTATACCAGCCTATATTATATTTATTACTGATGGAGGAGTAGGAGCTAAAAGAGAAATTGAGCATTTAATAGTGGAATCATCAAGGTATCCTATATTCTGGCAATTTGTTGGAGTCAGTGGTTCTGGATATGGAATATTAAAGCATTTAGATACAATTAAAGGTAGAGTTGTAGATAATGCTGGTTTTTTTGCTCTAGATGACTTTAATAAAGTTAAAGATAGTGAGTTGTATGATCGCCTGTTAAAGGAATTTCCAAGTTGGTTATCTGAAGCAAAAAACAAAGGAATTATTAGAAGGTAGCTTAGAAGTTAAAAATTATATTTGCTAATTAAAAAAGAAAGCACAATTCAAATTAAAGTTTAAGAACATTTGAAAAAAGGAATATAAAAATATTTCATTAAATGCGTCAATAATAGTATTTATATATTTCAACATTACATAAGTGAGCAATCAAACATATTATATAAGAACAGAGCTAATGTTAATAAAAAACATTAGCTCTTTATGTGTACACGGCAAGGAAAATGAAAGGTTAACAAGATTCATAATCCATAAGGACACGGATTAAATGAAATACCTATACAATGGGCTACATCGGAAGAAGTAGTTAGTCAAGTGTGGAAAATGACAACAAAGAATGGAGGAACAGCAATTAAACTAAAATTAGGAAATGGTGAAAGCATAATTACAAAGTAAGGTAAGGAGATAAGTAATGAATATATATGAAGAAATTAAAAATGTGAAAACTAAAGAGGACTTTTTAAGATTTTTAGAAATACTAGCAAATGATAGAAGAAGTAATTCAGATGAATGGGAGAATAAGAGTGTAGAAGATTATTTACTATCAATACAATCTTGGATTGAGGATATGGATGGATATTATGAAAATAATAATCTTGAAGTACCCAAAAATATCGATTGGAATTTCATTGCTAATATTTTTTATGTAGGAAAAGTTTATGAATAAGTAGGTAAACTTGCTACATAAACAGAAATATAGAGGTTGCATAAGATTAATAAATATTAGTATGATATAAAATAAATAAAAATAGTAATAACATTCAATGTAGTTTCTAGATTTACTATTTGTTGAACAAAGTCCAGAGGTAGAAAGAATGATATTTGAATATAAAGAATAAATCCCAAAATTTTAAATAAGGGAGTAAATTTTAATAAATAAGGGGCGAAATATATTTTGAAAAGATTAAGAAGAGAAGAATTGATAAGCTTAGTAAGTAAAATAGTAAATTGTGAAGGAACAGAAAAAGAGATTGATGAGATGATAGAAATTGTAGCAAATAATGTTCCACATCCAGAGGTAAGTGATTTAATATATTGGAATGAGAAAGACTTTACTCCTGAAGAAATAGTGGATATAGCATTAGGTTATAAATTAATACAACTAAAGAAAGAGTTGGAGATATAATAAGCGAGCATAAATGGGGAGGATTATAAAAATGAACATAGATGATTTTAAGAAAATTTCATTAAACGGTAGGGTTGCCTATGGGATTAGATGTTTTGAAAATACATTATTATTTTTAAACTATGATGTTAATGAGTGGAGAATGGTTTTAGAATATTTATGGGAATTCACTAGTATACAGTACCTTGATGATTGGAATGGTATTATAGCTGAAATAATTCCAGAAAATTTACTGGAATTTAAAACATATGAAGAGCACGATTTTGAATATTTAGATGAAGAGAAGTTCAAATATCTTTATAATTTATATAAAAACATCGATGAAAAAATAGATTTTGTGATGAGAGCAATTTATAATATTGGTATTAGTCATGCATATAGCATAATAGTAGAATATGAACAAAGAAGCTTAGATGAGCTGGATATACTTATCAATTATATGACTAAAAATAATATACCTTTACCAGATGTTAAGCCAATTGAAAGATTTTCAGTTGAGGAAAACAAAGGATGGGGTAATAAATTTGATGGAAGAAGCATTTCAAGCATTTTGTAGAGTTGAATAACGAAATTATGCATCAATAGAGGTGATGAAATTGACAGATGTATTTTACTTTTATGATCATATGTTTATATTTGTGGATTATAAAACTCCAGAATGCCATAAACATCTTGCGAAACATATGATTTTCAGTCTTGGTGACAAAATGGAATGTTATATTGATGATAAAAAATTATTATGTAGGGGTATATGTATTGATTCAAATGTTGAACATACTATAAAAGTTTGTTCGCAAGGTATGATTATATTTCTTTTTGATGAAACAAGCAGTCTTGCTTTTCAGCTTAAGGATAAATACCTTAATGGAAAGAATTTTTCTATAATTGATGAAGATATAGTGGATGATGTGGTAAACATATGGAGAAGTAATGTGGATAATAGTAAAGAAATTGATAAGTTAATTCTTTTAGCCTGTGGCTTGAACATGTCATCTATGCAGGAATATGATCAACGAATTGTCACAGTACTTGAGAGGATTGAAAAAGCTGAGGGGATTTATAAAGACACTATTGAGGAGCTTTGTGATGAAGTTCATCTTTCACAAAGTAGATTATCCCATCTTTTCAAAGAGCAAGTAGGTGTATCCCTTACAGGTTTTCTTGTTTTTGAAAAAATGAGAAAAACCTGTGATTATGTGATGATGGGTGAAAATTTAACAGATGCTGCAGTTCGTGCAGGATTTTATAGTTCATCACATTTTTCAGCAACTTGTAAAAGAATGTTTGGCCTATCTTTTACTGATTTTGCAAAAACATTAAAAGATTAGCGTATTTTTGAAAGTAGCAATATTCTTTGTAAGCTATAATATAGTCACTGAAAAGCTTATGGAGGATATTTATGATAGAATTTAAAAAAGGTTCCTATAATTTAAATGATGAACCAAACTTTAATTTTCAACTTAATCGTGTAATTATGTGGGACGGAGGAGCTCTTGAAGATATTGAAAAAATATCTCATAAAATTACTGATAGTGCTTCATGGAAAAAAGAACTCATAGAACTTGGTGACAAGGCCTTATTAGAAAACAGGACTAAGGAAGCAATAGCTTATTATAGAATGAGTGAATTTTTTATGTATGATGGTGACCAGGATAAAAAGAAATACTATATGCTTGCAACAGAGATGTTCTATAATTATTATGCTGATTATTTTAATAATGGTATAGTTTCACGATTTGAAATACCTTATGAGGAGATTAAACTTCCTGTTATGTACGCAGAAGCAAAAGGGGAAAAAAAAGATACTATTCTTCTCCATGGGGGAAATGATTCGTACTTTGAGGAGTTTTTCTTTACAATGCTTTATTTTGCAGAAAATGGATTTGATGTATATCTCTTTGAGGGACCAGGTCAGGGAGGTGTAATAAGGACACAGGGAAAACACTTTACCTATCAGTGGGAGAAACCAGTAAAAGCTATACTTGATTTTTTCAATCTTAATGATATTACTATAATTGGGGCCTCACTTGGAGGAATGTTAGCTCCACGTGCTGCTGCTTTTGATAAAAGAATACAGCGTGTTATTGCGTGGTCAATATTTCCGAATTTTTTTGATGTTATTTTGTCTAATGATTCTAAAAAGGAACAAGATGTTATTAGATGGTGCGTAAAACATAAAATGAAGTTTCTTATAAATGCTGCTGTAAACAAAGAAATTAAAAATGGTAGTGAAATTACAAAATGGGGACTTCTCCACGGAATGTATGCATATAAGGCAAAAACACCTTATGAATATATAACAAAGATGAATAAATATCAGATGCTTGATGTTGCTCATAAAATTGACCAAGATATGCTTATAATTGGGGCAAATAAAGATCATTTTATCAATTATCATATAGTAGGAAAAGAAATTGATGCATTAATAAATGTAAGATCCCTTACTGTTCGAATATTCACAGATAAAGAAAATGGTGAGGGCCATTGTAATGTGGGCAACCCCAAACTGTGTTTTGATACTATGATGAATTGGATTGAGCAAATAAAAAAGAGGGACTAGAAATAAGAGATGACGGCGGTGGTATAACCTATGCAGTTAGATTCGATATTAATGGAAGATAGGTATATTCTTTAGAACAGAAGAAACAATATTATAGAAATAAGTTTAATTAATTAGGAGGAGCTATGATTTTAGTTTTTTCAGTGGATAATAATTGGAACATTGGATATAAGGGTGATTTATTATATAAAATATCTGAGGACTTAAAAAGGTTTAGAAAGTTAACAGAAAATAATATTGTTATAATGGGAAGAAGAACTTTTGAATCTTTGCCAGATAAAAAAGCACTTCCTAACAGGATAAATATTGTGATTACTGAAAATAAGGAATATAAGGGCCGCAAAGGAGATAATATTATCATTGTTAACTCCATAGAAGAATTACTTTCCGTATTAAAAGAAGTAAATCCTAATAATGCGATGGAAAACTTTGTTATAGGGGGAGGGAATATTGCAAGGCAGATAATGCCCTACTGTACCAAAGCCTATATAACTAAGATATTAAAATCCTTTGAAAAGGCAGATACTTCTATGCCTAATTTGGATTTACTTGATGATTGGAAGATAGTAAAAGAGTCGGAGATATATAAGCAAGAAGATGTAGAATATAAATATGTAGATTATGTTAAAGTTACTTAAGGGTCTGCTTCCACAATCATTAATGTTTGATTACATGAATATATTTGATGATTGTTATAGGGTTGCAAGTGAATTTTGCTCATTTGCAGCCTTTTATATTAATTTTGAATGTTCATTTGCAAATATAATGGACACATACAGATGAACACATTATAGCTTATTATATTTAAAGTAAGCTATTTTTTTTATACAATTAAGAAAAGGTATTAAGCATTTATACGAGTATTTAAATAATGGAAGATATCATAAATAATCAAAGAATAGAATTAATATGTACAAGAGGATCGTGAATATATGAATAAAAATTATAAAGAATCAAATATAAATAATATATATTATACATGATAGAGAGACTCTTTATAAGCATGCTGTTAAGAAGGAAATGGTGGAGTTTAATGAAAATAAAGAGATATATAATAATGAAGCATTTACAGGATTAATAAACCCTGAAAAGATCCTTAAAGAGGGACGTAGTGAGGAAGAGCTCTCTAAAATTCAAAAAAGTTTAGGAAAAAATATCATACTAAAAAATATATAGTATTCTAGCTATAAAAATCTCTGTGAGTATATAGCAAGTGGAATTAAGTATTTTCTGGAGACACTATGGTAATGAAAGAGCTAATATTTCTAAGAAGGAAGCATTGGTTCTATTTTTATGAAGAGAAATATAAGGGAGAAAATACGATGAAATATTAATAGGAGTGGAGAAATGCATAAGAAGGAAGATTTTAAAGATTTAACTATGTACGAAGAAATAGCCTATAGCATAGCATGTTTAGAAAAATTGTGTTTAGAGCGGAACATAATGAGCAAGAAAATGGCTGCATTTATAGAAATACTATGGGGATTCACAAAGGATTTTGATTGTTGGGAAGCCAATATCCATAGTCTCAAACTTAACTCAAAAAACATTGAAAGATATGAATTAGACAATATTGACAATGAAAAAAAGAAGATTATAGCTAATGTCATTGAGAGATTATTTAGAATTTGCTTAGGAAATTTATATACAGAGTATAGATATACAAGTGCATTGGAAGATATATTGAGTATTGAAGAACATTTAGAAAAAAATAAAATAGAATATCCAGATTTAAATTTTTATATAGGAAGAGAAAAAATTTATCAAGATGATTTAAGTATGCTTAGATGTGGTAAATATAATTTAACAAACAGTATTCCCTTTAGAGAAAAATAGCAATTTGGAGGATAAAATGGAAAACTTAGATTTTAATAATATATCCATAAGAGGAAGATTTGTATTTGCAGTGGAATGTTTATTGAAAGTAATTAATAAGTTTCATATTGTAACTAATTTTGATACATTTGTTGACAATTTGTTGGAGTTTACTAATTGCTCTAAAATGGAATTATGGGAAACAAAGATAATAATATTATTACCAGAAGAATTAAATAATGATACTCTTTCTTATGATTTAGATTACGATGAAGATATAGGTGAAGAAGAACAACAACTTTTAACAGAGGTGTTTTTAGAAGTTTTGAATGTTGGGAGAGCAAACTTATATAAGAGTTTTGAGAGTGATATAACATTACGCCATGTGATGAACATAGTAAACTTGCTAAATGAAAATAATATAGAATTACCAAGTATTGATAAAATAAGATTTTCAATGGTTTCGGAGAATGATGGATGGGGAAATGCATTTGATTACAAAATTGGATATGATAATGCTTAAATAAATTTATTATGGAGGAAAAAATGGATAAATGTTTATATTTAATAAAAGTAGATAATTTATATGGATATATAAACCTAAAAAATTTAAGCTTTGGTAGAAAGGAATAATGAAACTTTAATAAGGAAAAACTATAGGCTAGAGTTATATGGAAAGGATGAATGATATGTCTTTAAACCATAGTATTTATGTCTATAGTGAAATTGGAAAATTAAAATCTGTTCTTCTTCATTGTCCAGGTGAAGAAATAGAAAATATAGTACCAGACTATCTAAGAAGGCTTCTATTTGACGAAATTGCCTATTTAGATCAGGCCCGCAAAGAACATAATCAATTTGCTGATATCCTAAGAAATGAAGGTGTAGAAATTATCTATCTTACTGATTTAATGGCGGATGTTTTAGAAGATTCAGAAGTTAGGGAAGAATTTTTAAAGGAATTTATGGAGGAAGGAAAGGTTGTCACAGAAGGGCTTCAAGAGGCTATGATGGAGTTTTTCAGCCCCTATACTTCAAGGGAGTTTATAAAAAAATGCATAGCAGGAGTTAGAAAAGAAGAACTTAAACATATCAAACCTAAATCCTTAGGTGACATGATTAAAAATCCATATCCTTTTTACCTTGATCCAATTCCTAATATGTATTTTCAAAGAGACCCTTTTGCAGCAATCGGGAAAGGAATTTCTTTAAATGTTATGGCTAATGAAACCAGAAACAGAGAAACTATATTTGCAAAATATATTTTTAAATATCATCCTAGATTTAAAGGTGTACCTAGATGGTATAACAGGGATAAAACTCACTCAATTGAAGGGGGAGATATTCTAGTTCTTTCTGACAAAGTTTTAGCTATAGGAATTAGTGATAGAACTAAACCAATAGCTATTGAAAGAGTAGCTTATAATCTTTTAAGTTCCGAGGAGGGTTTTGAAACTATTTTAGCTTTTGATATTCCAAAGACAAGAGCTTATATGCATTTAGATACAGTATTTACTATGGTTGATTATGATCAGTTTACCATATATCCGGTCATTGAAGAGCCTCTAGACGTATATAGTATTACCAAGGGAAAAAATGATGAGATTAACATTAAATATGAACAAGGAGATTTGTCTGATATATTAAAAAAACACTTGAATTTATCAGCGGTAAATTTAATAAGGTGTGGAAATGGGGATAGTATTGCAGCCAGTAGAGAGCAGTGGAATGATGGAAGTAATACTCTTGCTATATCACCAGGAAAAGTTGTTTGTTATAATCGCAATCATGTAACAAATAAAGTTTTAAGAAAAAATAATATAGAGGTACTAGAATTTGAATCCTATGAATTATCTAGAGGGCGTGGCGGTCCAAGGTGCATGAGCATGCCTTTAGTTAGAGAAAACTTATAAAAATTGATAAAGATGGAAGAATGGTTAAAGCCATTCTTTTTTATATTCTACTATTATAAAGGAATTGTCCGCATATCTAGGGTATTTTCAGTAGTATAAATATTTATTATTAGAAACCTGTTATAATATAAAACATATACGTATGAAGATAAGTAATATCAATGTATTTTATGGAATAATACATCAAGTTATAGAAAAATAGAAGGGATAAAAAGTTAAAATGAGAATAAATAAACTTCTTAGCAATCTTGGTTTTTGTTCTAGAAGAGAAACCAATAGACTTATTGAAGAAAATAGAATAACGGTAAATGGAGAACTCTGTGAACCAGGGCAATGGGTAGAAGAGGAAGATATTATCCTTATAGACAATAAGCCAATTCCAGTGAAAGATAAAATTTATATTGCATTGAACAAACCAGTAGGAATTATTTGTACTGCAGCAAGGGAGATAGAAAATAATATAATTGATTTTATAAATTACCCAGAATATATTTTCCCAGTAGGCAGATTGGACAAAGCTTCTCAAGGGCTAATATTGATGACCAATGATGGTGACTTAGCAAATAAAATTTTAGAATCAGAAAGTGAACATGAGAAAGAATACATAGTAACTGTTAATAAACCTTTTGATGATGCTTTTTTAAAAGGAATGGCTGAAGGTGTAGAAATTTGTGGAGGTAAAACAAGACCTTGTAAGGTCACTAGAGTTAATGAAAATACTTTTCGTATTATTCTAACACAGGGAATGAACAAACAAATTCGAAGAATGAGCAAGGTTTTTGGATATACAGTTATACGATTAGAACGTATTCGAATTGTTAATATAAAGATAGATGACATAGGTGCGGGTAAATGGCGCAATCTTACGGAGGAAGAGGTAATAGAATTAAGAAATCTGTAAAGATAAATTCTATTGAACATAAAATAAACCAGTGCTTGAATAACACTGGTTTTATTATTTAAATTAAAAATGATTATATAAAACAGTTTGTGAAATATCTTTCCTTTTTGTATGATTTGGATGGACTTTTGCATCTTTACTTGGATAGCCTAATGGGAGAATGCATACTGGTTCAATATTTGATGGTATATTAAAAGCCTTACGGACAGCAACTGGATCAAAATGACCAACCCATGTTGTACCTAATCCAAGTTCAGTAGCTTCTAGCATCATATGTGTGGCAACAATACTTGCGTCGATATCAGTATGAATTTTTCCATCATAGCTACGCTTCCATGCCTCATCTTTGTCAGCACATACAAGTAAAGCCATAGGTGCATCGAAGTGAAAAATTGTACAATCTTTTAATTTAGCAAGTGCCTCATCACTTTCAATTATTAAAATTCTTTGAGGTTGATAATTTACAGCAGTAGGTGCTAATTGGCCAGCTTGCAAGATTAAATCTAATTTTTCGTGTTCAACCTTCTTAACATCAAAATATCTTAAAGAGTATCTTTCCTTTGCTAGTTCTATAAAATTCATAGAAATACCTCCTTATTCTTTTATAAGAATTTTTTCTACTTCAGCTATATATAGCGTATGATGATCTTTTTCAGGATACCATTTTTCATCTAGTTCCCTTTCGATAAAGCATTCAGGCTTAAAATCTTGTGCATATAATTTCTTGCATGTAATTACAAGATTTGCTTCCTCAAAGTAGGGGATATTATCTAAATGTTGAATTGTTAAATTAGATTTTGAAATCTTATCTTCATCTTTACCGGATACAGTTCCAAGATAACTTAATTGTTTTTTGAAGCTTTCATCAAAGAATGTTAGAGAAAAAGTATTAGAGTTATTTACAAATTCTTTAGTAAAACGCCCAGGTCTTATAACAATATAAGTTACATTTTTACCCCACATAAAACCAAAACCGCCCCATGCTGCAGTCATTGTGTTTACTTTATTATCCTTCTCAGCCGTGATGAGCATCCAATCTCTACCTATAAGTTGAAATGGGCTTTTGTTTAATTCCTCAGGTTTGATTTCTATAAATTTATTCATAATAAAATCTCCTTTCATGATATAAATTATTATATAAATTATTTTGCAAAATATTCTTATATAAATTATTATATAAATAACAATAAAAAGATAGTATGCACTTTAATGTAAGATACTAACCAAAAGGAGAGTAATGGGATGGATAAAGAAATAGAAGTAAACTCAGAGCCATTTGAATATACACTATCTGTAATCGGAGGTAAGTGGAAGATGACTATAATGTTTTGGCTACATGCATGTGAAGTGTTGCGTTATGGAGAACTAAAGAGATGTGTTAAAGGCATTACTCATAAAATGTTAAGTAGTCAGCTAAAGGAACTTGAATCTGATGATATTATAGTGCGTAAAGAATATCACCAAGTACCACCAAAAGTAGAGTACTTTTTATCAAAGAAAGGACTATCTCTTATGCCTATTTTAGAGGAAATATGTAAGTGGGGACATTTAAATATTGAAGATAGTGATTGTGTAGATTAAGATTTATCAATTCATGTATTTTATCAATTATGCTATTTTAAATATATTTTGAGAGGAGATAATTAATCTTAATGATTGACAATGGAAATATAGAGAAGCAATTTAGTAATGAATTAATTCTACTTCACTCTAAGGATCATATTGCCTTTTTCACAGATAAAGTAGATACTCATTATCACAGTCATAATTATATTCAAATTACTATTGGACTTGAGAAAAGTTTTAATATTACTGTAGAAAATGACTTCCTCTATACAGAGGGGATTATTGTAAATTCTAACATTAGTCATAGGTTATATGGATATAATGAATGGCAGTTATATTTATTAATTAACCCAGAATCTCTCTTTGGGGAGGTAATAAAAAGAAATTTATTACAAGAAAAACAAGTATATGTGTTAGGAGAAAAGGAGATAAGGGATGTTATTCAACTTGATATTAAATCAATGCCAAAAATGATTAATTCCATAGAATATGGTGAGTTTATAAAAAGATTAAAAGAAGTTTTAAATATATCAAATTATAACCTACAACATAAAATAGATCATCGTATACAAAAGGTTTTAACTTACATAGGAGATTATCCATTAGATAAATTATCTGTTAAAGAATTAAGTAATATGATTTTTTTATCAGAAAGTAGATTATCACATTTGTTTAAAAAAGAAATCGGCATATCTTTAACCAGCTATATACTCCATGAAAAATTAGAAAAAGCTTTTTATTTAATATTTAATGGATTAAATATTACTGATTCAGCCATTGAAGCTGGATTTAGCAGTTCTTCTCATTTTACTCGCGCTGTTCGGGACAAGTTAGGAATGGCTCCAAGAGAGATTATAAAAAACAGCAGATATTTGAAAGTATAGTTATAAAAATGCCCTTATAATAAAATAAAAAGGGTGATTATATGAATATGTATTTAAAACAAACCACATTATTAGATTTTAATACACCATCTATTCAAGATTTAATTATCAATAAGGGATGGAAGGATTTAGAGGAAGAAGAAAAGATTAAAGCGGTTTATGATTTTGTACGAAATGAAATCAAATTCGGCTACAATAGAAGTGATGATATACTTGCTTCTGAAGTTTTAAAAGATGGATATGGACAATGTAATACAAAAAGTATACTTTTAATGGCTTTGTTAAGGGCTTTAGGTATTCCATGCAGAATTCACGGTTTTTATATAGATAAGAAAATGCAAAAGGGTGCATTAACAGGTATTACTTATTTATTCGCTCCTAAAAAAATCGTTCATGCTTGGACAGAAGTGTATTTCAATAATCAGTGGGTAGCTTTAGAAGGGGTAATTATTGATGATAAATATCTTGACCAAGTAAAAGATAAACTTTGTAATTTTAATCAGGGCTATATAGGTTATGGAATTTCTGTAGATGATAAAGAGCAGATAAACCTTTGCTGGCAAGGGCAAAGCACATATATCCAAAGTTTTTCTATTACAGATGACTTAGGTATTTTCAATAGCCCTGATGATTTCTTTAGGGAATATAATAATACTAGTAACAAAATAAAAAGATTTGTATTTAATATTTTAAGAAAAAGAATCAATAAAAAATTAGATTGGATCAGATATAATAGATAATTTAATGATAAATATAGAATACAATGATTATTATACGCATAGTACCTTGACAGACATAGTACTATGCGTTATATTGTTGTTAGGAGGTGATTTTATTGACTCTTAGCAATGTGAGTAGCGACCTTATAAGAGGTAATATAGATACAATTATACTTTGTGTTTTATGTAAAAAAGATAGTTATGGTTATGAAATTATAAAAACTATAAAGGAAAATAGCGGCGGTAAATATGAGTTGAAAGAGCCTACTCTTTATTCTAGCTTAAAAAGATTAGAGGCTCAAAACATGGTGGAATCCTATTGGGGAAATGAAAGTCAAGGTGGTAGAAGAAAATACTATAAGATTACCTCAGATGGTTTTGAGATGTATGAGAGTAATTATGAAGCTTGGAGAGTTGCCCGAGATGTTATTGACAAATTAATTGAAGTGAGATAGGAGGGAATGTATATGAAAGATCTTGAAAAGTATGTTGATGGACTATTTGCAAATTATAAAAAAACAAAGGATATAGAAGATTTACGTGAAGAAATTTTGAGCAATCTTGAAGCCAGGATTAAGGATAATATGGATAGTGGACTAGATTATAAAGAAGCATATGATGAAGCCGTAAAAAATATTGAAAGTATTGATATGTTTATTGATGATAATAAAGAAATATATATTAATAAATTTAAAAGAGAATTGGCTCAAATAGGAGTTTTATACGCTTTGATCGGATGGATATTTACCATACCATTAAGATTGATATTTAGATCTATGATAAACAATATTTTTATGATTGCATTGATTTGTATAGGGATAATATATTTATTTATGATTTACAAAAAAGATGATGAATATTTAAGCAAAACTTCAATAATCGACATGCATGATATTAACACTCTAAAAAGATACACTTGGATTATTTGGGGGATATTTATGTCTTTAATGACGTTAGTTAATTTTGCCCTTCGCTTTGCAAGTAATGTTTGGTTTTCACGTCCAGTTAGAATTGACGGACCATATCAATTTGCAATGATAGTAGGTAGTTTTTTCATACCTTTGTTATCAATAGTAATTCCTCTATTTATAAATAGAGCTTGTAAGTTAATAAATGAATATGAGGTGAATTAATAGTGAAAAAACGTAATTTTATAATAATTATTTTGCTTGTAATTGGGGTGGCAGCATTTGGATCTACAGAATTTATTCTTAAACCAAGACAAGAAGAGAAGAAAGCTAAATACCTATTAGCGCAGCAAAGTTCAGTGACACATGATTTTAAAAATGTGCTTAAATATAAAACCCAATACATGGGGGATAGTTCAAATATTATAAATCTTAATTATTCACTTCCACTAGGTAATATTCCTCGAACAAATGAAATTAACTCAGATAAGCTTGAATATATAATCAATTATAAAGAAAGCGTATCAAACATTGGAGAAGAAAAAGTTAAAACTGATTTAATTTACAATGCTACAGCAAACTTTGCCTTGATAGATAACTTGGAAGCAATTACTTTTAATTTTACAGATTCCTCATACAAAATAACAAGAAATGATGTGGAAGATTGGTATAAGATAGATCTATCTTCTCTTGTAGATGAGACAAAATGGTCAAAAGAGGTTCAAGAAAAGTTAGGGGAAAAAAATTATGTAGATGAATTTTGGAAGGCTAACTTTATGGAGATAAAGGATAGGGTTGCAAGTAGTTTTTAATATGATTTTAGTATATTAGAAATAGTTTAGTTAAAGATAAAATTGTATGGTAATTTTTAAAAAATTGCTATACAATTTTTATATATGATTAAATTTGGAGGAGAAAGTATATGTTTGAAGGGATAGATAAAAAGAAAGCTTTATTGGATAGTAAGAGACCGTTAGATAGAAAAGCAGCAGAAAATTTAAAAAAATACTTTGATGTTGAGTTAACATATAATTCTAATGCCATAGAGGGAAATACTCTAACAATTACGGAGACTAAAGTTATTTTAGAAGATGGACTTACTATAGGAAAAGGTAAAAGCCTTAAAGAACACCTAGAGGTTATCAATCATAAAGAAGCAATTGATTACATTGATGATATAGTTAGTAGTGACATAGATATATCTGAAAGAGTAATAAAAAACTTACATTACATAATACTTAAAAGTATAGATAATAAAAATGCTGGTGAGTATAGAAAATCAAATGTATTGATAAGTGGTAGTAGACACAAACCAGTAGAACATTTTTTAGTGCCAGAAAAAATGCAGGAGTTAATAGATTGGTATAAAGAAAATAAAAGTAAAATGCATCCAATTCAATTGGCAGCAATGTTTCATTTTAAGTATGTATATATCCATCCATTCATTGACGGAAATGGTAGAAGTGCAAGATTATTAATGAATTTAATTTTGATGAGAAATGGATATCCAATTACAGTTATAAAAACAGAAAATAGAGATGAATATATGAAATCACTAGAAAAAGCAAGTCTACAAGAAGATGCTACTGATTTTATAAAAATTGTAGCAGAAGCAGTAGAGAGAAGTTTAGACACTTATTTATATATAATAGGTTAATTCTTAGTCATAAATTTTTTACTACATCAAAGCAGAGAAAACATAAATTTCTCTGCTTTTTTTATATAATTTTTTAGCTAAAATTTATCCGATGACTACCATCCGTAATACTCCCATCTTCTACAAGTGGGAGATATTAGAACTCTTGAGCTTCAGCGATTTAGAGTTTTTATGCTGTGCATAACGGATGCTACGTCACTGGATAAGTTTTTCTAAGCTTCAGCTGGAGTAAGTATTCTTTTTAAGCAAACTCCATCTGAAGCTAAGAATCACTTGATTCTATTTGACAAGTATGTCACAACGTGATATAGTTTAATTATGATATGTCACGATGCGACATATCGTGATTAAACATAGTTAGGAGAGGCAGTATGAGTGTGGAAAAGGTATTAAAAGCATTTATCCCAATGACGGAAACCGCATATTATATTCTTCTTTCGCTTACAGAACCGAGGCATGGATATGGAATAATACAGCATGTTGAAAAAATAACTAATGGAAGAATTAGGCTTGGATCGGGAACTGTATATGGCACATTATCTAAAATGCAAAAGAGTGGAGTTATCTCTGTGTATTCTGATGAGGAACGAAGAACCATATATGAAATAACTGACATAGGGAAGATTTTAATCAAAGAAGAGATCAATAGAATAAAAGAGTTATACAATAATGCACTTACATATGAGGAGTGGTTTTATGAAAAAGATAATTAAACTTTTTTGGAGCTTTAATATTATTAAAATAGAAAAATGGTTATCAGAAAAAGCTTTAGAGGGATACATATTAAAAGATGTAAATATGATAACTAGAGTATTTACTTTTGAAAAAGGAGAAGGTAAAAAACTGACCTATAAAATTTGTTGTGAAGCTAAAGGAACAAAAGATATTCAAAACGCTCTAAAAAAAGATGGATGGTATAAGGTATGCAATAAAGGTAAGTGGTTCTTTATTACCAATGAAAAGGAAAAAGAAGAGATAAAAATATATCCATCAAGAGAAAGGTTATTAAAAAGAATCAAAATATTAAAAAGTATATTAGGGTTTATAGCATTATATTATGGAGTAAGTTTTGGGATATTTTCTATACTGTTTGTTCCAGTTATAATTGCATGGATATTTGGATTAGGAAATATCCAATATATAAATGAAGCTAGTGAGGAAAGCATTGAATCCGGTGTTTCATATTTTACAAATAAAGATATTTCTGGTGTAGTTTCTGTATTAGCAGTTATTTCTATATTGTCCTATTTAATTTTTAAATTAAATACCAGGGAAAAAGAATTAAAGGGAAATTGCACTTCCAATTTAATTATTTCTGATGATAATGTTATATTAGAGGAAGAAGAAGTAAGTCCTAAAAAAGGTGTAAAGACGATAAAAAAATTAAAACTTGGATGGATGTATTCACCAGATAGACTGGAAAATTGGTTAGAGCAGATGGAGAGTAGAGGATTTAATTTATATAAGGTAAATAACTTAGGAACTAAATTTTATTTTGTAGAAGGAAAACCACGTAAAATAAGGTATGTTACAGATTATCAAAATTTAGAGAATAAAGCCTGCTATGAAATATATAAGCAAGATGGGTGGAAATTAATTTTCAATAGTATGGGAAGTACGACTAAATGGACTATATGGGGAAAAGAATATGTTGATGAGCGTCCAGAAATATATTCAGATAAAAGTGATATGGTTAAGCACGCTAAAAAAGTATTAATATCATATTCGATTTGGCTAATTCCAGTTATAATTATGTTTATGTTTCAAGTAAAAATGCAAATGACACTAGTTATGAAGTATGGGTATAAAATGTGGGGATTTACATTGATTCCTATGATAGTGTTAATATATTTTTGTTATCTATATTATAGCGTTATAGTTTTTTATAATAGAACGAAAAAACAATTGATAATTTAAAAGATTATCATAAAAGGGCAGAGAAAACGTAAAATTCTCTGCTTTTTTATATGCTCTTTTATTTGTTGGAAAATATTGTTGACGAAAATCATATAGTAGAATACAATAATATTAACAGTGTTAATATTACTAATTGTGTTAATGTAACTAACAGTGTTAATCAAAATGAAGAGGTGAATTTATGAAAACTTTAATTTTAGTTAGTTCTAAATATGGAGCGGCTGAAAAGTGTGCAAAGCTTATTATGAAAGACTTAGAAGGAAAAGTAGATATGATAAATTTAAAAAATAAAGAATGCAAAGAGATAGATAGTTATGACACTGTAATTATTGGAGGCTCTGTTTATGCTGGTAGAATTGGAGAAGAGATAAAAAAAATTATTGAAAATAATAAAGAATCTCTATGCAAAAAAAATGTAGGATTATTTGTTTGCTGCAAAGAGGAAGGAGAAAAAGCCCAAGAATTTATGAAAGCTAATATTCCAGAATGGCTTATTGAAAGAGCTTTTATAAAAGAACATTTAGGTCATGAAATTAATTTAGAGAAAATGAATTTTTTAGAAAGATTCCTTTTGAAAAACATATTTAAGGTAAAGGAAAGTTACTCAATGATAGATTATGATGCATTAAAGAGATTAATTGAAAAAATAAACAGAATGGATGTTGTAAATGGATAATAAGGAAATACAAAGACAGAGAATGATGAGATATTTTATAGATGCAGCAAAAGAAATTATTAAGGAGGAAGGAGTAAAGGAGCTAACGGCTAGAAAAGTTGGTGAAAAGGCCGGTTATTCTTATGCTACCATATATAATTATTTTAATGATTTAAATACATTGCTTGCATATTGTTCCTTTGACTTTCTTGAAGATTGTTATAGATATGTAGTAAGTTTTAAAAATCACACAGAAGATTGTAGAGAACGAGTTGGCATATGCGGAGCAGCATATTTTAGGTATTTTGCTGAAAATCCTGATATGTTTCAGATTATATTTTTAGAAGAATTAGGAAAAGCCTCGGAAGAAGTTATTAAAGATTTTACCCAACCTTCGGTAGCTCTCCTCCTTGGTGAAACAATAGCTGAATGTTCTAAGCAAGGTTATATAAGAGAAGAAAACATTGGATTCTTAGCAGAATTGATTACTTCCTCTATTCATGGAAAGCTTTTATTCTTCTTAAAAGGAAGAAATACAGAAGGGTTAGAGGATATGATTACTTCTATTAAGAAGGAAATAGAATTTCTTATTGAATTGGTGGGGTGAAAATGAGCAAAAATAAAGTAATTAGAAGAATTTTAACTGTAATGATAATTATAGTGATTGGAATGTTTATGGCTATCTATATAAGTATTCAAGGGCTTAATAAAAAAATAAGAGCAGTAGAAGTAAATAATGTAGATTTATATAAAGTAAGTGATGGGGAATACAGCGGTGAGTATGGTTTTAAAGAAATCATAGGAGCTAAAGTTAAGGTAACAGTTAACAATAATAAAATAACGAATATTGATTTAATTGAACACAAATATGGACTTGGGGAAAAAGCAGAAGTTATCACCAGTAGAGTTATTGACTCACAAAGTTTAAGTGTAGATGTGGTTTCAGGGGCAACAGCTAGTAGTACAGTTATATTAAAGTCAATAGAAAATGCATTAACACAATAAAAAATGGCAAGCGAGGGCAAGCGAGAATGAAGCTTTAGCTTAGCTAAAACTTCATTCTTGAAAGGTTTTTAAAAAATTTCTTGCTGGGGTTGATAGATATTTATTTTTTAACCATACTATAGCTGTTTGTGTCATTAAAGATGGAGCATTAATCTCCATGGCTTTTAAATTATCCATTGAAACGAGATTAGCCCAAGTGGCTGGTACAATAGCTACTCCTATTCCTTTGCTTGCCCAAGATAATATTAATCTAGGGTCATCATTTACACAAAGTATCTTGGCCTGAAAACCTGCTTTTCCACAGGCCTCCATTATCATGTGTTCATATCTTATATCAACTAATAAAGGTTGATTTTTTAATTCAGATAAATATATCCATTCTTCATTATTATCCCAAGATAAATCAATGCTAGTTGCGGCTACCATGGGCTCGATTGGCAAATATATGGATTCAAAAATTTCTGGGTTTAATGGAGTTCTTACAATTCCAATTTCTATGACCCTGCTTTTTAACATTTCTAATATCTTATATGTGCTACCTTCTCTTATTTGAAAACTTATATTAGGATATTTTTTGTGAAAGGTGTAAACTCTATCCTGTAAAAGAGTAGCCCCAGCAGTTGCAATACTGCCGATGGATAATGTGCCCTGAATTCCTTCATTAAAATCCTTTAGTTCCTTTATTGTAGTTTCTGTTAATTCTAAAATCTGTTCAGCTCTACGCTGTAGCATCAGTCCAGCATCAGTTATTTGAAATTTTCTAGTAGTTCTCTCAATCAATTTAACTCCTAATTCATCTTCGAGAAATTTTAATTGTTGGCTCAGATAAGGCTGAGCTATGTGCAATCTTTCAGCAGCTTTAGTTATGTTTCCTTCTTCAACAATAGCGAGAAAATAAGTAAGTTGTCTATTATCTATAATAATTATCACTCCATATATTTTATTTATATATATTTTTATATAAGTATAAGAGTTTTTAGATATTTTTCATATATATAATTACTTGATATAATAATATATGAAGAGACAAATAAAGTCAAAAGTTAGTAAGAGTAATACGAATAGATTGAATAAATAAAAATTAATAGTGTTTGCATTTATCCAAGTCCATATAAAAAGGAGGGGACAAGATTAGATCTAAATCTAATTTGTCACATCCTCCTAATCCACCTAATTTGATTCTGCTGTAGTAGGCAGAATTTTTTTTGCAAAATTCTCTTTTGGAAGACTTAATAAATTTAATAAACTTAATAAACTGCATTTCATAAGGATTTAAATTATAGTATTACTTTTTTATATGTTTCTATTTTATGAACAACCATTTAATGTTATATTATAATTAAGTTACAATTTAGGAGTGGAGTGATTTTATGGAGTTATATAGAGAGCCTATTATTACAATTAGAGATTTATATATGAATTTTGGAGATAAAGAAGTGTTAAAGGGTATAAATCTAGATGTTTATAAGGGTCAAATAATAGGATATATAGGGCCTAATGGTGCAGGAAAAAGTACTACAGTTAAAATTATGTTAGGACTTATTGAAGGATATGAAGGAAAGATTGAAATCTTTGGTGAATCCATAGAAAAAGGAGCTATAGAATACAAAAGAAGAATAGGATATGTTCCTGAAACTGCGGATATTTATGACAGTCTTACTGCAAAGGAATATTTAACATTCATAGGTGAACTATATGGATTGACACCTAGTGAAGTAGATGATAAAGCTAAAAGACTTATGAATATATTTGGTATAGAAAATGCATATAATTCTAGAGTTTCATCTTACTCTAAAGGAATGAGGCAAAAGGTTGTAATAATATCTAGTCTAATACACAATCCAGATATATTATTTTTAGATGAACCATTGAGTGGCTTGGATGCAAATACGGTAATGATAGTAAAAGAAATTTTATCTAAATTGGCAAGCAAGGGTAAGACTATATTTTATTCCTCTCACATAATGGAGGTGGTTGAAAAGATCAGTAGTAGAATAGTGCTGTTGAACGACGGACAAATAGTAGCAGATGGAAGCTTTGAAGAGCTTAAAGATACATGTAGTGAGGGATCTTTAGAGCAAATATTTAATCAACTTACTGGTTTTAATGAGCATGAAAGTAAGGCGGAAGAATTTGTGACTATAATTGAAGAAGGTGAGAGCTATGAAGGAATTTAAGGTGTTAAAATTTATAGATAAATTTAAGTTTTTATTCACTAAATTCGGAGTAGATTACCAAGCCATGAGAAGAATTCTTCAAATAAAGCTGATAATGGATGGCAGAAGAGTACCTACCGTTATGAATAATTACAAAAATGATGAAAAAGAGGAGGAAAACAAGTTCTTCAAATCTTTAATATCATATTTCCTTTTAGGAATAGTTCTAGCCATATTAGTGGGTTTTAAATTTAATATGATGTATCAAATGACTATGTTTTTCGGTATAATGATGTTTATGTTAATGACTACTTTAATTTCAGACTTTTCATCTGTACTTTTAGATTTAAGGGATAAGAATATCATATTTACAAAACCAGTAGATAGCAAAACAATAAATACAGCCAAAGTCATCCACATATTAATATATATGTTTTCTGTTACTACTGCAATAACAGGTTTATCGCTTTTAGTATCTTTAAGGCATGGAGTTGTATTTTTCTTAATTTTATTTTTCGAAATAATTTTCATAGATATATTTATGATTGCGATTATAGCGGCATTGTACACTTTCATATTAAAATTTTTCGATGGAGAGAAGTTAAAGGATATAATAAATTATGTTCAAATAATATTAACCATATTTTTGACCGTAGGATATCAATTTATAGGAAGGCTATTTAGTATTGTAGATATAAATGTAGTTTTCAATCCTAAATGGTGGCAATATTTAATTCCTCCAATCTGGTTTGCAGCACCTTTTGAAGTGATTTTAAATAATAACTATAATAGTTCTATTTTGATTTTAGCTTTAATGGCCATAATTATGCCTATTGTTTCTATAGTAATATACATTAATCTTATACCTACCTTTGAAAGAAATTTACAAAAGCTCAATAATAATTCTAATTTTACAAGTAGGAAGAAAAAGTCCATAAGTGAAAGTGTAGGTAATCTCATTTGTTTTAATAAGATTGAGAAAATATTTTATAAATTCACATGTAATATAATAAAAAATGAAAGAGAATTTAAATTAAAAATATATCCTTCCTTAGGATTTGCTATAATATTTCCTTTCATATTTTTGTTTAATACAATTTCAAAAGGAACTTCACTAAGTGAATGGATTAACCATTTAAGCTCAACAAAATATTATTTTAACATATATTTTTGTGCCATGTCTTCTTCTACTATAATTATGATGATTAAATACTCGGAAAAGTATAAAGGGGCATGGATTTATAAGGTAGCTCCCATAAAAGAAATTTCGCCAATATTTAAGGGAACCATAAAGGCCTGTTTAGTAAAGCTTATAATTCCAATATATATAGTTGATGCAGCTATATTCTCATTGATATTTGGTATTAAGATATTACCACATTTAATTATAGTATTCTTAAACATAATATTGTATGTAATCTTATGTTTTAAGGCATTTAATAAAGCACTGCCATTTTCCAAGCAATTTCAGGCTACTCAGGATGGGGAAGGATTAACAAGTTTTTTATTATTTATTGCTTTAGCAATTATGGCAGGAGTGCATTATGGACTTACTAATCTTGGATTTAATATTTATCTATATATGGGTATATTAAGTATAGGGGTTATTATATTCTGGAAAAATGCATTTAACATATCTTTAGATAGCATGAATTAGGAAAGGGTTGTCTCAAAGTAGAAAATAATTTCTAGGGTGAGACAGCTCTTTTTATTTTAAAAATAAATATAAATATAGCAGAATTTATCACCAAAGCATTGGAACTAGTTGATTATATGATAAATGAATATGATATAAAATATAGTAAAATAGTATAAATATTATATTTTATCATAATATATGGTATAATATAAAATAATAGGTACAATAATAGGAATGGAAGGCTATCCTTTTTATCCGATGACTACCATCCGTAATACTCCCATCGCACTCAGTTAAAGCGATTTAGAGTTCCTATGCTGTGCATAACGGATGCTACGTCCCTGGATAAGTTCTTCTAAGCTTCAGCTGGAGTAAGTATTCCTTTTAAGCAAACTCCATCTGAACCTAAGAATCACTTGATATGGCCAATAATTATACCTCCAAAATCTTTAATGTTGAAGTTAAAAATAACATTAAAGTCCCTTATATTAGAAATAGTATAAGGGCTTTTTATTAAAATTAGAAATGGAGTGATTTAAATGAAAGTATTGTTCTGTAATATAGGATGGATGAAAGAATATAAGGGTATTAATGAAGATGATACCATTGCCTCTATTACTACGAAATCAGATAAAAATAATAAGGATGCAGAACAGTATAACTTTTTAAACCTGGATGGGTATTATTACGGATATGCTTCTACTAAATCAGGTAGCAAGAAGAAAACTGAGTTACAATTAGAAGAGATAGATCCTAAAGAGGAAGGAACAGAATTCTTAGATGATGTGCTAGTTATTTGGATGGCCAAAAGACCAAATGATAAAGCTGGTAGTAGAATAATAGGCTGGTATAAAAATGCTAGGGTTTATAGAAACTATAAAGAAAATTCCTTAGGAGCATACAATATAAGGGCAAAGGTAAAAGATAGCTTATTAATACCCCCTATGCATAGAAGTTACTTAATATATCCTGCAAGAATAATAGGAACAGGAAAAGGCATGGGACAGTCTAGTATATGGCTTCCTAAAGGAGAAGACGCAAAAGAAATAGTGGAAAATTGCATAAACTATATAAATGATTATAGTTATGAGAGGTTCGATGACCACATTACAGAAGATCAGTTAAATTTTATCACGAAAGATAAACTAGACTCAATAGATTCTTACTTTAAAAAAGGTGAGGAACTTCTACATATAAATCCTCTAAAAACAGTTCAATATTGCAATAAACTTATAGATGAAAAAGGCGAAGATTTAGATATCCTATACAATAAAGCTTTAGGTCTTGAGAAATTAAGATTTTATACCAAAGCAAGGGAATTACTTAAAGATATACTTGCGAAGGATAATAGCCATAAAGAAGCTAAAGCTAAGTTTGATAATATTAACAAATTGCTTAAGGATATAGATGGAGCTTCTTAATACTTATTATAGGGAAAGGTTTTACAAAGATTGATTATTCTCAAATAGAAAGAAGTAAGGCACGTAGTGAAGCCGCTCTAAAAAAGTCGCTATTTCACTATATACCTTACTTCTTTTATGTTTAGCAGTTATATTTGTAAAAGTGAGATATTCTATATATTATAATAAATTGGTTTATCAAACATTTATCTTTAAAATTTCATTGTGAAAAACTTAAAATGCTATGTAATGTGACCTATGCATTTGAGCAAAATCTAGAAATTCTTAATTTATTTTAGAAAAATACCGTTAAGATGCTGTACATGTTTGACCTGATATGCTCCCTTTAAGGTAGACAGATTAAAAAATAAAAATCTGTCACTAGAA
>NZ_CAUPZS010000029.1:0-53739 GCF_963515715.1 uncultured Clostridium sp.
AGCAAGTCCAAATCCAGTAGCGCCAGGAGGAGTGCTAGCCTATACAATTGTAGTAGCGAATGCAGGACCAAATGAGGCACAAAATGTTGTTTTAACTGATAGTATTCCATCTAGTATTATAGGATCAGAATTCTCAATAGATGGAGGAGTAACATTTAATCCATGGCCAGGAACTCTTAGTTTAGGAACCTTAGCAGCTGGAACGTCAAAAACTATTTTAATTATAGGAACAGTAAGTTCATCAGCTACAGGAACTATAACTAATACAGCAAATGTAACTTCAACAACACCAGATCCTAATCCATCTAATAACACATCAACAGTAGTTACAGAAGTAACTGCAGTACCGGGAGAAGCAGATATTTCAGTTGTAAAGACAGCAAGTCCAAATCCAGTAACAGCAGGAGGAGTACTAACCTATACACTTGTAGTAGCGAACGCAGGACCAAATGATGCACAAAATGTTATTGTAAATGATAATGTTTCATCTAGTATTATAGGACCAGAATTTTCAACAAATGGAGGAGTAACATTTACTCCATGGCCAGGATCTATTGATATAGGAACCTTAGCAGCTGGAACTTCTAGAACCATTTTAATAAGAGGAACAGTATCACAATCAGCTACAGGATGTATAAATAATACAGCAATTGTAACTTCAACAACACCGGATCCTAATTTCCTTAATAATGTATCATCTATATGTGTAGAGGTACAGGCTGCAGTACCAGGAGAAGCAGATGTTTCGATTGTAAAGACAGCAAGTCCAAATCCAGTGACACCAGGAGGAGTGCTAACTTATACACTTGTAGTATCCAACGCAGGACCAGCAGATGCACAGAATGTTATTGTAAATGATAATGTTTCATCTAGCATTATAGGACCAGAATTTTCAACAAATGGAGGAGTAACATTTACTCCATGGCCAGGATCTATTGATATAGGAACCTTAGCAGCTGGAACTTCTAGAACCATTTTAATAAGAGGAACAGTATCACAATCAGCTACAGGATGTATAAATAATACAGCAATTGTAACTTCAACAACACCGGATCCTAATTTCCTTAATAATGTATCATCTATATGTGTAGAGGTACAGGCTGCAGTACCAGGAGAAGCAGATGTTTCAGTTGTAAAGACAGCAAGTCCAAATCCAGTAGCGCCAGGAGGAGTGCTAGCCTATACAATTGTAGTATCCAACGCAGGACCAAATGATGCACAGAATGTTATTGTAACTGATAGTATTCCATCTAGTATTATAGGACCAGAATTTTCAACAAATGGAGGAGTAACATTTAATCCATGGCCAGGAACTCTTAGTATAGGAACCTTACCAGTTGGAACTTCTAGAACTATTTTAATTATAGGAACAGTAAGTTCATCAGCTGCAGGAACTATAACTAATACAGCAAATGTAACTTCAACAACACCAGATCCTAATCCATCTAATAACACATCAACAGCAGTTACGGGAGTAACTGCTGTCCCAGGAGAAGCAGATGTTTCAATTGTAAAGACAGCAAGTCCAAATCCAGTAGCACCAGGAAAAATGCTAACCTATACACTTGTAGTATCCAACGCAGGACCAAATGATGCACAAAATGTTATTGTAGATGATAATGTTTCATCTAATATTATAGGACCAGAATTTTCAGTAAATGGAGGAGTAACATTTAATCCATGGCCAGGATCTATTGATATAGGAACCTTACCAGCTGGAACTTCTAGGACTATTTTAATTAGAGGAATAGTATCACAATCAGCTATAGGATGTATAAATAATACAGCAATTGCAGTTTCAACAACGCCGGATCCTAATCTGCGTAACAACACATCAGCTATATGTGTAGAGGTTCGTGAGAGTGCTGATGTATCAGTTAAAAAGAAATGTTTTGTATTTAAAGAGAAGTTTGGAGTTGTAGTAAGTTATAAAATTATAGTGTCAAATGCAGGACCATCAGATGCAAGAAATGTTGTATTAGAGGATAGGATTCCAAATGAAATTTCGAATGTGATGTTTTCAATAGATGAAGGTATGACATGCAAACCTTGGACAGGTTGTTTTAATATAGGGACACTAAAAGCAGGAGCTTCAATAACAATTATAATAGAAGGTACATTAAAATCATCATGTAAAAAAGAAATAGTTAATACTGCGAAAGTACGTTCAAAAACATTTGACCCGGACTTAACAAACAACACATCAACTGCAGTTGTAAGGTTTAGGAAGCGCAACAGTTGTGATGAAGGTTTTGAGGATTTTGAATGTGATGAATGTAGTGAGTGCATAGAATTTGAAGAAAACGACAATTGTAATTGTATAGAAGACGATTCTTGGTAAATGATAAAAATATAAAATTAAGTATATCTTTTTAATAACAGATGAGAGTATACACAAAAAGGAGGTTCGAGTTCGAACTTCCTTTTTGTGTATAATTATATATATAAGCATGTAACTGCGGTATAATTAAGATAGAAAAGCAGAAAAAAGTAATTGCATAATTGACATACAATATTAATTACTGGGGAGAAGGTGTTTGTGAAAGAGATCAAGTGATTCTTAGGTTCAGATGGAGTTTGCTTAAAAGGAATACTTACTCCAGCTGAAGCTTAGAAGAACTTATCCAGGGACGAGCATCCGTTATCTCCTACTTATAGAAGATGGGAGTGTTACGGATGCTACGTCATCGGATAAATGATTTTGATAAGGTGTATAAGTATTACGATAAATTTATGGCTATGTTTAATTTATATAAGCATGAAGAAGTAAAGGCTGCTGCAAATATTGGTGAACATGATGTAGTTGTAGATATAGGCGGGGGAACTGGAAGTTTAGCTCAGTATATTTGTAATAGTTGTAAAACTGTATATGTACTTGATGAAAGTGAGAAGATGCTTTCTAAGGTAAAGCAGGGGAAAAATTTGATATGCATAAGGGGTAATGCTCTGAAAACTCCATTTGAGGACAATTCTATTGATATGGTAATATTGAGTGATGTTTTCCATCATATTAAAGAACAAGAAGACCTTATGGTTGAAATAAATAGGATATTAAAGTATGGCGGAAAGATAGTTATGTTGGATTTTCATAGAAAACATATAAGAACAAAGTTACTAAGAGCATTTGAATTTATTCTTTTTGGAAGATTATTTTTTAGAACTAAAGATGAAGTTAGGAGTTTATTAGGGAAGTATTTTAACATACAAAATGTTTATGATAAGGGGTATTACTTTATATTTGTAGGAGAGAAAAGATGATAAATAAAATACGGTTTTACTCAAAGATTGGATATAAGCTTATAAAAAAAGAAGTTGTAAGTAGGGATGATTATAAGGAAGAGTATGATAAAGTTTCAGAAACCTATCACTATTGGCTTAAAGAAATGGGTAGATATACGGATAATATTATTCATTCAAAGTACATAGAGATAGATAAAGAATTGAAAATACTTGATTTTGCTTGTGGAACAGGCTATATAACAAAAGGTTTATTAAATAAATCCTCAAAATACAAAATTACTTCTGTAGACCAATCAAATAAAATGCTTGAGAAACTTTTACATCTCAATGATCCTATCAATAATCTTAGAGTGACAGCTATTCAGAGTGATGGTATTGAATTTTTAAAAACTACTAATGAAAAATATGATGTTATATTTTTGGGCTGGGCCCTTTCCTATTTTGATCATAATAAACTGTTAAAGCTTTTTAATAGGGTTTTAAAACCAGGAGGTATATTAGCAATAATCACAAATGTTGAAGGAACTTTGGATAAAATAGAAAATATTTTTTTGGATGTTATGAGTGAGAAACAAGAGGAAGTAATTAAACCTATGGATATAAAATTTAATTTACCTAAAGGAAAGAAAGGGTTAGTTAGATGGTGCAGTCAATACGGATTTAAAGCTTTGGAAGTAGAGGAAGGTGAGGCATTCTTTAGTTTTAAAGAACCAGAGGAACTTTTACAGTGGCTAAATATAACTGGAGCAGCAGCGGGAACTAGGAAAATTTTTAAAAACTACCATGAAGTTAAACCTTTGATAATTGAAAAAATAAAAAAAGAAAAATATAAAAATGGAGATTATGAGATAAATCATAAATTTGCATATGGTATTTTTAGAAAGGAATAGAGATGAATGAGTATTAATAATTTAAAAATCATGACAAAGATGGCTATGGATAAAAATGTTCTAAAGAGTCTACTAGAGATTTACAATATTTTAAAAGAAGACAAGCAATTCACCCTATTAAAATACATAAAAATGATGATGGGCATTTTAAAGGGAGAGAAGCTAGTGAAGCATGAGGACAAGTATCTATTGAACACCTTTTTTCCGCCTTTCCCATCTAAATCCTTTATACAAAATATCTTAGCAGTAGATGAACCCATAAATATATTTACAAAGCAAATATATGCTAAAAGAACTGCACCTATATCTATGTACTTATGTATAACTAATAAATGTCCTAATAATTGTCTTTATTGCAGTGCAAAAAATAGGGCAGCAGAAAAGGAATTAACAAAAGAAGAATGGATTAAAGTTATAGGGGAGCTTCAAGATATGAGTGTCCCTATTATTGGAATAACAGGAGGAGAGCCTTTAGTACATGAGGATATATTTGATATTATAAGGGCTATAGATCATAGAAGTACATCAATTTTATTTACTAGTGGCTTTAATCTAAGCTATGAGAAAGCAACAAAGTTAAAAGATAGTGGGCTGTTTGGCATAGGAATAAGCCTGGATTCCTGTGATAAAGATAAACATAATAAGAATAGAAATAATGAAAATGCTTTCGATTATGCACTAGAGGCAATTAGAAATGCAAATAAGGCAGGGCTATATACTATGGCACAAACAGTTATATTAAAGGAAAATCTTGATGAGGAAAAATTGCTTAGTTTATTTAAGTTGGCTAAAGATAATGGTGCCCATGAAGTAAAAATACTGGAACCTATACTAAGTGGAAATCTTCTAACTGAAAAGCAACTAGATAATGTGTTTTATAATAAGAGTGATAGGGAGAAGCTTATAAGTATACAACATAAGGCAAATAAAAAAAGTGATTTACCTAAGATCACAACTTTTGCCTATACAGAAAGTGAAGCTAAATTTGGTTGTGGTGCAGGAAATCAACATTCCTATATATCTTCTTCAGGAGAATTATATCCTTGCGATTTTGTACCTATGAGCTTTGGAAATGTAAAAGAAGAATCTATAAAAAAGCTTTGGGTTGAAATGAAGAATTGTATTGGTAACCCTAAAATAGGGTGCTTTGCTCAGAAGGTAAATAAAGAAGTATTTAAGCAATCAGAAGGCATGCTGCCACTTAATAAGGAAAAAGCAATAAGTATTTGTAATAAAAATAAAAGTGATAAATATCCAAAATACTATAGGGATTTGCAAAAATAGCATTTAAATAACTGAGGGTTTTTAAATATTTTTAAGCTTATATATAATTAAATATGTATAAAAGGCAAAAAATAAAGAAACATTGAAGGTGATTCGTCATCATATTACAATTGTTGATAAATTCTCTAAATTAATATATTATAAACATAAGAATGAGAAAAAGGGTGAGGATATGAATTTTAATTTATGTTCAATTCAGGATATCGTTCAGGAATATGCAGAGGTAATAGCTCAGGTGTCTGGCGTGGATGTAGAGGTAGTGGATGAAAAATTATACCGTGTAGCGGGTACAGGCCTTTATGCAGAGGGGATAAATCAGGACATGTCCTCTGAGGGCTATGTTTATAAGCATATTTTAAATACCGGAGAAACAAGGGTTATTCATAATCCCGGAGAGGATCCTTTGTGTTTTAACTGCCCAAACTGCAGCAATTGTAAGGAAACCATAGAGATTTCCATGCCAATCAAAGTTGATGAAGAAATTATAGGAATTATAGGACTTGTGGGAAGTAGTACGGACCAAAGGGATTTGATTTTACAAAATGAGAAGCTTTACCTTGAGTTTATTAATCAGATAGCATATTTTATTGCGGCCAAAGCCTCAGAACAGAAGGAAAAAGAAAGTAACCTAGCCGTAATAGCTATTTTAAACAATGTAATTGATTATACGGAACAGGGTGTATTGATAATCGGAAAAGGTAATATCATAACAAGAAATAACGAGAGCGCCGAGAAGCAGTTGGGCATATCCACATTAAAAGGCAAGACCGTGGAAATGATTTATACCGGTGATGAGTTGAACAATACCTCTGAATACAAGATAATAATAGACAATAAAGAGTTACTTATTATGGGAAAGGTATACCCTTTGGGGATAAGAGATGACCAGTATACCAGTGTCCTTATCTTTAAAAATATTAAAACCGTACATTCTGATTTGTACGAAATGACGGCTACACTTAAAACTGTAGATGCGAAAAATATTATCGGTAGCAGTGAGGCCACAAAAACGTTAAAAAATAATATAAGGAAGGTGGCTGGCTCAAATTCAACGGTGCTGATTACAGGAGAAAGCGGAACCGGTAAGGAAATGGTGGCCACGGCCATATGGAGAGAAAGCGATAGAAGGACTCAGAAATTTGTGGCTGTTAACTGTGCTGCCATACCAGAATCTTTACTAGAAAGCGAGCTTTTTGGATATGTTAAGGGAGCTTTTAGTGGAGCGGACCCAAAGGGAAGAATAGGAAAGTTCGAGCTTGCTAACCAAGGCATAATATTCTTAGATGAAATAGGAGATATGCCTATATACCTTCAAGCTAAACTTTTAAGAGTACTGCAAGAAAGGACAATTACCCGTATTGGATCTAATCAGGTGATACCTATAGATGTTCGGGTTATAGCAGCTACTAATAAGGATCTTAAAGATATGATAGAGAGAAAAAAGTTTCGAGAAGACCTGTATTATAGATTGAATGTTATACCTTTAAGTACTAAGCCTCTAAGAGAAAGAAGAGAGGATATTGAAGAACTTACGGATTATTTTATCAAAAGATATAGCCGTCTTCTTAATAAGTCCTACAGCTATATTGAAAGAAGTACCATGGAGCTGTTAAAGAACCATATGTGGAGAGGAAACGTAAGGGAACTAGAAAATACCGTGGAATTTATGGTTAATATGATGGAATACGATGGAGTCTTAAATGATAAAACCCTTCCGGTGGATTTTTTAGAGGATGTTTCCACGGATGTTGTAATCAGTAATAACCCCAATACAATAACACCTATTAGGGAACTAGAGCTTAGAGAGATACAGAAGGCTCTAAACATTTTTGGGGATACGACAGAAGGAAAAAGAAAAGCAGCAGCGAGTCTAGGCATTGGATTAACCACTTTTTATAGAAGGTTAGAGGAATTGTCAAATAAATAATTTTCAAAATGAAAATTCAATTTTAAAAATGAAAAAAATAAAGTGTTAACTTAGACGTTTATGGAGCTGGTCTTATAAACGTCTTTTTTTATTTATAAGGATATAGCCCTTGAAATATGAAGATTCTGAAAAGTATTAATATAAATGTTATCAAAAAAACAGTTTTTTTAAGATGTTGGCATGACAATTGCTTATATTAATATTGTCATCATAATTGCTATTAAATTAAATAAAAATAAAAAGCTATTAATACTGACAAAATGATATGAGGAGGATGTAAGGATGAAAGAAACATTTAAGATAGTACAAGCTGAACGCAAAAAAGGAGAGAAATATCCTTTAGGTTTTCTGAGCATTGATACAGCTAAGGAGGTGAAGAGCTTCCACGAAAGTTTCCCAGTTTATACGGAAACACCTTTAAGAGATATGAAGAATCTAGCTAAAGAATTAGGTTTGGGAGCCATATATGTAAAAGATGAATCCTATAGATTCGGATTAAATGCTTTTAAGGTGCTGGGAGGAAGTTTTTCTATAGGAAATTATTTAGCTAAAAGACTTAACAGAAGCATATCAGAAATGCCACATGAGAAATTAATCTCTGAAGAGGTTAGAAAAGAACTTGGCGATATGGTTTTTGTTACAGCTACTGATGGAAATCACGGAAGAGGAGTAGCATGGACAGCAAATCAACTAAAACAGCACTCAGTGGTATATATGCCAAAGGGCAGTGCTAAGGAAAGACTAGATAACATTATTGCAGAAGGAGCAGAGGCTTCAATAATTGATGGAAACTATGACGAAGCAGTACGTTTAGCAAATAGAATGGCTGAAGAAAAGGGCTGGGTAATGGTTCAAGATACAGCTTGGGAGGGCTATGAAGATATTCCTACATGGATTATTCAGGGATATAGCACCATGGGCTATGAGGCTTATGAACAGTTAAAGAGCTTTGGAGTGGAAAAGCCAACACATATTTTCCTTCAGGCAGGTGTAGGTTCCATGGCAGCTTCCATTATAGGTTTATTCTCAGCTATTTATGGTGAGGACAGGCCTATTATAACCATAGTAGAGCCTAATAAAGCCGATTGTGTTTATAGAACGGCAGAAGCCAATGACGGAAAGCTACATTTTGTAACAGATGATATGAATACTATTATGGCAGGTCTTGCTTGTGGTGAGCCATGCACAGTAGCTTGGAATATTCTTAATGACTATGCGGATAACTTTATATCTTGCCCGGACTATACAGCAGCAGAAGGCATGAGAATCTTAGGAAATCCACCTAGAGGAGATGAGAGGGTTATTTCCGGTGAAAGCGGAGCAGCTACCTTAGGTTGTGTTGCTGAAATAATGACTAACAATAATCTAGCTTGGATTAAAGAAAAGCTTAAGTTGGATGAAAACTCAAGGGTGCTGTTCTTTAGTACAGAAGGTGATACAGACAAAGAAAACTATAGAGATGTTGTTTGGAATGGAAAATATCCAAGCTATGAGAAAATATAAATATTACGAGGTGATAGAAATGTTGAGTAAAGAAAGAGAAGAAAAGGTTATAGAACTATGTCAGGAACTTATAAGAGCTCAAAGCTACTCAGGAGAGGAAAATAAGGTTGCTGAGGTGCTAAAAAGAAATTTTGAGGCACTAGGCTTTGATGATGTAACAGTAGATGGCTATGGAAACGTTATAGGCCACATAAAAGGAAATAAGCCAGGTAAAAAAATACTTTTTGATGGTCACATAGACACAGTGCCAGTAACAAACCCCGCGGAATGGATTTATCCACCTTTCGCAGCAGAAATTCACGATGAAAAAATCTACGGAAGAGGTGCCTCAGACATGAAGGGGGCTGTAGCTGCAATGGTTTGTGCCGCAGCAAACTTTGCAGAGGACTCTAATAGAGATTTTGCTGGAGATATTTATGTAGCAGGAGTGGTTCATGAGGAATGCTTTGAAGGTGTTGCTGCAAGAGCCATAAGTGAAAGAGTAAAGCCTGACTATGTAGTTATAGGAGAAGCATCTCAGCTTAACATTAAAATTGGACAAAGAGGAAGAGGAGAAATAATAATCGAAACCTTTGGAAAGTCATGCCATTCAGCAAATCCTGAAAAGGGTATCAATGCAGTATATAAAATGACTCAGGTAATCGATGCTATAAAAACCTTAAAACTAACACATCATGAGGTTTTAGGTGATGGTATTTTAGAACTTACAGATATTAAGTCAAGTCCTTATCCAGGAGCTTCAGTAGTACCTGACTACTGCAGAGCTACCTATGACAGAAGACTTTTAGTAGGAGAAACTAAAGAAAGCGTATTGGCCCCTATAACAGAGCTTCTTGAAGAGATGATGAAAAAGGACCCTCAGCTTAAAGTTAAGGCTTCCTATTCCATAGGAAAGGAAATGTGCTATACCGGCAATGAAATTCAGGGAGAGAGATTCTTCCCAGGCTGGCTCTATGATGAGAAGGAAGAATTTGTTCAAGATGTTTACCAGGAAATGAAAGCTATGGGCTTTGATCCTTCCATTACTCAATATAATTTCTGCACTAACGGCAGTCACTATGCAGGGGAGGCTAAGATTAAGACCCTTGGTATGGGACCTTCAAAAGAAAATCTTGCACATACATTAAACGAGTACATTGAAATTGAACAGTTAACTTCAGTAACTCAGTGCTACTTTGGGGTTATGAAGGCGTTACTTAAATAAAAATAATAAATAGGGGGAGTTAATATGAACAGTACACAGATTACAGCATTGGTAATAATTTTGTTATACATGGCGGCGACAGTTGTTATTGGTCTTGTTGTATCAAATAGTAAAAAGAAAAAGACAGATAAGCAGAGTAACGATGATTTCCTTATGGCAGGTAAATCTTTAGGACCTATAGTTCTTGCAGGTACACTCTTTGCAGCTAACACAGGGGGTGCAAGTACCACAGGTGTTGCAACTAATGTTTACACCTATGGACTATCTGCAAGCTGGTATGTTATTGCAGCAGGTATAGGTTTCGTTTTAGTTTCCTTCATCGCTCCTTATTTCAGAAAAACACAGGCTAATACTGTTCCTGAGATAATCAGTAAAAGATATGGCAAGCCATCACATATTTTTACCGCAATTACCTCTATTGCTGCTTTGTTTATGGCTACAGGTGCACAGATAATAGCTACTGCTTCAATAATTAATGTTGTTACCGGAGTTCAATTTAGAACAGCAGCTATAATTACTACAGCGGTTGTTATCGTCTACACTATGGTAGGAGGATTTACCTCTGTTACAGCAACAAACGTAATGCACGTTTTATTTATAACCCTTGGAATGACCATCGCTATGCTTATAGTTGTTAACAACAATGCCGTTGGTGGTTTCTCAACATTATTTGAAAAGGCTAAGACAGTTACCGATAATTCGGGTAATAACCTTGATCTTCTCAGCATGACTAAAGTAGGACTTCCAACTATAATCGGGTATATTGCTATGTACTTCATGACCTTCCCAACAGGACAGGAAATAGTACAAACTTACTGTTCTGCAAAAGACGGAAAGTCCGCTAAGTTAGGCTCCCTTATAGCCGGTATTTTATCCGCTGTTTATGCTATCGTTCCTGGCATCATAGGTCTAGTAGCTTATGTATGTATTGATGGCTTTGCAGCAGGCGGTGCTCAGAAAAATGCTTTAGCAGAAGCAACATTAACTTTTGCTCCTGCTTGGGTTGCAGGTATAGTGCTTGCAGCTATCGTAGCAGCAACTATGAGTAGTGCTTCAGGTAATATGATCGGTACTGCTACAATGTTTACTAACGATATTTTTACACCTTATATAAATAAAGGTGTTAAGGATGATAATAAAGAGGTTTGGATTTCTCGTGTAACAATGGTGGTAGTTGGTCTTGTGGGACTGGTAGTTGCACTAACCGCTTCAAACATCATTAGCGTTATGATGGGAGCCTTCGCACTAAGAAGTGCAGGACCTTTCGCAGCCTTTATCTGCGGTATCTTCTATAAAAATGTTACACAAAGAGCAGGTTTCTTATCAATTGTTACTGGTACTCTTGTGGCTGCTATATGGATTTATGGTTTTAATACACCTTGGGGATTAAATGCAATGGTTCCTGGCGGTATCGTAGCCTTCATAGTAATATTTTTAGTATCAGCAATAGATAGAAAAATGGGTGTTCAGCCTGCAAAAGAACTAGATCTTGATAACTAGATCTTAAATAGGATTTAAGAGATATATTACATTAATTACACATAGATATGCATAATGAATTTTTATAACGAGAATTTTCAGAAAGGGGATAATATTATGACTAAATTATTAATCAAGAATGGTACAATAATTGATGGTACAGGAAAAGAAAGATTTAAAGCGGATATGGCAATTGAGAAGGATACAATAGTTAAAATAGGTGAAATATCAGAAGAGGGATTTGATAAAGTTATCGATGCAGCTGGTAAAGTAGTAACACCAGGATTCATAGATACTCACAGTCACTCAAGTATGCTTTTGTTTAAAGACTCTTTCTTAACACCAAAAATTCGTCAAGGTATTACTACAGAATTAGTAGCTCAAGATGGTATGGGGCCAGCTCCAGTTAATGAAGAGACTCTATCACCTTGGATTAAAGCTATGAAAGGTCTAGAAGGAGAATATCCAGTAGATTGGACTTGGAGAAGTGTATCAGATTATCTAGAATTAATCGAAACTTTAGATTTAGGTCCAAACATTGCATATCTTGCACCACATGGAAATGTAAGAATGATATCCATGGGACTAGACAACAGAAAGCCAACGGTGGAAGAAATGAAATTAATGCAAAAAAATCTTGCCAAAGCAATAGATGAAGGTGCATTCGGTATGTCAACAGGTATGATTTATCCACCATGTTGCTATGCTGAGATCGATGAATTTATAGAATTAGGAAAGGTTTTACATGAAAAAGGTGGAGTATTTGTAACTCATCAAAGAAGTGAAGCTGATTCAATACTAGATTCAATGGAAGAAATATTGACAATAGGAAAAGAAAGCGGATGTAAAGTGCATTTCTCACACTTTAAAGTTTGTGGTAAAAATAATTGGGACAAATTTCCTAAAGTTTTAGCTAGACTTGACGAAGCTAAAAGGGAGGGAATGACAGTATCCTTTGACCAATATCCATATGTGGCAGGAAGTACAATGATGAGCGTTATACTTCCACCTTGGGTACATGATGGAGGTACAGATAAATTAATTGAAAGATTAAAAGACCAAAAATTAAGAGAAAAGATGATAGAAGATATTGAAAATGGTATTCCAGGATGGGATAACTTTGTTGACTTCGCTGGATTAGAAGGAATCTT
Organism: uncultured Clostridium sp.; assembly: GCF_963515715.1. Lineage (GTDB taxonomy): Bacteria > Bacillota > Clostridia > Clostridiales > Clostridiaceae > Clostridium_AW. The sequence goes on from NZ_CAUPZS010000029.1 coordinate 12,679, forward strand.
TGTTACATTCGTTGGTTCAGAAAAGAATGCAGCTGTAGTAGGTAAAAACCTTATTGAAGTTGGAGAAATCAAAGGTAAAGATCCATTAAATGCAATATTCGATGTAATCATGGAAGAAGAAAATATAGTAGGATTAGTAGACTTCTATGGCACAGAAGAACACGTAAAATTAATAATGAGCCGTCCAGAACAAAATGTTTGTACAGACGGAATTATGGGAGGAAAGCCTCACCCAAGACTACATGGTGCATTCCCAAGGGTACTAGCTAAATATGTAAGGGAAGAAAAGGCATTTACATTAGAAACAGCAATTCACAAAATGACAGGAAAATCTGCTGCAGTACTTGGCTTAACAGACAGAGGGGTATTAAAAGAAGGACTAGCAGCTGATATAGTAGTATTTGATCCTGAAAAGATACAAGATACAGCTGATTATACAGATCCAATTCAATATCCATTAGGAATTGATTATGTATTAGTAAATGGTAAAATTTTAATCAATGAAGGTGAACCGCAACCTCAAAAAGCTGGTAAAGTTCTAAAGTTCAAAAAGAGATAATCAATACAATATAATATTTAAAATACTAATTGATAAATAGCATTTTAAAAAGAACAGTTGTATTAAATGAAGTTGTTAGAGCTAAGAACATTGATGGAGAAGTAATAAGAATAAAATAGTGTAAAATTAAACAACCTCCTATGGTACAACATCTACCATAGGAGGTTGTTGGGGTTATGTAAAAATATTGAAAGGTTGGGATTATATGAAGAAATATATGTCGATTGGAACTAAGTTTATTATTGGAGTTTTACTGGTATCTTTAGTATCCTACTCACTATGCGGCTTTTATTTAAATAATGTAATTACAAGCAGAATAAATGAAACTACAATTCAAAATACAAACAAAATCTTAGGAGAAGTAGCTAGATATATTGAAGATTCAATTATTAACCCTATGACAGAAAATATAAAAATGCTTGCCATGGACGAAAGAGTCCAAAACATGGATAATACAATAAACGATTATACTAAATTTGATTCTAATAACTTTACTTATAAGGATAGTATTACAGAAAATTCTATTAGTAAGTATTTTGAAAGCGTAAAAAAATCCCATAAGGATATGGAATTTATATTTTTAGGTACTGAACATGGAGGATATATTGAGTATCCTAAGTTTGCGGCATCGAACCCATATAATCCAAAAGATAGACCTTGGTATAAAGATTCTTTAATAAACAAGGATAGTCCTCTAATTGGAAATCCATATCGCACATCTGTATCTAAAGAAATGATTTTAAGCATTACTCACGCAGTTGAAAAAAATGGACAACTTCAGGGAGTTGTTGGAATAGGTGTAAAACTGGAAAGTCTTCAAAAGACCATTGAAAGCATTAAAGTTGGAGAAACCGGATATCTAATAGTTTTAGATAAAAACAATACAGTTATTGCAAACCCCAAACATGAGGAATGGATATTAAAGACTACAGAAGAAATAGGAATAGATGAGTTAAAAGAACTTGAGGGAAAGGTAGGGCTTAGTACAGATTACAATGTGGATGGAATCCACCAAGTTATGAATGTGGCAGTGTTACCTTCTACTGGATGGAAGGTTGTCTCCATCATGGATTATTCAGAAGTTACAAAGCAAGCCAGAGCCCTTACAATTACAATAGTATTTGCCTTTAGTATTACTTTAATTTTAGTACTTTTTATAATAGCACTTATATCTAAAAAATTAACCTCACCTATACATTCTTTAATTAAAACTATGAAAGAAGTAGAAGATGGAAACTTAGATGCGGTAAGTACAATTGATTCAAATGATGAATTGAAACTTTTAAGTGATAGCTACAATGCAATGATTGGCAAGGTTAAGGGGATAATACATTCAGCGGAAAATATTATTAATGATGTTCAAACATCTGCTGACGAATTAAAACATCTTTCTGTTGCAAATACAGATACCTTTACGGATATTACCGATTCCTTGAGTCAGATAAATACCAGTATGACTAGCCAAACCTATGATTTACAAGACATCAATAAAGCCTCAGAGATTATTTCGAAGAACTCTAGCAACCTAGTAGAGCTATTTGAAGATATGAAAAAAGCTTCTAGCGATGTACTTGATGTTAGTGAAAAGGGAAAAGGAGTAATTAAAGTCCTTAAAGATAAGTCAATAGAAACTGAAAATTTAACGGATTCTTTGTCTAATAGAGTGATGAAATTGGAGGAAAATATTAAAAAGATAGGTGTTATTATTGATACTATTACAAATATCTCTTCCCAGACAAACTTACTAGCTTTGAATGCAGCTATTGAAGCAGCACGTGCAGGTGAGTCAGGGAAAGGATTTGCAGTAGTTGCTGAAGAAGTAAGAAAACTTGCAGAAGACTCTTCAAGCTCTGCATCAGAAATAAATGCGATTGTAACAGAAATTCAAAAGGAGTCCTTAAATGTCCTAAATGAAATGAATAATATATCTCAATTTGTATATTCTCAAAATAGCTCCGTTAATGATACTGAGAATGCCTTTACTAATATTCAATCTGCCTTAAATGAAGTCATAGAGAAAATTTCAATTTCCTCAGCAACTTCATTAGAAATGTCCACACAAATTGATGGTACACTTAAAAATATTGATTCCTTATCCAATATATCAGCAGAAACACTTGCATCTGTTGAAGAAATATCCTCTGCCTCTAATCAACAAATAACTAGTATGGAAAATGTAGTGGATGTTTCAAATGACCTAGAAAAACATATTAATAATTTAAGAAAACATATATAAAACATAAGAAAGTTTAAATAAAAAAGGACTTGCCATTAAAAGGTGAGTCCTTTTTTTATTTAAAAATAAACTATTTACAAATATATCATTTATTGATATAGTATATTTAATGATATATTAATAAATGATATATAAAAAATAGAAAGGATAGTGTTATGGCAAGAAAAGATTCTATTGATATTGGAGAACTAACGGACTCTACTTTTTACATTTTAGCTAGCGTTATTGAGGAAAAGCACGGATACTTAATTATGAAAACCATTGAGAAGCTTACTAATAATGAAGTTGTTATCGGTCCTGCAACACTTTATACAACACTTAAAAAGCTTTTAGCGGCGGATTTAATAGAGTTAAATTCAGACACAAATGAAAATAAAAAAGTATATAATATAACAGATAAAGGGCGGGAGATGCTGAAAAAAGAAATCGAGCGTAAAAAACAGATGGTTAAATTTGCTGAGAATTTTTTGAAATAGAAAAGGAGAGTGTTCATGAAAAGTAAATATGTAATGATTAGTGGGTTTGCCTTTAGTGAAGAAAGTGATATGGAAAAACTAAAAAATTATGCAAGCCAAGGTTGGATATTAGAAGACATAGCAGGAGGTTTTTTTTATAAATTAAAAAAAGATAGGCCTCAAGACATAGTATATACCTTAGATTATCAAATGGAGGCAGATGAAGAATATTTTACTTTATTTAAAGAAGCAGGATGGGAACTTGTTATTTCTATAGGAGGCCAAATGCACATTTTTTCAGCACCAGCTGGCACTAAACCTATTTATAGTGATAGCCAATCAGAGATAGATAAGTACATAAGTATAAGGAATAGAACAAGAAAGGGAACGCTTTATTCTTTAATAATAGCTATAGTTCTAATAGGTTTATTATCCGTTTCTCTAATTTCTATAAGACCTATTTTTATGATTATCTTAGGATTATTAGTAATTGATATGGTTGTGTTTGTTTTTAATTTTATGCCCTACTTAATGTATAATTTTAGAATTAAGCAAATAAAAAAATACGGTAAGTGTAAAAGTGAAGCAATAGATAATAAAAGTTCATGGAAATTATATGCAATTGCAGGCGTTCTATGGTTAGCTATAGGAATATGGCATTTAATTGGGAAACTATATTTTTCTGCAGTATTTTTTATAATTTTTGGTGCTTTTTTTATTTTTTCAAGTTCAGCCTACTTTAAGAAATATAAAAAGTCTTTATAAATTAAAGCATATGAAGGTAAATTCCTAGTGAATATTCACTAGGAATTTAATATGTTAAGAATTTATTTGTTTTTTAATTAAGCAGTAATTTCTCTAGCAATTCTTCTAGTGGCAGATTTTATTTGAGGAAGCAGAGATACAGCTATACATATAACTGTTTCAGTTCCTATTAAAAGACCATTTACTGATAAAGAATATATAACAGGGTGCATTCCCTCTGGGGCATAGCTACCAAAGAATATAACTCCAGATAGGAAGTGAAAAAACATTCTTCCAAGACCACCTGCCAAAGAAGATAAAGCTAAATTATTTCTAAATAGACCAGCAAGCCCTATAGCTCCGAAAGCTAATGGAAAGTCTAAAAACACCTGCGCCCAGTGAACTATGTAAGGCTCTTGAATAAATTGTAATAATCCATAAGCTGTTCCAACAATAATGCCTGGTATAGCTCCGAACATTGATGAAAACATTATAATTGGCAACATACTAGCAGGAGTTATACTACCACCTTGAGGCCATGAAAATAGTTTCATATAAGATAATACAAAAGATATGGAAATGCATAAGCTACCATATACCAACATTTTAATGCTAAACTTAGTTTCCTTTCTCTTTTTTAAGCCTATTATAGATAACAATATAAGTAAAGCTAATACTACTACAGTTACAGGCTTAAATTCTAAAAACTCCTTTAAAAATTCACTATTAAATTTTGGCATGAAAAAACCTCCTTAAGATTTAATTATAATCGCTGGAGGATACAAAGACTCACGCTTTCCTACGCAGGTATTATCCTGTTACAGGTTCAAAGGGTCCACCGAAGTGTCTCAGCAAAAGCTCCCCTAGCGACTAAATATATTATTTTCGTTTAAATATTAGCATGTATTATTAAAAAAGTCAAATTATGCGATTTCTTTTGGCATACTTTTATATTCATGAATATTTTGACCATGGGTCAATGATGATATGCAATGCTTTTACTATATATTCCTTATAATAACCTACTTACTTTTTTAAAGTTACTATGATAGAATATAGGTGGGTGGTGAGTGAATATGGAAAAATATCATATGTGCCCAAAGTTTGAAAATGCTTTTGAATTATTAGGAAAGAGATGGACTGGACTAATTATAAGGACATTACTCAGTGGCAAAAAGCGTTTTTCTGACATAGCAGATGCCATTCCTAATATGAGCGCTCGCATGCTTACAGAAAGATTTAAAGAATTAGAAAGTCAGGGAATTGTTATTAGAAGGGTTTATCCAGAAACCCCTGTACGTATAGAATATGAGCTTACAGAAAAAGGCCATGACCTTCAAGGGGTTATGGATGAAATTCAAAAATGGGCGGAAAAGTGGAATTAGAATCTCCGTGAACTACTCTCCACCTAAAGAGGTGAGAGCTTCTTGGTCAATAGCACTAATGTGCCAAGTTTACCCAAGCTAATAAGGTCGAACCAACCTCGTTATAATACCAAAATTATATTGCTAATTTCAGTAGATTTTTACTAGCATTTATATCTCTATCATGGTGCGTACCACAATTAGGACATATCCATTCTCTAATTGCTAGATTCTTTACTTCTGTATTTTTATAGCCACATTCAGAACATAATTGACTACTAGCGTAGTTTGATGGAGCTATTATTATTTCCCTTCCATACCAATCAGCTTTATATTCTAACATCCTTCTAAATTCTGACCAACTAGCTTCATTTATAGCTTTAGCTAATTTATGATTCTGTTGCATGTTCTTAACTTTTAAGTCCTCAATAACTATAGATTGGTTTTCTCTAATTAGTTTAATTGATAACTTATGTAAGAAATCTGCCCTTTGATTTGCTATCCTTTCATGTAATTTAGCTACTTTTAATCTTGCTTTATTTCTATTGTTACTACCCTTTTGCTTTCTTGATAAGTCTTTTTGTAACTTAATTAATCTTCTTTCTGATTTTCTAAGATACTTTGGATTAGGCTCTCTATGTTCATCTGAGCATATTGCAAATTCTTTCAGTCCCATATCGACACCTATTTTTTTATCAGTTTTAGGCAATTTAATATTTTCTGTATCAACTAATATAGAAATATAGTATTTGTTGCCGGGTGTTTTAGATATAGTACAACTCTTAATTAATCCATCGAATTGTCTATGCTGTTTTATCTTTATCATAGTTTTTAATTTTGGTATTTTTATTTTATTATTTTCAATGTATACAGTACCTTTTTGATTATTAGTTGTATAACTATGATAATTACTTTTCTTACTTTTGAATTTAGGAAATCCTACTGACTTATCTCTAAAAAAGTTCTTATAGGCTTTGTCTAAATTTAACTGCTCATTAGAAAGTGATAAACTATCAACTTCTTTTAACCAAGGAAATTCAGTCTTATACTGTGCAGGTGTAGGATATTCAATTTGTTTAATATCTAAATCTTTGTTTTCTTCGTAAGATTTAATTCTATCTGCTAACATTTTATTATAGATAAATCTGCTACATCCAAAGGTCTTAGCTAAATATAATTTTTGTTCTTCATTCGGATAAATTCTATATTTATAAGCCTTTAACATATCCTCACCTCACTTCGCACCTTGATTTTGTATATATTTTTTAACTATATCTATAGCCATTCCACCAATTATTATAATACAATAACTTCTCTTCTATACTTTATAGCTAATACTAATCAATAACACTACCTTTCAGCTAATATAACTGATTATAGTTTGTCATACTTGTTGCCTATCGGCAAGTGCTATTCATATCTCGCTTATAGAAGAAGGGAGAATTTCGCACAATTATGTTAAATTTAAGGGGATTCTTTTTGATTTCCAAAAACTCTTGACTGATAATAATTATTATGTAATAATAATTATAAAGAAGGTTACTAAAAGTAACTAGATATAAAAATATAAATGAGTTTAATTGAAGTATAGATTAATGTTAAATAGGAGTGATATAAATGTTAAAAAAAATAGAAAGCAAAAACATGGGTAGCAGCAATCTTGGATGGCTAAAAAGTAAATTTCACTTTTCCTTTGCAGAGTATTATAATGCAGACAATATAAACTTTGGAGTTTTAAGAGTTATAAATGATGATTTAATTCAACCTAATACTGGGTTTGACACTCACCCTCATAGAGATATGGAAATAGTATCATATGTTATAGATGGTGAACTTACTCATGGAGATAATATGGGCAATAAAAAAACTATAACTCGTGGCCATGTTCAATACATGAGTGCAGGAACAGGGGTTTATCATAGTGAGCATAATCTTGGAAAAGATACAGCAAGACTTCTACAGATATGGATTTTCCCTGATAAGAAAGGATATGAGTCTAACTATGGAGATTACAGATTTAATTGGAAGGATAGAGAAAACAAATGGCTTCATATGGTATCAAGTAAAGAGGGGAATGCGCCAATAAAGATAAACCAAGATGTAAATATTTATGCCTTAGAACTCCAAAAAGGAGAGGAAATTAGCTTTCCAGTAAAGGAAGGAAGACAGGCTTATTTAGTTCAAATAGAAGGAAATTCACTAATTAATGAAATTGAATTAAATGAAAGAGATGGAATGGAAATAGTTGAGGAAGATATTTTAATTAAAGGGAAAGAAACTTCCCACATATTAATTTTAGAAATGAATAAAGAAGATTAATATGATAGAAAATAATTTTGATTGTTAAAAAGCTGTAGATAAAACTACAGCTTTTTTAGTCTACAGAAGGCTAGTACACAATTTGGATCAAAAAGTTCATATCTGACTTTGTGATTTGATATTAATATCTAAGTAGTATGCATGAAGCAACCACACCAGCTCCAACTGTCCATAAAATAATGTAATCTCCATGCTTAACTTTGCCATTTGAAACAGAATCGGCTAAGGCCATAAATGGGCTTGTAACACCTGTATATCCAAATCTGTCACCTACGAATGGAAATTTGTGTTCTGGTTCTTCTAAAGTCTCTCTTATAATATCAACATTTTTCTTTGCAAATTGAGATAAACAATATAATTTAATATCGTCTTTAGTTAGATTATTTCGAGCTAGTATTTCATTTATTGAATCAACAGAACTTGCAAATGCCTCATCTGTATTAAAATCTATCCATTCTATTATTCTATTATCTTTTGGGGTATCCTCATCTATTGGTAATACCTTAGAAAAGCCTTCAGGAGGGAATTTTATATAGCAGCTTAATGAGCTATCTACGTAAGATGAACTATCTATGAAATCTGATATGCTATCTTCAGTGTTTTCCAGTAAAACAGCACATGCAGATTCTCCAAAATTAGCATATGTAATAGGTTCTGATCTTCTTGAATATCTAACTACTAAATCTGAACCAACAAGTAAGCTATATTTAATTTTGTCATTGCTTTTCATTGTTCTACAGACTTGATCCATTGCAATTATCATTCCTGCACAATTACCATTCATATCATATGCATTTGCATTTTTAGATAAACCTAAAGCATTATGAATTTTAACAGCATTTGTAGGAGATAGATATTCTGGGGTACTAGATACAAATACAACTGAATTTACATCTTGTACATCTATATTTGCAGTTTTTATTACTTTTTCACAAGCTTCTATAGCCATAGTTAAAGAATTTTCATGAAAATCTTCAGAAATATATCTCTGATTTCTTCCAGTAATATTTAATAACCCTGAAATATCTACGTCTTGGTTAAAAAAATGCTTCAAAAAATATTCATTAGAATAGTTTGTTTTAGGATGGTAATACTCGATGTTTTTAATTTTTATACTCATATTATCTCCGCCTTATCTTTATTGTTAAATATGCCCATTTTATAATTATCGAAAAATATCTCAATAAATTAAGAAAATTATATAAAAAAATACATTAATCGTAATAATAACCTAAGAAATTCATATTTATGTATTGCCGTTATTTGTATATTTTAGGTATAATAAAATGTATATTTATAAATTATAAGGATTAAAAAGAAAAAACATTAGGATATGGTAAAGATATCTAGAAATATTACGAAAAATAAAAATATGGCATTAATTAAGGGGGAGTGGTAATGGATTACAAAAAAAATGCAGAATTGAAGAATAAAATAATGTTGGCAGGATTTATATTATCAGTAGTATTAAGGGTAATTTTTGATGTGATTTTAAAGGTAGATAGGAATGCCATATTAATATTAGTTGGAGTTTCCATACCTTTAGCTGTAATCGATTTTATATTAATAAAAAAGAAATGTATTACTCAAACAATGTATTATACGGTGATGATGTACACTGTTGTTATAGGCATAATGTTTGTATCAAACCCAAATTGGGCTAATTTTATTTTGATATATTATGGTGTTATGTTAATGAGTGTATATCAAGATTTAAGGATATTAATTATTGAAGCAATTTCGGCTATAGCACTTGTGGTGTTTTGCTTCTTAGGCTATAAAACAACCCTCTTTGCTTCCGTAGAATATTATGAATTAGCAATGTATATATTATATATAGTAGCAGCATCAGCTATATTATCAATTAATGCTATTACTACCAAAAAAATTTATAAAGATTTAGAAGAAACTCATAAGGCTACTGAGGAAGCTAAATCTAGAGCAGAGTTGTTGCTAGAAAAAATATATAGCACTATAAAAGTTTTAACAGCAACTAATGAGAAAATAAAAAGTGGAATTTCTGCAACAGGACAAATAGCAGAAGAAATAACTAACTCTACAAGCGACGTTGCGAGTAGTGCAGCCAAAGAAGTGGATGTAATGAGTGGAATGAAAGATTCAATAGAGGATGGAGTAGAAAAAGTAGAAGAAGTTACCAATGCCATTAAAACTATGGAGAAATTATCTAAGTCAACTGAAAATGTTGTGTTAGAAGGTAATAATAAAGTAGATATATTATCTTCGGAAATGAATAAGGTAAATACAAATATTTTAGGTGTGGTATCCATGATAAATGAATTAAGTGATGAAAATACAAAAATAGTTCATATTATTAACAGTATTACAAAAATATCAGAGCAAACCAATCTATTAGCTCTTAATGCATCAATAGAAGCAGCTAGAGCTGGAGAGCATGGAAGAGGTTTTGCTGTGGTTGCAGAAGAAGTAAGAAAACTTGCTGAGAATTCAAAAACATCTACAGATCAAGTAGAATCAATATTGAATAATATATCTGATAAAACAAAGACAGTGGCAGAAGAAATATTAAAAGAAGAAAAGTCAATCCAGTTATGTAATGAACATACAAATGATGTTAAAGAGTTATTTAAAGATGTTAATAAAAATACTTCTAATGTATTAAGCTATTCAAGAAGTGTTGGATCACAATCGGCATCGCTTGAAAGTACGATGAAAAATACATTAAGTTCAGTAAATAATATTAACGAAACTGTAGAATCCACTGCAACCGCTATGGAAGAAATCTTTACGGCTATTGATGAGCTTAACAATAGCATAATGGGTATAACAAGTAGCTATGACGAAATAGATGATATATGTAATGAATTAAGCTCTATAAGTGAATAAAATAGATAATATAAAAACCTCGACATATTATATGTCGGGTTTTTTTTATAAGTTTTGGAATGGGCAATAAAGTTAAGTAAATATCAATAAAGTACAATAAAATGCAGTAAAGTATATTTACAATTCGCATAAAGTCCAATATAATGGGTGTATAAATAGAACATAAAAGGAGTGTTTTTGATGGAAGAAAAATTAAAAGTAATGTTGGATTTTATATCTATACTTATACAAAGTAAATGATTTTAGAGTGTTTAATAATATTGGAGATGCTAAAAATTAGATTTTAAATATTAAATAATAAGGATGTGTAATGATGAGAACAAGTAGCAGTAAAATAGATAATAGTAAGATGCAAGTTGCATTTAAATCTGAAGAAGGAAAAAATGAAATCTTAAAGTATTATGAATCATTACTTAAAAACTGGCCTTTTCCACATGAAGAAATTAATGTTAATACAGATTATGGGAAAATATTTATCATAGCTAGTGGAAAAGAAGAGTTACCACCACTTATATTACTTCATGGTAGTGGCATGAATTCAGTTATGTGGATAAATGAGATGGAGAAGTATTCACATAATTATAGAGTATATGCGGTGGACATGCCTGGAGAACCAGGGAAAAGTAATGAAACTCAATTGCCATTAGAGGGAGATGATTTTTCAAATTGGCTTAATGATGTTTTTGATGCCCTATCAATAGAAAAAGCAAGTATTGTTGGAATTTCATTAGGGGCATGGCTAGGAGCAAAGTTTTCTATAAAATATCCACAAAAGGTAAATAAACTTGTTCTACTTTGTCCAGCAGGCATAGGTCCTCAAAAAAAGTCTTTTGTTTTTAAATCTATATTTTATATGTTATTAGGAGAAAAAGGAATAGATAAACTATACTATAAAATTAATGGTGATAAACTGATACCACAGGTAATGTTAAATTATCAAAAGTTAATTGCAAAACATTTTAACTTTAGAAAAGAGAGTATTCCTCTATTCTCAGATGATGAATTAATAAAATTAACGATGCCCATTGCATTATTTGTAGGAGGAAAAGATGTTATGTTACATTCTGAAAAGACGGCAAAACGGTTAGAAGCATTACTAGGACATACTAATATAAATTTCATCCCTGATGAAGGGCACTCCCTTGTTAATCAAGGAAATGAAATAAGGGAATTTTTAAATTAGGCTCTATTTTAAACTAATGTTGATATTGGACTATAAGAAAAGTGGACAGATTAATTTGTCCACTTTTGATTCGAAATATATTAATGATGCGACATTAAATATTTAAAAATTATACTAATCAACATCTTTTTCAATAACAATATATGCCTGTCCTGCGTATATGCTGTCGCCTAAAGCACATGCAGATATATGCTTAACTTTCCAGCCTTCTTCTAAATACCTGTTTACGATATCCAAGCCGTCATCTTCTTTTGTACCTAGCATTTTTCCATTACTTCTAACCCATATTACCTTTTCCATTATTAAACTCTCCTTTTTAACTCTAACCTTTCATTTTCCTAAAAGCCAGTGGTGTTTTTTCATGAATCTTTTTAAACATTTTTACGAAGTTTCCACTATAATTATATCCAACCATTTCGTCTTTAAAGATAACAACTGAGTCTCGTTTAACCTAGAAATTTAATGCGAACTCCCATAATAAATACTAAATATAAAACGAATAGCACAGCCAAAACAAAAAGCACTATACCTATCACTATCAGTACCTTATCTAATTTTTCTGAATCGAATACCTTTCTTAAAGTTGTATAAATCAGTATGCCTAAGATTCCACCAAGAGTGTTAGTCAAGAGATCAGTTATATCTGTAGCGCCAACCGCTAAAATGGATTGACTCACTTCAATAAAAAGACTAAACAATGAAATATAGATGGCATTTCGAACCATTGAACTTTTTTTGTTCACTATTTCTATCAAAATACCTAAGGGAACAAAAATAATAATATTGTAGACCACTTCTTTGACGCTACCTGACGCTCCAAATGGTATCAAGTTAATATGTCGGAATTGCTCACCAGAAAATGCTCGATTAAGTACATCATTCAGCGAAACTGAAAATTTAAAAAGCAATATCCAAATCAAAACGATGAAGTAAAGGTATAAAAGAATTTTACCTGCTTTTTTCATGTGAACGCCTCCTTTGTATTTGAATGCTTTTTTTATTATATCACGAGGTGTCAATTCAAAAAAGGAAAAGTAGTTAAATTAGGAGCTTCATCATTTCCGAGGGCTCTTTCTGTATTATTTACAGGAGGAATTTATAGTGAAATTTCAAAGCTTCATTGACTAAATAACTGTAAATTAATATAATTTAAATAATAAAGTATTTTACTTAAAAAGAAATATGAGGAATTAGTGATTAATAATGCATATTGTTGAAGTCATTAAATATATTAAATATAAGGAACAATTAAAGAAAATTTATTATGATATAAAATATAGTGATATATCATAAAAATGTGGTATGGAAGGTTCCTTACTACAAAAGATAGAAGGTATATAAAAAATATAAAGATGAAGGGTATAAAAAAGGATTAATATAAATTTTAAGGTGTTGGAGAAATAAATGAATAATAATGATTGTAAAAATGAATCTAAAACACTAGATTCTTGGCCTGTAATTATAATACTTACTATAGTGTGTTTTCCAGTTGGATTGTACTTAATATACAAGAAACGTAATTTTAATAGTGGTAGGGATTTTGCAAGATATATAATGACATATTTCTGTTTTTTTATGACTGTAGTAGGTATAATAATAATGTTAAACTCACCAGATAATGCAACAGAAAGTATTCCGCCTACTATATTCTTTTTTCTTATAGGACTAGCATTGCGTAAGCGTTCTAAAAAACTTGCTTTTAAGGCTGGAAAATATGAAAAATATGTTTTTATAATTATGGATGGAAAAGAATTTATTATAGATAATATTGCAGGGGCTATGTCTCTACCTGTATATGTTGTAAAAAAAGATTTAAAAGATATGATTAATAAAGGATATTTCCAAGGTGCTTATATAAATGATAGAACTAACGAAATAGTTTTATCAAAACAAAATAAGAAAAATGTCAATGGGACCACACCTAACTATGAGCCCAAAATTGAGGCTAAAGCTGTAACATGTAAATCTTGTGGAGCTCCAAATAGGGTAACTACTAGTGTTGCAGAATGCGAATATTGTGGATCACCATTATCAAGTGATTCTTAGCTTCAGATGGAGTTTGCTTAAAAGGAATACTTACCCCAACTGAAGATTAGAAGAACTTATCCAGGGAGGTAGCATCCGTTATCGGGAGTATTACGGATGGTAGTCATCGGATAAAATGATATTAAAAAATGCAAATAAAATGATAGGTTTAAAGCCTATCTTATTTTTTGAGGAAAATATGATCAAAATTTGAAATGGAAATTAGAATGTTATAATTGTAAAACTAGATATAAAGGAAAATACATGCAAGAATCCTTTAATAAGTTTAAAAAAGTGTGGTATAATGGTTAATAATAATTATTATTAAGTAATAAAGGAGAAGTTATAAGATGATACAAGTAAAAGATTTAAGTATTGATAGTTTAGAATGTACTGTTACTTTTGCATATGAAGATCAAGAAACAAATAGTAAGATTTTAGAGAAATTGAAGTTGAAAAAAGTATTTGAAGGAAAAAGTGAACAAATATTTTATAGAACAACTGATGATTTAAATTATGAGATTTTTGTAGGATTAGGTAAATATGAAGAGTTAGAAAGAAATGACTTTGTAAATGCAGTTGCTAAAGCTATGAAACAAGCTGAAAAATTAAATGTAGACAACCTTGGTATTTACTTCATAAAAGCTAAAGAGTTATGTACAGGCGGTATTACGAAAGCTATAGTAGAAGGTGTGAAATTAGCAGGCTACAAATTCAGTAAGTATAATAAAGGGAAAGAAAGCTATAATCCACATGTAACTATATTAGGTGCACCAAAGGAAAGGACAGGAAGGATGGCAGAAAAGATAGCAGAAGCTAGCAATGTTATTGATGGTGTGATTTTAGCTCGTGATCTTGTAAATGAACCTGCTAACATATTGTATCCAGAAACTTTAGCAGAACGTGCAGCCTTAGTTGGAAAAGAAAGTGGCTTTGAAGTAGAAATATTTGATAAAAATGAAATAGAAGAATTAGGAATGAAGGCATTTTTAGAGGTTGCAAAAGGATCTATTCATGAACCAAAATTAATAGTTATGAGATATATGGGTAATCCCAAGAGTAATGAAAAAATTGGACTTGTAGGTAAAGGTCTTACTTTTGATACAGGTGGATATTCTCTTAAGCCATCAACATCTATGGACACTATGAAAAGTGACATGGGTGGAGCAGCCGCTGTTATTGGCACAATGCAAGCATTAGCAAAGAATAAAGTACAAAAGAATGTAATAGCGGTAGTAGCAGCTTGTGAAAATGCTATTTCAGGTGGAAGCTATAAACCAGGAGATATTATTGGGTCTATGGCAGGTAAGACCATAGAAGTACTAAATACAGATGCAGAGGGTAGATTAACATTAGTTGATGCTATTACTTATATTATTGAAAAAGAAAATGTAGAAAAATTAGTAGA
The DNA here is from genome assembly GCF_963515715.1 of uncultured Clostridium sp. Classification (GTDB taxonomy): domain Bacteria; phylum Bacillota; class Clostridia; order Clostridiales; family Clostridiaceae; genus Clostridium_AW. The sequence continues at coordinate 27,837 of NZ_CAUPZS010000029.1, forward strand.
TATAGCAACCCTTACAGGAGCAGTATTAGTAGCACTTGGTACTGAAATAACAGGAGTAATAAGTAATGATGATGCTTTTTATGATGAGTTATTAGTAGCAGCAAAGAGAAGTGGAGAAAAATTCTGGAGACTTCCAAATGATAAGTGCTTTAAAAAACTATATAAGGGTAGCTGTGCAGAACTTAAAAATACTGGTGGACGTAATGCTGGAACAATTACAGCTGGTATGTTTATAGAAGAGTTTGTGCAAGATAAGCCATGGTTACATCTAGATGTTGCGGGAACTGCTTGGACAGATGATGGAAATGATTGTACACCTAAGGGAGGAACAGGGGCACCTGTTAAAACATTATATGAACTTGTTGCAAAAGATGTATGCGAACATTCTAAATAAAGTAATGAAGTAGGAGGAAGATAATTATTTTCCTCCTCTCACGCCACCGTGTATACCGGAATGAAATTCACAAATACATGATGACCGTATTGGAGAAGTCTGATACGGTTTTTTAATTTATCCGATTATTGATAAAGTGATATTATAAAGATGCAAGACTAAAGGTTTTAATGTTTAATTATATAGAAATATAAAAAATACGTAAAATTATATATGTTGATTTTTATTTTAGTTTGTGGTAAATATACCTATAGGGATGTTTACAATTTTTGGAATACTTCCATAAAAAATATAAAATAAGAAGGGCGGTAATAACAATGAAAGAAGTACTTAAAGATGTACAACCAGTTGAAGTATTTAAATACTTTGAAAAGCTATCACAGATTCCAAGAGGATCTGGAAATGAAAAAGGGATTAGCGACTATTTAGTATCCTTTGCTAAGGAGCATAATCTAGAATATGTTCAGGACTCAGCATTAAATGTTGTTATAAAAAAGAAAGCAACATCTGGATATGAAAACAGTCCTGCTATTGTTTTACAAGGTCATATGGATATGGTCTGTGAAAAAAATACAGGTATAGAACATGATTTTACTAAGGATCCTCTAAAGTTAAGAATAATTGATGACATGATATATGCAACTGGCACAACTTTGGGAGCAGATAATGGAATTGCGGTTGCAATGGGACTAGCAACTTTGGCTTCTAATAAATATCAACATCCGCCAATAGAATTGCTTGTTACCACTTCAGAAGAGACAGGAATGGATGGAGCAATGGCATTAGAACCTAAAAATATAGAAGGAAGAACACTTATTAACATAGACTCCGAAGAGGAAGGTACTCTATTAGTGAGCTGTGCTGGTGGAGTTACAGTTAAAACAACAATTCCTGTAGCATTGGAAGCAATAGATACAAACCTTGTTCCATATATAATTAGAATAAGAGGCTTAAAAGGTGGACATTCTGGAATGGAAATAGATAAAGAAAGGGGTAACTCAAATAAATTAATGGGTCGTATACTTATGTCTATTTTATCTGAAATAGATTTTAGACTCAGTTCATTAAATGGTGGATCTAAGCACAATGCTATTCCACGTGAGACAGATGCTGTTATCTTAGTAAGAGCCGAGGATAAAGCTTTAGTTGAGCAAAAAATATCTGAGTGTGAAGAATTATTTAAAACTGAATTGAGAACACCAGATCCTGATGTAAGAGTAGAATTTGAAGTTTTACCTACCTTGCCTCAAGAAATGCTTTCAAAAGAATCAACTAATAATGTAGTTAACTACTTATACTTGGTTATAAATGGGGTAGCTTCCATGAGCATGGATATTAAGGGTTTAGTAGAAAGCTCCTTGAATCTTGGAATAATTTTTACTCATAAAGATTCCGTAGAATTCATAAGCTCAATCAGAAGTTCTGTTAGAAGCTTAAAGAACGAATTATATAATAGATTGGCTGTAACAGCTAAACTGAATGGTGGAAGTGTTGTTGCCGAATCTGGTTACCCTGAATGGGCATATAATCCTGATTCAAAAATAAGAACAATTTTTGAAGATGTATATGAAAAAATGTACAAAAAGAAACCTCATATAACTGCAATTCATGCTGGGCTTGAGTGCGGGCTGTTTGCAGAAAAATTTGGTGAAATAGATGCTATTTCTTTTGGACCAAATCTATATGATGTTCACACTCCAAATGAACATATGAGTATTTCTTCAGTTCAGAGGACCTGGGAATACTTATTGGAAGTATTGAAGAATGTAAAATAAGACACATTTAAAAAATATCCGTCGATAATTGACTTGTTATTTATTTTAATGTGCCTAATTAAATGTTTGGACCAAAGATTTTGATCTTTGGTCCTTATAATTTATTATTCTAATTAGTAGCCTCATTACAATTAAATAAGTAAAAAAAATTTATATTTAAAAATGGTATATTTTAATGGAAAATATATTATAAATAATATGTATATATAATACATTAGGAGGATATATCGTGGATAATAAGTTATCTAAATATGCGTATGGTGGTGTAGCTGGTAAAGACTACGTACCTTACGTTTCTAGTGGTTCTAAATCTGGTGGAAACGTTGTCGTATTGATAATTGGTATCATTTTGTCTGCTTTGTTCGCAGCATCTACTGCCTATTCAGGTATGAAATCAGGTCTTACAGTTGCGGCTGGTATACCTGGTTCTATATTAGGCTCTGCTCTTATAGCTGTATTTTCTAAACAAAAAGGTATTTTGGGTAAAAACCTAATTCAAGGTATGTCAAGTGGTGCAGAATCTGTTGCTAGTGGTATAATATTTGTTTTACCTGCAATTCTATTAATAGGTTCTAAAGTTACTTTCTTAGAAGGTTTTGTTGTTGGTGTAGGTGGAGTTTTATTCGGTATAGGAATAGCTTCTCTTGTTCACAATTACTTAATGGTTGAAGAACACGGTAAATTAATGTACCCTGAGTCAATGGCTATAGCTGAAACACTTGTTGCTTCAGAAGGTGCTGGAGAATCAATGAAGTACATGGGAATAGGGTTTGGAATAGGCGGTATTATAACTGTTGTAACTAGCTCATTTTTAAATGTAGCTAACAACGTTATAAGCTACGTAAATGAAACCTTCTACAAGTGGAAATTTGAAGTTGAAGTCAGTCCCCTATTACTAGGTATAGGATATATAGTTGGTTTAGAGGTTTCTTTAACTATGTTTGCTGGTTCTATATTATCTAACTTCTGTATTATGCCTTTAATAGGTTACTTCTCTGCTCTTGCACAAGACGGTGCAGCTGTATGGAATGATCCTAATGTTGCTATAAACGCTATGCAGGTTAAACACATAGCTGGTAGTTATGTAAAATATATCGGTGCTGGAATAATGCTTTCTGGTGGTTTAATAGGTGCTATAAAGCTTATACCTACAATAGTATCTTCCATAAAAGAAACTATTAATGCTAAGTCTTCAAATAGTGGTAAGGGTTCATCTGCTGGAAACAGAATATTACTTGGTGGTATAGTAATATGTTTCATAGGTGGTTTCTTGATATCTGGTGGTAATATATTAATGGCAATAGCTGCTTCTATTTTATCATTATTCTTATCATTGCTATTTGTTATAGTTTCTGGTCGTTTAACTGGTACTATAGGAACTTCGAACCTTCCTGTATCTGGTATGACTATAGCTTCTATAGTTGTTGTAACATTATTATTCGTTGCAATGGGATGGAAAAATCCTGAAAGCAACAGATCATTACTTTTATTTGGTACATTTATAGTTACTGCTGTAGCTATGGCTGGTGGTTATTCTCAATCACAAAAAGTTACTTTCATAATAGGTGGCGACAAAAATGAAATGCAAAAATACTTTGCTATAGCTGGTATAGTTGGTGTTACAGTAGTTGTTGGTACTATATTATTACTTTCTGACCAACTTGTAATGACTGGTGATAACGTTCCATTTGCACTACCTCAAGCTAACTTAATGTCAACATTAACTGCTGGTATAATGTCAGGTAAATTACCTTGGGTTATGATAATTACTGGTGCTGTTATGGGAGTTGTTTTATTCTTATTAAACCTTCCTGTAATGACAGTTGCTATAGGATTCTATTTACCAATATCTACAACTTCTATAATACTAATAGGTGCATTAGTTCGTTTATTTGTAGAAAGAACTTGTAAATCTGAAAAAGAAAAAGAAGTTAAAGTTTCTAATGGTATAAGTTTATCATCTGGACTTGTTGCTGGTGGTTCTATAATAGGGCTTATAGGTATAGCACTTCAAGTAACAGGTGTTATAAAAGGAGCTGGACCAAGTGGATTCAGTGCTTCTAATGGAATGGCGTTTATAATATTAGTAGGTCTTATAATAGCTACTATAATACCTATAATGAACAGTAAGGTGAAAAATGCTGAATAATAACGAAGAGGTCTTAAGCATAATATTTAAAATCTCTGATAGTTTAGAATATGAAATAGATAAGAACAATATTGTGACAATACTTGAAAAACAAGATCACAAGATCCAAAACTTCTTTAGAAAATTTAAATTTAGAATTCCAGAATATAAGAGAATTTCTATGGATGAATATGGAAGTTATGTATTTTTGCGAATAAATGGCAAGAAAACTGTAAAAGATATTGGAGAAAATCTAGAAGCAAAGTATGGTGATAAAGCTCACCCACTTTATGAAAGATTATTGTTGTTCTTAAACCATATCGACGTTAATTGTCACTATATAGAAAAAACAAATTTCTAATACAAAAGATGGCACTACATTGTAGTTGCCATCTTTATTTATTAACAAGCTACATAGGCTATATTCGGAAATGGCAGCTTAAAAAGTTTAAGATAGAAGAAAATAAAATTTATTACTCCTTTATATATGAATCAGTGATTTTTTTACAAAGCTTAAGGAAACAATCTAATTCTTTTTCTGTCAATGTATTTTCAATTAAATCCATTATTTCATTTCTGAAGTTTTCTGACCTTACAAGAAAATCTTTGCCATCAGGAGTAAGCATGATGTCATAAGCTCTGCGATCTGTTTCACGTCGTTTTTGTATAATATAATTTTTCTCTAAAAGTCTTTTGGTAAGTTTGGACATTCCAGCTTGGGAAATGCTGCGAATTTCTGCCAGCTCCTTTGTAGTCTTAGAGCCTTGCTTATCTAAGATATCCAATACGTTATATTGAGCAGTTGTTACTCCTTCAATATTAAAGCGATTGATATTGCTGATAATCATACATTGAAAGGGGATATAGTATTGTTCCAACTCTTTTTTACCCATAAAAATCTCCTTATTTTATATATTTCTTTAAATATTGTCCTGTTATAGAAGACTCACAATTTACTAAATCTTTTGGCGTTCCTTCAAACATTATATTACCACCATTTTGTCCTGCAAGGGGACCTAAATCAATAATCCAGTCTGCTTGGCTAATCACATCTAGATTATGCTCTATGACAATTACTGTGCTACCTTGATCTACAATACGATTTAAGATTTTAAGCAGTTGTGATATATCGGACATATGAAGTCCTGTGGTAGGCTCATCTAGCACATAAATATTTCCTCTGCTTTCTAATTCAGAAGCAAGTTTCACTCTTTGAAGTTCCCCACCAGATAAAGTGTTTAGTGGCTGGCCAAGTGTTATATAGGAGGCTCCTACATCTACCAGTCTTTTGAGAACAGCGGATATGTCTTTTTCATAAAAGAAAGCTAAGGCTTCATCAACGGTCATATTTAAAACTTCACTTATGTTTTTGCCGCGTAATGTACAATCCAATACTTCATCTGTAAAGCGTTTTCCTTGGCATACCTCGCACAAAGTTTCGATTGTGTCCATAAAAGCTAAATCTGTATAGGTTACTCCTAAACCTTTGCAGTTTGGACAAGCTCCTTTTGAATTGAAGCTGAATAAAGCGGGCTTTAGGTGATTTGCTTTTGAAAACAACTCTCTTATATTATCAAATATTCCTGTGAAAGTAGCAATATTTGATCTCTTTGAAGTTTGAATAGGCTTTTGGTCAATAAAAATTGTGTCAGGATAAAACTTTGGAAGAACCTGATTGATTAAAGTGCTCTTTCCTGAACCTGCAACCCCGGTTACAGCTGTCATAACATCTTTTGGGATATTTACACTAAGGTTTTTAAGGTTATGCAAATTTGCGTTTTTTAAAGACAAATATCCAGTGGAGGTTCTACAGTTTTCTTTAAGCTTAGCATGACTGCATAAATATTTACCAGTTAGTGTATTGGAATGAGCTAAACCCTCTAACGTACCTTGATACATGATTTTACCGCCGTTAATACCAGCTTTTGGCCCTATATCAATAATGTAATCAGCGATTTCTATGACATCGGGATCATGCTCCACAATTAACACTGTATTTCCTTTGTTTCGCAATTGTTTTAAAAGTATATTGATTTTATTAACATCATGAGGATGTAAACCAATACTTGGTTCATCAAAGATATAAGTAAGATCCGTTAAACTGTTGCCTAACTGACGAACCATTTTTATTCGCTGTGATTCACCGCCAGAAAGGGTAGAGGTTTCCCTGCTTAAAGTCAAATAACCTAGGCCGATAGATACTAAATGCTCCAAACGACCTGAAATTGCCTCAACCATAGTAGCGGCTTTAGGCTCATGAATGGTATGGATAAAATCAAGTAAGTCTGTTATTTGCATCTCAACACAATCGGATATATTTTTATTATTTATTTTACACTGTAAAACATCTTGTGTTAATCTAGCTCCATTGCAGACAGGGCATATGTCCTGACCGATAATTTTAGCTATTTCATTTTTATATTTAAGGGATTCACCTCCTTCTTTTTTTAGAAAACTTCTCTCAATTCGAGGAATGAGTCCTTCGTAAAGAGAGGTTTTTGGCCATTCTGGATCGGAAGTGGTTACTTTAATATCGGATTTATATAAAAGCAACTCCAATTCTTCCTCTGTAAAATCCTTAATTTTCTTATCATTGTCAAAAAAACCTGAATGAATATATCTTTTCAATCTCCAACCTCCCGGTTCAAAGGTAGGAAATAAAATTGCACCTTCGTTAAGGGATTTATTTTTATCCAACAATTTATCAATGATTATCATATTTATTTTTCCAAGCCCCTCACACTTAGGGCACATCCCTTGAGGATTATTAAAGGAAAAAACATCGGAATAGCCCACAAAAGGTTTCCCTATACGAGAAAATAATAATCTTAACAATGAATATATGTCCGTAATAGTTCCAACCGTTGACCTTGAGTTTCCCCCAATACGTTTTTGGTCAATGATAATTGCTACGGATAAATTTTCAATAGCATCTACATTTGGCTGTCCATAGTGAGGCAAACGATGGCGGATGAAACTTGAGTAAGTCTCATTTAACTGCCTTTGGGACTCTGCTGCTATTGTATCAAATACCAAAGATGATTTTCCCGAACCTGAAACACCTGTAAAAACAGTTATTTTCTTTTTAGGAATTTTCACATTTAGATTTTTAAGATTTTTTTCTCTTGCTCCTATAACATGTATATATTCTTCAATATTTTCACTACTCATAAAATCACCTCATAAAAAATTATCTTAAGTAAAATGAATTACTCGGTTAATATATAACTGGGTTAAGTATATTTTACTTCTTTTTTTGTGGAAATTCAACTAGTAATAAATTTATGAACGAACCAAAAAGACAGGTTTCAAAAAATTGTCTTTTTTATTGGCATTATATTGACAAGATTTTCAAAATTTGAAGGAAATTGAGTTTGTTTGTAGAATAATGGGATTATGGATATTTGAAATGTGGATGTAATGTCTATGATGAGAAGTTGAAGAAGGAAAGGCTGAAGTGATTAGAAAAAATTGAATTGAGTGTTTTTTACAATTTCAATAATAATTTTAACAAAAATTATTTTCTACAAAGAAGCATGGATTTACACATACTTATGAATTTTAAACTATAAAGGAGTTTAGTGAGGATATGGATTATTTCAAGAAAATTTTTGGCATTGCAAATAATAAATTCTTATTTAAAGAGTTATCATTGATAAAATCTGACGTATCAGAACGTTGCATATGTGCTTCTTTAAAGCCATTCATAGAATACGAGTTGCAAAAAAACTTAATATATGAGAAATATTATGTCGATGTCGAGTACAATAGAAATGCTGGTCATATTAAAACAATTATTAATGATAAAGAAGAAGTTATAAATATTACTTGTGATTTAATAGTACATAGCAGAGGAGAAAATGCAGAACATGACAATTTAATAGCCTTAGAAATGAAAAAATCTTACCGTTCACAAAAAGAAAAGGATGCAGATAGAAATAGGTTAATAGCTTTAACTAGATCTACAAGTACACATGAAATTTGGTCATATGATGGAAAAACTTATCCACAACATGTATGTGGATACTCATTCGGGGTATATTATGAAATTGATATACCAAATGAGATTATAATGATTGAATATTATATGAAGGGAAGAATGGTAGAAAAGTTTTACAAAAAGTTTAAAAATGTAAATAAAAAAAGAAGATTGTTTTGCTAAATAATTTTTTATATAGAGCTCTATGTTATAAAACTATACTTCGATTAATGTGAAACAAATAAAATGAGATTTATATTATACATATACCTATTAGGCTAATAATGAAAAGCTCAAATGCAAAAAAGTGACATAATGTACAAGTGCAACTATGTTATGAGATAAAGGTTATAAGAAGAGAATAATAAAAGAGGCACTCTTAACAATTAAAATACTTGCAATTAGTGAGATAAAGAAAAGGTTTGGAGGGATTAATATCAGCAACGATTTTGAAAAGCAGCTTATTAAAGGTATGCAATATAAAAATAAGCAATGTCTCGTTTTACCGCAACATGATGAGTTATTACTCTGTCTGTATCGGCTAAGTGGTATGACGACTGGTCAAATTGATATTATGTTTTGCAACAGTTTTATCAGCGAAGCCATTCAACTTTTAATAAACTCAATTTTTCTTTATGAAGATGGCAATTTTGATTGTGCATTTTATTCAATTAGACAAGCATCTGAAGTTGCAAACAACATGTTATACCTTTCTAATACAGGAAAATTAGAGTTAGGTAGGTGGAATAATAAAGGATATTTTCCTATGAATGCAAAACTTGTAAAGGAATTAGAAAATATTGATGCTAATTATACTGAAGTTAAAACTATACTGGCAGACTTTTTCAAAGAACACGATGAGCTTATAAAATCTGCTCATAAAATCATACACAAGCAAGGATTTGATTCTTTCTATGCTTTCAGAATAATGCATCAGTACTCAGGTAAATTCAACAAAGAATCTGAAACACATTTTTTTTTAAAACTCTTAAAAAGCTGTATTGGAAAAGTTATTATTTTGTTTATTGTTGTAGAGCCCCTCAGTCTTGTTCTTGCAGACGAAGATCTTTCAACAAGATGTAACTTTGATTCTATGACAGAAGCAGTAGATATTGAATTCTTCCAAAAATATTTGTCAGAAGACATTATCGATAAAATCAAAAACACTTCTTTTTTCAAAGAGTTCAGCAGTTATTTTGCCACAAAAGAAAAAATGACCCCGAAGGTATTTAATGTGGTCAGAAATAATTTTTTTGATATTGATTCACTTGACGAAATAGAAAAGCAGAAACACTTGCTTAATTTATATGAACAAATAATTTTGAAAATCTTGCAGATGGGAATAAAGTTAAGTAATATTTATCCCGACTGTAGTATATTCGATTATTATACATCAATGTGGAGTAATTATCATACATCAGAGTGGAGTACGAGTGAATATCATGCATATCTTAAAAGCGAAGAAGTATTTAATCAGCCATATCATGATATGTTTAGGAGTATTATAAAAGTTTTTGAAAATAACTGGATTTTCGATCATAATGAACTTTTAACGGATAAAGAAATAGTTGATATAAAAATGATTGTAAAAACTTACAGAGAACAATACGAAACAGTATTATCTTAGTTTAATTTTGAAGATAGTATATGACTGGTTGCAAAGAACATTGGACATGTAGATGTAAAGACCAAATTCAAACATAACTAAGTTTCTTATTATCCATATACTCTCTAAACTAATAATCAGAGATTCACCTTTAAAAATAAGGTAAATATAAATTGTAAATTTAAATAGGAGAAGGAATTTGAGATGAATTTATTTGTGATAGGAAATGGATTTGATAGAGCCCATGGATTAAAAACTTCATATATTGACTTTAGAAATTATTTAGAAGATAAAGATTGGGAGTATCTAACGTGTTTAGAAAAGATGTACAATTTTCTGCCAGATAGCAGAAGAGAAATGGTAGAAGAATATTTGTGGAAAGAATTCGAAAAAAATTTATCCGCAGTAAATGAGGATGAAATTATAGATTTTGGAACATCTATTGATATGGGATTAGAGGGTGGAGATATAGGAATTGAAGATACACTTGATGATTATTGGGAAGAGCAATATGGGTATATCGAAAAGTTGAATGAATTTATTAAGTTATGGATTAAGCAAATTAATATAAATACACCTAAAAAGACAAATAGAATAAAAGGTAATAGAAATGACTTATTTTTAACGTTTAATTATACATTATTATTGGAAAAAATTTATGAAATAGATAAAAATAATATTATACACATACATGGTTCTATTGATGAAGAAAATGATTTGGCACCAGTTATTGGGCATGGTGATTCTTTTAAAATAATTGAAGTGAAAAGACGTGCTAATGAGGCAGGAGAAGAATTTTATGAAAAAGAATGCAGTATTTATAATGCATTAGCAAAATACTATAAACGAACATTTAAAGACGTAAATCATTACATAGCAATTCATACAGATTTTTTTAGAAGATTGAGTGATGTTGATAAAATATTTGTTATAGGTCATTCATTGGGAGATGTTGATATACCATATTTCAAAAAAATAAAAGAAAATACAAAGCAAGATGTTGTTTGGAATATTTATTATCATGATCATGGTGATAATATTAATTTTATGAATAAAATTGTGTCTATAGGTGTAAAAATGGAAAATATTAAAATGTTAAAGTCGAAAGACTTTTTTAAATAGTATGCTTTCAAGAGAATATAAAAATTTCAATTTACAAATTAGAATAAGAAATTTTTAAATAAATAAAATATAAATAGGAAAAATTTAGTGCATCTTATATTACAAAATGATAAGGGTAAACCTTAAAGAATTTGCTATGTTTTAGCCTAAAAAATATAGTACTAAATATTCAAAAATACAATGTAAAATTATTAAAAATCCACCCATAATATATAAGAAATTGAAATATTATGAAATGAGATGTATTATATATACTATGGGGGTGGCAACATGAAATTAAGGGAATTAATAATAAAAAACTATGGTTGTATTGGGGTCGAGGGTCTAAGAGTAGTAATTGATAATATTATTATATTAATTGGACCTAATAATGTAGGAAAGACTACTGTATTAAGTGCATATGAAGCGTTTGCAAGTGCTGGTGCTCCATTGAGCATTGAGAATTTTCATAAAAACAGTACAGAAAATCCAATTGAAATAATAGGAATTTTTTCTGAGATTAGTACAGATGATATTACTCAGATAGGCCAAAAGTGGATATTTAAGCATGAAGAATATAATGAATGCATTAAATATAGGTGGGAATGGAACAAAGAGAATACTAAGGGTGAAAAATATTCATGGAACAATGATGAATGTAAGTGGATAAAAGGGGGCATGGGTGGCTGGGATAGTAAAATTACTAGTTGCATACCAACTCCATTAAAGGTAAATCCATTAGATAGTTCAGATGAGCTACAAAAACAAATTATAGAAATACTAACGGAGGCTGTAAAAGAGAAATCTAAAAATAAGGATTCAAGAATAAATGAACTAATAGAAAGTATTAATAAAATAGCTGAGGAAGTTAAAACAGAAATAGAAAGTACATTAAACATTACCACAAGTAAGGTTGAAAGTAATATGAAAAATATATTTCCAGACTGTGAAGTACTTATAAAACCACAAGCCGGAAAATTTGAACCAGAAAAAATTATAGCAGCAGGTAGCCACATTAGAATTAAAGATAGGTATGGAAATGATTATCCGTTAACCAATCAAGGTTCAGGCTTACAAAGGACATTTCTTTGGTCCGCTATAGAATCTTTATCAGAAGGAGGAAATTACAAAAAAGGAAGGACAACAATCGGAAATGAAAAGCCAAGAATATTACTTATCGAAGAACCAGAATCTTTTTTACATCCACCAGCAGTAAGAGCAGCTAGAGAGGCGCTATATAAGATAGCTGAGTTAGATAATTGGCAAATAATGATTACCACGCATTCTCCAATTTTTATTGATGTATCAAAACCTCATACTACTATAATAAGAGTTGATAAAGATAATGATTCTAAAACAAGAATTTTTTCAACTGAAAATGCAGAATTTGATGACGATGAAAGAAAAAGATTGCAAATGATAAGGGCATGTAATCCAACTGTAAATGAGTTTTTCTTTGCTGATGACATCATATTAGTGGAAGGAGATACTGAACAAAGTGTATTAACAAATATAAAGAATAGAAATGATAAGTATAGAAATATACAAATTGTTAATTGTTATGGAAAAGCTAATATACCAATGTTTCAAAAAATACTAAATCATTTTGGTGTTAATTATACAGTTATACATGATATAGACTCACCATTTAGTAAAAGAAAAGAGAAATGGATTAAAAATGCAATGTGGAGCATTAATGAAAAGATTTATAATGAATCTAAAATAAAAGATGGTAATGATAATATGATTATTGCTAATATGCCAGATTTTGAATTTCAATATTTTAAATATCTTCAGAGTGGCGATAAGCCATATAATGCAATTTGCGAACTAAATAGTATTGAGTTTATGAAAAAACCAGAGTATGATGAGCTAATTGATATATTTGAGTCAATTAGATGTAGGATACATAATAGGAGTATAAAGGCTGCAGATGACTATAAAAAAATATTAGAGCAATTTATAAAAAAGGAGAGCCCTATGCCTTTAGAAAAATGGGGAATAATAAATGATGAGGCTCTTAAAGAGACTAGTGCTACGCTGGATGAATAAAGTAACAACTATTACTCAACATTAGAGAGTTATTAACAGCATATGGTGACTTGGTTAATAGAACTTTAGTCTTTGCTAAAAATATTTTAATAATACTATCCCGCAAGGAAATATTGATAATAAGATAGATATTAATATTAAAGAACTATATAAACTAATTGGAGAGTATATTGAAAATGAAAATTTAAAGATAGCCATTGAAGAAGTCTTTTAATTTATAATAAGCATAAACAAGTATTTTGATGAAAAATTACCATGGATTACTATTAGCTCAGATAAAGAAGAATGTAGCAACACTATATATAATTGTCTATACGCAATAGTAAATATAGCTAATTTACTAAATCTATTTTTACCTCAATCATCTTATAAGATTAAAGAATGGTTAGTTGTAGGATTCAACAATTGGAGTAATATTAAAATTAATCAAGGAAATAAAACTGATGACTTTGAGATATTATTTGTAAGGTTAGATAAAAAGTTGATTCATACTGAGATGAATTCTTTTAAACTTTTTATAATAAAATAAACTTAAGACCAACTCCAAAACGACAGATTGAAAAATTCTGTCGTTTTTTATATTTAAACTACTTTAAATACGTAAAATGACGTATCTTACGTTAATAGGTAGGGAAAACCTAGATAAACCCTATTAAATACAGGAAAAATTGAGTATTTAAATATTAAGTTGGTTTTAACAGATGCCGATGTAAAAGAAATAAAAGGAATGTTAGTAGGAATATTAAATTTTAATCTAATTTTAATCTTTCTTATATTTTAGATTAATCTTCTAAAAGTATTATATAACCATGATGAATGATTAAAAAATACAAGGAGGTAAATCAAATGGAAAGAAATGAAATGATTGAAATTATAATTGCAAAGGCTAATGTAACTCGTGAAGAAGCAATCGATGCATTAGAAAAATGCAACTGGGATGTTGTAGATTCTATTATATATTTAGAGAGAAGCGGAAAAATAGAAAATAATGAAGCTACTACAATAATTGAGATTAAAGAAAAAGAGCAGTATAAAAAAGAAGATAGTAAAAAGCATGAAGAAAAACATGGTGGAATTGGAGAAATTGTTGGTAGAATGTTTAGATTTATAGGTAAGGTCATAAAAAAGGGAAATGAGAATTTCTTCGAGATTAGAAAAGAAAATGAAAAACCAATAAAGATATCATTAACAATATCAGTACTTTTATTAATATTCTTATCTGTACCAACTATAGTATTATTGATAGTAGGATTATTCTGTGGATATAAATATTCATTAGCTGGTTCTTATAATAACTATAATGAGGTAAATAATGTCTTTGAAAAAGTATCAGAATCAGCAGATACTATTAAAAAAGGTTTTAAGGAAGGCTATGAAAAATAATATGCAGTACTGTAAAGAGATTTTGAAAATATTCAAGATCTCTTTATTTTTTAAGTTATATAAAGTTATGATAAAAAATCATTATAAAATGGTATAATCTAATGGGCAAGGATAGAATTATAATAGATAATTTTATTTATGCCGTAGATACGGAGGGCTATTTATGGAAGAGCTTAAGTTAATAGATAAATTGAAGGAAAAAACAAATATAAGCTATGAAGAAGCTAAAACAGCTTTAGAGAATAGTAATTGGAATATCTTAGATGCTTTATTACATCTAGAAGAGAATGGAAAGGTGGAAAAACCTTCTGTTAGTATCTTTTATACTAATGAAGCAAGATATAGTGAGAAAAGAGAAGAAATCATTAAGAATGAAAAAAAGAAATACGAAAATAACAATAGTTTTCAAGGAATTTTTGAAATTATATGTAAATATATAGATACATGGAATAATATTTTTTTAGAAATAAAAAAGAAAGACAGAATATTTTTAAAGATTCCACTTACAGTAGTTATTGTACTTTCATTTTTTATGTTTTGGATTATAATACCTTTAATTGTCGTTGGGTTGTTCCTTGATATGGAATTTTATGTATCTTCAAAGAGGATTAATACAGATAAGGCTAATAAGGTAATAAGTGAAATTTCAGAAAATGTAAAAACCATAAAAGGAAAATTTAAAAAGGTGGATAAGAATGATTAAGATTTTAATAGTTGAGGATGAAGAAAAATTATCAAGATTCATTGAGCTGGAGTTAAAACATGAAGGTTATGATATAGTAAAAGCAAATAACGGTAGAATAGGTCTTGAAATTGCAGAAAAAGGAGAGGTAGATTTAATTCTTCTTGATATAATGCTTCCAGAAATTAATGGTCTTGAAGTATTAAGAAGACTTAGAAGAACTTCGGATATTCCAGTTATAATGCTTACTGCAAGAGATGCAGTTATGGATAAAGTGTCAGGTCTTGATGCAGGAGCAGATGATTATATAACTAAGCCATTTGCAATAGAAGAGTTACTTGCAAGGATAAGAACAGCACTTAAAAAGAGAATAGTTACACCAAAAAAGGATGAAGACATAATAAGATGTGGCCTGTTGTCATTAGATAAAATGAGACATAAGGTAATGTATGATGGCACAGGGATAGAACTTACTAATAGAGAGTTTAACTTGTTACAAATATTAATGGAAAACAAGAATATAGTCTTAACTAGAAATACACTTATGGAAAAGGTATGTGGGTATGATTATGTTGGAGAAACAAATGTTATAGATGTTTATATAAGATTTTTAAGAACAAAAATAGATGATGTTTTTAATGTAAAAATAATAACTACAGTTCGTGGTGTGGGGTACGTAATTAAAGATGAGTAGAAAAAATAAAACAAGAAATGTTACATCTATTGCAATAAAACTAAATTCTATTTTTGTAAGAAATTTATTTCTAAAGTTTCTTATTATTGATATATGCATAATCGTTGGATTTATTGGAGTTTGGTGTGTTGAAAGTGAAATAAGTTTTTATGGTGAAATCGTGAAAGATGCTCAAAGATTCTTTGAGTTTTATCCTATAGAAACAGCAAATTATAAAGTTGTTTGGGACAATGGAAAAGTTATGACAAAAGAGGCTAGCACTTTTTTAAATCTTTTCATAAAAGTAATTAGTACTATTGGAGTTATAGAAGTAATAATGCTATTAGGGCAAATGATATTTGGGACTTCCAAAAATAGAAGGGTTTTAAAACCACTTAATGAAATAGCAGAAGCTGCAAGTAGGCTTAGTGATATAGCCTTTAATGAAGAAAAATTTCAAAGTCTTGAGGATGCTATATCTAAGATTACTCCTACCACATCTGATGAAAGAATTCATATTGGAGATAGTGAGCTTCAAGGGTTAGAGGAAGCCATTAATAACTTATTAGATAGAATGAGGGATTCTTATAAGCAGCAAGCAAGATTTGTTTCAGATGCATCACATGAGCTTAGAACTCCTATATCTGTAATTCAAGGTTATGCTAATATGTTGGATCGTTGGGGGAAAGATGATGAGGAAGTATTAGAAGAATCTATTGCGGCTATAAAAAGTGAATCAGAAAACATGAAAAACTTAGTAGAGCAGTTATTGTTTTTAGCTAGAGGTATCAATGGTAAAACTCAACTTAAGGTTATAGAGTTTTCACTTAATGATATGATGAAAGAGGTTTTGGATGAATCTAAGATGATAGATAAAGATCATATATATAGATATATGGATTCAGAAAATATAAATGTTTATGGTGATATATCATTACTTAAACAAACAGCTAGAATATTAATAGAAAATGCAGCAAAGTATACAGATAAAGGTGAATATATAATACTAGGAATAGGAAAAAATAATAAAAATGAGCCGTATTTCTCTATTCAAGATAATGGAATAGGCATGGATGAGAATGATGTACTACACATATTTGAACGTTTTTTCAGAGCTGATACTGCAAGAGTTAGAAAAAATGGCGGTACAGGACTAGGGCTTTCCATTGCTAAGTGGATTATTGATAGTCATAAAGGATATTTTAGCGTTTTAAGTAGGAAAGAAATAGGTACAAGAATAACTGTTTTTCTGCCTGAAAGACAGTAGAATATATTATTAAGATAAGGTTTAAAAGATATATCAGGATCAAGAACTCCAAACCGACAGAGAGGAAAAATCTGTCGGTTTTTATGTTGGTAAAGCTTATTGGCTTTTACCGAAAGTCGCATCTGAAGCCTTTTTTTATCCCAGTTTCAACTGACAATTTAGAAGGTGAAATACTTTTGTTTGGAAATCAAATAATTAAATTTGTTCAAGAGCTTTTTTGCGTCTATATTCTAAAGGAGACATGTGATATTTATGCTTAAATACAGAGGCAAATTTGCTTTGATTCATATAACCTACCTGTTCGGAAATTTTTCCAATGGGCATTTTGGTTTTTTCTAGCATTTTTGCTGCAGCATTCATACGAGCTTCACGTAGATATACAGAGATATTTTGTCCATAAATTCCACGAAAATAATTTTTTAAGCTTGTCTCACTTATTGAGAAAATTTTTGCTAATTCCCATGCAGGATGATATTGTCTTAAATCTGCTGTAATAATATGTTCTGTTTTTTTTGCTATTTCAACTTGTGTAGCAGTAAAAAAAGTAGAAGATTTTGGCTGTGGTATGTGCTTTCTGCATAGTAACATTTCTAATAATTCAAGCGTATAAAGTTGCATCATAAATATAGCGTAAGAAGCTTCTTCATCATATAAGTTCCATATTTTTAACAAAATCTCTTTAGTGCATTCAGTGCACTGAGAAATATACGTTTTGTCCAATGGGCAATAGAGATCTGGAAGCTTATCTATATTAATATGAAAAATATCATTAATATATGGAGCTTGTTTAGAAATAATATCTATGTCAATGAAAAATTCTAGCCCTTCATAAATGCGTAGAGGGTAATTATATTGCTTTTGAGCAGATCTTTTTGCAATGGAAAACTGACCATCTTTTAAATAAACAAAAGAATCATTATCTAAAAATAACTCACAACGACCTGTTACACAATAATTTAATAGCAGGGGATTACAGTAAGAGTCATTTTCTTTTGATAAATCTGGTATAGGCCATGTTGGAGAATTGATAAAGATATATGCTATAGAAATGCCAGGAAAGATTGAAAAGAAAGTCATGGAGCCTTTTCCATTTGCTTGTTCCATACAAAGTTCAATGCTATTTGGGTTCTTTTTTAATGAAACACCAGGTATTTCTATACACTTTTTTATAATGTCATTTGTATTCATAGAATATTCATCTCCTAAATCATTGGAAATTGCTATTAGTTGATTTTATTATAGTTGTCGTTTTTTACTAAGTCAATAAAAATACCTGTTGCTATTTGGAGCTAAAAAGATGATTGATTATAGAATATAAGATCAGTATGTGGTATATTTGTTGATAATTAGAATCAATTGATTTACATTATCAGTGTGTGGAGGGGTTTAATATGGAAAACAAATTACAAGCAAAAGATCTAATTAATATTGGTATATTTACAGCTCTTTATTTTATAATCGGATGCGCAGTAGCTATTCCAATTGGTTTTGTACCAATTTTCTTACCTATTCTTGGTTCGTTATGGACATTTATTACAGGAATCCCGTTTATGATATTTTCAACTAAAGTTAAGAAGTTTGGAATGGTAACAATTATGGGTGTTTTAAGTGGATTGCTTATGGGACTTACAGGAATGGGATTTTGGGGAGTACCTATAGGTGTTATTTCTGGTCTGCTTAGTGATTTAATTATGAAGTCTGGAAAGTATAAAAGCGTTAAGAAAAATATTTTAGGTTATTCTGTTTTCAGTTTATGGATGATTGGAACATACATTCCAATGTATTTTATGGTAGACCAAGCATTTGCTGATTTTGCTAGTAGTTTCGGAAAGGAATATGCAACACGTGTAATGGCAGTCATGCCAATGTGGAGCTTAATGTTAGTTATTGCAGGAATATTTGTATTTGCTATTCTTGGTGGCTTATTTGGTAAAGCAATTCTTAAAAAGCATTTTGAAAAAGCAGGTATTATCTAATGGAATCATCGATTTGCACTGCACAAAAGGACAAGTATTGCATATTGCTTGACCCAAGAACTAAGTTATTGTTGCTTATGACAATAACCACTTTATTGCTTAGTACTGGAAATGAAGGAATAATGAATATAATAAAGCCTATTTTAAGTACTGTACCATTTTTATTGCTGCTTACAGAAAAGAAGTTTAAAACAGCTGGAAAGTATCTTATTTTATATACACTGTGTTTTATACTTGAACGTATCGCACTTTATTCAATAGGAGGAATTTCTTCCTTTTTTCTGTTAGCTGTATGTTCTATCATGACAAGATTTGCCCCCGGATTTATGATGGGAGCATTCTTATTAGCATCAACTTCAGTAAGTGAGTTTATTGCAGCTATGCAGAGGATGCACATACCAGAACAAATTGTAATTCCATTATCAGTAATTTTTCGTTTTTTCCCAACTATAAAAGAGGAATATGAAGATATTAATGATGCAATGAGAATGAGGGGAATAAGATTTGGTGGTAGAAATCCATTTTTAATTATAGAGTATCGATTAATTCCACTTATATTTTCTGTGATTAAAATAGGAAATGAGCTATCTGCTGCTTCACTTACAAGAGGATTGGGAGCACCTGTAAAAAGAACGAATGTATGTAAGATTGGATTTCATATACAGGATATTTTTATGATAGCACTTTGTATAATTTGTTTTTTGCCTTTTTTATGCAAAAGTAAATAAATTCTTAGGAGGTAATAGGTTTGATAAAATTAGAAAATGTTTCTTTTACGTATGCAGGAGAAAATAGAGGTGGAGTTAATAACATCAGCCTTAACATTCCAAAAGGAGAATTTATTGTTTTATGTGGTGAAAGTGGATGTGGCAAAACTACAATTACTAGATTGTTAAATGGACTTATTCCTCATTTTCACGAAGGAGAAATGAGCGGGAAGGTAACCATTAATGGACAATCAATTTCTAATCAACCTTTATATGATACAGCAAGGTTGGTTGGAAGTGTTTTTCAAAATCCAAGATCTCAGTTTTTTAATGTAGATACTACAAGTGAAATTGCTTTTGGGTGTGAAAATTTTGGATTGCCAGAACATAAAATTCAAGAGAATATGAAAAAAACAATAGAGAGTTTCCATATGGAAAAATTATTGGGTAGGAGTATTTTTCATCTTTCAGGTGGAGAAAAGCAGAAAATAGCATGTGCATCTGTATCTGCTATGGAACCAGATATTTTTGTTATGGATGAGCCGTCGTCCAATCTGGATATTTCATCAATTATGGAATTGCGTAAAATTCTTGCTTTGTGGAAGAAACAAGGAAAGACAATCATTATATCGGAACATAGATTATTTTATATGCGTGGACTGGTAGATCGTTTTTTATATGTACGTGATGGAAAAATTGAGCATGAATATAGTGCTGAAGACTTTGAAGCATTAACAGAGAAGGAACGAATGGAAATGGGATTACGAATGTATTCTCTAGAAGATATTCAGCTTGAAAGAAGGGCATCTCCTTTAAAGAAACAACTGGAATTAAAAGATTTTTATTTTGCTCATAAAAATCAGCCAGAAACATTACATATTGAGGATTGTAAGATACCAGCAGAAAGAGTTGTTGCTATCATTGGAAATAACGGAGCAGGTAAATCTACTTTTGCCAGATGCTTTTGTGGTTTGGAGAAAAAATGTGGAAAGGTCATATGTAATGGAAAGGTAATGAAGCCTAAAGACAGATTAAATACATGTTATATGGTTATGCAAGAAGTAAATCATCAATTATTCACAGAAAGTATTTCAGATGAGATAAAAATAAGTATGAAGCATGATGATGAAAATTTAGAAAAAGAGATTTTAGAACAATTAGATCTTCTTTCATATAGAAATAGGCACCCTATGTCACTTTCAGGTGGACAAAAACAAAGAGCTGCTATTGCATCAGCTATAGCAGCTAGCCGTTCGATTTTAATTTTTGATGAACCTACTAGTGGATTGGATTTTAAACATATGAAAGAAGTAGCTTCCATATTAAGAGAACTTCAAAGAGATGGTAAAACAGTTTATGTAATCACCCATGATTTAGAATTGATTGTGGAGTGCTGTACGGATATCATCCATTTTGAAAATGGAAGAATTAAAGATCAATATCCTATTGATGAAAAAGGGGTGTTGAAAATTCAAGAATATTTTTTA
Organism: uncultured Clostridium sp.; assembly: GCF_963515715.1. Lineage (GTDB taxonomy): Bacteria > Bacillota > Clostridia > Clostridiales > Clostridiaceae > Clostridium_AW. The sequence continues at coordinate 49,047 of NZ_CAUPZS010000029.1, forward strand.
AAGGAGGAGTCTTCGATATGAAGGAAGTAAAAGAAGATTCAGCGATGAAAATTTTATGGGGTTGGGCTAAAGCATATCATGGAAAATTTATTATAAGTATTGTTTTAGCTATTTTAGGAGTTGTTTGTCAGATGCTTCCTTATTTTTCTGCTGTTGATATTGCAACAAAAATGATTAATAAAGAAAAAGCATTATCTTCATATTTAATAGTTTGTGTAGTTGCATTTTTAGGCTATTTAGGAAAGATTATTTTCTCTAATCTTTCTACAGCTATATCTCATACTGCAACATACTACACTTTGAGAGATTTAAGAGAGAATACTGTTAAAAAGCTAGCAAGAGTTCCTATGGGAACAATTCTAAATACACCATCTGGACAGTATAAAAATACTATTGTAGATAGAGTAGAAGGAATGGAGCCAACATTTGCACATTTAATTCCTGAAATGACTGCTAATATATTAGTACCTGTATTTATTATTGTATATTTACTTATTTTAGATTGGCGTATGGCACTTTTATCTATTGTTACTCTTATAATTGGTCTTGTTGTAATGTCAGTGGGAATGAAGAACTATCCAGTAAAATGGGAAGGAGCAGTAAAGGCAGGCAAAAATATGACTGATGCTGTAGTTGAATATATTGGAGGCATAGAAGTTGTAAAAGCATTTAGCCAATCAGCAGGTTCCTATAAAAAATATTCTGATGCCGTAAATTATAATGGGAACTATTATGTTGATTGGATGCGTGATAGTCAAAAGACTATGAGTGCATATAATGGAATATTACCATCTGTTCTTATTTGTATTTTACCTTTTGGTTTTGCATTCTGGAGTTCAGGAAGTTTAGAAATGATAACGTTTATTGCAATCATCATTTTTTCATTAGGTTTAATAAGCCCTATTATGTCTGCATTTACTTTCGTTGATGATCTTGCTGTGCTTAAAACTAATGTGGGAGAAATCAACAATATTTTAAGGACAAAAGAATTAAATCATAAGGAAGTTAATGTAAACTTAAAAAATGATTGCATTAAATTAAAAGATGTTTCATTTTCATATGATGAAGATAAAGAAATTCTTCATGGAATTAATCTTGAAATTGAACCAGGAACTATGAATGCTTTTGTAGGACCATCTGGTTCTGGTAAATCAACTATTGCAAAATTAATTGCAGGATATTGGGATGTTACTTCTGGATTTATAAGTTTAGGTGGACATAAATTAAATGATATTCCACTTACACAGCTTTCAGATAAGATTTCCTATGTTTCTCAAGATAATTATCTATTTAATAGAAGTATTCGTGAAAATATAAGAATGGGAAATCCAAAAGCAACTGATAAAGAAGTAGAAGAAGTTGCAAAAAAGAGTAGCTGTGATTCCTTTATAAGAAAATTGGATAATGGTTATGATACAATTGTTGGAAGTGGCGGTTCCCATTTATCAGGTGGTGAACGCCAAAGAATTGCAATTGCTCGTGCAATGCTTAAAAATGCTCCTATTGTTATTTTAGATGAAGCAACTGCTTATATTGATGCAGAAAATGAAGTATTAGTTCAAAAAGCAATTTCAGCCCTTACTGTAGGTAAAACACTAATAATAATTGCCCATCGTCTTTCTACAATTGTAGATGCAAATAAGATTGTAGTTATAAATCAAGGAACAGTTGAAGCGCAAGGAACACATGCAGAACTTCTTTTAAGCTGTACGCTTTATAAAAGCATGTGGGAAAAACATATAGGCGTAAGGGTTCAAGAATTGGGGGAATAAAAATGTATGGAATATTAAAGAAAATATTTGAATTTGCAGGGGATAAGAAGGAGCTTCTTAAGAAATCATTGGTTTTTGCATTTTTATGTGGAATATTTGCATCATTACAATTTGTAGCCTTATATGTAGTCTTGAATGCTCTGATAACAGATAATAAAGACAGTAAAATAATCTGGATGTCATTTGGTATAATGCTTATATCTGTAATTGGAAGAATAGTAACAAGTTATTTTTCAACAATGGAACAGACTGAAACTGGATACTGTATGGTAGCTCAAAAGCGTATCCATATTGGTGATAGATTACGTTATATTCCAATGGGATACTTTAATAGAAATAGCATAGGAAATATTACTGCTATTGTCACAACAACCTTAGGTGACGTTGAAAATTCCGCTGCAAGAGTTCTTGTATCAATAATGGGAGGATTCTTTAATTCTATAGCATTGGTTCTTGTAATTTTATGGTTTAATTTCAATATGGGGCTGCTTGCGATTGTAGGTATATTATGCTACTTAGTAGTTACAGAATTTTCGCAAAATAAATCATCAAAGCTAAGTAAAGAACGTCAAAATTCCCAAGAATATCTAGTGGAATCAGTGCTAGAATATATACAAGGTATGAATGTTGTTAAATCATTTGGAATGGAAAGAGAAAGTTCAGAATCCATACTTAGTGTAATTAGGAAAAGCTGTAGCAATAATCTTAAATTAACATATGCCAGTGTACCATATAGCGCACTTCAACAGTTTGTTCTTCGTGCTTTTAGTTTTGCAATGACGTTATATTCTATTTACCTTTATATAAATGGTTTACTTTCACTTGGATATAGTTTAATATTTGTAATTGCTTCATTTATGATATTTGGAGACTTGGAGAATGCAGGTAACATGGCATCCTTACTTCAAATGCTTGGTGCATCTATGGATACAGCAAACACTATTGATGACACTCCAATTATGGATACAGATGGAAAAGATATTAAGGTACAATCAGCAGATATTACATTTGATAATGTAGATTTCTCTTATGCAGATCGTAAGATATTAGATAAAGTAAATATTTCAATCCCAGCAAAGACTACAACAGCTATTATTGGACCATCTGGAAGTGGAAAAAGTACAATGTGTAATTTGATTGCTAGATTTTGGGATGTTCAAGGTGGAAAGATCACTATTGGAGGACATGATATACGCGATTTCAAGCTGGATAGTTTAATAAAAAATATAAGTATGGTATTTCAAAATGTTTATTTATTTGCTGATTCCATTGAGAATAATATTAAATTCGGAAAACCATATGCTACTCATGAAGATGTAGTTGAAGCAGCTAAAAAGGCTTGTTGTCATGATTTTATCATGAGACTTCCTGATGGATATAACACCATCCTAGGAGAAGGCGGAGGAACTTTATCTGGTGGTGAAAAGCAAAGAATTTCTATTGCTCGTGCCATATTAAAAGATGCTCCTATTATTATTCTTGATGAAGCTACATCTAGTGTTGATCCAGAAAATGAAGAAGAATTACAACAAGCAATTGAATCACTTACTCATGATAAGACTATTATCATGATTGCACATAGTCTTAAAACTGTACGTAATGCTCATCAAATACTTGTGTTAAGAAATAGCCATATTATACAAAGAGGAACACATGAGGAGTTAGTCAAGCAGAAGGGACTATATGCAGACTTTATTTATGCAAGACAAAAAGCAGTTGGCTGGCAAATAAAAGGGAATTAAAAAACTGCAAAAGATTTTATCTAGATAATAGAGAACAGATTATAAACAATAAAAGGTCACCCCTTAGGAATTTAGGAACTCCTTTAAGAATATAATTCAAATATATATGTATTTTTAGTAAGGTTATGGAGGGAAAAATGGAGGTATTAACAGCTTTAAGGGAAAGAAGAAGTATTAGATCCTATTTAAATATACCTATAGAGTATGAAAAACTAAGTAGAGTTTTAGAGGCAGCTAGGATTTCTCCAACTGCAAAAAATAGACAAGAGTGGAAGTTCATTGTGGTTAAGGATGAGGAAATAAAACAAAGACTTTTACCTGCAGTGAATGGACGAAAGTTTGTTGTAGAGGCACCTGTAATAATAGTTGCATGCGGCACTGAGCCATCTCTTATAATGCCCTGTGGGCAGCCTGCCTACACTGTTGACTTGTCTATTGCTATGTCCTATATGATTTTAGAAGCTCAGGAACTTGGACTTGGTACCTGCTGGATTGGAGGTTTTTTTGAAGATCAAGTTAAAGAGATTCTTGAAATACCTGAAGATGTTAGGGTAGTAGCAATGACACCCCTTGGTTATCCAGCAGAAAAACCAGAGGCAAAACCAAGAAAGATGTTGGAGGAAATTGTTTGCTACGATAAATATAAATAGCAGTAGGGGAGGCGACTTTCATAAAAGAGAGTGGCCTCTCTCTTGCTTTATAAGAACTATCATTAATATATCATTATTTAAACATGTTATTATAATTAATATTACATTTATTGGCTGCTATATACTATAATGGAATTGTAATTCATAATTAAGGTTAATGGGGGGATAGCATTGAATATAACTTTCATGAAAGTAGTTACATATTCATTATTTGGTGTTTTGATGTTTCTTAGCACCAAAGATTTTGAAGATTTTTATAAAAAAGAATATGATTTAGATTCAAATAGAAAGGAAATAATTAAATATATTCATAAATGTGAAATTAGAATAGGCATTATATTGTTTTTCATAATGACAAATATAATCACTATTGCAGCAGTGATGACTAAATAAAGATTAAGTCCTTTATAAGTCCTTTAAAGGTTATTTTAAAATTCCTCTTGAATTTTTATTATTATAGAAATTCAAGAGGAATTTGTTTAGAGGGGAACTTTGATACAGAGAAGATGGGAGAAGTTCAGTATAAAGC
>NZ_CAUPZS010000030.1:0-53055 GCF_963515715.1 uncultured Clostridium sp.
CAAGAGCATTCTTCGTACTACCAATAGTTGGTGCATTCTTAATTGACTTTACAAATTCACTTATTATAACAGCTTTTGTAAACTTCTTTAAATAAATAAAAAATAAAAGAACCAATGAAAAATTGGTTCTTTTATTTTTTATTAATAATTTATTTCATATCCATTTTTATAGGTTGACATAGCAATTTCTTTATCTTCTTTAAATACTTTTTCATTTTCATATTGTAAATTTTTATTTGCAACAGCAAGCATTAATTTTATTCTATTTAGCTGATTTACTTCGCTAGCACCTGGATCATAATCTATTGCTGCTATGTTGGCCCCCGGATAAATGGTTTTAAGCTTTTTTATCATACCTTTGCCAGTTACGTGATTAGGCAAACATGCAAAAGGCTGCATACAAATGATGTTTTTAACTCCACTTTCTATAAGTTCCATCATTTCCGCTGTGAGTAACCACCCTTCACCTGTCTGATTTCCAACAGAAACAACTGAAGATGCCATTTCCGCTAACTTATTTACTCTTTCAGGTTCATGAAATCTTTTACTATTATTTAATGCCTTTCTCATATGCTTTCTATACAGTTCCATAGTTTTTATTGCAAAGTTCGAAATAAACTTTGCTGTTCTAGTACCAGAAAGGTTGGAATATTTATAGTTAGAATTATATGCACAATACATAAAAAAATCTAACAAGTCAGGCACAACAACCTCCGCACCTTCATTTTCTAAAATATCTATTACATCATTATTGGCAGTAGGGTGAAATTTAACTAATATTTCTCCAACTACTCCTACTTTAGGTTTTAATATATTATTCACTTCTAAGTTATCAAAGTCCCTTACTATGTTATATATATTTTCTTTATATAATAATATATTTCCATTTCGTACATTTTCCTTGCATTTTTCCATCCAACTATCATAAAGAGCATTTGCAGAGTTTGATATTTTTTCATAAGGTCTAACTTTATATAGAACCCTCATAAGTAAATCTCCATAAACTAGTGCCATTAACCCCTTATTTACTAATGGTAATGATAACTTGAATCCTGGATTTTTTTCTAATCCAATCACATTAGCAGATATTATAGGAACATTTTCAAATCCAGCCTCTTTTAAGCCTTTTCTTAAGAAACCAATATAATTTGTAGCTCTACATCCCCCTCCTGTTTGGGACATAACTACGGAAGTATTATTAATATCATATTTACCAGATTTCAATGCTTCTATTATTTGTCCTATAACTATAATAGATGGATAACATGCATCATTATTTACATACTTTAACCCTTCTTCAATAGCAGCTTTATCAACAGAAGGTAATATATCTAAATTAAATCCTGAAGAATTAAAAGCTTCTTGTACTAGTTCAAAATGTATAGGAGCCATTTGAGGACATAATATGGTATGATTTTTTTTCATTTCCTCGGTAAATATTATTCTTTTCCTTGGTTTTGTAATCCTACTAGGAGAGAATCCATTTTTATCTCTTTCTTTAAGAGCTGCAATTAAGGATCTTATTCTAATTTTAACTGCTCCTAAATTACTTCCTTCATCAATCTTAAGAACTGTATATATTTTTCCAAAAGAATTTAATATTTCTCCAACTTGGTCCGTTGTTACGGCATCTAAACCGCATCCAAAAGAGTTTAATTGCACCAACTCCAAATTTTTTTGTCTTGCTACAAAGCTAGCTGCAGCATATAATCGAGAATGATACATCCACTGATCTACAACCCTTAAAGGTCTTTCTATTTCTCCTAAATGGGCTATAGAATCCTCTGTTAAAATGGCTATTTTAAAGGAATTAATCAACTCTGGTATACCGTGATTTATTTCTGGATCAACATGATAAGGTCGTCCTGCTAAAACTATTCCTTTTTTGCCTGTGTTTTTTAAATATTCTATTACCTCTTCTCCCTTTTTTCTTATATCTTCTTTAAATCTTTTATCTTCTTTATATCCTTCTGAAACCGCCTTTGCTATTTCATCCTTAGTTACACCTAAATCCATAAACTCTTCATATAATCTATTTATTAATTTCTTTTCATTATTTATTGGCAAGAATGGATTCATAAAATTTATATTTTTTTCTTTTAATATATCCATATTGTTTTTTATTACTTCTGGATAAGAAGTCACCATAGGGCAATTGAAATGGTTATTAGCTTCTTTGATTTCCTTTTGTTCAAACGGTATACATGGATAAAATATAAAGTCTACTCCTTTATCAACTAAACTATTTATATGCCCGTGAACTAATTTGGCAGGGTAGCAAGCTGACTCTGATGGTATGGTTTCCATGCCTAATTCATATATTTTTTTTGAAGAGATAGGAGATAATTCAACTCTATATTTCAATTTGGTAAAAACAGTAAACCAAAACGGGTAATTCTCATACATATTTAATACTCTTGGTATACCTATTACCCCTCTTATTCCTTCACTTTTAGATAGAGATTTATAGCTAAATAATCTTTGCAGTTTATATCTGTATAAGTTAGGTATTTCTTCTTTAGTTGTCTCTTTACCTGCCCCTCTTTCGCACCTGTTTCCAGATATAAACTCCCTTCCATCTCCAAAATCATTTACTGTCAACATACATTGGTTGCTACATAACTTACATCTTCTCATAGTAACTGTTACATCAAAATTCACTAAATCTTTAATTGTAGCCAATTTAGATTTGTATCCATCCACATATCTTTCCTTAGCAATTAATGCCGCTCCAAAGGCACCCATTAATCCTGCTATATTAGGTCTAACAGCTTCAGCCCCAGAAATTATTTCAAAGGCTCTTAACACAGCATCGTTATAAAAAGTTCCCCCTTGAACAATAACCTTTTTTCCCAAATCCTCTGGATTTTTAATTCTTATAACCTTATATAAAGCATTTTTTATTACTGAATATGATAATCCTGCTGATATATCTCCTATAGTTGCCCCTTCTTTTTGGGCTTGTTTTACTTTTGAATTCATAAACACTGTGCATCTAGATCCAAGATCTACGGGATTTTTACTTAACAATGCACTTTGGGCGAATTTTTCTATATCCAATTTTAAAGAATGCGCATAAGTTTCAATAAAGGATCCACAGCCTGAGGAACAAGCTTCATTTAACATAATGCTGTCGATTACTCCATCCTTAATTTTTAGACATTTCATATCTTGCCCACCAATATCTAGTATAAAGTCTACCCCTGGTAAAAAAAATTCAGCTCCTTTGTAGTGGGCTATGGTCTCTACTTCACCTTCATCTATTAATAATGCCTCTTTAATCAATCCTTCTCCATACCCTGTAACAGTAGAGTTTACTATCTTCACATCATTTGGCATTATACTATACAATGTCTTTAAAACATTTATAGTAGATTTAAGTGGATTACCTTTATTACTTCCATAATAGGAGTATAGTAATGCCCCTTCATCATCAATCAATACTACTTTAGTAGTAGTTGATCCTGCATCTATTCCTAGATAACTTTTTCCCTTATAATTTCTTAATTCTTTATTTTTAATTTTATGGCTATCATGTTTTAGTTTAAAACTTTTTAATTCATCTTCGTCTTTAAATAATGGAGATAATGCATTGATATGTTCGTTTATTTCACATTTCATATTCTCGAGTTTATTTAAAAGTTCTTTAAAAATAATAGGTGTTTCTTCTTTTGAAGACATTGCCGCTCCTATAGCAACAAATAATTGAGAATTTTCCGGAAAAATCACTTGTCCTTCTTTTAAATTTAAGGTCTCTATAAATCTTTTTCTTAATTCAGATAAAAAATATAGAGGGCCACCTAAAAAAGCAACATTCCCCCTTATTACCTTGCCGCAAGCGAGTCCACTTATGGTCTGATTCACAACAGCTTGAAATATTGATGCAGCAATATCCTCCCTAGCAGCTCCTTCATTTAACAGTGGCTGAACATCTGTTTTAGCAAATACACCACATCTGGCTGCAATAGGATATATGGTTTTATATTCTTTTGCCAATTCATTTAATCCTTTAGCATCAGTTTGGAGCAATGCAGCCATTTGATCGATGAATGCCCCTGTACCTCCAGCACAAGTTCCATTCATTCTCTGCTCTACCCCTCCTCTAAAAAATGTTATTTTGGCATCTTCTCCACCTAACTCTATAGCCACATCTGTCATAGGTATGATATTTTCAACCGTACTTGTACAAGCTATAACCTCTTGAATAAAAGGAACATCTAGCCACTCAGATACTGCTAAGCCACCAGACCCTGTCACTTTTATTGTAACGCTTTTTTCATTAATAAAATCATATACTTCATTCATAATTTTATTAATAGTGTTTTTAATGTCTGAAAAATGTCTTTCATATTTGCTATAAACAATTCTGTCATTACTGTCTAATATGACAACTTTAACGGTAGTTGATCCCACATCTAGACCTAAATGTAATAATTTTTCCATAATGCTATCACCTTTTATCAATATAATTATATAGAATATATGAAAATCACCATATATATAAAATATATGGCTATTATATACTTTGAAGAATATTTAATCAAATGACAGTAATGATGGATTAATCATTAATAAGCTTATAAGTTCATGCTTTTTATGATAAATATACATCCATCTATTATAATCTTATTCTTGCTTTTATTATTTAAATTTTTCTTTATTTTACTTATACATTTTATTCGCTAAATCCTAATATATACCACAATTATAACCCATTATCTATAATATTAAAAGTCTTTAACAATATCTTAACATCTCTCATATACTAGAATATAATTCCTTTAATTCTAAAAAGATGGGAGTTGAATTAAATGAAAGTAGAAATTAAAGATGTTTATATGAACTATCATACCCTGAAAAATTCCACAAGAGCATTAGACAATATTACTTTTTCAGTAGATAGCGGAGAATTTGTAAGCATAGTAGGTCCCTCAGGATGTGGGAAATCTACTATTCTTAATATTGTAGCTGGTTTATTAAAGCCTTCTTATGGAGAAGTATATATAGATGGTGAATTAGTTACTACCGTATCTCCTAAAATTGGGTATATGTTTCAAAAAGACCAGCTATTTGAATGGTTAACCGTATTTGATAATGTAACTCTTGGGTTGAAAATTCATAAAAAATTAACGGATGAAAATAGACTAAAAGTAATGGGACTACTAAAAAATTATAACCTATGGGAATTTAGAAATCACTATCCAAAAGAACTATCTGGCGGAATGAGGCAAAGGGCAGCTCTTATTAGAACTCTAGCTCTAAATCCGGATGTATTGTTGTTGGACGAACCTTTTTCTGCTTTAGATTATCAAACACGTCTTAATGTAAGTGACGAAATATATGAAATTTTGAAAAATGAAAAAAAGACCGTAATTATGGTAACTCATGATCTATCTGAAGCTATTTCCATGTCTGATAGAATCCTAGTACTTACAAATAGGCCGGCAAAAATAAAAACAGAATTTAAGATGAATTTTTGTATAGACAATATATCTCCTTTAAAATGTAGAGAAGCTCCAGAATTCAGAACTTATTTTAACCAACTATGGAAGGAGTTGAATTCTCAAGTATGATCGATTTTAAAAAAGAACATGAAAACTTCGTTAGCAGCGTAAAAAAAAGAAATTTAAGTATTATTATGGTAAGAATATTACTGCTCATATGCTTCTTTTTACTTTGGGAGATTTCAGGAAACTTAAAATGGATCGATCCATTTTTGACTAGTACTCCCTCAAGAATGTGGAAAAGCCTTATAAAAATTTATGATGAAGGCACATTATTTTTGCATATTTGGGTAACTTGCTTCGAAACCATATTAGGCTTTTTATTAGGAACCTTACTAGGAACTTTTGTGGCTATACTTTTATGGTGGTCTGATTTTTTATCAAAGGTATTAGATCCCTACTTAGTTGTATTGAATGCTCTTCCTAAGGTAGCTTTAGCCCCAATAATAATCTTTTGGGTGGGAAATGGTACGAAAGCTATAATTTTAGTTGCCTTATTAATCTCCATAGTAGTAACAATAATTGGTGTGTTAAATGGCTTTAAAGAAGTTGATGAAGATAAAATTAAACTATTAAAAACCTTTGGCGCTTCTAAATTACAAATTTTGATACATTTAATAATTCCTGCATCTATACCAACTTTAATATCAGCTCTAAAAATAAACGTTGGACTTTCTTGGGTAGGTGTAATAATGGGAGAATTTTTAGTAGCCAAAGAAGGGTTAGGATTTCTTATAATTTTTGGTGGACAAATATCTCAATTAGATATGGTTATGATGAGCATCATAATACTATCAGTAATTGCATATATAATGTACGAAATAGTAGCATTTATAGAAAAAAGACTAATTAGGGGACAGTAAAATGTATTTACATGTATATTAATTTATTATCTGGATAATATCTCTAATGAATATTCTTATCTATATAACAATATAATTTACAATAACGAATAACTTCTAGAAAATTAAGGGAGGTTTCCAGATGAACTTTTTTCAAAAAGCAAATGATTATTATAATTTAAAGGATTATAAAAAGGCTATACTCCTATATCAAAAATCCATTGAAGCAAAAGAAAATGAAGCTGCTTCAATGTACAACTCTGCTGTTTGTTTTATTAAACTAAAAGAATATACTGAAGCCATTCCCCTTCTTAAAAAAGCTATCTCTTTAAAAGAAGATAGTAAATATTATTTTAATTTAGGTTACTGTTATGCTATGACAAGAGATAATAAAAAGGCTTTAATATATTTTAATACCGCATGGGCCCTAGACAATGAAGATGAAGATTGCGAAAAAGCTATAAATTTAATAGTTAATAGTTATAAAAATAATCCTAAAAAAAGATAAGCTTGTGAAGAAATCGCTTCGCAAGCTTATTTTTCCCATTCTCCTGCAGTTTTTGATGCTCTGTGATCTGCGTCAAAATTTTTATTATCAAAATAATTGCCGCCCTTATAAAAAGTCACATCAACATTTATCCATCTATCCTCTTCTGGAATATATATCTGATTCCAAGCATGATTAACCCAACTAACTCCATTGAATCCTTCCCCAGTTATTAGTCTTACTTTCATACCATTTGCTCTACCCATTGCCACAAGCAAGCAGGCATAATCAAAACATATACCTTTTTTGCTTTGAAAAGCGTATATGGCACCAGATTTAATATTAAAGTCACCGTCTAACACTTTTTCAGCCTTATCATAATCATAAGATATATTGTTTCCTATCCAATTATATATTATTTTAGCCTTGTCTATTGTGTCAGTTTCTTTAGATACTAGATTTTTAGAAAAAGTATCGATATCATCATTTGATTTAATTCCTTCATTTAAAGTTATTCCATTATAATAAACTATAGTTTTATTATTGACTATATCCTTTGAGTTCTCTTCAACTACTATTTTTAATGAATTATTTATCATACTTGGAAGCTTTCTTGCTAACTTTGATTTAGTAACGGGTATAACAACTTTATAGCATACATAGTTATAAGTTTTTGATGAACTTAAGTATTGGTTAAACATGGCATTATTATAAAATAATGATGTTAAATTTAGCACTAAAGTTATGAATAGCAAATAAGCTATTGCTCTAGGTAACTGAAATACTGCTCCCGCTAAACTTCTAAATACATTACTTTTTCTTTTTAAAAAAGTCTCAACATTATCTAGTAGTGGATAAAAAGTAAAATCATTAAATAGGTGCAAAATTAAAAATGTAATTTTATATAAAATAAGCATTAAGATTGGTATTAGAATCATATATACTATAAAAGGTTTGTCTTCTATATAATTAATTAGACCTTGTGGAATCAACTCATAGATCGCCCTATACACGCCATCATCGTGTTGGATAAATATTTTCCTTCCATAATATATACCTAAAAAAAGTGATAAAATAAAGGAAAGGGTTCTATTTAATTCTTCTATATCTATTTTCAAGTCTTTAGAAGAAAATTTAATCAATAATCCTTTTACAATTGGATATAAAAATATTAAAACTAATAAGGCTGTTATAGGATTAATATTCGGCATCTAACCACCTCAATCATAAAAATCCATTTTTAAAGTTTGATTTAAAGCTCCTTTTATAATATCCCAACTATATCCTTTTCTAAACAGATAATCTCCTAATTTTTTATATATAATTCTCCTGTCATTTTCTGTTTTCATTAGTTGGTTATATTTTTTTTCCGCTAGTTTTAAAATAGCTTCCTCTTGAAATTCTGAATCCACTTCATCAATTTTCTTATTTATTATTTCCTCTTTAATACCTTTAGATATTAAAGCAAATTTTATTTTATTTACCCCTTCTTTTACTATCTTTTCCTTAATGTACATTTGTGCATATTTATCATCATCAATAAAATTATATTCCTCTAAAAAATTTATTACCCTATTTATAGTTTTAGCGTCATACCCCTTCCCTAATAGTTTATCATATATTTGCTTTTGCGTTTTGTAAGTTTTTCCCAAAAACCTCAAACTATCGCCTTTGCATTTAACATAGTTATCTTCTTCTATGATTTCCTCCAAATTTTGTAAATTTATATTTTCGCCTTGTTTAAGCTTGAACCTATACACTATTTCAGCACTACATGCAAAAGAAAATTCATCATCTATATATACATTTACTCTATTCTTATTTCTTTTGCCTACTTCAATCTTAGTAACTACCCCATAGTATCTCCTCCTTGCCTTTCCTTAACTTTCCTTTTGTAAAATATGAATAGTAGGATGATTTAGCACTTTTTTGCTTATATCATATATATCTTCTTTCTTAATATTTTCTAATTCTTTCATATCTTCTATGAAGCCGTGAATGTTATCTCCATCTATCATTTGGTGGATAACGTAATTACTTAAGTCCGTAGGATCCTCTAAAGTAAATACAACTCCAGTTTTCAAAACTTTTTTCATAAGTTCTATGGTATTATCGTCAAATAAAATATTCCACTTCTTTATATCTTCTATACAACTTTCAATTACTTCCATACTTTCCTTTAACTTATCTTCTTCTACTGATGTATATATATATAAAGTTTTAACATAATTTGTTGTATCTAAACTAGTATATACGTCATATGCCAATCCTTTTTCTTCTCTTAACTTCCTAAATAATATTGAATTATTGCTATCCCCCAACTTATGGTTTAATACTCTTAAAGCCAATTCTTCCTTTTTACTTAACCCGTAAAAAGTATATAAATATAGAATAGTACTCTGCTCAATGTCCTTCTTGTGTGAAATAAACGTATCCTCTATATTTTTTTCTATTATGCTATCTTTTAAAGGAATTTCTCCTTCTTTCCAATCTCCAAAATAGTTCTCTATAATTTCACATACATATTCATGCTCATAAGGTGAAACTATAGTTATACAACAGTTATTGGCAGTGTAATGAGTATTGTAAAATTTTAACAAATCCTCTCTACTAAAACTTTTTACATGTTTTTCTGTTCCTAATATATCATATTTAAGTGGACTATTTTTGAATGCTACTTCATTCATTCTTCTAAAGCTATAATCTTCAATGTCATCTTTACTTGTCCTAATTTCAGCTAATATAACTCCTCTTTCCTTTTCTAATTCCACTTCTGGAAAAACAGATTGTTTTATCATATCACTCAATATTTCTATTGAATTATTAAATTCTTCTTTAAGAGCAGTAATGCTATATACAGTACAGTTATGATCCGTATAGGCATTGTACTCTCCTCCTAAAGCTTCTAAATCATTATTAAGCTTTTCATTATCCCTATTTGTAGTTCCTTTAAATAACATGTGCTCAACAAAATGAGAAATACCCTTTTCTGATTTTGTCTCAAATAAGGATCCAACCTTTACTCCTGCATGTATTGAAAAGATTTGAGTTTCTTTTTTTATAGTTATCAACTCAACTCCATTAGATAATCTATATTTATTTGAATCAAACATTAAATACTCTCCTTTAGAAAAAATAATATACTTAGATTATTATAATTTATATTTGGCTAAAATAAAATAATTAATAAAAATTTGACTAAACTATTTTCATGTATTAAAATGTACACGTATTCTTTAAAAGAATATGGACAGTTCGTAACCATCCTGTCCCTAATTAAAACTATGGAGGAGGAAACTTTACATGAAAAAAAACACTAAAAATTTAGCAATCAGTTCTCTTATTGCTGCAATTTATGCAGTAATAACAATGTATTTGACTTATCCCATGAGCTACCAAGCCTCTCAATTTAGAGTAGCAGAAGCTTTAACAGTGCTACCTTTTTTCTCATCAGCTTCAATTTATGGACTTTTTATAGGTTGTCTTATATCAAATTTATTGAGTCCAGTAGGACCCTTAGACATTATCTTTGGTTCTCTTGCTACTTTACTATCGGCTATCCTTACCTATTATATAGGTAAAAGTAATTTAAAGTATAAAAAATATTTAGCTCCTTTACCACCTGTGGTTCTTAATGCCATAATAGTTGGCCCTTTATTACATTATACTTTAAAATGGCCCTTATTACTAACAATGCTTCAAGTTGGCTTGGGACAATTATTGTGCTGTTATGGATTAGGTCTTCCGCTATTATTTGCTATTGAGAAAAACAGTGAAATGAAAAAAATATTTACTTAATATAAAAAAGGATTGATTACTATGACTAAAATATCTTTTAAAGGGAGTGCAATGCTTAATCCCGTTCCTGCGGTTTTAGTTACTTCTAGAAATAAAGATGGTAAAGATAATGTATTTACTGTAGGATGGGTAGGAACTGCCTGCACACATCCACCTATGATAACCATATCTATAAGACCTGAGAGGCTTTCTTATGAATATATCAAAGAAACTAGGGAGTTTGTAATTAACTTACCTACTAAATCTCTGGTAAAGGAAGTAGACTACTGCGGAGTAAGATCTGGTAAAAATATAGATAAAATAAAGCATTTAAACCTCACCTTAGAAAATGCCGATACTGTAAATGCGCCTATTATTAAAGAGTGTCCTATTGCCCTTGAATGTAAATTAAAAGAAATAATACCATTAGGATCTCACCATTTATTTTTAGCTGAAGTATCCTCTGTAAGCGTAGAGGATAGCTTAATAGACGATAAAGGGAAAATACATTTTGAAAATGTAAATTTAATATGCTATTCTCACGGTGAATATTTTCCTATTCCTCAAAAACCTATTGGTAAATTTGGTTTTTCAGTACAAAAACGAAAGAAAAAATAATTTAATTCTTTATACACTCCATTTCTCATAAAATAAATTAGGAGGGATGGAGATGTCAAAATTCAAAAAATTACTATTAATTTTACTTTTTATACTGCTAATTGAGATAATATTAATATACTTAGGATATAAAAATTCAAATAAACATATAAATACAATTTATTTATGTAAGCTGATAAGGTTTTAAAACCTTCAATCCCTTCTCTTAAAATAGAATGAACAGTATAGTTTTACACATACTGTTCATTCTACTATTTAGAGAAAAATACCACTTTAGCTTCTATTTTTTTTCTATCCAATTCTAATAACACATAGGAATACCATCTTTCTTTTAACTTTCTAGTGGGAGATCCAGGGTTTATCATTAGAATTTTATTTCTTGTTTTAATAATAGGTTGATGACTATGACCAAATATTATAATATCTATCTTACTATCCTTAAATTCATTGTATGCCCTATCCATAGCAGTTTTTTTATCTCCATGGCCATGATACATTCCTATTTTATATCCTTCAATATTTATTATGGCTTTTTCTCTTAAATACTCTCTTACATTACTACCATCGTTATTACCATAAACCCCAGCAAACCTTTTTTTCTTTTCAATATTTTCTATTACATTAATAGAATTAAAGTCTCCTACATGGATTATCATATCTACATCACTGAAATATCTATCGATTATCTTCAAGATATCCTCACTGCGTTTAGTAAAATGCGTATCAGATATAACTCCTATTTTCAAATAACCACCTTCTATTAAAATATATGACAATATATCTTATGAATTATTGTGGCAATATGATATTGTTATATACTACTTTATTGTAATCCTAAGTTTTCTATTCTTATAACATTTTCAACTTTAATTATATCTTGTGATGAGCTTACTTTGTCCATAGATTTTTTTATATTGCCTTCTTTAGTATTATGAGTTATGAATACTAAAGAAACACATTCTTCTCTTTTTCCCTTTTGTATAACAGATAACATACTCACATTATTCTTTCCAAATATTGAACATATCTCTCCTAAGACTCCTGGCTTATCCTTAACGGTCATTCTAATATAATATTCACATTCTACTTCGTTTATATCTCTTATTTTAGGAATAGTTGCTTCTTTAAACTTTGAATAATATAGAGGATTATCTCTATTTTTTAAAATAGAAACAATATCTCCTACAACTGCGCTTCCTGTAGGTAACTCACCAGCTCCCCTTCCATACAACATCAGTTCTCCTACTGCATTACCCTTTATCAGTACTGCATTAAAAGAGTCATTTACATTGGCTAAGGGGTGGTTAGCTGATACCATTGTAGGATGTACTCTTAATTCTAGTTCTCCATCTACATTCTTTGCTATTCCTAATAGTTTTACAACATAACCTAACTCTTTTGCATATTCAATATCTATAGGTTTAATACTTGTTATTCCTTCTCTATGAATATAATTTACATTGACTATATTATCAAAAGCTAAGGATGATAATATACCTAGCTTGTACATTGCGTCAAATGCTTCTACATCAGAAGTTGGATCTGCCTCTGCGTATCCTTTTTCTTGGGCTTCTTTGAGAGCTTCTTCAAAGCTTACTTTTTCTCTAGCCATTTTACTTAAAATATAATTTGTAGTTCCATTAATTATTCCTATAATTTCTTCAATCTTGTTAGCCACTAAATTTTCATTTAATCCATTTATTATTGGAATTCCTCCACCTACGCTTCCTTCATAAAAAAGCATTACTCCTTCTTCTCTAGAAGTTCTTAAAAGTGTGCTACCCTTAGTTGCCACAGCCATTTTATTTGCTGTAACTACGTGCTTTTTCTTCTTCATACTTCTTATCATATAGTCTACTGCCGGTTCTATTCCCCCTATTACCTCTACCACTATATCTATACTGTCATCTTCTAATATTTCATTAAAATCAGTAGTTAGTATATCCTTCGATACATTTACTTCTCTTTGTTTATCTATATCTTTTACTAATATTTTGCTTATACTAACTTCATAGCCTGATCTTTTTTTCAATTCAGTACTATTCTCTTCTACTATCTTCCAAACTCCTCTTCCTACATTTCCAAATCCTAAAAGCCCTATATTTACTTTTTTCATTTCTATCCCCCCATACTTTTAATTAAATGAATTATATATAGCTCTTATAGCTCTTTCAAAATCGCTATCTTCTATTCCAATAATTATATTGATTTCGCTTGACCCTTGGCTTATCATCCTTACATTTATATTTTCCTTGGCTAATGTCATAAAAATTTTAGCTGATGTACCAATGGTTCTGGACATACCCCTTCCTACAACAGCAATTAACCCCATATGTGGGTGAATTTCCAGTGAATCTGGACGACATTTTAACTCTATTTCCTTTAATATTCTATTTAATTTCCCATCAAGTTGATTTTGTGCAATTACAAGGGATACTGTATCTACTCCTGAAGGCATATGCTCAAAGGATACATTATTATCCTCTAAAATTGACAATACTTTTCTACAATAGCCTTGTTCTACATTCATCATACTCTTTTCAACGGTTATTACTGCAAAATCTTTTTTACCCGCTATGCCAGTTATAGTGCCACTATAACTAACTGGATCTAAATCATCGATTATTAATGTTCCCTCATCTTCTGGCCTATTAGTGTTTTTGATATTTATTGGTATTCCTGCTTTTCTCACTGGGAAAATAGCATCTTCATGGAGTACTGTTGCTCCCATATAAGATAATTCTCTTAATTCTCTATAACTAATCTCCTTAATATTTTTAGGATTTTCTACAATTCTAGGATCAGCCATTAAGAATCCTGAAACATCTGTCCAATTTTCGTACAAACTTGCTTCTACTCCTCTAGCCACAATGGCTCCTGTAACATCTGATCCTCCTCTTGAAAAGGTCTTTACTTCCCCATTAGGCATTGATCCGTAAAATCCAGGTATAACTGCCTTTTCCACCTTATCAAGCCTTATATATATTTCTTTATTAGTTCTCTCTTCGTCGAAAATACCGTTAGGCTTGAAAAAGATTATTTCTACTGGATCAATGAACTCATATCCTAAATACTTTGCCAGTATAAGTCCATTTAAATATTCTCCTCTGCTAGCAGTATAGTCTTCTGAAGCTCCTTTTTTTATTTTATCTTTTATTTCATCCAAATAAGTTTGAATATTTAAATCTATATTCAATTCTTTTACTAAGTGCCAATATCTATTTCCTATAATTTCAAATATATAATCAAAAGAAATATTTTGCTCAGCATGGGTGTGACATAAATAAAGTAAGTCAGTAATCTTTTGGTCTTCTTTATGTCTTTTGCCTGGAGCTGAAGGTACAACAAATCTTCTTCTCTCATCTTTTTCTATAATCGATTTTACCTTTTTAAATTGACAACTATCAGCAAGAGAACTTCCACCAAATTTAGCTACAATAATATTTTTCATAAATATTCACCTACACTTCATAAATTTTAATAAACATTTACTCTAGCTCCCAAATGATCAATTTTTAATTCTCTAACCTCCCACTTGTCTTCTAAGGTGATTAGATATTTATTAATTTCTTCTAAAAAGTAGTGGTTACTCTCTTCCACCAAAACCATAATTGTAGGTCCAGCACCACTTAAAAATACTCCTAAGCTATTTAGCTCTTTGCAATACGCCGTTATGCTATCATAATTTCTTATTAGCTTACTCCTATAAGGTTGATGTAATTTATCTTCACAACTAACCCTTAACTGTTCAAAGTTGCCATTTACTAATGAGGATATAGTTAATGCTACTCTTCCAACATTAAAAACTGCGTCTTTATAATCTACTTTACTTGGTAACACACTTCTCGCTTCACTAGTAGATAATTCAAAATCAGGAGTTAGTGCACAAAATTTTATTCCTTCTTTTAAATGTAACTTTTCATAGTATACTTTTTCATTTTCAAATATAGCTGTAGTGATACCGCCAACTATTGCTGGAGTAACATTATCTGGATGACCCTCTATTTCTGTTGCTAGCTTTATTATTTCCTCTTTGCTTAAAATATCTCCAAGAATTCTATTAGCTCCTATAAGTCCCCCTGCTATACAAGTAGCACTACTTCCAAGCCCCCTTGATTGAGGAATATTTCCATGGATTTTAATATTAAATTTTTTGTTTTTATATCCCACTTTATCAAATAGTTTTTTTGCACTTATATAAGCTAAACTATTTTCATCTTTAGGATTTGAATTATCATTTTCTTCTATATATAATTTATTATAAAAATTTAATGCTACTCCTAAGCAATCAAAGCCTGGCCCTAAATTAGCACTAGTAGCAGGTACAATTACTTCCACCATACATATCACCTACACCCTTAAATAATCTTTTATAGTATTTCTCATTTCTTCTTTGTTGCATTTAATTTTATGAACTATATCATCCTTTTCTAATTTTTTTAAAGAAGATGGAACTTCTATTCCAGTGTAGGAAGATAATTTATCCCCTAACTTAAAGGCTTCTAAATTTTCATCAATGCCTAAGGCAATACATATATCCTTAGTAAATTTAAAAGGACTAGCAGTGCTAACTAATACAGTCTTTGTATTATCTTTTTTCCCCTCTTTGTAATCTCTGTAAGCCTTGTATCCTACTGCAGTATGAGTATCTATTAAATATGATTGATTTTCATATATCTTTTTAATAATTTCATAAGTTTCTTCATCTGTTGCAAAGCTTGAATAAAAATCATTTAATGATAACATCATATCCTCTGATAGAGTATACTCACCTTTTTCTTTCAAATTCATCATCATTTTTTCTACTTTTCCCTCATCGCTTATATGGTATAACAATCTTTCTAAATTACTAGAAATAAGAATATCCATAGAAGGAGAAGAGGTTATTTTAAACTCTCTATTCCTATTGTAATTCCCTTTATTAAAAAATTCCCAAAGCACATTATTTTCATTAGATGCGCAAATTAATCTGTTTATTGGTAAACCCATTTGTTTAGCATAATAAGCTGCTAATATATTTCCAAAATTCCCAGTGGGAACAGAAATATTTATACTTTCCCCTAAGGCAATGTATCCTTTTTTCAACATACTTGTATAAGAATAAATATAATAAACTATTTGTGGTAAAAGCCTTCCTATATTTATTGAATTTGCAGAAGACAAAATATATCCATTGTCCTTTAACTCTTTATTGAATTCTCTATCTTCAAATATTTCTTTAACCCCATTTTGGGCATCATCGAAATTACCATTTATACCTACAACTAAAGTATTTTCTTCTTTTTGAGTTATCATTTGAAACTTTTGTATTGGACTGACACCATTTTCAGGATAAAATACTATTATTTTTATTCCATCAACGCCACCAAACCCTTCTAATGCTGCCTTCCCTGTATCTCCTGATGTTGCCGTTAATATGACTACATCTTCCTTTATTCCTACCTTGTTGCAAGCAACCCTCATTAAATATGGCAGTATAGATAGTGCCATATCTTTAAAGGCTAGAGTAGGACCATGGTATAACTCTAAATAGTATTCATCCCCTTTTTTCACTAAAGGACTTATCTCTCTACTTTCAAACTTATTATCATAAGCATTGTTCACACAGTATAATATTTCTTCTTCAGTAAAATCTGTAAGATACTTTTTTAGCACATATACGGCTAATTGTTTATAATCATACTCGATCAATTCATCGAAGGATAAATCTATTTTAGGAAAATATGTTGGAATATATAATCCCCCATCATTAGCTAGTCCATTAATAATAGCCTGAGAAGAACCTACCTCTTCATTTCCCCTAGTGCTTTTATATAAAAGTTTCATTGTTACCACCTCATAATAAATACTTATAGATTATATATTATATTGTTCGCATGGCATAGTCAAGTGTTTTTTATGCAAAAACATATTTATTATAATCATAGGAAGAGAATATTAAAAAGGCATGTAAAGCATGCCTTTTTATATATAGTTTGTTATTTTTTATTCTTGCCTAACTTTTTAGATTCATTTGAGGTACCTATTTCATTTGAAGTTTCCACTCTCATTTTTGCTAGTTCTTTTTTAGTTTTTTGCCCAGCTTTCTTGTTATCTTTACTGTTCTTATTGTTCTTGTGTGCCATTTTATTTCTCCTCTCTGCTTATGATGTACAGTTATAATGTAACCAATATTTAATTTTTTATTAGTTCCTCCACCTTGCCACCATACTCTATTCCAGCGCATACTCCTTTATCTTCATATAAAATTGCCCCTGTTTTATTACATTTAAGTTTTAAATAAACTTCCCCAGTTAATGTTTCTTTAGCTAAAGGTATCATTTTATCTTCTCTTGGGCCATTACATAAAAAATATTTATCTTTATCACTCTTTGCAGTTATATATAAAGAATAATTCTTATTTTTAGTTTCAATAATAAAATCTTCATTGTATCTCCATATTTTTAAATTACTTTGATTAATTGTTGTAAATTTATAAAACTTGTTTCCAATGGATAATCCTATTAAAAATCCATCAAAGCTGCCAAATAAAAATGGTACTTGACCTATAGAGCAGCTTATGGAAGCTTTATTGCTAATGAAATTATTACATTGCATCCATATCCATCCATAAGGAAAATCCCTTCCCCAGTTTTTTTCAATATATCCTTTTCCTCCTGTGAAATCTATATGTTCACCGTTTATATTGAGACATCCTTGAAGATTCATGTCCATAACAGATACTTGACTATAACATTGCATAAATGGTAAATAATTATAAAAACCCATACTTCCAGGATTTATTATCGTATCGGGCCACTTTAAGATATCTTCAAACAAAACTTTTCCTTTAATATCTACATGTTCATTTTTAATATTTAGCTTAATGCCCTTTATAGAAAATATATTTTCTCCAATATTTATTGCAAACTTATCTTCCCTACATTTAAAATTTTTCACCTCATATTTATTGTAATAATATTCCGCTTCTTTTCCATATAATAACTGAATAAATGCATGAGAATAATTTGAATTATTCCCCTTAAAAATTCCTGGAATAAATGAATAGGCTCTTTCCTCTTTACTATCTACTAATTTAAAATACCATCCTTCAAAAAAATTACCTTTTTTACCTTTCCCATGATATAAATCTGGATTCAGCTTTTTCCTCATTAGACTTATCTCCCCATTCTTATGTTATATACATAGTTTTACCAATATACTTTAATATTAATCTTAAGATTGATTAACCTATAATTTTATATAATAAAAAAAGGTGTCTGTAATAGACACCTCTTTTATCCAACAATTAATGGTATAAAGTCATCATCATATTTTTCTAACATATATGAATCATATTTTTTATTTCCCATTAATTTTAATATTATATCTTCTTTTTTATATCCCTCTTTGTGAAGTTTACAGGATTTCATAAGCTTTTTAGCTCTATTCTTATTTATATATAGTACTTCTCCAATTTCTTCAAGGGTGTAATATTCTTTATATAAAATCTCACACAAATGTCGTTGCATTTCCATCTTATAGTGCATATCTACTCTCCAATTTTTGTGAGGGCCATTACCTCCCCTGTGATGCTCAGAACACAAGTATTTATAATTCAAACTAAAGTCTATTCCTCCCTGGCATCTATTAACTATATGATGTATTTCGGCCTTTCTACCGCATACTTCACATTTAGCCAATAAATTCCCTCCTTCTAATTTTATATTTCACTATTATTATACTACTTTTAGTAAGAATTTTAAAATACCAATTATTTCAAATTATCATATACTTCCTTCAAATTTTCCCTCATAGCATCTATATATCTTTTTTCCCCTCTATTTTCTAGAGTGTAAATAACTTTAACTCCAGCACCAACTTCTTTAGCTAAGGTTTCTGAGACCTTTGTACTTATATTTTCTTCAACAAAAATAGTTTTAATTCCATTTTGTTTACAATAGTCCACTAATTCTTTCATTTTTTTAGGAGTTGGTTCTCCTTCCGCAAATACGCCTTCTACACTCCTTTGTTCTAATCCGAAATCTCTACAAAAATAACCAAAAGCTTCGTGTCCAGTAACAAAATTTTTATTTTTCACTGATTGAAATTTAGTTTTATATTCATTTAAAAGCTCACTAACTTCTTTATTAAACTTATTAAAATTTTCTTCATAATAATTTTTGTTATCTCCATCTACCTTAATTAAAGCATCTTTTATATTCTTTGCTTGAACTATGGCAGTGCTTAGCCCTAACCAAGTATGAGGATCATAGCTTCCATCATGATTATGGTCATGGTTATCCTCCTCTTCTTCTGAAACTATTATAGGATCAACCCCTTGAGAGGCTTCAACTATTACTGTATCTTTATCTATTGTTTCTAATAATTTGTCTACCCAATGTTCCATGTTAAAACCATTATAAAGAAATACATCTCCTTGGTTTATATTCATTATATCTTTTGCTTTTAACTCAAAATCATGAGCCTCTCCGCCCTCTGGCACTACTACCTCTATATTTACTTTATCTCCACCTATGTATTCTGTTATCTCCCTCATTGGATTAAATGTAACTATTACATTAACTTTAGATTTATCTTTGTCTCCATTTGACACCTTTTTACTATCACAACCACTTAACGTAAATAGAAATATTGCAATTACTACTAATATAATTTTATTTTTCATCTTATACCACCTTCCGCAAAAACGAATGCAAATGATTTGCATTATTCGCTATATATCATATTATTATTAACTTTTTCCATTGTCAAGTATATAGTACAATTATGTTGCAAATAATTTGCATATGGGTATATAATATTAATGTTAGAATTTTTTACGGAGGCATTTACCATGATAAATATAGATAATTTATGTTTTTCCTATAATGGTTCAAGTCCATATGGGTTAAACGGTATTAATTTACACATTGAAAAAGGATCATATGTATCTATTATTGGAGAAAACGGAAGCTACAAAAGTACTATGCTAAAATTAATATTAGGTCTTATAAAGCCTTGCAAAGGGAATGTAAGTATAAATACCAGTAAAATAGGGTATGTTCCTCAGAGAGCTAACTTCAATACTGATTTTCCAATTACTGTTTATGAAATATTAAAATGTCATGCTGCCAATTTAAAAATAAAAGATAAAAGTGTAATAAATCAATGCTTAAGCCAAATGTGCATATTAAATTTAAAAAATTCTCTTATAGGCAATCTATCTGGTGGACAACAACAGAAGGTTTTTATTTCAAGGGCATTAGTTGGACACCCAGATTTGATTATATTAGATGAACCTTCAACGGGAATAGATTTAAAAAGTCAAGATGAAATATATACATTCCTTAAGGAATTAAACAGAAACCATGGCATTACAATAGTATCTGTAGAACATAATTTTAAAGCCGTAACAGAAAACTCTACTCATATAGTTAAAATGACCAATGGTGAAATGAACTTTTATACTATTGAAGATTTCTTAAGTAGTATAACGGAAAAGTAATTAAGGAGGAATTATGCTACAATATTCTTTTATACAAAATGCTATTATAGCTGCTTTGCTTATTTCTATTATATGTCCTTCTGTGGGAACTTTTTTAGTGTTAAAAAGATACTCTACCATGGGAGATGCACTAGCACATTCTTCCTTTGCTGGAGTTGCCCTAGGACTTGTGTTAAGTTTTAATCCAATACTATCTGCATTTATCTTTACTTCAATTTGTGCCCTGCTAATAGAATTACTTAGGAATTACTATAAGCAATATGAAGAAATTATTTTAGTTATAATAATGACTTTAAGCGTTGGAGTTGCCATAACATTAATAAGTTCTGGTAAAGCAAAGGGAAACGTGAACTCCTTCTTATTTGGAAGCATACTAACGGTTTCTAAAATAGACCTATATACCATGCTCATATTGAGTGTAATTTCTTTTATATTATTATATTATTTATATAATAAGCTATTATATATAACCTTTGATGAAGAAGGTGCAAAAGTTATAGGGATAAATGTTAAATTTGTAAACTATGTATTCTCTTTACTTGTAGGAGCAACCATATCCCTATCCATAAGAATAATGGGTATACTAGTTATTTCTTCTATAATAGCTATACCAGTGGCTACAGCCTTACAATTAAAAAAAGGATTTAAACAAACCTTTTTTCTATCTATCATATTTGGTTTTATTAATATATTGCTAGGATTAATACTATCATTTTACATAGATTGTGCTCCTGGTGGAACCATTGCAATTACATCTGTAATTTTATTATTACTAATAATTATCTTTAAAAGAAATAAAGACTAATTTAAAGTTATATAATAATTATTATTTAAAATTAATTGACTTCAAATAATAATTATTATATAATAGTATAAATAACATTAGAAGGATGGTGTTTATGGATAATATAACTGCTATATTTAAAGATAAAAAATTAAAATTAACCCCACAGCGCATTGCAGTGTATAAATATTTGAAATCTACAAAAGAACACCCTTCTGCCGAAATAATATATAAATCATTGCAAGATGAATACCCTACAATGAGCTTAGCTACGGTATATAAAGCATTAAAAACATTGGTAGAAGTAGGCCTTGTACAGGAGATTAATGTAGGTGAAGGTAATTTTAGATATGATGGAAATATCTGTCCTCATTCTCACATCCAATGTCTTCAATGCGGTAAAGTAGATGATATAGAAATATGTTTTCAGGATTTAAATGAGAAAATCTCTTCTTATACAGATTATGATGTTCTTACAAATCAAGTTTATTTCTATGGAATATGTAAAGATTGCAAACAAAAATAGTGGTAAAATTACCACTATTTTTGTTTATAAACTTCTTTCAATATGGTCTCCCATTCCTTGCCATTATATTTCCCGGATAAAATCTCTTCAATTTTAGCTGTCAATGCAATGTATAAATTTTCAGGTAAATTATAAGAAAATAACACACCGTTTTCATTATTCTCTTCTAAATGTCTTCTAATTGTGGTACCAATGCCTGTAAGGTTTTTGTTTGCCTCTATATTCCCTGTTATATAACCTTTGCCTAAAAGTTTCTTTTGAGTTTCATCACTATATACAAATTTAACAAACTCACCAACTTCTTCGCCATTTCCTCCATTTACAGGTGAACATAGTAAAGCATTAACAATAACTGGAACACTCCCTTTAAATGATACCATAGAATCATAATCTTCTACTAACCCAATATTATATTTATTCAATTCATTATAATAATAAGATGTGGATATAATTAGTGGAATATCTCCATTAACAAATTTTTTTATTGTACCCTCATTACCTAATTCAAAAGTATTTTTATTTATAACTCCTTTTTTATATAAATTCTGTACATCATCTAACAGACTTTGAAATTCTTTTCTTTCCTTATAAAAATCCTCTGAAAAATCATATATACAGTCTATTTTATACATATTTTCTTTATCTCTAACTACTAAAGAGGATATTGCACTATAAATATCTAGATCTTCCGTTAAAATTACAGGTACTCTAATAGATGATTGATTTAAATTTTTAAGAAGCTCGTATAAATCACTTACTTTTGTGGGAGTTGGTAATTTAAGTTTACTTAATTCATCTTTGTTATAAAAAATCTCTATGGTATAGGGAATTATGGACATACCATAATATTTATCACAATACCTTCCATAAGATTTGAATGTATTATAATATTTTTGATTAATCTTATTTTTTTCATAAAAATTTGATAAATCATTTAAATACCCTCTTTTCTGTAACTCTATCATATTATTTCTAGAAGTTATAATTATGTCTCCTATTTTTTCTTTTGACACATCCTCCACATTTTTTATTCCATTGGAGTTATTAATTTTCACATTAATTTTAGGGTTTTCCTTCTCGAATTCTTCCACTAAAAATTTTATTGTATTTAAACTGTGTTTATCTTTTATGTCAATGAATATATTTAATTCTTTCTCATTTTTTTTATTTTCTCCTTTATTTTTACATCCCCAAAAATTAAAACTAAATATAAATATTATAAACAAACATAAAATTTTTTTATAATTTATAGCCTTTAGTTTATTAAACATATATCTCACCCCAAAAGTTTATTTATCTTATTTTGTGCAAAACAAAATAAATATATAATCCTTTTGAACAATTTATAATTATAAAATAAAGGCAAAAAAAACAAATGGGACCATATGGTCCCAAGGGGGATGGGGGGTTCTAGCATCAAATAAAGTTATGTGACTCTATTTAGTGCCATGGAGATTTTATCTCCATTTTCATTTATTATGATAACCACTTTATAAAGTTTTATTCATTATTTTCATTTATTTTATAAATATTTAAAATATTTTTTGCTTGATTCACTATATCTTCCTTTAATGATTGAGGTTCTAATATCTCAGCTCCATAACCAAAGCTCAATATCCATTTTTTCACACTGTCTATTTCATAAATGTACATAGTTAATATTATATCTCCATTATCTAGCTCTTCTATTTTTTGAGAGCTACACCATCTGCTATTTTTTATATATTTATTGTAGTCCTTAGTGAATTTTATTTTAACAAATATTTTTCCTTTATCAAAAACTCCCCAATTTTCCATCATAAATTCTTTTAGTGAAAAATTTCTTGGCTTTATATAAATATCTTGTGTAGGGGTAAAATTAATTATTTTATCAATTTCATAAGTATTAACTTTATCTGATAGCTGAGAATAAGCTATTAAAAACCATTTTCCTTCCTTAAATAATAATGAATATGGATCTATTTTTTCCTCTATGGAATATTTTTTCACCATTTTAAAATATTCTACCTTAATACTTTTCCCTTTTTCTATGGATTTATTTATCATAGTTATTTTCTCTTCTAAATTGATTTTATCTCCAAACTCCTCTATATTTAAAAAATTTTTTTCAAGTAGATTTTTTAATTCATAATCTTCTTTAAAGGAAGAATTTTTAATCTTGGATACAGCATTAGTTAAATAATTTTTAAACGGCAAATCACTATTTTCACATATATTTTCCATAGCAATTAAAGCCTGTAATTCTTCCATTGTCAGTTTAGGAGGCCTGATATATACGCTATCGTCTATATAAAAACCACCGTATCTTCCTTTTATGGTATGCACTGGAATATTTGCAGCATTTAAATTATTTATATATCTATATATAGTTTTTTTATCTACTTCTAAAATTTCAGCTAATTCTGAAGCTGTAGCAGTTTTTTTATACTGTAAATTAATAAGTAATTGAATTAAATGACCTAATTTAGACATATTTAATACCTCCTAAGTTTCTATATAGATAAGTCGTTATTAAACTTATATTTTTAAGTAATTTTTATGATTTTTAAAAATTTCTATAATATTTTTCAAATTTCTATAGTGTTTTTTTGAAAATATTATATTTTTATGAAAAAAACTTGTAATATTTATTTATTTACTTAAATATAAATATTTAAGGCCACTAAAAGGAGGTATTGTTATGTTCATGTCAAATGACCGTGATAAAAATATAAATAAAATAGAAACCTTAATAGGAGAAGGTTGTAGTATTACAGGTTCCTTAAAAGGTGAAAATCTATTGAAATTAAATGGATACTTAGAAGGTAATATTATATGGCAAGATGATGTCTTAATTGGAACTACAGGATATTGTAAGGGAGATCTTATATGTAAAAATGCATACATAAATGGTAAGATTGAAGGTAACGTAACTTGTGAGGGCATATTAACAATAGAAGATACCGGACAAGTTATGGGTGATATATCAATTAGAAATATAATTGTAAAAGAAGGCGGATTATTAGACGGGAAATGCTGCATAATAAAGTAATAGAAAGACCTCTGTCTTTCTATTAAATAACTTTATTTAGTTAATAATCTTCCAATTGAATATAATTGTATTATTCTATCAACAATTGCTCCTCTTTCTGCATTTACCATAGGTTTTATTGCATATAGTAGTTCTAATGTCTGATCATTACTGTTATTTTTTGAATTTATGTTACTTTCAACTGCTCTATTGTTTACTGGGTTGGATGAATTACCTAAATTACCTAAATTACCTAAATCCCCTAAATTCCCTAGATTAAAATTAGCCAGTAAATTTGATAGCTGTTCTTGATCTATATTATTTAACATATCCATTATATTATTGCCGTTGTTACCGTTGTTACCATTATTATCATTAATAAAATCTCCATTGTCTCTATTTCTACCGTCTCTACTATCGCTATCTCTATCTCTGCCTCTATCTCTGTCTCTGCCTCTATCTCTATCTCTATCTCGTTTATGTTTCTTCTTCGACATCTTCCCCCTCCTCTACTAAATGGTTATATTTATTATAAGGAGGGCAAAATGCCCTCCATTAAATTTTCTTAGCAACAAAAGTTACGTCTTCCGCCGCAGCAGAAATCAAAGTTATTTCCACAACAAACTAGTAGGAAGAATGCGATTATGAATAATAAGCTATTGTCTATTAAACACTCTTCACGCTCCTCGTCATGGCGACGTCTTCTGTTACAACTAAATTGTAGAACTATTAATATTAATATTAACAGACCGCTACCTGTGCCACCACATGATCCGCCAAATCCACCAAATCCATCAAATCCATCAAATCCTCTAAATGAATCACAGCAGCAGCGAGATCTACGTGAACAACAACATCTTCTTTTTGACATGCTAAACCCCCCTTTCTTTTGGGCAATGGTTATTTTTGTTTTCTATTCTTCAACTTCAGTCCCTAAACTATCAGCATCTAAACTTAAGATATTTCTACTAAAATCG
Organism: uncultured Clostridium sp.; assembly: GCF_963515715.1. GTDB lineage: Bacteria > Bacillota > Clostridia > Clostridiales > Clostridiaceae > Clostridium_AW. The sequence continues at coordinate 26,013 of NZ_CAUPZS010000030.1, forward strand.
TTGTCTCTTATACAATCGTCGTCTCTTCTTCTGCAATCGTCGTCTCTTCTGCATGAGCAGAATACTAATAATAGTATTACTATTATGAATATGAAGTTACTACCTAAGAATCCACTTCCACATCCGCTTCCAAATCCAAATCCGCTTCCAAATCCAAATCCACTTCCACATCCAAAGCCGCTTCCAAATCCGCAACCACGTCTTCTACAGCAACATTCGCAGCAAGGGTCACAGCAGCATTCGCAACAACATTCGCAGCAAGGGTCGCAGCAACATTTACAGCGTTTGCGTCTTTTTCTTTTTCTTTTTCTTCTGCAGCAACAATCATCACATCCACATCTGTCACATCCACAGCCGTCAAATCCAAATCCGTCAAATCCACAGCCGTCAAAACCTTGATTACAACCGCAGCCTAATAGTAGTAGCAATATTATTATAAATATGATCGAGCTGCCTCCAAAATTTCCAAAGTCTCCAAAGCCTCCAAATTTTCCAAAGTTTCCTAAGTTTCCTAAGGCGTCTAAAGATCCTTTTGGCAATTTTAGATTTGTATTTTCATCTCCAGCAAGTAATCCATTTAATAGGCTGTTGAAATCCACTATACCTCCTCCTTTCAGAAGACTCTTTGTATTTCTTTTGTTTCTAATATATACTATTCTGTTTTTTCTATTTTGACACACAAAAAAATAAAAAAAATAAAAATAGATGAAATTAATTTCATCTATTTTTATTCTTTAAATTGATTAACCTAATTTTTGAAATAAGATTGTAAAAGCCGATATTGAATTGAAGAATCCATGATTAAACACCGCATACCAATATCCATGTTTATGAATTAAGTAACAGTTAAATAATCCTATCCAAAATATTGCTGGAAATGACTTTAAATTAAAATGTACCATACTAAAAATTAAACTAGTTAATATGGAAGATATATATATACCCAATCTGTGCTTAAATATTTTTTCAAAAAGTAACCATCTAAAAACAAATTCCTCAACTATTGGTGCAAAAATAACTATTATAGGCATATTTATAATATATCTTTTTAATGATAACTCTGTCATTCTAGTTATTACTTCTTGCTCTTTTATGGGAATCTTAAAATTATAAAATACACTTAAAGCAACTATAGCTATAATCAAGGTACAAATATAAGATAATATAGAATATTTTATAGCCTTAAATAATTTGAAATCATTAAGACTAAATCCATAATCATAATAATCCTCTTCCCACTGCTCTCTTATATATTTAATACATATTAATACTAAAATAAAAGGTAATAAGTTCTGTGTAAATAGACTAAGAACTAAATATATAATACTCATAATAAAAAGTAGAAATTTACTTCTACCTTTACTTGTCCAAAAAACCCAAAATACTGCCAATGGAGGTATATAAAGTACTACAAAAACAATAAGATTTTTAATAAGATTTAAATACACTTATATCACTTCCTTAAGAAATATAAAATATGGCATGTAATACTAATCTTTTGTATTACATGCCGGTTAAAACTTAGCTTAATGATGAAAAAATATTTGTTAATAGCTCTTCTTTACCTTGTTTTTTCAAAGTAGAATGATAAATAATTCTATCATCACTTATTTCCAAGGTTTCTTTTATTATTTTTTTACTTTGAGCTAGCTCATTCTTATTTAATTTATCGCTCTTAGTAGCCACTACTATGTAATCATATCCATAATGTTTTATCCAACTATGCATAATTCTATCATCCTCTGTTGGCTTATGTCTACAATCAACTAACAATACCATTTTTTTTAATTGAGGTCTATTATTTAAATAGGTTTCAATTGTCTTTCCCCAAGTAAGTTTTTCTTGCTTTGAAACTTTTGCATATCCGTATCCAGGAAGATCCACAAAATAAAAATCATTATTTATTAAAAAAAAGTTTATTAGTCTAGTTTTACCAGGTGTACCACTTACTTTAACTAATTTTTTTCTATTAGTTAAGCTATTTATTAATGAGGATTTACCTACATTAGATCTTCCAACAAAAGCAATTTCAAGCCTCTCATCTTTAGGATATTGTGAGGGAGTCACCGCTGATGTGATAAATTCAGATTGCTTTATTTCCATTTTCATCCCTCCATTTTATTCTACTAAAGCATTTTTTAATACTTCTTCTACATTATCTACTACAATAAATTTAATATTATTTTTAATAGTTTTAGGTATTTTTAATAAATCCTTTTCGTTTTCTTTAGGTATTATAACAGTATCTATTCCTGCTCTAAATGCTGCAAGACTCTTCTCCTTTAAACCACCAATAGGCAATGCTCTGCCTGTTAAAGTTACTTCTCCTGTCATAGCTACATTATGTTTTACTTTTTTACCACTTAATGCTGAAACCATAGCTGTCACCATAGTTACACCTGCTGAAGGACCATCTTTAGGTACCGCTCCTTCAGGGGCATGAATGTGAATATCCTTATTTTTATAAAATTCCGGATCTATATCATATCTGCTAGCATTACTTCTTACATAACTATATCCAGTTCTCGCAGATTCCTTCATCACGTCCCCTAGTTTACCTGTTAATTCTAATTTACCTGTGCCTGCCATTACTGTTACTTCTACTGGAAGAGTATCTCCACCATAACCAGTCCAGGCCATTCCCATAACTACACCTACTTGATCTATTTTATTAGTCTTTTCGTAAGTATATACCACTGGCCCTAAATACTTTTGCACACCATTAACATTTATGCTTATTTTTTCTTTATTCTTTTCAACCATTTCAGCAATTGCTTTTCTTGTAACAGAGGCAATTTTTCTTTCCAAGCTTCTTACTCCTGATTCCCTTGTATAGCCATCTATAATGAATTCTATGGCTGGATCAGATATTTGAATCTTATCTTCGTCTATATTATGTTCTTTTAGTTTCTTAGGCACTAGATGTCCTTTTGCAATATGTAATTTTTCTTCTGAAGTATATCCTGACACTTCTATTACTTCCATCCTATCCATTAATGGTCTCGGAATAGTATCAAGTGTATTAGCAGTAGTTATAAATAATACATTAGACAAATCAAAATCAAGCTCTAAATAATGATCCCTAAAAGTACTATTTTGCTCGCTATCTAAGACTTCTAAAAGGGCATCTGCAGGATCTCCTCTAAAATCATTACTCATTTTATCTATTTCATCCAATAAAAATAATGGATTCTTTGACTTAGCCTGCTTTAATCCATATATTATTCTTCCAGGTATAGCTCCTACGTATGTTTTTCTATGCCCTCTTATCTCAGCCTCATCTCTAACTCCGCCTAAAGACATTCTAACAAAATTTCTATTTAGAGCATGTGCTATGGATTTAGCTATAGAAGTTTTACCAACCCCTGGAGGTCCCACAAGGCAAAGTATAGGTCCTTTTAATGAGTTACTCATTTTCTTTACTGCTAAAAATTCAATTATCCTATCTTTTACATCTTCTAAGCCATAATGCTCTTTTTCTAGTATTTCTCGTGCTCTTTTTATGTCTAGATTTTCTTCTGTCTCCGCATTCCATGGCAAATCTAAAATCCAATCTAAATATGTTCTTATAACTCCACCTTCTGCAGAGTAGGAGCCACTATTTTTAAGTCTGTCTAATTCATATAAAGCTTTTTCTTTTACTGTTTTAGGTAACTTAGACTTATTTATTTTTGTTTTATATCTAGCTATCTCTTTTTTATCTTCGTCATCTTCCCCTAATTCTTCCTGAATTGCTTTTAGCTGTTCCCTTAAGTAGTATTCCTTTTGAACCTTATCTATTTTGTTTTTTACTTTTGTTCCTATTTTTCTTTCTATTTTTAAAAGATCTACTTCATTATTTAAAAACACCAAAAGTTTTTCTAATCTTTCTTCGATTAAATAGGATTCTAATAACTCTTGCTTTTTATCTCCTTTTAAAATTAAATAGGAACTTATAAGATCTGCAAATCTTCCTGGGCTTTCTACATCATCTATTGAAACTAATGTTTCTGAAGGTATGTTGCCAGATAACTTCATATATTCATCAAAGGTTTTTCTAAGCGAACGTAAAAGCGCTTCACATTTGTTTCCTTCATCACATATGATATCTTCTAGCTTTTCTATTTCTGCTTTAAAGAAAGGCTCCCTTTGTATATAATTATTTATCTGAGCTCTATTTTCCCCTTCAACCAGTACTCTCACTGTATCTCCAGGTAGCTTTAATATTTGTTTTATATTACAAATAGTTCCAACTTGGAATATATCTTTTTCTTCTGGCTCTTCTACTTTAGCTTCTTTTTGAGCTGCTAAAAATATTTTCTGTCCATTTAACATAGCTTCTTCCAAAGCTAAAATAGATTTTTCCCTTCCCACATCAAAATGCATTACCATATAAGGAAATATGGTTATACCTCTTAAAGGAATTAGAGGAAGAACTATTAGTTCTTTTTCCATGTTTTTCCCCTCACTTTACATAATGTACTAATATTTATAGTTAGACTAATATATTATAACCATAAAAGTATTTTTTTTCAACGAAAAAACAAATCAAAATTTCTCTTTTCTTTATTATTAAATTATAAAATCTCCTTTAAAAATTTAAGGAGATCTTATTTATTGTAAAAAATTTACTGAACTTTTAAAGCAGTAGCTGCTAAAACTTCACTAGATATTTGTAGAGATGAATTTTTAACTTTATTTTCACATTGAATCAACGACATTTCTAATACTTCATGTATATCTTTTACTGCTATAACTTCAGCCCCTTCAATGTTTTTAAAACTATCCTGCCAATTATCATGTGGTATTATTATTTTTTTAGCCCCAGCTTTTATAGCTGCTTGTATTTTGCTGTTTACTCCTCCTACTGGTCTAACTTCTCCATAAAGTGATATCTCTCCTGTCATAGCAACTTCATTATGTACAGGCACTTTATTTACAGCACTGTAAATTGCTGTAGCCATACTTATACCTGCAGATGGACCGTCCACTGGTACACCACCTGGAAAGTTAACATGTATATCATATTCAAAAAAGTTTATATCAAATACATTTTGAAGAGCTGTTAAAACATTCTCAAAGGAACATCTTGCCGTACTCTTTCTTCTAATCTTTCTATCATAGGCACTTACTTGTTCTTCTTCAACAATTCCTGTAACATTTAATTCACCCTTACGTATATGGCTTCTTTTAGCTGTTACCTCTATCTCCATAACTGTACCCATATTTGCTCCATAAACAGCCAATCCATTTACATATCCTATTCTTGGTTCTTCATGAATTTTTATTTCTGGTCTTGGTGAATAGTGACCATTTTCTATTATCCATTCTACATCTCCAATGGTTATATCTTTTCTACCATCATGTAATGCTATTCCTGATGCAAGTTGTACGAGATTTACTGCATCCCTACCATTATTACAATACCTTCCTATGGTTTTACAAGCTTTTTCTTCTAATGAATAACCTATTTTTTCTGTAGCATTTTTAGCTATAATTTCTATTTCTTCTGGCAGCAGAGCTCTAAAAAACACTTCTACACATCTTGAACGAATAGCAGGAATTATCTCCTCTGGATTTCTTGTAGTAGCCCCTATAAGTCTAAAGTCTGCTGGTAACCCATTATCAAATATATCTTTTATATGTAGTGGCATATTAGGATCCGCGGCATTATAATAGGCACTATCTAAGAAGACTTTTCTATCCTCTAATACTTTTAGTAACTTATTCATCTCTATAGGATGCAGTTCTCCTATTTCATCAATAAATAATACCCCTCCATGAGCTTTAGTTACAGCTCCTGGTTTTGGCTGAGGTATTCCTGCCACTCCTAATGGACCTGCTCCTTGATATATAGGATCATGAACAGACCCTATTAAAGGATCTGCGATTCCTCTATCATCAAATCTAACCGTAGTAGCATCTATTTCTACAAATTTTGATTCCTTATTAAAAGGGGAATATTCTCTTAGCTTTGCATCTTCTAATACTAATCTAGCCGCAGCAGTTTTCCCAACTCCTGGCGGCCCATATATTATTACATGCTGAGGATTGGGGCCACATAAAGCAGCTTGCAATGCTCTTATCCCCTTTTCTTGCCCTATTACTTCATTGAATGAAGAAGGTCTGCTCTTCTCTGTTAATGGCTCAGAAAGCTTTATATTCCTTAGCTTTTTAAGATTATCCATTTCCTTTTTACTTTCTTTATTAACAATAACTTTACTGCTTTGCTGACCCTTTAATGCATTAAAAAAATATAATCCCATAATTATAGTAATTATGAACTGAACAACTACAATTACATTTGTCATACAATTATCCTCCCATCTAAATGCTTAGTAAACTATTCTTTATTATGTACAATTTTCCCACTTCATATTCCAAATGAAAGGATAAAAAAAGAATAGGAATTTTCCTATTCTTTAAGCAGTTTCTGGTCCTTTTTTAGTCCTAGCTTTTTTAGTTTTAATTGGCGCCCTTTTTCCATCTTCTGAATGAGTTAACTCAGGATTTTTATTTTCTACCGTATCCTCATTAACTGTAACTTTTATTATGCTTTCTTCTGATGGTATTTTAAACATTATATCCTTCATTATATCTTCAAGTATTGCCCTTAGTCCTCTTGCTCCCGTACTTCTCTTTATCGCTTCTTCTGCAATAGCTTCTAAAGCTTCATCTTTAAATTCTAATTCTACATTGTCAATTTCAAATAATTTTTTATATTGTTTAACAAGAGCATTTTTAGGTTTACTTAATATACTTACAAGTGCATCCTTATCCAATGCGGATAATGTTACTATTATTGGAAGTCTTCCGATAAATTCAGGGATTAATCCAAATTTCAACAAATCTCCTGGCATTATTTCTTTTAGGAAAGTTCCCACATCCTTTTGATTTTTGGATAAAATATCAGCTCCAAAGCCAATTGAACTATTTCTTGTTCTTTTTTCAATTATTTTATCCACACCATCAAATGCTCCACCGCAGATAAATAATATGTTTGTGGTATTTATCTGAATAAATTCTTGATGAGGATGCTTTCTTCCACCTTGAGGTGGTACAGAAGCTATTGTTCCTTCCAATATTTTTAATAATGCTTGTTGTACTCCTTCACCAGATACATCTCTAGTAATAGAAGGATTTTCTGATTTTCTTGCAATTTTATCTATTTCATCGATGTATATAATTCCTCTTTCTGCCTTCTCTATATCGTAATCTGCATTTTGTATTAGCTTTAAAAGTATATTTTCTACATCTTCTCCCACATAACCTGCCTCAGTTAATGTTGTAGCATCTGCAATTGCAAAAGGAACATTTAAAAACTTTGCTAGTGTTTGTGCTAACAATGTTTTACCTGAGCCAGTTGGTCCTAGCAATAATATGTTACTCTTTTGAAGTTCAACATCATCGGAAAAATTAGAAGCATTTATTCTTTTATAGTGATTATAAACCGCTACCGCTAAAGCTTTCTTTGCATCATCTTGACCTATGATATATTGATCTAAATAATTTTTAATTTCCATAGGCTTTGGTAGTGATTCCATTTCTATATTAATATCTTCTTCGAACTCATCACTTATAATCTCTGAACAAAGCTCTATACATTCATCGCATATATAAACGCCTGGTCCTGCTATAAGCCTTCTAACTTGGTCTTGTGTTTTACCACAAAAAGAACACTTTAATTGTTTTTTATCATCGATTTTGGCCATATTCACACCTCACAGTAAAGGTTATTTTTTCTTAATCATAATTTCATCTATCAGACCATATGTTTTTGCTTCTTCAGCATCCATAAAGTTATCTCTTTCTGTATCTCTTTCTATAACTTCTAATGGTTGACCTGTATTTTCACTTAATATAGTATTAAGTTTCTTTTTAGTTTTTAGAATTCTATCTGCATGAATTCCTATATCAGTAGCCTGACCTTGGAAACCACCTAGTGGTTGATGAATCATTATTTCACTATTTGGCAATGCATATCTTTTTCCTTTCGCCCCAGCTGAAAGTAAAAATGCTCCCATTGAAGCTGCCATTCCAACACATATTGTCACTACATCTGATTTTATATATTGCATAGTATCATATATTGCCATGCCTGCTGTTATTGAACCACCGGGACTATTAATATATAGTTGTATATCCTTATCTGGATCTTCTGATTCTAAAAACAGCAATTGAGATACAACTAAACTAGCTGTTACATCATTTACTTGATCTCCTAACATTATAATTCTATCTTTTAAAAGTCTAGAATAAATGTCATAGGACCTTTCTCCTCTATTAGTTTGTTCAACAACTATAGGAACTAAACTCATAATTCTCTCCTCCTTTTTAGTCTCAATTGAACTTTAGTATATAGTTTCTTTATTAATATAATACGTAATTATTGTATAAATTATATTAATTAATATAATTAAAATTTAATTGCCAGAAATCCTCCTGGCAATTATCATATATTATGCTATAACTTTACTGTTGTCAACTAGTAATTTAACTACTTTTTCATTTATTACATCTAATTTTAATAAGTTTTTCTGAGCGTCCATTATTAGCTTTGCAGTGTTTTCTACTTCTTTATCACCATATTGTTTAGCCATTTCTTGAGCTCTGTCCATCATTTCTTCTTCTGTTGCTTCAACTTTTTCTGCTTTAGCTATTTCTCCAAGAACTAATTCTGTCTTTACTCTCTTAACAGCAGCATCATTCATGTATTCTCTTACTTTTTCTTCACTGCTATTAGTGTATTGATAATATGTCTGTAAGTCTAATCCTTGATATTTTAATCTCATTTCTAGGTCTTTTAGCATATTATCTATTTCATTATTTACCATTACTTCTGGTATTTCAATTTTTGCATTTTCACAAGCAAGGTCTATAACAGCTTCTTCAAATTCTCTCTTAGCTCTTGCATTACCTTCTTCTTCCATTTTCTTCTTCATATCTGCTTTAAGCTCATCTATAGTATCAAATTCAGATACTTCTTTTGCAAACTCGTCGTCAAGTTCTGGTAATTCTTTAACTTTTATTTCTTTAATCTTAACTTTAAATGTAGCAGGTTTTCCGTTTAAATCTTCTCTTCCATATTCTTCTGGGAAGTTAACATTAACTTCTTTTTCTTCTCCAACTTTCAAACCTACTAATTGTTCTTCAAAATTACCGATGAAAGTTCCTGATCCTATTTCAAGGCTATAATCGGATCCTTCTCCGCCTTCAAATGCTACTTCATCAACAAATCCTTTAAAATCTATAACTGCTATATTTCCTTTTTCTACTTCGCCTTCTTCTTTTGTAGCTATTCTTGCATTCTTTTCCTGCATATCCTTTAAGCTATTTAAAACTTCTTCTTCATTTGCTGGATAGCTGTTCTTTTTAACTTCTAATCCTTTATATTCTCCTAGTTCTACTTCTGGAACTACTGTTACATTTGCTGTATATATGAAGTCTTTTCCTTCTCCAATTTGAACTATTTCTATTGCTGGATAATCTACAGGCTTTATATCATGTTCTTTTAATGCTTCTGGATATGTATCATCACAACAAATGTTTATTGCATCTTCGTAAAAAACTCCTTCTCCATACTGTCTTTTTATAATGTTCATTGGAGCCTTACCTTTTCTAAATCCAGGTATATTGAAGCTTTTAGCATTCTTTGCATATGCTTTCTTCATAGCTTCATTGAATTTTTCACTTTCTACAGTTATTTCTAACTTAACTATGTTCTTTTCTATTTTTTCCATAGTAGCCTTCATTGTATTATTCCTCCTAAACTAACTAATTGCTTATATTAACCTAAATATTATAACACATATTTAAAGTTATTAACATATAAGTGAAAACAATTAATGCTAAATTTACAATTAAATTAGCATATTAATTTATAATTATATAGGAATAAATTATATTTTACAAATGATTTTTTATAAATTAAGTAAAGTTTTTACATGGATCATTTATTAATTAATAAAGTCATAAATTAACACTGTACTATTTTATTAATTCACCACTAGGCTTTAACGTGGCTTTTTCTCCATCTACAATTATACCCAATCCTTCTTCATTTAATCTATCTAATTTTATATCATTTCCTTCTGCATTTTGAACATACCTATGGATATTATTTTGTAAATTTACAATCCATATGTATTGTTTATCTTTATTAAGCCAAGGTAATTGAGTTACATAGGCTATGTTATCCTCATCTATAAATTTAGGAGAAGAACACCATATATAATTAGGATTTGCATTCAATTGTTCTTCTCTTGTTATGGAAAACTCCCCGCTAGTAGATGTATATCTAGCATTAGTTATATCCACAACTTTTCCTTCAATATTTATACGATAAATTCTTTGAACCTTTGAATCATATATCGTCATTAGTTTAGCTGAAGGACTTATATCATATATAACCTTGCTATCCAATGGATATATATATTTAAACTTTTTATCTTTGTCATTTGTTTCATATATGATTTTTACGCTTTCTCCATCACTTAGTTTAAAGTCATATCCTTCTTCTTTTTTAGTTTCCTCTTTATTTTCATTATTATCTTTACTATTATTATCTTTATTATCTTTACTATCCTTATTTTCTTTATCTTTTTCTGTATTATCAGTAGTAAGAGTGTTTTTACTTTCTTCTTTGTTTTTTTCTGTATTGATCTTATTTTTAGATAGAATACTTTTTATGTCAACACCTCGGTAAAACCAAGCTCCTACTACAATAAGCAAAATCGCTAAAAATGTTACAATGATTCTTATCCTTCTTTTTTTCATCTTTTCTTCATAATCTTTACTGAAAATACTTGGTTTTCCCACACTAATTCCTCCTAACTACCATAATAAAATTTATAGAAGTCATATTTATTATAACTCAATTATTCTAGAATTAATAATAATTTTTTGTAAATAATACGTATAATAAATAAAAAAAAGGGAATTCATAATCCCCTTATTTTTTATTAGTTAAAATATTCCTTCATTGTACTATAACTTATGGAAGTATTGTACTTAGCTGCCATATCTACTACAGTTAAGTATGCTTTTGCCGTATCCATACATGTAAATGTAGGTACCTTGTATTGTGCACAAGTTCTTCTTAATTTAAACCCTTCCCTATAGAGTTCATTTCCTCTAGTAGGTGTATTGATAACTAATTTTATTTCCCCGTTTTTTATCATGCTTTCACCCTGGATAAAATCCGCCTCTTCACAAGCTACTCCATTTTCTATTAGATATCTAGCTGTACCAGGGGTAGCATATATTTTAAATCCAAGGCTTATATATCCTTTTAAAACATCTACGCTTTCCAGTCTATGAACATCTTTTAAAGAAACATATAAACTTCCTTCATTATGAACTGGAATTCCTGCGCCCACAAAACCTTTATATAGGGCTTCTTCTAAACTTTTACCAATCCCTAATACTTCACCAGTAGATTTCATCTCCGGTCCTAAATATATATCTGCATTATTCAACTTCTCCCCTGAAAAAACCGGTACCTTTACTGCATATAAGTTTTTAGTTGGAGCTAATCCCACCCCATAACCACATTCTTTCAAAGTTTTTCCTAATTTAATTTGTACAGATATATTCACCATTGGTATTCCTGTTATTTTACTTAATATAGGAACAGTTCTAGATGCTCTTGGATTCACTTCAATTACATATACCTTTTCTCCATCATATGCGTACTGTATATTTAATAGACCCCTTATATTAATTCCTGTTCCTATTTTTCTTGTATATTCTACAATCTTATTAATTACTTCTTCCTTTAAGCTCAGTGTAGGGTATACTATCATACTATCTCCTGAATGAACCCCTGTCCTCTCCATATGTTCCATAATACCAGGTATGAGTATTTCCTCACCATCACATAAAGCATCTACTTCAATTTCAATACCTTTTATATATCTATCAATAAGTATTGGATGATCCATGGATAGACTTACTGCTTCCTTTATATACTTTTCAAGGCTTTCTTCGCTGTATACAACTTCCATCGCCCTTCCACCTATTACATAAGATGGCCTTACTACTACAGGATATCCTATTTTTTCTGCTGCTTTATAAGCTTCTTCTTCATTTGTAACTGCAACCCCTTCTGGTGAAGATATATTTAATTCATCTAAAAATTCTTTGAACTTATCCCTGTCTTCGCCTAAGTCTATTCCTTGAAATGAAGTTCCTAAAATTTTAACCCCTCTTCTATTCAATTCCTCAGCAAGGTTTATGGAAGTTTGTCCTCCTAATTCTAATATTACTCCTTCAACCTTTTCTTCCCTTATTACATCCATGATATTTTCTATATATATTGGTTCAAAATAAAGCTTGTCACCTGTATCAAAATCCGTACTTACTGTTTCTGGATTATTATTTATTATTATTGCCTTATATCCAGCCTTTTTAATGCCCCATATTCCATGAACGGAACAGTAATCAAATTCTATACCTTGTCCAATCCTTATTGGCCCTGAACCTATAATAAGTACTTTTTTATCTTCTGTAATTATATTTTCATTATCCACTTCGTAAGAGGAGTAGTAGTATGGCGTACTTGATTTAAACTCCCCTCCGCAGGTATCTACCATTTTATATACTGGATGGAGTGCATATTCCTCTCTTAATTTTTCAACTTCTTCTGTGGATATTCCCTTTAGTTCACTTATGAATTTATCTGTAAATCCAAGTTCCTTAATTTCTCTTAAAAGTTCTTTACTTAAGCTTTCTTTCTCAAGCCTTTTTTCCATATTGATTATATTTTCTACTCCATTTAAGAACCATAAATCAATTCCTGTAACTTCATTTATTAAATTTTTACTTAACCCTTTTCTTAACCCTTCTGCTATAGCAAATACTCTTCTATCATCTGTTAGTTTAATTATTTCTAGTAGTTCTTCTTTATTTATGTTCTCTAACTCTTTCATTTTCAAAGAGGTGAACTTACCATCTAGTGATATGATTCCCTTTAATAAAGAATTTTCAAAGGACCTACCTATGGACATAACCTCTCCCGTTGCCTTCATCTGCGTACCAAGAGTTCTTTCCGCCTTTGTGAATTTATCAAAGGGCCACTTTGGTATCTTAGTAACCACATAATCTACAACTGGTTCAAAACAAGCACTAGAGCTTCCTGTTACAGAATTCTTTATTTCATCTAAGCTATACCCTATTGCTATTTTAGCTGCAATTTTTGCTATTGGATATCCAGTAGCTTTAGAAGCTAGGGCACTTGATCTACTTACCCTTGGATTTACCTCAATTACTATATACTCCATGTCTGTAGGATGTAGAGCAAACTGCACATTACATCCACCCTCTAACTTCAAACTTCTAATTATATCTATAGAAGATTTTCTTAGCATTTGATATTCTTTATCTCTTAAGGTTTGGCATGGTGCTACCACTATACTATCTCCAGTGTGAATACCTACTGGATCAAAGTTTTCCATACTACAGATGATTATACAATTATCCTTCTTATCTCTTATAACTTCAAACTCTATCTCTTTCCATCCTGCCACACTTTGTTCCAACAATATTTGATTAATTGGGCTAAGTTTCAATCCTAATTTACATATTTCCCTAAGTTCTTGAAGGTTGCTTGCTATTCCCCCTCCAGTTCCACCAAGAGTGTAAGCTGGTCTTATTATAACTGGGAAGCCATACTCTTCTACAAAATCCTCACATTCCTCTATTTTTGTAGCTATTATGCTCATAGGAATTGGCTCTCCTATTTCTAGCATTAAGTTTTTAAATTCTTCCCTGCTCTCAGCTTTTTTAATAGCTTCAGAATTTACTCCGAGCATTCTTACATTATATCTATCTAAAACTCCACTATCTTTTAGCTCCATAGCTAAGTTAAGAGCTGTTTGCCCCCCAAAGCCTGCGAGTATCCCCTGTGGTCTCTCTTTTTCTATTATTTTCTCTAAGGTTTCTTCATTTAAAGGCTCTATATAAATCTTATCTGCTATATGATCATCCGTCATTATGGTAGCTGGATTGCTATTAACCAATACTACTTCTATTCCTTCTTCTTTTAGCGCCTTACAAGCCTGTGTTCCAGAATAATCAAATTCCGCTCCCTGCCCTATTATAATTGGGCCTGATCCTAATATTATTACCTTATTTAATGTTTTATCAAATGGCATAATCCTTCCTCCTTAAGCACTCTTTTTAACTTTATTTATCTCTATATTCTTAATGAAATTATGAAAAAGATAATCTGTATCCTCTGGACCTGCTGATCCTTCTGGATGGAATTGAACTGAAAACACTGGCAAGTTCTTATGCTTTATCCCTTCCACTGTATTATCATTCAAGTTATAGTGAGTTACTATTATACTTTTATCCTTTATACTTTCTCTATCCACCGCATAACTATGGTTTTGAGAAGCTATAAAGGTCTTATCTCTTTCCACATCATAGATTCCATGATTTCCACCTCTATGACCATATTTCATCTTATAGGTATTGCCTCCTAGTGCTAAAGCTATTATTTGATGTCCCAAGCATATGCCAAAGGTTGGATACTTCTTTATTATGCTTTTTACAGCTTTAACAGTATCCTTTAACACTTCAGGATTCCCTGGCCCATTGCTTAAAAAAATGCCATCTAAGTTTAACTTATCTATTTCCTCGAAGGTTGTATTCCATGGAAGTATTGTTATATTACAGTTTAACTTTTTAAATTTCTCTATAATATTACCCTTAATTCCAAAGTCCATTACCCCTATTCTAGGTCCCGTTCCTTTGATTTCCTCAATAGATTTCCTGCTAACCATTTCTACAAGGTTTAAGTCCCAATGGTAGCTATCTATATTGTTTTTAAACTCTTCTACACTTATTTCTTTACTAGATATGACACATTTCATTGTGCCAGCATCTCTTATTTTTTTAGTTATGCTTCTCGTATCCACTCCATGTATTCCAACTACATTCATTTTCTTCAGGAATTCATCTATACTTTCTTCGCTCATATAGTGGGATGGAATATTGCATAGGTTTCTTATAACTAACCCCTTTGCATATATTTTATTGCTTTCCATATCAAAGCTATTTATACCGTAGTTACCTATATTAGGGTAGGTCATATTTATTATTTGTCCAGCATAAGAAGGATCTGTCAATATCTCTTCATAACCTGTCATAGCAGTATTAAAGACTATTTCTCCTGTTATAGTACCTTCTTTACCAAATATACTTCCTTCATAAACACTTCCATCTTCTAAATATAAAAATCCTTTCATTTTCATCACCTCTTATTAAATTTTAAGGTGAGGAAAAATGGATTCATTCCAAATTCCCTGACCTTTTTAGCCTCACTGGACTAATTAAAAGGATATTATTATTACTTTGTATTTCTGCTTCCTGGTTTAACATGGGGTATTCCTTTTTTACATAATGGACATTCTTCTTTTTCATAGGATTTAACATCTATTTTCACAGCACTATATACTGGAAAAGGCATTTCTACCCCTTCATCCCTTCTATCTACTATGCAGCACAATCCTACTACTACCCCTCCTAATTCTTCTATAAGCTTAACAACTTCTAAGGAAGACTTTCCTGTAGTTATAACATCTTCGGATATAATTACCCTTTCACCCTTTTTTATCTCAAATCCCCTTCTCAAAGTCATAACTCCATTTTCTCTTTCTGAAAATATTCCTGGTTTCTTTAGCTGTCTAGCCAATTCGTAAGCTACCACAACTCCGCCCATCGCTGGCCCCACTACTAAATCCAAGTCTACGTTTTTTAATTGCTCGCTTACTGTTTTTAATACCTCTTCTGCCTTATCTGAGTATTGTAACAACTTTGCGCACTGACAATATTTATCACTATGTCTTCCTGATGATAGTAGAAAATGTCCTTCTAAAAGCGCTTCACTTTCTTTTAAAATCTGAATTATTTTGTTTTCCATAATTAAACCCTCCTAAATTATTCCTCTTATTTCTTCTAAACTCTTTATACCTTGAGTTTTCATGTAACTTTCTATTCCCTGAATTATTGTAAGCCCTGCATTAGGATCTATAAAATTAACTGTCCCTATTTGTATTGCAGTAGCTCCTGCCATTATAAACTCAATGGCATCTTGCCAGTTCATTATTCCACCCAATCCAATTACAGGTACATCTACTGCCTTGCATACTTCATATACCATTCTTAAAGCAATTGGCTTTATTGCTGGCCCTGATAGCCCTGCTGTTATATTGTTAAACACAGCTTTTTTATCCTTTATATCTATTGCCATAGCTTTGAATGTGTTTACTAAGGATAGTCCATCTGCTCCAGCTTCACAGCATTTATACGCCATATCTACAATATCTTCTGCATTAGGGGATAACTTAACTATTAATGGTTTATTGCATATATTCTTAACTTCCTTTACAACTTCATATGCAACTTTTGATTTTATACCAAAGGCCATGCCACCTTCTTTAACATTAGGACAAGATATATTTAATTCGATCATATCTACATCTGTTTTATTTAAAAGCTCTATCCCCTTTAAATAATCCTCTATTGTTCCACCGCCTAAGTTTGCAAGTATTACTGTTTCAAGTTTCTTCATCTTTGGATATTCATATCGTATAAACTCATCCACGCCAGGATTTTGTAGCCCTACGCTATTTAACATTCCTCCTGTAGTTTCAAAAACTCTCAATCCATGATTTCCACTCTTCTTATTGATTGTTAGACCTTTTGTGCTTATCCCCCCTAGTTTAGATGCAGGATAAAACTCATTGTATTCCTCTCCAAAACCAAAGGTACCAGAAGCTGCTATTACTGGATTCTTTAAATCTACTCCACATATGTTTACCTTCATATTATTCCTCTAGCTCCTCTCCTAAGAAAACTGGTCCATCTTTACAAGTTCTTTTATATCCATCCTTAGTTTTACATGTGCATACTAAGCATGCTCCAACTCCACAGGCCATATGCTTTTCTAGTGATACATAGAGAGGTATTGATTTTTCTTTACATTGCTTTATTAACTTATTCATCATTATTTCTGGACCGCAGCTTAAAACTACATCATAATCTTCTACATCTATATAATCAGTTACATAACCCTTTTCCCCTTCTTCTCCAGTTTCTGTAACTATTACACTCTTCTTTATATAAGGTGAAAAACTATTTACTGAGTAGGACTCATCTCTAAAGCCTGCGTAAAGATGAACCTCACACCCCTCTAATCCTTGTGTTAAATAACGCATTGGAGCTATTCCAATTCCTCCAACTACTATAGCAACTTTTCCCTTTATCTTCTCCATTGGAAATCCGTTTCCTAGGGGACCTGTCACCTTAACCCCATCTCCCTTTTGGAGCTTTTTTAATATCTCAGTACCTCTACCTACTATTTTATATAAAAAACTTATGCCTTCTCCATCTATTGAATAAATACTTATTGGCCTACTAAGTAAAGGTTCATTTTCCCATGCCCTTAACATATAAAACTGTCCTGGTTTTCCTTGAAATTTCCCTGAAAGTTTAAGTTCCCATATCCCATTACAGATTTCTTTGTTATACAAAACCTTCTCTTCTCTATACTCCATGATCTTATCCTTTCTTCTTATTATTATTTTTTACAATGCATCAAGATAGAATCTCTCATGTTTATTGCTTCTTTTCTTGAGTAATCTTCGAAATGATTAAATTCTCCACCAGCTCTCTTATAAGCTAAGAGTATTCCTCTTGAGGAATTCACAACCCCACCATTTCCATTCTTTAAATACAGCGCCACATCTTCTGCTCTTCCCCCTTGAGCACCATATCCAGGTATTAAGAAGAAGGTATTATTTAATTTATTTCTTATGCTCAATGCTTCATCCACATGAGTACATCCTACAACTCCACCTAAAGAACTATACCCATGCTCACCCATGCATTCTTTTCCAAGGGTATTTACTTTTTCCCCCACAATCTCATAAACTTTTTCATTATTATGAGTATCTAAGTATTCTATATCTTTAGCTCCTTCATTTGATGTTCTAATTAGTGCAAAGAGTCCCTTTTCCTTATTCTTTAAGTATGGAAGATATGGCTCTATACTGTCCATTCCCATATAAGGATTTAGCGTTATAAAATCCGTTTGGAAATCTCCTTCAAAGTGGGCTTTAGCATACATTTTTGCAGTATCTGCTATATCCCCTCTTTTTATATCTGAAATTGCTAAAATATTTAAGTTTCTAATATATTCTAAGGTTTTCTTATAAGCCATTAATCCTTCTAATCCTAAAGCTTCATAATATGCGATTTGTAGCTTGAAGCATGCGGCTACATCTTTTGTAGCATCTATTATCTTTTGATTAAATCTAAATATTGCTTCTCCCTCTGATTTATATTTATTTATAAATTCTTTAGGTAGATAATCTATTGATGTATCCAATCCTACACATACATGTCCTCTTTTCTCTACACTCTCATATAGTCTATCTATAATCATCTGCAATCCTCCTTGATACTCTCATATACTATTCTTCCACTCTTTATAGTTTTTAATATTTCACCATAAAACTTCATACCTGTAAAAGGTGTGTTTTTTCCCTTTGAGATAAACTCTTCTCCCTGTACTTCTATTTCCTTTTCTAAATCTACCAGCACTAAATCTCCCTCGACACCTATTTTTATTTCTCCTTTATTAAGCCCCATAATTCTGCTAGGATTCTTAGACATAACCTCTGATAGTTTATTTAGGCTTACTTTTTTTTCTGCAACTAGCTTTGTATAGCATACTAAAAAAGCTGTCTCTATGCCGGAGATACCTGGCGCACCCTTTAATTTATCCTCAAAACTATGAGGTGCATGATCTGTAGCTATACTATCTACCCATCCTTCTTCTATGGCTTTTATTAGAAAATCTACATCTGCTTTTCTTCTTATTGGAGGATTCACCTTATAATTTATATCATCCGTTAATGCTATATGGTGTGGTGAAACTTCGCAGGTTACATTATACCCGCCCTTTTTAGCTTCTATTATATATTCCATGGCTTCTTTAGTGCTTACATGGGCTATATGAACGGGACAACCTGTATATTTAGCTAGAGTTACATTTCTCCATGTCATTGTATTCTCTGCTAATCTCGTATCTTCTGCTACCAATTCTTCATTTTCACAGTGACACATTACAGTTATATTTTTAGCTTTTGCTTTTACCATAGCATTAAGCATTATATTGCTATTCATTACTTCTTTTCCATCTTCAGATATAATCTTTACCTTATCATCTAAAGAATCTATGTGACTTATTGTCATACCATCAAAGTCCTTTGTAATTGAAGCTATTTGATGAATATCTACTAAATTAACCTCTTTTCCTTTGGCCAATATATGATTTATTATTTCCATATCGCTACATACTGGGTTTGTATTTGCCATTAAATTTACTGCTGTATATCCGCCCTTCACTGCTGCTTTACTTCCGCTTTCAATGTCTTCTTTGTAGGTAAAACCCGGTTCTCTAAAATGTACATGTAAATCTACGAAGGAGGGCATTAAAACTTTACCTTCTCCATATATCACTTTACAGTCTTTTTTTATATCCTTACCTATTTCATCAATTACCCCATCTTTTATATAAACGTCCCCATAAAAATCTTGAGACCAATCTACAATCCTTGCTCCTTTTATTAACAATTCCATAGATAATCCACCTCAACTTTATAAACTTCTTCACAATATTCACATTTATACTCACCTTTTTTTCTATCAACTAAGTGAAATGTGTGTGGTATATATTTTTCTACTGAGGTTATACATCTTGGATTTTTGCATTTTAGTAAGCCCTCTACCTTAACTGGAAGATGAAGATTTACCTTCTCTTTTATATTTTCATTTTGAATTATATTTATGGTAATGTTTGGATCTATAAGCCCTAATACCGTAAAATCTATGTCTATATTATTCTCAATCTTTATAATATCTTTTTTCCCTAACTTTTCGCTATATACATTCATTATTAAAGCTACGGAGTAGTCCGCCTTACCTAACTCCAAATAATTGTAAATTTTTATCCCATATCCTGATTTAATGTGGTCAATTACTATTCCATTTTTTATGCTAGTTACCTTTAACATTACATCACCCCCAAAAGCTTTAGTATCAATGCCATTCTCACATACATTCCATACTGTGCTTGTTTAAAGTAGCAAGCTCTAGGGTCTTTATCTATTTCGTAACTAATCTCATTCACTCTTGGTAGTGGATGTAGTATATTCATATTTTTAGGTGCTTTTTTAATTTTTTCCTCATCTAATATATAACTATCCTTTAATCTTATATAATCTTCCTCGTTAAAAAATCTTTCCTTTTGTACTCTAGTCATATATAGGATGTCTAGCAAAGCAATTACTTCTTCTAAATTTTCTCTTTCATCATATTCTATATTGTTTTTCTCCAATATTTCTGTTCTTATATAATTTGGAATTTTTAATTCTTCTGGTGAAACCAAAATCATTTTGTTATTCTCATAGCGAGATAATGATTTGATTAAAGAATGTACCGTTCTTCCGAATTTTAAATCTCCACAGAAGCCAACGGTTAAATTTGATAAGCTGCCTTTTAAGGATTTAATAGTCATTAAATCTGTAAGGGTTTGAGTTGGATGTTGATGACCACCATCTCCTGCATTAACCACAGGTATGGATGAATACATGGATGCAATTTTAGGTGCACCTTCTTTAGGATGTCTTATAACTGCTATATCAGCGTAACAAGATATAGTTCTTATTGTATCTGCTATACTTTCTCCTTTTGACACAGAAGAAGAACTTGCTTCAGAAAATCCTATAACCTTTCCGCCCAGTCTCATCATAGCTGCTTCAAAGCTTAATCTAGTTCTTGTGCTTGGCTCATAGAATAGAGTAGCAAGAATCTTACCTTCACAAAGCTTTGAGTATTTCTCTGGATTTAGGTATATATTTTCAGCAAGTTCTAATAAATTTTCAGTTTCTTTAATTGTTAGATCCATAGGATCTATTAAATGTCTTCCCTTTAACATTATTACTCCTCCTTTTTAGTCTCTCTGTACTAACTTAAAGGTAATAAAAAAATGCCTTCCTCAAAGGAAGGCATAGATATACTTATACCAATATATAAATTATATACTATCCACCGCTTTCCTTTTAGGTCTCACAGGACCTCTTTTAAAGGCAACATATTGTTTTTTCTGTTACTTATAATAACACTGTTTTCTTTTATAGTCAATTGTTTTTTTATCTCTCTTCCCTAAAGTAAGAATCTCCTAAGGACTTAGGTGGAGAATTTTTAGAGTTTTTATTTATGGATATCATAACCATTACCAATATTGTAATTATATAAGGAAACATATCTATTATATACTGAGAAATGTGTATGCTTGAACCTTGAAGTCTAAAGCCTATAATATCAAGTCCCCCAAATAAATAAGAACCAAGTATTGCCTTATAAGGGTTCCAAGCTACGAATATAACTAGTGCAACAGCTATCCATCCTCTTCCTGCTACGATGTTTTCCTGCCAAGCTGGAACATAAACTAAGGATAAGTAGGCTCCTCCCACTCCGCAAAGGGCTCCCCCTAAAAGAACATGAAGGTACTTATATAAGTTTACATTTATACCTGACGCATCAGCACATTTAGGGTTTTCCCCTACAGATAAAAGGTTTAATCCCTTTGAAGTGTTAAACATATAAATTCCAAGTATTATTGCTGTAATATATCCTAAATAAACAAATAAATCCTGGGTAAATAATATTTGTCCCACATAAGGTATTTTGCTAAGTATTGGTACTGCTATAGGCTTGAAAAACTCTTTTATATTCTCTGATACTACATTACCAACTAAACTTTTACCCACAAAACTAGACAATCCTGTACCAAATATAGTTAAAGTCAACCCTGAAACTACTTGATTTGTTCTAAGCGTTATAGTTAAAAAGGCATAAATAAGACCACCGAACAATCCAGCTATGGCAGCTCCTAATATCGCTAGAATTGGATTATTGGTTTTAATACCTACCATAAATCCAAACATCGCTCCCATAGTCATCATACCTTCTAAGCCTAGGTTTAAGTTACCTGCCTTTTCACATATTATTTCTCCTAAAGTTGCAAATAAAAGCGGAGTACCTGCTACAACGGCTGCATGTAAAAATGATACATATGTGTTCATTTAGGCCACCTCCTTTAATGAGGATTTTCTTACCAACTTGTATTTCAAGAAAAATTCACTGCCAAGTATAAAAAATAATATTGTTGATTGCATTATTAATGCCACAGCCTCTGGTATATTAAATGCTGTTTGAATAAAAGAACCACCTTCTACTAATGCAGCAAACAAAATTGATACCCCTAGCATGACGATAGAATTTAAATTGGATAACCAAGCTACTATTATAGCCGTATAACCTACTCCACCTGAAACTTCTATTGATAGGGTGTTACTTACTCCAGAAGCTTGTATCATACCTACTAAGCCACATAGACCACCGCTCAATAACATAGCAGATAGCAATGTATTTTTTATATTAACTCCTGCATATAGGGCCGTTTTTTCACTTTCTCCTAAAACAGAAATTTCATAACCTTTCTTTGAACGAGTCATAAAAATATACATAAATATAACTAATAATAAGGCAATTATCCATCCAATATGAATGCCTAAAAACTCAGGCAATATTGCATTATCACTGAAGTTTGGTATTTTAGGAAATCCCTGTGCCTTAGGATCCTTCCATGGCCCATATTGTAAATAAGTAATAAATTTAAGAGCAATGTAATTCATCATCAATGTTACAATAGTTTCATTTGTATCCCATTTTCCTTTTAAAATAGCTGGTATTAAAGCCCACATAGCTCCTCCTACAATTCCAGCTAAAATCATAATAGGAAGAAGTAAAAATGAATTCATTTCTGGAAACTTTAATGCAAAGTAGGAAGATAAAAATGCCCCCATTATTATCTGTCCTTCTCCACCTATATTCCAAAACTTCATCTTAAAAGCTACGGATATTCCTAGGGCTGATATTAAGAGAGGAATAGCTTTTACTATGGTTTGTCTAAAACTATAGCTTGAACCAAAAGCCCCTTTAATCATAGTTCCATACACACTTAAAGGGTTAAAACCTAAAAATGCAATAAAAAGTCCTATAGCTAGAAAAGCAAGTATTATAGAAATAGCTCTTACCATAAATGCTTCTTTATTTGTAACTTCACCTTTTTTTACTATTCTAAACAACCTTGATCTCCTCTCTTTCTATTGTGGCTCCCCCCATAAGTAATCCTATTTTTTCTTTTGTGGCTTCAAAGCTCATCAATTCTCCCTTGATTTCACCGTTACACATAACAAGAATTCTATCACACAACTGTATTAATACATCTAGGTCTTCCCCTATGTATAATACTCCAACGCCTCTTTTCTTTTGATCATTGATTAAGTTGTATATAGTGTAACAGGTGTTTATATCTAAACCTCTAACTGGATATGCCATAATAAGCAAGCTAGGATTCATATCTAATTCTCTTCCTAGTAATATCTTTTGAATATTTCCACCGGATAAATTTTTTATTGGGTGATAAATGTCAGGAGTTCTTATGTCCAACTCTTCTTTTATTTGATTTGCTTTATCTACAGTTTCTTTTTTATTTATAAGTAAGCCTTTTTGATGATGATAGGATTTTAAAAGTAAGTTATCTACCATGTCCATAGAACCTACCAATCCCATTCCTAACCTATCCTCAGGTATAAAGCTCATGCTTACTCCTTTGTTTATTATTTCCCTTGGAGTCTTTCCGATTATATTTTCATTATCTACTATTATTTCTCCATTTTTAACTGGGGTAATTCCAGCTATAGCTTCACAAAGTTCTTTTTGCCCACTTCCTGCTATGCCTGCAATACCAACAACTTCCCCGGCCTGTATACTAAAGCTTATATTTTTCAGCACTTCAATTTTATCTTCATTATATAAAGATAGGTTTTTTATATTAAGAATTTCCTTGCCTCTCTTTATTTTATCTTTCTTTATAGAAAGTTCTATTTCTTCACCAACCATTAAAGTTGCTAATATTTTAGGATTAGCTTCTTTCTTTTCGATTGTAGTTATTACTTCCCCTTTTCTTAAAACTGTTATTTTATCACATATACTCATAACTTCTTCCATTTTATGAGATATGAATATAACAGCACATCCATTTTCTTTCATTTTATTTATAATATTAAATAACTTTTCTACTTCTACTGGTGTAAAAACTGTGGTTGGTTCATCTAAAACTAAAATATTTGCCCCTCTGTACAAAACCTTTAATATTTCAATTATCTGTTTTTCTCCAACGGACATATCTTGAACTTTTTTTGTTAAATCAATATTTATATCATATTTAGAACAGATATCATTAATTTTATTTCTTATGGATTTCCAGCTTACAAAAATACTATTTTTTTGCCCTAATATAATATTTTCTTCTCCGCTCATATTATCAACTAATTTGAAATGTTGATATATCATACCAATACCAGAGTGTATAGCATCTATTGGAGAGGTAAATTGAACTTTTTTGCCTTGGATATAAATAGAACCGCTATCAGGAGTATAGACCCCTGATAGCATATTCATTAATGTACTTTTTCCTGCACCATTCTCCCCTAGAAGAGCGTGTACTTCTCCTCCATATACAGAAAAATTTATATTATTGTTTGCAACTACTTTGCCGAAAGTCTTGCTGATATTTTCCATTTTTATAAAAGGTGTTTTTTCTTTCATTTCCTCACCTATTCCTATTGATTTTGTAATTGTCCTTCTACTCCCTGTACAAACCAGTTGAACTGTAATAACTCTTCATCTGTCATTACTTTTCCTTCTTCTACTACAACTTTTCCACTCTGATCCTTTAATGGCCCAACAAATATTTTATTTTTACCGGATATTATATCTTCTTTAGCTTTTTCTACTTCTTCTTTCGCACCCGCTGGAGCATTTTCTGTTAATTCTGCTAATCCAACTACGTCATCAGATAATCCCTTCCAATAACTTTCTGACTTCCAATTTCCTTCTTTAATAGCTTTAACTTGACTAACATAATAAGCTCCCCAATTAAATACTGCTGAAGTCATATATGCCTTTGGAGCTTTATCTTTCATATCTGTGTTGTATCCTATTGAGAAAGCACCCTTTTCTTCTGCAGCCTGCTGAGGTCCAGCTGTATTTTGATGCTGTGCTATAACGTCTGCTCCTTCATCAAGTAATGCTTTTGCCCCTTCTTTTTCTTTAGCTGGATCATACCAAGTATTTGTCCACTTTACTGCTACCTTAGCCTTTGGATTTACAGATTGAACTCCTAGTGTAAAAGCATTAATTCCTCTTACAACTTCCGGTAATGGGAAAGCTGCAACATATCCTATTTTATCAGTGTTAGTTTTCATACCTGCAACTATACCTGATAGGTATCTTGCTTCATATATTCTTCCAAAGTAGCTTGACATATTTTCAGAAGTTTTATTACCTGAGCAATGAAGGAATTTAACATCTTTATGTCTTTTAGCCGCTTTTTCCATAGCATCCATGTAACCAAAGCTTGTTCCTATTATTACATTGGCTCCTTGGCTAATCATATCTTCAATTACTTTTTCAGCTTTTGCTGTATCTTCAGGAACAGATTCTTTATATATAGTCGGTACATTTAACTCTTTTTCTAAATATAATCTTCCTTGGTCGTGTGCATATGTATATCCACCGTCTGTAGTAGGTCCTACATAAATAAATCCTACTTTTATTTCATCTTTATTTCCCTTTCCTTCCTCTCCACTTTTATTTCCGCAACCAGAAAATAATGTTATTACAATAGTAAAAATTAATAATAAAGAAATTCCTTTAAGCTTTTTCATATTCATTTCCCCTTTCTTACTTAAAAATATTTATAAATTAATCAAAAATAACTTCACCATTTTTCATACCTTCAAGAATTGCCAGGGACTCAAGCTGTATTCCTTCCTTTAATATCATTTCCCTTCCACCTTGAAACTTCTTTTCAATTGCAATGCCAACTCCGCTTATTGAACAGTTAGCTTGTCTACAAATATTTATCATTCCTGCTACAGCACTTCCGCTAGCTAAAAAATCATCTATAATTAAAACACAATCATCTTCATTTAAATAATTCTTAGAAACCCTTATATAGCATTCCTGCTCTTTAGTAAAAGAATACACTCTAGCTTCGTATATATCCCCGTCCATACTATTAGGCTTTTGCTTTTTTGCAAATACTACAGGTATATTTCCAAAGTGTTGAGCTATAATGCAAGCTATACCTATTCCTGAACTCTCTACTGTAAGTATTTTATTTATTTTCTTGTCTTTAAATCTTCTTTTAAATTCTTTTCCCATTTCACTGAAAAGTTCTACATCTAATTGGTGGTTTAAAAAATTATCAACCTTTAAAATTCTATCTTCTATTATTACTCCTTCATTTTTTATCTTATCCTTTAATAATTGCATAATATCTTTCCTTTCTAAGATTCAATAATGATTTTTAAATAAAATATAAACTCCCTTGTTTTTGACAAGGGAGTTTATAAAGATCTATTATAAAAAAATAACAAACCATCATAAAGCCCCATAGCCCCGCAATTTTTGGTTGCATGGTAGAAACGCTTAGACCATATTACTAAGCATATATGAGTGCGAATGTTTTTATTTTTTTCCGAATCAATATTCGTTGTCCATATTCATTGCTAATATGATATACTATATCATATTAAAAAGCAACACCTATTTGCAAAATGATATAAACAACTTTTTTTCTTGCATTTTTATTGTAGCTAATCTATGAGTCATCGTAAAATATGTAAAAAACAAGACATTGCAAAACATTTCTATTTTGCAATGTCTGTCGTATATCAACCTTACGTAATACCTTAATTTATATTGGTGCGCCCAACAGGAGTTGAACCTGCGACATCCGGATTCGAAGTCCGTCACTCTATCCAGCTGAGCTATGGGCGCTTAAAGCCCTAAAAATTGTTAAATTTTGGAGCGGGTGAAGGGAATCGAACCCTCACAGCCAGCTTGGAAGGCTGGAACT
>NZ_CAUPZS010000031.1:0-52610 GCF_963515715.1 uncultured Clostridium sp.
ATAAAAAGCTAAGGAAAAAGTTTAGACATATTATTCATGTTAATGGTACTAGGGGTAAATCTACTACTTGCAGACTTATTGATGCAGCAATAAGAGGAGAGGGGTATAAGGTGTTTTGTAAAACCACAGGCACTAGCCCAAGAATTATAGATGTTTTAGGGGATGAAAAACCTATTATTAGAAAGGGTAAAGCAAATATTAAAGAGCAGATAAAAATATTAAAGGAAGCGGCTAGGCAAGGAGCGGATATTGTAGTTATTGAGTGCATGGCTGTAAAACCAGATTTACAATATATTGCTCAAAATAAAATTTTAAATGGAGATATATGTATAGTTACTAATGCTAGAAGAGATCACTTAGAAGAAATGGGACCGACCCTAGAGGATGTAGCAGAATCTCTAGGAAATGTTATGCCTAAAGATGGCTATTTTATCACAGCTGAAGAGAGGTTTATTAGTTATTATAAAGAGCGTGGAGAAAAAGAAAATGCTAATGTTATTTTAGCGGAAAAATTAGAGGAAGACTATGGGATTGATTTTAGTGAAAATATTAGCATAGTACTAGAGGTATGCAAGATATTAGATATAGATAGGGAAGCCGCCATTGATAAAATGAAAGAATATAAAAGAGATCCAGGAGTTTTAAAGACATTTAAAATAAAAGGGAAAAATAATAATAGCATATATTTTGTCAACGGTTTTGCTATAAATGATCCGGATTCAACCATTAATATATATAACTATATTAATGACAGGGGATTGTTTAAGGATAAAGATGTTATTTTAATGATAAACAATAGAAGAGATAGAGTTTATAGGATGGAACAGCATGTTAGCCTTATTAAAGAAATAGCTCCAGATAGGGTGTGGATAAGCGGATATTATAAGGGGTTAATGAAAAGTAAATTAGTTAAAAAGGGTGTTAATGAGAAAATAATAGATATAATAGGCTATAGTTTTGAGATGAATTTAGATTGCATTGAGAAGGATACGGTTATATTTGGCATAGGAAATATAGCAGGTAGTGGCGAAGAGATTTTAGAATATATTGAAAGGGTTGGTGATGTATATGTCTAATAACATCGTTATACTAGGAATTATTTTAAGTATTTTATATTATGAAGTAACGGAAATATCCCCTGGAGGAGTAATCGTACCTGGTTACATAGCATTGTTTTTAGATCAACCCATGAAAATTATACTCACAATTCTACTGAGTATAGTTACTTTATACATAGTAAACTTTTTAGCGGAATACACAATTTTATATGGAAAAAGAAAGTTCGCTATGATGATAATAATAAGCTTCATTATAAAGTTTATATTTAAAGAGGGAGTAGACTACTTATCCTTATCTTCTATAATAAGCATTTCTGCTATAGGATATATAGTTCCAGGAATAACTGCTCAAGAAATGGACAGGCAGGGTGTGGTTAAAACTGTTTCTTCTATGTTATTAGTTGCCTCCGTAATTAAATTGATAGCAATGGTCATGGAGAAAGGGATTTTGTTATGAAGAAAAAATTTAGAAAGATAGACAGTTTAATCACAATAGTTGCAGCATTTCTTTTGATCTTTGTATGGTTTATAAATAATGGAAAAGTTAAAGTTAGAGATAAATGGTATAGCGAGAAAATTGAAGCAGCTACTTTAATGGACAAAGCTATAAAGGAAATTAAAGAAGAAAAAGTTAAAAGAAATATTGAAATAGATAAGAGATATGATATAAATTCTACAGGAATTATAGGGGGAGAGTTCAGCGGAATAACCACCACGCTAGGAGCCTTAGAATCTAAAAGAACCTCAGCTAATCCTAACTTTGCAGCGGTGATAGTACACTTGATGAAGGAGGCAAATTTAAAAGAGGGGGATAAAGTAGGGGTGAATTTTTCTAGCTCTTTTCCAGCATTAAATATTGCGGTGTTATCTGCTTGTGAAGTGTTAAAATTAGATCCAATTATAATATCTTCAATTGGATCATCTACCTGGGGGGCAAATATACCAGAGTTTAATTATATGGATATGGAGCAGCTATTATTTACAAAGGTCATAGTGAGCAATAAATCAAAAGCCATTTCCATAGGAGGAGCTAAAGATATTGGTAAGGATATGGAGACTGAAGTAATACATAAAATTTTAAAAAGGGCTGAAGAATATAATTTAGAACTGATATATGAGGAGGATTTAAAGAAAAATGTAAAAAAGAGATATGATATGTATGGGGAAGATGGGAATAAAATTAAAGCTTTTATAAACGTAGGAGGAAATATAGTATCTTTAGGAAATACTTTAGAATCGGCGGATACATCTCCAGGTTTATTGACTACAAATAAATATAAAGTTAACGAAAAATCAGGTCTTATACAGTTGTTTTTACAAAAAGAAGTTCCTGTAATACATATATTAAATGTAAAAAAACTAGCCTCTGATTATGGATTGAAAATAGATCCAACTCCTATGCCACCTATTGGGGCTGGAGATGTGTACTATACATTTGAGTACCCTTTTTATCAAGTTTTATGCGTACTTATTATTACATTTTTAATAGTCTTTCTTTATGGAAATAAGGTAAGGAAAAAATATGATTAAAGGTAATTTCACCGTTGAATTTAGAAAAAAGGGTATAGTTTTAGGGTTTGTTTTAATGATAGTTGGAATTATAGCTCCTTTTATAATCAATGTTTACAATTTCCGTATTTATGATTTGTTATCTAGTAGTATAACAAATAACGATAAAAGTGAATTAATAATAGCAGCATTTAGGTTAGTAATATTGAACAGTTTAAGAGGGATACCTAATTACCTAGGTGCTTTTTTAATTGCAGAATCCACAAGTTTAAAGTATAA
Organism: uncultured Clostridium sp.; assembly: GCF_963515715.1. Classification (GTDB taxonomy): domain Bacteria; phylum Bacillota; class Clostridia; order Clostridiales; family Clostridiaceae; genus Clostridium_AW. Next base: position 2,847 of record NZ_CAUPZS010000031.1, read on the forward strand.
GGAAGTGGACATACATTATGTAAAGGGCTGTATTGCTGTTATATTAATACCTGTGGTATATACTATAATAAATCGCATTCATAACATACATTATGATTTAGGAGTTCCAGCTATTACTATTATGTTTGCTATAGTATTCTTAGAAAAGCTTAATTTTTCAACAGTAAACTTTTTTAAAAAATCCTCAATTATAACTCTTTTATTATTAGGAGTTCAATGGATGGATATAATTCCTGAACTGTCCCCTTTTAAATTTGGTAGAGGAGAAACTTCACAGGATATAAAAAACATTGCTAGTTTCATAGGTGCTTCAGATGTTTTGACTTTAACTGCTGTTATGTTATTTTTAATATTTACAGTAAATGCATTATTGGTTGTAAAATTAGTAAGTGATGAGCATAAATTAAAGATTACTACAGAGGAGAATAAAAGAGTAGAAAAGGAATTAGGAGAGGCTAGGATAAAAGCTTTAGAAGCTAGAAATTATATTGAACTTAGGCATTTAGTACATGATTTAAAAACTCCACTGACATCAATACAAGCATTGGTAAGCGTTATTGAACTTATGGAGAAGGATAGTAAAATTCTATCTTATCTAAATAGAATAGAGTTTTCTATAGATAAATTAAGTGAAATGATATCAGAAATACTATATGAAGATAAAAAGAAAATAATAAAAACTGAGGAGCTTTTTAATATTATTTTATCTCAAATCTCCCCATTTCCTTATGCAGAAAGAATTAGGTATGAAAATAGTGCAAAGGAATGCAATATTTATATAAATAAAATTAGAGTTTCTAGGGCGATTATAAATGTGTTAGATAATGCTTATTATGCAATTGATAAAGAAAATGGTAGCATTAATATAAATGTCCATAAAGAAGAGGAACAAGTTATTATTGATATAATGGATGATGGTATTGGGATCGAGGATGGCATTTTATATAAAGTATGGGGAACAGGATTTACCACAAAGGAATCTACAGGGCTTGGCTTAAATTTTATACAAAATGTTATTAATAACCATAATGGATATGTGAAGATAGAAAGTGAACAGAATAAAGGAACTTGCGTTAAAATAGTTTTACCGGGGGTGAGCAATAGTGAGCAAAATTAAAATTTTAGTCATTGATGATGATAAGGAAATATTATTTGCTATGTCAGCTATTTGTGAATATAAGGGTTGGATTCCCATAACTGCTCTCAGTGTAGAAGAAGGAATTAAAAAATTTACTAGCGTTAAGCCAGATGTGGTTCTAATAGATTATCATCTTCCGCAAGTTAATGGTATAGAAGGAGTGAAAAGATTAAGAGAGGTTTCTAATGATATCCCTATAATTGTACTGACTATAGAAGAGGATCAAAAGGTAGCGGATAAATTTATAAAAGCTGGAGCAAATGATTTTGCCCTAAAGCCTATTAAGGCTCCAGATATTATTGCCAGAATAAATGTACATTTAAGATTTAAAGAAACCATAGATAATGTAAATAAAAATTCAATAGATTATTCAAAAGGGATATCTGTTGAAACCTTAAATATAATAGAGAAATATATGAAAAATAATAATAGATATGATAGTATTAATAGTATATCGAAGAATACTGGATTAGCTTATCAAACAGTCCATAGATATCTTCAATACATGATAGAGCAAAATAAAGTTGAGACACAGCAAAGCTACGGAAAGATAGGAAGACCTAAACAAGCCTATAAATACATAGTCTAATTTGTACAAGCCATCACCAAGAAGTGGTAGGGAAAACAGTAGGTCATAGTATGGCATAGCACGGGACGGGTCATGAAAAATAATAAGAAAATAATAGGTGGATAATAAGGGACAGGTCATGAAAAGTGACAAAATTTTGATAGAAGTAAACATAAAAAAGTGCAAAAATACTGGAAAAAATACCGGGACAGGTAGTGAAAAATAGTAAACTTACTTTCGCTAATCCTATAGCAAATAATCAATAGATAAGTAGGGCATGAGTTAAGAAAAACATATAATTTAATAATGAATAGGTTATGTACATAACAGCATATAGTTGGAAAAATGATAGATGATTTATCAATGTTTATAGTCAACAAAATATAATTAGAGTAAAATGGAGACGAAGAAGAATATGAAGATTAGTTATAAAAAAGTTTTAAAATACCTTTTAGTGATTGCTTGGATGATAGTAATCTATAAATTTTCCTCAGACCCTGCAGATGTATCTGATGGCAAAAGTGGACTTGTCATTGAAATGTTAACCTCAGTAGGTATAAATGTAAATAGTGTTTTTGGAGAATTTGCAAATTTTGTAGTGAGAAAATTAGGCCATTTCACTGAATATTTTATATTGAGTTTACTACTAGTAAATGCTATAAGAGAGGATTTTGAATTAAGGAAAAGCTTCAAGTTAGCATTGAGCATTTCATTTTTATATGCTTGCAGTGATGAATATCATCAAACTTTTGTACCAGGTAGGAGTGGAAGGTTTGCGGATGTATTAATAGACACTAGTGGGGCTTTCTTGGCTTTACTATTATTGTACATAATAATAAAGGTAAAGAAGAAAAAATAAATTAACAAAACTCTGTATTTCTGTAGAAATTAAATTTACTATAAATATTAAAATTCACATGTTTTATGTTTTATAATGTAGGGAGGTAATTTGAAGATATAAATTTTAAAGTTTAAACCTTCAAGTTGCTTCCCTAATTTATTATAGATACATATTATTTTATTTACATATATTTTATTCTACTTAATAATTTGAGCTAAATAATTCATAAAGTCATCTTTTAAATCATCTCTTTTTAAAGCGAATTCTACAGTAGCTTGTAGGAAACCTAATTTATCTCCTACATCGTATCTTTTGCCTTCAAATATGTAGGCATACATAGCTTCGTCTTTTATTAAAGTTTTAAGAGCATCCGTAAGCTGGATTTCTCCGTTTTTTCCTGGTTTCGTATTTTCTAGTATATTAAATATTTTTGGAGTTATTATGTATCTTCCTAGTATAGCTATGTTTGATGGAGCCTCTTCAATAGTAGGTTTTTCAACTAAGTCTTTAACTTTGTGAACTCTATCTTCTATATGTAATCCTTTAACTATTCCGTATTTAGAAACATCTTCTTGGGGGACTGCTTGTACTCCAAGTATTGAGGTTTTATATTCATCATAACAATCAATTAATTGTCTTAAGCAAGGAGTGTCGCTGTCTACTATGTCGTCACCTAGCATTACTGCAAAAGGTTCATCACCGACGAAGGTTTTAGCGCAACTTATAGCATGGCCTAAACCTTTCGGCTCTTTTTGTCGTATGTAATATATATTAATCATATTGGATATATCTTTAACCATGGATAATAATTCTTCTTTATTGTGATCTTCCAACTCTTTTTCTAATTCCACAGACTTATCAAAATGATCTTCAATAGCACGTTTGTTTCTTCCTGTAATTATAAGAATCTCCTCAATTCCTGAGGCTACAGCTTCTTCAATTATGTATTGTATCGTTGGTTTATCAACGATAGGAAGCATTTCTTTAGGTTGTGCTTTAGTGGCAGGTAAAAATCTTGTTCCTAATCCTGCAGCAGGTATTATTGCTTTTTTTACTCTCATATAATTCATCCTCTCTAAAATATTATCTTTAAAGCATTTCATTTAAATTCATATTTAAAATAAACCATTCTATTAATAAACTATTCTATGAAATTTTATAAAAACCTTCTAATATTAGACAATTAAAGATTTGATTTCAACTTAATCTACAAAAAGCAAATAAAAAAGAACCCTCTTGTGGATTCTTTTAAATGTAAGATATTAGCATTGTTATACCTATTACAAAGATTATTGCGAAAATTGATAACGTCCAAGTTATTTTTTTTATATACTTTTTTCTTGCTTCAATTGGGCTTAATTGCTGCACAAAATATCACCTCTTGCTATGTATTATAAAAAAATAATATATAAAGAAAGTATTAAAAAAATTTTAATATCATTATAATTTAGATTATATAATTAATACAAAATAATATCAACAAAAATTTGGATATTTTGTAGATTAATTTTACTTGGATGGTAATTTAGGCTAAAATAGGTTTATAAATGTAGAAATAAAGGTTATAATTAAAAAAAGGATTAATAATTTGTTAATTTTTAAAATTATTAAACGATAATTAATATAATATAAAATAATTAAAAGGTGATGTTTGATGGTAAAGAAAAGAATTATAGCAGCATTAACATTAACATTATGTCTTGTAAGTAGTAATGTGTTGGCTGTTCCTACAACTAAGCGTATTTATGGGCAGGATAGATATGAGACTTCTTCAAAAGTCTGTAGTACGGGATGGAAAGGTAAAAGCAATTATGCTGTAGTTGTTTCTGGAGAAAATTTTCCAGATGCTGTAGCTGCTGCTCCATTAGCTAAAAAGTATAATGCTCCTATACTTTTGACAAATAAAAATACTTTAAATATGTATACATCGGTTGAGCTCAAAAGATTGGGAGTTAAGAATGTATTTTTAGTAGGACAAAAGGGAGTTGTTTCTCAAAATGTGGAAGATGGATTGAAGGCCATGGGGATTAAAACTACGAGAATTGGTGGGAATAACAGATATGAAACTTCATTGGAGGTAGCTAAAAAACTTGGCAAACCAAAGCAAATTGCTATTGTAAACGGAAGCTATTTTGAAGATGCTGTATCCATGGCGCCTATAGCTGCAATAAAAGAGATGCCGATTTTAATGGTAGGAAAAGATACTGTAAACAGCGAAGTAATGAAGTACATTAATTCAAATAAAAACGCAGAGCAAATATATGTAATCGGCGGAGAAGACATTATAAGCAGTAAAGTTTTTAGTGGTATACCCAAGGCTACAAGAATTGGAAGTGGAGATAAATATCAAAGAAATATTGATATTATAAATTATTTTAGAAATGAAATGAATATGGACAACTTGTTCTTAGCCTCTGGTAGGTCCTATGCTGATGCTTTAACCGGATCTACTTTGGCAGCTTTAGATAATGGATTCATTTTATTGGGAGATCTTCCATTGCCTAATTCTACAAATAAATTTTTGTCATCTGAAGTAATAAATAATTTGACCATACTCGGAGGACCTTCTATTATAGGATATGATTTAGAAAGTGTGGCTAAATATTTACCTAAGGGAATTTCATATGTTCCAGATGTTTATGAAACTATATATCAAGATGATGAATACACTCCTCCTAAGTCCATTATTGCCAATGCATCAGATGGTTCAAAGGTGGAGGTTGAAGTTAACTGGAATCTTAAAAAGGTTAACACTTCAAAGCCAGGATTATTTACTTTTTACGGCGATGTAAATGGATATTATAGAAAAATAGCATTAAATCTTGTTGTGAATCCAATACCTGTAAAAATACAAGATGTTTATAAAACATCATACAGCAGATATGATTTTGTGTTACCAGAGAAAGTATTAGCAACAATGAGTGATAATACAACTGCTGAGCTCCCAGTAGTTTGGGATTACGGAACTCAGCAAAAAAATTCTCCAGGTATATATATATTTAATGGTACTGTAGATAGATACAAGAAGAAGGTCAAATTAACGTTGCAAATAACAGACAGCGGAGGATATCCATCAAACATATTTGATGAGATAACCATGGAAGTAGTGCAAGGTGAGCCATATAAGCTTCCTAAAACTGTACGTGATAAAATTACAAATAAAAATATGTCAGTGACTTGGAATACTACAAGCATTGATACAAGTAGAACAGGTATAGTAAGACTTGAGGGTACAGTAAAAGATTCTCCGTATAAGGCTTATTTAAAATTAATAGTTCTTCCAAAGATTAGAGAAATTCCAGAAATACGTGTAAGAAAAGTACAGGGAGAATATTATTATCTACCAAGTCAAGTGAAAGCTACTACATCTGATGATAGAGTGATTTGGGTTGATGTTACTTGGGAAAATCCGTTCATTGATATGGGAACACCACAAACTTACTATATCAGAGGTACGGTTAAACATTATAACAGACCTGTATTGTTAGTGGTTGAAGTAGTTTCAAATTAAAATATAAGTTAAAAAGTTAGGGGAAAAATTAGGGGCGGTTCATGAAAATTGATGAAAAGTCTGTGATAAAAATCAGGGACAGTTTGTGAAAATCATGAACCGTTTGTTGAAAAAAACTTAGGAAAGTTAGGGACAGTTCATGAAAATTTGGGTATTAACAAGGAATTAAAATTAAGAAAAATTAGGGTCAATTAGGAGCAGTTCATAAATTTCAATTTAAAGATATATAAATATGAATATTTGGAAAGGTGGATTTAAATGAAAAAAACAAAGGTTTTTGTGGCTTCCATAGTTTTAGCTACAATGTTGTCATCTTCTGTTTCAGCAGCACTACCTTATGGTGCTATAGTTATTGGAAATAAATCATATAGCGTAGAATATATAAGTAGTAATGCGAGACAATTTAATGATATTTTAAACAATTCTTCTTATAAGGATCTTTATTATGTAAAGGATAGTTCAGGGACAATAACTTCACTGTTCAATGGCGGTGACTTAAAGCCAGGAGATTCAGGATATGTAAGTGAGGATATTATAACTCATTATGTATCAAACGGAAGACAAGTACCATATAAAAAACAATCAAATGGAGATTATTTGGCAGATAGTAATTTGACAGTAAAGCTAGAGATAAGCAGTAAGGTGACAAAGCTTGGAAATAGTGGTTTAATGCTAATGAGTATAACTATACCGGATAAGGATAAGATGGATTTATCTCCTTACACCTTGCAGGGAGAATATTTTAAAGTTATTAACAAGAATGACAGTGATTTAATTAAAAAGATAGGTAAGATTCCACAGGGGCAAGAAGACGATTATACAATTATCTTATTGACTACAGATCCAAAAATAAAAGTTCAAATATTAACTTCGGATAAGTCACCTATAGCAACTACAGAAACTGTTGAATTAAAAGAGGGAATTACAACAGTACAATTTTTTAATTTAGAAAATTCTAATCCAGGAAATCAATATGGAAAAAATGGTAATGGATTAGGAAATTTAAATAACAATGGATTAATAGCTCAAGATAGAGAAAATGGCGACGATTGGAAATATTATAGTCATTCAGCAGATGGAGGAGGAATTTATAAGACCAATGATGTTGTCAGTGAAAAAATCTGCGAAGATAATGCTAAATTTATAAATGTGGTTGGAGATTATATTTATTATATTAACTATTCTGATGGCCAAAAAATTTATAAAATTAAAAAAGATGGTACAGGAAGAAGAATAGTATGTACAGACCAAGCTTCATATTTAACAGTTTCAGGTGAATACATTTATTACACCTACCATTCAGGAAGAGGAGTTGGAAATATTAGAAAGGTTAGTAGAAATGCTAATAAATCAACAGGTATTAATATAACAAATGATGAAGCAGAATACTTAATTGTAAGTGGAAATATAATTTATTTTGTAAATAAAAATGAAGGTAATTCTATATATTCAGTGCATACAGATGGAACTTATAGAAGTAAGATTTCCACTGATAGGGCAAAGTTTATAACTCTTTCGGAGAGAAATGGTAAAATTTATTACATAACAGATTCGGGACAGTTAAAGGCCATGAATAAAAGTGGGTCAAATTCAGCCACTATTTCAGTAACTAATGGCACTACTGGTAAAAATGCTGTTATAACAGCTATGAATGTGTCAGAAGCAAGCAGTAGTAGTAACAACTACATCTACTATACAGATGCTTCAGATGGAAATAAAATATATAGAGCACCATTAGTTGATTACTTAAGAATTACTGGAGAAAAATATTCAAATGATAATGCTAACTTTATAAACATAGTAGATGATAAGATTTATTATACTAAAGGAAATAATATGTCAATTGCTAATGAGCCACAGATTTCTCCAAATAGAGATCCTTATGGAAAAGCTATATATACTTATTCATCTACTCCTTTAGCAAAACCTAAGAGAGATTTGAAGATAGTATCTTATGATAAAGTTGCAACTCCAAAGAAGGATGCAATAGGAGCGGATATAAATAACTTAGAAGAGTATTTACCAGATAAAGTTACGGCTGTAATGAGTGATAACAGCGTAAGAGAGCTTTTGGTTAACTGGGATTTAAATCCTAAGAACAATGGCAAAGGTGGGGCAGCTAGCTACACTGGTGTTATTGTTGGATATGGTGCAAAAGTTACATTGGTATTATCTATGGCAAGCGAGGCTATTCCTTCAGAATCTGTGAGAGTTGTAAATAATGCTGGCTTAGCAGAGGATAAGATATTTGTAAATATAGAAAAGGATGGAACACGTACACCTATACAAGCTAACTTACAAATAGGAGATGTTATAAAGGTATACAGAGATAAGAATATGACTCAGCTACTTGGACAAGAAGTCGTATTCCCATCAATTGATGATAAATTAAATGTTACAATAATACTTAGAAAAGATAAGACATTGCCAGATGATGCAACAGCCGTGTATGTAACTAGAACCTCTCAAAATATGATAGAAAGTGCACCAACAGTATGTACGATAAAACCTGAAGATGATTTAGTTGGAGTACCTGATGGTATAGACAAGAGCTTAATTAAAATAATTAAATATGGTATAATGCAAGATGGCTACACAGTAAATAGTAAGGTTAAGATCATGCCAAATACTACTTTAAAGGCTGGAGATAGCGTAAATGTTTATATCAAGGATAATAATCAAAGATATGAAAGAATAGGATATGGAATAGGTACGCCAGTATATGATTCAGATATATGGGCTGATATAAAATGTGAGGCAACTATAGACCTTTCTGCTCAAAGTTTAGCAAATAGTAGCGATGGAAGATTATATATTACTAGAAGTACTCAACTTGCAGAAAGTAAAGATTCTAATGGTATAGAAATACCACAGGGTATAGCATTACCATTAGAGGGACTGGATGTTATAGGAGATCCAAATGATTTAACTGTAATAGCAGAAGGATTAAATCCGTTTATAAGCCCAGAATATGAATACAAATATAAAATTGTAAGAGGCGGAGTTGGAAGCAACAGAATACCAGAAGAGGAGTTGCCAGTATTAGGATCAGATATTACAACTGAATGGGAAACTATAGACAAAAATAATCCTAGAATTACTGGAGAAAACTTAAGCAGTGGAGACATTGTATATGTTGTTAACACTTATAATGGTAAAGCATTTAAAGCTGGCTATGTAAATTATCGTTAATAAATATGTACAAGCATATTTATTAAACTAATATAGTATTTATACTTTTAAATGCATGTTATAATTATTGTTGCAAAGTTCAAAGATTAATGGGTTCGTAAATTTACATAAGTTCAGGCATAAGTTCAGGGACGGTTCATGAATTTGTGATAATTAATTAAAAATTAACAGGGGAAAGTTTAGAAAAGTCAAGGACAGTTCGCAAACTTTCCTTCTGTTGATTTATACAGAGAAAGGAGAGTTAAACTTGAATTTAACAAAAAATATAAAATATAGAAAACTTACTTTGATTTTATGCGTATTAATATTAGGAGCAGTTCAAACTAGTTTGCCAAATGTACTAATAAATAGAGAATCAGGAGTAGTTTATGCGGCAAACAACGAGGATACAGAAAAAGAGGTGCTTGGTAAAGCTACAACAGACATAAATAAAATTTGGACTATTAAGTTTAATTCATCAGTAGAATTTTATTCTGTAAAAGATAGAATTCAAGTAAATGAAGTTAATAACAATATTTTAGGCAGTTCTGTTCCTGTAAGCGTTGAAAAAAATGATGCTATGTCTGTAAAAATAATTCCGCCAACTGGTGGCTATAAAAAGGGACAGACATATCAGATAACTATTAAAAAAGGTGCTCAAGGAACAGATGGGAAGTTTTTAATTAAAGACAATGTTATGAGATTTTCTATACAAAGTGAAAATACAGCTATGGCAAAAGTAGAAGTATCGCCAGTATTAGATATTTTTAAGGTTATAAACATAACTGCTACTACTAGAAATGATATAAGAAAGTATAAAGTAGAAGGAAATGATCATTTATTTGATATAGGTGAGCCATCATTAAACGTAATTAATAATGATAAGACAAGTGTTCAGATATATTTCTATGGCATCGATGGAGCTAGAATAATAGGCAGAACAACATTAAATATATCAGGTAATTCTTATGATGTACCTTTAAATATTACTTCATATTAATAAAAAAGTGTAAAAATATTACTCATATTCATTAATTAACTATTAATATATTCTATTACAAAACTTTGTCTATATAAATTCCTATGTTATAATATAATGGATAATATGAAAATTGATGTTAGGAGGAGAATTATGATACAAAAGAAATATGGAAAAATGGCAAAAATCGCTGCAATGGGGCTAATTTTATCAACTATATTAAACTCCACTAGTGTATTTGCGGCTTCAGTAAATAGAGTTGGTGGACAAGATAGATTTACAACAGCGATAAGCGTTGCTGAAAGTATGTTTAGTAGCAGTGAAAATATAGTTTTGGTAAATGGAGAAGGATATGCAGATGCTGTTAGTGCTACTCCACTTGCAAAACAGTTAAATGCTCCTATATTGTTAACTACGAAAGACAAATTACCTAAGGGTGTTTTAGAAACTATTAAAAAGATAGGGGCTAAGAATGTTTACATAGTTGGTGGCGAGGGAGTTGTTAGTGCCTCAATATTTTCTACATTAAAATCAAACGGTCTCAATGTAGTTCGTCATCATAAAGCTGGTGGAAGTAGATTTGATACTAACGCAGTTGTTGCAGCTGAATTAATAAAATTAACTGGAGCTAATAAGGCTATATTGGTTAATGGACAAGATGGGTACTCAGATGCTTTAAGTGTTGCGTCAATTGCAGCGAAATTAGGAGTGCCAGTATTAATATCTGATTCAAAGAAATTAAATCCAGCGGTTAAAAAAGTAATTGATGATAATAAATTACAGATAATGGCTGTCGGAGGAAGTGGAATATTACCAGATTCAATAATAAGTTCAGTTGGTGGTAATAGAATAGCTCAAGGTGCAGACAGATTTAAAACTAATTTAAGTGTTTTAGAATATTTTAAAAAAGACATTTCTTTTGATAAGGTTTATGTAGCTTCTGGTGGTAATGATAGAGTTAAGAACTTTGCAGATGCGCTAGTAGGCTCAGCAGCAGCAGCTAAGGATGGTTCCCCTTTAGTTTTAAGTGGAAACATAGCTAAAGAAGAAGATATGCTTTCATATGAAATGTTTATAAAAAACAATATAAATAAAAGTTCAAATATAGTTTTAATAGGACAAACTGGCGTGTTATCAAGTAACGTAGAAGCAAGATTAAATAAGATAGCAGGAGAAGTATCTGAAGGAGATTTAGAAATAATTAGTATAGACTAGTGAATGCAGCTATAATAGTAGTAATAGAATTGGAGGACAAATAATGAGTAATAATGGGGACGGTTCACAAAAAGTAAAAGAAATGGAACCATTAAAGATTGAGCTTTCATTAAATCAAGATACTCTTGATAAGATATCTGATGTTCAAAAGGATTATCTTGAAGATGAAATGAATGAAGTAATACCTAAGATAGAAGATGGACAAGTTAATGTATCAGGTGTATATATTTTTGATGATGGAGATAGATTTGAAGCAAAGATATATATAGTAAATGGTTTAAAGAAGGCAATAAATTTAGACAAAGTTCCTCTTTGTATAGTTAATTCTAAAGGTGAGCAATTAGCATATCAAATCTTTGATTTAAATGCAATGGGGGATATACCTTCTTATTCAGCTAGACCTTGTAAGATATATTTTGATAAGAAAAATGTATCTGTAGATGAAATATCACAAGACGATTGGAAAATTGTTTTTGATAACAATATTAAAGCTGTAAGCTATGTAAATGTTGAATTGGAAAAGATTCCTGAAGGATTAGATGAGAAAGAAGCGGATACTTTCAGGGAGTTTATAAAAACTTTGCCTAAATTAGAACGTGATCAAGTTAGTGTTTCAGTATTTACTATAACACAATATCAAAACGATGATTTATTAATGACTTTAATAGTTAGAAATGGAGTTAATAAGTCTGTAAAATTAGAAAAACTTCCAATAACTATAGTGACTATAGATGGAAGGACGGTTCTTTCAGGATCTTTTGACTTAGAAGATTTTGAAATAAATGCAAATAAGGCAAGAGTTTTAAGTTTAGTGTTTAAAAAAGATTTATTACAAGAGGAAGAATTTGAGCTATCAGCTTGTAAAGTAATGTTTACTGCTAATTAACTAGGGAACTTGAAGAAGATTCAGGGACAGTTCATAAAATATAATTATAAAAATTATAAATAAGTAGTTAAAAGTTAATAAAGGACAGCTTATAAATTGAATTGATCAAATTTAATTTATGAGTTGTTTTTTATTATGTTAGGAAAGTTTTAATTTTAATTTATATTTATAACTTTTTATAGGTTGGACAATTATGATTTGTGTTTACATATTTTTGTTAATGTAATTTCAAGAATTAATCATAATTATAGTTGACAGAATATTTTTCAAGAAAAGTAGCTGCTATATTTTTATAATATGCGTCATTTGATATGAGAAGATATCCCTTAGTACATAGCCGTGATAAAGATGAATGAGTAAAATTATTTATTATATTAGAAATCTGTTGAAAGGTATAATTACAAAAGGATCTCATTATTAAAACAATAATTGCCCTGTAATTAGATATTTTTCTGTTATATTTAATGTTAATTAAACTGCTGTCTAAGTTATATTCTTTAAAAAAGAAATTAAGGACTTCTTTAGGTGTGATATCTTTAACCAAAGGTTTTACTCCGCTGAAATAATAAGATGTGTCATTAGATAAATTGTATTGTAGATTTAGTTTATCACTAAAATTTATAAGTATATCTTGAATATGCTGCTCTTTATCTGTACATCTATTTTTAACATAAGTATAATATTGCTGTGCAGCTTTAATTGGATCTTTACAGTAATAGTTTAGTAAAAATTCACAGTTGATAATATTATATTTATTTTTTGTCTTTCCAATATATATCCCAAAACTAGAATAATCATAGTTTTCAACAGTTTTACTATATCCTCTTATATCTTTAGGATTATTGTGTATATATGCTGACATTGAAACTATATTTTCTTCTTTTGAAGCTACAAAGCTTTTAAATCTATCCATAAATACATGACCACGTCTATCATATATCTTATTATAATACTGAGCATAACTTTGATTAATTGACTTCATGAACATACTAATGTCCGCATTTTTAGAATCGATCAATAGATGAATATGAGTATCCATCAAACAGTAGGCAAATACGTCGAATAAGAATATATTTTTATATTTCTTTAGTATAGTAAGAAATTTATCCTTATCATTTTTGCTTCTAAATAGACTTATCTCTTTAGGCCCACGCATTATAATATGGTATACTCCATTATCTGCTTTTACTCTAGGGATTCTAGGCAAATTATTTCATCCTTTCTATTTATGAAAATTTTTTATTTTAAATAGACATTAATAATTATAGACATAATGAATATATTTAAACAATATATTTAAAGAGGTAAAATATAAAAGATAAAAATAGGGAAGTAGTGTGAACCGTCCCTTAATTCATATATGGAGGTTTGTCATGAGCTTTTATTCATTGTTTTTAATCGCATTAGCTCTGTCATTAGACGCTTTCGGTGTAGCTTTGTGCGTTGGCTTAAATAAAAATGTAAATATTAGATATAAATTATTGTGTTCTTTATCCTTTGGTTTTTTTCAATTTTTGCTTTCTTTTATAGGAGCATATGCAGGGCTTCTTTTTAATACATATATTGCATCAGTGCCACAGATAATTGGTGGAATTGTAATATCTACAGTGGGTATTCTTATGATAAAAGAAGGTATAGAGAATAAAGAAGAGTGTATTCTTGTGAAACCAGGTATGTGGATGATTCTTGGAATTTCTGTAAGTATTGATGCTTTGGTTGTTGGATTTACAGCATTAAATAATATTAGTAATAGAATTACAATGCTAAATAACACTTTGTTTATTGGTTTAACTGCTCTAATAAATACTATGTTTGCATTTTTTATAACTAAATATTTAAGGAGAATTGAGTTAATTGGTAAATATGCTGACTATATTGGAGGAATAATTTTGGTTTTATTTGGAGTCAAAATGATGTTTTTTTAAAAATTAAGATTAATATAGCATATTTATGATATAATAATTTATTATAAGTATAAGGTGATAATATGAGTATAGATGAGTTTTTGAGATTAAATAATATTAAGATAACTAAAGGAAGAATAAAAATAATTGAAGCATTAAAAGATTGTAGTGTTGGAGTAACTGCAGAGTATATTCATGACCAGTGCAAAAATAATGGATATAATCTTGATTTATCTACAGTTTATAGGAATTTAGAACTGTTAACCAACAAAGGTATCGTTGATAAGTTTGATATTGGAGATGGTAAATATAATTATGTAATAAATCATAATAAACATACCCATTTATTAGAATGCACTATTTGTCATAAAGAAGTTGAAATTGATTGCCCAATTCAACAATTAGAACAAATTATTAAAAATAAAACGGGTTTTACCCTTGATGAACAAGAGGTTAATATAAAGTTTAAGGGAGTCTGCAAAGATTGCCTAATTAAAAAATAATTATTAACTTTCAGGAATTTGGTATAGCTTTTTTACTTTCCAAATTCCTTTTGAGTTTTTTTCAACTAGAACATCGTATTTTATCTTTTTATAAGGGGACTTTCTTTGTGGGCCAACAACTTGTACAATAGCAACTTTCCCATCAGAAAATGTCGTGTGAAAGCTATTGATATGGTGTAATTTATTACGATTTAATATGCCACTTGTTACATATCTTTCTACTGAGTAAGTTATTTCTCTACTGTTTATATGTATAATTCTTATTCTTATGAAAGCTAAAAGCAATAAAATTACTATAAATATAATTAAATTGGACTTATATTTGCTTTTGATTCTCTTTATTTTTTTTGTTTTCATGGAAGTCACCTCATGATAAATTATTTGCAAGCATTTAATAAATTTATATATACTACGATAAATAAATTATATTTAAGTACATGTATAATATAGGAATAAAGATATAATTCCATTATATACAAAAAAAGGTAAAAAGTAAATTGTTTATATAAGGGAGGAATTTGAGTGGAATTTTCATCACTTATTTTAATGAAAAAAGAAAATAATATTTTTGTAAAAGAGTTAGGTAGCTATAAAGTTGATGAAGGAGCAGAGTATATAACCCAATTTTTTTACGATGGAGAAAACATAAATTTATATTTTGATACAAAAAATGATGTTGAAGAATGGGAATATACTGCTATTTATGATTGTTTTAATGAGGAAATATTTAAGGAGAAGGGTTATTATATGGAATATATAGATGATGAATATAACCCAACATGGTTAATTAAGTTTGAATATATAGAGGATATTGAAGAGATAGAAAATAAGCTAAGTGAAATTTGCCATTTGATTAAAAATGAAATGGATAGAGTTTTTGAAGAAATTAAGTTGAAAAAAGATGAATATGTATAGGATATGTAGTATGTATAATTATTTTGTTAGTTAAATAATTATTTTGGCAGAATTATTCTAATTTTGTATTTATTTCATGGATACACTATGTTATTATCATAGTTAGATGACTAAACCAGTATTAGTATGCTTGTTTTTATGTAAATGTTATTTTAAGGAGAATAATCATGAGACTTGAGTTTATTGATCGTGTAAGAGATAATGAGGTACTGGGCAAAAGTATCTTAACTAGTGATGGAAAAATACTTTTAAAAGCAGGAATTAAGCTTTCAAATAGCTATATAAAGAAATTAAAAGAAATAGGGGTATACTACGTTTATATTGAAGATAAAAGGCTTGAAGACGTAGTTCTTGAAGATAATCAGCTAGTAGAACTAAAACAATTTACAATGCAAAGCATGTCTCAAATAATTAAAAACATCCATAGTTGTAATGGTAAAGAATTACGGCAGACTTTAAACGTTGTAGAGGATCTCGTGCAATACATAATTGAAATGGGAGATGTAAACAAAAGCATATATGATATCAAAACTTATGATAATTATACATATATTCATTCTTTGGATACATGTATAATGGCTTCTTTCTTGGGACTTTCAGCTGGTTTTAAAGAAAAAGAAATAAAAGAATTAGGAATTGGAGCTGTTCTACATGATGTAGGTAAAACTAAAGTACCTATAACTATTTTAAATAAAGATGATAAGTTAACGGAAGAAGAGTTTAATGAAATAAAAAAACACACGATTTATGGTGGAGAAATATTAAGAAAAAACTATTCAATATCTGATGATATAATCGATATTGTTGAGCAGCATCATGAGAGAGTTGATGGTAGAGGGTACCCTTACGGATTAGTAAACAATAATATTTCTAAATTTGCTAAAGTAGTATGTATTTGTGATGTATTTGATGCAGTAAGTAATGACAGATGTTATAGAAAAAAATTTACTCCTAATGATGCTTATGAGTTGATCTTAGCAGGTTCTGGTGCAATATTTGATGAAAAACTTGTAATAGACTTTAAAGAAACCTTTGCAATTTATCCATTAGGTAGTTGTGTAAGACTTTCAACTGGTGAAGAAGGGTATGTAGTAAGGCAAAATAAAGGCTTTCCGGATAGACCAATAGTAAGAGTATTATATGATAGTAAAACAAAATCTCCAATACCATTTTATGAAATAGACTTAATATTAAATCCAAGTGTTGTAATTTTATCTTTAGTTTGAAATAAGAATAAAAAAGAGCTGTCGACTATTAATTATATAAGTAAGTTGACAGCTCTTTAAAATATATATAAGTTTTAAGTTTAACGGATGCAAATTTAGGTAGATTCAGGGACGGGTCATGAAATTCAACTAAAATAAATTTTTTATTTATAAAGGTAATATTGATAAAACTAATATATAATAGTATATATCGCTTTTATCAATATTACAGTTTGAAAAGGGAGATTAATAGAAATGAACAATAGAGACAAATTTATAAATCTTGTATTAGAGGGATGCGTAAGAAATTTAGGATATTCTATACAAGAACTAAATATAGATTATGCGGGAATTATAAGTCAATGGATATTAGTAAAAAAAATAGATGAATATAATCATAAAGTTATTCTATTATGTTATGAATACTATGATAATAAAAATGATCAGTGGATCATAAGGGATTTACAGGATAATTTAAACATTGGTAACATGACTCTAGCTAAAATATTCTTTACTAATGATTATCAATGGATTGAAAACTATATTAAGCAGATTGATAATGAACCTTCACAGGATAGTTCAGAATATAATTTTGATAATATAGATAAATCTTGTGTCATATTAGATGAAAATGGAGATAGGATATTTTATTATACAGGAGACAATGAAGAGATTATTAATCTAATGTCATATTATATAAATATTAACGCAAATAATAATAGTAGTAATGTGAGTAGAAAAAGAGGTTTAGAGAAAGCTACAATTACCTATATTTTTATGGGAATTAATATATTTATGTATATAATAACAGCGATTTTATCAAGAAATTTAATAGATAGTAATGTTAATGTGTTAGTGTTTTTAGGTGCAAAGGTCAATCCTCTAATTGATAGAGGACAGTACTATAGATTACTTACATGTACTTTTCTCCATGGAGGAATTGTGCATTTAGGATTTAATATGTATGCTTTGTATTCACTAGGACCTTTTGTAGAGAAAGTATATGGTAAATGGAAATATGCATTTATATATTTAGTATCAGGTATAGTTTCATCTACTTTTTCATATATGTTTTCACCAAGTATATCAATTGGAGCATCTGGTTCAATTTTTGGTTTGCTTGGAGCTTCTGCAGTAATAGCATTGAAGTATAAAGATAAACTTGGCAGAGGTTTTATAAACAATATAATGTCAGTTATATTTATAAATTTAATTATTGGATTTTCAATAGCAAATGTAGATAACTTAGGTCATATTGGTGGATTAATTGGTGGTTTAATTATATCATTTATATTTATGGCAGGCGTAAAAGAGTAAAAAACAACAGGGGACGGTTCATTCCAATCCCCTGTTGTTCTGTATCTATTATGCTCGTTTTAGCTAAAAATGTATGAACTGTCCCTACATCCTACTCATATATCTTATCAGTTTATGGGTGAAAATGTATGAACTGTACCCATTAATTTCCCCATTAATTTCATTAATTCACTATGATTTAGGGTCTCTTTTTCTAGAAGGTTTATGGAGATTTCTTCTAGAGAGGATATTTCTTTGGCTAAAAGTTCTTTTGTTTCTTCATATAGTCTATCTACAAGATTTTTGCATTCGAGTATTATTTTATCTTGATTTATATTGAGATCCATTAGCTGTTGCATATTTAGTAGACCTAAAGTTTCTCCCATTCCGTATTGTGTTACCATGTGAAAGGCTATATTAGTACATTGTTTTAAGTCACTGTGGGCACCAGTAGTTATAGAATTTTGTCCGAATTTTAAATCTTCCGCAGCTCTTCCACCTAGCAGTACCATAATTCTTTTTTCTAAATAGTCTTTGCTTTGGTACATGCTATCTTCTGGTATGCTTATAGTGTATCCGCCAGCCCCTTTGGTGCTTGGAATAATTGTTATTTTATCCACTCTCTCATTAGGGAGAGTTTTAAGTGATATTAAAGCATGTCCTGCTTCGTGATAAGCTGTTATTCTTCTATCTTTTTCTTTAATGTAATCTCTATTTTGTTTTTCATATCCTGCCATAACTATTGAATAAGCTTTATCTAAATGTAAATTTTCAATAAAGGAGCTATCTTCTTTACAAGCAATTATAGCAGCCTCATTTACAAGATTTTCAAGCTTAGCACCTGAAAAATAAGCAGTTTTATGTGACCAGTTTTCAACATCTATATTATTTGTTGGTTTATTTTTTAAATGAAGGGACAAAATCTTTTTTCTAGCACTTAAGTCAGGTAAGGATACTTCAATATGTCTATCAAATCTACCTGGTCTTAATAGGGCTTCATCTAACATGTCTAATCTATTTGTTGCTGCCATAATAATTATTCCTTCTTTTTCATTAAAACCTGACATTTCAGTTAATAAAGCATTTAAAGTTTGATCTCTCTCGTCAGATCCACCAGCTTTTGAGTTATCTCTTTTTTTACCTATGGCATCAATTTCATCTATGAATATAACGGCTTTTCCATGACTTCTTGCTTTTTTAAATAATTGTCTTATTCTACTAGCACCAACCCCTACATATACTTGTACGAAATCTGAACCAGACATTGCATAGAAAGGAACATTAGCTTCACCAGCTACAGCTTTAGCTAGAAGAGTTTTTCCAGTACCTGGTTCACCATATAATATAATTCCTTTAGGCATTCTTGCACCATAAGAACTATATTTTTCAGGGTTTTTTAGAAAATCTACTACATCCATAACACTTTCTTTTGCTTCTTCATTACCAGCTACATCGTTAAAATTAAAAGGCATGTCTGCTGTAGCGGAAGTGTCTAGAGAATCTACAGACAACATTCCTCTTGAAGTTATGTTTGATGATTTAGCTAATCCAACTATTAATGAAATTATGGAAATTACAAAGGCTGACGTAAAAACAATGTTAGGAATGTCTGAAGGCGCGTTTTCTGAAACACGAACTCCTGACGTTAACATAGTTTCTTTAAAATTATCTATTCTAGGGTTATCTGTTTCATATATTTTACCATCTGTTAGTTTAATTTTAATGCTAGGTGTATTTGTAAGATAAACTGTAGATACTTCTTTATTTGAGAGGTCTGTTAAAAATTCTGTATAACTTTTATTGCTTGTAGATTTAAAATTAAAGTTTACTCCTACTAACAACATTAAGGATATAACCGCTGTAATTATAGGAATGTATATATGTTTTTGTTTAATTTTATTCATGTATATACCTCCTGTATATAAAAATGTATAGCGAAATTCGACATGATTTTCGGTTTAGCAATATATTATAATATTTTTATATAATAGTCCAATGAAAATCATAAAATTTTCTATAGTAAATTATGTATGTTATTGCAGAAATTAATTTTTACTGTATACTTTAATATATAAATACTGTTGAATAATATGTAAATAAAGCTAGGGGGGACACCTCTTATATTTAAAAAACGGGGGGATAATATGAAAATTTCATCAGTAAAAGCTTTAATAAAAGAAGAAGATATTTTAGGAGCATTAAAAGAGTTTATTAACATTGAAGGATTAGAGTTTAATAAAATATCTATAAATGAATTTATAACTGTAGAAGGTAGCTATAAAAAGGTAGTTAGCGTTCCTTTTTCAGCAAAGCTAGCCATTGGAAGTATAAAAGATAACTTATTGAATGTGAGCATATTAAAAGTAAAAGTGGCTAAGATAGGAATAATAAATGGAATTAAGAATTTTGCATTAAAAAAGGTATTAAAAGAATTTGAAGGATACGGAGTTAAAGCGGAAAAAGAAACTTTATCTGTAGATATTAATACAATATCAAAATTAGTACCCTATGTTAATTTTGATTTAAAATCTGTAACTTTATTTGAAGGTTCTTTAGAAGCGGAAATAGAAAATGTAGTGTACACTCAAGAGAAAGAAACTTTAAAAATTGAAAAAGAAGAAAAAAATGAGGAGTTTATTCCTCAAGATGATTGCTATACTGAAATTAGAAAGGAAGTTGGACAAAGGGTTCCAAATAAATATGAAAAAATTGTAGAATACGGAATGATTATACCGGATATTGTAGCACTACTTTGGAGACTGTTAAGAGATAAAAGGGTTAGCACTGTTACCAAAGCTAAAGTTGCGGGAACTATTTCATATTTATTATTACCTTTTGATATTTTGCCAGACTTCATACCATTAATAGGGAAAATAGATGATATAGCAATAGCTTTTTACGGACTAAACTCTATATTAAATGATGTACCAGAAGAAGTTATCCTTCAGAATTGGCAAGGAGATAAAGATATAATAGTAACTATAAAAGAAGGTACTAAATATGTATCTGCATTAGTAGGGACTGAAAACGTAACAAGATTAATGAGTGCAGTGAAAGGTTTTAATAAAAATATCAGTAAAATGGATTTAAAAAAAGAAAAACAAGGGAAGGCTCAAGAAAGTTTAAGTGTATAAAGATATGTTCTTAGGGCATTAAGTAAATAGATGGTTAAAGGGAGGAAGAAGCTTTAATGAAAAAAATTACGATATACACTGATGGGGCTTGTAGGGGTAATGGAAAAGAAAATACTATCGGTGCATATGGAATAGTTCTTATGTATAATGAGCATAAAAAAGAAATAAAAAAGGCAGTAAAAAATACTACAAATAATATAATGGAATTAACAGCAGTTATAGAGGCTTTAAATATTCTCAAAGAGCCTTGTGAAGTTCAGCTTTATAGCGATTCTGCTTATGTAGTAAATGCAGTAAATAATAAATGGATTGATTCTTGGCTTAAAAATGGATGGAAGACTTCTTCAAAGGAACCTGTAAAAAATAGAGAATTATGGGAAAGCTTAATAGAATTATTGAACTATCACCATGTAAAATTTATTAAAGTGAAGGGCCACTCTGACAATGAGTACAACAATAGATGTGATAAATTGGCTAATGAAGCTATGGATGAAATGTTAAGAAATGAAGTTTAAATTTTATATGAAATAAATTCCATCAAATTATTGAATTAAAAAATTATAAACTGCATAATCTATTGTTAGATTCTATATAGGAGAGGTGATAGATATGCGTAATAGAATTATAACAGGAATGGTGCTTGGAGCGGCTGCAACAATGCTATTAATGCCCGATATGGATAGAAATACAAAAAGAAAAATGAAAAGGGCTAATAAATATATAAGAAACAGTGCAGAAGACGCTTATGAAGGCATGATGAAGTGGATGAGATAATGCATTAAAAGGGAAGTGAGTAATTTGCTTCCCTTTTTAATATTTCTTATTTTCACATAGTGGCAATAGATTTGTTTTATAATGGCATTAATAATAAGAAAAGTAAGAAAATTATATTTATTTATATAACTTTATTATAATTTTCATTTATTTTAGTTATAAATGGATAAAATATGTTATAATATACTAGGATTTGTAATAGATTAATACATTTAATATAAATTTTCAAGTAAAGGAAGAGTGGACTATGGAAATATTGTCACTAGGTGAAAAAATTAAAAGAACAAGAAAAGAACTAAATATGACTTTGAAGGACTTAGCAGGTGATAGAATTACTCCAGGTCAAATAAGTCTTGTAGAGTCGGGTAAATCTAATCCTAGTATGGATTTACTAGAGTATTTAGCTGTGGCTTTAAATACCTCAGTAGAGTATTTGATGGAATCTGAAGAAACACAAGCGGAAAAAATATGTACTTATTATGAAAACATAGCTGAATCATACATACTAAATAAAGATTTTTACTTAGGAGAACAATATATTGAAAAGGCCTTTTTTTACGCAGAAAAATATAATTTAGATTATAGAAAGGCTAAAATTTCCTATCTAAGAGCATCAATATACATGAATAAGGGTGAAATGACCATAGCTCAGCAATTTTTCTTGTCTGCTAATGTAATCTTTATAAAGGAAAATAGATATGAAGAAATAATAAATACCTTTGTAAATTTAGGAAAAATAACTTTGAAATTAAAAGCATATCACTCTTCAGCAAGTTATTTTCAACAGGCTGAAAAGGTTTATATTGATAATAACATAGGCAACGATTTTTTATTAGGAGAAATTTATTATAATATGGCAAACGTTCAATATGCATTAGAGAACATTGGAAAAGCTATAGATTATTCATTTTTAGCAAAGGAAAAGTTTAAACAAATTAATGATAGAAAATCTTATGCAAGTACATTATTAATGATATCAGAACAATATAACAAAAAAGGTGATATAGATAATGCTATAAAATATTCTAAAAAGACTTTGGCTTTATACAAAGAAATAAAGGATGAAATTTATGTTGCTCAAATTGAAAATAATTTAGGAAAATTATTCTATCAGTTTGATAATATAGAAGAATCTTTCATTCATTTGAATAAGGCAAAAGAAATAAGGAGAAATATAAAAGATTCAAAACTTATTGAAACTTTAGTTAATATATGTGAAAATTACATTAAGCTAAAAGATGTAAAGAATGCTAAGACAACCTTAGATGAGATTATAGAAAGCATGAAAGATGGAGATAATAGTGCATTAATACAATATTATTTATTAAAATATAGAGTTCATATGTTACAAGGAGACTTAAAGGAAGCTGAGAGTTCTTTATTATTGGCTTTAAATTTTGTTAAAAATATAAATTATTTAAAAGAAGCGGCAGAAATATCAATTATGATAGGAAAATTTTATATAGATTATGGTAGAGAAAGTGAGGCTGTACAATATTTAAATTATGGAGTGGAAGTCTTTAAAAAGCTAGGTATAATAAAAGAGTGTTAAATGGATAGGTGAAGAATTATGGAAATACTTTCTACTGGTGAAAAAATCCGAAGAGCTAGGATATATAAAGGATATACTCTGAAATATATATGTGAAGATAAAATTTCCGTATCTAAAATGAGCTGTATAGAAAATGATAAGGTTGTGCCAGAGGAATGGATATTAGACTTTTTAGCAGAAAAGTTAGATCTTGATATAGATTATTTAAAAGATGATGTGAAAAGTCAAATTAAGAAAAACTTAGAGAAGCTAAAAAAAGGCAATAGAACCGATTATCAACAACAGCTGGTATACAATTTATCTTATGCAGAAGAATATGGATATTATAAAGAAGCTTTTGAAATTATGCATTTAATGTTTGTCTACAATATTCAGATGGAAAAATATGAGAAGCTCCACGTTTTAATGTCTAAGTACTACGATATTTGTTTAAAATCAAAATCCGATGAAAACCAATTAACATATTATATGGATATAGCTAAATATTTTTATTTTTCTGAGGAATATATGCAAGCAGCGGGATATTACAACACAGTAAAAGAAGAAGCTAAAAAAAGAAATGATAATGAATTTATTGCAAGAGCCACATTTAACGAATGTCATTGTTATATAATGGCAAAGCAGTATGATATAGCTTATAAAGTAGCAAAAGAACTTATGGGTTTAATAATTTTTTTCAATGATGATTTAAAGAAGGCAGAAAGCTTTCATATGATGGCACTCTTAACTTTAATTAATAATAAAGATGATTTTCAACACTATGAGAAGAAGGCTTATGATTTATATGGTGAAAATAAAGTTAATATAGCTAATGCTGAATTTAACTATGCTGAAGCCATGTTTACTCTAAATTTAAAGGACAAGGCAGTTGAATATATTAGAAAAGGTTTAAACTATTGTCCAAATGAAGAAGAGGAAACTTTGGTTAAATATATGCTTAAATGTATAGAAAAACTTATAGATAACAATATAATTGAAGAAGCGGAAAAAATAAGCGATGAGGCAATAAATTATGCCATACATTTAAGAGATATGAGATATATAGAAAAAGCTTATCACTTAAAAGCTCTTATATTAGGTAAAAAGGGTGAGCTTTCTTCAAAAGAAATGTATATGAATTTGTCATTAGACGCTTTAATGAAATCTGGAACAAAAAAGCAAATATATGAAAGATATATGGAAATGGGGCACATGTATTATAATATGACAAATGTAAATGAATCTATAAAATATTTTAGTTTAGCCTTAAATATTAGTAAAACTATATAATGGAGAAATTTGAAGCAATTAATAAAAAACTTTAAAAATAAAAAACCTATGCTATAAAACGCATGGGTTTTCTATTTTTTAAGCTAAATTAGACTTTGACTTTCTTTGACCAATGTTATATAAAAAATAGAGAGAAAACATTCAGATATTCAAGGTTATTCAGGGACGGGTCATGAAAAGTAACATGAAAACTAATAAAAAATCAGTAAAATATGAGTAAGTAAATTAAGTCAAATGAGCAAAATAATTAAAAAGTTAGTGAAAATTCATGACCCGTCCCCAATTAACCTGATTAAAACTTAAAAGTGTAAAAAATAAAAATATAAAATAAAACATAAAATATAAAATGGAGGTGTTCATTTTGGATATTGAAAAATTAACATTAAAGGTTCAGCAGGCTATAAATGATTCACAATTAGTTGCTGTAAAACATAGTCACCAACAGATTGATATAATTCACCTTTTCGCAGCTCTAAACTCTGAAGATGATGGACTTATTCCTAATATCTTTGGGAAAATGGGTGTAAACATTAAACTGTTAAGAGAAGAAATAAATAGAGAATTAGATAGGATGCCTAAGGTATTAGGGGAAGGTGCTCAAAGCGGTGGCGTATATGCGACAAGAAGATTTGAGGAAGTTTTTATAAAGGGTGAAGAAATAGCTAAAAAATTTGGAGATTCATACACTAGTGTTGAACATATTACCCTTGCCATTATGGATATTGATAAAAATGGAGTAGTGGGAGGAATATTAAAGAAATTTAATATAAATAAAGATGACTTTTTAAATGCTTTATCTCAGGTGAGAGGAAACCAAAGAGTTGATACTCAGGATCCAGAAGGAACCTATGAAGCTTTAGTTAAGTATGGAAGAAACTTAACTAAGGATGCTAAAAATCATAAAATAGATCCGATTATAGGTAGGGATGAGGAAATAAGAAGGGTTGTTAGGATATTATCTAGAAGAACAAAAAACAATCCAGTACTTATTGGAGAGGCAGGAGTGGGTAAAACTGCCATAGTAGAAGGATTAGCATTAAGAATAGTAAAAGGAGACGTACCAGAAGGACTTAAAAATAAAACTATATTTTCACTAGATATGGGAGCACTAATTGCAGGAGCTAAATATAGAGGTGAATTTGAAGAAAGATTAAAAGCAGTATTAAAAGAAGTTCAAAGTAGTGAAGGAAAGATAATATTATTTATAGATGAGATACACACCATAGTGGGAGCTGGAAAAACAGAAGGAGCTATGGATGCTGGAAATCTTATCAAGCCAATTCTAGCCAGAGGGGAACTTCATTGTATTGGTGCAACTACTTTTGATGAGTATAGAAAATATATTGAAAAAGATAAAGCCTTGGAAAGAAGATTTCAACCAGTTATTGTGGAAGAGCCTACAGTAGAAGATAGTATATCTATACTTAGAGGGTTAAAAGAGAGATTTGAAATTCACCATGGTGTAAGAATTCATGATTCAGCAATAGTAGCTGCCGCAAAGCTTTCTCAAAGATATATTACAGATAGATTTCTTCCAGACAAAGCTATAGATTTAATTGATGAAGCAGGAGCTATGATAAGAACAGAAATAGACAGTCTTCCAACAGAGTTAGATACTATAAAAAGAAGAATATTTCAACTGGAGATAGAAAAGGAAGCCCTATCTAAAGAAAAGGATATTCGTTCACAAGAAAGGCTTGATGGATTAGAAAAAGAGCTGAGCAATTTAAAAGAAAAAAATAAAGAAATGACAGCAAAATATGAAAAAGAAAAAGAACAAATTACTTCAGTGAGAAATTTAAAAGAAAAGATGGATAGTGTAAGGGGAGAATTAGAAGAAGCGGAAAGAAGCTATGACTTAAATAAAGTGGCTGAATTAAAATATGGAGTAATACCTGGAATAGAAAGAGATATAAAAGAAAAGGAAGCAATAATCAATGAAAATCAAGAAGGGAATATGTTAAAAGAAGAAGTTACTGAAAATGAAATAACTCAAATAATTTCAAAATGGACTGGAATACCTGTATCAAAACTACTGGAGGGGGAAAGAAAAAAATTATTAAGACTTGAAGATGAATTAAGTAAAAGGGTAATAGGACAGGAAGAAGCGGTTAGAATAGTATCGAATGCAGTAATAAGAGCTAGAGCAGGTATGAAGGATCCGAAAAGACCAATAGGTTCATTTATTTTCTTAGGACCAACAGGGGTAGGTAAAACAGAACTTGCTAAAACTTTGGCGAAAAATCTATTCGATAGTGAAGAAAGCATAATTAGAATAGATATGTCTGAGTACATGGAAAAATACTCTGTATCAAGGCTTATTGGTGCTCCTCCGGGATATGTAGGATATGAAGAAGGTGGACAGTTAACTGAAGCAGTAAGAAGAAAGCCATATTCAGTAATTTTATTTGATGAAATTGAAAAAGCTCATGAAGATGTATTCAATGTATTTCTTCAAATATTAGATGATGGAAGACTTACAGATAATAAAGGAAAAACAGTAGATTTTAAAAATTGTATAATAATAATGACATCCAACATTGGAAGCGGCTATCTTCTTGAGAATAAAAGCAATTCAGGTATAGAAGAGAATATTAGAAATAGGGTTATGAATGAACTTAAAAATAGATTTAAGCCGGAATTTTTAAATAGACTTGATGATATAATAATGTTTAAGCCTTTAACCAATAGTGAAATTACAAAAATTATAGATATATTCTTGGAGAATATAGAAAATAGATTAAAGGAAAGAAATATAAGCTTAAAAGTTACAAATAGAGCTAAGGAAACTATGGCAGTAGAGGGATACGATCCTATTTATGGTGCAAGACCTTTAAAAAGATATATTGAAAATACTTTAGAAACTCAAATTGCAAAAGAAATAATAAAAGGAGAGATAATTCCAGGAGATGTAATAGGAGTAGACGTTAAAGGGAAAAATATTTTAATAGAAAAAATACAATAATAATTTCCTTGAATTGCTAAGCATGAATGAGAAAATAGAGGTTAATCTATTGTTAAGAGGTAGATTATATTTTAAGAAGGTGCTAATATGAAAAAAAATCGATATTTCCTCATTTATGTATTAATTTTAATAAGTATTTATTCAGCTACGGGAATCAATAAAGTAATGGCTCAAAATAATAACAAAGAAAAGATAATTTTTTTGACCTTTGATGATGGGCCATCGGCCAATAATACTCCTAAAATACTAGAAATATTAAAAAATAATAATGTAAAGGCAACTTTTTTTATAATAGGTGCTTCTGCAGAAAGTTATCCTCATATAGTAAAAAATTTGTATCAAGAAGGAATGTGTATACTTCCCCATACTTATTCACATAACTATAAAGCTATATATAATACTTCTGAAAGTTATTTTAATGATCTTAACAAATGCATTAGTTCTATAAAAAAAATAACAGGTGCAGAACCAATCCACTACACAAGGTTGCCAGGAGGATCTGACAATCTTGTATCTAATGTAGAAGTACTAAGGACTATAAGAAATAAATTGAATGCAAAGGGTATTGACTATGTAGATTGGAATGTTAGTTCAGGAGATGCACAAGGAGAAGTGGTTGAAGTTAACATTTTAAATAATAATATAAAATGCCAATGCACCAATTTAAATTTAGCTGTAATATTAATGCATGATAGTTACTATAAAACTACTACAGTGGAATCTTTAGACTATACTATTAAGCATTTAAAATCTCAAGGATATAAATTTAAAAAAATAGACGAAATGACGCCTAGTGAAAGAAGTAGTTTGATAAAAATGAGGGTCATAAATAGAAGATAGATATGAGTTAAAATATGCCTAAGTTATAAAAATTTTATAATTTGGGCTTTTTACTTTCTCAGGATAATGTAATTTTATGAGTATATTTGCAGTAATATGAAAAATATTGAAAAGTTAATTAAAGGAATATACAATATAATTAATATATTGGAAATAATATTCCAAGTATATGAATTTAGTACTATATATTGAAATAAATGATAGTGAAATATAAATTTGTGTATTATAAGCAAATATTGTATATAAATAAAGGAGGCATTTATATGTAGAAAGGAGGTGATAATATGTGTATTCTAGGAAAAGAAATGAATTATATTGTAGAAAGTTGTATTTCTGGTATAATAAAGAAGAGTATGGGAAGAGGACCAGAGAAGACTAAAGTAGATATTAAAGAAGGTAATATTAATATCTATATTAAAGGAATACTTTCGCAGATTGAAAAAACTGCTCTACAAAAAGAAAAAAATTATGAAAGAGTAAAATTTTTTAGACAGGGATTAACACCTATACTGACAAAAGAGATAGAAGAGGAGATATCCGAAATTCTATCCAAGCAAGTACATATCACTTTTAATAATGAAAACATTCATGAAAATTATATGGAAATGGTACTAAAAATTATATAATGGTTAAGCTAATGGAGGGGTAAAAATGAAAAGCTTTGTCCAAAGGTGAGCCAGTGCAAGTGTAATTATTACTTTGTGCTGGCTCATTTGTTTTTACAATTATTTTAATAAAGGGAAAATAATAGCATATAATAGGTACAAATTTAAGTTTGATGAAAAGAGGTGATATTTAATTGGCGATTCATTTACAAAATCATAAGCGTACTAAAACTCATAAAGAAAAATTGTTAGGAAAAAACTGGGAAAAAAATATAATAAGAAATATAGAAGTGGGATTAACAAAAGAAGAATTTAAAGTATATTATCAACCTAAAATAGAGCTAAAAAGCAAAAAAATAGTGGGTGTTGAGGCCTTACTAAGATGGGAAAACTCTAATTTTAAAAACATACCTCCAAATAAAATAATAAATTTAGCCGAAAAATCAAATTTAATATTTGAAATAAGTAATTACATTATGAAACGAGCTTGTTATGAAGCCAATAAATTTTTGGACATTGAGTCCATGGATTTAGATTTATCAGTAAATATATCCAGTAGGGAATTTGAAAATTTAAATTTCGTTTCTTGGATCAGTGGAATACTAAATGAAACTGGATTAAGTCCAAAAAGATTAGAAATAGAAATAACAGAAACCACTGCTGTAAAAGATATTGATTGGACGGTAAAACTTTTAAATGATATGAAAAAAATGGGGGTTAAAATTGCTTTAGATGATTTTGGAACAGGATATTCTTCTTTTAAATATTTAAATATACTACCTATAGATATTATAAAAATAGACAAGCATTTCATAAATAAAATCCAAGTAGATAGGAAGCAACAAATAATTGTATCAAAAATTATTGAAATGGCTCACTGCTTAGAATTAAAAGTTATAGGAGAAGGAGTTGAATCCTTTGAAGAACTACAAATTTTAAGAGAATTCAATTGTGATGAAGTACAAGGATATTACTTTAGCAAACCCATAAATAAAGAGGATTTAAAAGAACTAATGATCTAAAAAGATGTTAGATAATTACAAAGGAAGGAATGATTTTAAATGAATTTTTGGAAAAATATTAGCGTGAAAATTAAACTAGTATTTAGTTTTACTTTTCTTTTTGCTTTAATTATGGCAACTGGATTTCTAGGAATCGAAGGAACGAATAGGATTAATAAAAATGCTCAAAATATGTATTCTAATAATTTAAAGACTATAAAGTCTTTAGAAAGTATAAAAGGAAATTTTAATGATATGAGAGCAAATGTACTGTATTTAATTCTAGAAAAAAATACAGTAGAAGAGGGGAGTGAAGAACTAAAAGATATAGAAGGAAAAATTGAAGAGCAACTAAGAATTTATGAAGAAATTGAAATGAATGAGGAAGAGAAAATATTATACGAAGAATTTAAAAGTCAATACAAAGAGTATGTAGACCATAAGAATCAGTTAGTAAAGTTTATGGAAGAAAATAAATATAAAGAAGCTCTTAATTTGTATAACTCAGAGATGATAAAATTAAGAGAGGATGCTTTTAATATTATAAACAAGATTGTTGAAATAAACGATTTAGAGGCATTAAATCAATATGAGGACAATGAGGGCATGTATTTGATGGCTAGAAATTTAATAATTACTGCTACAATTTTAGGTGGAGTAATTTCTATAATATTTATTGTTGTCATGAGTATTAATATCATAAAACCTTTAAATAAAATTCAAAATTTTGCACAGAGACTTTCACAATATGATTTCTCCTCTAATATTGAGATTAAAAGAAAAGATGAGTTTGGAAAAACCGCTTTATCTTTAAATGATGCTAAAGATAATATGAAAAAATTAATTAAAGAAATAATCAAGGATTCCAATTGTGTATCTGAATCCAGTGAAGAACTTTTTGCCACTATTGAAGATTTAACAGCAAGTATGAATGATATTAACACTTCAACTATTGAAATAAATAAAGGAACTCAAGAGTGGAGTGCAAGTACAGAAGAGATGTCTGCTTCAATGACGCAGGTTGATTCAAGTGTAGAAGAACTATCTAAAAGGGCAGTTAGTGGAATTGGATATGCCATTGAAATAAAAGAGAGGGCATTAGAATCACAAAGGAATGGACAAAGTGCCCATGATGAAACTCATAAAATATATTATGAAACTGAAAAAGATATTCTAGAAGCAATTGAGGAAGGAAAAGTGGTAGAGGAAATAAAAGTTATGGCAAATACTATAGCTAATATTTCCGAACAAACTAACCTATTGGCACTTAATGCAGCTATTGAAGCTGCTAGGGCAGGAGAGCATGGAAAGGGCTTTTCAGTAGTAGCTGAAGAAGTAAGGAAACTTGCTGAGCAATCAAGTGAAGCTGTAACTACAATACATAGTACTATAGAAAAAGTACAGGAAGCCTTCACTAATCTATCACAGAGCAGTCAACAGATATTAGATTTTATTCAAAATCAAGTAAAAGAAAAATTTGAGTTCTTTATAGAAATAGGAAGTCAGTACAATAATGATGCTGATTATTTAAATAATATGTCCCAAGACTTAGCCTCTATGACTGAGGAAATAAATGCTACAATAGAACAAATAAGTTCAGTGATAAATGAAATAGCTAGTGCCGCACAAGAAAATGCTTCATATACTGGAGAAATATTAGCTAACGTGGAACATACAACAGAAAATATGGATAAAATAAAAGCTGATGCAGAATACCAAGCGAAAATTTCCGAAGAATTAAGGGAATTAGTAGTTAAATTTAAGATATAAAAGATATAAAAAGTAAACAATACCTCGTAGATATTACCCTACGAGGTATTATGTTGGAAAACAATAGGGGACGGGTCATGAAAAATAGGCAGAATTAATGCCTATTTTTCATGACCCGTCCCCTAATTTATTTAAAATGGTCGCTTCTAATAAGTTTGTCGGATATGCTTAGAACTTCTATGGCGTGACGTTTTTCCTCTTGGGTTTTATAGTCGCCTATATATACGCCGTTACTTAATACTGTAAAATTTTTGCGGGTTTTTAGTAAGTTTCTTCCCATAGCGGTATTTATAAATTCTTTTTCAGGGATACCCATAAGATAAGCTACTGTGGGCATTATATCCACTTGTCCACCTATGGTTTTGAAGCTTTTCCCTTTTAGATTATTTGAATATATTATTAGAGGTACCTTAAAATCTTCTTTGTGCCACCAGTCTTCTTTGGGGTTTATAGCTTCCAATTTATCTTTATAATATTTATGAACACCGCTGTGGTCACCGTAAATAACCAGTACTGTATCTTTTAATAAATCATTTTTCTCCAAAGAACTCATAAATTTTCCTAAATGTTTATCAGTGTAGTGTATACTTTGGAAATAGTCACCTAATATATTACTATCCATTTCAGCAGATAGTTTCATATGCCTGTACTCTTTTGGAAGGTTAAAAGGCATATGACTGGTTAGGGTAACGAAGAAAGAATAAAAAGGTCTAGGTTGAGAAATTATTTTTTCGCTTAGCTGTTTTAAGTAGCTTCCATCGCTAAGTCCTAAGCCAATGGTCTCATCTAATTTAAATCCCGTAACATCAGTGCATTTATCAAATTCCATGGATTGCAGGGCGGGCATCCAATTCCAATATCCACCGCCATCTGGATGAAAGGCAGAGGTATAATAACCGAGTTTTTTCATAAGTCTAGGCAAAGAGTTATATTTATTTCTTGGAAAACGAAAAAATGTAGAGCCATTTTTTACTGGATACATGGAGGTATTAGCCATTAAATCTCCATCAGAGCTATTTCCACCGCTAACTTGTTCATATATTTCTGAAAAGTGAAGGGAATTTTTTAATAGCTTATTTAAGTTAGGGGTTATCTCCTCACCATTTACCTTTGCTCCTATTGTGAAACTTTCTAAGGACTCTACTTGTATGAATACTAGATTTTTCCCCTTTAAAATTCCTTTATAAGAATTATCTTCAGCAACATGTTCCTTCTTTTCATACCAGGCTCTTATTTCATTAAGATCATTATTCGTTAACTCTAATTTTTTTGAGTTTTTAAAATACAGATAACTATCATATATATGATATCCTATAGGTGACATATTGCCTATATTATAAAGAGGAGACCAGTACATATAAAAGTACCTTTTGTTTTTACCCTCCTCTAATATATCGTAGCGGTAGTGGTAGTAAAAAGATAGAGAGCTACTTAGTATAAATAATATGAAAAATAAAGAAACTTTCCTCTTAGATTGCCTATAAGTTGTCTTTTTTCTCAAAATCATAACTAAAAAAATTAGGATATCAATAAAAAATAATATATCTTGAGTTCTTATCATTGAAATTATTGTCTCCCCAAGGTTTTCTAAATTCCCTCCTTGGGATAAACTATATAAAGATATAAAACCTTGAAATCCCCTGTAATATATAAGGTCTGCCACCATAAATAAAGATAATAAAAGATTTATAGTTGTAAAGGCTAAAGCTTGCCCTAGACCTTTGAATAAATACCCGATAGATACAAAAATAATTATAAGACTTATATATAGAAAACTAATTAAATACATAGGTAATTTAGAAAATGCAATATAATTTCCAGAAGAAGAAGCTATATAACCAAGAAAAAATATAGACTTCATTAATAGAGCTAATATAGTAAAGAAGAAAATACGGTTTTCATTAAATATAAGAATAGCTTTATTAATATAATCTTTAAATGTAGATGGTTTGTATGAATTATTTACAACTAACTTCATTTATTTAAAATCCTTTCCAATGTTACCTTAAACTTATTAGAGGATCAGAACTAATTTCTGATCCTCAATCTTTTGTATTCGTTATATAGTTTTTAGCCTTTATCAATATTTTTATATTTGCTATATAGCTTTTAGTTTTCATTAATCTTTTTTATTAATTATATAATCTTTAGCTTTCATTTCTAAAGTGTTATCTAGAGGGGACAGTTCAATTTCCTCACCATATTTGTTCTCAAGGGCAGTTTTTAAAAGCCTATCCGCCAACTCAGGGTTTTTAGATAATAAACATCCGTGGAAGTAAGTGCAGAAGGTGTTTTTATAAATGCATCCCTCAAAACCATCTTCCCCATTGTTGCCAAAACCTCTTACTACTCTACCTAAAGGTTTTAAGTCTCCGATGTAGGTTCTGCCAGAATGATTTTCAAATCCTACGTAGGTTTCAGAAAAATCCTCATTAATTATTACGGTATTTCCTACAAAACGTCCATTACCACTATCCGTATATATCGGTAAGATATCCAATCCATCTAATTTTTCGCCCTCTACAGTGGTATAATATTTACCAAGCAATTGGTAGCCACCACATATTGATAGCATTACTTTTTCTTTTTCAACGTACTCTTTTATAGCATCTTTTTTAGTTCCCATTAAATCTTTAGAAACTATGGATTGTTCATAATCCTGTCCCCCACCAAAGAATACTATATCGTAGTCGTCACCTTTAAACTCCTCATTAATGGATAAGTTTATTATGTTTACTTTAATATCTCTTTTTTCTCCTCTATATTTTAGTATATTAATGTTTCCGATATCGCCGTAAACATTAAGGAGGTCAGGATATAGATGACAAATATTTAATTCCATAAGTTTTCCTCCCTTACTACCAAAGTTTATCTATATAATTTTTACTATGAAGATATTTTCTAAAATTAATCATGGCAGTATATGTAGCTAATACGTATACTACATTGCTTTCAGAACCTTTAATTTCATCCAATAATTTATCGTAGTTTTCACAAATTGAAAGATCCTCTTCTGGTAATCCAGCAACTTTAAGCCTTATGGCCATATCGCAGAGTCTTTCTCCAGCAACCATTATTTTTTCGATATTTAATGAAGAAAGATTTTCGAATTTTACATCCCATATCCAGGATATATCCCTTCCATCAGCATAACTATCATTTAACATCGTAACTAAATTGATTTTTCTATTATCTAAGGATACTGTATTTATGGCTTGATCATAACCGGCTGGGTTTTTAACCAGTATTATTTTAACCTCTTTTTCATCTATTTTAATTTCTTCTTGCCTTCCAAAGCTGCTTTTCTGATTTTTAAGAGTATCTGATACTACATCTTTATCTAAACCTAATTCTCTACCTATGGAGTATGCACAAAGGGCATTGTATATATTATAGACACCAGGTTGATTAATGTAAATCTCTTTTTCATCCATAGTAACTACAGAGCCTTCTCTAGAAATCTCCTTTATGTCATCCACCTTGTAATTTAAAGCTGGTCTTTTATATCCACAGTTTTCACATAGATAATCACCTAAATGATTATAGGTTATAAAATTATATGTGTAAGGATGTTTGCACTTTTTGCAAAACTTTGAGTCCGCATTATTATCTAGGCTTTCAGCATCCTTTAGAGGAAAATTTAGCCCATAATATACTCTTTCATTAGGCACTGGTAAATCTCCGAGCAAAGATTCATCTCCATTTAAAACTAAAGTGGAAAAAGGAGATTTTTCAACGCCTTCTAATATTTTTAAGAGAGTTGTGTACACTTCCCCGTATCTATCTAATTGGTCTCTAAATAAGTTAGTAATAGTTATTATTTCAGGAGTTATGAACTCAGTAACAAATTTTACATTGGCCTCATCTATTTCTATTACAGCATATTTTTCGCCTTTATAGTTATCATTAAACTTGAAGTTATCTACAAAACAAGATACTATGCCAGGAAACATATTAGCACCAGTGTGATTGGTTATAACCCTTTTTGAACTATCCTTAAGCATGTTATAAATCATACTAGTGGTGGTTGTTTTACCATTTGTTCCTGTAATAAGTATCACTTTATAATCTTTACCTAAAGCTTTTAATATATTTTTATCTAATTTTAAAGCTACTTTTCCTGGGAAATTTGATCCTCCCTTAAAAAAGGTTTTTGAAAGTTTCATAATTATTTTTGAAACTATTACGCTTATGTAAAATTTAATATTAATTTTAAACACACCCTTTATTTAAAATTTAGGATACTATGCAATCTCGATTAGTATATTATAATACATAACATCAATTTTTCCCATCGTAACTTATTTCATAAAACTGATCTGATATGCTAAAACCAGCACTTTTAGAGAGATTATTTAGTTTCTTCAAAAGTCTTGCCTTATTATCGCCTTCCATGGGAGTAGGACAATAATCGTTAATATAATCAACGGAAGAAATACTAGTTGGGATCGCTCTTACAGCATATGATTCAGGAATACCATTTTTCAATTTATACTTAACCTGCAATATAAAGGTATCTTTGTCCCTAGGATTGAAGTTTCCGCCAAAGCAGAAATTACCTAAACTATAAGCTATGATTTTACCTTTGTATTGTTCTATACCCTGAATTACATGAGGATGGTGTCCTATAATTAAGTCAGCTCCAGTATCTATAGCAAAACGAGCCAAAGTTTGTTGGGAATCCACAGGGTAATAGTCGTTCTCTATTCCCCAATGAAAGTTAATTATAACAATACGGCCTTCATCTTTTAATTTTTTTATATCTTTTTCTAATTTAGCTCTAAGCTCAGGGTAATCGCTAAAGCCCATGTATCCTAAAAATCCTAATTTAGCTCCTTTTACCTCAGTAGTCCAAACGTTGCCTTCACCAAAATAGTTTATATTATTAGCTTTTAAAGCTTCTATAGTATCGTTAAATCCTTGCTCTTTATAATCATAAATATGGTTATTAGAAATATTTACCCCTTCAATATGACCTAAAGTTAGAGATTTTGCATAAGATGGATCTGCTTTAAAATTAAACTGCTTTGACTCTCTAGTATCGGAGGTAGTAAAATTAGTTTCTAAGTTTACAACTGAGATGTCATCTTCTTTAAAGATTGAAGCTACATTTTTAAAGAAGTAAGAAAAGTCATTATTATTCTTATCGAGTACATAAGGAAGACTGTTTGCAAAAGCAAAGTTACTATCGTGGCCAATGGTTGCATCTCCCGCAAAGCTTAATAAAACTTCAGAGAAAGCATCTTTCTTGGGCGTATCTTTTTTCTCATCTACTTTCTCTTCTATTTGATTTTTCGATGCGGAAACTTCCTTATCTTTTTCTTTAGTGTCTTGAATATAATCAATATTTTTGGAATAGTATATTATATAGGAAATAGTTCCTGTTAAAATAAGCAATCCAAATATTAAAAATGAAACAAGTAAATTTGAAGTTTTCTTTTTACTCATAAAGACCCCCTATAATTTTAAACATTCTATTAAATAAAATAATAAGATATTTTTTTACCCTTGTCACTATAAAATACATTATAATCCTGTGGCATTTTTTGAGTAAATTTGATAAAATCTATATAAACATAAGAATAAATGTTAATTTATAAGTGGAGGGACTAATATGAACAATACTGCTACCTCTAAGGACTGGGTTGATTTAGCAAAAAATAATAAAAAAATTTTAGCTGGAATTTTGTCGGCTATTTTAATAATTTCTACATTTATATATTATCAAAAGACTGAAAAGGCTAAATTTAGTATAGTCAATAATAAAGCTGAGCAATATTATTATAACGCAGAATTCGATAAAGCTATACAGGAGTTTAATAAACTTTATGAAAAGGACAAGTCTCCTCTATGGAAAGCCAAGATAGCACAAGTTTATTCCGTTACAGGGGATTTAGAGAAATCTAGAAAATACTTAGAGGAAATAAGAGAAGTTAAGGGAAAATCTGAGGATGTAACTAATCTCTTTGTCTTTACTGAATATATGAATAAGGATTTCAAAAAGGCATTAGAAGATGGTGAAGAAGCTTTAAAAAGTAACCCAAAGGATAAGCAGCTTATAAAAACAATGTTTGCAGTTTATATGGCAAATGACAATTATAATAAGGCTAAAGAAATTTTATCCTCCTACCCTGTGGATGAAAAGTCATCCTATGATATGGCGGAGTATAGCAGAATGTTAATGCTCACTGGGGATAAAGAAAAAGGTTTGTCATTCTTAAGAAAAGCTTGGGATATTGATAAAGATGAGTTTAAAATATATGATGTGTTAGTTCAAATTGCACTTAATGATAAAGATACTCTACTAGAAGATATACATAATCTTTCTACTAAAAATTCAGAAGATGTAGCTTATAAAATGTGGATGGCTAAAATATACTCTATGAGTAAAAACACTGTAGCACAAGCTACTAATATAATGGATTCAATTAAGGATAAAGATATTGGGAAAATTGAAAAGGCTGTAATAGAGGCTACCATAAAACAAGATACAAATAAGGATGAGGAAGCAGAGAAGATCATAAATGATCTATTGAATAAACATAAGGGAGACTATAGAGTTTTACACAATGCAGGATGGTTTTATTTAAATAAAGATGATTTGGACAAGGCTGAAGAGTATGCAAAACAATCTCTATATAAGAATGAAGATTATCCAGATAACTATGCTTTTTTAATGCCACAGATATTAAAGAAGAGGGGCAAGACTTCAGAGATAGAACCTTATTTTAGAAAAGCTATGTTTATAGAACCTTACAATTATAATATAATGCTTGCCATAGCTAATCATTACTGGAATGCTGATAATGATGATGGGGCATTAGAATATTTTAAATTCGCTGAAATAATAAAACCAGAGGATGCAGAAATTAAATATAATATGGCTATTATTCATTTATCTAAAAAAGAAGATGATAAGGCTGTAGATATGTTGAAGAAAACTATAGAACTTAAAAATGATGTTCCTAAATATCATAGAACATTAGGTACCATATATTATCTTAACGGCAAAAATGAAGAGGCTATAAAAGAGATAAGATTTGCCTATGAAGCGGACAAAAATGACCCATTAACCTTAAATAATGCAGGATGTTATTATATAACTGTCCCCGCAGATATTCAAAGGGGAGTTTATAATTTACAGGCAGCGGTTAAAGCACTTACAAATGATACGGATGAATATACAAAGAAGACAGTAAAAGATAATTATGAAAAGGCTAAAAAGCTTTATGATGATTATGAAAAATCACAGGCCAATACAAAATTAAAAATACCTGATTTAATAATGTTTTATTAATATAAGAATGACAATAGGTTTTATCCTATTGTCATTTTTTTATAACTTGTCCCATAAGAATATATAAGGAAGCAGTAAGCTTTTAAGGAGGAGATTTAATGAAAAAAATAGGAATTTTGAATTATAAAATATCATCTGTAATTTCTACAATGGGACATACAGATTCTATAGCTATAGGGGATTGTGGTCTCCCTATACCTAAGGAAACTGAAAGAATAGATTTAGCTCTTATAAAAGATATACCTACTTTTATGCAAACTTTAAAGGCTGTACTACTAGAATTACAAATAGAAGAAGTAGAAATTGCTAATGAAACTAAAAAGGTAAGTCCACAGCTTTATGAAGAGATGAAAAAAGAATTAGGACATGTAAAAATAAATTTCATCACACATGAAGAATTGAAAGGAAGGCTTAGGAACTGCAAAGCGGTTATAAGAACTGGAGAACAAACACCCTATGCAAATATAATATTAAAATCAGGAGTGGTTTTTTAATGGGTGAAGAAAAGTTAAAAAAGCCCCCTTTTTTAGAGATGAGGAATATTTCTAAATCCTTTTCTGGGGTAAAAGCTCTTGAAGATGTAGAACTAAAAGTTTATGAAGAAGAGGTTCTAGCACTTTTAGGTGAAAATGGAGCGGGAAAATCTACTTTAATGAAAATATTAAGTGGTGTATATAAAAAAGATTCAGGAAGCATATTTATTAATGAAGAAGAAGTTGATATACAAGGAATAAAAGATGGGGAGAAGCTGGGTATATCTATAATTCATCAGGAATTGAGTTTGCTTTCCAACTTGAAAATATATGAAAATATTTTTTTGGGAAATGAGAAATACAAAGGTCTTTTTAATAAGCTTGATAAAGATTATATGAGAAAAGAGAGCAGAAAACTTTTATCAACTATAGGATTTACCCTGGATGTTGATACCTCAGTTAAAGATATAAATATCGGCGAAATGCAAATGATAGAAATAATTAAAGCGATTTCAAAAAAATCTAAGTTGATCATTATGGATGAGCCTACAACTGCCTTAACAGATGTGGAAAGGGAAAGATTGTTTCAGGTTATAAGAAGATTAAAGTCTCAAGGAATTTCTATAATATATATTTCTCATAGGTTAGAGGAAGTTTTTGAAATATGCGATAGGGTAAATGTATTAAGAGACGGCAAATATATAGGAGAAGTCCAAGTAAAAGATGTTACGAAAGATAGTTTAATAGCTATGATGGTTGGAAGAAAATTAGAGGAGCAATTTCCTTATAAAAAAGTTGAAGTAGGAGAAGAGGGGGAACCTCTTTTAAAGGTGGAAGGACTAAGCTACAAAAACAAAGTAAAGAATGTATCCTTTGAAGTAAAAAGAGGAGAGATACTTGGAATAGCAGGCTTAATGGGCTCTGGGAGAACGGAAGTTGCTAAGGCTATATTTGGAGAATATAAAAAGAACAGTGGAGAAATATATGTGGAAGGAAAAAAAGTAGAAATAAGCTCCACTAAAGATGCAGTAGAAAATGGAATAGCCTATTTATCAGAAGACAGGAAAAAAGAAGGCCTCATATTAAATATGTCGGTGGGGCACAATATTAGTCTTTGCAATTTAAAAAAATATGAAAATGCTATGAAAAGAATAAATAAAGAAGAAGAAATTAAAGATGTAGAAGATTATA
This sequence comes from uncultured Clostridium sp., assembly GCF_963515715.1. Lineage (GTDB taxonomy): Bacteria > Bacillota > Clostridia > Clostridiales > Clostridiaceae > Clostridium_AW. The sequence continues at coordinate 43,850 of NZ_CAUPZS010000031.1, forward strand.
TAAAAAAACTGTCAGTAAAAACTCCTTCAGTAGACCAAGTAATTAAAAAATTAAGTGGAGGAAATCAACAAAAGGCCATAATAGCAAAATGGATTATGATTTCTCCTAAAATACTTATAATTGATGAACCCACAAGAGGAATAGATGTGGGGGCAAAGAGAGAAATATATGAAATTTTAAATGAGCTTAAAAGTATGGGAAAAGCTATAGTGATGATTTCCTCAGATATGTCGGAAGTGTTAGGTATAAGCGATAGGATATTAGTTATGAGTGAAGGAAAATTATCAGGAGAGTTACATAGAGAAGAAGCTACACAGGAAAAGGTTATGAAATATGCAGTAAACGCTATAAACTAAAAAACAAATTAAGGAGTGAGGAGAAATATAAATGGGAAGTAATATAAAGGGTTTTCTTTTAAAATTCAAATCCCTTTTAGGATTAATAATACTTTGTGTTGTTATTTCCATATTAACACCAAGGTTTTTAAGCATATCTAACATAATGAATGTTTTTACTCAGGTTTCTGTTAACGCAATATTAGCAATAGGAATGTCTTTTGTTATTTTAACAGGGGGAATTGATTTATCTGTAGGATCTACATTAGCTATATCAGGAGCGGTTTCTGCTAGTTTAATAAAATCAACAAATAGTATATTTTTGGCATCCATAGTAGCTATAGCAATTGGAGCCACCATAGGCTTAATGAATGGATTAGTGGTTTCAAAGGGTAAAATACAAGCCTTCATAGTAACCCTTGGCACCATGACCATATTTAGAGGAGTTACTGTTGTATATACTAATGGAACCCCTATATCAAGTCTATCGGAGGCATTTATGATAATAGGTAACAAAAAAATAGGTGGATACATTCCAGTACCAGCCATAATAACAGGCATCATACTTTTTATAGCATGGTATATATTAAATCAAACTAGATATGGAAGATATGTATACGCCATAGGTGGTAATGAGGATTCAGCAAGGCTTTCAGGTATAAATACAGATAAAGTTAAAACTTTTGTTTATGTATTATGTGGAATTACAGCAGCAATTAGCGGAGTAATTACTACAAGTAGAGTAGGTTCAGCATCTCCTAATGCAGGGTCAGGTTTTGAATTAGATGCTATAGCAGCGGTGGTAGTTGGTGGTACAAGCTTGGCAGGAGGAGAGGGGACAGTCATTGGGACCATTATAGGTGCAATGATAATAGGTGTTTTAAATAATGGACTAAATTTAGCTGGAGTATCCGCATATTATCAATCCATAGTGAAGGGATTGGTTATACTTTTAGCAGTTTTGATAGATAAAAAAAGCAAATAATTTATTACTTAATAAATTATTATTTTATAAAAGGGGAGAATTAAAATGAAGAAAAGAAATTTTAAAATGCTAGCATTGGCTTTGACAGGAATTTTAATGACAGCAGGTTTTACAGGATGCGGTAAATCAGAAGATAAAGATAGTGCACCAAAGGGGGAAGAAAGTAAAAAAATAGGTATGGTTATATCAACTTTAAACAACCCATTCTTTGTAACTATGAAAGAAGGAGCTGAAAAGAAAGCAAAGGAATTAGGCTATGAACTTATAGTGTTAGATTCCAGAAATGATGGCGCTACAGAAAGATCAAATGTAGAAGATTTAATACAAAAGGGTGCAAAGGTTATAATTGTTAACCCTACAGATAGTGATGCTGTTGGAAATGCAATAAAGGTAGCCAACGACAGCAAAATTCCTGTAGTTACAGTAGATAGAAATGCTAATAGCGGAGAAGTAACATCGCACATTGCTTCCGATAATGTGGCAGGTGGAAAACTGGCTGCAGAATTCATCATTGAAAAACTAGGTGAAAAAGGAAATATAGTTGAACTTCAAGGGCTACCAGGAACATCAGCGGCAAGAGATAGGGGAAAGGGATTCCATGATGGTTTAACAGGAAAAGATGGAATTAAAGTTGTTGCAAGTCAGCCAGCAGATTTTGATAGACAAAAAGGTTTAAGTGTAATGGAAAACATAATACAAGCTCATCCTGATTTCCAAGCCGTATTCTGTCATAATGATGAAATGGCATTAGGAGCAGCTAAGGCATTAACAGGAAAAGAAGTAATAGTTGTTGGATTTGATGGAAATGATGATGCTGTAAAAGCAGTAGAAAGTGGAGAAATAGCTGCTACAATAGCTCAGCAACCAGACTTAATGGGAAGCATGTCAATAGAAAATGCAGTTAAAATATTAAAGGGCGAAAATGTAGAAAAAGAAATTCCTGTAGAATTAAAGCTTATAAAGAAATAAATATATAAAGTATAATTTTCATTGATGTAATAAAGGGGCTATCTCAAAATAGAAAGTGATTTCTAGAGCGAGGCAGCCCAAAATTTTTTAAGTAAGATTCAGGTATCTATAGTTATAAAGGAAAGAAAGAGGCTTAGCTTTTTTGTATTTATGTCGATATAATATATATATAAAATAGTTAAGAGGTGGTTAGTTTGATAAAAAAAACCTTTAAATACATAGCAACAGCTATATTAATTACCTGTTCTTTTACTTTTGTAGCATGTGGTAATCAAAAGGTTAACAAGGGTGTTTTTGTAACTAAATGGGATAATTATTATGAAGGAAGTAACATAAAATTTTATTATGAAGGCGCTGACAATCCCAATTTACAAAAGTTAAGAACTAAATATGATTTAGATGAAGTGGTAAAGGATAGTAAAGATGATTTTGAAAAGTCTGTAAAGCTGATGAACTGGGTTAATAGCAAGATGAGATATAGTAAAAGTAGTTTAAGCACTAAGAAGGATGCATTGACTCTGCTTAAAGAGGCTGAAAATAAGAATACTTTATCAGATAAGGACTTTAATATAGTTTACAGTCAAAGCGCTGCTTCATTGGGAATATTTGCTAGAAGGGGAGAATTTAGAGTAAAAAATAGCCAAGTAGATGGAGAAAAATCATATTTTAAAGTATGTGAGGTATGGAGTGACAAGTATAATAAGTGGATTATGTTAGATGTTGTAAACAATAGCTTTATGGAGAGTGATGGGGTACCATTAAGTGCTATTGAGGTTTTAAATTCTGAATTAGTAGGGGTTAATACTAAAGGGGTAAAGAATATCAAAAAGTATATTAAAAAATTAAAACCTTATATGTATTCATATTCAATAGAAATTGATAATAATATATATGGCGTACCGAAGAGCAATTCATTTATTACATATAGTAAGGGAGAGGAATTGCCTGAAATAAGAATAGAAGGAGACATTATAAGGCCTACTATATTTGTAAAAAATGATACACTTTTTAATAAATCACCTAGGATTGTTCAAGAGGAGCAAAATGCACAAAAGGATAAAATGGCTACTTTAATATTTGCAAAGAACAATAGTGACGACAAAAAGGATGATAATGCTGAAATAACTTTCAATGGTGCAGCTTTTATGGATAGTGCAAACGTTGAAGGATATTACATAAGTATTGATAACATGGATTGGATGGAAGTTAAGAGTTACTTTACTTTCAGTTTAAAAGAGGGGGAAAACAACATAAGGTTTTCTTGGGACGGCAAAAAACCAATAAGAGAAGTAATTATAGAATATAAGAAATAAATTAACATTTTTTTAATTAAAGAATCGTAGTATAATATAGTATAATTAAGTAGTAATTAAATAGTAATTAAATGAGAGAGTGAGTGAAGTCTAGTGTTGTTAATATTTCAAGCTATTATTATTGCAATAGTAGAAGGATTGACAGAATTTGTACCTGTTTCTTCTACTGGACATATGATTCTTGTGGGACATTTAATAGGATTTACAGGTTCTTTTGCCAATTTATTTGAGGTTGTAATTCAATTAGGAGCAATACTTGCTGTGGTAGTCGTATATTGGGACAAGCTTTGGAGCAGTGTAAAGGGCGTGTTTAAACTTGACACCGTAGATTTAAGATTTTGGATAAACATAGTAGTAGCTGCTATTCCTGGAGCTATATTAGGATTTTTATTAGACGATTTTATAGATGCAAAGCTATTTAATCCAGTAATGGTAGCTGCAGCCTTATTAGTGGGCGGAGTTTTAATGATAATTATTGAAAATAAGTATAGAAGAAAGAGCACAACTAAATCTGTAGATAAAATAAGACTAAGACAATCTTTGCTTGTAGGGCTATTTCAATGTTTAGCTCTATGGCCTGGTATGTCCAGATCTGCATCTACAATAATGGGTGGATGGATTGCTGGGTTATCTCCAGTAGTGGCAGCTGAATTTTCTTTCTTTTTAGCAATACCTATGATGGTAGGGGCTTCGGGATTGAAGCTAATTAAAAGCGGGCTAGTTATGTCAAACATAGAAATAATTACCCTTGCAATAGGTTTTGTAGTAGCTTTTATAGTTTCATTAGTTGTTATTGAGAGATTTATAAAGTTCCTTCAGAAGAAACCTATGAGAGTTTTTGCTGTTTATAGAATTTTAATAGGAACCGTACTTTTAATATTAGCTATGTTTAAAGTTATAGTTATATAACTTTATTACATATTTAGATGATTAGATGTTTAGATAATGTATATATAGAATATAATAAAGTAAGATAAAAAGAAGGCGATTATTACGTCTTCTTTTTTTTATAATATTGTGGAATTTATTGTAATAAAACATAGTATATAATATAAAAACTCTTAAGGAGGAAAGTAAGTGAATGATTACAAGATATTAGTTAATGGAGTGACATCCTCAAGAGAGATTTCTAGAAACTTAAGAAACATTCCATATTCAAAAATAGTTCAAACTAATATCCTTAAACTATCATATAGGCCATATGAAATTTCTAGGGTATTAAGTGTGGACATGACTATTAGTTTAAAGACATTTAAAAAAACAAAATTGGATAGTGGGTGTAAGGTAAATATTATAGGTTTTAGAAATATAAACATTAACTATATAGCGGAGAATTCTAATAAAAAAGTTCACGAATTAAATTATAAAATACCATTTTCAACGGAAATAAAATACCTCTCCGATGATATTAGTGTAAAAAACATTTATGTACCAATAGATAAGATTTCTGTAAAACTATTAGATCCAAAACAATTAATAGTAACTTCTAGCGTATATATAGCTCCTTTGGTTGGACAATCTTAGAAGTGACTATGATTTTTTAGGATATACAGTTTATAACAAAAGGGATTAATATGCATAAAATATTATTAAAACTTTAATAACTTGGATTTAGAAAGGAGTAAAAAATGAAAGGTAATGACATAGAAATATCAGGGGTTATATCCCAGGATGATTTAAATTATTATAACTTACATTACCCACGTAAAGAGATATGTGAAACTTATGGTATTACGTTTTTGGAAGATAAGCCTAGCGTTGAAAATCCATTGCAAATTTTCTTCGATACAAAAGTAGTGGAAAGCAAAGTAGTATATACCCAAGGAGAAAATAAAATTTTTCTTCATGGTATTATAACAACAAAATTAGTCTATGTTGCAGATGAACCATCTAAACCTATTGAAACTATAGAATTTTATAAGCATTTTTCATGCTTACTACCAATGGATAGTCGTAATAATGAGTCCATAACTACTAGAGTTTTTATTGAAGATGCCATTGTAACTCAAGAGAGTAGTAGAGGCTTTTATATTTCGCTTCTATTACTTGTGTGCCCTATTTATACTAGAGATGTTAATGAGCATAAAGATGTAGAGATTTTACCTAAGAAGGAAAAGCTAAATAAAATTGAAGAACCTAAAAATATAAGCAGACCTGTTAAAAATAACGACGTAGATATAGAGGTTGAATATGATATGAATACGCAGCAACAATATTTTGAATCAAATTGGAAATAACGTGAACAAATTTCCATACTCCTTAATATAATACAATATAAACAATTTATTAAGGAAGTGGTGGTGACTGTAATTGAGTAAAGTAACCTATGGCAAAGAAAGTAATAATATAGATACAAACGTAGGATTAGCAAGTTTTTATGAAGATGAAAGATCAGTAGCTAGTGGAAATGTGCGCTTTAATTCTTGTCAACTTTGTGGGAATGTTGGATTAAGTCCTAGTCTCAATAATATGTCTAGATTATTGAGAGTAAACGTAAGATTAGTGAATGTTTGTTATGGAAAAGAATTAACTGTAGGATGTATCATAACAGATACATGTGGAAGAGTATTGGCTTATAAATCAGAGACATTTATAGCTGTTAGAGAAGGAGCTTTAAGATCTGTTGAAAGTGATGATTTAGTTTATAGCGGCGATTCTAACTGCGGATGTTCTGGAAGCTGTGGAGATGTAAACAGAGTATTTAACATTATACTTCCTAACAGCGATGTTTGCTCACCATTAACTGTAAGTGCAAGGATAATGGCTAACTATACTTCTCCATGTGACTAATATGAATTTAAAAAGTTAAATCAAGTGATTCTTAGCTTTGGCTGGGGTTTGTCTATAGAAATACTTACTCAAGCTGAAGCTAAGGGTAACTTATCTTCATTGTAATAGATGAGAGCATTAGAACTGGTTAGCTATGATATAAGAAATATCCATATAAAATAAAAAAAGAAACTAAAATTAATTTTAGTTTCTTTTTTGGTGCCGAAGACCGGAATCGAACCGGTACGGTGTTTTAGCACCGCAGGATTTTAAGTCCTGTGCGTCTGCCAGTTCCGCCACTTCGGCATAAATGTTGTCCATCTCTTTAAGACAAGATTTATTATAATATGCATATTTACATAAGTCAACAATTTTTTTGGATATTTTTATAAAATTTTTTTTCTACTATTATATGCAATAATATAAGTAACATATATATGACACATATAATTAATATGTGAAAAAATGTATTTTTAATAATTTATAATAGCAAAAGAGGTTGTAAGACGCTTTTATTCTTACAATCTCTTGTTTACCAAAGATTATGGTCATTTTGTATATCTTAGCAAATTGCTTATATCTTCAATCCATCCATTGATTATCTGTGTATTTTCAGTAAGTTTCTTTTTATCTTTCTCATATCCTTGCAACAATTGTAGTTGATGTTTCCAATATTCACACAGTTTTTCAAAAAAGTATTGTTCATTCACAATTGAAATATTGGATTTACCCTCTTGCGTTATCATCCTCAACTTATCGCTTACCTGTTCAGCAGATAATCCCATTGTCTTTTTTAAATCTCTTAAAACCCATTGCCTCTCAAATATGTTCATTGCACGCCAGCCAGCATATTGCTGTTCAAATGTATCTTGTATTCTTTCCAAAAGTTCTTTCGCATTTTGAAGGTCATCGTCGGTTAATCCTGAAATAGCTCCACTTCCTGTATCATCTTTATCAGAAATCAAATCATAATCCATTAAAACTTGAATAGAACCTATCTCTTGGCCGTTATATTTCTCTGCATTTAGTACAGACATAGCAAATCCCACACCAGCACTTTCAACGTCTATTATATGATCTCTGTTCATTGCATAAAATTCATCAGTACTCATCCCCATATCTTTTGCTACAATTTCAATGGCATTCATAGCAGTTTCGGTTTTTGCTAGCCCTGGTCCTATTGTGAAAGAGTACACGTTTTTCCCTTCAAGTTCCATAGCAAGTGTATTACAGAGTTCGACTTGGGCTGTTTTAAACACTTCATATGCTCCCATATACGGAGAAGCGCCAGACGAAGAAACAAAAACAATTGTACCGCTGTTTTGCTCTTTCATAATAGGCAGAAATTTTTGTGTAAGCAATAAAGGAGCTTTCAAATTGACAGCATAACTCTTGTCCCAAAAAGCAACATCAACTTCATCGATAGCTCCCATTTTTGTTACGGTAGCATTATTGAAAATCACATCAATACAGCCATATTTTCGCATAATGAACTCCGCCATTGTGCAAATTTGCTGTTCGTCTGACAAATCTATTTCATAATATTCTGCCAGCTTGTTTTCAAAATGATTGTTAATGTGGTTTTCTGCATTTACCCCTTTTTCACAATTTATTTCTGCAATGATAATCTTAGCTCCCATGTATGCAAAAGCCTTTGCTGCTTCAAAACCTATACCACCACCAGCACCTGTTAGCAGGACAGTCTTTCCATGTAAAACATTTTTCAAATCTGGTTTATTCTCAAGCAACATATTATCTTTCTCCTATATATAAACAAAAATAATCTACATCCATTATATCAAAATAATATAACAGTAAATTTTTTTCTACTATTATATGCAATAATATAAGTAATATATATATAACACATATAATTAATATATATAATGTGTTTTTAATATGGGGTTGATCCTATCTCTTAATTAACATATATAAAATTAATATATGAGATTGGTATAGAAATTAATATACGAGACTACTATGAAACTACAATGTATGAAATGTGGGGGGCATGAGAATAGATAATAGATAATAGTAAATTCAAGTGATATTCAGTGTTGGTTTATAAGGAATGAAGGGCAGTATATTGTATACTTGTCCTAGTGTATCAATATGCGATAAATGAAGAAAAATTAAGAAAAAGTTAGTATTAGCAAAATAATATTTTATAATAAGGCTCAATAGTATTATAGTGAAGTTATTATGTGATAGAATAACAAATGTCGTCAGGCGAGAGAGCAAAACAAAGCCGAAGAGACGACAAACAAATTTTAAAAAAATGTTGACAAGATGTTTTCAATGTGATAATATCTAAACGTTGGCAAAACAAGTTGAAAATGGTCTTTGAAAATTAAACAGAGGAATGAAACCAGTCGATTCTAAAGAGAATC
>NZ_CAUPZS010000032.1:0-50295 GCF_963515715.1 uncultured Clostridium sp.
TTGGATTAGGACTTCAATCAAAAATTGCGTTAGTGGTGCTAGTTGTTTCATTTCCAGTTATGATTAATGAGGTAGTAGCAATTAGAAGTATAGATACTAATGTATTTAATTTAATGAAGGTATTAAATGCTTCAAGATGGCAGAAATTTATATACATTGAATTGCCATACTCCCTTCAGTCTATACTATCTGGTATAAAAGTAGCACTAACTCAAGCTATGGTTGGAGCTGTTATAGGTGAAATGATAGGTGCCAAATCAGGATTAGGATATCTATTAACATTAGGTAATGAAACCTATGATATTAATTTAGTTCTTAGTTCAATATTTGTACTTAGTCTCATAGGATTAGTATTATATCTAGTTGCAGGCATTATTGAAAGAAAATTATTGAGCTGGAAAGAAGAAAATATAGATATTGTTGCTTAAAAGAAAACATGTAAAGAGCTATTAATTTAGCCTTTACATGTTTTTATTTTTGCTTACATTCATAGTTTACATTTAAAACTTATTTAATTAAATCTACAGCATTTTGAGATACATACCATTTTGAGATATCAATTTTTTCTTTATCTCCAGTATATACAGTAACTCCTGGCATTTTTACAACTTTACCATTAACTATAGCTATATCTTTATTTTGTGGGAATTTAATTTCTATATCTCCCTTTGAAACTATTAAAACTAAATTTTCCTTATCAATAGAATCTACAGTAACTAAAGCTCCCTTGTTTTTAAAAGCTTTATCCGCTTGTAAGAATAGAGTTTTTGTAGTTTTGTTTAGATTTGTTCCTAAAACTTCAGATATATACTTAGCTATATCTGTATTTTGAACTACTCCAGAGAGTCTAGCATTCTTAGGATGGTAAACATATAACCCAACCTCTTCACCACTGTGACCAGTAGTAGTCCAGCCAATATGAGCTCTCTTACTTATGATAGGGCCAACTGTATAATTTAGTTTTCCAGGTTCTGCATTTTTTATAGCTTCCTCTTCTTTATCAGTTAGATCAGACACTGCATAATAATAAGACATAACTTCTTTTATATTTGTTTTTTCAGAATTAATTTTGCTCTCTAAACCTTCACCAGTTAACTTAGCAGCTTTAAGTGGTGGTAAAAAGGTTGATAGTGGCTCATTATCGTAGGTTTTATCTAGGCCTGAATCTCCAATACTCATTCCACCATTGCTGTGGTCAGGAGCTACAATAACAACAGTATTTTTGTCTTTTTTAGCAAAGTCTAAAGCAACTTTTACCGCATTGTCAAAAGCTAATACTTCTGTAGCTACTCCCACAGGGTCATTAGCATGGGAAGCCCAATCTATTTTACTTCCTTCAACCATTAAGAAAAATCCTTCTTTGTTTTTAGAAAGTATATTTATTGCCTTTGCAGCCATAGCAGCCATACTAGGGGTATTTTCTGTTCTGTCTTTATCATAAGGCATAGCAGAGGGGGCAAATAATCCCCAAACTTTATTTCCTTTGAAGTTGGTTAGCTCTTCATTATTTCTAACCACTCCATAACCTCTTTCTTTTAATACTTTTATTAAATCTTCTTTATCACTTCTTTTTTCAGGAGTTAGTTCACTATATCCTCCAGCTAAAACTACATCTACATTATTGTAAACCATTTGTTCGCTTAAAGTATTATAATCAGATCTCTTTGGATAATGAGAAGCAAAAGAAGCTGGCGTTGCATGTGGAAATTCACTAGTAGCCACAAGTCCAGTAGCTTTTCCTTTTAATTTAGCTGATTCAAGAACAGTTGCAACAGGACGTCTTTCTTCTCCTTTAGGAATTGGATTTAATAGTGGCATATCAGCTACATCAGGAAGCACTCCAATAAAGCCGGTGTGGGATTTAAATCCTGTAGCCATAGCAGTACCAGCAGGTGCTGAATCTGCAATCACTGCATCAGAAGAGTAAGTTCTTATAAGACCACAAGCGATTTCATCCATAGCTAGAGGAGCACCGCCTTTATACCATCTAGCTAAGGTTGTATGGGTTATACCTGTGCCATCGGGAATTAATAGAATTACATTTTTAACTTCTTTACTTTCTTTGGCCTGTACATTTGAGTTTAATACAGGTGACAATAGCATACTAAAAGAAATGGTTAGGGTTAACAATAGATTAAGTATTTTGAAATTCTTTTTCCTCATGTACATCCCCCTTTTTAAAATTATAAACTTATTGTTAATATATGTTAGGGGTAATTTATATATGTTAATCCTTTAAATAATTATTTTAATGTGGAAGTTTATTGTATAATATATATGGAATAGTAAAATTAGGAGGTTTTAAGTTGAACAAAGTTTTGAGTATGTTTTGGAGCTTTTTTAAGATAGGAGCCTTTACTTTTGGCGGTGGGTACGCTATGATTCCATTAATTCAAGCTGAAGTGGTAGATAATAAAAAATGGATAGAAAAAGATGATTTTTTAGATATATTAGTAATAGCTCAATCTTTTCCAGGGGCGTTGGCTGTCAATGCTTCAACATTTATCGGATATAGAATTGGAGGCGTTGTAGGGGCTATTATGGCGCTTTTAGGAACGGTATTACCTTCATTTACGATTATATATTTCATAGCTACTTTTTTTATGCAGTTTAGAAGTAATTACTATGTAGATTTAGTTTTTAAAGGAATAAGTGCAGCAGTACCTATGTTGGTTTTGATTGCAGTGGTAAGCCTAGCCAAATCTATCAATAGGAGTTATATGAATTTTATTATAGTAATATTAACGGTAATAGCAATAACTGTTCTAAATATACATCCAGTTTTGGTAATTCTTATATCAGCAGTATATGGTTATCTTTACTATAGAAAGAAGGTGGAGTAATTGAAACTATTATTGGAGTTATTTCTATCCTTTTTGAAAATAGGAGCATTTAGCTTTGGCGGTGGATATGCTATGCTTACATTAATTGAAAGAGAAATAGTTAATAACAAAGGGTGGATTACTTTTACAGAATTTACAGATATAATAGGTATTTCTCAAATGACACCTGGACCAATAGCTATAAATTCTGCTACATTTGTAGGATATAAAATTGGTGGAATATGGGGGAGTATAGTTGCTACATTAGGGGTAGTGAGTTTTTCATTTTTGTTAATATCTATAGCTACACATTATGTTATAAAATTTAAAGAATCAAAAATAATGAAAGCATCCCTTATGGGGATGAGGCCGGCACTAATAGGGCTTATTATTTCAGCTTTTTTATCTTTAGCAAAGGAATCCTATAAGGATTTTAAAAGCATAATAATTAGTCTCATAGTTGCAGTAATGTTGATATCAAAAAAAATACATCCAATATTAGTAATAGTCATAGCTGGAATTTTAGGTATAATTCTTTATGGTTAATAATATAAATATATTGTATATATATTATTCATATGATATAATTTTCCTAACGAAGGGGAGTAGCATAATTTAACTATTCGTCAATACGGCATATGCCCGGATAGTTACTCATTTTAGAGATGCAAGACCTTTGTCCTAGGTTTGTAGGACAAAGGTCTTTTTTGAATTTATTTTTCGGAAGTGGAAAATAAATACAATTAATAAATTATTATATATAGACAAATAATATATAAGAGGTGAATTTAAATGTGGTTTGACAAAAGTAAAGAAGATGTGATAACTGAGTTATCCACAGACATTGTTAACGGTCTTAAAACAGAAGAAGTAGAAAAACGTAAGGGAAAATATGGATTAAATGAATTAACTGCAAAAGAAGGGAAATCCATTGTAAGGATGTTTTTTGAACAACTAAACGACCCGTTAATATATATATTACTAGCGGCAGCATTAGTATCAGGAATAGTTGGTGAAATAGCTGATTCAATTATAATTTGTTTTGTTATTATACTAAATGCTGTTATTGGGTTGATTCAAGAAGCTAAGGCTGAAAAGGCATTGGAAGCACTAAAAAAACTAGCTACTCCTAAGGCCATTGTTAAAAGAGATGGAGAAATGAAAGAAATTCCATCAGAAGAAGTTGTACCTGGAGATGTAATAATATTAGATGCAGGAAGGTATGTGCCTTGTGATTTAAGACTTGTAGAGACTGCCAACTTAAAAGTTGAAGAGTCTGCACTGACAGGAGAATCAGTACCTGTTGATAAGAATTCGGATTTAGTTTTAGACAGCAGTGACACTACCTTAGGTGATCAAAAGAATATGGCATTTATGTCAACCTTAGTAACCTATGGTAGAGGAGTAGGGGTAGCAGTTGGTACAGGAATGAGTACTGAAATAGGTAAGATAGCAAAAATGCTTGAAGAACAAAAAGATGATTTAACTCCTCTTCAAAAAAAGTTAGCTGAACTTGGAAAAATGTTAGGATTCGCTTCAATAGCTATATGTGCGTTAATGTTTATTGTTGGAGTAATTCAAAAAAGAGACTTGGTTGAAATGTTCTTAACTTCTATAAGTTTAGCAGTTGCTGCAATACCGGAAAGTTTAGCAGCTATAGTTACCATAGTTCTTGCAATAGGCGTTCAAAAAATGATAAAAGAAAATTCTATAGTGAGAAAACTTCCAGCGGTTGAAACCCTAGGTTCAGTAAATGTAATATGCTCAGATAAAACAGGAACATTAACTCAAAACAAAATGACAGTGACTAAATTTTATGCAGATAACTATATTGGAGATATAAATACTTTAAATAAAGATAATATTATTCATAGATTGCTTTTAGAAAATTTAATACTATGCAATGATGCTACATACAAAGAAGAATCAAAGACAGGAGACCCAACTGAAATAGCATTACTAGAAGCAGGGGCTAAATATAATTTATTTAAAGAGGAGTTAGAGAAAACTCATGTTAGAGTAAGTGAAGTACCTTTTGATTCTGATAGAAAGCTTATGACTACTGTCAATGAATATGACGGTGAATACTATGTAATGACAAAGGGTGCTACAGATAACTTAATCAAATTATGTAATCAAGCTTATATTAATGGTGAAATAATACCAATAACAGAAGAAATTAAAGAAAATATATCTAAAGCTTCAATAGATATGTCAAATGACGCTTTAAGAGTTTTAGGAGCAGCTTTTAAAAAGATAAGTTCAAAGCATGTAGAAATAGATACTCTAGAAGGAGACTTAACCTTTATAGGACTAGTAGGGATGATTGACCCACCAAGAGAAGAAGTTAAGGGTTCTATAGCTGAATGTAAGCAGTCAGGAATAAAAACAATAATGATTACTGGTGACCATAAAAACACAGCTTTTGCTATAGCTAAGGAGCTAGGTATAGCAGAAGAGGAATCACAAGCCATATTCGGTGCTGAATTAGATAAAATGAATGATGAACAATTAGCAGATAGAGTAGAGAATTTAAGAGTATTTGCTAGAGTTTCACCAGAGCATAAGGTAAGAATAGTTAAAGCTTTTAAATCTAAAGGTAATGTAGTTTCTATGACTGGAGACGGTGTTAATGACGCTCCATCACTTAAAATGGCAGATATTGGTGTTGCCATGGGTATTACAGGGACAGATGTTGCCAAAGGTGCTTCAGATATGATTTTGACTGATGATAATTTCTCAACAATAGTGTCAGCTATAGAGGAAGGTAGAAATATTTTCAATAATATTAAGAAATCCATAGTATATTTACTATCTTGTAATATTGGAGAAGTAGTAGCATTATTCTTTGCTATATTACTAGGATGGCCATCACCATTAAAACCAATCCATCTTTTATGGATTAACTTAGTAACAGATAGTTTACCAGCTTTATCCCTTGGTGCAGACCCTGGAGATCCAGATGTAATGAAGGAAAAACCAAGAGATCCTAAAGCTAGCTTATTTGCAGGAGGAACTGGGGTTTTCCTAGTATTAAATGGTTTCTTAATAGGACTATTAACTTTAGCTGCTTTTGTTATAGGTGTTAAAGAGCACATGGGAATGACTGCACTGTTCCCACTATTACCAGCGACGATATCATCTGAAGCTATGATGAGTGGTCAGACTATGGCCTTTATAGTATTAAGTGTATCACAATTATTTAGATCACTTACTTTAAGACATTCAAAAAAATCTATATTCCAAATAGGACTATTTACTAATAAATACTTAATTGGATCTATAGTACTAGGTATAATATTACAGAATGCAGTGGTATCTATACCAGCACTTGCGAGAACATTTGATGTTATAAATCTTAGTATACTAGATTGGTCAATAGTTGCAATGTTGTCAATAATACCACTAGTGGTTAATGAAATTGCTAAGATATTTATAAGAGCTAGAGAAAAATAGATATAAATGAAAACTATTTGTGTTTTAGTGACTTTATTGAGAAACTAAACACAAATAGTTTTTTGTATGTTCAAAAATAATAAATTAACTTGTTATGTTAGCTTTAGTTTATTTTCTATTCATAATAAAAAGAAATAATTAATATATTTTAGTAGTTTATATAAATAACTAGGAGGAGTTTATGATATATCTAGACAACGCAGCAACTACCTTTCCAAAGCCAGAGAAAGTATATGATGAAGTATTAAATTGTATGAGAAACTATGCTGCAAATCCAGGGAGAAGCTCTCATGATTTGTCAATTAAAGCTTCCGCTAAGATATTAGAAACTAGAGAGGAAATAGCAAGTCTTTTTAACATATCTAACCCTTTCAACATAATATTTACTAAAAATGCTACAGAAGCTTTAAATATAGGTATAAAGGGAATTTTAGAAAAAGGAGATCATGTAATTACAACGGTAACTGAGCATAATTCAGTATTAAGACCTTTAAGCAGTCTTGTAGAAAAGGGGATATCTATTACTTTTTTAGGTATTGATGAAGAAGGATATGTAGATATAAATGCATTGAAAGAAAAAATAAATGAAAATACTAAATTAATTGTAATAAATCATGTCTCAAATGTAATAGGAGCCGTTCAAAATATAAGTGAAATAGGAAAAATAGCTAAAGAAAATGATATTATATTCATGATAGATGCTTCTCAAAGTGCTGGGAGCATAGAGATAGATGTAAAGAAGGATAATATAGATTTATTGGCATTTCCAGGACATAAAGGATTACTTGGTCCTCAAGGCACAGGAGGATTATTTATCAATGAAGGCATAGATATTAATTATTTTAGCCATGGAGGAACGGGAAGTAATTCAAATTTATTAAATCAGCCCAATTTTCTTCCAGATAAATTTGAAAGTGGCACTCTTAACGTACCTGCAATTGCTGGCCTATGTGAAGGGATAAAGTTTATTAAAACAATTGGTATAAATAATATAAAGAATTATGAAGAAGAGCTAACAGATTATCTTATAAGTGAGATACAAAAATTAAGTTTTATAAAAATTTATGGGCCAATAAATAAGAATAGATCTTCTGTCGTATCTATAAACTTAGAAGGCATTGATAGCTCTACGGTAGGGTATTTATTGAATCAAAGAGATATAGCGGTTAGAACAGGATATCACTGTGCGGCAATGATACACAATTCTATTAACACATCTAATCTTGGTACAGTAAGGATAAGCTCTAATTACTTTAATACATTAGAGCATATAGAAAAATTAATAAAAGCTTTAAAAGATATATATAATCATAGAGTCTAAGAGGTGATCATAATGAGCTTAGATCAATGGATTGATGGATATTGTAGAGATAAGGATATAACCTATGATGAATTAGTAGAGAAAGCTTTAGAACATTATAAAACATACGAAGAAGAAGGAAGTAATATTGAGAGGTATGTAAACAGTGAAGAGTTTAAAAAAGTTGTAAAAAATTTATATGAGATTATTTTTAAAAAAAATCCTTGGAAGATATATCCTATAGCTAATGTTAAAGATAAAGAGAAGATTTATATTAAGTTTAATTGTGATATAAATACAAATTTCTCTGATAATAGTATAGATATATTTAGAATATATTGTGATGAAAATTTGAAGGCATATGTTTTAGTAAGCTATGAATATGATACTTTTGGCAGATATTGTTTTTTGCACAAAATATTTTTTGAAGAAAGAGCCTATATTAAAGATTATTCAATAATCGAAGAGTTAGTGTGTAAATATGTAAAGACTAAAGGATTTAGTTACTTAGATAGAATATTATACACAAAAGAGGTTGAAAGCATAGAAAAGATAGGCTATTACTTGCTAGAACATAATTTAAATATAAAAATACAGTTAAATAAAAACAATAAATCTAATAAAATTAATTACGAAATTGAAGAGGATGAAAAGATTGAAGAGACTTATGAAATTATTTCTAATATTACTCCTAAAAGACTAGTAAAGCCATTAGATAAATGGGATAAAATTATTTTAGGTGAAAATATATTTTTTCTTAATTACAAAGTTTTTCAGGATAAGGCTTTTGTATATATTTATATAAGAAGCATTTTTGAGAATTTAGATAAAGAAGAACTGAAAAATATGTATGATGTTATTAAGGATATTTTTAGCAATAAAAATATAAAATATTTATATACATTCATACCTCATAGCCATATTATATTATTAGATAAAAACAATATAGAAATACTTAATAACATTATATGGATAAGAAAAAATATAGGAGTGAGTTGATTGTACTATAATATAAAAAAATATATATTAGTTTGTGCTTCTTATAGTGTGGCTATGTCTTTATATAACAAATTATTAAGGCAGGGCTATTCAGCAGAATTAATTTCTACACCATGTAGAATAGCTTCAGGATGTAGCCAAGCGGTTAAATTTAAAGAGGATTCTTTAGAATATATTAAAGGATTAATAGCAGGACAGCAAAATGTACGAGGAATTTATGAGATTACTCTAGAAAATAAAAAACTTAAATATAATAAAATATATTAAAATAGAGGAATGACATATCATTCCTCTATTTTAATATATTTAGAAAAATCGCCAAGGTTTTTTAACTGATTTTTCCTCAAGTTCAATTTTTAATGATTTTATTTCATCTTCTAAGGATTTTAATTCTTCTTTTAGGTTAATTATGAAATCTTCTTTTGAATTAATTAAGTTATTTAATTCTTCGATTTTAATATTGCTATCTGATAATAAACTTTCATTTTTATTGGTTAATAATTTTATTTCAGAACTAAGATGAAGACTTTCTTTTGTTAAGTCTTCAATTTTCGTGGTTAAACTATTAATTTGATTTGCTAAAACATCTTCTTTTTTGCTTAAAATTGTATTTTTATCTAGTAATTGACGAATCATTACATCTTTAGAAGCTATGATATCAGATAATTGACTTATATAATTATTTTTTAATTCGAGCTCATTTAAAATTACTTTATCGGTTTCAACATTTATGGAACTAATATTATCCACTATATCTTTAGCTTTAAAAGGAATAAGTTTTTCGTAATTGATTTTCTCATTATTTATTTTTTTATCTAATTCTATAATTGGAATAGGTATATTTTCTTCTATAAAGTGCATGAAATTATTATTTGTTTTCATATCTTCTTTATTGTTGCTTATATAAATACTGTTAATAATATTCATATCTTTTATATCAATATATTTTTCATGACCCCATTTATTAATATTATTAGTTTTTTTGTATATAGCTTTACCCTGTTCAATCCATAAAATATATAAATCATTCTTTAGGTTAAAAATTGAAGGATGTATTGAGATAGAGTTATTATTTGAGATAATTAAATCATTGGACCATGATTGATTTACTGAAGATAGATCTTTATATCTTATCAAAGTTTTCATGGTTTTATTAATAGAAATATTATAATATATGATGAAAAAGTTATTATATTGAAAAAAAGTAGTGTTATGAGAATTTTTAATATTAATATTATCCTCTAAAGTACCCCAAATGCGGAAATCTAGGTTGAATTTTTTAATACCATAATTCTCTTGGGAATCCTTAGAATAAAAAAGATATATATTACTTTCATCATAACTAATCATATAAGGGTATATATATTTTTGAGAAAATACTTGTGTGACCTTTTTATTGATCCAATTTTTCCCGGTCCAATAACTATGGCATATTTCCCAACTTTGTAAATTGATTTTATTGCCCAGCATATAAAAAATATGTATTTGATTGTTAATTAATTTTAAAGATAGAAATCTAATATTATGCATTTTTAAATTAATATTATTTATAGTAGTTTCAATGAGAGAAGGATAAAGTTTATACTTTAATTTACCATCAGAGCATAGATATATAAGGTGGATAACATCATTTTTATCCATATCAACAGAATAATCAAGTACAACATCCTTTATTTCTAAGGAAGAGTTAAATTCACAGTTAAAAGGTTTTATATTTAAGTTTCTAGCATCTAATCTAATATTTAAGAATTCATTTTTAGAATTTCTAAGGATGTAAGAATATTTATTTAAATTGTATATCATTACTTATCCCCCAATTTACTAAAATACTAACTATTAATTTATATGTGAAGTATTATGAAATTATTATAAATATAGTATTAGAAAATAATAACATTATTATTTTCCATGCATATACTGTACTGAAGAATAAAATTATTCAATTTTATCATATTTTTTATTAGGAGGAGATTATATGCCAGTAGCTGATGTTACTAAGAGGATAAGATATTATGTTTCCAATCCTACAACAGGAACACTATCTGTAATAGATGGCTTTACTAATAACATTGTAGCAACTTATACTGTAGGATTAGGAGCTAAAGAAGTTGTTTTAACTAAAGATGGTACAGCATATGTAGCAAGTGCAGATAATGATGTAATTTCTGTTATATGTCTAAATGGTACAATAAAGACTATGTCCATAGCTAATGATGGAATGATTGATGTTGATAGTATTGGTGGAAAATTATATGTTTCTAATGGAAATACAGTTAATATATATGATGCTGCCAGCGGTATTCTTATTGGAAGCATTCCAGGATTTATTAGTATTAATGACATAAAAATAACTCCAGATAGAAGTAAATTATTAGTATTAGATAACAATCAAGTAAAAATTTATAATGCTAGTAGCTTAAATTTATTAAAAACCCTTACAGTAGGAACTAATCCTATATATGCATTAATAACAGAAGATAGTAAGAGAGCATTTATTGCTAACCAAGGTGATAGTTCAATAACTGTTATCGACTTAGTTAATTTAGTTCAAATACTAAATATACCATTAATTCCTGGATCAGGACCTACTGGTCTTGCGATAAAGGGAACAACTTTATATGTAGCTAATCGCGCAGCAAATAATATAGCTTTAATCAATACAGTAACTTATGAATTGCTTGTAACCACTATTCCAACAGTACAACCAACAAGACTATCTGTAACTCCAGATGGAGAAAAGTTGTTGGCAACAAATGGATCAGGAGGACTAACCCTAATTGACACTATTACTAATGCAGTTGAGGGCACAATAGGACTTACTCCAATACCTTTTGATGTTGAATCAGGATACTTTGGATCAACAATTTCTCCAGGAGATCCTATTGATTTAACGGATCCGTACCAGCTAGATGATATAACAGAATCAGTTTGTATATTAGCTAAAAAGGTATTCGCACACTGTCAATCAAGAGATTGTCAACCTAATGTGGTTATACAGCCTCCAACAGGAGTTACATTTAATAGCGTGGGTCCAATTACCTTTAAAAATGGTGTAATTAGAAATGGTTCATTAGTAATTACACCATTGACAGAAAGGCCTAATTTCTCTAGAGTACAGTTTACTATAGATGTTCCAGTAACTATTTCATATAACAATGGCCAAACTTTAGATACTGTTTTACTTCCAATTCCAAAAGATATAGTTATGTTTATGCCAAAATCTCGTGATGAATTTAATTTCGAAATAGTTGTAGAAACAAGAACTGAGTTATTAAATGTTCCAACTATATCTGGAGGAAACATTGTATTTGCTGTTGGAGTATTTATAGTAATAAAAGTTGCAGGGCAGGTTCAGTTGTTAGTTCCTGCGTTTGGATATTGTCCAGAACCAGCAGAATGTGAAGACTATACAGGAGATATACCAGAAGATATATGTGAAGTTTTCTTAGATTTTGCACAGACTCCATTCCCAGAAGACTTCTTCCCACCACAGTATCAAGATGTCAATTGTCAGATGTAAAGATATTAAATAAAAGTTAAAGAGGTTTGAAGCCTCTTTAACCTTTTTTATAATCATCCTACAGTTGCTGCATATATTGATAGAGTTGCAGGTTGATTAAGTACTTTTGATTTAAAAGATACTCTAGCGTATTTTAGATGACCATCTGTATTCATAATTAAATTGTCACCAGGTGCGAAAATTGGAGTAGATACAAAGGACAATATATTATCTATCCAATTTATTCCATCTGAACTTAATTGTAATGTTACCTCTGCACTGTTTAAAGCACCTATATTCATAACACCAAAGGTAGCTTTTTCAGTGCCTAATGGTATTGGTGTAGAACCTGTAAAGTTATTAGTAGTAGTAACTATCTCTACAGGATATTCAGTAAAACTACTACCACCCTCAGTACATGGACAAGGTAAATCATACTGAACTTCTAATACAGGAAAATAGTTGCTATTATTAAAGAAAGTACTTCTAAATCCTACTATTCCATAGGAATTATTGACTTCCTTAATCAATACACCATAATTAGGAACTAAACCAGTAAGCCAATTTTTAACTAAGGTAGTTAAATCAAAATTGATAAATGTATTAATTTCAGAAGTAACTGGCTTAACGTCTGTAGGTGTATTTTCTATGGGTGGAACATTTGCGAAAGTTACAGAATTTTTATCAAAGCTATTTAATAATCTATAGATACCTATATTGGAAGTTACAAGAGGAGCATCGTTTCTATATATATATAATTTCAATGTTGCAGAGGTAATATTAGCACCTGTAGGAAGAGATGATATATCAAATTGTATAAGGAATTGGTATATATCATTATTATTAAGAAACTTTCCTACAAATAATTCTGATGCACCATTAAAATTAGTGTTGCTATAATACTGCGAAATATATAGGTCTTTATTAGGTGTATAGTATAAATATGACATAAAATCCACTCCAATTATTAATAATTATTAAGTTTCAATATTATTATATTCAAATAGTTTAAAAGGTTGAATGGGAAGGAAAGTATATTATATGAGAGTTCTTTATTGTATAAGAAATGACTATTTAATAAATTTTGCAGGGGATTCCATGCAGGCGATTAAATACGCGGAATATTTAAGAAAAAAAGGAGTTATAGTAGATTTTAATAATGGAAACATACAAGATTACTCATCCTACGATATAGTGCATTTATTCAATCTTACTAGAATGGGAGAGACATATAAATATTATAAAATAGCAAAATTATATAATAAGCCTATATTGATATCCCCTATATACTGGAACTTAAAAAAATATTACAAGAACATAATGGATAATGAAAGTATAAAGCTTTGGAATAAATGTAATAATTATAGATTTGAAATATTGAAAGGGTGCAAAGCCATATATCCGAATAGTAAGCTAGAGGGAGAAATAATTAGAAAAGATTTTGATAAAAGCATTAACTATACTGTAGTATATAATGGTTTTGATTTTGAGGGAGAGAGCGTCCCAACATATAATTTTAAAGATAGATATAATTTAAATGATTATATACTATGCGTAGGAAGAATATGCAAGAGAAAAAATCAGTTGACTTTAGCGAAAATATGTAATGAATTAAATAAAACTCTTGTTCTTATAGGTAGTATAAATGATGAAAAATACTACAAGGAATGTATGAAATATGGTAATGTAATTTATTTAGGATTTATGGATAGTAATAATCTTTGCAGTGCATATAAATCTGCAGAATTACATGTACTACCTTCATTTATAGAGACACCAGGCTTAGCTTCCATAGAGGCAGTGGTAAATGGATGCAGTATTGTTACAACTAATGAGGGAAGTGCAGAAGAGTATTTTAAAGATATGGCTATATATTGTAATCCATATGAGGAAAAAACAATAAAAGAAGGAATAGAAAGGGGACTAAAAAAAACCAGAAGTAACATATTAAAGGAGCATATTTTGAATAATTATAATTGGGAAAAGTGTATCGATAAATTATATGAGAGTTATATGGAAATTGTATGAAATCTAAGCGGAAAAGTCCGCTTTTTATTTTTGGTAACTTATATAGATTTATTGAATAAACTGTTTATTATGAGGAGGTGTCTTATGTGAAGATACTTTTTGTAGAAGATGCACCTTTAATAAAATATGGTATAGGATATTCATTGGAGCAGTATGGAATAGAAGTTAAATATACTAAAATTTATATAGATGTTGAAAATGGAATATTAGATACTTTAGAAGAAGAGATAAAAAGTTTTAGACCAGATGCTATATTTAATGCAGGTATGTGTATTTACAAAAATGCTAAAAAATTTTTAGAAAAAATAAAAGAGCTTAAAGTACCTTACATTTATTGGGCTATAGAAGACCCTTTATATTATAGACATATTTCTTTGCCTCATGCAAAAGCGTCGGATTTAACAATGACAACAGCAATAGAATGTTTAGAACCTTATAAGAAAATAGGAGTAAATGCTATTTTTTTTATGTTCGGATGCAATGAAAATTTTCATAATGTAGGAATATATAATAAGAAGTTTGATCATGACATTATATTCATAGGAAATAATTATTCCAATCATAAAGCTAGGCAATATGGCAATAAAACAGTGTTAAATCCATTAATAGAAAGAGATTATGATATAAAGATCTTCGGCAATGATTGGTGGTTTGAAGAAAATAATGGATTTAAATTAGATAGAAAATATTATGGTGGATATTGCGACTATGAAGAAATTAAAGATGCATATTCCACTGCTAAAATAGTTTTGGGACTGCATTCTGTAGATAATTCTTCAACCATGATGAGCATGAGAACCTTTGAAGTATTAGGATGCGGAGGGTTTTATTTATCACAATATGTTCCTTCGCTAGAGAGATACTTTGTAAATAAAGAGCATTTAGTTTGGAGCAGAAATTCTAATGAAACCTTAAAAAATGTAGATTATTATTTAAAGAATCCTCAAGAAAGAAATAAAATAGCTTCAAATGGTCAAAAAATATGCTATAAAGAGCACAGTTATAAAGATAAGATTCCTAAATTAATTAAAGAGTTAAAAAACTTAAATGTTTGGAGAGATTAAAGGAGGCTAGTTATGGCGACATTTATTCAAATGCCCACGGTACCATATAATAAAATGACTCAAAGGCCTCAGCAAATCATGAAAAAGATAAGTGAAATGGGGCATAAGGTCTATTATATAGAGGATATTAATGAAAATTATTTAATAAAAAAGACTGCTAATTTGTATTTAGTAGGAAGCAAATATGATATGAATAATTTAAATTTAGAAAAACCTGTAATACTGTGGTGTTCTTGTCCAGATCAGGTTCTTAATATAGATAAAATAAAACATGATTATGTAGTATATGATGTGGTAGACGATGCATCGCATGAATTTGCAATTTGGGGTGCTTATATAGATGAAATGATCAGAAGAGCCAATGTAATTTTTACCTCAGCAGAAAATTTGTATGATAAATTTAGTAAAAGACATGCTAAAGTAAATTTAGTAAACAATGGAGTAGATTTAGAAAATTTTTCATTGGCTAAAAATAAGAAGCCACTAGATTTACCTACTAATAGAAAGATAGTAGGATATGTAGGAGCAGTAGCATCATGGATAGATTGGGCGTTAATCAATCATATAGTAAAAAACTCAATGTATAATTTTGTTTTTGTAGGACCACTATACAATCTAAACTCAGTTCCATTAATACGAAGCAATGTATATTTTTTAGGAATGAAAAATTATGAAGAACTTCCCTATTATATAAACAACTTTGATTGTTGTATAATACCTTTTAGTGTCAATGAAATGACTAATAGTTGTAATCCAATTAAATTATATGAATATATGAGTTTAGGAAAACCGGTGGTGACTACAGCGATGAAAGAAGTGCAAAATTTCTCTCATCTATGTTATGTATCTAACACTATGGAAGAGTTCAAAGAAAATATAGTTACTGCTGTGAAAGAAAAGAATCATAAATTAGAGAATTTAAGAAAAAATATGGCTGACAATAACAGTTGGCAAAAAAGAACGGAACAAATTATAGAGATACTAAAAAAAGAAAGAATTTTAAGAGACTGACTTATTATTGTCAGTCTCTAATTTATTCACTATAAATATATTGTATCCATATAATATATAAGGTGTTTTTATAATATGTGAGGTGAGAAATTTGTCTATAAGTCATTCAGATTTTATTTTAAGTGTATATCCAAATTTAATCGGAAGTGTTGTAGGACAATCAAATAATTTTAGAGTAAGTGCTAGTAATACTAGTTTATTATATATGGTCTATAACTTATCATTAACTATAATATTACCAGATGGAGTATCTTTCTTAAGCTCTTCAGTTAATCCAAATTCAATAGTTAATAATCCATCAGGTACCATAACTATTACTTGGACAAATATAAAGGATTTGACATCAAATGAATTAGATTATTCTATAAACTTAATATTAAAATCCGATGAAAATTTTAGAAGTACAGGACTTCCAGTACCTTTTGACATACCTTTAACTTCTATAAATGTAAGTACAAAAGTGGATACATTGCCTAGAGGTAATGAAGATAATGCTAATGTAGAAATAATAAAGACTTCAGATGTGAATTTTATTCCATTGAGATATAATACTAAAAAATTTGATCCAGGAAAAGTGGCAAAGGGAGCGGGAAGTATTAATTCTATTACAGCTCCTCTTTGGGTATATGAATATAGAGTAGCGGTGGAAAATAACACAAGCCTTCCCTCTACAGTGACTCGTTTTGATAACTTGCCTGATGGGACAAGGTATTTAGATGCTCCTTATATAACTGACTCAGATGTAGCGCAGCTTTCTAGTCTTAATACAATAAGTCCTTCACCTGTACCAGGGGGTACAAACAGTGCTAATATAAGCGGGGGTACTATAACTTTATCTCAAGGTTCCATGAATATTATAACTTTCAATGCAGCAGTATGGAATGATTATAACAGCAGTTATATAGAAAACAGTGGTAGTAAAATACCAAATAGTGCTCCACTTTTAAATACAATTACTTTAAATGTGCTATCAAGTCCAGCGGCATCTAATACTGCTACCCATGCAAAGGATTCATTAATAAATAAATCCTCTAATATTTCAATAGGGGATGTAGGTTCTATAGTAATTTATACTTTAGAATATAAAATAAATCGATATGATGGCGTTTCAAGCTTTATAATTACAGATACTCTTCCTGATGGTCAAAGTTATATTGTAGGATCAGCATCAATGCCTCCAACTTCAGTGGTGAATAATGTAGATGGAACTACAACTATAACATGGAACTTAGGTCTTAGAGTAAAGGGAACTTCTGGAACTATAACCTTTAATGCATTAATACATTAAAATTATATATCTACCAATTCTATAAGTGCAGATGATGTTCATGAATACTAAAAGTCATAAAAAATAAGACTTTGCAATTTTTTATATTGCAGAGTCTTATTTGTAAAATTATTTAATTAATCCTTTAGATTTTAAGAATTCTCTAGCTACAGTTTGAGTTTCTTTTCCTAGTTTATCACATTGATAATTAAGATCTCTCATTGTTTCATCATCAATCAATCCTTCTAGTTTTAAAAGTTCTTCTCTAACTTCAGGATGTTTTTCAAAGGTTTCACTTCTGCCTATAGGCACTGCATAGTATGGAGGAAAGAATTTCAAATCATCTTCTAGTACCTTTAAATCGAAGGCTTTTAGAAGACCATCTGTTGCAAAAGCGTCAGTTACATCTATTTCACCAGAATTTATAGCAGTATATCTTAGACCAGAATCCAACCCTTTTTCAGATTTGAAGTTCATATTATATTTTTCCTTTAATCCAGGGAGCCCATCGTCTCTTCCTAAAAACTCCATAGTTGCACCAATTGTCGTATTATTGCTTATCTTTTTTAAGTCTGAGAAGGTTTCTAATTTATGTTTTTTAGCAAAATCCTGTGTAACTGCTAAAGTATAGGTATTATTAAACCCAAGGGGTCTTAACATTTCAATGTCATATTTTTCTTTAAGTCCATTTTTTGCCGCTTCATAAGTCTTTTCAGGATCAGAAGTTGTTTCTTCATTTAATACACTGACTATAACCGTTCCTGTATATTCTGGATATATATCAACAGAACCCATAGTAGTAGCTTTGAATACTACATCTGTTCCTGCTAAATCCAGCTTTTTCTCAACCTTAACATCAGTATTTTCCTCAATTAATATAGCGTACATATTTGCAAGAAGATTATTTTCGGTGTAATTTTTACTGCCTATGACTATTTTATCGCTTTTGCCAAAAGCACTAAATACCATTGGAGAAATAATAGCTATTACAAGAATTACAGCTACTATAGCTAATCTTTTCTTTTGAACTTTATTTGATTTGTTCTTAGGATTAACGGTCTTTTCAACCTTTCCGATTACAAAATCCATAAGCAGTGCAAGTATACATGCTGGAATAGCACCAGCTAAAATCATATTAGTATTTACAGTCTGTACTCCTGTAAAAATGAAACTACCAAGACCACCAGCACCTATAAATGCTGCTATAGTCATAAGCCCAACAGCAGTTACGGCAGAAATTCTTATACCTGCCATCATAACTGGGAGTGCTAGAGGAAGTTGTACCATTGTAAGAAGTTGAGTCTCTGTCATTCCCATGGCCCTACCTGCTTCGATAGTAGCAGGGTTTATATTAATAAGTCCTGTGTATGTATTTTTTATTATAGGTAAAAGGGAATATAGAGAAACCATAATTATTGAAGGTGTTTCTCCAATTCCTAAAACAGGAATTAAAAATCCCATTAAAGCTAAACTAGGTATAGCTTGCAATACATTGGCAATTCCTATAATAGGAGGAGCCATTTTTTTTCTTTTAGCTATAAGTATTCCAAGAGGTACTCCAATAACTATTGCAATTATAACAGCAAATAGAGAAAGTTGTATGTGCTTTAAAGCTAAAGAAAGAATATCGCCTTTTTTAAGAATTATAAAATCTATAAAATTACCTGTTCTCATGTATATTCACCGCCTTCATTAAAATAACTTTTCTTCAAATAGTGTTATAAGACTGCTCTTTGTAACAAGTCCTTGTAGTAATCCAAATTTATCTACTACTGGTATGAAGCCAACATTATGCTCGTTAATGGACTTCAATACAGTGCTAATTGAATCATCATTATAAACATATACTAAGTCTTTAGGCATAAAAGATCCAATTTTTAAATTTGGAGAATCCATATGTTCTCTTACATCTTTTGAAGTAACTATGCTTAAAAGTTTATTATAATTATCTACTATTAATAGACTATCTACTTTATTACTTTGCATTATCCTTATGGCCTGTAAAACTGTTCTGTTAGAAGATGAAGTTATAGGATTTTTAATCATAATATCCTCTGCTTTTATAAACTCTGGCTTGTTCCATAGTCTATTAGCTCCTATAAAGTTTTCCACAAATCCTTTTTCAGGATTTCTAAGGATATTTTCAGGATTGTCATATTGAACGATATCCCCATCCTTCATTATGCAAATTTTATCTCCTAATTTTATAGCTTCATCCATATCATGAGTAACGAATACTATGGTTTTCTTTAATTCCTGTTGAAGTTTAAACACCTCTTCTTGAAGAGTATTCCTGGTTATTGGGTCCAAAGCACTAAAGGGTTCATCCATTAATATGATATCTGGATTTACTGCCAGTGCTCTTGCTACCCCAACTCTTTGTTGCTGGCCACCACTTAGTTCATCTGGGAACCTATCTATGTACTTATCTGGATCTAATCCAACTAAATCTAATAGTTCTTTGGATTTTTTTCTTCTATCTTCAAAAGACCATTTATTAAGAAATGGAACCAACTCTATGTTCTCTCCTATAGTCATATGAGGGAAGAGGCCTGTCTGTTGAATTACATATCCTATATTTCTTCTAAGTTCAATGGTATTTTTTTTAGATATATCTTCACCGTTGATTGATATAGTTCCAGAGGTAGGATTAATTAATTTGTTTATCATTTTTAGAGAAGTAGTCTTACCACAACCACTGGGACCAATAAGTACTAAAAATTCTCCATCATTTATAGTGAGATTTATATTTTTTAATACATCAGTATTTTTAAAACTTTTTGATACATTTTTAAATTCTATCATAAAATTCCCTCCTTTTATAAAGTGACAACTTAATTCTAACATATAAGATGTTACTTGTAAAATCAGTGAAAGCATAAGAAAATTAAAAAAAATTCAGTAATTCTACGTAATTTCGATAAATATACCGTGAGATTTATTGGACAAGGAATAAATCTACAATACTTCAAATAACTTTAAATAACTTTAAATAACTTTAGCATAGGACGACGTTTATATATTGGTAAAAGTTTATTAACAAAAAATTAATATTTAATACATAAAATCCCATTAGTTATATTGTGAATTTAAAATTTTATAATAGTATTAGGATAAATTCAATTTTTATCCCAATTAAACTCACTATATAAGTAGATATGATCCTATAGTAAATATACATAATAGATAATGTTGTATTTGTTTGTATATAAAATTAATATATAATATAGATAAGAAAGAATAAGTAAAGAACTGTAGGTGATTTAATATGGAAATATCTAGAGTGGGAGGTAACTCCCCAGTAAGGAACAGTGATAATAAAACAGTAGCTAGCAAGAAGGACTTTTCTCAGAGTTTTAGTTTTGCTAGGGAAAGAAAATCGGAAGAGCAATTGAAACAGATGCTAGAAGATATACAGAAAAAGGGAAATAGATTAGTAGTAACTAAATGCTATGCAGACGTGGCAGCTTATAAGAGAATGATAAAAGACTATTTAAATTCTGTACTAAATTATATGTATAGCATAAAAAAAGATATTAGCTTCTGGCAAACACAGTATTTTATAACAGTAGAAACAATAGATGAAAAACTACAAGAATTGACAGAAATGCTTTTAAGTGAACAAAAAGAAAATTTAGATGTTGCAAGCAGTATTGATGAAATTACTGGCCTTTTAGTGGATATATATAAGTAACTTGACATGCACCTTATTACATAAGTGCTAATACAATATATTAGACAAACCAAATAATTTAGAAATTTACGTCTTAATATACAAAATTATGTAATAAGGAGGAACTTTTATGTCAATAGTAAATTTGCATACTTCTGAGACTGCTTATGTAGCAGAATACTATCCTAATCAGAATTTTCCCAATCCAATTAGATTATTTGTAGGTAGATTTGCTGGAGCAGGGGATATATATAGAAGTCTTTTAAAATTTGATTTAAGTAAAATGCCTCAAAAAGTTACAGTAAAGTCAGCGACTTTAAGACTATATGTAGGCAGAAAAGATATTCCAGGACCACAACTATTAAATGTTTACCCTAATTTAAATGATTTTGATGAAAATGAAGTAACTTGGAATAATCAACCTAATTTAGGAGCATCAGTAGGAACTCATAGCGTATTAGATGCAGAGCTTAACACCTATATTAGTGTAGATATTACTAGCTTGGTTACAGCATGGTTAAATGGAACTATTCCAAATACAGGTATAACCCTTGAAGGAGTAGAAGCTTCTAATGCATTAATCGGATTCCAAGGAGTTGACGATAACGATTATACTGTATGGCCATACTTGGTTGTAGATTATGTTACAGGGATTATAACAATATATCCTGCTGAGGTATTAAGCTTCTTGGCAGCTGGAAGTCAAACTACTAGCTCAATTGAATTAGGACCAAAAACAGAAGTAAGCTTTAGTATTAAACTAAGCGGAGTAGGTGCAGCAAATGCAATTATACAGTTAAGCAACGATGGAGTAAATTGGACTGATGAATCAGGTACTCTTATAGCTATAGTTGCTAATGGAGAGGCTGTATTAACAACTAATGCAGTAGCTCAATTTGCAAGATTAAGAGTTGATGGCCTTGGAGTGGTAACTGCAACAGTAGTTCCATCTACAAGAGAATTATAATTTAAAATAATGGGTTCTGATTTTCAGAACCCTATTTTTATTGCCTCTAAAGCCATGAATAATAACATATCCAAATATTTTTGGTAGATCATCATAAATGCATATACATTCTACATATTATTATAAATATACCTAAGTTAATATTAAATAAAAAGAGGAGGATGGTATGGGAATGGCTCCAATTACTGCGCTTTTAATAATTGCAGTTATTTTTGCTCTTGGTGATTTTGTAGGTACAAAAACAAAAGCTTGGATACCTTCTGTATTTGTTGTTGCTGTGTTGTTTTTATTGGGATTTTGGACTTGCTTACCTAAAAATTTGATCGATATACCAGGTCTAGGCATGCCTTTAGCGGGTATTGGTATGTACATGTGTATAACTCATATGGGGACTATTATTAGTGTTTCTGAACTGATAAAGCAATGGAAAGTTATTGTTGTGACTTGTGCTGGTCTAGTAGGTATGATTTTAGCTTGTTGGCTTATATGCGTTCCACTCATTGGAAAGGAATATATTATAGCAGGGCTTCCTCCATTAACTGGAGGGATTGTAGCGGCTTTAATGATGCAAGAAGCAGCCATGAAACAAGGATTGGAGTTAGCTTCTATATTAGCTATAGTGATGTACGTTATGCAAGGCTTTGCGGGATATCCATTAACAGCAATTTGTCTCAAAAAAGAGGGGAGAAGATTACTTAGGATATACAATACGCAAGGAACAAAGGTAGAGGAGGAAAATGAATCACACTCTAAAGAAATAATTAAAAAGAAAAAGTTAATCCCACCAATACCTGATAAATATAACACTACAGCAACAGTTCTTGCTAAAATGGCCTTAAATTCATTTTTGGCCTTCAAAGTAGCTGGGTTAACCAATAATAAGATATCTCCCTTTGTACTATGCTTAATTTTTGGAATAATACTTCAAGAAATAGGATTTTTAGATAGAGATTCTTTAAATGTTTCTAAATCTTTTGGATTTCTTATGTTTATTTTAATGGTATATATTTTCGGAGCATTGTCAAAGGCTACTCCAGAAATGCTTTTAAGGATAGTAGGACCATTAATTTTAATAATAGTTGTTGGCGTTTCAGGTATGGCAGTAACCTCCATAATAGCGGGGAAAATACTCGGTATGACAAAGGAAATGGCTTTCGCCACATCCCTTACAGCACTATATGGATTCCCGCCTAACTATGTTTTAACAGAAGAAGCTTCAAAAGCTTTAGCTAAAAATGAAGAAGAAAAAAAGTATTTAATGGATCAAATGCTTCCTCAAATGATAGTAGGAGGTTTTGTTACAGTAACTATTACATCAGTAATAATAGCAGGGATTTTTGTGAATTTATTTTAATCGAGAATTGTGGACACTTATCTATTGTGTAAAACATTATATAACATTTTCTATTTGTCGTATCCTAAATTGTTTTTAAATTTATAAATTTCTACAAAGATAATTTAGTTTTTCAAACAGAGAGCTAAGTACATAGTGAAGTCGCTCCAGAAAAAGTCGCTATTTCACTACATACTTAGCTCTTTTGTATTTTATAATATCTAAAAATCTAAATATCTAAACATCTAATTAAATTTGTCCTAATAATTTCAAAATTACTTGAGCTATAAGTGCAGAACCTATGTAAGTTCCTGTGAATACAAAGCAGGAAACTATAATGATTCTCCAGCCAGATTTTTTAAATGTATCTAAGTCCTTACCTAAGGAAATTCCGACATACGCGAGTATTGGTGTTGTTAATGCTAAGAAATCTACCTTAGACATATAATTTGCTATTGCTGCAGCGGCAGGTACAGAAGGATAAGTTAAAATACATCCAAGAGTTACAACATAAGCAACAGCTGGTATTTTTCCAGGCATTACCTTAGCTAGTAACATACCTGCTAAGGATATTAATATCAATATAATCATTCCTGGAATTGCTTCTAAGATATTATGTTTAGGGCCTATCATATTTCCTATTAGAGTAAGTACTCCTATTAAAACTAATATAAATGCGTTATCTTTAATTTTCATAATTAAACCTCCTTAGAAGGGCTTGATTTAGAATGTTCTACTTTAGGAGCTTCAACTCCATATTTTGCTTTATAACATCTCCTGTATAACCATTCTGTTGTTGGTAGAGATAACCATAGGCACATATAAAGACCATCTAATCCTGATAACATATTACTTGCAGCTCCAAAGGCAGCTAGAGTTTCTTGCATTTCAGGATACATTGCACTTAAAGAACCTACAGCAGCAGTCATCATACTAGCACTTCCAACTCCGGATGCCATCGCTAAAGAATAAGGATGTAATGGTGTATAAGCAGCGAAGACACTTGCAAGAAGTCCAAAGAAAACAGTACCAACAACTGTACCACATATGTAAACTCCCATAACACCTTGTCCCTCTTCGCCATCTAAACCATAAATATCGCTTATTAAGGCTATATTTGGTTCACGAGCTATAGAGTGAGCAGCTCCAATGGTTTCTCTTTTCAATCCAAGCATTACTGCTAGCGGCACACCTATGAAAACGGTACCTAAATTACCGAATTCTTGTAATATCAAAGCAGGACTGGATTTGATTATTGTCGGCAGAGTAGGTCCAATCATAGTTCCATATCTAGCCATTAAAAGCATTAAGGATATAGTTATTAAAGTTCCTGCATCTTTCATATCTTTATCATTTACAACTTTTAAAAATTTAGGGCTTAAAAATACTCCCATAATAAGTGCATAAAGCATAGGTAATAATACTATGGTTCCAGGACCAAAGTTAAATTTCATCACTCCTATGGCTTCGGCAATAACTACTAAAATTAAAACCAATAGGTGGTTTTTCCAATTCTTCATTCTTCAACCTTCCTTTCAAAGCAACTTTCTAAAAACTTGATATAATCTTCTTTATTGTTAAATGTTGGTACATAAGAATCTATAACCTCTTTAGCCCTTTCAGCATCATTATATAAAAGATCTATAGCTGTCATAGCCATTAACTTAGCTGGCAATATGCATGCAGCATCGAAATCCTCCACATTAAAGTCTTTTGTATGCAATGCTCCAGAAACTCCTCCTACAAATGGATGTATGGATGGAATTAAGTTTGATATATCTCCCATATCTGTTGAAGCAGCAAAATGACCAGCATCTATAACTTTATCTTCTGGTAATAAACTTAAACTATTTTCTCTAAATAAATTATTTAGTTCCTTTGAACATTTAAGTGGTAAATGTCCTGGTATTGTATTTATGATTGTTTTAGCTCCCATTGTATAGCCACCAGCAATTAAAGCCCTGTCCACTTTTTTATTAGTAGCCATCATAGCATCTACGTTTTTGGCTCTTACATAGGATTCCATGCGCACATCTGATGGAACACTATTAACCGTATCTCCACCTTTAGTGATTATTGGGTGAACTCTTATAGAATCTTCATCTTTAAATGTTTCTCTAAGAGCGTTTATTCCCATAATTCCAAGTGTAGCTGCATTTAAAGCATTAATTCCATCATGAGGAGCTTCTGCAGCGTGAGCGGCCTGTCCTAAATATTGAATGGTTTTACCAATAAATCCATTACTAGTTTCTCCTATAGCTACAGTAGGCTCTGGACAATTTTTAAGAGAATGCATCATCATAGCTATGTCTACATCTTCTAGTTCACCCCTATATATAAGCTCTTGTTTACCAGCTAGGAAATTTATTTTGCCTTCTTCTCTTAATTTTTCTCTATATTCTATTTCGATATATTCTTCAGCAGGCACTGCTAAAAAAGTTACGTTTCCATGGAGCTCATTTTCTATTCTGGAAAGTTTAAGACCAAGAGCAGCACCTAGCATCGCAGTAATTTGTAAATTATGTCCACAGGTATGAGAAGCTCCTGTTATTTTATTTGCATTTTTACTGTCAAAGCAGATTACTCCATCTAGTTCACCTAGTATTGCTACGTTAGGTCCAGAAGAATTATCCTTTAATTTTCCCTTAACTCCAGTTAAAGCCACTCCATCTTTATAAGAAATATTTAGCTCATTTAAAAAGTTACAAACTTTTTTTGAGGTTTCTACTTCTTTGTAACCAAGTTCCGGGAAACTTTCTACATCTTTAGCTAAGGATAGCAATTTTTCCTTGTTCTCCTCTATGGTTTTACAAACTAATTCTTTTAGTTCTTCCCTATTCATCAAAGACCCTCCTTAAAAATTTTTATAAAATTATGTTCTTATTTAATAAACATATGTATTTTACTAGCGTACCATGTATATTTTATACAGGGTAAGAAAATATGTCAATAAAAATAAAAAATATTGACATAAAAATATCAAAGTGGTATTCTTTAATTATAATTAAATATCGTAGTTCCTTCAGGGTTTGGTGAAATTCCATACCGGCGGTATAGCCCGCCAGCCGAAAGGCAGATCTGGTGAAACTCCAGGGCCGACAGTTATAGTCTGGATGAAAGAAGGAAGAAAGTGTAATGCCTATGGTATATTTATACCTATGATAGGGTTTTATTTGTGCATAAAATCTATCATTTTATAGGAGTGTTATACTATTTTTGTATCTGTATATACTAAGCCCTGAAGAGAATCTTCAGGGCTTTTTTGCCGTTGATTTTATAATTGAATTTATCCTGAATTAAATGAGTTTAAGGAGGGGCTTATGGAAGAGAAATATATGAAAAGAGCTTTAGAAATAGCTAAACTAGGAGAGGGTTTTGTTAATCCTAATCCATTAGTGGGTGCAGTTATAGTAAAGAATGGAAGGATAATAGGGGAAGGATATCATCAGTTTTTCGGAGGAGCTCATGCTGAAATAAATGCCTTTAATAATGCTATAGAGGATGTAAAAGGTGCTCATATGTATGTTACCCTAGAACCTTGTTCCCATCATGGAAAGACTCCGCCTTGTGCTAATTCCATTATTGAAAAAGGAATAAGCAAAGTAATAATTGCTATGAAGGATCCTAATCCTATTGTCAGTGGTAGAGGAATAGATTTACTAAAATCCAATGGTATAGAGGTTGAAGTTGGCATATTAGAAGAGGAAGCAAAAAGATTAAATGAAGTATTTATAAAATATATAACAACTAAATTGCCATATTGCATTTTAAAAACAGCAACAACTTTAGACGGTAAAATAGCTACAGTAACAGGAGATTCGAAATGGATAACTGGAGAGAATGCTAGAGAACACGTACATCAAATAAGAAATAAAATAAGTGGAATAATGGTTGGAATAGACACAGTTATAAAAGATAACCCAAGCTTAACTACAAGGCTTAAAGATAAAAAAGGGAGAAATCCTATAAGAATAATTGTAGATAGTAAAGGAAGGATACCAGTAGAATCAAAATTATTAAAAGAAGAGGGGAAAACTATTATAGCTGCTACTGAAAATATGCCTACTGATAAGCGTTTTGAGCTAGAAAAATTGGGAGCAGAAATAATAATTACTCCATTAAAAAATAATAAAGTAGATTTAAAGTATTTAATGAAAGAATTAGGAGAGAGGAAAATTGACAGTATTCTCTTAGAGGGGGGAGGTACATTAAATTATTCAGCTCTAGAAGAAGGATTAGTAGATAAGGTCATGGCCTTTATTGCACCTAAGATAATTGGAGGAAGCTCCTCTAAAACCTCTGTAGAAGGTAAGGGAATTGAGAGTATGAAACATGCAATAAATTTAAAAAATATTTCTTTTCAAAAATTCGGAGAGGATTTTCTCATAGAAGGATACTTACGTTAATTATTCACTCGAAAGGAAAGGAAGTGATAAGGATGTTTACGGGTATTGTAGAGGAGATAGGAAAGGTGAAAACCATAAAAAAAGGGCAGTATTCAGCAAGCATAACAATTGAATCTCTAAAAGTTATTGAAGATGTAAAGCTTGGAGATAGTATATGCACTAATGGAGTTTGTCTTACGGTAACAGCTTTTAATAAAGAAGATTTTACTGTAGATGTAATGCCTGAAACTATGAGAAAAAGCAATTTAAAAGATTTGTCTATAGGAAGCAAAGTTAATTTAGAAAGGGCTTTAAGAGTATCAGACAGATTAGGCGGGCATATAGTCAGTGGACACATAGATGGAAGGGGGAGAATTAAAGGGTTAAAAAAAGAGGATAATGCTATGTGGATTACAGTAGAAGCTCCTATGGAAGTTTTGAAATATGTAATATATAAAGGTTCTATAACCATAGATGGGGTAAGTTTAACTGTTGCATATGTTGATGATGATGAATTTAAAGTGTCTATTATTCCTCATACGGGAGAAGAAACTATATTATTAATGAAGAAACTTGGTGATGAAGTAAATTTAGAATGTGACATAATAGGCAAATATGTAGAAAAATTAATAAGTTTTAAGGAAGAAAAAAATAATTTTCAAAGCTCTATAAATTTAAATTACTTAAATCAAAATGGATTTATTTAAAATTTTTTAAGAGGTGATGTTAATATGATTAAATTTAACACAATAGAAGAAGCTATAGAAGATATTAAAGAAGGTAAAATGATTGTAGTAGTAGATGACGAGGATAGAGAAAATGAAGGAGATTTAATTATGGCTGCTGAGAAGGTCACAGCGGAAGCCGTAAATTTCATGGCTAAGTATGGCAGAGGGCTTATATGCATGCCTATAGATGGGGAGAGGTTAAGGGAGTTAAACATTGGTCAAATGGTGGAAATTAATACAGATAACAAAGGGACAGCATTTACTGTGTCAATAGACCATAAAGAAACCACTACAGGAATTTCAGCCTTTGAAAGAGCTTTTACAATTAAAAAAGTCTTAGAAAATGAATCAAAAAGCGAAGATTTCAGAAGACCAGGTCATATATTTCCTTTGGAAGGAAGAGAGGGTGGAGTATTAAAGAGAGCAGGTCATACAGAAGCATCAGTGGACTTGTCAAGACTCGCTGGATTATACCCAGCAGCAGTTATATGTGAAATAATGGATGAAGATGGGACGATGGCCAGAGTTCCCCAGCTTATGGAGTATGTAAAAGAACATAATTTAAAGATAATTACTATAGCTGAACTTATAGCTTATAGAAGAAAAAACGAATCCTTAATAGAAAGAGTAGTAGAGGCAAAGATGCCTACTAAATATGGAGAATTTAAAATATATGGATATGTAAACAAATTAAATGGAGAACATCACGTGGCTTTAATAAAGGGAGATATTAATGATGGGGAGCCAGTATTAGTGAGAATGCATTCAGAATGTCTTACTGGAGATGCTTTGGGTTCCGTAAGATGTGACTGCGGAGATCAATATGAAGCAGCTATGAGAGCTATTGGCAAAGAAGGAAGGGGAGTCCTAGTTTATATGAGACAAGAAGGAAGGGGAATAGGGCTTATAAACAAACTTAAAGCTTACAACCTTCAAGACAAGGGGATGGATACTGTTGAAGCTAATATTGCTTTAGGATTTCCAGAGGACTTAAGGGATTATGGAATAGGAGCTCAAATACTATCTAATTTAGGGGTAAAGGAAGTAAAATTAATGACTAACAACCCTAAGAAAATTTCTGGGCTTTCTGGATATGGTATAGAAATAGTAAAGAGAGTACCTGTAGAAATACATGACCATAAAGAAAGTGAGTTTTATTTAAAAACCAAAAAAGAAAAGATGGGACATTTATTAAATTTTGATAAATAAAATAATAATTTAGGAGGGTTCAATATGAAAATGTATGAAGGAAATTTAATTGGAAAAGGTTTGAAATTTGGTATAGTAGTAGGAAGGTTTAATGAGTTTATAGGAAGTAAATTATTAAGTGGTGCTGTAGACGGATTAAAAAGGCATGGAGTGAATGAGGAAGACATAGAAATAGCTTGGGTGCCAGGAGCCTTCGAAATTCCATTAGTTGCTAAAAAGATGGCTAAAGGTAAAAAATATGACGGAGTAATATGCTTAGGAGCTGTAATTAGAGGGGCAACTACACATTATGAGCATGTAACAGCGGAAGTTACAAAGGGAATAGCAAAGGTTAGCTTAGATGAAGATATACCGGTTATATTTGGAGTATTGACTACTGAAAATATAGAACAAGCAATAGAAAGAGCAGGTACTAAATCTGGAAACAAAGGTTATGAATCTGCGGTTACTGCAATAGAAATGGCAAATTTATTAAGAGAAATATAAAGAGATTGAGAAATACTTATGATTTCAACAAATAAAAACGCCATATAATGCTTCTTATACTGTCTCACTGCAATAAGAATTTCTAGATTTTTGCTCAAATGCATAGGGGCACATTGCATAACATTTTTAAGTTTTCAACACTGAGGTATATAGGGGGAGAGCGCCTTTTTTTCGAAGCGACGTCACTATGTACCTCAGTTCCTCATTTGTGAAATCTAAATATCTTCATAAAGATTTATAATATAAGAAACTTTTACCTACTATGTTAATGTTTTTTCTTACAAGACATATATATAATAAGAGAATAATTTAACAAAAATAATTAATATAGATTAAAAATAAAACGAAAAAAATAAGTTTGAATATTAAAAAAACAGAATTATAAAAAATCTATATTTTTATGAAATAAATTATATATATACATTTAAATAGCATTAAAACCTTCTAGACACGGATTTTACTAAAATAAAAATAAAATTTAGCTCTTAGAGAAGAAACAAAATAATTCGCAAACTGGGAGTTTTGTTCCAAAGATATGGGTTTGATGAATTAAATATTGAATAATTGTGTTCTTTTGTGAGAATATTATACTAAATTCATAAATATTATATTGACACTAAAATGATATTATATTAACATAATTAATGAAAGTAGATTTTTAAGTTTAGAATAATATATTGAGAGGCTTTTAAAAGTTAAAGCCCCTTAATTTTAAAATTAGAACTTAGATTATTTAATAGATTGGGAGGTAATAAACAAGTGAAAAAGTTTAAAGGAACCATTGTATTGTTGTTAATAGCATCTATTTGCGGTCTTATTTTAGGTATTAGTCATGGTGCAACTAAGGATATAATTGCAGAAAGAGAAAAATTAGAAAGTTTGCAATTAGAAGTTATCTTACCAAAGAGTAAAGCTAACGATGTAAAGGAAATGGACATTAATCTTGAAGGAATAGAAAATGTTGAAGGTGCTTATGAGGTTTTAGAAAACGGTGAAGTTATTGGACATGCAATCGTTGTAACTCCTAAGGGATATGGCGGGCCTATAAAGATGACAGTGGGCTTTGATAAAGATGGCAATATCGGCGGTATAAAAGTAGCATCTCATGGAGAAACACCAGGTATAGGTAGCGTAATTGAAGATGAAAAAGTGTTATCTCAATATAGAGATAAGCCAACAAAAGAATCTTTAAAATTAGTAAAAGGTTCAGCAGCAGCTGAGAATGAAATTGCAGCTATTACTGGAGCTACTATAAGTTCTGGAGGTATGCTTGCAGGTGCTAATACGGCAATTAATTTTTATAAAGAACATGTTTTAGGTGAAGAAGTTGTAGATGAGAAAAATAAAGAAGTAACTGTTAAAGATGTAATGCCTGATGGAGATGAAATGAAACCACATGAAGTGGAATTAAATGATAATATTGCTGAAGTTAATGCGGTTTATAAAGGAAGCGATGTAATAGGATATGCTATCACTGCTATATCTGAAGGTTACGGTGGAGAATTGAAAACTTTAGTTGGTATATCATTAGATGGAAAAATAACAGGAATTAGAGTTATAGAGCAACAAGAAACACCAGGTCTTGGAGATGGAGTATTAGAAAAAGATTTTAC
The DNA here is from genome assembly GCF_963515715.1 of uncultured Clostridium sp. Lineage (GTDB taxonomy): Bacteria > Bacillota > Clostridia > Clostridiales > Clostridiaceae > Clostridium_AW. Next base: position 31,841 of record NZ_CAUPZS010000032.1, read on the forward strand.
TAATAACTTCGTAGATAAACCAGTAGATAAACCATTGACTGTAGGAGAAGAGATTCAAGGTGTAACTAGTGCAACTGTAAGTTCTGAAGGTGTTGTATATGGAGTAAATCATGCTACTAAATTCTATAATGAAAAATTAAAAAAATAATGTAAAAGGAGGTTGAAAAAACCTCCTTTTTTTATATGTATTTAAAATGATTTTGGGGAAAATATATTTGAACAAAATAATAATATAAGATAATATTAAAGGAGGAATAAAAATGGCTAAGAAAGGTATGAAAAGACCTGCACCTGAAGAAGCGCCAACGTATCAAACTAAGAAAAGAAATAAGAATCAACAGCCTGTTCCTGAAACTAAAAAATAATAAGGGAAGATAATATTATGGATAAAAATAAAGTATTTGAAGAATTTAATACTCATCTTTTAAATGATTCCAAACCATCATTATATTTTAATGATATATCAAAAAAGGAAGAATATAAGGAGATGTATCCTCTTAATTTTTTATGGGATTTGATAAAAACAGATCAAAGTCCTAAACATCATCCTGAAGGAACTGTGTGGAATCATACAATGTTGGTATTAGATCAGGCTGCAAAATTTAGGCATTTAAGTGAAGATCCTAGAGTTTTTATGTGGGCAGCTTTGCTACATGATATTGGTAAGGCACCTACAACTAGAATAAGAAAAGGCAAAATAACTTCTTACGACCATGATAAAATAGGCAAAAATATGACAGTTATTTTTTTAAAGGAATTAATAGAAGATAATGATTTTATATATAAAGTAGCGGATAGAGTAAGGTGGCATATGCAACCACTCTTCATAGCAAAAGATATGCCTTTTGCTGAAATAGATAGAATGTTAGAAGAAGTTTCAGCAGATGAGATAGCTCTTCTAGCTATTTGTGATAGAGTTGGTAGAGGGAACATGACAGATGAAAGAGTCAAAGAAGAAATGGATAGTGTTGAAAATTTTTTGCTAAAAGCAAAAAAAAGAGCTGAAAGGCTGGAATATAGTCATTAAGAATAATCATATTCATAAACAAAAGGAGTGATATTCTATGGCAACTAAGGGTGAAAAGAAAAGAAAAAATGATAATAAAACTAAAAATTCTAAGACAGCAAATCCAATAACCATGCAAGTAGACCCTAACATGAATAAACCTGTTAGAGGATTAGCTAGAACCTAGGATACAATAGATAATAAATTGCAGGGACTATCTTAAAATAGAAAGCAATTTCTAAATGAAGATAGTCTCTTTTCATTATTAATAAAAGTTGGTTAATCTACATATGCCTTCCAATAAAGATATAGACTATTATATTTAAAAAGGCTATAATTGTGTTGAAAATAAAATACAAATGTAAGAAAGGATAAAAAATTTGAATATTGGAATAATAGGTCCCTTAGATTCTTGTAAAAAGATAGCTGAGGTTATGAAAAAGTATTTTCCTAAATTAACAGCTAAGATATATGCTGTTAGTAAAATAGATGAAGCGTATTTAGAAATTGAAAAATCTGAAAAAGAATGCGAAGGATTAATTTTTACAGGTGTAGGAGTATATTCTAAAATAATAGAAAAGATTGACCCTTCTGCACCATACGTTTATACTCCTTTTTTAACATCTAGTATTATGAAATCAATTTGGGAATTAAAAGAAAGATTTCCAGACTGTAAAAATATTTCAATAGATATTGTAGAAAAATCAGAAGTAGAGGATATTCTTGAAGAGTTAAATTTAAATGATATAAATGTACAAAGCATGGACTATAACCATTTGTATCCTGAACAGAAATATGTTGATTTTCATGTAGAAATGCAGGAGAGAAAAGAAGTAAGTGTATCTATTATAGGTCTAGGATGGGTATATGAAGAAGTAAAAAAGAAAGGATATCCTGCAATAAGGCTTTATTCAACTAAAAGTGCAATAAAAAATACAATTAATGATTTGCTGTATAAGATAAAGCAAGCAGAAGTCAAAGAAGCAACTATGGCAGTACAGGTTCTAAATGTAAAGGCCCAAGAAAATATTTCACAATATAAAGCTTTGGAAATAAGATCACTTATAGAAAGTAATTTAGTAGGATATTTAAAAGAAATCCAGGGAAGTATTTTTAATTTAAAATCCAATCAATACATAATATTTTCTACTAGAGGAGCTATTGAGAACACTCAAAATTTAACAAAATTAAAAAAGACATTGGATTATTTAGAAAAGAATAATATTAAAATTTTTGTTGGAACAGGATTAGGAAGAACAGCATATGAAAGTGAAATTAATGCAAAAAAGGCATTAGAGGTAGCTGTTAAAGAAGAAAGAAGCTGTATTTTTAAAGTTGATGGGAATAAAATAGAAGGTCCTTTGTTAGAAGAAGAAGAACTTGCGTATAATTTAACAATGAATAATTCTGAAGTAGAAAAAATGGCAGAATTGATAAATTTAAATCCATTGTACATAAGGAAGATTAATGCTATAAAAGAAAAGTATTCGAAAGATACATTTACAAGTGAAGAGTTGGCGCAATATTTAAATATAAGTATAAGAAGTGCAAATAGAATAATAAAAAAAATACTAGACAATAACTGTGGAGAGGCCGTGGGATTAGAATCAAATAATTCTTTAGGAAGACCTAAAAAAATAGTTAGGATAAATTTCGACAAAAATTAAATATATTATTATTTAAACAAGATTCGGGTAAACTGAATCTTGTTTTTTCGATAAAAATCTACAATTATATATTGACTTATTGTAACTGTTTTCATATAATTGTACATAAAGCATTAAAGACAACCAAAGGACACGACCTAAATGCAATTATATAATTTATTACAGGAAACTAACAAGAAGCAAGAGAAGCATGAAGAAGGGAGGAAAGATTTGAACTGAACTAATACGTACATATATAAATTTTGAATAATATGTAAGGAGATACGGATATGAAAGAAAAAATTAATAAAAATTACAAGAAAATCTTTCTGGTAGTAATGATAATATCTTTAGTTACAGAATTGATTGGAGCAAGGAATCTTGAAATAGGAGTAGTTAAAATAGCATTTTTCCCAATGTTATATGCTGTAATAATAGGAATGTTAATAACGCCAGATTTGTTAGGTAAAAAAATAAAATCATTACAAAAATTTGTGGATAAAGAAGAGATGGGTATAGCTGGAGAACTAGTAGGGATATCTCTTATCTTACTAGGAGTAAGATATGGAACTTTAGTTGGACCTAATTTAGATAAAATTATAAGTGTTGGATGGGCATTTTTAGCACAGGAATTTGGACATATAGTTGCTCCTCTATTAGCTTTACCAATGGCAGTTTTTGCAGGTATGAATAGAGAAGCCATAGGAGCTGCTACTAGTATAGGTAGAGAGCCTTCTTTAGGAGTTATATCAGAAAAATATGGAATAGATTCACCAGAAGGTAATGGTGTACTTGGAACTTACTTAGTAGGTACTGTTTTAGGAACTATATTCTTTGGAATTTTAGGCTCTGTTTGTATATATAGTGGATTACATCCTTATGCATTAGCAATGGCATGTGGAGTAGGAAGTGGAAGTATGACCACTGCAGCTGCATCATCTTTAGCAGTAGCAGTTCCAGAAATGGCAGATACAATTTTAGCTTATGCAGCTACTAGTAATATGCTTTCAGGAATTACAGGGGTTAACTTTTTAATATTTGTAACAATACCTTTTTCAAATTGGTTCTATGAGAGATTAATAAAAATTCGTGATAAGAAAAAAGTAGCAAAGGAGAACGTAAATGGGTAATTTTGATATCAAAAAAACAGGCTATCAATTTATTTCAATGCTCTTAGTTGGATTAATAATTCTAATGGGTCAGCAATTAGGATTAGGAATACCTATGAGTAAGGCGTTTTTAGGAATGATTATGCTTGTTTTAGTAGCACAGAGTTCTTTTATTATAAATGATTTGTTTCCTAAATCTATATTTCCAGCCTTTGGATGGGCTACTATATTAGGATTGATTCTTAGTATGCCATATAATCCAACATCAAAAATATTTTTATCAAATGTAGAAAATATAAACTTTATGGCTATTACTACACCTTTGTTGGCTTTTGCGGGAATTTCAGTAGGAAATAAGATAGATGATTTAAAGAAAATGTCATGGAAAATAATTTTAATAGCTATGTTTATATTTACAGCTATATTCTTTGCATGTGCTTCTATTGCACAGATAGTTCTAAAATTGCAAGGAAAAATTTAAGTATCTTAAAGGAGAGGATATTATGAATATAAATGAATTAAAAGAAAAAGTAATTAAAGCAATAGATGACAATAAGGAAGTCATACTAAAAGCTGGTAAGGAGATTTATGCTAATCCTGAAATGGGATATAAAGAATTTAAAACTACAGAGACAGCTTCTAATTTCTTGAAAAATCTTGGATTAGAGGTTGAAGAAAATATTGCAGTTACAGGATGTAAAGCAAGCATAAAAGGTGGAAAACCAGGTCCTAATGTTGCTATATTAGGAGAACTTGACGCTATTTCTTGTGCAAATCACCGTGATTCAGTTGAAGGGGGAGCAGTTCATGCTTGTGGACACAATGCTCAAATAGCAGGAATGTTAGGAGCTATTTTGGGTCTTGTGAAAAGTGGAGTTTTACCGGAACTTTCTGGAGATGTAACTGTTATGGCAACACCATCAGAAGAATTTGTAGAATTAGAATATAGAGCTAAATTAAAAGATGAAGGAAAGCTAACATATTTTGGAGGAAAACAAGAGCTTATTAAAAAAGGTTATTTTGATGATATAGATATGGCTATGATGTTTCACTCTTTAGATATGGGAGATAAAGATGCATTAGTAGGACCAGTAAGTAATGGTTTTGTAGGAAAAAAGGTTCAGTTTATAGGAAAGGAATCTCATGCAGGTTCAGCTCCAGAGAATGGAATTAATGCACTTAATGCAGCGATGCTTGCTATAAACAATATACACGCACAAAGGGAAACTTTTAAAGACTCTGATAGAGTAAGAGTTCATCCTATAATTACAAAAGGTGGAGATATTGTAAACTCAGTTCCAGCTGATGTCCAAATGGAGTCATATGCAAGAGCAAGAACAATAAATGGAATGTTAGATTCTAATGCTAAAGTAGATAGAGCTTTAAAAGCTGGAGCAATGGCAGTTGGAGCAGATGTGAAAATAACAAGTATTCCTGGATATCTTCCTATACTAAGAACAGTGGCATTAGATAATTTATTTAAAGAAAACTTAATGTTCATGGGTATGCCAGAAGAGAAGATAATAGAAGGAGGAGACTTTACAGGATCCTTTGACTTTGGAGATGTATCTCATATAATGCCAACTATGCACCCAATGATAGGAGGAATAAAAGGAGATTTACATACTCGTGAATTTGAAATCGTTGATGAAAATCTAGCTTATATAGTACCAGCTAAAGCTATGGCTTTAACAGTTGTAGATTTACTATTTGATAATGCATCAACAGGAAAAGATATATTAAATAACTTTAATGCAAAAATGACTAAAAAAGAGTATATAGATTTCATGCAAAGCTTAGATAAAGTAGAATTATTTGAGGGAGATAAATTAATATAAAATCTATTAATAGATTCCTGACAAATAACCAGGCGAGAGGAGATAAAAATGGATTCTTTAAGAGAATTATTTAAAATTGGAAATGGTCCGTCTAGTTCTCATACAATGGGTCCAGAAAGAGCAGCGAAAAAGTTTAAGGCAGAAAATCCTAATGCAGCGAAATTTAAAATAGAACTTTACGGCTCTTTAGCAGCTACTGGAAAAGGTCACCTCACTGATTGGATCATTATAGAGACGTTAAAGCCATATTCTACTGAAATTATTTGGAAACCAGAAGTTGTACATGAATATCATACAAATGGAATGAAGTTTTTTGCTTTGGATAGTGAAGAAAATGTGATTTCAGAGTGGCTTGTTTTCTCCGTAGGCGGTGGAAGTATAATGGACGAGGGAGAAGCAAGACAAGGTGGTTCTAAAGTTTATTCATTAAGAACCATGGAAGAGATAATGGAATGGTGCAAAAATAACAAAAAAGAAATATGGCAATATGTAGATGAAGCAGAAGGAGCATACATATGGGAGTATCTTGAAGATATCTGGCAAGCTATGGAACAATGTGTTCAGACAGGACTAGATAAAACAGGAGTGCTTCCAGGAACCCTAAAGTATCCAAGAAAAGCACAGTCTTTTTATAGGAAAACTAGAAAAGATAATCCTGAAAATGTATTTAGAGGAAAGATATTTGCATATACTTTAGCAGTATCAGAGGAAAATGCCGGTGGAGGAACAGTGGTAACAGCCCCTACTTGCGGAGCATCAGGAGTTATTCCAGGACTATTATATGCTTTAAGAGAAGAATATAATTTACCTAAGGATGAAGTATTAAAGGGACTTGCTGTAGCAGGGCTCATAGGAAATTTAATTAAAGAAAATGCAACTATTTCAGGTGCAGAGGGTGGATGTCAAGCTGAAGTAGGGTCGGCATGTGCTATGGCAGCAGGAATGACAGCATTTTTACTTGGAGGATCCGTGGAGCAGATAGAGTATGCAGCTGAAATGTCACTTGAACATCATCTTGGATTGACTTGTGATCCTGTGGGTGGATATGTACAAGTTCCTTGCATAGAAAGAAATGCAGCAGCAGCTGTTAGAGCTCTTGATGCTGTAAACTATTCACTTTATACAGATGGAAAACACATGGTTTCATTCGACCAGGTTGTCCTTACAATGAAGGAAACAGGCATGGACCTTAAGTGTGAATATAAAGAAACATCCCTAGGAGGGCTAGCAAAATCAAAGTTTTAAAATAATATAAAAAATTACGGTTTTTTAAAAAACATAGACTTGAAAACTATGGTTTTGTGCAATAAGACTGTTGGCGAAGTTATTTTGTCAACAGTTTTATTTTTTAGTATTAAATCTTTGAGTTAAGTTACAACAAATTATTCTGTCTATTATAAGTTTCTACGAGAGTAAGTTGGATTTCGAAATAGAGAGCTAAGGAGTATTTATTATCTTCAATAAAATTATTTATATTTAAGAAGTTATAAAATATCTAAAGTCATAGTAATTATATTATACTAGCAAGAAAAGAAGGACAGTGATTATGTGGGATATATTACATAAAACTTCTATATAGTTCGCAATGGTAAGAAGTATATTGGTTAAAATATGAATCTATTTACGTGAATTTAAAGGGACATCTATATTTTTATGAAAATATATGTTATAATAAAAACAACTCAGAAAATCAAATAGGGGGGTCTTTACATGTTAAATGGGAAGAAAATAAGGGAGTATAGATTAAATTTAGGATATACTGCTTCTGATATTGAAAATTTAACTAAAAACCCAAAATATGAAACTTCAATTTCAAAGTCATATTTAGAAGAACTTGAGAGAGGAGATAAGAGTAACCCTAGTTTGCAAAAGGTTATAGTTTTAGCCAACATATTATGTTGCAAGATAGATGATTTGGTTGTATATTAATAGTTTATAAAAAGTTAAGAATTAAAAAATAAGAATAAATAAATGGTAGGGACTTTGTTTTACAAAGTCCCTTTTCGTTTGATAAAAACTAATTGGCCTTATAAAATGTGATTGTTTTAAGTATGCTAGAATTTTTTGTTACTCCAATCTTATTGAATATCTTTATAAAATGTGGATAGAATATTTGAATGTTATATGATTTTTAATGGAGGTTAGTATGAAGGTAGGAATTCCTAAGGGTCTTTTATATTATAAGTATTATCCATTTTTTATTAAGTTTTTTAAAGAATTGGATGCAGAAATTATATATTCATCTGATACTAATAAAGATATATTAGATGAAGGGGTTAAATATTGTGTAGATGAAGCCTGTCTACCCATAAAGATATTTCATGGACACATTGCTTCAATAAAAGATAAATGTGATATTTTATTAATACCAAGGGTTATGCAAATTAGAGAAGGGGAATTTATATGTCCTAAATTTTGTGGCTTACCGGAAATGGTGATAAATACTATACCAGATATGCCAAAGGCAATAACAGCACCCATTTACTCCACATCTATGAGAAAATTATATCAATGGGCCAAAGAAGCCGGAAAAATGATTACAAAAGATAATAGGAAGATAGAAAAAGCTTTTAATGAAGCCATTGAGGAGCAAAAAAAGTTTAAAAGTGGCATAAAAGATGAAAACTTTAAACTTAATGTTGCTTTAGCGGGACATCCATATAATATATATGATGACTTTATAAATATGAATTTGGTTAAAAAACTCAATAAATTAGGGATTGGAGTTATAACTGAGGAGTATGTAGAGGATGAATACATAGATAGTGAAGTAAAAAGCCTTTATAAAAAACCATTTTGGACTTTTGCAAGAAATACTTATGGTTTTTTATCACATATATCAAAAAATAAGAAGGTTGATGGAATCATATATATATCATCTTTTGCCTGTGGAATAGATTCTGTAGTAATTGAACTCGTAAAGGACAGAATTGAAGATTTTCCTTTCATGGTTCTTAAGGTAGATGAACACACAGGAGAAGCTGGTATTGATACTCGAATAGAAGCATTTGTTGATATGTTAGAAAGGAGCTGTTGATTTGAAAATAACAAGCCCTCATATGGGGAATGTATATTTAGCTGCCAAGGCATTATTCGATGGACTTGGAATAGACTATGTTATACCTGATTTGAATAGTAAAGCGTCCCTTGAAATTGGTTCATTATATTCTCCAGATGAAATATGTTTACCATTTAAATTAATGATAGGGAATTATATACAAGCAATTGAACAGGGAGCAGATACAGTAATATTGACAGGTAGTTGTGGGCCATGTAGGTTTGGAGAGTATTGCGAAATGCAAATGAACACATTAAAAGGATTAGGATATGATGTGGATTTTATAGTTATGGATGCTCCGAAAGACATAGGAGTACAAGAGCTTTTAAATAGAATAAATAAAATATCACTTAATAGTAAAAAAAGTAAAAGAGAGAAACTTAAAGCTGCAACTCGGGCTCTAAATGTTATGAATTTAATTGATGGAATAGAGGCAAGGGCACATTATCTTGCAGGCTATGAGAAAACAAAAGGTGAATGTAAAAAGATTTTAAATACTTGTAGAGCAGAAGCTGAAAAGTGTAATAATCCAGAAAATATGATTAAGATTTTGAAGGAATATAAAAATAAAATAAACAATGTAGAAATAGATAAAACAAAAGATCCTATTAAAATTGCTGTAATAGGGGAGATATATACAGTTATAGAGCCCTTTTCAAATTTTTATATTGAAGATAAATTAATGGATTATGGGGTTTCAACTAAAAGAAAACTTACCCCTAGCTGGTGGGTTAAAAATATGGCATTACATCCTACAAAATTAAATCAGCTAGATATTAAGAAAGTTGCTAAAGAATATTTGCCCGTACAAATTGGCGGTCATGCAAGAGAATGTGTAGGAGAAGCAGTGTTAGCTCATAAAGAAGGATTTCATGGCGCTATTCAAGTATTTCCAATGGGGTGTATGCCAGAGATTGTATCAAAAGCAATATTGCCACAAATATCAAAGGATAAAGATTTTCCAATCATGACTCTCATAGTTGACGAAATGACAGGAGAAGCAGGTTATGTTACAAGAATAGAAGCCTTTATAGATTTGCTTGAAAGGAGAAGAGATAATGTATTATTTAGGTGTTGATGTAGGCTCAGTTAGTACGAACTTTGTGCTTTTGGATGATAAAATGAACGTTGTAGAGAAACTATACTTAAGAACAAAGGGAAGACCCATAAATGTTATTCAGGAAGGTTTTAGGGCTTTAAAAAATAAATATGATGGGGCTAAAATACTTGCAGCTGGAACCACAGGTAGTGGAAGACAAATAGCCTCAGCTATAATCGGTGCAGATGCAATGAAAAATGAAATAACTGCCCATGCAGTTGCAGCCCTGCAAGTAGATGAGGATGTAAAAACTATAATTGAAATAGGCGGACAAGATTCAAAAATTATAATTTTAAAAAACGGAATAGTTACTGACTTTGCAATGAATACTGTTTGTGCTGCAGGAACAGGTTCTTTCCTTGATAGGCAGGCGGAAAGACTTGAAATTCCAATAGAGGAATTTGGTGATTATGCGTTAAAATCAGATATATCTGTGAGGATTGCAGGGCGTTGTGCTGTTTTTGCAGAGTCAGATATGATACATAAGCAACAGTTGGGATATAATGAATCCGATATAATAAGAGGTCTTTGTGAAGCTATGGTTAGGAATTATCTCAATAATGTAGGGAAGGGTAAGGAAATTAAGTCTAAAGTGTTTTTTCAAGGGGGAGTAGCTGCAAATAGAGGTATGAAAGTAGCCTTTGAAAATGCATTAGGATTTGAGGTAGTTGTTCCAGAACATTATAATATAATGGGAGCAGTAGGTGCTGCAATTATTGCGAAATCTGCCGCAGAGAAAGCAGGAGGAAGTAGATTTAGGGGGCTAAATCTTGGAGAGAATCCTATGACTTCATCAAGCTTTGAATGTGAAGGATGTAGTAACAGATGTGAAGTTGTCAGAATAAATGAGGATGATAATATAATTGGATGTTTTGGAGATAGATGTGGTAAGTATAATAAAGTTGGTTAATATTACTTTTTAAAAATTCCTAGAATAAAATATTTTGCAATTTGTTTTAAATAATAATATAATCTACTTTGTATTACCAAAAAAGGAGAGATGAATATGAGCAATCCAATATTTACAATAACAATGGAAAATGGGGATATAATGAAAGGAGAACTATATCCTGAAATTGCCCCTAATACTGTAAATAATTTTATAAGCCTAATTAAGAAGGGATTTTACGATGGAATTAGTTTTCATAGAGTAATATCAGGTTTTGTTATACAGGGGGGATGCCCAGAAGGTACTGGAATGGGTGGCCCAGGATATGCTATTAAAGGTGAATTTAAAAGCAATAAATTTAATAATGACTTAAAGCATACTGTTGGAGTTTTATCCATGGCAAGATCTATGAATGTTAATTCAGCAGGAAGCCAGTTCTTTATAATGATAGGTGCTGCTCCACATTTAGATGGGCAATATGCTGGTTTTGGAAAAATTACTGAAGGTTTAGACATAGCTCTTAAAATGGGAGCAGTGGCTACAGACCATATGGATAAACCATTAGAACCTCAAAAAATTAAAGAAGTTACTGTAGAAACTTTTGGAGTAGAATATCCAGAACCTGAAAAAATGTAGTTAAGAAAAATTGTTTTCTCAACTGTAATTTTCTACAAAGTTAAATTGTTATACAGAATAGAGCTAAGCAAGCAGTGAAGGCGCTCCAGAAAAAGTCGCTATTTCACTACATACTTAGCTCTTTTGTGCTTACAAACGTATTTTCAAATATTTATTTTATTCTCTTGTTAAAAACGAACTATAGCTTGCATCAGAAGGCATTCTCCAGTCTCCACGAGGAGATAAGCTGATAGTACCAACTTTAGGGCCATCAGGCATAGCGGAACGTTTAAATTGTTGAGTGAAAAATCTTTTGATAAATAGCTGTAGCCATTTATATATGGTATCTTTATCATAGATTCCTTCAAAGGCTAATTCAGCTAAATATAATATTTTTTCTGGCGATGAACCTTTTGCAAAGTGGTAAAGGAAAAAGTCGTGTAACTCATAAGGGCCCACTATGTCCTCGGTTTTCTGAGCTATTTCTCCTTCTTTATTCTTTGGAAGAAGCTCAGGGCTTACTGGAGTGTCTAAAATGTCTATCAATATATTAGAAATTTCTTCTTCAGATTCATTTTCACTAACGTACTTAACTAAATATCTAACTAAAGTTTTTGGTATGGAGGGATTAACAGAGTACATTGACATTTGATCTCCATTATATGTACACCAACCTAATGCTAACTCTGACAAGTCACCAGTACCTATAACTAAAGCGTCTTCCTTGTTAGCCACATCCATTAAAACTTGAGTTCTTTCTCTTGCTTGAACATTTTCATAGGTTACATCATAAATTGATGGGTCATGATCTATATCTTTAAAATGTTGAAGACAAGAAGGAACTATATCCACCTCTCTTAGTTCCGTACCTAACTTTTTACAAAGGTTAATGGCATTATTATAGGTTCTATCTGTTGTTCCAAAACCAGGCATTGTTATTGTGATGATATTTTTACGTTCTATATTTAATAAATCAAAGGTTTTAACAACTACTAAAAGAGCTAAAGTTGAATCTAGTCCTCCGGAAATTCCAATCACGGCTTTTTTTAGATTGGTATGTTCTATTCTTTTAGCCAATGCAGAACTTTGAATATTAAATATTTCTTTACATCTTATTTTTTGTTCATTAATATCTTTTGGCACAAAAGGATGTTTTTCTATGTATCTATGCATTTTAAAGCTTGATTTTTTAAAGCTAAACTCTATTTCCCTTACATTAAATAAAGTATTTTTGTTGTTATCTCTAAAGCTGATGTTTTTTAACCTCTCGTTATTTAGCTTCTCTACATCTATAGAAGAAATTATTATGTTTCCTTCTCTTTCGAATCTATCATTTTCCTTTAATATAGATCCGTTCTCTCCTATTATTAAATGTCCGCTAAATAGTAAATCTGTAGAAGATTCATATACTCCTGAAGATGCATAAATATATGATGAAACGCAACGACCACTTTGAGACTTAACTAAGTCTCTTCTATAAGAAGACTTACTTACTATTTCATTAGAAGCGGAAAGATTACCTATTATATTGGCGCCTTTTAGGCTTAAATAGCTACTTGGAGGAATGGTTACCCATAGATCTTCACAAATCTCAAAGCCAAATTTAATTACTCCACTTTTGAATATTAAATCTATTCCAAAGGGAATGTCCTTTTGGAAGTCTAGACTAATTTTTTCGTTGTTAATACAAATTCCCTCAGAGAACCATCTTTTTTCATAGAATTCAGAGTAATTTGGTATGAAGCTTTTAGGAACTATGCCGAGTATTCTTCCTTCGTAAATTATGAAGGCACAATTATATAAGGAATCATTGAATACTAGGGGAGCACCTACTGCAATTAATATATCTTTGCCTTTTGAAAAGGAGCATATATCTTCTATGCCCACTAAAGATTTTGAAAGAAAGCTTCTATTTAAGAATAAATCTCCACAGGTATATGAGGTGACTGAAAGTTCAGGAAAAACTATTAGCTTCACATTTTGATTTAAAGCATCATCTATACATTTCTTTATATTCTTTATATTAAAATTTATATCACAAACATTTGTTATAGGACATGCAGCAGCCACATTTATAAAATCTTTTTCAGGGCTATAATTTTTATTATTGCTTGAGTTCATAAATTTTCCTCCAATTAGATTGTTAAATATATTTTTTACAAAATTATTATTAAATAAACCCTTTTTATATGTCAATTTTTACATATACTTAAATTTATCTTATAAATGCATTTAAGTATGCAAATTATAAGAAAACTATTGTATAATGATAATAACAATAATTATATTTAAAATCAAATTTGTTATTTATTTTGAAAGGGGGGAATGGCCATAGGAACAACAGTATCTATTTTATTGTGGGTAATTATAGGTGTAGGTGGTGTAGCTATAGATTTATTTACTAGCAGTTTATTGTTTGTTTGGTTTACGGTAGGTTCGTTGGCTTCTCTAATAGCTTTAATTTTAAACTATTCTTTTACTACTCAATTAATTACTTTTGGTGCAGTAAGTGCATTGTTCATGGCAATTGGATATCCTTTGGCGAAGGAAACATTAAATAAAACTGTGGACAAGACACTTACTATGGAAGAAGGGTATATAGGAAGAGAAATTAATGTAGATAATGATGTTATAGAGACGGCATTAATAAAGATAGATGGAATTTATTGGACAGCTAAAGCTCAGGATGAAGTGTTGAAAAAAGGTGACAGAGCGAAAATAGTTGGTATAGAAGGAAATAAATTAATAATAAAAAAAATATAGGAGGGGTTAATTTATGATAGGAAAAATTATATTTATTTTGATTTTAGTTATTTTATTATCAGGAGTGCTATCTTCAATTAAAGTTGTAAACACCGGATATCTTTACATTTTAGAGAGATTTGGACAATTTTATAGGGTGTTAGAACCAGGATGGCATTTTACTATTCCTTTTGCAGATTTTGTAAGAAAAAAGGTTTCTACAAAACAACAAATTTTAGATATTGAGCCACAAAGTGTTATAACAAAAGATAATGTTAAAATTTCCATAGATAATGTTATATTCTATAAGGTTATGAGTGCAAAAGATGCAGTTTATAATATTGAAAATTATAAATCTGGTATAGTTTATTCAACAATAACTAATATGAGAAATATAGTTGGTAATATGAGTCTAGACGAAGTTTTATCAGGAAGAGATAAAATCAACAATGAGTTATTGGAAGTAGTAGATCAGATAACAGATGCTTATGGAATAAAAATTTTATCCGTTGAAATTAAGAATATTATTCCACCAGCAGAAATTCAACAAGCAATGGAAAAGCAGATGAGAGCAGAAAGAGATAAGAGAGCTGCAATACTTCAAGCAGAAGGACAAAAGCAGTCTGAAATTGCTAGAGCAGAAGGTGAAAAACAAGCTAAAATACTTCAAGCAGAAGCGGAAAAGGAAGCTAACATTAGACGTGCAGAAGGATTAAGACAATCTCAAGTTCTTGAAGCTGATGGTAAAGCTGAAGCAATAGAAGCAGTAGCAAAAGCTGAAGCTAAGGCAATTGAAATGGTTAATAAGGCTATAATTGATTCTGGTACAAATGAAAAAGTAATAGCATTAAAACAGGTTGAAGCTCTTAGAGAAATGGCTAAAAATCCAGCTAATAAACTTATATTACCAAATGAAGCTATTTCGTCCTTTGGCAGCATAGCGGCAGTTGGGGAACTGTTAACTAAGAATAAAGATCAATAAAAACTAAGTTGTGTCCTAGGACACAACTTTTTTTAAGTGAAAATATATAAATCAATACTTTACTTACATAATATGGTTGTAAATTATAAGAAAATAAATTAATCTATTATTATGAATAAGTCATAATAGATTAGAAGGGAGGAGTGGCTATGAATGTAAAAGAAATTATAAGTAGAGTACTATTAGCAATATTAGTTGGTGGAATTATAGGGTATGAAAGAGAAAATAAAAATAGGCCTGCAGGTTTCAAAACTCATATTTTAGTTTGTTTAGGTGCAGCTGTTATATCAATGATACAATTATATGATATAGAATATACCCTTAATTTAATAAATGAAAGAGCAGAATGGGGCAATGTTTTAAAAGCAGATGTAGGAAGACTAGGAGCACAAGTTATAAGTGGTATTGGATTTTTGGGAGCAGGTACAATAATTCATGACAAGGGTTCCGTAAAAGGGCTTACTACAGCGGCAAGTCTTTGGACTGTTGGCTGCATTGGATTAGCAGTGGGAAAGGGATATTATTCCTTAAGTATAATCTCAGCTCTATCTGTGATTATCATATTGGCATTTTTAACGAAGTTTGAAAATATGTTTAGAGAAAAGTGTACCGCTATACGATTTCAAATAGATTATAATAATAAAGAAAAAGCTATTAATGATGTAACACATTATTTTCAGCAAAGCAACATAAAAATTAAAAATATAGAATTCTTTTTGGAAGATGAGGATACAGGTTTTGGAAGTAGCTTATATACAGTTCTCTTACCTAGACGTGCTCATAAAGAGGAGATTGTTATGGAGTTAAGAAAGAGCGAAGGAATTAATAGTGTAGAAATATTATAAATTATTAACTTATCTCCTTGGTACTCCGTAATATAAGTAAATAGGGTACTAGGAGGTAATTAAATGAAAAGAATAATAATTACGTTTTTAATATTATTCGGGGTGATTTTTGCAGGATGTACTAAAAAAAGTATGGAGTATAGTAAAGAGCAAATTAAAGATACTGATGGCATAGAAAACAGAGAACAGAATTATTCCAAATATTATTTTATTTGTTCTCAAACATTAGACTCTTATATGACGATAGACTCTGGATTGAATGATGATATTAAATATATAGCTATAGATTTTGATACTTTAAAGGGAGTAGAAGGAGAAGAGAAAAATCTTATAATAAAATATTTCGAAAAGTATAATTTAGAAGTCATTGACGAATCTTTTGAAAGCTTAAAAGAAAAGGGTATGGTCAAAGAAGGAAATTATATTGAAGGAATATTATTATCAATTAAAAGTATTGAATTCACTTCAGATAATCGGGCTGTAGTGAAAGGTTCAAAGTTTCGCTCGGGAAAAGGGGCAGTGGGATTTAAGTCAACTATAAAACTTAGTGATGGGCAATGGAAATTAGAAAATACGGATATGACTTGGATAAGCTAATGATTTATAACACTTAATTAGGAGGGGAAAGTGGGGATTAGTTATTTAGCAGTCTTAACAATTGTTTATTTTGGGTGGATTATTTTAAGTGGCAATATACACTTGTTTTATATGATATGGAACCTATTTTTAGCTTGGATTCCGTTAATTGTTGCGATGCAAATGAATAAGTTAAGTAAAAAAGGTGGTAAAAAAATAAGGAATAATATTATTGTACTTTTCTTAGGGATACTTTGGTTGTTGTTCTACCCTAATTCACCTTATATAATCACTGATTTTATTCATTTATCAACTAAGAAATTTTATTTTTCAAATCCTAATTATATTCCTTATGGGTTAGAGCCAAAAGTCCTATACAATAAGGATTTAAAAGTCTGGTTAGAGTTTATAAATATTGCCATAGGAGTGTGGTTAGGATATGTAGTGGGATTCATATCCTTATATATAAATCAAAGGTTAATAAGAAAAAAAGCTAACAATTTTATCAGTTGGATATTTGTATTTGTTGTTAATATGCTTAGCGGATTTGCTATATATTTAGGTAGGTTTGTAAGATGGAATAGTTGGGATGTAATAAAACCTAAAAATATAGTAGCTATGCTTACAAAAGATATCAATTATCAATCACTAAAATATACATTTATGTTTGGTGTATTTTGTCTTATCCTATATTTAATAAACTATTCTATTATTAAATTAGTAAAGGAAAAGAATTATGTTTAAAAAAATTACCGTTTTAATCTTAATTTTATGTACTATGTTTTTAGGATGTGGTAGACAAGAAGAAAGTAAAATCAAGGAAATAGAAGATAAACCTATAGTTCCTACTATAGACCCCATTAAAGAGGAGATAAAAAACCTTACATTAGAAGAAAAAATAGGGCAAATGTTTATTATGAAAATAGAAGGACAAGAGGTTAATGAAAATACAGTGAAATTAATTACAGAAGATAAAATTGGAGGAGTGATATTATTTCAAAATAATATAAAAGATTCCTCACAGTTAGTAAAATTAATTAATTCCATAAAAAAATATAATGTGGAAAATCCTATACCCTTGTTTATTTCTATAGATGAAGAAGGTGGAAGGGTAACTAGAATGCCTAAAGAAGTGAGAAAACTGCCTAGTAGTAGACAAATAGGCAGGGCAGGAAGTAAGGATGTGGCTTATAATGTTGGATTAACAGTGGGAGAGGAATTAAGAAATTTTGGTATTAATATGAATTTTGCTCCTGTGATGGATATAAACAATAATCCAGCAAATAAAGTTATAGGGGATAGAGCCTTTGGGGATAATCCTCAAACTGTTAGCGAGTTAGGTATTGAAGTTATGAAAGGATTAAAAAATGCAGAAGTTATTCCAGCATTAAAGCATTTTCCAGGCCATGGTGATACATCTGTAGATTCACACGAGGATTTGCCAATAATAAATAAAGATATAGAAAGTCTTGAAAAATTTGAGATGTTACCTTTCAAAAAAGGTATAGAAGAGGGAGCGGATGTGATTATGATTGCACATATCTTACTACCTCAATTAGATAAAGAGAATCCTTCTACCTTATCACCAGTAATAATCAAAGATATATTAAGAGAGAAATTTGGTTTCCAAGGTGTGGTTATAACAGATGATATATCAATGAAGGCAATATCAAATAAATATGGGGTAGGTGAGAGTGCACTTAAGGCATTAAAGGCTGGTTCTGATATAGTACTGTCTTGTTACACTCCAGATAAACAAGAGGAGATGATTAATTTTATAAAAAAATCAGTAAAAGATGGAACTTTAAGTGAAGAAGAAATTGATGAAAAGTTATATAGAATATTAAAACTTAAGAATAAATATTATATCGATGATGAAGCAATGGAAATGGTTAATATTAATATAATAAATGAAAATATAGATAAAGTATTAAAAGATATTAATAAAAATATAAAATAAAAATTATTACTGCAAATAAAAAAGCCGTGGAGTAAATGAACTGACCCTTGTCAAGTAGACAGATTATTTAATTAAAATATTATGCACTTA
>NZ_CAUPZS010000033.1:0-46144 GCF_963515715.1 uncultured Clostridium sp.
GGATAAAGGAGCTACAACTATTTGCATAACCCAATATGGAGATTCTCCAATTGTTAGTACATCGGATATAAAGTTATTCATTGCTGCTGTAGAAAATAATTTTAGAAGTGGAGCTATGGCATCTAGAATTGCTCAGTTAAATGTAGTTGATAGTTTATTCGTTGGTGTAGCATGTAAACTATACGATGAAGTAATTGATTATCTATATAAAACTAGAGAAGTTGTAAAGGATAAGAAGTACTAAGAGAGGGAGTGCATAATGAATAGTCAGTTAGAAGACTTAACGACAGAAAAGGTCAACTGTAATACTGTAGATATTGATGAAAAGTCTACTTATGATATTTTAAAAATTATGAATGAAGAGGATAAAAAGGTACCCTTAGCAGTAGAAAAGGAATTACCCAATATTGTCAAAGCGGTAGAAAAAATTGTTGAAGCCTTTAATAACAATGGTAGATTAATTTATTTGGGTGCTGGTACTAGTGGACGATTGGGAATATTAGATGCAACTGAATGTCCCCCTACTTTTGGCACATCGAAAGAAATGGTAGTTGGACTCATTGCAGGGGGAGAAATAGCTTTAGTGGAAGCTGTAGAAGGTGCAGAAGATTGTGAGGAAGAAGGAATTAAGGATTTGAAAAATATTGCTCTAACTTATAAAGATGTAGTGGTTGGTATTGCAGCTAGCGGAGGAACTCCTTATGTTGTAAGTGGATTAAACTATGCAAAGTCAATAGGAGCAACTACAGTATCAATTTGCTGTAACGAGGGAGCATCTATTACAAAAATTGTAGATATTGCTATAACTCCCATAGTTGGACCAGAAGTAATTACAGGGTCTACAAGATTAAAATCAGGTACGGCACAAAAGCTTATACTTAATATGTTGACTACAGCCTCCATGATTGGAATTGGAAAGGTATATAACAATTTAATGGTGGATGTACAGACAACTAATAAAAAATTAGTTCATCGTGCCAACAGAATTGTTATGTTGGCAACTGCTAAAGATGAAGAGGTTGCAGCGAAGGCTTTAAAAGAGTGTAATTTTCAACCCAAGGTAGCAATTGTAATGATAAAAACTCATTGCAATAAAGAAGAAGCAATAAAGAGATTAAAAGATGCTAAGGGATTTATAAAAAAGGCGCTAGAAGATTATGAAGGGGAGGATTAGTATGACTAATGTGCTTTTAGTTTGTTCTGGTGGAATGTCTAGCTCTATAGTTGTTAAATCTATCAAAAATGAGGCGGATAAGCAAGGTATACCAATGAATATAAAGGCTGTAGGAACAGGGGAATTTGAAGATGAATTAAAGGGTGGTGAGTGGAACATTGCTTTAGTAGCTCCACAGGTAAGGCATAGATATGCGGGATTTGAAGCCGTTGCTAAAGAAGTTAATATACCAATAGCTTTAATCACTCCTCAAGGATACGGACCATTAGGAGGGGTTAAGGTAATTCAACAAATTAAAGAATTAATGAAATAATAGGAGGAATTTTAGTGAGCAAGTTTTTCGAAATTATTGAAAAATTTCTAATGCCACCGATGACAAAATTGGCAGAGCAAAGGCATCTAAAAGCTATTAGAGATGGTATTATTTCTACTATTCCGTTAATTATTGTAGGAAGCTTTTTCTTAATATTTGCATCTCCACCATCAGCAAAATTGGCGGAATTAGTAAAACCCTATGCCGGCAATATTTTAATTCCTTTTAGATTAACTGTTGGACTTATGTCTTTATATGCTTGTTATGGTATAGGTTATAGTTTGGCTAGATCATATAAACTGGATGGAATATCTGGAGGAGTACTTTCATTAGCGGCTTTTTTGCTAACTATGATTCCACAAAACATTGAAGGACATGGCTGGATGCTTCCAATGGGCAATGCTGGTGGAGCAGGTATGTTCGTTGCAATAATTATGTCTATATTTGCAGTTGAAGTAATGAGATTTTTACAGAGGATAAACTTTGTTATTAAAATGCCAGAAAGCGTACCAGAAGCAGTATCAAGATCCTTTGAAGCGTTAGTCCCAGGAGCAATTATTCTTATTGTTATTTGGGCAATAAGACATATGATAGGATTTGATATTCAAGGATTTATCATGGATTTATTTAAGCCACTTGTAACGGCGGGAAATACTTTACCAGGAATACTAATTCCAATTCTTTTAATTACTCTTTTATGGTCTGCTGGTATTCACGGCGTATCTGTAGTAGGTTCAGTGGCAAGGCCAATTTGGTTAGTATTATTAGATGAAAATACCGCAGCGGCAGCAGCAAATCAAGCTATCCCTAATATTGCTCCAGAACCTTTCTTCCAATGGTTTATTTGGATAGGTGGATCAGGTGCTACTTTAGGATTATTAATTTGGATGGTATTCTCTAAATCTAAATATTTAAGAAGCGTTGGCAGAGCTTCATTAATTCCAGGTATTTGTAATATTAACGAACCTATAATCTTTGGTGCACCAATTATGTTAAACCCAATTTTAGGCATTCCATTTATCATTGGACCATTAATTACAGGAACTATTAGCTACTATGCTATGGCGTTAAATTTGGTTAATAAACCATATATTCAACCACCATGGACACTACCAGCTCCAATAGGTGCATACCTTTCCACAGGTGGGGACTGGAGAGCAGCTGTGCTAGTAATTATAAATATAATTATCATGGCGGCAATCTACTATCCATTCTTTAAGGCATATGAAAAGAAGATGATTCTTGAAGAAACAATAGATGGAATAGCAAGTGAACAAGCTAATTTAACTTTAGACTAATAAAAACACCAGTAAGAAGCACCAGTAACACTGGTGCTTCATTGATAGTATGATGAGGGGGTATGGAAATGACAACTGAAGAGTTAATATTTGAAATAATTTTGCATGGAGGAAATGCAAGAGGGGAAGCATACGACGCTTTAAATGCTGCACAAAATGGTGATTTTCAAAAAGCAAAAGAACATTTAGAGGCTGCAGAGGAGGAAATGAAAATCGCTCATAAAACACAGACAGCTATGATACAAAGCGAAATTAACGGTGAAAAAGTAGAAATGTCTTTGCTTATGGTTCATGCCCAAGATCATTTAATGACAGCGGTAGCGGAAAAGAACTTAATAGAGAATATGATAGCTTTATATAAACGTATTAATGAATTGGAAAATAAACAAGGAGGGTAGAAATGAAAAAATTAAAAATAGCTATTATCGGTGGTGGAAGTAGTTACACTCCTGAAATTATTGAAGGATTTATTAAGAGGTATCATGAACTTCCTGTAGGGGAGATTTATTTGGTAGATATTCCTGAAGGCATGTGGAAGTTAGAAATTGTGGGAGCACTAGCTCAAAGAATGGTAAAGAAAGCTGGATTAGATATGAAAGTTGTCCTAACTACAGATAGAAGAGCAGCTATAAAAGATGCAGACTTTGTCACCACTCAATTTAGAGTAGGAGGTCTTCAAGCTAGAGCTAGAGACGAGAGAATTCCTCTAAAATATGATGTGCTAGGACAAGAGACCACAGGTCCTGGTGGTTTTGCAAAGGCTATGAGAACAATTCCTGTTATATTAGATATCTGTAGAGATATTGAAAAATTAGCTCCAAATGCATGGTTAATAAATTTTACTAATCCTGCAGGGCTAATTACAGAAGTAGTTGAGAAATTTACTGATGTAAAAGTTATTGGTTTATGCAATGTACCTATTGGAATGATTAAAATGGTTGCAAATATTTTGGAAGTAGATAGCAACCGCATAAAAATCGATTTTGTTGGATTAAACCATTTGGTATGGGGAGAAAAGGTGTATTTAGATGGAGAAGATGTTACCCGGGAAATACTTAATAAGCTTAGCGATGGTGCAGCCCTTACTATGAAAAACATTCCTGATTTAAAATGGGATAAAGAATTTTTAGATTCGTTAGGGATGTTACCTTGTCCATATCACAGATACTATTACATGACAGATCAAATGGTAGAAGAGGAGAAAAAGTCTATAGAAAAAGGCGGGGAAGGCACAAGAGCAGAACAGGTACAAAAAGTTGAAAGGGAATTATTTGAATTATATAAAGATGTGAATCTTCAAGAAAAACCAAGGGAGCTTGAAAAACGTGGAGGAGCCTATTATTCAGAAGCGGCAGTATCTTTAATTAGTGCTATATATAATGATAAAAAGGAACTACATGTGGTGAATATAAAAAACAATGGAACAATAAAAGGTTTGCCAGAAGATGCAGTAATAGAAGTTACTTGTTCAGTAGATAAAACAGGAGCTCATCCAATTCAAATTAGAGAATTGTCCTCTAAAATTTATGGCTTGATCAATGGTGTAAAGGCTTATGAGGAACTGGCAGTTGAAGCTGGAGTAAAAGGAGATTATAACTTAGCATTACAAGCTTTAACTGTCCATCCTCTTGTACCTTCAGTTACAGTAGCTAAAAAACTATTAAAGGATATACTTATTGAGAATAGTGAATATCTTTCACAATTTAAAAATAAAATTGAAGAATTAATACAGGGATAACGGAGGAATACAATGAAGAAAATAATTTTTAATGCAGATGATTTTGGGTTAACAAGTGGATGTAATAAAGGAATTGTTGAAGCTATTAAAAATGGAGTTGTCACCAGTACAACTTTAATGGTTAATATGCCAAAGGCAGAAGAAGCTGTTAAATTAGCAAAGGAAAATGGTATTATTTCTTTTGGAATTCATTTGACATTAACTTGCGGGAAGCCAATTTTAAGTGGAAAAGAAGTGCCATCTTTAGTAGATGAAAGAGGGATCTTTTATAAAAGAACTACAAGTTTATGTCCAGCTATGAATTTAGAGGAAGCTGAACGGGAACTCAGAGCTCAAATAAATAAATTTTTTCAAATAGGAATAAATTTAAGTCACATGGATGGCCATCATCATATTCATATGTATGATGGAGTACGTGAAATCGTGGCTAATTTAGCAAAGGAGTATAATGTACCCTTAAGAAGCTCTAATATTGAGTGTAAAAAATTGTACGATGAAATAGGTATTAAAACTACAGACTATTTTACTTGGGATTTTTATGGCGAAAAAGCTACTCTTGATAATCTTAAATCCATAATAAACGATTTAGACCATGGTACTACTGAAATTATGTGTCATCCTGCTTTTTGTGATGAAGAATTGGAGAAAATTAGCTCCTATAATAAAAATAGAGCAGAAGAATTAAAGATTTTAAAAAGTGAAGAATTAAAAGAGTGGCTGGTAGCGGAAAATATAGAGCTAATTACATTTAAAGATTTAGGTGATTAGGTGGAAAAGCTTATTAAATTATATAATAAAGATAAAAAACTAGTGGTAGGATTAATGTCAGGTACATCATTAGATGGAATAGACTGTGCATTAGTCCAGATAGAAGGCAATGGAATTAATACTAAAATAAAGCCCATGTATTTTGATAACTTACCGATGCCCGATGATATTAGGAGAGAAATACTTGAATGCTGCTCTATTGGAAGTTCAAATGTAGAGAAAATTTGCAGATTAAACTTTAAGCTAGGTGAATTATTTGCCCATGCAGTTATTTCTATTTGTAATAAAAATAAAATTCAATTAAGCCATATTGACCTTATAGGATCTCATGGGCAAACAATCTATCACATTCCTCAAAATAGTACATTACAAATAGGAGAGTTATCTGTTATTGCTGAAAGGACAAATATTCCAGTTGTTGGAGATTTTCGTGTGAGAGATATAGCTGCAGGGGGACATGGTGCACCCTTAGTTCCATATACGGAATATTTACTTTATAGAAGTGAAGACAAAACTAGAATTCTACAAAATATTGGAGGCATAGGCAATGCAACAATACTTCCTAAAAATTGTACTTTAGAGGAAGTTTTAGCCTTTGATACAGGCCCCGGTAACATGATTATAGATAGAGTGGTCTTTCATTTAACTAACGGGGAGAAAAATTTTGATAAAGATGGAACTATTGCCGGGAAAGGCAAAGTTCATAAGAAGCTTCTAGGTGAGATGATGGATCATCCGTATATAAAAACCATACCTCCTAAGACTACAGGAAGAGAAGTATTTGGTGTAGATTATACTAAAAAATTACTCGCTAAATGTTCTAGTATGAATTTATGTAAAGAAGATATTGTTGCCACAGTAGCAGCCTTTACTGTAGAATCTATAGCATATCATTACGAAAAATATGTGTCTAATAAATATGATGTAGATGAAGTAATTATAGGTGGAGGAGGGAGCTATAATAATACATTAATCTCTATGCTAGAACAAAGGTTACCAATGGTTTCAATAAATACGCAAGAAGCCTTTGGGTATTCCAGCGATGCTAAAGAAGCAATAGCCTTTGCTATTTTAGCTAATGAAGCTATCCATGGAAATTCTAACAATGTTCCTTCAGTAACAGGAGCAAAGCATCCAGTGGTTATGGGTAAAATCACAGTTTAATCCTGTTATAAAGCATAACTTCCAGTTTTTGTTAAGACTATTGGTGTCATAATAAAACTGGAAGTTATTATTTGCTAATCTTTTTTATTAAAGTTAACATTTATTTTTAATTATTTATAATTTAACGGTTTGCAGGAATGATTTCAACCCAATAGCCATCAGGATCTGATATAAAATAAATGCCCATAGCTTTATTTTCATAACAAATGCATTGATTATTCTTATGTAGAGAATATGCTCCTTCAAAATCATCTACATGAAAAGCAATATGGAACTCATTATCTCCTAAGTTATAAGGAGTTGACCAATCTCTTAACCAAGTCAATTCTAAACTATGACCAGTAACACCATCTCCTAGAAACACTAAGATAAAGCTACCATCTTCTGAACATTTACGTCTCATCTCTACTAATCCTAGATTTTCTTTATAAAAAGCTATACTTTTTTCCAGGTCAAGAACATTAATGTTATTATGATTAAAAGTAAACTTCATAGCTAAGACCTCCTAATTAATAATTATAATCATAGGTTACATGATTATAAGCTTAATATCAAGTTTTTGTATTTATAAAGCTACACATATGCCATATAGTAAGTGCAAAATGGATCTAGAGGAGCAGTATCAGTATAAAATGCAATTATAAAAAAAGTAAATGGGGTATTTACAAGTACGAAATAAAGTAGTAAAATTATATTGAAAATGATAATCATTATCAATATAATTCAAAAATACATAAATTATAATAAAGAATTAATATTAAATAGGAGGAATAGTATGAAAAACATAGTTGTTGTTTATTGGAGTGGAACAGGTAATACGGAGGCTATGGCAAATGCATTAGTTGAGGGTGCCAGGATAGAAGAAGCTAAGGTTACACTGTTAAATGTAAGTGAAGCAAAAGTTGAAGATGTGGCAAATGCTGATGCAGTAGCACTTGGTTGTCCGTCTATGGGTTCAGAGGTATTAGAGGAAGGAGAGATGGAGCCATTTGTTGAATCAATTTCAGAGGCCGTAAAAGGTAAGCAGCTGGCTTTATTTGGATCATATGGATGGGGAAATGGTGAGTGGATGATTGATTGGCAAGCTAGAATGATAGAATATGGAGCAGAACTTGTAGCGGATGGGCTGATAATCAATGAATCTCCTGATGAAGAAGGACTTGAACAATGCAGAAACTTAGGTGAATCATTAGCAAGAAACTAATTATTAATTTTAACAGGCAGTTTTAAGTTACTTCGGGGCTTAAACTGCCTGTTTTCTTAGAATTGCTTTTGAAATTTGTTTTTTAGAGTTTAAAGATAAGAAGTCTTTTAAACCCATTAGGTAAAAACATAAAATGGGCATAAACATAGGTTTTTAGTAAAACATAATTAATGTAAAATAAAAAATGTAGGAGGAGAAGTACATGAATGTAGTAGTTTATACAACACCTACCTGCTCATGGTGTAGAGTGGTAAAGGATTACCTAAAATCAAATAATATAGCTTATGTGGAACATGACGTCACTAAGGATGATAAAGCTGCCGCTGAAATGATTAATAAATCAGGTCAGAGGGGCGTACCTGTAATTGATATCGACGGAGACATAATTGTTGGCTTTGATCAAGCAAGCATTGACAGAGTATTAGGACTATAGTGCAGTATATAAAGGGAGGCAGGAATTTGCCTTCCTTAAAGATTTATCGGGGTGAGAGTACAAATGAATAAAGAAGTAAAAGATTTAGATTTATTAATAATAGGTGGAGGGCCAGCGGGACTTACCGCTGGTATATACGCTGTAAGGGCAAAGATGAATATGGTTCTACTTGAAAATCAATTAATAGGAGGTCAAGTCCGAAACAGCTATACTATAGAAAACTACCCTGGGTTTAAAGCTGTATCAGGTAATGATTTAGCGGATTTAATGGCAGAGCAAGCTAATGAGATAGAAGTTAAAATTGAGAAATTTAGCAAAATTCTTAATGCTAGTTTAAATGATAATGAAAAATTAATTGAAACAAAAAAGTTCATATATAGACCTAAGGCAATTATAATTTCTACGGGGGCAACACCAAAGAAACTTCCAATTCCAAATGAAGAAAGATTTTTAAGTAAGGGAATTCATTATTGTGCCGTATGCGACGGAGCCATGTATGAAAATAGCATAGTGGGAGTTGTGGGTGGAGGAAATTCAGCTTTAGAAGAAGCATTATTTCTTACCAAATTTGCTTCAAAGGTTATAATGATTAGGAGATATGATTATTTTAAAGGTGAAAAATCAACTCTAGATGAGGTCTTAAACAATCCTAAAATTGAAGTTATGTATAATTGGGATTTAATT
The DNA here is from genome assembly GCF_963515715.1 of uncultured Clostridium sp. Taxonomy (GTDB): domain Bacteria; phylum Bacillota; class Clostridia; order Clostridiales; family Clostridiaceae; genus Clostridium_AW. The sequence goes on from NZ_CAUPZS010000033.1 coordinate 8,777, forward strand.
AATGTTGATGGTGAAAATTTTGTAAGCAAAGCATTTATAAAAAATACAAAAACTAGTGAAGAAAAAGAGATAGAGTTAAATGCGATTTTTGGATATATCGGTACTGAACCAAAAACAGACTTATTTAAAGAGTATTTAAATCTTACACCTAATGGATATATTATTACAGATGAAAATATGCAGACTAACATAGAGGGAGTATATGCAGCAGGGGATGTAAGAGATAAGAAATTTAGGCAGATAACAACAGCGGTTTCAGATGGGACCATAGCAGCGTTGGCGGCTGAAAAATATATTGTGGAAAAAGAAAGATAATATAAATTACAACATTGATAAAAGAAGGCATCTATAAATGGGTGCCTTCTTTTATGTAATGAATTTTTTTCATTATTTCAGTTAAGACTAACTTAAGGAAGGAGCGTTAAAACATGAATGGAAATGTGGAGCTTTTAAATTTTATATACCAAAATTCCCAAATGGGTGTGAATACAATTCAGCAGTTAATTAAAATTGTTGAAGATAAAAAATTGAAAAATCATTTGCATGAACAGTTAAAGGGTTATGAAGAAATCCACCAGTCAGCTAAAGAAATACTTAATAAAAATGGGTATGATGAAAAGGGTATAGGTGCTTTTAATAAGATAAAAACTTATCTTATGATTAATCTTCAAACGTTAAATGATAAAACCTCTTCTCATGTTTCTGAAATGATGATTTTAGGAAGTAATATGGGAATTATAGACGCAATAAAAAATGTAAAGAAATATAAAGAAGCAGAAGATGATATTGTTTCTTTAATGAAAGGGCTGCAAAAGTTCGAGGAAGAAAATGTTGAGAAATTAAAAGCATTTTTATAGTAATATACCTTTTAATACAGATTAACACAAATCAAAAATTAATTTTAAATTTGAGGAGCTTTTTTAGAAATGCCACTGGTAATTCGGGAAGGTTAAAAAAATTATGATACTTGAGCCAGAATACCTGCCTAAATAGTAATCTGCAATGTTCTGCGTGTTACAGGCTATGTGGAGAAAGTATAGAGAAAACTTCTAAACCATCAAGAAGAAGTTGTGTAAAATTAAATTTAGCAGATGAATACGGAACTGCAGTTGTCAAAAATGACAACTTCGGTTTTTTGTTTACTCAAAATTTTTGATAGTGTAAAGTGAGTTATGAAAAAATATAGTTCAAAGAATTTAAAATAATATTGTGATATTACATCAAAATAGCTTTGACTACTAGCGTAATCTAAAATGCTTACGGTTCTTCTTAGCTACTAAAATATGTCCACAATAAGGGCAACGCAAAGAAACTTCCAATTCCAAATGAAGAAAGATTTTTAAGTAAGGGAATTCATTATTGTGCCGTATGTGACGGAGCGATGTATGAAAATAGTGTTTAAGTCTTACAACTAATGGATATATTATTAGAGATGAAAATATGCAGACTAACATAGAGGGAGTATATGCAGCGGGGGATATAAGGGATAAGAAATTTAGGCAGATAACAACAGCGGTTTCAGATGGGACCATAGCAGCGTTGGCGGCTGAAAAATATATTCTTCATTCATAAACCCGTGGTTAAGTGAATAACATGTGAATATAGCCATTTAATATTGGAGGTATTTTCATGGGATACTATGTTAAAGTAGAGCCCGATGTAAAAATTTACGTAGAAGATCTTAATCCACAAGGTGATAAGACAATTGTGTTTTTGCATGGTTGGCCTGGAAGCCACAAACTATTTGAATATCAGTTTAATGAGCTTCCTAAGAAAGGATACAGATGTATTGGAATAGATCAAAGAGGATTTGGTGAATCGGATAAGCCATGGGAAGGATATGACTACAATCGATTAGCTGATGATGTTAAATGTGTAGTTGAAGCACTCAAATTAAAACATTTTATACTGGCAGGTCACTCAACAGGTGGAGCAATTGCTATTAGATATATGGCTAGACATAATGGATATGGTGTGTCCAAACTTGCTCTTTTTGCAGCAGCAGCTCCTAGTCTTATCAAACGCCCTAATTTTCCTTATGGTTTAGATAGGGAAATTGTAATCAAAATTATTGAAGGAACATACAGTGATCGTCCTAAAATGTTAAGTGATTTCGGTGATATATTTTTCTTTCAGCATATAACTGAGCCATTTTCCTATTGGTTCTTACAATTGGGATTACAAGCGGCGGGGTGGTCAACCGCTGCCATTGCAAATACTTGGTTACGTGAAGAACTATTTTATGATTTAGGAACAATAAAGGTTCCAACATTAATTATTCATGGTATTCATGATAAAGTTGTTCCATTCGAACTAGGTGAAGTACAAAAACGAGGCATTAAAAATTCCAAGCTTGTACCATTTAAATATAGCGGTCACGCATCCTTCTATGATCAGAAAGACAAATTTAATGAAGAATTGATGAAGTTTATTGAGGGATAAAGTTTTTGCAACATAGAACTTACCAATAGAATGTTAGAAATCAATAATGTATTTTAATACCGTATTATTCAAAAGTGAATTTTACGGTATTTTCACGTCGTAATTCAAGAGAAACTCTTTGGTTAAGAATAGAAGAAAAACGCCAAAGAGTTTTTTATTGATTTTGAGACTGGAATAATATGCTATAATTAATTCATAATATGTATATACTTTACATTGGAAAATTATGCACAGGGGGTATGGTATGTCGGCAAACATTATCATTAGAATTATGACTTGATAAATGACTTAAGAGAAATCTACATTTTGAATTAGGAAGGATGAGAAAGTTATGTTTAACTTATTACATAATACTGAAATTGAATATGTAAAGTGTTTTTCACAATGTATAGAAGAAGAAAAGAAAATTCGATTCAGAGATGATAGTATCCCTGATATGTATGCCCATAATTTTATTTTACTGAAAAATGGTTTATCTGATGATGAGATAAATCACATTATATTAAAAGAACTAGAACGAAGTGTTAAAGAGAATAAAAGCTTTTTGCAGTTAGAAGCTAATTTTTCCTTAAGCTCCAATGCACTTAAAAATTTAAATATATTCCCCGAAATTACAAAGTATTATTATATGTCTATTCCAACATGTAAATATAATTCTTTAAAAGAAAAAGAGGAATGTACCATAGAAGAGGCAGTGTCCCAAAAGGTGTTGGAAGACGGTATTAGAGTTGATATTCAAGCTAATTCACCTGCAATGGGAGAAGAATTTTCAAAGAAGAGAATCTATAGAAAGGTACAAGCTTACAACTCCATAAGTAATTTTAAATTTTATGTCTGTTATGATAAAGGTATTCCAGTAGGCAATTGTGAGTTGTTTATAAACAATAACATTGCAAAAATAGAGGATTTTGATATTTTAGAAAAATATCAACGTAAAGGGTTTGGTACAGCGTTTCTAAAGCATTTATTAATGATATCAGAGAAACTAGGAGTAGATAAAGCATATGTTATAACTGATAGTGAAGATACAGCTAAAGATATGTATAGAAAATGTGGTTTCTGTGAGGTTGGTGAAAAAACAACGATTTTATTTCAATGGTAGGAATAAAAGTGGCAAATGATGTGATAAGAGATGCAGGGAATATTAACGCCATAGGTAATATAATCATAACAGCAATTCTCATTACCATTGTTTATGGCTCTTATTTTCTAGCAACTTATTTTAGCAGTAAAAGAATTATTCTGAGAAGAAGAGCATAGTTTGATATAGAATAGATAAATAGGGGGTGCTCACATAACACTCCCTATTTATGTACTTTTTCTATAAGCTTTTCTGAGTTTACTATTTTGCCTAAATTATATTTTTTATTATCTTTTTCTATTTGAATTACGTCGCCTGTATCTACTGCAGCTTGTAAAAATTCCTCTGGAGTTATATCAGGGTTTACTTGGCAGCATAGAGTATATAAAGCTGCTATATAAGGAACAGCCCAACTTAATCCACCTTGTCTATAGAACACATAATCTGACGCTCCTGTAGGAGAGGCAGTACATCTGCTATCCATTGGTACCATAATGTTCTTTCCTGAACTAAATCTTTCATTATCTTTAAAAAATGCATCTCTCCAAAATATGCCTGGCTCGTAGCTTTTAAAATCCTCTGGGTCTTTCATACTATCTCTTCCAAGGCCCCAAAAGTTAACTCCATAATATCTATCAAAGCTTGTAGAGACTACTAATATGCCTTCATCCATAGCTCTTTTTACTGCCGCGTCTACTTCTTTAAAGCCATTTTGTCTTTCATCCCATCCTATAGACATAGAAATAGCTCTTATCTTTTTTTCTTTAGGTAAAGTTTTATTTATTTCTATAATTCTATCTATAGATTTTGCTAAATAAGTAAAATCAAAAGGGAATCCTGTTACAAAGCTACTCAAAGTAAATTTACCATGAGTTTCTGCAATGTAGTATAAATCTGCTTCTGGAGCAACGCCTACAGTTTTTCCTACTGCAATAGAACTAACAGCTGCTCCATGCATAGAGGCACCGCCACCATCCTCAAAGTTATGTATTTCTTCATAAAATTTTAATCTATCCTTATATTCTTCATGGTCAATTAAAAGAGTTTGATCGATAATAGCCATGCTAACTCCTTTTCCTGTAATGCCTTTTTCATGAAGTTTTCTTAAATTCAAGCCTGGATTTTTTCCATATTCCATAATAGTGTTTTTATCAAATCCATTTGGAAGGGTAGAGGGCCACTTTGTTTTACTATCAAAGTCTGCATAAATTAAATCTTTTAAATTATTTTTAATATCTAGTTCAGATAAATCATAACTTCTTAAATCAACTTGCCACATTTTATTAGAGTTTTCTTCATACTTTGGAAGTTCTTTAAGTTTTCCTCTTTTGTAATCTATAGCTTTAGGTACTCTAGCTATTCCACTATTACCATTTACTTTACAATCCTGATATTTACCTATTGGAAAAGTAAAAGCAAATACTACAAATAAAGCTAAAATAATAATAATTGAAACACACACTTTCTTTTTAGCACTAAATTTTTTAATACGGTTCCACATAATAATCCTCCTTAAAATTTAACTTCATAACAAGATTACAAGTGTAATCTTCGGGGGGGTATAAAATTTCTTATTAGAGCTACCAAAGGTGATATCTCTAATAAGAAAAATATTACTTAACTTTTTTTAATACATAATAAAATGGTTGCATATTTCTAAATGTATAATCTCCGCTTTTCCATTGCAAAAATATATATTCCTCATTATCTATATTTTTTATGTAATACTTACTAACTGTCTTATCACAAGGACATATAATTAGATTTTTTGACCAGTTCCAGCAATTTATGCTTGTTTTTCCATTTGGGAAAAACTCTAAACCCTTAAGATATAAGTCGGCTTTGCAACTTCTCTTATGTGGGGTAAAATCTTTAATGTTTTCTATAAAATCTACAGATATCCATTTCCCTAAGATATTGTCATCTTTAATGAATGGAATATTTATATTATCTATTTTTCTAATTCTTCCTTCTTCATCTATTACATAATTAGAAGATATATCTTTATCTATAGCTGCAGAAACTGTTCCATTGCGTTCCGTTAACATAATGGCACCAGTTAAAATCACTATAATTAAAGATAGGGCTGTAGCGTATAATCCCTTCTTTTTAAAATCACGTATAAATAATATTCTTTTAGTGACCTCTTTTTTATTTCCTATCATATTTAAAGGCATATATACTTTCGAATTATTTTTTGAATAAGCAAGAAGATTTATTATAGTATGTCCATAACTTAATTTTTCTTCTATATTCATATAGGAAAGTACCATTTCATCACAACTTAATTCTAAGGTCTTCTTTAATTTATTAACAGTATACCAAATTAGAGGGTTAAACCAGTAGAATATACAAATAATTTTAGCTAAATATAAAATAAAAATATCTTTTCTTTTATAGTGACATAATTCATGTAGAAATATATTTTTTAAATCCTGTTTTTTAATTTCTGCTAACAATCCTTTTGGAATCAATATTATAGGGTTTTTTAATCCAAATATAGCAGGGCTGCTTATAAAATTTAATTCTAGTAATTTAAAGTTTGATTTAATTTTAAGAAACTTGCTACATTCTAATAATGTATGTATTATTTTTTCGTCATCTACTTCTTTAATATACTTTATTTTTTTACAAAACCTTATATGGTTTACTATACTATATATGATTAAGGCGCACACTCCTAAATACCATAATATAAATAAATATTTTGTGTAAAAGGAGGATTTTTTCATAGCATAAGAGAAGCTTATATACTGAGGTTGTTTAAAGCTTCCATCTATTTCTTTATAATAATTTAAGCTACTATCATAACTTTTAGATTTATCTTCATTTTTTATCATATCTACTATATTATTTTTATGATTTGATGTAGCTAATATTTCTGCTCTGTTGTATAAGCTTAAAGAACTTTTAGGCATTACAGGCAAAATTAATCTTATTAATATGAAAATATAAAGTAGATATTGAAATTTTACAGGAATTTTCTTATTTAAAAGTTTGTTTATTGTAATTATAAGTATTATAGGTATAATGGAGAAAATCGATAGTTCTATAATTAGTTTAAAAACTAAAAATGTATAAAATACTAGCTTATCCATATCATTTTCTCTTCTCTAAAACTTTTTTTAAATCCTCTATATCTTCATCTGTAAGGTTATGATCTTCTATAAAATTTAATACCATATCTTTAGCTACTCCATTAAATACTCTGTGCAAAAAAGAATGACTTTCTTCTTTTATACAATCCTCTTTTTTTACTAAAGGATAATAATAGTAAGATCTTCCGTTTATTTTAAATGCTAATACTTCTTTTTTTACTAATCTGCTTATCAATGTTTTTATGGTTTTAGGCTTCCAATCCATTTTACTTTCTAAATTTTCTATAACATAATTAGCACTACAAGGATTGTTATCCCATATTATTTTCATAACTTCCCATTCTGCTTCAGATATTTTAGGTAATGTAGTCATAGTAACACTCCTTAGATTACAATTGTAATTTATAAATCAATAATATACTTTTAAAATTCATTTGTCAATATTATTAAAAATCAGATAAGTAAAATTTTTCACACTTACTTATCTGATTATCTGATTTTAGTTTAAATTTTGCAAATCATTAAACATCCAAAGTCATAATAAATTTATAGTAAATATAATATGCTATAAAGATAAATAATATGGAAGATACCAAAGTAATACTAGGTGCTGTTATATGTATATAAATATCACTTAACCCACGCCAGAATATTAAGAATGCTATAGCCCATACAACTTTAGATATTAAATTTCCTGCCTTTTTAGGTATAATCTTAATAAATAAAATTTGTACTATAATAATAAAGCTATAAAATAAATTATAAATAACAATATTTATAAAGCTTAATTTTAAAAAAGAAATAAAATTTTTCTCCATAACAAATCCTAAATATCCAAATACACTATAACGCTCTGTAGAAGTAAACAGCATAAATACTAAAATTTTAGAGAATAGAACGGAAGCACTTATAGCTAAGTTAATTAATATTATCTTATTTTTAAAATATTCCTTTCTACTATAATTTAAACTTATAAAATAACTTAAGTCTTTTTTTAATTTTTCTGTATCATAGGATCTAGGAACCATAATGCATAAAAACCATATAAAGCCACTAACATTAATACCTTTATATGGTTTGTTAACATCATAAGATAACAAAAAAACCCCAGTCATTCCAAATATAATACTAAATAAAAAAAACAATATTAAAGGACCTTCTAAAGAATATCTATTAAACTGAACATTAAATCTTTTTTTATTTATTAATTTCATCTATATCCCACCTAATTCTTTATAGTTAAACTTACAAAAAATTTCTGAAGAGGCATAGTTTCTACTTGGAAACCCATTTCCTCTAGATTTTCTTTATCCTCATCAGATAAGGGCTGGAATATTTCAAGAGTTCCTATTTCTCCATGAAATTCCTTGTTTAAAATATTGAATTTTTCTGATATCTCTTCTAACCTTTCTTTTTTCCCTCTTATATAAAAAGCTTTTTCCTTCAAACTATCCACATCATCACATAGAAGTAATTTACCTTTATGGACAATAATTATACTTTCAAAAAGCCTACTTACTTCCTCTAAATAATGGGTAGAAAATATTATACATCTAGGATATATATCATAATCTTCTAAAAGTGCTCTGTAAAATATCTCTCTTCCTACGGGGTCAAGTCCTGAATATGGTTCATCAAACATTGTTAAAGGTGCACGACTAGCTAGTCCCATTATTATACTCACCATGGACTTCATTCCATTAGAAAGATCTCCGTAGCTTTTATTCACATCTAAATTAAATTTTTCTATCAGTTCTTCTTTAAAATCTTCATCCCAATTAGGATAAAAAATTTTTGCTATATCAAAAATCTCCTTAGAATTCATATTAGGCATAAAATTACTTCCATCGCTAACAAAACAAATTTTAGAAAGAATTTTTTCGTTTTCAAAAGGATCTTCTCCAAAAACTTCTACAGTTCCTGAATTCTTTATATAATGACAAGCTATTATCTTTAGTAAAGTTGTTTTTCCAGCTCCATTTCTTCCAGCTAAGCCATAAATTTTATTATCTTCTATATCCAAAGATAAATCATTTAAAACCTTTTTATTATTAAATATTTTATTTAACTCTTTAATACTTACTGCTAAATCCATAAATTTTCCTCCAATAATTATATTTCTGTAGTTTTTAAAGCAACAGTGGCCATAAACATATTAAAGGAAATCGAAGCTAAGCTTCCCCCAAAATATGGAACTAGATTCCTTAAAATCCACTTTGTATCCCCAAAAAGAATAGGCCCAAATAAAATAAGTTGATATAGTACCAAATACAAAAATAACACACCAAGTTCTACAGCTACATATTGACTTATAGATAAAACTTCAATGAATATTTGTATACTGCTAAATAAAATATAAAAAGTGAAATAGAACAAAAATATTATAAAAATATGTTTACTATTATTAATTTCCCCACCCAAAAAATTCAGTATAGTGCATATTATGGAAAGAAACAGCGAATTAATAAGAGAAGTTTTTATTGTATTTATATAATATTTTTTTCTTGTACAACCAAGAGAAATGAACATTTTAAAATTTTTACTTCCAAATCTATCAAGTGTTTTTATAGTAAAAAAGAACATAATTAATTTAGTACTATATTCGTTTAGCATTGATAAAATAACTGATATAATCACTAAGTACAATAGAAAAAATCTATCTCTCCTCAAATACATTTTTAAAATGTTTTTATTCACTGTCATTCCCCCCCATAGCTTTTAATCATATCTATAATTTCCTCTTTATTTATATCAACTTTTTCTCCTTCTTTAATAGTTTTTAAAACAAATTCTTTAAAAAAACTCTTCCTTCTCTTTTCCTTTATGTATTCTTTAGCCCCTGATTTAACAAACATACCTATTCCTCTTTTTTTATACAGTATATCTTCATCTGCTAAAATATTTATCCCTTTTCTTGAGGTAGCAGGATTAATACCATAAACCTCTGAAAATTGGTTAGTAGACATAACCTGTTCCTCTTCCTTTAAAAGCCCATTTAATATATCATCCTCAATACCTTGAGCTATTTGTAGATATATAGGCTTAGAGTCATCCAATATTAATTTCAAATTCTTTTCACCTCTTTGTATATCCTTAGACTGATATCTTAAATCATATTTAATTGATCAAATTTTACACCTTAGGGAATAATTGCTTCTGCAATCATCTAATAACATTATTATTATATTATATAATAACAAGCTACCGATATAAATAATTTGATAGATATACATTTAATGGGATGGGCAATGAAAATTCATAATAAAAATTACAAATTCTCATTATCCATCCCATAGTTTTAATCAATTAATATTTTAGTATTGCCTTTTCTGTTTGTTCTCCTTTTTTACAAATAGTCATAGCAAACATACATACATAAACCCATATACTTATTCTTACAAAATTTACAAATGCATAGCCTATTAGATTAGTTTTTGGCCCAATGCCTATTACTGACATTATACCTGCTATAATTGCTATCATAATACCTGCCATAATACCTAATAACAATATTTCTCCAGAATACTCTTTACCAAGTGACATTCCTTTTTTCAAAGCTTCAGCTGGGTTTGTATCGTAATATATTAAATATGACTCACATGGAGTTAATAACACATTAAAATATATTAGGAAAATAATTGAGAATGGCAGCAATATACTCGAGAATCCTAGCAGCATTACCCCTAGTAAGATAGCAGAAGTAATTATATTTAATCCTAAATATCTTAAATAAATACCTAGGCTTTCTTTAAGATTTTCCCTATAATTTATATCCTTTTCATTTATTAATGCTTTTATAACTACCATTAAAAATGCATGAAATAATGAACCTATAAATAAAGAAAATAAAATTGGAGCTAAATTATTTACTACTGATTGCTTAAAGGTTGAGAAATTTTCTCCAAAGAAATCAAAGAAACCATATTCGCTAAACCCTAAATTAAGACTGACACTTTCGAAGAGTACCTGTATTAAAATAAATGGCAGTAAAAATTTGAATCCTTTTATATACTTGTTCCAAATTTCTTTATGCATAAAACTTTCCTCCTTATATAAATTATTTGATTAGACCCTTTTAAAACTTAGAAAACATTAGACACCCATTGTTGCTAAGTATAACCTTATAAAATATAAAATTAATAAATGTGCTGGATAGAAAACGTAGAAAAAGTATTTTGTATTTAATCCTCTTTCACCATTATAAAAATAAATTGCAAGTAGTGAAAGATACACAATGCCAAAGCTTCCTGGTGCCTGATATAAAAATACAATAATTCCTGATAATATTTGCAATATCCTATTCTCTCTAAATATATAGAAAAGGGATATGCAGAGTATACCATAATAATTGAAATCACATTTTATAAACTTAGCTATTACTCCAAATACTACTATAGTTGCTATAATGCCAATTGCAGTAACTACTTTATTTATTTCTTTGCTCTTAATAAATTCAATTATATACATTACACATATTCCTAAAAATAATGTAAAAAATACATTGTTTAATCGAGAAGCTGGTATAAACATTTTGTTACCAAAAGCCAAGTTAAAAGGTATTTCAGAAATTAGTGCAAAGATAAAAAGTCGCAATGCGTATTTCTTTTTATTGCTTGTATGAATATATCCTTCAACAAGTAGAAAACAAAATATTGGAAAAGATATACGACCTATGGCCCTCATTAGCAGATAGATAGTATTTAAATTGGAGCTATGAGCTATTGCTGTATTCTCAGCATAGGGTATAAATTTATAATATATTCCCATTAAAATTAATACTGCTGCAATGTGATCAATCAGCATAGAAATAACTGCCATAATTTTTAATGTGCTACCTGATAATCCTCTTTTTCTTGATAATTCTTTTTTTTCACTTATAGACGTATTCACTATTATCACTCCCTTGAAATAATATAAGCAGCATATATTTAAATCCCTTCATTTTTAACTTTTGTAATAAATTCGTAAAAATTCTTTGCTTGCTTAATTGGTTGGTTACTTATGCAACTAACTATATCACTAATGCATATATTTGTCAATAATGTAACCCTGTACATTTTAGAAAAATAGCCACTTAGATTTTTAAAAGAGTATATAAGTAATGAATAGGATAAGGGAAAGTATATAGTAGCAAGTAGAGATTAAAATCACTTAGATAGGGGCAAAGGTATGTTATGATTTCAGTAAATATAAGAGAGAGATAGCCTTTTTAAAGACTATCTCTCCTATATTTATAACTATGATCTACAATTTATATTAATAGTAACATTATTAGCATTAACTCTTACTTCTGCACATCTTCTGGATCTTTCATCTTTATCTCGTTTGTCATCTTCTTCAAAGCTATCTACAGATATAATATCTTTTCTAATTTCATTCATCATGCTCACCTCACTTTACAAAGTTAAGTACGTTTCACATTTAAATTTATCTTATTTGTATGGGTGATAGTCTATCAACAATACTATTGTAATCCATGTTTTATAGAAAAGTATGATAATCAAAAGTATATATAGTACCAATTGTTATTTGAATTTTAATATATATAATAATATAATATATAAAATATTTTAAAGTGTTACAGCTTTATCATTTCTTTTATTAATTGACATTGTGTAAAAAAGGGGTAGAGGAATTATTATATGAAAAAGAAAATTATAAAGGCACAAAAGCTTACAGTTGATGGTATATTAGGGAGAATAAAATTATAGAGCATGTTGACATGAAAAGTAAAATGTGGTATATAAAAGTTATGGGTTAGCACTCAACGACATAGAGTGCTAACAACCAAAAAAACAAAAAAATAAAATTAAATTTAATTACATAGTTTTTATATGTGAAAGGAGAGATACATTTGGAAAAGAAAGAATTTAAAGCAGAGTCTAAGAGGCTTTTAGACTTAATGGTTAATTCAATCTATACGCACAAGGAAATATTTTTAAGGGAGCTTATATCTAACGCCAGCGATGCTATTGATAAAATATATTATAAAACATTGACTGACGAAAATTTAAAATTTGATAAGGATAATTATTATATTAGGATAGTTCCAGATAAAGAAAATAGAGAATTAAGAATTATTGATACTGGTATAGGCATGACAAAAGAAGAATTAGAGGATAATTTAGGAACTATCGCAAAGAGTGGATCCTTATCATTTAAAAAAGAAAATGAAATAAAAGATGGATATGATATAATCGGCCAGTTTGGAGTGGGCTTTTATTCTGCTTTCATGGTAGCTGATAATGTTACTGTTATCACTAAATCACTTGGAAGTAATGAAGCTTATAAATGGGAATCACAAGGTGTTGATGGATATACAATAGATGCATGTGAAAAGGATACTGTTGGAACAGAGCTTATATTAAAGATAAAGGAAAATACTGAAGATGAAAATTATGATGAGTATTTAGAAGACTATAGATTAGAGAATTTAATAAAAAAATATTCTGACTTCATAAGATATCCAATAAAAATGGATATTACAGAAAAAAAACTCAAAGAAGGTAGCGAGAATGAATATGAAGATCATGTAGAAGAGCAGACTATTAACAGTATGGTACCAATTTGGAGAAAAAATAAAAATGAATTAACTAAAGAAGACTATGATAATTTTTACTCCGAAAAGCATTATGGTTTTGATAAGCCTGTAAAACATATTCATATAAGCACGGACGGTGCTGTAATGTATAACGCAATCTTGTTTATACCAGAAAGAATACCTTTTGATTATTATACAAAAGAATATGAAAAAGGTTTAGAATTATATTCAAATGGCGTACTTATTATGAATAAATGTTCTGACCTACTTCCAGATTATTTTAGTTTTGTAAAAGGTATAGTGGATTCAGAGGATCTGTCCCTTAATATATCTAGAGAGATTCTACAACATGATAGACAACTTAAATTAATTGCAAAAAATATCAAAAACAAAATAAAAAGTGAATTGGTGTCATTATTAAAAAGTGAAAGAGATAAGTATGAAGAGTTTTATAAGTCTTTTGGTAGACAACTAAAATATGGAGTATATAGCGAGTTTGGAAGCAACAAAGATATACTACAAGACTTATTAATGTTCTATTCCTCTAAAGAGAAAAAACTTGTTACATTAGATGAATATATTTCAAGAATGACTGAGGATCAAAAATATATTTATTATGCTACAGGTGATTCTGTTGAAAGAATATCAAAGTTACCACAAACAGAAATGGTAGTAGAAAAAGGTTATGAAATTCTTTATTTAACTGAAGATATTGATGAATTTGCAATTAAAATGATAATGTCATATAAAGAAAAGGAATTTAAATCTGTATCTAGTGGCGATTTAGGAATTGAAGACAAAGAAAGTGAAAGCAACATAGAAAATGAAGATGCAGATAATAAAGAACTATTTGAAAAAATGAAAACCATATTATCAGACAAGGTTAGGGATGTAAAAACTTCAAAGAGATTAAAATCTCATCCAGTGTGCTTAACTAACGATGGCGAGATTTCAATCGAAATGGAGAAAATTCTTAACTCAATGCCAAATAATGAAAACATTAAGGCAGATAAAGTTTTAGAGATAAATGTAAATCATAATATATTTAAAGCTTTAAAAGAAGCTTATGAAAAAGATGAAGAAAAGCTAACATTATATACTAATTTGCTTTATAATCAAGCGCTTCTTATTGAAGGACTAGCAATTAATGATCCAGTAGATTTTACTAATGATATTTGTAAATTAATGATTTAAAAAACAGCCACTTTCAGAAATGTATTTCTAGAAAGTGGCTGTAAAATTTTACTGTAAAATTGCATGGATCATTCTAATTGCTACTATATGCTAGTATATTTTGAAAAACTCCTGCTAAAACTAATTTATATAAATAGTATATAAGTTCTCAGGAGGTGATTTAATATGTTAAAGATGATTCCCTTTAGAAGAAATAATCTAACCAAAGGAGAGGGTTATTTCGCGCCTTTTTTTGGAAAGATTATAGATGATGATTTTTTTTCATCTATGAATTATATGAATGAAAGTTTTAAGGTGGATTTAAAAGAAACAGATGAAAATTATTTAGTGGAAGCGGATATACCAGGAACTAAGAGAGAAGATATAGACATAGATTTTAACAACAATTATCTAGTAGTTAGTGCAAAAAGAGATGAATCTTCAGAAGATAAAAAAGAAGATTATGTTAGACGTGAAAGACATTATGGAGAGTTTAGGAGAAGCTTTCACATAGATAATGTAGATGAAGATAAGATAAGTGCTTCCTATAATGATGGTATTTTAAAGATTACTCTTCCAAAGTTAACTAAGGGTAAAAATAACAGAAGAAAAATTGAAATTCATTAGCATTATAGGTGCAACTTTTTAGGTTGCACCTTTTATTTCAAAGTTGCAACCTACATATGAAGCTTAGAATCACTTGATGTCTAGAGTAGTATATAGAAGTTTTTATAATAAATTTAATTTTCTAGTTTTGCATTAATTATAAGTCTATGTGTAGCTATTCTTATAGGTGTACATGTGACAAGTGTCATAGTTGCATCCTCTGTTGCATTTAATACTTCAATCTGATCCGGAAGAACAACTTTAATATCATATACTATATATTTATAACTTCTATCAATTGTTTCTAAGAGGATTTCATCACCTTTTTCTAATTCGTCTAACCTATTAAAATACTCTCCAGAAGTATAGCTCCTATGTCCTGCAATGCATAGATTTCCTTTCTCACCAGGCATAGCTGTACCTTCAAAATGTCCTACTGCATATTTAAGTGTCTCCATATCCGTACCTTCACTTACCGAGACTTTTAAATCTATCTTAGGAATAATAAGAATTCCTATTGCCTCTGAATCCTCAGAGAAAGACTGTTTATTAGAATTATTCTCATCTCTTAAATCTTCAGTTAAACTTTTATCTAAATTTTTAAATGTGGATTCAGCCATTTGTCGATGATTTTTAATTTTTTCTTCGTAATTTTTAGTTATGTTATTTTGTTTCCGCATTGCCCAATACTTAGTCCCAAAAGTATATGAAATTATTATAATACCTATAAAAATAAGGGCTATACCCATAAATTTAACTTTTTTCAACGAGGCTTCCCCCTTGTATAGTAATACTTAACGCCATTATTCTACTATGCATGTCTATTTTAGTGATTAATATTAGATTAGTCAAGCTCTTCGTTTTCTATATTATACCATTTACCAGTAGGAATTATTTTTAGTTTTTGTATAGTTATAATTTATATAATATAGTAAACTATGGATATAACAAGAAATATAAGTAAAATTTATGAGACATTTGTGAGGACTTTGTGAGAAGCTTGTGACAAAATAATTATGACACAAGGTTTGAATAAAGCTATATAAATCTAAAAATAAATATATATTAAAGATTATGGGGGATTAATAAGATTTAATGAAAAATATATTAAGATCAATTATAGTTTTAGGCATGTTATTAGTTTCATTTTTTATATCTTTTTATGATTTAATACCCAACAAAAATCCTTTACTTGCGGAAAAAGGAAAAATGGATCTTTCCCAATGGGATTTTTATGAAAATAGAGCTGTAAAGCTCGATGGGGAATGGGAACTTTATGATAATCAATTACTTACTCCAGATGATTTTCATAAAGAGGGTCTAAATAAACCTAAATTAACGGGTTACACTAAACTAACATCAACTAGAACAGATGATAAAAATGATAATATTATAGAACCTAAAGGGGTTAGAAGCTATAGATTAGTTATGAAAATAAATCCTTCAGATGAAGTATTTGGGCTAAAAGTAGAAAATATTAAAATGAGCAATAAGGTATATGTTAATGGAAGTTTAAAAGGCTCAAGTGGTAATCCTGATGAAAAAAATAAGGGGTATTATCCTAAAAATATACCTTATGACACATATTTTAACATTCAAGGGGATAAGGTTGAAATAATTATGCAGATGGCAAATTTTGATTATCCATTTAGAGGAACTCTATATAAAATATATTTTGGGTTCCAAAAGGATATTAGTTTTATGACTATGACAAATTTCTCTATTGAGCTGGCAGGAGCTATATTAGCATTTCTATTTGGAATTTACTGTTTAAATATTTATTCTATGAGCAATGGAGAAAAAGTCTATCTATATTCAGGAATAAATCTTTTAGCAACCATGATATCCTTAACTTTAAATGGACAAAAATCATTATTGCAATTATTTCCAGGAATATCCTTTGAGTTGTTTTGTAAAGTTCAAGAAATTGCAATTATTCTAATGGTAATATCTTTATTAAGAATCATAAAAGAAGTAGATAAAAGAATATTACCAAAACCTACAATTAAAATAACTAATATAGTAAGTACTATATATATATTAATAGTTTTGATAGCTAAATATTCAATACATGTGTATTTAAATTTAATTATGAGTATCTTTATTCCAATATTATTAATCACAGTAATTTTAAGATTAATAATTATGACTTTAAAAAACTCCTATGGAACTTTAGGGAGAAAAGGAAATATTATTTTTTTAAAATCTACAATTTGTATATTTATTTGTGTAACTAATAACTTTCTGTATTCATTTAAATTAGTTCATACAAAACTAATAGGCTCAGTTGCACTTTGTGGCTTTATGATATTGATGGCTATTATAATGTCTTATAAATTTTCACTAACTTATAAAGATATGGAGAAGATGTCAAGTGAACTTATAGAAATGTATAAAGTTAAGGATGAATTTATTACTAAAACTTCCTATGAATTAAAAGCCCCACTGTACGGGATAATTAACATAGCCGAAACTATAATAAAAGAAAATAGCGATTCTTTAAAGGATAAAAATATTAAGGATATAATAATCACGAAAAATATAGCTCTGAGATTATGCAATATTATAAATGACACATTAGATGTAACTTTATTAAAGAATAATCAATTAAAGATTAATATATCTACAATAGATATTAAGATTTGTACTAACTTAGTGATTGAAAGTTATAAATATATAATACAAAACAAAAATATAAATATTATTAATAATATAAAGGAATCATTGATGGTTAAGGGGGACAAAGATAGAGTAAGACAGATCCTGTTTAATCTTATTAATAATGCTGTTAAAAATATGGAGAAAGGTACAATAAAAATAAGCAGTAATAAAATCAATGATATGGTTTATGTATCTGTAGAAGATACAGGTATTGGAATTCCAATAGACAAGCAAGAAAAAATTTTCGAACCTTATGAATCTTTGAATTCGGAAGGAATTGGTTTGGGGTTATATATAACCCGTCAATTAGTTGAATTAATGGAAGGAAAAATATATTTAGAGTGGTCAGAAATAAATAAAGGAAGTTGTTTTGTATTTTCACTGCTTTATTCAGAAGAAGCAAGTAATTTATGTGAAGTATCAAATATAGAAGATATGAAGTATTTCCAAAAATTATCTTCAATAGATTATCCTAAAACAAAGGATAGAAAGAAAGGTGAAAACACAATTTTAATAGTAGATTATGAACTATTGAATATTCAGACAGCTTTAAACATATTCCATAGAGAGGGCTATAATGTTTTAACTGCTTTCTCAGGAGAAGAGGCTTTAAATAAAATAAAAGATAATAAAGTTGATTTAATACTCTTAGATGTAATGATGCCAGGAATTTCAGGAATAGATATATGTAAAAAAATTAGAGAAAAATACTCAATTATTGAATTGCCAATATTGATATCAACTCTAAGAAATACAAATTGCGATTTGTTTTTAGGCTTCGAAGCGGGAGCAAATGATTTTATAACTAAGCCCTTTGAAGAAAAGGAAATAATTGGTAGAGTAAGGACGCTAATTGAATTGAAGAAATCTATGGAACATGCCCTAAAAAGTGAATTAGCTTTTTTGCAAGCTCAAATAAAACCACATTTTTTATATAACGCACTAAGCACTATTATTTCCTTTTGTTATACTGATAGCCAAAAAGCGGCTAATCTTCTTATGAATTTTAGTAAGTATTTAAGATTAGCTTTTGATATAGATAATAAACTAATGATTGTACCACTAAGGCGAGAATTAGAGATGGTAGATGCTTATGTAGAAATAGAAAAAGCTCGATTTGGAGAAAAAATTAAAATTGAATATGATATTGAGCAAGAGCTTATGAGTGAAGAAATTCCATCGCTATCCATACAACCTTTAGTAGAAAATGCAATAAAACATGGACTTTGTGAAAAAAGTGAAGGTGGAACTGTATATGTTTCAGCTAAAAAGAAAAGAGGTACAATCTATATTACAGTTAGAGACACTGGAGTTGGAATGTCAATGGAAAAAATTGAGGAGTTAGAAAACATTGATATTAAAAATGAGGGAATAGGGTTCTCAAACATAAGCAAAAGAATTAGAAGATTGAATAAAGCAGAGATAAATATTTGTAGTATTGAAGGGGAAGGAACAACTGTGACTATATCTATTAAAAATTTATAGTCTAATATGTTGTTGGGGAGGGGGAAGTCAATGAGGACTATAATCGTAGAAGATGAAAAACCAATTTTAGAACTAATGAAAATGCTTATTAATAGAAATAAGCATTTAGAAATAATAGAAGAATTCACGAACCCTAAAGAAGCTCTAGAAAATGTATCAAAACTTTTACCAGAGGTTATTTTTATAGATGTAGAGATGTCGCATATGAGTGGAATAGAATTTGCTAAAAAAGTGATGAGTTTTAATGAGAATATACAGATAGTTTTCGTAACTGCTCATGAGAAATATGCCTTAGAA
The DNA here is from genome assembly GCF_963515715.1 of uncultured Clostridium sp. Classification (GTDB taxonomy): domain Bacteria; phylum Bacillota; class Clostridia; order Clostridiales; family Clostridiaceae; genus Clostridium_AW. The sequence continues at coordinate 28,161 of NZ_CAUPZS010000033.1, forward strand.
GCTTTTAAAGTTAATGCAGCAAATTATATTTTAAAGCCAATTACAGAAGAAGATCTAAATGTAACTGTAAACAGACTATTAAAAAATAAAAATATAAAGGAAATTAACTTAGAAGATAAACAAAATAAAATATTTTGTTTAGGATGTTTTAGAGTTTATGGAAGATTAGGTAATGAAATTATTAAATGGTCTACTGCAAAGGTTCAGGAGTTATTTGCATATTTTGTTTATAAAAACGGAGAAGAAATAGATAAATGGAAACTTTGTGATATACTTTGGCCGGATTCACCTCCTAAAAAAGCAGAGCATAATTTACACAGTACAATATATAGATTAAAATCTGTCTTTAAAAATGCAGCAATAGATAATATAGTGCATTACAGAAGTGGAAAATATAGAGTAGATTTAAAAGATTTTCGTTGCGATATATGGGACTTTCAAGCTTTTATTGAAAATAATCCTGTAGTGAATGAAAAAAACATAATGAACTATGAGAAAATTATTAATTCCTATAAAGGAGTACTGTTTGGAAATGAGGATTATATTTGGACTATAGAATTAAATGAAAAAATAAATAGATACTATTTAACTAGTGCAAAAAATATAGCTAAATATTATATGGAGAAAAATCTTTATAATAAAGCGGAAGAATATTTAGCAAAAGTGATTAAAAAAAATCCTTTTGACGAAGAAGCTCATGAGCTAATAATGAAGGTGTACTTTAATATAGGAGATAGAGTAGGATTAGTTAGCCATTATAAAAAGTTAAATAAATTGTTTAAAGATGAACTTCATATACCTCCAAAAGAATCGACTAAAAAGCTTTATGAAAATCTATTGGTGAAATTATAAGTGAAAAATTAAATTTCTCTCAGCTTGGTGACAAAGATATTTTGTACCAAGCTCTTCTTTTTACTCAAAGAAAGGATTTTTAATTTTTAAGTAAAATAGAAAATAATTTGGATTTTAATGCTATAAAATAAATTTTAAATATAAAGCCCCATGCTTTTTCAAGCATGGGGCTTTGTAATTAATATGAAAGAATTTACATTTATCTCAATTTGTGAGAAGTTTGTGAGAAGTTTGTTAGAGGCTTGTTAGGAGGGTAGATTAGTATAAAATTGATAAAATAAAATTTATCGCAAAATTAAATATAGTATTTTGAAAAGGAGGGGGAAAATGAGGAAAAAAAGATTTTTAGCAATTACCACGGCAATTATGTTTCTGCTGGAAATTTTCTCGGTAATTATACCTTTTACTAGTGTAAAAGCAAATGAACTTACAGATATCACAGATAAATTTCAGTTTATCACAGATGTTAAACTAACAGATGGGGATGGAAATCCATTAGGAAATAATGTGGATAAGAAATCAGGGATTCGTGTTTATTATGATTGGTCTATGCAAAGTGATGAAAATGTAAAAGAAGGGGACTTTTACACAATGCAGCTACCGAGTCAAATCCATATCACACAAGATATCAATGAAGAAATTACTGATGGTGGAAATAAAATAGCAGATGTGCACGTAGGTACAGATGGGAATGTGAAAATTACATTTTCAGAATATGAAAGTCAAGAATCTGATGTAACAGGCTCTTTTTATGCGAATTGTAATTTTAGGGAAAGTGACATAGAAAATGAAAATTCTGTATCTCTTACCTTTAATCTTCAAGGAAGCGCAAAGCCTGTTACTATTAATGTGGATTTTGGAGAACCTGCACCTGTAGATACTTCTGGGGAGGGACCTGAAGCTCATGATCCATCTACAAATGAGCTTACAAATGAGCCTATAGATGAACCTACAGATATTACAGAGAAATTTCAGTTCATCACAGGCGTTAAATTGACAGATGGAGATGGAAATCCACTAGGAAACAATGTGGATAAGAAATCAGAGATTCATGTTTATTATGACTGGTCCATTCCAAATGATGAGAATGTAAAAGAAGGGGATTTTTATAGGATGCAGCTGCCACCTCAGATTCATATCGTACAAGATATTAACCAGCCAATTAATGATGATGATGGAAATAAAATAGCAGATATGCATATTGGCACAGATAGAAGTGTAAAAATCACATTTACAAAATATGCAAGTGAGCATTCAAATGTAGAGGGATACTTTTATGCCAGTTGTCATTTCAAGGAAAGTGAAATAGGAAATGAAAATCCTGTTAAAATTACATTTAATCTTCAGGGGGACGCAAAGCCTGTTACTATTGATGTAGATTTTGAACAACCTGCACCTGTAAATACTTCTATAATAAAATCCGGAAGCTATAATCCATATACAAATGAAATTAAATGGATAATAGAAATAAATAAAGAAAAAGTGGAAGTCAAGGATGCTGTGATTGTAGACCATATTCATGTAGGTCAAGAATATGTAGAAGGCTCCACAGAGTTTGATGGTAATCCAACTTCAGATGGATTCACCTATACAACGGCTGCACATGGAGATTCTGATAAAACAGGAACATTGACCTATACTTTTGATGATGTAATCAATAAAACCACACATACTATAGCATTTAAAACTAAGGTTACAAATCCAAAAGCCTTTGAATCACATGGAAAAATAACTTATGAGCATAATAAAGCAATTTTAACTCATGATGGCACAAGTACAGAGTCAAATGATGCATCTGTTAGAGTAGTGATAGATTATATTAATAAAAGAGGAGAGTACAACAGGGAAAGAAAGCAAATTGACTGGATTATTAATATAAACAACAATGCACAGTCAATAAAAGATGCAAAGGTTATAGATAATATTCCACAGGGTCTGACTCTAGATAAAAGCAGTGTAAAAGTAGATGGAAAATCTATGTCAGAATCAGACTATAGCTATAATGACAATATATTTGAATACATTTTTAAAGGAACTATAAATGAATCACATACTATCACTTTTTCAACAGATGTAACTGACCCAGATGCCTATAATTCAAATGATCCGAAATATTATAAAAATGAAGCTATCTTAATAGGTGAAGGTGTACCTGGAAATGCTAAGGGTACTGGAACTGTTGGTGTTCCAACTAGTATTATCAGCAAAAATGGAAATGTATATAATGCTTCTACCCATAGGATTACTTGGAGGATTACTGTAAACGCTAATAAAATATTTATTGATAAAGGTGCGGTGGTTACAGACCATATTCCTATAGGGCAAAAATATGTAGCTGGATCTGCAAAAATAGATAATGGTGCAAGCCAAGATGGATTCACTTATACAGAAGCTGCAAAGGGAGATAAAGAAAAAACAGGAACGTTAATCTATAGGTTTAATGATTCAATTGATAAAAAAGCACATACTATAACCTTTGAGACAGAAGTAACGGATCCTAATGTGTATGCTGCGAATGTAAGTAAAGATTATTATAATACGGCTACACTTACCCAACCAGATATACCTACTTCTTCATATACGGGAAGTCAGAAGGTAAACAGCCAGGTAATTCAAAAGAGGGGTATAAATTATGATTATGTAACAAGAGAAATTACCTGGGAAATTAAAGTGAATAGAAATCAAATGCCTATAACTAATGCTGTTGTTGAGGATGTTATTCATGAAGGCCAGGAATTTGTAGAAGGCTCTGTGATGATTGGAGGAAAAAAAGCCGACTCAAAGAATTACAGTTTTGATTCTGAAAAAAGAATTTTTAGGTATAAGTTCCCAGATAAAATCAACACGGAACAGACAATTACCTTCAAAACAAAAATTACAGATTTATCAATTTTTAATACCAATGGTGATAAAGCCGTGAGTAATACCGCCTCTTTAATTGGAGATGAAATACCGCCGGATGTAAAAAGCACGGGAACTCAGACTATTAAGAATTCAGTGTTGAGCAAGATAGCTAAATATAAAAGCGGAGATTCTTATATTGATTGGGAGGTAATTATTAACAGTAACTTCAGCGTTCCACTGGATGAAGCAACTATAACTGATCAGCTTCAGGAGGGACTAGTACTAGATACAGGTACTGTAAAGTTATATAAAATGACTGTAAATCCTGATGGTAGCCTTACACAAGGAGAAGAAGTGACACTCAATGAGGATAGTGTAAAATATGATATTGAAACTAGAGAGTTTACATTTAGTTTTCCAGATTCAATAGATGGAGCTTTTAAACTAACCTTTAGAACAGATGCAACTAAAAAAGCTACCTTTACAAATTCAGTATTTTTTAGTGGAACTGGGGTTATTGAGGATTCTACTTCAACTCCAGTGGGAGTTTGGTATTCCAGTGGTGGCGGTGGCGGAACAGGGCAGACTGGAAGCATTAATGTTGTAAAGGTTGATAAGAATGACTCTCTAAAAAAACTTAAAGGGGCTGTATTTCAACTTTTAGATAGATATAAGAATATTATAAAAGTTTCTCAACCTACAGGAGATGAGGGATCTGCTCTATTTGATAAGTTAAAATTTGATATAGATTATTCTATTAAAGAATTAACAGCACCAGAAGGTTATAAGCTAAGTGATGAAGTTTATACTTTCCAGTTAAAAAGTAGTAATGATCAAAAAGATATCAAATATGAGTATGTGAATGATAAAATCACTGGAACAATAGAGTTCAAGAAAATAGAAGAAGATATAGAGGAAAATGGACTTCAAGGAGCAGAATTCACCCTTTATAAAAGTTTTGATACCGAGCATCAAAACCCTATAAATACTGCGATTAGCGATGAAAAAGGGCTTGTACAATTTAAAGATGTGGAGTATGGAAGCTATATTATAAAGGAAACCAAAGCGCCTATTGGATATACTCCATCATTACAGATATTAACTGCAACTATTAATGAAAATGGAGTAACTGTAAATGCTGATCCATATATGATTACTAATAAAAAGATAAAGGGAGTTATAGAATTTATCAAAGTAGGAGAAAATGAAAATCCTCTTAAAGGTGTGGAATTTAAACTTTATAAGAGTGAGGATAAATCTTATCAAAATCCTTTAGATACTGCAATCAGTGACGAAAAGGGAATTGTGCAATTTAAAGATGTGGAGTATGGAGACTACATTATAAAGGAGACAAAAGCTCTTAGTGGATACTATCTTTCTTATAAGACTTTAACTGCAAGTATTAGTGAAGATGGAGTTAATGTGCATGCAAATCCATATAAATTTGTTAATACAAAGATCAGTGGAGGATCTGGAGGGCCAGGAGGATCTGGAGGCTCAGGAAGTTCCATTAAAGGAATAGTAAATATTAAGAAAGTGGATGAAAAGGGTAATCCTCTTAAAGGTGTAGAATTTGCATTAATTGATGAAAAGGAAAATTTAATTCAGCTTGCTGTAACAGATGAAAATGGACTTGCGCAATTCAAGAATGTGTCAAATGGCAAATATACTGTTAAAGAAACAAAGGCACTTGAAGGATATACTATTTCCAGTGAGGCTATTTCTGTTGAAGTAAATCAAAATGGAAAGACCTATGATATTGGAACTATTAAAAATACCAAAATTAGAGGGGCCATTGAGATTAATAAAGTGGATAAAAATAAGAAACCTCTTAGTGGAGCAGAATTTACACTATGCCATGAAGATGGAAGAATAGTTAAAACTGCTATATCAAGATCAGATGGAATAGTTCTATTTGAAGGCTTGGGCTATGGAAATTACACAATTAAAGAAACAAAAGCACCTAAAGGATATGTGCTAAGTAACGAGGTTATAATTGTTTCTATAGGTTCCTCAGAAACACAAAAATTCACGGTTCAAAATGAATTGGAAAAAGCACCAATTGAAGATAAAAAGCAAGGAAAAGACACTAGCAAAGACAATAAACCAGGAAAAAGTTCCACTGCACAGAATGAAAAAAATCCAACTGAAAATAGTTCTAATAAAAACAATAAAATTCTTCCTAAAACCGGAAGTATCATAGATGCTAAAGTTTTAATAGCATTAGGATTAATGGCAATCCTTGCAGGAATTGGATTAGTATTTAAAAAAGAAGAAATATGAAACAATAATTAAAAACAATTAAACTAAATAAGAATAATGTAAAAAAGTCAGCGATGCTGGCTTTTTTGCTATGAAAATATTACTTAAATACTATTTTTAAAGGAAAAGATTGAGAGTTTAGAGAATTATAATAAGTATCAGTTATAGAGTGTAATAGATTAGATTTATGGAATTATGGTTTTATAAAGATTTTTCTAGTATAAACGATAAATAATCAATATTATAAAAAAATGTAGGTATTGAAATTTATGAATAATGTTTTAAGTGAATTAGATAAAATAAAAGTTTTAGATAAAAGTGATATTGTAAATATTAAGAGTTATATATGCAAGAAATATCCTAAAAATGCTGAAAAAGAAAATGCAATAATACTGTCAGATACTGTTAATAAAATTATATATAATAAATTAGAAGGATTGCCAGAGCATTTAAAGTTATCTGTTAAAAACAATGTAGTAAAAAATACTTTATGTAAGGATAAGATAGCCATTACCTTACGTGATATTTTTGAAACTTGTATAGCAGAGGAAACTATAATAGGAGACTTTACTGATGAACTAATAAATTGGTTTGACTTAAATGCAAAAATCGAAATTACAACGAAAGATATAAATAAGTATTTAGAGTCAATAGGATTTAAAGATATAAGTGAAGATGTCCCTGTAGAAGAAGAGTTATATTTTGAAAGTGAAGAAGATATCAATGACAGCATTGGAGATATTAATGGCAGCATTGAAGAATTAAGCAGTTCAAAGGATATGAAACCAAGAAAAATTTTATCTAATTATTTATCTAACTTAAAAAAATTAAAAAGAATTGGATGTATAGCCCTTATGGCTATTTTTATTATACCTTTGTATAATGCAAGCAGAGGTGTTCATTTTAATAAGACCAATGAACAAGAGAAAATAGAAAATTATGTTGTTGAATCAGATAAAAAAGAAAATATTTCAACTAATTATCCAAACTTACATCTTCCTAAATATATGAGGTATGAAGATGTAGATAAAGAAAAGTTAAAAGATTTTTTAAATAAACGAGAGTCTCTTTTAGCTAAAGAACCATATTTCTCCACTATATTTTCTGTAGCAGAAGAGTTCAATTTAAACCCTATTGTACTTTTTTCTATAACAGGACAGGAACAAAATTTTGTACCTAAAAATGATAAAGATGCTTATAAAATAGCGAATAATCCATTTAATGTATTTTATAGCTGGATAGAGTATAATACAGATATAGATGATGCAACTAGGATAGCTTCTAGAACTGTGATTAATTTATCTGAAAATAGACCAGAGGATAAAGATCCTTTTTTATGGATAGGAAGAAAATATGCTGAAGACAAGAACTGGGGTAAGGGCGTAAGGCTTATTTTTGAGGAATTAACCGAATATGTAGAATAGGATGAACATTAAAGTTAGCATTAGAAATAAGGGGAAACTAAATATAATACAAAAAAGGTTAGTAAAATCCAGGAAGAAATTTTAAAATTATAAATGTATTATAGTTATTAGGATATTAAGATATTGTTCAGTGGAGGCTTAAGTATGAAAGAAAACAATGAAATCTCTAATGAAGATAGATGGAGCGCTATTATAAATTGTAATAAACATTATGATGGTTTATTTTATTACGCTGTTAAAACAACAGGTATTTTCTGTAGGCCATCCTGTAGAGCTAAGCCACCACTAAAAAGAAATACGTTATTTTTCAATAACTCACAGGATGCTATGAATGCAGGTTTTAGACCATGCAAAATGTGCAGACCTGATATCAATGAACATATTTATGAGCCTAATAAGATACTAATTCGAAAGGTAAGAGAAATTTTAAATCATGATTACAGAAAAGAAATTAACTTTAAAGCTATTTCACAAGAAGTTGGAATGAGTGATAGTCATTTAACCAGATTGTTTAGGCATTATTATGGATTAACGCCAAGTGAATATATAATGCAATTGCGAGTAAAAAAATCTAAGGAATTATTATCACAAACTACTTTAGACATTGTTGCAGTTGCTTATGAAGCTGGATTTAAAAGTTTGTCTAATTTCTATAAATGCTTTAAAGAACAGGCTGGTTATACGCCAAAGGAATACAGAAAAAGCAATAGTGTAAATTAAATTAATTAGTAAGGGGGATGTTATAATGAAAAAAGCATTTGCACCAGGATGCGCATTAATGATCTACAAGCCGGAGCTTGGAAAGAAAATTCTCGAATATTTAAATGAGGATTTAGGAAATATAGATGAGCATCTAACTTGCTGCAGACATGAACCTAATTTAGAAGATGGAACACAAGTAATTAATACCTGTCCTGGTTGCGACAGGCGTTATAGGGAGTTGTATGATTCAGTTTCTACTATTTCACTTTGGGAGGTATTAGCTAATAGTAATACATTCCCCTTCCCAGATTACAAGGGAAAAGAAATGACTATTAGCGATGCTTGTCCTACTCGTAATGAAGAAAGAGTACATAATGCAATAAGGGATTTATTAAAAAAGATGAATATAAATGTAATAGAGCCTGAAAGGACAAGAACAAAAGGGAAATGTTGTGGAGATAACTACTATGGAGTTCTACCTGTGGAGCAAGTTAAGGAACAGATGAAAAAGCGTGCTTCTGAAATGCCCGCTGAAGATGTAGTTGTTTATTGTGTATCTTGTTCCAAGTCAATGTATATAGGAGGGAAAAAACCACGATATATAGTTGATCTTTTATTCGGAGAGGATACTGTTCCAGGGACACTTGAACCGGACCAGTGGCATGCACAAGTTGACAAATTTATAAGCGAGCATTAAAAATAAGATAAAGAGATTAATAATGTGATGATATTTTGCCTAATAAATTATCGCAATATTATGAAATGTAGGATTTAAATTATATTTGGAAGTGATTATATGATTAAAAGATATTATGGATATTATCATTCACCAATAGGTATATTGGAAATAATTTGTTCTGAAGAAGCACTGCTTTCAGTTATGGTCATAGATAAAGAAAAGCCAACAAGTGAAACTAATTTAATTTTAGAAAATACTATCATTCAATTAGATGAATATTTTAATGGAAATAGAAAGGAATTCGATCTTAAAGTTTCATTAGAAGGAACTAATTTTCAAAAGCAGGTGTGGAATGAACTGCTGAAAATTCCTTATGGCAAAACTTTATCTTATAAGGAATTAGCTATAAAAATAGGAAATGAAAAAGCTGTAAGAGCAGTAGGAAATGCTAATGGTAGAAATATAATATGGATTATAGTGCCTTGTCATAGAGTGATTGGAACTAATGGAAACTTAACAGGGTATGCTGGTGGATTAGGGATAAAGCAATGGCTTTTAGTACATGAAAAAAGCTTTGAAAATGTAAAATAGAGATATAAAATTAATTGACCACTACAGTCAAAAATGTGATATAATAGAATTGACTGTAGTGGTCAATTTTATTATGTTATTAGTTACTAGAGAGAGGGATAGGAATATGTTTTCAAAATTTTTAAATCTAAATAAGGAGAAACAGGATCGTATTTTAAATGCAGCAATGAAGGAGTTTGCACAGAAGGGGTTTGAAAATGCATCTACCAATGAGATTGTTAAAGAAGCAGATATATCAAAGGGAATATTATTTCATTACTTTAAAGATAAGAAACATTTATTTTTATTTTTATATGACTATTGTATTGAACTTAATATAAATGAATTTTATGGAAAAATTAGCTTGGATGAAAAAGATTTATTTGTTAGATTACGCCAAATTTTATCTATTAAATTTGAATTGATGAATAAACATCCTGAGATGTTTAAATTTCTTGAAATAGCATACATGGAAGATTCAATTAATGTTAAAAGTGAATTGGATAATATAAATAGTAAATTTACTAAGAGTGCACTTAATAATATATTTGAAGGAATTGATGTTTCTAAGTTCAAAGATAATATTGATATAAAAAAGGCCATAAATATTATAGTTTGGTCCTTGCAGAAGTTTAGTGAGCAGGAAATGGAAAGGGCAAAGTTAACTTTAAAGGAAATTGACTATGACAAAGCTTTTGCAGAAGCAGATGAATATATAGAAATATTTAAAAATAATTTTTATAAATAATATGGGGAGGTCATGGAATGAATGTTATTGAGATTAAAAATTTAACTAAAAATTATGGAAAAGCAAGAGGGATTGAGGATGTAAGTTTTAATGTTGAAGAGGGGGAGATTTTTGGATTTATTGGACCAAACGGTGCAGGAAAGTCAACAACAATTAGAACATTATTGTCACTGATATATCCCACTAGTGGAAGCGCTAAAATTTTTGGAAAAGACTCTGTAAAGTTTGCCCCAGAGATTAAAAAAGAAATAGGTTATTTACCATCAGAAGTATTTTATTATGATAACATGAAGGTTATTGATCTTTTAAAATATTCAGCTAGTTTTTATAAAAAAGATTGCAGCAAAAGAATGAAAGAGTTAGCTGAAATAATGGATCTTGATCTTAATAAAAAAATTAATGACCTGTCCTTTGGTAATAAAAAGAAGGTAGGAATAGTTCAAGGATTACTCCATGAACCAAAATTAATCATACTTGATGAACCTACCAGTGGATTAGATCCCCTAATGCAACAAAAATTCTTCGATTTATTAAAAGAGGAGAATAAAAAAGGTGCTACAATTCTATTTTCCTCCCATATTCTAAGTGAAGTTCAGAAATTATGCGATAAAGTTGCCATTATTAAAGAGGGCAAAATAATTAAAGTTGAAAAAATTACTACATTAAAAGAAGATAATTATAAGAAATTTAAGATTGAAACTAAAGATATTGTTAAGAAAGATTATTTTAATGTTAAAGGTGTAAATAATTTAGAAATAGAAGATAATAGTGTGAGTTTTTTATTTAGAGGAAATATAAATTTAATTATGAAAAAAATATCATCAATAGAGATATCTAATCTTTGGATAGAAGAACCGAATCTTGAAGAAATTTTTATGCATTATTATGAAAAGGAGGAGGACTAAAGTTTATGAATGTATTTTTACATGAATTAAAAGCTTATAGAAAGTCAACAATCATTTGGTCATGTTCTTTAGTCGCGTTGATTATTTTATTTTTATCAGTGTTTCCAGCTTTTACGAAGGATGTTACAGAATTTAAAAACATACTTGAAGGATTTCCGGAAGTGGTGAGAAAAGCTATTGGGATTTCTTTGGATAACATTTCTACGTTTTTAGGATTTTATTCTTATGTGTTTTTGTATATATTACTCTGTGGTTCAATTCAAGCTATGAACTTAGGAACTTCAATTTTATCAAAAGAAGTTCGTGAAAAAACAGCAGATTTTCTTTTAACAAAACCTGTAACACGTGCACAAATTGTTACCTCCAAGCTTTTAGCAGCATTAACCTCTTTGATAATAACTAATATAGTTTATTTAGTTTCGGCAAGTTTAATGGCATCAGCTGTGAAAAATCAAGACTTTGATTATAAAATATTTTTTATGATTTCAATTACAATGTTTTTTGTTCAGCTTATCTTTCTGTCATTAGGTATCCTCGTTTCTGTATTAGCTACTAAGATTAAATCTGTACTTCCAATTTCACTGGGGACGGTATTTGGGTTTTTTATAATAAACATGTTTAGTTCTACCATGAATGATGAGGCATTACGATATATAGCTCCATTTAAATATTATGATGCCTCATATATCATTAAAAATTCTTCCTATGAGACTTCTTTTATTATTATAGAAGTAATTTTTATTTTTGTTTCAATTTTTGCCAGTTACCTAATATATTCGAAAAAAGACATCCATGGGATTTAATAATTATGAGTTTTAAAATTTCTATGTAAAAGGAGATTTATTTATGAATATTTTTATGAGAGAAATGAAAGCCTATAGAAAATCACTTATAATATGGTGTATTGCCTCAATATTAATGGTGGTAGCTGGAATGAGTAAATATTCTGCACTGGGAGCATCAGGCCAATCTATAAATGATATAGTATTAAAAATGCCTAAATCCTTACAGGCTGTAATTGGTGTAGGAACTTTAGATCTATCAAAAGCTAGTGGATATTATGGAGTGCTTTTTCTATACTTAGCTATAATGGCTACTATTCACGCTGCCATGCTAGGATCAAATATTATTTCAAAAGAAGAAGGAGATAAGACAGCAGAATTCTTGATGGTAAAGCCCATATCAAGAAATAAAGTTATTACATCAAAGCTATTAGCAGCACTTTCTAATATAGCTATTTTTAATATTATTACTTTAATTACATCAATTTTAACTGTGGGATATTATGCAAAAGAGGAAGCTGTAAATCAGGATATTATAATATTAATGATTGGTATGTTTATTTTACAGTTGATGTTTTTGGTTATAGGTACTGCTATAGCAGCTATAAGTAAGAATCCAAAGACCGCTACTTCAATATCCACAGGAATACTTTTATCTACTTTTATATTATCTATATTAAGTGACATAAATAGCAAATTTGAAAACTTAAAATATATAACCCCATTCAAATATTATGAGGCTAAAAAACTAATGTATGGCGGCGGGTTTGAATATGTTTTTGTAGCATTATCAATAGTGATTATTGGAATGTTATTAAGTGTCACCTATATATTTTATAAAAATAGAGATTTGAATGTATAGTATAGATCTTCTATGAGTTCTTAAACAAGAGTACATTTTTATATTTTTAAGCAAGTAGTCTTATTTTTCGAAGTTTTAAATAATAAATGTATACCAGTAGGTAAGAAAATAAATATAATAAAAATGTATGAAAGATAGTCCAACCATTATAATAAGTCACTTTGTCTACAAGTATACCTAAACCTTCAATTAAAGTAGTTAAAATAGAAAAGAACAATATTAATGTGTAAGGATTTATATTGAGTTTCTTAATTAAATGAATAAGACTAGTAGCCATAATAGGATAGAATCCTAGATTAAAGGGAATTGATGCACCAGCAAGATTAAAAGGATATAAAAAACAATAGTTATTCTGAAAACTCCATATGTTAATTGTATATGCTATTGAGCTAGAAAATGGAGCTATGGTAAGCAGCAATTTTTTTTCTTTAAAATATAGTACAATCCCTGATAGCCAAGGGATAAAAAATCCAATAATAAAATTAAATAGCAATATATCAACCCCTAAAGTTATTTTTTATATTTTATGTGGAAGTATTAAATATAATACAGAAAGATAATAAAGTTTAAATTGGGAATAATTAACTTTATATTGAATTTTATTACCATATATAATATAATGATAATAGAAAGAAAATTAAGAATATTTAGTTTTACTGTTCTGTTTATTTAGATGCCTAAAGCATTTTAACGTAAACAAAGCCCAGTAGGTGATAATAATCATTTATTGGGTTTTTTATTTTTAAATTTAAGTTGATCAATTTTGGTATTTTAAATAATAATCATTGATAAATATATATAGATAAATTCTTTAATTAAAAATGTTCAAATTTTGAATATATGCCCTTACTTAATTAAAGATCAATAAAGGAGGGCTATAAAATAAATATAAAGGGGGAAATTTTATGATTACAAAGGGTTTTACCTATGTTGCATTTCTAATCTTCTTTGCTAGCATGTTGGTGCTGGCGGAGAAAAAATCCAAATCAAAAATATTTACCTATATTCCTGCAATTGTTCTTTTATACTTTGGGGCTATGTTACTTTCTACCTTTGGAGTTTGGGAAAACAACAAAGAAATAACAGCAATTTATAAAGGACTAAAGGATAATTTACTACCTGCTATGATATTTTTAATGCTTTTAAGATGTGATATTAGAAAGATCGCAAAATTAGGACCTAAGATGTTAATTGGATTCTTCTCAGCAACTATAAGTATTATGATAGGATTTGTAGTTACTTATGTTTTATTTAAAGGCTTTTATGAACCAGATACTTGGAAGGCCTTTGCAGCTCTTTGTGGAAGTTGGATAGGTGGTACTGGTAATATGGTTGCCGTGCAAGGAGCATTGAATGTACCCGACGCAAAACTAGGATACACACTTCTTATGGACTCTATTAATTATTCAATTTGGGTAATGTTATTATTATGGTTAGTATCCTTTGCTCCAAAGTTTAATAAATGGACAAAGTCTAATACGAAACTAATAGATGAAATAGGAGAAAAATTAACTGCAGATAAGGCGTCTATGAGAAAGGAGATAGAATTCTCAGATTTAATAATATTATTAGGTTTAAGTTTGTTTGTTTCTGCTATATCTATATACCTTGGAGGATTAATGCCAAAATCTGAATTCTTTCAGGGAACAACATGGACAGTTCTTATAGCTACTGGTTTGGGAATAATATTTGCAATGACACCAGTGGCGAAGATTCCAGGGTCATCTCAGCTTTCAAACTTAATGCTATATACAATAGTTGCTTTAATTGCATCCAGAGCAAACTTTGCAGAATTAACAAAAGCACCTATATATATTATTTCAGGATTTGTGATACTTGGAATACACGCGCTGCTTATGGTTCTATCTGCAAAAATATTTAAGCTGGATCTATTTACATGTGGAGTTGCTAGTTTAGCAAACATAGGAGGAGTAGCTTCTGCGCCTATACTTGCTGGTGCTTATAGTGAAGCTTTAGTGCCTATTGGAGTTTTAATGGCTCTTATGGGATATATAGTTGGTACAGGTGGAGGAATGTTAGTAGGAAAAATACTTTCTATATTATAAATTCATAAATTCGTAGGGGGTTAGGGTATATGAAAAAAATTAAATTGAAAAGTATTTTAGCTATTTTTTTTACTACTATTATTTCTACAAACGTTTATGCAGCAGGTGAAAATCACGTTCAGTTTAAAAGCAATGTACCTAAAGTAACTGAAGACATGATGAAGGCGGACTTTTGGATAAAGAATATTAAAGATAAAGATAATATTATTATGGATAAAGCTTCTATAGAAAAATATAATAAAGAATTAGAAAAAAAGACACCTGAAGTGGTAGATCTTAAAAATTATAAAGAAGTATTTACGAAAGAAGAATTGACAAAACTTATAAAAGATTTGAGCTCACCTTCATCCAGTCCTAGATATGATAAAGATGGTAAATTAATAACGGAATTTTACTACAATAAATTAAATGAAAACTTAAACTTAGAGGGTCTGAAAGAGGAAAATGGAGTTAAATATGGCATTACTGTTAGAAGAACATTGATGAAAACCTATCCTACTTATGAATTATTGTTTAAAGAAGGAGATACTTATGAGTTTGATAGATTAATGGAAACAGCTGTATATCCTTTAGAACCTATTGTAATATTAAGTACAAGCAAAGATAAAAAGTGGTATTTTGCTCAAATGTATAACTATTTAGCTTGGATACCTGCAGAGGATATTGCTATAGCGTCAAAGGATGAGTTGTTTAAATATATAGATACTAAGGATTTCCTAGTAACTACAGGTAAAAGAGCATTTACAGCTTATAATCCACTGGATAGCAATCTTTCTGAAATTAAATTTGATATGGGAGTAAGAATACCTCTTGCTAGCCAAAAAGAAATCGGCGATGAAGTTTATGGACAAAATACTACAGGAAATTATGTAGTTAAACTTCCTACAAGAGATGATAGTGGAAAAATGGTTTTAAAATATGCTTTAATACCTAGAACAGAGGATGTAAATGTTGGCTATCTTCCTTATACTAGAGAAACTGTATTAAATCAAGCTTTTAAATTTTTAGGAGAAAGATATGGTTGGGGTGGAATGTTTAATGGAAGAGATTGTTCTTCTTTTGTTATGGATATATATAGGAGTATTGGGATAAATCTTCCTAGAAATACAGGGGAACAAGGAAGAAAAGATCCAGGGAAATCCTACGATATGCCAAAAGAGATGACTTTTGAACAAAGGCAAAAACTATTTGACGGTATAAATCCCGGAGCAGCACTATATATGCCAGGACACGCTATGTTATACATTGGCGAATACAATGGAGAGCATTATATGATACATGATTTTTCAGGCTTCTATAACAAGGAGAAGGATGGAAGTTATAAATACTATAAAGCCCGTCAAGTCATGGTAACTCCTGTAACCATAGGTTCAGAGGATAATGGCAAGACATATTTAGAAGACTTATATTTAGGTAAAGAGTTCATATTAGACAAATAAATTACATTACCGTATAATATTCCATGAGGTGGTATTAATGTATCAGGGGAATACGGTATATGTGGTGGGCAATTCTAAAACTAATACAGATAATGCAATTACAAATATATTCAATTCATTTTTTATAGGTTTTGTAGTGGAAGTGGAAAATGATACTATAATAGATTTAAGTTGTTCAGCAACCATAAGAACAACGGATGAATTCGTTAGAAGTTTATTTATGGGAAAAAAACTTATTGAATTTGACTCGAATTGTCAAGAAGAAATTAAAAGAAGGTACCATGGTTCCTCTCAACGAGCAATCATTGTAGCGTATAAAGATGCGGTAAAAAAATATAATGAAATAAAATTAAAATATTTTTAGATTTACTGTTTTGTTTAATGAGATATAAAATGAAAAATTTATCCGATGACTACCCGCTCTAATACTCCCATCTTCTTAAAAGTAGGAGTAAAGAGCGGTTACGTCCCTGGATAACGATTTCTAAACTTCAGATGGAGTAAAAACTCTCTCTGAAGTTTAGAAATCTGTTTATATCGGAATAAATAAAAACCAGTAAAAGCAAGTAATAGTATGCTTTTATTGGTTTTTTTGTTTTGTAATATGGTAAATTTCAGCTCAATTTAAAACTCCTTAAATGATAATTCAGGACTTGGAGTTAGAAAAATTAATGGAATAAAATATTTAAATTTAAAATAAAGTATATTAACTTTATTTTTTCTTAAATGCGTGATACAAAATAACTTTTATATATCAAATAAAAATATTAAAAGGAGGGATTTTAAATGTTATTTGGTATTTCACCATTATTTGCTTTATTGTCATTAATACTATATATAGTTCTTGCGTTTAAGGATATTAATCCAATTCTAAATGTACTTTTGTGTGTCATTATTACGGCTATTTTAACAAACAAGCCTCTATTAGGCATGGGTTCGGTCATAGCAGACTCTTTAGGATCCTTTTTATCATTAATAGGATTTATTATAATGATTGGCTCAGCATTAGGTGCAATTCTTAAAAAAACTGGAGTTGCGGAAAATATAGTTAGAACAGTTATGAAGAAAATAGGAATTAATACGGAGAAGAAAGCTGTTTTATCTTCAATGGTGACTTCCATGGTTTTAACAGCATTACTTGGAACTCTTGCTGGAGCAAATGCTATTATAGCTCCTATAATAATTCCATTAGTAGCAGCTATAGGAATTACGCCATCTTCACTAGCAGCAGTTTTTATGGGAGCGGGTCTAACTGGGTTGTTTATAGGACCTTTTTCACCGCAAGTAGTAACCATTATGGGATTAACAGGATTAAGCTATGGGCAATATTTAATATCTGCTGGATTACCGGTAACAGCTGTTTGTTTAATAGTAACTTATATCATGGCTAATAAGATTCAAAAGGATACAAAAGGTATTTATGCCTATGAAAATGTTGAAAATATTGATGTTAATCAGGAAGCAAGTGTTGAAGCTAAAAGGGCTACTTATGCATTTTTAATTACTTTAGTACTTTTAATTATTTATGGTATTTATGTAAAGAGCGGAGCCTCTTATGCTGTAGTTGTTATGTTTACAGCAGCCATCGTTACAGGAGTTGTAGCTAAATTAAGTTTGAATGATATATTTGATACATTAATTCAAGGTGCATCGCGTATGATGTGGTTGTTTATAATGTTTGTTTTATTTAATCCATTTATAACATTTATTGAAGAGTCAGGGGCATTTAAAGCTTTAGTTGATTTATTAGAACCCTTATTGGCCTCAGGAAATAAAATAGTATTTTCTTTAGTCTCAACATTAACAGGAATATTTGGAATAGGTGGAGCAGCAGTAGCTCAATCTGTAG
>NZ_CAUPZS010000034.1:0-42745 GCF_963515715.1 uncultured Clostridium sp.
CAGGGATACTAAGGTTTAAAGATGAAAAAACAAGAAAGTTTTCCCTTGGAATGAAGCAGAGGCTTGGAATTGCAGGGGCGATTCTATCCAGACCTGAAATTGTTATTTTAGACGAGCCTTTAAATGGACTAGATGTTGAGGGAATGATTGATATGAGAAATCTTATAAAAAATCTTGCAAAAGAAGAGAAGACAACATTTTTTATATCAAGCCATCTTATTCATGATGTTGAGCTTACCTGTAGTAAGATAGGAGTTCTTTATAATGGAAGAATGCTTAATGTGGATACAACTAAAAACATATTAAATAATTATGCTTCACTGGAAAACTACTTTATAAGCGAGGTGGAACGAAATGGTAGAATTTAAGGCTGCTGTGATTAATGAAGTTGAAAAGTTATATAAAAAGAAGAAGATTTTAGTGGCAGCAATAATATCATTGATTTTCATTGTAATAGGACAACTTACTATTACTGGATTAAGAAGTGGCTTTGGATTAAGGGGAACCTCTAGCATGGAGTTTCCAATATTAGTACTATCCATGCTAGTGAATAGTATATTACCACTTTTTGCTACATTTATTACCATAGATAGTTTTTCGGGGGAATTTTCTCAAAACACTATGAAGATTGCAATTACAAGACCCATTACAAGATTGAAGTTTTTTACTGCTAAAATAGTAGCTATAATGTTTTTTATATTGATTAATCTTTTGTTTGTAATGATTTTTTCAACTATTGTAGGGGTTATTTTTAATGCAAACTCTTTTACTCTGCAAGGAATGATGAGAATAATTATATCCTATATAGTTACTATACTTCCTATGATGGTCTTAGTATTGCTAGTCACAGTGTTTACTAACATTCTAAGAAGTGGAATAGGTGTGTTTTTTTTATCAGTTCTTGTTTTTAGTGTGTTTAAAGTAATGGAGGTTATTTTTTCACAATACTCAGGGATACTTTTCACATCCATGTTTAGGTGGTATAATTTGTGGATAATGAGCAGTTTTCCATTCCTAAAGATTTTCCGTCAGCTTATGATGATGGGCAGTTATGGAATATTACTCTTTACACTAGGGTATTATTTATTTGATAAAAAAGATTTTTAAGGTGAAAAAATGGATATAAAAAAACGACTAATAATATCTAATACAATAACGGCTATAGTGCCACTTATCATTACCATTATATTCATGTTTAGTTTTTTATTTGTTTCTTCAAAGGTTTTTCACAAGGAGCCTGACTATGATGGTTTTAAAGATGGGATGATTGTAAGGACTGAGCTTGTAGATATTAGAAATGATATATTAAAACAAAATATTAAAGACATTGAAGACACTAAATTTCAAGATGATTTATCATATAAGCTTTCAGATTTAGATGGTAAATTCATAATTGTTAAAGGGCATAAGATTATAGCTAGCCCTAAGGATATTAACAAAATAGATATAGAAAAAACTATGGAAGTATTAAAGGGAAATATCCTAGAAAAAAGGATAGTAATTAATGGTATTTGTTATATGATTGAAGCTATAGACTTAAACTTAGAAGGAAACAGGACTGGAAATATAATATTGTTAGCTCCTATAGGAGAAGAAACAAATGTATTTAATAAACTTGTGGTTATCGCTATTGTGGTTTATATAATATCTTTTATAGTAACTAACATAATTATGTCCTACCTTTTTTCAGAGAGAATAATAAAACCTATTAAGTTTTTAAAAGAAGCTACAACTGAAATCAGTAATGGAAACTTAGATTGTGAGATTATTGAAGATGGTGACCAGGAGATAAGGGAATTGTGTCATGGCTTTGAGGTTATGAGAGTACAACTTAAAGATTCTATAGTTATGAAAACGAAGTATGATGATAATCGTAAAGTACTTGTATCTAGTATTTCCCATGACCTAAAGACACCAATAACATCAATAAAAGGTTATGTAGAGGGAATTTTAGATGGAGTGGCAAATACACCTGAGAAAAGAGAGAATTATTTAAAAACCATTTATTCAAAGGCTGAACATATTGACCATATGATTGATGACTTGCTTTTATACTCAAAGCTGGATTTAAAACAGCTTCCTTTTAACTTTGAAAAAATAGATATTGTTGAGTATTTAAGTTTTTGTATATGTGAAAGTGAATCCGAACTTATAAAGGATAACATAAAAATAAGTTTAAATAATGATTTAAAGACCTCTAAATATGTTATGATGGATAGAGAGAGAATGAGAAGAGTTATTTTAAATACTATAGAAAATTCACGTAAATATATGGATAAAAAGCAGGGGCAAATAAATTTAAATCTACGAGAAACAAGCTCAAGTATTATAATAGAAATAAGGGATAATGGTTCTGGAATTGATAATAATGATATAAATAAAATATTTCATAGATTTTATAGAGCGGATTCTGCAAGAAGTGAAGCAAAGGGTAGTGGGTTAGGACTTGCTATTGCAAAACAAATTGTTGAGGGGCATAAAGGCAGGATATGGGCAGTTAGCCACGGGAATGAAGGCACAAGTATTATGATATCTCTCGGAAAAATAATATGAAATAAGGGGCAAAAAGATTAATATTTGGAGGTTTTCAAGCATATGAAAAAAATATTAATAGTGGAAGATGACCTAAGTATTGCTGAACTTCAAAGAGATTACTTAGAGTTATCAGGTTTTGAAGTGAATATTTGTACGGATGGGGTAAGTGGTTTAAATGAAATAAAGGGAAATAAATATGATTTAATAATTCTTGATGTTATGCTTCCTAAGATTGATGGTTTTGATATATTAAGAATTATTAATGAACATAAGGATATACCAGTTTTAATGGTTTCCGCTAAAAAAGAAGAAATTGATAAAATAAAGGGGTTAAGTCTTGGAGCGGATGATTACATAACAAAACCTTTTAGTCCAGGTGAATTGGTTGCCAGAGTTAAATCTCATCTTCAAAATTATGAGAGAATGAGAAATAAATTTTGTAGTAAGTCAAATAATAATAGCATTGTTATAAGAGGGCTTGAAATACTTAAAGACTCAAGACAGGTATTTATAAATGGCAAAGAAGTTAATCTAACACAAAAAGAATTTGAGTTATTATTGCATATGGCTGAAAATCCTAATAGAGTATTTGGAAAGGACGAGCTCTTTGAAAGGATTTGGGGTCTTGATTCCCTTGGAGATAATGCTACAATTACAGTACATATTAGAAAAATACGAGAAAAGATCGAATCAAATCCATCAGAGCCACAGTATGTTGAAACGCTGTGGGGAGTTGGATATAGAGTTAGGGTATAAAACTAAGGTATAAAACTAGGGTATAGAGTTAATGGATAGAATACACAGCATCCGAATTAAGGTTTGGATGCTTTTTGTATGCTTAAATATTGGATTTATGATTAGAGTTGATCGATATTCACGATTAATTCATATTTACAGTATTGTGTAAAGGATGTATAATAATATTATAAATACCATTATTTTCCCAAGGTATTACAAAATAATAAAAGTAAGGGAAGGGGAGGTTTTATGTTTAAAAAGTTTAAATTTAAGAAGTGGACATCTTGGTTAATAACATTAGTTATGGTATTAAGCTTCGCTACTCCATTTAATGTATTAGCAGCAGGAAAAACTGTAGACATACAGATACTTGCAACAAGTGATACACATGGAAAGTTTTTACCATACGAGTATGCTACTAACTCAGAAAGTAAATCAGGTAGTATGGCACAAATTGCTACGGCAATTAAAGAATTAAAAAAGGAAAATCCTAATACAATATTGGTGGATGTTGGAGATACTATTCAAGATAACTCAGCTAGTTTATTTTTAAAAAATGAAATGCATCCAATGATTTTTGCTATGAATGAAATGGGATATGACACTTGGACTTTAGGAAATCATGAATTTAATTATGGTGTTCCTACACTAGACAAAGTTGCTTCTCAATTCAAGGGATCAGTACTTTGTGGAAACGTTTATAGACCAGATGGAAAGAGATTAGCAGAACCTTATAAGATCGTTGAAAAGTCAGGAATAAAAGTTGGCCTAATAGGAATGACTAGTCCTAATATAACAAGATGGGACTCAGAAAATTTAAAAGGCTATAAAGTTACAGATCCTATAGAGGAAGCTAAAAAAGTAATATCTGAAATCAAGAATAAAGTAGATGTAATGGTGGCAGTAGTTCATATGTCAGAGGGAGAAGAGTATGGAAATAAAGGCTCTTCAGCAGTTGAACTTGCAAATGCGTGTCCAGAACTTGCTGCTATAGTTGCTGCACATGAGCATAAAGCTGTTGAGGGAGTCTTATATAATAATGTTTTATTGGTTGAAAATAAAAATGCAGCTCAAAGCATAGCTAAGATAGATATAAAACTTACTGAGAAAAATGGAAAATATGTAGTGAATGATAAAGCTAAAGATGTTACATCTAAAATTATATGGATGGAGGATGCAAAAACTAAAGCTATAAATTATGAGTCAGATAAAGATTTAGAAAAAAAATTAAGCTCATATCATAAAGTTGCTTTAGATGATGCCAACCAAATAATAGGGGAACTTAAAGGCGGAGACTTAGTTAAAAAGGATGAAGTAAAAGGTATACCTACTTCACAAATAGAAGAAACTCCAATGATTAATCTAATAAACGAAGTGCAAATGCACTATACAAAAGCTGATGTTTCAGCTGCAGCAGCCTTTAGATCAGACGCTAATATGAAGCAAGGTAAAATTAAAAAAAGTGATGCTTCATTAATATATAAATATGACAATACATTATACTTATTGGAAGTAACAGGAAAACAATTAAAAGATTATATGGAATGGTCAGCAAGTTATTATAATACTTACAAACCAGGAGATTTAACTCTATCTTTTAATGAAGACATAAGAGGATATAATTATGATATGTTTTCTGGAGTTAAGTATGAAGTAGATGCTTCAAAAGAACCTGGTAATAGAATTGTTAACTTAAGAAAAATGGATGATTCAGCAATAAAAGATACAGATACTCTTAAGTTAGCAGTAAATAATTATAGAGCTAGCTCACATCTTCTAAATGCTAATGGTGGAATATTCAAGGATGGAAATATACCAAAAGTTATAGAAAAGGATGCAGTAGGAGCTACTCCAATAAGAGATTTAATAGGAAAATATATTGAAGAAGTAAAGCAGGGAGTAATAACTCCACAAATGAATAACAATTGGAAAGTTGTAGGGAATAATTGGGATTCTACAAAAAGAGAGGAAACTGTAAAATTAATAAATGAAGGTAAAATAAAGATTCCTCTATCTAAAGATGGAAGAACTCCAAATGTGGCAGCAATTACAGAAGCGGATTTAGAATATGCAAAAAATACTAAGACAGTAAATGTTATATCCTTTAATGACTATCATGGTATAGTAAATGAATCAGGAAAAGATATAGGAATAGCTAAATTTGCAGGAGCTATAAATAATTTTAAAAAGGAAAATAAAAATACCATAGTTGTATCAGGTGGAGATTTATATCAAGGTACAGCTCTTTCTAATTTAAATTATGGAGCTCCAATAAGTGAAATGCTAAAATCAATTGGATTAACTGCCTCGGCAGTAGGAAACCATGAGTTTGACTGGGGCATGGATAGAATAGGAAAATGGTCAAAAGAAGCAGGCTTTGATTTCTTAGCATCAAATATATATGATAAAAAAACAGGACAGCCAGTTAATTGGGCAAAACCATATAAAATAGTAGAAATGGATGGATTAAAGATAGGATTTGTTGGACTGGCAACTCCTGAAACAGCTTATAAAACTAAGCCAACTAATGTAGAAAATATTGAATTTAGAGATCCAATAGTAGCTACAAAAGAATGGAGCAAAAAATTAAGAAGTGGAGAGTTAAAAGAAGGTAAGGCTGACGTGGTTATAGCTTTAACCCATCTAGGTT
This sequence comes from uncultured Clostridium sp., assembly GCF_963515715.1. GTDB lineage: Bacteria > Bacillota > Clostridia > Clostridiales > Clostridiaceae > Clostridium_AW. The sequence goes on from NZ_CAUPZS010000034.1 coordinate 5,924, forward strand.
CTTTCCAAGATAAAAAGACTGGGGAAATTACAGGGGAAGCAGCAGATCTTGCCAAGGCTAATGCTGGAGTAGATGCTATAATTTCTGCACACACACATATGCCTGTATCAGGAAAAGTTAATGGAATTCCTGTAGTTCAAGGATACAAAAATGGTAGAGCTTATGTAAAACTAGAAGTAGCATTTAACACTAAGACTAATAAGGCAAGTATAGAACCAACTTTCATTGATTTGGCAGAAATAGTTAAAACATTACCAGAGGATGAAGCAGGAAAAGCTATAGCTAAAAAATATGATGATGCTTCAAAATCTAAATTAGATGAAGTTGTAGGAACTACAGATAAGGATTTAACCCATGATAGATTTGGTGGTCCTACATTACTTGGAGAGTGGGTTTGTGATGTAATGGCTAAGACTGCTAAAGCTCAAATTGCAATTACAAATGGTGGAGGACTTAGATGCCCAATAGAAAAGGGTAATATTACTGTAGGAAAATTATATGAACTTATGCCTTTTGATAATACATTATTTACAATGGAATTAAAAGGATCAGATTTAAAAAGAGTTATAGAAAACGGTATAGATAATAAAACAGTAGGATGGGCGGCAATTTCAGGAGTAAAAGTTAAATACGACTTAAAACAACCTTTTGGAGATAGAATATATGAAATGACTTTAAAAGATGGTTCAAAGGTTGATATGAACAAATATTATACAGTTGTTACTAATGACTTTATGGCTGAAGGTGGAGACGACTATGATTTCAAAGGAGCTAAAAATTTAAAGGATACTAATTTACCAATAAGAGATGCTTTAATAAATGAACTAAGACAGGTTAAAAAGCTTTCAGTAGTTAAAGCTAACTACTTAACACCAGGGGTTAAGCCTGCAACTAAACCAGGAACTAAGCCAACTCAGCCTGAATTAAAACCATCAGATAAAAAGGTTATATATACAGTAAAATCAGGAGACTGCCTATCTTCAATAGGAGAAAAATATAACATTTCTTATAAGAAAATAGCAGCAGAAAACAATATTAAAAATATTGATTTGATATTCATAGGACAACAATTAGTAATACCAATTAACTAAAAATATTATTAAAATGCCAGCTATGGTTAAAACCATAGCTGGCATAATTTATTTTATCGAATTTACTACCTCATTAAACTTTTTATTTTATGTCAAAAATCTCTAGTGAAAAATGGTATGGTGATAAACTATTTTGAATAAAGTAAAATATTGACATTATACTTGTTTGGAATTAATATAAAAGTAACCAGTATTACATGTAACCAGTGTTACGATTATAGCTTAGTATAGGCAAGGAGGCAAATAATATGGAATGGAGAACTCTTATATATCAAATTCCTCGTGAACCACAAAAAAATAGAATGGCAGTATGGAGAAAACTAAAATCCATTGGTGCACTAAATGTACTTCAATCAATTTGGGTTTTACCTGAATCAGGGGAGGCTAAAATTGAGTTTAAAAAGCTTGAGGAACAAATACATTCTATTAATGGACGAGCAATAAACTGCATTACTAACATAGACAACCAGAGTAAAAATCAAAATATAATTAATGATTTTAATGGTGAAAGAGAAGCTGATTACAAAGAGCTTATAGGCAGGTGTAGAAATTTTATTGAGGAAATAAGGAGTGAGAGAGAGAAAGAAAACTATAACTATGCTGAAATTGAGGAAAACGAATATGAGTTAAATAAATTAAATAAATGGCTAAGAAAAATAGAAAAAAAGGATTATTTTAATTGTGAAATGAAAAAAGAAGTTTTAGAAATGTTAGAAACTTGTACTGAACTTTTTAATGAATTTAGTGATGAAATATTCGAAAAAAATGAAAAATAATCAAGAGGTGTATATATGGATAAAAAGCAAATAAGGACGAAATTTACTCCTCCCAAAAATTCTGATAAGTTGCTATCATACATTATAAAATACAATAAACAATTCATATTTACAGCAATTTCAGGAACACTCTATAATACAATTATTGTGCTAGGACCCATTTTCCAAGGGAAACTATTAGATTCAGCTATTTCATCTAGCGATGTTTGGGGAATTCTTAGAGCGGGCATTAAATTTATTTTAGTAACTTTAGCTTTTCAAGTTGCAAGATTTTTCAAAAGATATTACGTTAGGGATATGGCAAACCGCATCAGTGGGGATATGAGAATTGGTATTACAGAATCCTTGCTTAATAAAGATTTAAATACCCTTGAAAAGCAAAGGGTGGGAGATATGATGTCCACAACCATTGGTGATGTAGATATTGTAGTAGAAGCTGTAAGAAAAACCATCACTGAACTATGGGATACCTGGGTGCTTATGCTTGCTTACTTTGTAACTCTTATGATTTACGATGTTAAAATAACTTTAATAGCATCAATTCCTATTCCATTATCTATTTTTCTAGCAGAATTTATGAAAAACTTTGTTCAATCTAAGAATAAATTAGCAAGAAAGGCTAATTCTAAAACAACCTCTCAAATTAGAAAGATGATTGCAGAAACTAGTCTGTTAAGGCTTTATGGAAGAGAAGAGGCTGAATTAGAAAGATTAGAACAGAAGTTAAAGGATCAAAGTAATAAGGCTACTGCAGCATCAGTGTTAAAGAGTGGTTTAGGACCTATATATTCATCAATAGCTACTATTGGTATTATCTTAGTTGTAGCCTTAGGAAGCAATGAAGTTATAATGGGAAACTGGACAATTGGTACCTTCACTGCTTTTATCACTATGTTTACATCACTAGCAGCTAGAACTACTACAGCTGCCAAAGTGTTTAATATTCAACAAGGGGCTAAGGCTTCTTGGGAAAGAGTTAAGAATTTAATAGGTGACAACAATATTGAAGATAATTTTAAAAATGAAATATTAAATCCAAAGGAAATAAGTATAGAAAAACTTTCTTTTAAATATCCTACCTCAGACCAATATGCAATTGAGGATTTATCATTAAAGGTAGAAGAAGGAATGATCGTTGGAGTTACTGGTTCTGTTGGTTCTGGTAAAAGTGCCTTAGGATTAGCGTTAACAGGACTATATGATTACGAGGGAAGTATTAAGTTTGACGGCGTGGAATTACGAAATATTTCTCGTGAGGATAAGTGTTCTAGTATTAGCTATATGGGACATAATTCATTCCTTTTTTCTGAAAGTTTTAGAAATAACATTACCTGGGGAGTGGAAGAAGAGGACATATTAGAAAAGGTATTGGATATAGCTTCGTTAAAAGAAGATATCAAAAGACTTGATCATGGATTAGATACACAGGTTGGAGAAAAGGGGATCAAGGTTTCAGGGGGACAAAAACAAAGGATAGCTCTAGCAAGAGCTCTTTATAAAAACTCTAAAATTCTAATACTTGATGACCCATTTTCAGCGGTAGATATAAATACAGAAGCCAAGATAATTGAAGGATTACGTAAAAATGCAAAGGATAAAATCATATTTATATTTTCCCATAGACTTGATGCCTTCAAATACACAGATAAAGTTTTGGTATTAGATAAGGGTAAGGTTGTACAAGAAGGAACCCATGAAGAATTAGTTAATGATAAAGGTATATATAACAAGATTGTAGAATCACAAAAATTTTTAGGAGGTGAAGAGAGTGAGGAAAAATAAAATAGTGCTTAATGCCTTTGTGGATACATGTAAGAATAAGCCCTTCTCAATAGTTTCATTGATAATTGCTATTATTGTGGGTATTGGAATGCAGCTACTCCCTCCTCAAATTTTAAGAAATATAATAGATAATCATATTTCAAAGGGAATAAGTGAAGGTATATGGGTGTTAGCAACTTGGTATTTGTTAGCTGTAATAGTAAGTGCAGTGGCTGATTTGGTACGTGAGATGAGCTTGGCTATAGTAGGCCAAAATATGCTAGCTAATATAAGATACAATATGGCAAAGAAATTATTAAAGCTTCCTATATCATATTTATCAAATAATTCTGTTGGCTCAACAATGAGTTATTTTACTTCGGATGTGGATGCGGTAGGAACAGTTTTAACCTCAGGGGTAATAAGTATTATAGCTGATGGATTAAAGGCTTTGGGAATTGTTATATCTGTATATATATTAAGCCCGACTTTAGCTCTATATGTGTTAATATTAATTCCAATAATATATGTGATAACAAATTATTTTAATAAAATAACATTGAAATCTCAATTAGAAGCGAGAAAAGCAGTAGGTAAAATCAATGGATACATTCAAGAATTGTTTAATGGAATAAGGACTATAAAGATATTTGGTAAGGAAAAACAATTTGTGGATAGGTTTCAGAAACCATTAAATGATAACTTATATGCAGTTCATAAAACAAGTACCTATGATTCTATATTTCCATGCATAATGCAATTGTTAAGAGCTACGATGATAGTTGTAATTGTAGTTATAGCTTCACCTAATGGAGTAGGTTCAATAGGATTAACCGTTGGGTCAATAGCAGCCAGTATTGATTTAGTATCAAGGATGCTAGCACCTATTGAATCCATAGCTATGGAATTTCAAACAATACAAGAAGCTATTTCTGGGTTAAAGAGAATTGAAGAGTTTGAAATGTTAGAAGAAGAAATAAGATATGAGGAAAATGATTCTTCTGTGGAATTTAATGAAGATAAAATCAGTGATTATAATTTTAATATAAGCTTAGACAATCTATCTTTTGACTATGGCAATGGAAAAAATGTGGTGAAAAACGTATCCTTCAATATAGAACCAGGAACAAAGGTGGCTTTGGTAGGTAGAACTGGTGCAGGAAAAAGCACAATATTAAATCTTGTGGCAGGGCTTTATGAGGTTAAGGAGGGAATTATAAAGATAGGAGATTTTAATCCATTTAAAATTCCCGCAAATTTACGTCGTAAGATCATAGGAATAGTACCTCAAAACATCATGATATATGATGGCACCATTAAAGAGGCAATAAGCTTGTATGATGAAACTATTACTGATGAGGAAATAATAAAGGCAGCAAAAGCTGTAGGGTTACACGACGATATTATAAATCTATCTAAGGGATATGATACAGTAATTGGCGAAGGAGAAACACAGCTTTCTAATGGCCAATATCAATTGCTATCTCTTGCTTGTGCAATAGTATGCAATCCTCCAATTTTATTGCTGGATGAAGTGACCTCAGGTTTAGATTTTATAACAGAAAAAAAGGTATTTAAAGTGTTAAAGGAAATATCTAAAGATAGAACTATATTAACTATAAGTCATAGAGTATCTGGAATAATAGATGCTGATAAGGTGATAATTCTTCAAAAGGGAAAAATAGCTGAAATGGGAACGCCAGAGGAATTAGCAGGAAAAGAAGGATGGTATGCTAAGTATAATCAAATTGAAGAATTAGGATGGAGAATAGGTTAAGGGTGTTAGGAAAGATTATGAAATTTATATATGTGTAGAAAAATGTAAAAAAATTTTAAAAGTATGCTCCTTTTTCTTCTTTTGTTTCGTAGTATAAATATAAGTCAATAAGAATAATAATCCAAAGGAGGAAAATTGATGATTAATAAGAAGGTAATTCTATTACTAACTTGTGTTGCTTTAACGTTACCTATAGGTGGAGTTTCGGCAGCTGACCAAAAACAAAATGATGCACCAGTGGCGATTAGCGCTAGTATAAAGAATGAAGATGTGAAAATCGCTGTTAAAAATGTGGAAGGAGAAATATTAAGTATAAGAGATATTAAAGATGGTATAATTCTTTCCATGGAAGATATCAATATTTCTATCAATGATAAAAGCGAAATAATAAATGAATTTGATGGAAAAAAATTAACTAAGGCTGATTTAAAAGAGGGTATGAAAATCAGAGCTTATTATGGCCCTGCTGTTACTTTGGGTATTCCACCTATGTCTTATGGTAGAAAGATTGTAGTTTCACAAGAAAATGAGAGTATAGGAACTGTAGAACAAAATATAGGTAGTATAATTCAATTAGATGATAAAAAGAATGAAAAGAACGCATATATAAAATCAAGGGATGAATCTGCATTTACTTTTATTACAGAAAAAACTGAAATAGTAAATGGAGAAGGAGAAAAGGTATCCATCAGCGATTTAAAAGAATGGAATAAAATAAGAATATATTTTGATAAAAAAGATGGAATTGTAGATTTTAAAGGATTTGTTACTACTGCATATATACCTGAAAAAATAGTTATTTTAGATAAAGTAGAGAAAGATTTATTAGCTACTCAAGGAAAAATAACTAGCTTAACTGATGGTAAAGAAGGGGGAGCTATCCTTTTAGAAGGCAAGAAAGCTACAGAATTTGGATATGATGTAATAAAGCTTAACATCAATGAAAATACAAAAATCATAGATGTAAAAAGTAAAAAACAATTATCCTATAAAGATTTAAAAGAAGGCGCTGAGATAGTAGCTTATTATGGTGGTGCAGTTACAAGAAGCATGCCTCCTATAGGAAACTGTATGGAAATAATAGTTTTACAATAACCTAAAAAATAATAGGGAAAAAGCAGTAGGGAAACCTACTGCTTTTTTTATGCTGGATTGCTCATGCTTTTCTATTAAGGTTTTATAATAAATAGCCGAAAATTTAATGTAACATATGGTAAAAATGAAAAATGTTGCTATACAACTTAGGAAGGAAATGCGGAAATAAATATGAATAAAGAAAGACATGCAGAAGTGAACAAGTTAAAAGTTATGTTTGAAAACTTTGATAGCGTATCTATTTTGGTTTTAGATAAACATTATAGATATACCTTAGTAAATGATAAGTACAAAATGATTATAAAAAAGTTGATAGGACTAGATATCCAAGTAGGAATGAGCGTATTGGACACAATTGATAAGTTAGAAAAAAATCATATAAAAAAATTTTTTATATCAAGAATTAAGGAAAAATTACTCATTGCTTTTAAAGGTATGAAAGTTAGTACTAATGAGGAAGTATTAATAAAAAAAGATCAAATAGAATATTATAAAATAGAAATGGTACCTATTAAAAATAAAAATGGATGCGTTACAGAAGTGGGTATATGTATTTTAAATATAACGGATAGAATTACAGTTATGAAACATTCTTTAAAAAAGAAATTAGATAATTCCTTAGAATATGAGGAAAAGTGCAATTTTCTTAGAAATGTAAGCCATGAAATAAGAACTCCTATAAATGGAATTATTGGACTAATAGATATTTTGTTAAAAGATGAATTGACTTTTAAACAAAGAGAATATATGATGGCCGTTAAAGATTCGGCCAATTCTTTATTAGACAACATGAATAATATATTAGAGAATTGTAAAACTGAATCAAATAAATTAGAAATCTACCATAAAAAAATTAATGATACCTTTGAAAATAACATTGATATTAGTATTCCCTTCACAATATATGATGAAAGGAAAAATAATATTAAGTTTGAGGAAAATGTACATAAAGTTGAAAAAGAATTTAAAAAATCAAGTAAAAAAAGAGAGGTAAAAATATTAGTCGCGGAAGATAACTTAGTTAATCAAATGGTAATCAGCCAATTGATAAAAATACTTGGATGGAAGAGTGAAGTTGTAAACAATGGAAAAGAAGTAATGAAAGAATTGGAAAGGGATAGCTATGATTTAATATTGATGGATATTTCTATGCCTGAAATGAATGGAATAGAAGCAATGAAAGCCATTAGAGAGATAAGAAAATTTGAAAAGATACCTATAATTGCATTGACAGCGTATGCCTTAGCAGAAGATAAAGAAAGGTTTATAAAGTTAGGCATGGATGATTATTTATCAAAACCAATAGATAAAGAAAAATTATATTCTATGATAAATAAACATTTAAATCTTGATGAAGAAGAGTGTAATAAAAATGAATTAGATTTAAATGATGAGTGTTTTGATGGATTAAACAGATTGGGTAAAGTTTTAGATGGAAATACTGAATTAATATTTGAATTGGGAAATAAAATGATAAAGTTATTTTCTAAAGAACAAATGGATGAGATAATTTATTGTATTGAAAAAGGAAAAACAACAAAATTATCAGAAATAATACACAAATTAAAGGGAGCCATTTCAAACTTTGGGCTAACAGAAATTAATATTCTTTTAAATGATATTAAAGAAAAAGCCGTTTTAGGGGAGATAGATTCGGTATATAAATTAATCAATGAAATAGATGGGAATATAAAGGAATTTGAAGAAAAACTTATAAAATACTGTAATAAATCCAAGTTTTACATATAATTGATTTTTAGATAAATTGACTTATAAACTTTTATGGTGTAACATTTTGGTTAGAGAGTAAATTTTATGTTGCCAATGAGACTTATAGAAAATAAGTGTTTATTTAGCTATGGGTATATTGGTATGTTTGTATGTTTACGTGATTTTAAAATATAAATTACTGGTATGATTAATAGAGAATATGTAATTATTCTGCTAAATATAAACCAGCGTAATTAGTTTTTATTTATATCAAAGACTAATTACGCTGTTTTTTTTGTTTATGTATGTTCATGGGTTTGCCTTATTTATTTAATAATATTAAATGGGGGGATATGTGGTGGAGCTGAATTATTTGATAAATACTAATTTAAAGGTGGACAAGTATGAAAGTATAACTTTAGATACATTTTTACACAGTAAGAGGGTGGGAGGATATGTAAAAAGAATGGCACAATCTATGGGTTATTCCTCTAAGCAAATTAATACTCTAATTTTACTTTCATTAAGTCATGATATTGGAAAATCAAGAATACCAAGGAACATCCTTAATAAAAAAGGAATGTTAACGAATTTTGAGTTTGAAACAATTAAAATGCATGCCGAATATGGAGCGGAGATATTGATAGAAAATAAATATTCTAAAGACTTTTGTGATGTTGTTAGATTTCATCATGAGAATTATGATGGAAGCGGATATTATGGGTTGTGCAAAGATGAAATTCCTATTGCTTCTCGTATAATTCGAATAGCGGATGTTTTTGATGCATTAACCACAAATAGGACTTACAGAGAAGCTTATACAATAGAAGAGGCGTTGGAAATTATGATATGCGAAAAAGATATGTATGATCCTAAACTATTTGAAATATTTATAAAGCTTGTTGAGGAAAATATAAATATAGATTCATTTGAGAATATATCATAAAAATTAATAAAAAGGTATTTTAATAGGGTGTATGGGATTCTAGAAATTAGCTTCTAGAGGCACATACGCCTATTTTGCTTATTAATAAATATTTGAATATTATTAATAAATTTGGTAAAATTAGCTTAAATAATTAGGAGTATAACTATGGGATAAAATACATTTAAGCTGAGGTGTTTATAAGAGAGTGGACAAGGTTGTTAAGATAATGAATAATATTAAACTTTTATATGTAGAAGATGAAGAAATAACAAGAATTATAAATAAAAAAATTCTAAAAGAATTCGTTGGAAAATTATTTATAGCCAAGGATGGCGAAGAGGGACTCCAATTATTTATGAAACATAGGCCACAAATAGTTATATCAGATTTAAGAATGCCCAACATGAATGGATTAGAAATGATAAAAAAGATAAGGGAAATAGATCAAGAGTGCGGTATTATCATAAATACTGAAATAGAAGATATAGAATATATATTGGAAAGTGTAGATATAGGCATTGATAAATATTTAGTAAAACCCATAGAAAAAGAAGAAATGTTAGAATCTTTACACAAAGTAGTATTAAAGATAATCAATAGAAAAAATAATAATGGCAAATTGTATGGAATTTCACAATTAAGCAAGGAAGAGACGAAGAATATTGAAGAAGAAATAAAGATAAAAACATCTTCTTTCTTAAAAAAATTTACGGGAAAAGGTCCAAAAGACACTCAAGTATCTTTAACAGGAGGCATTATAGAAATTAGGACTTATGATATATTAACACCTATGGAGAGAACTTTACTTAAAAATAAAGGCAACTTAATGTTAATCGAGTATTATAGAAACTTATTCTATAAAGAGGTAAGTGATGATTTGGTAGAATTGATTACAAAAATCATAGGTGCAAAAGTAAAGGTAAGCAAAATTTATGTAAACCCATTGGAGAATATGGAACATATTGTTTTTGAAGTATAATTTGATAGAGATTTTATAAGGACTAAACCACTTCATATCTAAAAATAATATAGATAACTATCAATTCTAATCTCTTTTCTAAGGGATTAGGTAACTAATACAATACCCCAAAAAATATAATGTATGAGAAGGCTTGAACTTACAGTGCTGTTCAAGCCTTTTCATTTATTTTAATTATTAGAGTTGAAATGGTTCATAATAAGACATATAAATTATTATTGACATGTGCATAGGTGTGCATGTATAATCTTAATTAGGTGATAGATATGAATGAAAATGATTTAATTTTAGAATGTACCAAAGAAATAGAAGAAAGCATTGATTTTGAATTTTTTAAGACTTTATTTGATCCAGTACGATGTGATATTATGAAATATCTAGCTATTAACGGCACTAAGAATATCAAAGATATTTCTGAAAATTTTACACAGGATCGTTCAGTTATTTCAAGACATTTGGATTTAATGCACAGATATGGGATAGTCAATAAAACAAAAGAAAATAGAAATGTTCTTTATGAATTGAACGATAAATATATTCTTGAAAAATTCGAATTAACAGCAACTAATTTAAAAAATTTAATACAGCGTTAAAATTTAAAAAGGCAGGGTTGCCTTTTTAAAAAATATCATAATGTGCATATATGTGCATTAAAGTATTCATTCATTCGCCGAATTAAGTAAAAGGAAGGAATAAATATGAATATACTATCTGTCTTAGCAAGCCCTCAAAAGCAAGGCAATACAGCTATTTTATTGAAAGAGTATTTAAAAGGTGTAGAGGATTTAACCTCCTCATCCCAAATAGAAACAATTTATCTCCAATCAAAAAATATACAATATTGTACAGGCTGTAACACCTGCCAAAAAAGCAGTCAAAGTCAATGTATATTAAAGGATGATATGCAGGATATTTATAAAAGTGTGGAAAAAGCAGATGTTTTGGTCTTTGCCACCCCTGTTTATGTTTTTAATATGACTGGGCAGTTAAAAACTTTTTTAGACCGTTTACATGCATTAGATTATAATACTCTATTAAACAAAAAAATTGTATTGTTAACCACTTATGGAGATAGCACTGAAGCCAATGCAGGGGTTCAAAATATTGTCCAATCTATCGCTATGCTTTCTAAATATGTTGGGATGGAGTTTATACAAAACCTTAATGTAAGCACATATGAATTGCAGGTTTGCGAAAATGAGCAATCTAAAAAAGCTGCCTATACATTGGGAACAGACATTTTAAAATATTAATTAAGAGGTGATTCAAAATGGTAACAATTATATTTTCACATCCATGGCACGGAAGTTTTAATAAGGCTATACTGGATACGATAACAACTACTTTAGAAAAAAAGAAAAAGGAATACCAGGTAATTGACTTAAATAAAGATAATTTTAACCCTGTTATGACTGAAGGGGAATTGGCTTTGTATTCAAAAGGACAACATAAGGACCCTTTGGTAACAAAATATCAAAATATGTTAAAAAAAACAGATGAAATTATTTTTCTATTTCCCCTTTGGTGGTACGATCTCCCTGCTATCCTCAAAGGTTTCATTGATAAGGTTATGTTGAAAAATTTCTCATATACAGAATCAAGTACAGGGTTAAAGGGTAAATTAACCCATATTAAATCTGCAAAAGTGATAACAACAGGTCAAGCTCAACGTTGGTATGTAAAATATTTTGCTGGCAATTTAATTCAAAAAACATTTATCAATACTACATTAAAAGGCATTGGCATTAAAAATGCTAAGTGGATTCACTGCGGGGATGTTTCCAAAGGCGCTCAGGTGAAGAGAGAGAAATTTTTGCAAAAGTTGGCCATTGATATTTAAGTGTTGTATATTCATGAATAAATAATAAGTAAAAACCTTGCAAATACATAGTTGTTTTACAAGGTTTTTATTTTTTTCTGTTTAAAATAGTAGCAAAATCAATATGAAAAAGAAATAAGAAAATAAAAATTACATAGCATGTTGTAAATTTTGTAACAAATGCACTATTTATCTATTTATTCAGTAATGAAATCATTCAATATTATCTTAACACTATAAGCAAAATCATCTGCTGCTCCCCAATCGAAACTGAAAAATCTTCCTTGAGAGCTTCCGGTAGCAACTGTTGTTACCTTTGTCTTTCCATTTAAATTATTTACTAATACTATTAAAGCAACTCTACTGCTTACTCTCATAAAATACTTCTCAAATATTAAAGTGCCATAATATCTATCATTGCCTATATCGTGAAATTCTTCATGTATAAGATCAGCAGATTCTTCCTTTTTAACCTTGCTCATAACCTCTGCTGGAGTAAGATTTACAATAAAATTATATTTATCCATACCAATATCCCTCCTACTTAATTATATTATAACATTTGTAAATGGATTCATAAATGTAGAAAGCAGTGGCAATGCTCTTATGATGATCGATATACTATTATTGGATGAAAATGATGAAGATAAATAGATTATTTAACTATGAGAAGGCTTGAACTGTAGTATAAGTTCAAGCCTTTTCATTCATTTTAATTATTAGAGTTGAGATGAATTACAATCAAATATTAGGAAAATAAAGAATTAATTATAAAAACATTGACTAAAAGTATGTTGAAAAGTATAATAATGTAGAATGATTGAAAATGGTTTAAAAAAGAATAAAATGTAAATATAGGTTCTTCTTCGATAATGTAGAAGATTAATAGGGAAACCGGTTAGAATCCGGTGCAAACCCATTGCTGTATTCAGTTACGAATCTCAAATATGCCACTGTGAAGATATTCATGGGAAGGCTTGAGAGGAGGATGATCTGTAAGCCAGAATACCTGCCTATATTTTATGAATCGGTTAATAGGGTGTCAATGTTAACTGTTTATTTTGTGCGTTGAAATGGGAAACCGCTTAGTGATTTACTAAGTGGTTTTTTATTATATATTATTAATATATTACTCAGGAGGAATTTAAATGAAACTTTCGAAAATGAAAAAAATTTTAACCACTCTTATTTTGGGGATGATTATGTTTGCATTTGTTGGTTGCTCTACAAAAACAAATACTGACCCAAATCCTGATTCAAAAGGAATCAAGGAAGAAAGTACATTGAAAAATAAAGATGATAAAATTAAATATGCAACTAAATTCAATGTAGAATATTTAGATAACAATGTTAAGTTAGTAACAGATGGTGCTGATAGGAAACTATTATTAGTACCAAAGGGAGAAAAAAAACCGGAAGGATATGATGATATTCAAGTTATAAACACTCCAATAGATAATGTTTTATTATGTTCAAGTATACATACTTCTCTAATAAGACCATTAGATGTGTTTGACACAGTGGGATGTGTTACAACATACGATATAGACAAGGGTCATATTGATGAAATAAACGATAGAATGAAAAGTGGATCAATCACATATGTAGGAAAAAATACAGCTTTAGATTTCGAATTAATTAAATCTAAAAAACCAGAAGTAGCATTTGTTATAGCGGGAGATGTGCCAAAAATCGGAACTAAGCTTGAAGAATTAGGAATACCATATATTGTTGAGGCTTCATCACTAGAAAACCATCCTTTAGGAAGAATGGAATGGATAAAATTCATGTCTTTATTTTATAATAAAGAAGCTGAAGCGGATAAACACTTAGAAAAGGCAGAAGAAACTGTTAAGAAAGTAAGTGAAAAAACTAAAGGGAAGGACAAGCCTATAGTTACAGCTGGAGTTATACACGATGGGAAATTCTCAGTAAGGCTTGGAGGTTCATATCAGGCAAAAATGTATGACATAGCTGGTGGAGATTATACTTTTAAAGATTTTGAAAGCAATAAGAGTGGAGCTAGCTCAATAACTTTTGAGGAGTTTTATGCAAAGAGTACTAATGCGGATATATATGTTTTTGAAGGCATGGGAAAAACAAGACCTGAAACTATAAAAGATTTTGTTAGCCAAGCACCTATAATAGAAAATATGAAATCCATTAAAAATGGAGAATTGTGGTCATCTCAACCATGGTGGTCTCAATCAGTGGATAAATTAGATGAAATTATTGAGGATTTAGCAGCAATTTTTTATCCAGAGGAATTTAAGGGACATGAAGTAAGACATTACTTTAAGGTAGCAAATAAATAGGTATAAAAAATAGGAGGGTAAAAACTTACCCTCCTTTAAAACGGAGGAAACAAAATGGAGACTACAGATAAGGCGAGATTTAAACATGTATTTATTTTAATCTCTCTTTTAATATTTACGTTTTTTATATTTGCATTTTGCATTGGATTTGGATCTGTAAAAATAGACTTAAAAGAAGTTATACATATTATTTTTAAAAAGGAAGCCTTTGATCCTACCAATAGAGACATTGTTATGGATATAAGACTTCCAAGGGCTTTAGCAACATTAATAGGTGGAGCTGCTTTGGCACTTTCAGGTTTATTGCTTCAAATATTTTTTAAAAATCCTATAGTGGAACCTTATGTATTAGGAATTTCATCAGGGGCTACTTTATCTGTGGCTTTGATAATGCTCGGGGGAATTACTTTAGGCTTTAAAAATCATTCTCCTTATATATTGGTTTTAGGAGCTTTTTTAGGTGCATTATTAGTAATGATGTTGGTAGTAGCCTTTGCTATAAAGGTAAGAGATATAGTAACTCTTTTAGTTATCGGTATAATGGTTGGATATATTTGTAGTGCAGTGACAAATATGCTAGTAGCTTTTGCAGATAGTGAGCGTTTATATGGCTTTGTTATGTGGACAAAGGGAAGTTTCTCAGGTTTTACATGGAGTAATATAAAGGTGCTTATGATTGTAGGAATTCCTATAATTATTGGCTCTTTTTTTGTAGTGAAGCCTCTTAATGCATTTCTAATGGGAGAAGAATACGCTAAAAGTATGGGAGTTGATATAAAGAAGTTTAGGCTAATCATTATATTGATTGCTAGCATATTAACTGCCGTTGTAACTGCTTTTACAGGTCCTATAGCTTTTGTTGGTCTTGCCGTTCCTCATATTTCAAGACTGATTTTTAGAACCTCCGACAATAGAATATTAATCCCAGGTACGGTTATTATGGGTGCTATAGTTACATCATTTTGTGATTTGATTTGTAGAACAATTTTTGCTCCTATAGAATTGCCCATTAGCTCCATAACATCTTTTATTGGAGCTCCTATTGTAATATATCTTATACTCAAAAGGAGGGCATCTCTATGATAACTTTAAATACTGAAGATCTTTATGTAGGCTATGAAAATAAGGTTGTTGTTAAGGATATAAATATAAAACTTATAAAGGGAGAAAATTTATGTCTTTTAGGGCCTAATGGTGCAGGTAAGACCACTATTTTAAGAACTATATCTAAACTTTTAAATCCTATAAAAGGAACGGTTTATATAGAAGGAGAAAATATTAAAGACATACCCAATAAAGAACTTTCAAAGAAAATGTCTGTAGTTTTAACCAATAAATTTAATGGAGGATTAATGACGGCTTTTGATGTGGTAGCTATGGGTAGATATCCCTATACAGGTTTTTTTGGATACTTAGGTAAAAAGGATATAGAAAAGATTTCTGAAGCTTTAAAAACTGTAAGTGCTAAGGATATAGCAAAATCTTATTTTGATGAACTAAGTGATGGGCAAAAACAAAAGATTTTAGTAGCAAGAGCTCTTGTACAGGAACCGGATGTGATTGTTTTAGATGAGCCTACAACACATTTAGATATAAAACATAGATTAGAGCTTATTGAAATACTAAGAAAGCTTACAAAGGAAAGAGGGATTACAGTAATATTATCTCTTCATGAGATAGATATAGCATTAAAAAGTTGTGATAAGGTAGCCCTCGTAAATCAGGGAAGAATAATTGCTTACGGAAGGCCAGAAGATGTGGTGGATGAAAAAACTATAGAAGAACTATATGAAATAAAAGAAGCAAATTTTAATAATTTACTTGGATCTATAGAACTATCAAATACTAATAAACCTAAGGCTTTTGTCATAGGCGGTGGTGGCTATGGAGCTCCTATATACAGGGTGCTTACAAAATATAATATAGGCTTTTATACAGGTGTTTTACATGAAAATGATATAGATTACGAAGTAGCTAGAACTATAGGATTACCTATATTGAAAGAAAATGCTTTTGAAGATATAAAAGATGGAAATATTGAAAAGGCAAAAGATATGATAGATAACGTGCCTTATGTAATAGATTCAGGTTGTCCCATAGGTGATATTAACAAAAATAATTTACAATTAATTTACTATGCTTTAAGTAAAGATAAAAAAGTTTTTAGTTTTAGAGAAAAAGAGGATTGTGTAAAACTATATGGTGAAATGGGTAAAAGTATTGAATGTGTAGACTGTATGTATGCCTTATCAGAAAAATTTCTTACTACATAAAATGACTTAAATAAGCAATATTTAAATCTTATATGATGTATAGGAGAAATTAATAGAAAAAGAGAGATAGCATATAAGTACAAGGGAATTAAAGAAATAGGAGAGAAATATTTTATTAGAAAAAGATTGACTAAAATTATATTAAAAAGTATAATAATGTAGAATAATGAAAAAATAGTTTATAAGGGAATAAAATAGAAATGTAGGCTCTTCTGCAATAACACAGAAGATTAATAGGGAAACCGGTTAGAATCCGGTGCAAACCCATTGCTGTATTCAGTTACGAATCTCAAATATGCCACTGTGAAGATATTCATGGGAAGGCTTGAGAGGAGGATGATCTGTAAGCCAGAATACCTGCCTATATTTTATGAATCGGTTAATAGGGTGTCAATGTTAACTGTTTATTTTGTGCGTTGAAAATGGGAACCACTTAGTATATTACTAAGTGGTTTTTTATTTGGGAAAATTACATCAAGTGATTTTCTTATAAAAAATTATTATTTTAATAAAGGGGAGAGTATAATGAACAAAAAAACCAAAAAAGTATTTTTAGTATGGTTTTGTACTATGTTATTATTTGTGTTTGTAGGCTGTAACGCAGATAAGACAAAAGAAGAACCTAAAAACCACAGTGAAACAAAAACGGTGACAATTACAGATAATGCAGGAAGAACTGTAGAAGTTCCCTTTCCACTTGAAAGGGTTGTTGTAGCATCAAGATATAACAATGAACTCATCCGTGCATGCGGAGCCATAGATAAAGTTGTGGGAGTAGATTTAAATACTGCTCAAGATAGGGAGTATTGGAGTAATTTTGACCCTAATAACACTATTGGTAAAGGCCAAAATGAATTAAACTATGAAAAAATCATTGAACTAAAACCTCAGGCATTGATACTTCCTAAGAATGGAAGCTATAAAGAGGCAGAAGAAAAACTAAGCCAATTTAATATTAAAGTAATTGTTATTTCAGGTTATGATACAGAGGACTTTGAAAATCAAATAAAAAATATTGGAAAGATTTTTGATAAAGAAGAAGAATCAGAAAAATTTATAGCTTATTTTAAAGAGCCATTAGAGTATATTAATAAGCAATTAGAAGACGTTGAAAAGAGAAAAGTTTATTGGGAAGATATAAAAGATTATCGTACTTCCTTTAAAGGAGACTATTATTACAAAATGATTGAACTTTCTGGAGGAGAAAATATTTTTGCAGGAGAACAAAAAGCTGCTAGTAGTGCAGAAATTGATCCGGAAAAAGTTATTACTAAGAACCCAGATGTAATTGTTAAAACTGTAACTCCTAAAGCAGCTCTTAGTGGTACAGGATTATATACAGCTCCAACATTAGAACAAATGAATCAAACAATTCAAGATATTAAAAAGCGTCCAGGTTGGGATGAAATAGATGCAGTTAAAAATGATGATGTATATTTAATGACTCAATTCGGCCATGGTGGGGCATCAAAGCTTATTGGCTCTATATATTTAGCAAAATGGATTTATCCAGATAAATTACAGGATCTTAACCCAGACGAAATGTTTAGAAAGTGGTTAGAAGATTTTCAAGGATTTAAGTACATAGATGGACATTTTTATCCAGCTGCAAAAACAAAATAAGTACAAGCTTTTATGAATATTTTAATTATGTGAGAAGGAAAATGGAGCTTAATTTCCTTCTCACCAATTTTTAGAATAGAATGACTGCTCTCAATGGAGGATGGAATGAATAATTCAAAAATGAATCAAGATTATAGTATGGAAAATATAAAAAATGAGTATGATAAAAAAAATTTTATAAAATGTTTCTTTATTTTTATAAGTTTATTAGTTTTAGTTTTTTGTATATTGTTTTCAGTTACCATAGGTTCAGCAGATATTAGTATAGGGGAAGTAAAAGATGTAATTTTATCTACTATATTTGGAAACCTAAAATCTAGTGATCAGAACAGTTTACAGAAAAAGATTGTTATTCTTTTACGTATGCCGAGAGTTATTCTAGCTGTGTTAGCAGGAGCTGGACTTTCAGTATCAGGTGTAATAATGCAAGCTATTACTCAAAATCCATTAGTAAGTCCATTTACCATTGGAATATCTTCTGCTGCTGTATTTGGAGCATCATTATCCATAGTTCTAGGAATCGGATTTTATGCAGGAACCATGGGAGGGATTGTCCTAAATGCATTTATATTTTCATTGCTTTGTGCTCTTTTAGTTTATGGGATTTCTAATAAGGTGGGTATGACTCCAGAATCCCTTATATTAACAGGAATTTCTATAAATTATTTATTCAGCGCCCTTTCTGCCACCATGCAATTTTTTTCAAAGGAGCATCAGTTAGCTGCCGTTGTACAATGGACCTTTGGAAGTGTAAATGGAGCTACTTGGACACAAGTTGCGCTGGTAAGTGTAGTATTAGCAGTTTCTTTTCCAATACTTTATTATTATTCCTGGATATTTAATGCCATGTCATCTAGTGGGGATGAGGTTGCTAAAGGCTTTGGGATAAAACCAAGTAAAGTTAGAGCTATTACAGGAATTATTACTGTGTTTGTAACCTCTGCTATTATTAGTTTTACAGGAGTAATTGGTTTTATAGGATTAGTAGGACCTCATATTGCAAGATTAGCAGTAGGTAGTGATCATAGATTTTTAATTCCTTATTCAGCTATATTCGGAGCTATATTACTTTTAATTTCTGATACAATAGGTAGAACAATTCTTTCTCCTGTAATTATTCCAGTGGGCATAGTTATTTCCTTCTTAGGAGTTCCACTATTTATTAATTTAATTTTAACTAAGAGAAAGGAGCATTTTTAATGAGTTTAAAGGTAAGTGGGTTAAGCTTTGGATATAAAGAAAAATTAATCTTAAACAATATAAACTTTGAAGTAAAAAAGGGAGAATTATTAAGTTTGCTTGGACCAAATGGTACGGGAAAAACTACTTTATTAAAGTGCATAAATAGAATAAATGTTCCACAAAAAGGTATTGTAACCATAGATGAGAAAAATATTGATGAATTATCCCCTAAAGAATTATCCCATCATTTAAGTTATGTGCCACAAAGTACACATAGCATGTTTCCTATAAGTGTTATCGACACGGTTTTGATGGGAAGATTGCCCTTTATAAAATTTAAAGTAAGTTCAAAGGATAAAGAAATTGTCTTTAATATTTTGGAAAGATTGAATTTAAATAAGTTGGCTTTTAAATCTATAAATCAGTTAAGCGGTGGAGAAAGACAAAGGGTTCTTATTGCAAGAGCTATAGCACAAGAACCTCAAATTTTATTGTTGGATGAACCCACCAGCAGTTTAGATATGAAAAATCAACTTGAAACATTAAGTTTAATAAAAGAAATTATTAAAGAAAAAAAGTTAATCGCTATTATGTCCATACATGATTTAAATCTTGCCACTATGTTTTCGGATGAATTTTTAATGCTTAAAGATTCCTCTGCTTTTGTATATGGATCTTCATCAAAAGTCATTACTAAAGAAAATATTAAAGCGGTTTATGGTGTAGATACTATTGTAAATAACTTTGAGGATAATAAGCATGTGTTTTTATTAAAACCAAATAAATAATGCTTATTATGGTGAATAAAAATTAAAGTAAAGTATAAACCTAAGAATATAATTATTGAAATTAGGTTTATATTTTTTTGTGCAATAGGTGTAGAGTTCTTTATTAATATGTGTATTTTTTATTGTAATCAGAGCGGAGGTGTACATTAATTTGAAGCTGCATAGACATTTTATAGTGATAGTAGTTTTTATGATGTTATTATTTTCAAGTAAAGGAGTCAAAGCTCATAACCCTACAGAGAAGCAAGTGGAAAAAAGCAAAGCTGGATACAATGTTTTAGTAGATATAAGTAACTTTAGAATGTATTTAATAGATAAAGAAAACAATGAACCTGTAAAAATGTATCCCATAGCGGGAGGAAAACCTGAAACACCATCTCCTTATGGAACTTGGAAGATAATATCAAAGGCTGCCAATTGGGGAGCTGGGTTTGGAACAAGGTGGATGGAATTAAATGTTCCTTGGGGAACCTATGGAATACATGGCACTAACAAGCCATTAACCATAAATAATCCAGATTCTCAGGGATGTATAAGGATGTTCAATAATGATGTAGAGGAAGTTTACAGACTTTTAGATAAAGAAAGTTTAGTTGTAATCTATGGTGGGCCTTATAATATGTATTGGAATACTTTTAGAAATTTAAAACCTGGAGACAAGGGAGCGGATGTACTAGAAGCTCAAAGAACATTGCAGGACAGAGGATACTATACAGGGACTCTAGACGGAATTTATGGTGAAAGCATGAAAGATGAAGTGCTAAAATTTAAAAAGGATAATAAATTGCAATTTACTCACTTTATTGATGAGGAGATGTATAAGGTTTTAGGAATGGAACCCTTTGAGTGAAAATAGGTTAAAATAACATTAATTAACATGCCCCCTATGTAAAACTATTTATATAGGGAGCATGTTTACTTACTGAGCTATTCCAAGGTCATAAACTTGGTTCATAATATTAAAATTAGTAGGTTTGTTTACAAGGTTTGGAGTTTGTACTCTTATTGCACTATACAGAGCTGCACCAACAATTTCACCAGCTTGTTCTAATCTTTCTACACTAATATTTTCAGCGATTGTATCTTGAGGTGTATGATACCAAGGCTCTAATTTTGCTTCATCATCTCCCCATATAAAACCAGCTGCTGGGATTCCTGCATCACCAAAAGGAGCGTGGTCTGAAGATTTACTATAGTTTACACGTACTATATTGTTATTTAATCTTGCAGCGGCTTCAATTGCGGAATCTGTTACTAGATTAGATTTTCCATCAACTGTACTAGCATATAGAGTAGTACAAGGTCCATAACTAGTTGCAATCATGTCCATATTGAAATTAGCCACACTTCTTGCAATTTCATCTTGTGACAATGTGCTAACATAATATTTTGAGCCTATTAAACCAATTTCTTCTGCACCGCAAACTACAAATCTAACTTCTTTGTCAATTGGGAATGATTTTAATGCTCTAGCAAATTCAAGCAACATACCTGTACCAGAAGCGTTATCATTAGCTCCAGGAGCATAAGGTACGCTATCAAGGTGAGAAGTTACATATACGATTCCATCAGTAGCTTTATTTTTGTTTTTAGGTTCTCTTTTAGCAATAACATTCCAAGATTTTGTTTTAAGTTCAGCGTTTATAGTAGCTATTACTTCTTTATCTTTCATTTCATTAAGAAGTAGTTCGCCATCTGCTTTTGAAATTGTCAAAACAGGAATAGGGCTAACATAGTCGCCTAGCGTAGCGTTTAATGGTTCATCTATATTGTTATAGATGATAACTCCAGACGCTCCAGCAGCAACAGCATTCACAGCCTTTTCCTCAAAAGATCCATTTCCTCTTTTAATTAAAGCTATATTTCCCATAACGCTTTCAGGAAAATCAGAGGAAGTTACTCCAAATGCACAGTCTACAATGGCAGTAGTAAGTCCATTTTCAGTAGTATACCCTGAGCCTGTTGCAGCATTGCCTCTTATATCTTTGTTACTTAAAGAATCTATTGTTAAATTTATTACTACATTACTTATGTCAAATTCTTGTATTTCAGCTTCGTATCCATGTTTTTCGAATTGGTTTTTAATATATTCTCTAGCTCTTATTTCTTCATTTGTACCAGCAACTCTTGGGCCAATTTCTTCACTTAAATACCTAATGTGCTCTAGAGCTCTGTCAGCGCTAATTTTAGATATAACTTTTTGGTCAAAAGCTTTTGCTGAATTTTCATTTGGGGCAGCAAAAGCGTAGGATGATGACATAAACACAAGTGCTAATGTGGTAGCAATCATCCTCAGTCGTTTGAATCCTTTTGTTTTGTTCATAAATAAACCTCCAATAAATATAATTTTGATACGTTATTAATTTTATTATGATGTTGATAGATTTATGACCATATTAAAAATGTATATATTATATAAGATTCAACAATTTAAGCGTTAAAAAGTTTATTTTATAGTTAACCGAACCGTCATTAATGCCTTTACTGGAAAGGCTAGCGTAGATTCAAGGTAGAGAAAAAATTATGATGAAAAATTAATAAAATACATTAAAAGGAAATTATGTATGTTTATAGAATTAATAAGATAGAGGTGATATGCATGAATAATCATATAGAAAGTAAAATAAAATCCTTTGATGATACAGAAATATTTTATACAAAAGATAGGGTGGAAAATCCAAGGGCGATAGTTTTAATAGTTAATGGATTATGCGAACACCTAGGAAGATATGACTACCTTACTAATAAATTAAACAGTTTTCAGTATAGTGTGTATAGATTTGACAATAGAGGACATGGAAGGTCAGGAGGGGAAAGAGGATACTTAGAAAAATTTTCGGATTTTTTGGAAGACACAAATGCAATTGTAGATTTAGCAAAAGAGGAAAATAAGAAATGCCCCATATTCATGCTTGGACATAGCATGGGAGGGCTTATAACTGCTGCCTATGGAATGAAATATAAAAATAAGTTAAAAGGTCAAATGTTATCAGGAGCAGCTCTTTTGGAGTTGCCTATATTTGAGGATTTAAAAAAGGATGACCATTTTGAAAAACATCCAAGAGAAAAGTCCCCTAATGGCTTAAGCCACCTTATATGTAGGGATGAAGAAGTGGTTAAAGCTTATGATGAAGACCCATTGGTATTAAAGGAAACTAATATAAAATTATTAGGAGAAGCCTTCATAAATGGAGCAGCATGGGTGAAAGAAAATGTGAAAAGCTACACTTATCCTTGTCTTATTATGCATGGTGAGGAGGATAAGATAGTACCATTAGACTGTTCAAGATGGTTTTTTAATTATTCAAGTTCTAAAGACAAGAGCTTAAAGATATACGAAGAATGTTACCATGAAATATTAAATGAAAAAGAAGAAAAAGAAGAGGTTATAGGAGATATACAGGAGTGGATAGAAGAAAGGATATAGATTTGTAGTATTATAGTAATAAATGCTTTCAGTGCGAATATCTGATATTATAAAGTAGAAAGATATTCAATGGAGGTGTTTACCATGAAAATACTATTTGTACAGTACCCAAAATGTACTACTTGTATTAAAGCTAGAAAATGGCTTGAAGAAAATAATGTGGATTTTGAACATAGGCACATAGTTGAAAATAATCCTACAAAAGAAGAATTAGAGGCATGGTTACATAAAAGTGGATTGCCTATAAATAAGTTTTTCAACACTAGCGGAAGGTTGTATAAAGAAATGAATCTTAAAGACAAAGTTAAAACTTCTAGTGAAGAGGAGCTTTTAGACATATTATCTTCTAATGGAATGATTGTGAAAAGACCAATAATTGTAGGAGAGGATTTTGTTTTAGTAGGATTCAAAGAAGAACAGTGGGAAGAAAAACTTAAATAAATAATATATCATAATTATTAAAGGTGGGTGAATTTAAAGAATGCTTTAAGTTCACCCACTAAAATTATTTACCCTTAAGTTCTTTCATAATGGTTTTATGATATTCTTCAAGAGATTTTTGCACTAAGGAATTTGTGTAAGCTATTAATAGTTTATATGTTTCTACATCATCTGCAATATCTTCTGGTAAAGAAAATATTATTGAAGATGCATCTACAGCGTCTTTAGTAGCTTCTAAAGATGCATCATTAACTATTTTTTCGAAATCAATATTTAAGTCCAAATATAGCACCACCTTTCTACAACATCTACTTTTATTTATCTAAACTATATTCTCATAAAAAAATTTTAACATAGGAAAAGCTTTAGATAAAGAGTTTATTTTATTATGGATTACAATATCACTTACAAGGGGTATAATATAAAAAATAATACACAATGAATAAAGGGGTTAGTTCTATGTTTAAAAGAGAATACATAATAAATAATTTGAAAAATCAAATACTAATTAATAAACATATAATTGGAGTTGCCGTTGGGTCTGGGCTATCTGCTAAATATGCGGAAAAAGGTGGAGCAGATATTATACTAGCTTTAAGTTCCGGAAAGTTTAGACAAATGGGAATAGGTTCTCTCGCTGGCTGGATGCCTTTTTCAAATTCAAATGAACTTGTTATGGAATTTGGTTCTCGTGAAATTATACCAATAATAAAAAATATACCAGTTATTTTTGGCATTAATGCAACTGACCCTACAATAAACTTGGAAGAATATATTGATTTAATAAAAAGCAATGGTTTTTCTGGAATTAATAACTTTCCAACCATAGGAATGCTGGAAGGAAAGTTTCGTGAAGCTCTAGAAAATGAAGGAATTAGTTTTGATAAAGAGGTTGAAGCTATTAGAATTGCCCATGAAAAAAAATTATTTACTATAGCTTTTGTTTTTGATGAAAAACAGGCTGTAGAAATGCTACAGGCAGGGGCTGATATTATATGTGTACACTTAGGACTAACAGGTGGAGGAGAAATAGGAGCTAAGAAAATGATATCTTTGGAATCGGCAAAGAATGTTACAGCGGAAATATTTAAAGCCTGTGATGATATTAGACCAGATGTATTTAAAATGATTTATGGAGGGCCTGTTAAAACACCAATAGATATTGATTATATGTACAAAAATACTCAAACAATAGGGTACATCGGAGGATCAGCTTTTGAAAGAACTCCCTCTGAGTCAACAATAACAAATACTACAAAATCTTTTAAGTTTGCCGGAATTCATGAAAAAGATGAGCTGTTAATAAAAATGATTGAAGGCATAAAAAAGCATTATAGCTATGTTGATTTTATTAAAGAATATATTTCAAATAACTATATGCATAAAATACTTTTAAGTGATTTGGCATCAGTGTTACATGTATCGAGACCATATCTAAGTACAGTTTTTAAAAATGAAGTAGGTTGTACTTTCCCAGAATACTTATCTCAGTTTAGGTTAAATAGAGCAAAGGAAATTTTAGAAAAAGAAAATATTCAAATAAGTGAAATTGCCCATATTGTAGGATATAGTGATTATGCTCATTTTAGTAAATCCTTTAAAAAACAAACAGGTTTATCTCCTAAAGAATATAGAGAAAAAAATAAAACGTTTACAGATATTACAAAATCACATGAACATATTACAAAGTAACATGTATATTTTAATTTGTTAGTTGTATTATTAAGTTAGAGTAAAGAATTTAATTTATTAAGGAGGTTAACTATGAAGACAATTGCAATCGCAGGAACTTTTGATTCTAAAGGTGAAGAATTTAGCTATGTTAAAGACATAATTGAAGGCTTAGGGTTAAAAACTTTTATGATTCATACAGGGGTTTTTGAACCTAAGTTTACACCAGATGTATCTAATGATGAAGTGGTAAAAGCTGTAGGTGGTGACATTAAAGAAATTGCAGCAAAAAAAGATAGAGCATTAGCTACGGATATTTTGTCAAAAGGAATGGAAAAGCTATTACCAAAGCTTTATTCAGAAGGAAAATTTGATGGAATTCTTTCCTTTGGGGGAAGCGGTGGTACTTCAATCGTTACTCCTGGAATGAGAGCACTTCCAATAGGGGTGCCAAAGGTTATGGTATCCACTGTTGCAGCTGGAGACATATCTATGTATGTAGGAACTAGTGATATATTTATGTATCCATCCATTGTTGACGTAGCAGGTTTAAATTCTATTTCGACAAAAATTTTTACTAATGCTGCTTTTGCTATAGCTGGTATGGTAAAATTCGAGAATAAAACTAATTTAAATAAAAAACCTTTGATTGCTGCAACTATGTTTGGAGTTACAACTCCATGTATAAATCAATCAAGGGAATACTTAGAGAAGCTTGGATATGAAGTTTTAATATTCCATGCCACAGGAACTGGTGGAAAAGCTATGGAAAGCTTAATAAGGGACGGTTATATAGAAGGAGTTTTAGATATTACAACAACAGAATGGTGTGATCAACTATTTGGGGGAAATATGGCAGCGGGAGAAGATAGGCTTGAAGCTGCTGTGCTTAATAAAATACCTCAAGTTGTTTCAGTTGGAGCCTTAGATATGGTTAACTTTGGCCCTATATCATCTGTGCCAAGTAAATACACAGGGCGTAATTTTTATAAACATAATCCAACGGTTACATTAATGAGAACTACAGTGGAAGAAAATAGAGAATTGGGCTTAATTATTGCTGAGAAGTTGAATATGGCTCAAAGAAAAACAGCTCTATTACTTCCTTTAAAAGGAGTTTCTCTTTTAGATTCAGAAGGACAACAGTTCTATGGAGTTGAAGAAGATGCCATGCTGTTTACAACATTGAAAGAAAACATAACTAATCCGTTAGTGGAAATTGTAGAGGTAGATGCAAATATTAATGATGAAGAATTTTCTATCAATGCAGCACAAAAATTAGTTCAATTATTAAATGAAAAATAGTTAGGAGGAATTTAAAATGTCAAAATCACGTAGTGAAGTTTTAAATAAATTAAGAGAAGAAATTAAATCAGGAAAAGTAATTTTAGGAGCAGGTGCTGGAGCAGGTATTTCTGCTAAAAGCGCTGAAGCTGGCGGAGTTGATTTAATTATAATATACAATTCTGGAAAATATAGAATGGCAGGAAGAGGATCTCTTGCTGGTTTATTATCCTATGGCGATGCTAATGAAATCGTAGTTGAAATGGGAAATGAAGTGCTGCCTGTTGTTAAAGATACGCCTGTATTAGCAGGGGTTTGTGGCACAGATCCATTTAGAGTAATGGAAGCATTTTTGAAAGGTCTTAAAGAACAAGGCTTTGCAGGAGTACAGAACTTCCCAACTGTTGGACTTATTGATGGAGTTTTTAGACAAAATCTTGAAGAAACAGGAATGGGATATGGCTTAGAAGTAGAAATGATTAAAAAAGCTCATGAATTAGATCTAGTAACTTCACCATATGTATTTGATAAAGAACAAGCTATTGAAATGGCAAAGGCTGGAGCAGATATATTAGTAGCTCATATGGGATTAACTACAAAAGGAACAATTGGTGCTAAAACAGCTCTTACATTAGATGATTGCGTTGTAAAAGTACAGGAGATATGCGATGCTGGTAAGTCAGTAAATCCAGATATTATAGTTTTATGTCATGGTGGACCGATAGCAGAACCAGAGGATGCCCAATATATAATATCAAAAACTCATGGTGTTGAAGGTTTCTTTGGAGCATCAAGTATAGAAAGATTTGCCACTGAGGTTGGTATAAAAAATCAAACTGAGTCATTTAAAAATATTAAGAAATAAATACAAAGAAAGCGAAGGGTTTCATGTGCCTTTCGCTTTTTCTGTATTAATATTAATTCACTATAATATCATTTTCTTTCATATAAGCCTCCACACCCATATTAAAATACCTCAGTTTAAATAATTGATAAATACTTATCTATTTTCAAGAAAATCTTGGTTAAAAAATCATTAAAATGTAATTTAAGTTAAATTTAAGGATAATGAGTATCTAAAAATATTGTATTACATAATAAAAATTAACAAAAAATTAAATAAAAACTACTTGAAAATAAAAAAATATTACTAATATTTATTTGACAATAGCATAAACTTGCATTATATGTTATCATTATTTATAATTATACAAAAAATTTAGTTAAAATCTAAATAATATATTTCTAAAATTACAATAGAACTGATTGATAAATTAATAATTAATTTTGAAAAATAAACCAAGTCTATAGTAATTACTTAATTTATGTTTTAATAAATTATTATGAAAGAGGAGGGAGAGAATTTGAGAAAAATAAAGAAGTATTTAATAATAATTAATATAATTCTTTTAATACCGCTAAAAATGTTAAATTTAAGCTTATTTGAAATTGAACGCAAATTTTCTTCCTTGAATCTTGAGAATGTAATTAATTTATATAGAGAAAATAATGGACAATTTCCCCACCTAATATCTAGAAGTAAAATTATTTTGTATAAATATGACAATCTAAAAGTCGATTTATCAAAGTCTAAAAATAAAATTTTCCCAAATAGACATAAAAACATGGAATTTACTATTAGTGAAAAAAATCTTTATAAAGAAAATTCTGAATTGTTATATAGTCCTTTAGTGTTTTATGAAAATGGTTTAAAGAAATACCACATTAACCAACTATTTATTCCATTTATTCTATTTTTAGATTATAGGAATAAAATTAGAGCTCTATTAAAAAGTAAATTTAACGGGGGCAACTATAAAGAAATTTATTTAGTTAAACTATAAAAGTAAGTAGGAGGTATTAATTCAATGAGTGTTACAGGACAAAATTATCAACTGTGGATAGTAAAAAGAACATTATCAATTGCGTTAATACTATCCATATTAATTCTAATTACCTTTTCAAATCCAAAAGAATATATATATGGCTTGCTTTTTAGTACATGTATTACGGTTTTAAATTTTAGACTTATGTGCATTAGCATAGAAAGATCTTTATATATGACACAGAAGAAAATAAAATTTTTTATATTGACAAATTACACTATAAGAACTTTTATTTATGGCGTTGTCATATTCATTTCATATATAGCAGATTATTTGAATTTTTATACTGCTATACTCGGTTTATTTTCAGTGAAGATAATCATAATTTTTAGCACCTTTTATAAGAAGAGTTCGCTTAAAATTATAAAAAAATAATAAGTTTTATATAATTCAATGTTTTGAGGAGTATTATGAAAATAATACAAATTCACCATAATACGGGAGGTGAATAGCATGAAGATGGACATAAATTTCCTATTGTTCGGCAAGGAAATATGTTTAAATGCTAGTGTTATAAATTCTTGGATGATAGTTATAGTGTTATCTATATTTTCAATTATTGTCGGTAGAAAAATAAAGAATACAAAAATTGATGAGAAGCCAAGTTCCATAGTTACTATTGTAGAGTTTTTTGTAGAGACAGTTGAATCCTTAGTAAAAAGTACTATGGGTGAAAATAGAGTGGGCTTTGCCCCTTATATAGGAACAATAAGCTTATTTTTAGTATTTGCTAATTTGCTTGGACTTTTAGGCTTACAGGTTCCCACATCTGATTACAGTATAGTTTTAGCTTTGGCAATGATTACTTTTGTGTTGATACATTTTAATAGTATAAGCAGTAATGGGATAAAAGATTATTTAAAAAGCTTTACTCAGCCTACGCTAATAATGTTGCCTATCAATTTAATGAGTGAAATAACAATACCAATCGCGTTGTCTTTTAGATTATTTGGAAACATGATAAGCGGGACTATAATAATAGCTTTAATTTTTAATGCATTAAATAGTATATCCATAATTACTGTACCTTTTATAGCACCACTTTTAAATGCATACTTTGATGTTTTTGTAGGTCTTGTTCAAACTTTTATATTTGCAATGCTTACCATGGTGTTTATAAGCAATAAAATGAAAAGAACTAACTAAATTAAAATGAAAAATTGATTATTTGAGGAGGAATATAAATATGCAAGGAATTTCAAGTGAAGCGTTTGTATTAGGTTGTTCAGCCATAGGAGCAGGTATAGCTGTATTGGCAGCTTTTGGACCAGGATTAGGACAGGGATATGCGGCAGGTAAGGCAGCGGAAGCGGTTGCAAGACAACCTGAAGCAAAGTCAGATATTATCCAGACCATGATATTAGGACAAGCAGTTTCGGAAACAAGTGGAATTTATGGGTTAATTATAGCTCTTATTTTGCTAATTGTACGTCCTTTAATGCAAGCATTATAAAATATAGAATAGGTATTTAATGTATTTTAACGATGCTCATGACTTACTGCATAGAAAGGAGTATTTAATTTATGAATTTTGAAATAAAAGTTATACCAGAGTGGCCCATTTTTATGTCTCAGCTAATTTCGACTTTGATTCTATTTCTTGTAGTTAAGCATTTTTTATTTAAGCCAGTTTCGGATATGGTTAATGCTAGAAAAAGCAAAATTGAAAATGATATGCTAGAAGCCAAAACTCAAGCAGAGGAAGCTCATGTTTTAAAAAATCAATATGAACAAAAAATAGAGGAATCAAAAGACGAAGCAAGAACAATTATAGCTTTAGCTAAACAAAGGGAAGATGAAATAAAACAGGAAGTTCTTGCTGAGGCAAAGATGGAAGTAGATGGTATGTTTATAAAAGCTAAAGAAAATATTAAAAGAGAAAAAGAAAAAACTATGGCAAGTTTAAAACATGACATAGTGGAAATGACAATATTAACAGCCTCAGCAGCCATCGAAAAAAATTTAGACGAAGATACTCACCAAGAAATGATAAATAAGTTTATTCATGAGGTAGGTGAAGTGGAATGGATAGAGTAGCGGATAAAAAATATAATGAAGTTTTAAATGAATTAATGTTTGATGAAGATAAACTTGATCAATTTATAGATGAACTTAAATTTATATCGGATGAGGTAAAAAAAGAACCACAATTTCAAATTATACTTGCACATCCAGAAATTTCAAAAGAGGATAAAAAAGATATGATAACCTCTGTTTTTGAGGAGAGTGTGTCAAAATCAGTGATGACTCTTTGCTATAATTTAATAGACAAGGGAATGGAAAATTATTTTAATAGAGTTGGTAAAGATTTTGATGATAAGGTAAATGATAAGTATGGGATTATTGAAGCGGTGGCTTATACTGTACTTCCTATAAGTGTTGATAGTATGGAAAAACTTAAAGAAATTTTAACTAAAAAACTTAAGAAAAGGGTTATTCTATCTAACAAAGTTGATAAGTCTATAGTTGGTGGAGTTGTTCTCAAGGTGGGAGATAAACTCATTGACGGAAGTATTAAAGGAAGAATTGGTGATATTCATACGTCTTTAAATAATTCAATTATTAAATTATGATAGGAGAGTAAACTTAATGAATTCTAGAAAAGATGAAATTAGCTCCATCATAAAGGAGCAAATTGAAAAGTATGAAAAGAAACTAAATTTAACTGAAGCAGACTATGATTTTCAATCTGATGGAATAAATGCATTAAAAATAAACTCAATAATAAAAGAACAACTTAAAAAATATGAAAGACAGCTTAATGTATTAGATGCAGGTACTGTTGTTCAAATTGGAGACGGTATTGCAAGAATTCACGGATTAGAAAAGTGTATGGCTTCAGAATTATTAGAATTTCCAGGGCAAGTATATGGTATGGTTCTCAATCTTGAAGAAGATAATGTAGGGTGTGTACTATTAGGTCCCAGTGAAAATATAAGAGAAGGGGATATAGTAAAGAGAACGGGAAGAGTTGTAGAAATCCCAGTAGGAGACGCATTGGTAGGAAGAGTAGTTAATGCTCTTGGAGAACCAATAGATGACAAAGGACCTATTAATACAGACAAGTTTAGGCCTATTGAGGCGGAAGCACCTGGAGTTATTGAAAGAAAGTCTGTAACGGTGCCTATGCAAACAGGAATAAAGGCTATTGACTCTATAATTCCTATTGGTAGAGGGCAAAGAGAACTTATCATAGGTGACAGACAAACTGGGAAAACCGCATTAGCAATAGATACAATTATAAATCAAAAAGGCCAAGACGTTATATGTATTTATGTAGCTATTGGACAAAAAAGATCTACGGTAGCTCAATTAATAGACACTTTAGAAAAGAATGGAGCTATGGAATATACAATTATAGTATCGGCTACAGCAAGCGAGGTAGATGCGTTACAGTATATAGCCCCTTATTCAGGAGTTTCTATAGCAGAAGAGTTTATGTACAATGGGAAGGATGTATTGATTGTATATGATGATTTATCAAAACATGCAGTTGCCTATCGTACTATGTCTCTTCTTTTGAGAAGACCACCGGGACGTGAAGCATATCCAGGGGACGTATTTTATTTGCATTCTCGATTGCTTGAAAGAGCGGCAAGACTTAATGAAGAAAATGGTGGAGGCTCTATAACGGCATTGCCAATAGTAGAAACTCTTGCAGGAGATATTTCTGCCTATATTCCAACAAATATAATATCTATAACGGACGGTCAAATATTTTTAGAGCAGGAATTATTTTTCTCAGGACAAAGACCTGCAGTGAATTCTGGCTTGTCAGTATCAAGAGTAGGTGGTGCTGCTCAAACTAAGGCAATGAAAGGGGTATCTAGTGGACTTAAGCTTGAACTTGCGCAATACAGAGAACTTCTAGCCTTTGCACAGTTTGGATCAGAGCTTGATAAGGAAACCAAAAAAACATTGTCATATGGGGAGAGGATAATGGAAATATTAAAGCAACCTCAGTATCAGCCTATGTCAATGGAAAGACAAGTAATGCTTCTATATGTAGTGTGTAACAAATACATTAATGATATTCCTATAGAAAAAATTAAGGTTTTTGAAGAGGAATTTTTGGAATTTATGAAAACTAATTATTCACATGTAGAGAAAGAGATAGCTATTAGCAAAAAGCTTACTGAAGAAATAGAGTCTGAGCTTAAAAAGGCTATAGAGGAATTCTTGGGGCTCTTCAAATGAAAATGATGTAAGAAGAGGGGTGAAAGCATGGCTCAAGGGATGAAAGAAATTAAAAGAATGATAAAAAGTGTAAATAGCACAAAAGAAATAACCAAAGCAATGGAGCTTGTTTCATCTTCTAAACTTAGACAGGCTAGAAAACGCCTAGAGAGATTAGAGTCATATCAAAAGACCGTGCTTAAAAGTATTAATGGAATGCTTCCGTCTGTAGCTAAGTTAGCTTATCCTGATGAGGATAATAGAGAAGCAAAACACAAGCTTTTTATTGTAATAACTTCTGATAAAGGTCTGGCAGGGGGATATAACAATAATATATTTAAACTTACTGAAAATATTATTGAGGATAAGGAAAATGCCTTAGTTATACCTATAGGCCAAAAGGGTATAGACTATTTTACTAGAAATAACTATGAAATAGTAGAAAGTTTTGACTTTATATCAGAGAATCCAGAATTTACGGATGCAGTTGCTATAGGCAATCTTGCTATTGATTTATATAAAAAGCACCAAGTATATGAGATAAATCTAGTATATACTACTTTTAAAAATGCATTATCTCAAATACCCATTTTAGTAAGACTTCTTCCAGTAGAGACTGTGGAAGCTGAAAATACTAATAAAAATATTCAGATAGAATGCGAACCATCCCCAGAAGCAGTGCTAGATTATTTGATTTCTAAGTTTATTCACATTTCTATATATGGTGCTTTGGTAGAATCTTCTGTTAGCGAGCAGGGAGCAAGAAGGGTATCTATGGAATCAGCAACTAATAATGCTGAAGAAATGATAGCTGATCTTGAATTAGGATATAATCGAGCTCGACAAGCCTCAATAACTAGGGAAATAACAGAAATTGTAGGTGGTGCAGAAGCTCTCAAATAAATAAGCAGAGGAGGAAAGCTGATGTTAGAAAAGAACACGGGCAAAGTAGTTCAAATTATTGGACCTGTGTTAGATATAAGATTTAATAAGGATAATATGCCGAAGCTTTTAAATATTATTGAAATAAAAGGTGATAATAATAATAAGATAGTAGCAGAGGTAGCTCAGCATATAGGCGAAGATACAGTAAGATGCATTGCAATGTCTTCAACGGATGGACTTATAAGAGGTATGGAAGCAATAGACACGGAGGGACCAATAAAAGTTCCCGTGGGTAATATAACTTTAGGAAGGCTTTTCAATGTACTTGGAGAAACCACCGATAATGGTAGTGAATTAATTGCTGATGAATATATGCCTATTCATAGAGAGGCGCCGTTGCTTGAAGAGCAACAAACAGCTACTGAAATATTTGAAACTGGAATAAAAGTTATCGATTTAATGACACCTTATGCAAAGGGTGGTAAAATTGGTCTTTTCGGTGGAGCGGGAGTTGGAAAAACAGTTCTTATTCAAGAACTTATTAACAACATTGCAAAAGAGCATGGGGGATTATCTGTATTTACTGGTGTTGGAGAAAGAACTAGAGAAGGTAATGATCTTTACCATGAGATGAAAGATTCAGGAGTTATAGATAAAACTGCCTTGGTATTTGGTCAGATGAATGAACCTCCGGGAGCAAGAATGAGAGTTGCACTAACAGGGCTTACTATGGCAGAATATTTTAGAGATAGCCAAGGGCAAGATGTTCTATTATTTATAGATAATATCTTTAGATTTACTCAGGCTGGATCTGAAGTATCAGCACTTCTTGGACGTATTCCAAGTGCCGTTGGTTATCAGCCTACTTTGGCTACAGAAATGGGACAACTACAAGAAAGAATTGCATCTACAAAAACAGGTTCCATTACTTCTGTTCAAGCAGTTTATGTACCAGCGGATGACTTAACAGACCCAGCTCCAGCAACGACATTTTCTCATTTAGATGCAACTACTGTTCTCTCACGTACGATTTCTGGACTAGGAATATATCCTGCAGTAGACCCTTTAGACTCTACATCTAGAATTTTAGACCCTCTAATTGTTGGAGAAGAACATTATAATGTAGCTCGTGAAGTACAAAGAGTTCTTCAAAGGTATAAGGAGTTGCAGTATGTTATAGCGGTACTCGGGATGGATGAATT
Source organism: uncultured Clostridium sp. (assembly GCF_963515715.1). Classification (GTDB taxonomy): domain Bacteria; phylum Bacillota; class Clostridia; order Clostridiales; family Clostridiaceae; genus Clostridium_AW. Next base: position 41,013 of record NZ_CAUPZS010000034.1, read on the forward strand.
ATCAGAAACGGATAAGCTAACCATAGCTCGTGCTAGAAGAATTCAACGTTTCTTATCTCAACCATTTAGCGTAGCAGAGCAATTTACAGGAATGCCTGGACAATATGTACCTTTAAAGGAAACAATAAGAGGATTTAAGGAGATACTTGAAGGAAAGCATGATGATCTTCCTGAAGCAGCATTTTTGTTTGTAGGTAGCATAGAACAAGCTGTAGAAAAAGCTAAAAAAATAAAAAGTTAGGAGGAAGCAGATGGCCTTATTTTCACTAAAGGTAGTAACTTCTAATGGGATTTTTTTCGATGAAGAGGTAGATATGGCTATATTAAGATGCGTAAATGGAGATATTGGTATATTAAAAGGTCATGCTCCATTAATATCTCTTATAGGTATCGGAAAGTTAAGGATTAAGCAAAATGGAAAAATTAAAGAAGCAGCTATTGCTGGTGGATATGTAGAAGTAAATAAAGAAGATACATTAATAGTTTGTGATGCCATTGAATGGCCAAATGAGATAGATATAGAGAGAGTCAAAGAAGCAAAGAGGAGAGCTGAAGAGCGACTTCAAAACCCTGATGGCATTGATGTTGCAAGGGCAGAGGTAGCCTTGAAAAAGGCTATAAACCGAATTAATACAGCAGAAATCCAATAAAAATATATAAATAAAGCACACTATCAATTTATAAAAATATTTAAATTGATAGTGTTTTATTATTAAGCTTTCATTTTTATTTTAATAAACTTTGACTTACCTACCTGAACAACAAAGTTACTGTTTGTATTTGACATTGTAGATGAATTAAACTTTTCTCCATCTATTTTTATAGCATTTTGTGTAATAAGTCTTCTTGCTTCTCCGTTGCTCTTAGCAATGCCACTATTAAAGATAATCTTTACAAGATCGATTTCGCCATCTTGTGTAAAGCAATCAGGCGATGGGGTAAATTCATCTATATCATCTGGAATAAGGTTTTTTTGAAACACAGTCTTAAAGTGTTCCTCTGCCATCTCTGCTTCCATGGCACCACAATATAAAGTTGATATCTCTTTTGCAAGACGCATTTTAATATCACGAGGATTAGTCTCTGGTTTTTCAAGTTCCAGTTTAATTAATTCAACCTCATCTGGATGAATATCTGTTGCCAGCTCGAAGTATTTAATAATGAGATTATCCGGAATAGTCATAGTCTTTTCATAAATTGTAACTGGGTTTTCATATATACCAATATAATTTCCAAGACTTTTGCTCATTTTTTCAATACCATCGGTACCTTCAAGTAAAGGCATAAACAGCGCTACTTGACTTTCTTGATTAAAATCCTTTTGCAGTGTACGGCCCATAAGAATATTAAAAGTTTGGTCTGTACCACCCATTTCAATATCAGCTTTTAATTCCACAGAATCATAAGCCTGCATTAGTGGATAGAAAAATTCGTGAAGTCCTATAGGTTCATTATTTTTATATCTTTTTTCAAAATCATCTCTTTCAAGTATTCTTGCAACAGTAACCTTCCCTGCAAGTTTTATCACCTCTTCAAAATTAAGTTTTGATAGCCACTGGCTATTAAATTTAAGTTCAGTCTTATTTCTGTCAAGTATTTTAAAAATTTGATCTTCGTAAGTTTTTGCATTTTGAAGCACCTGTTCAGTAGTTAATGGTTTACGTGTTTTACTTTTGCCTGATGGGTCTCCAATTTTACCTGTGAAATCTCCAATTATGATTACTGCACGATGC
>NZ_CAUPZS010000035.1:0-38492 GCF_963515715.1 uncultured Clostridium sp.
GCACCTGCCTTGCAAGCAGGGGGTCAGGAGTTCAAGTCTCCTTATCTCCACCATTAGAAAGTCTATAGTTAAATTAACTATAGACTTTTTTTATTTACAATTTATTAATATGAAATTTATAAATTATATATTAAAATGTAATATAAGGTATATTTAAATAAAGGAGAATATAAATGAATATAAGTAGAGTAAAGCAGTTTTATCTTTACTTTTTTGATAAAATGATAAATGAAGATTATATTTATATATCTAAATATTTAAATAAGTATGAAATTAGTATATTTAAAAAATTATCTAAAGAAGATCAAAAACATTGTGTAAGAGTAGCCTATGAAGTAGAGAATAAATGTAACGAAAATACAAATTTGAATAAAGATAGATTAATAAAGATAGCACTTCTTCATGATATCGGAAAAATTAAATGTAAACTAAACGTAATAGATAAATCTTTGTTAGTATTATTAGATTTTATAACTAAAGGGAATATAAAAAAATACTCAAATATAAAAAAAATTAATACATATTTTAATCATGGTGAAGATGGATATAAAATTTTAAAAGATAAAGAATATGATGAAGATTTTTTAGATATAATAAAGAACCATCATAATAAGAAGATTAAAAATGATGAGATGGATATAATTAGGTTATGTGATGATATTAATTAATTTATTTATAAGGAGGTAATTATGAACTCAGAGGAAAGAAGACAATATATAATAAACTTATTAGTAAAAAGTTCATCTCCAATTAAAGGGCAAAAACTAGCTGAAGAATTAGGGCTAACAAGACAGGTAATAGTAAAAGATATTGCAATACTAAGGGCTAAAGGAACAGATATAATAGCTACTCCAGATGGTTACATCATAAATAAAGATGAAAAAGGTGGATATTTTAAAATATTAGCTCTATGTCATAATTCTGATGAAATAGAAGAAGAGTTAAAAACTATCATAAAGTATGGGGGAGTTGTGAAAGATGTTTTAGTAGATCATCCTTTATACGGAGAAATTAAAGCTATGCTGATGATTAAAAATTTATATGATGTAGATAATTTTGTAAAGAAGTTTACAAACTATAAAGCAGAACCATTACTTATATTAACCAATGGAGTACATTTACACACAATATGGACTGAAAAAGAAGATCAAATGAATAAAATAATTGAAGAACTTAGTGAGAAAGGATATTTACTAGAAGGGTAATAGAAGGGGAAAAAATTATGGAGAAGGTTGCTCTAATAAAGTGTGATGATTATAATGTCGACCTAATAGAAGAAAAAATAAGAGAAGGTTTCAATTTACTAGGAGGAGAAAAATTTTTAAGAAAGCTTATTCCATACAATAGTAAGGTTTTGCTAAAGCCAAATTTATTAAATATTGAAAAGCCTGGTTCTATTGTTGTAACTCATTATGCTGTTTTTGAAGCTGTTATTAGGATATTAAAGGATTACTCTAGTAATATTATATTTGGAGATTCTCCAGGGTTTGGAGATTCAAGAAAAGCTGCTGAGAGGTCAGGGTTAATAGATGTAGCATCAAAATATGATGTAAAGTTTGATGGATTTATTGATTCAATTCATGTAAGATTAGAAGATTCTATATTGTGTAAATCGTGGAATGTAGCAAAGGCAGCCTATGAAGCAGATGTTGTTATTACATTACCAAAGCTTAAAACGCATGGTATGGCTTTTTATACAGGTGCAATAAAAAATCAATTTGGTTGTATTCCAGGTACTCAAAAGGCTACTTGGCATACAAGAATGCCTGATGCTAATAATTTTTGTAAAATGTTATTAGATTTAAATACCCTTGTAGGCACAGACTTTGCAATTTTAGATGGTATAGTTGCTATGCAAGGAAATGGTCCTAAGAGTGGAGAACCATACAAGTTAAATACATTAATAATGGGAGAGAGCTTAACAGCAGTAGATTCTGTGGCTGTAAGACTTATAGGCTATGACAATCCTTTGGATATTCCAGTATTAAAAGAAGCGAAGAACTATAATTTTGGGCCAGTTTTACCTAATGAAATTGAAGTTCTCGGGGAAAAAATTGAAAATTTAAAAGTAGATGATTTTAAATTATGTAGAAAAGCTGGAAGCTTTTACTTTGTAAGTCCAGTAGTAAATAATTTTTTAAGAGGAATGATAGCTCCTTATCCATCCTTAATAGCGGATAAATGTATAGGATGTAAAAGATGTAGGGAAGTTTGTCCCGAAGATCCTAAAGCTATAGATATGATTAAAGATAGTAATAGATCAGTTCCTGAATGGAATATGTCAAAATGTATAAGATGTTTTTGCTGTCAAGAACTATGTCCAGAGGGAGCTATAGAGTTGAAATATAATACTTTAGGTAGAATTTTAGGAATGAATAGAAGGTGAAATATTTGAAAAAAAGTGTTTTATTCATAATTTTTATTAGCATTATAACTCTAAGTATATTATTTATAAATACAATAGTTCAATTTTTGATAAATATACAGTGGTATAAAGACGTGGTATATTTATCAGTATATTTTAATAAAATAAATGCGCTAATAAAGTTAATGATACCATCATTTATAATTGTTTTTATTTTTATATATGTATATTATAGTGTAATAACCAAAAAGAAGGTTGAATTTAAAAAGATATTTAATAATAAAATTTTACTATGTATTAATAGTTTAATTTCAATAAGTGTTGCATACTTATTTTCTAGTGAGTATTGGTATTATATTTTACAATTTAATAATTCAGTAAATTTTAATCTAAAGGATCCCATATTTAACAAAGATATAGCATTTTATATATTTAAATTGCCACTTATAGAATCTATATATAATGCTTTGATGGGATTATTACTCTTTTTAATATTAACAACATCTGTTATATATTTTGTATTATCTATAAAGGATAGGGTACAGCATGGTGGCTTAAGGGAAATATTATATAATTTAAAGGAAGGAAAAAGTAGAATTACAATTTTAGCAGGAAGACAGTTAGCAGTAATTTCATCTTTAATATTAATAATATTATCACTTGGATTTTTCATAAAAAGTTGGAATTTAGTTTATAGTCCTAGGGGAGGAGTGTTCGGAGCTAGTTATACGGATGTAAAAGTGACATTGTTATTTTATAGAATAATAATATTATTATGTATAATTTCAGCTATTGTAGTTTTTTTTAGCATTATAAGAAAAAAGATAAAGCCTATAATAATTTGTTTGGGTTGCATTTTTGTATTTATTATTATTGAAGGAGTAACTTCAAACCTAGTTCAAAATTCTATAGTTAAATCTAATGAAAAAAAGTTAGAAGAACCATATATTAAATACAATATTGCTTATACAAGAAAAGCATTTGGTATCGACGATATACAGGAGACAGATTTTAGTGTAGAAAATAACCTAACCATTAATGATATAAATAATAATAAAGATATAATAGATAATATTAGGATAAATGCATTTGAGCCAGCTTTAGAGTTTTATAATCAATATCAAACTATTAGGCCATATTATGTATTTAATGATATGGATATAGATAGATACAAAATTAATGATAAATATACACAGGTTTTTATAGCTCCTAGGGAGTTAAATCTTGAAAATATTGATCCTAATACATGGCAAAACAAACATTTAATATATACCCATGGGTACGGAGTTGCTATGAGCAAGGTTAATTCTGTTACTAAAGAGGGACAGCCTAACTTTTTAATTAAAGATATACCAGAAGAAAATACTACAGATATTGCTTTAAAAAACTCTAGAATTTACTTTGGTGAAAAGACCAATGACTATGCCATTGTAAATACTAATTTAAAAGAATTTGATTATCCAAAAGGTGGAGATAATAAAATAAATCAGTATGATGGTAAATCTGGTATAAGAATGACATTATTCAATAAAGTTTTATTCGCTATAAAAGAGAAGAATTTAAATTTTATTCTTTCAAGAGATATAACTAGAAATAGTAAAATATTAATAAATAGAAATATAATTGAAAGAGTAAATAAGATAGCACCATTTTTGATATATGACCAAGATCCATACGTAGTTATACATGATGAAAAACTATATTGGATAGTAGATGCATATACTGTTTCAAATAGATATCCTTATTCACAGCCATATAATAATGTTAATTATATAAGAAATTCAGTAAAGGTAGTAATAGATGCTAGTGAAGGAGATGTGGATTTTTATATAGTAGATAAAAATGATCCTATAATAATGAGTTACTCAAAAATCTTTAAAAATTTATTTAAAGATTTAAGTAGTATGCCACAAGGACTAAAAGATCATATAAAATATCCAGAAGATATTTTTAAAATACAGTGTAATGTATTAGAAAAATATCATATGACAGATCCTATAGCATTTTTAAATGGAGATGATTTGTGGGAAGTATCTAAAAATGAAAAATTAGTACAGACTAAAGAAAGCGTAGATGAATCACCTTATGTAGTTATGAGATTACCGGGAGAAAAAGATAATGAGATGGTAGTATTAGAATATTTTAATATGAAAGATAGGAATAATATGTCTTCAATATTTGGAGCGAGAATGGATGGAGATAACTACGGTAAGTTAATAATGTATAGAATGCCTTCTCATAAAACTATATACAATCCATATTTCTTCAATCAAAAGTTAAAACAAGATCCATCTATTTCAAAAGAAATAGCTCTTTGGAGCACTAATGTTTCAGAAGTTATATTTGGAGATACCATAATAGTTCCATTAAATAATTCTTTATTATATGTTGAGTCTATGTATTTAAGAGCTAGTGGCAAAAATAGCGCTCCAGAAGTAAAAAGAATAATATTATCTTATGCTGATAGAGTGGTACTAGCAGAAAATCTTGATTTAGCTATAAAACAAATGTTTAATGTTAATGAAGAAGAAAATAATAATGAAATAAACAAAGATTTACAAGATATAAAATCTGCAAAAGATGTTTATGAAAAAGCCATAGAGGCTCAGAAAAATGGAGATTGGGCTAAGTATGGAGAATATATAAAATCATTAGGAGAGATACTTAATACTTTAAATAAAGAATAAAAAGTTAAACAGATAGTTTATAATGCTATCTGTTTAACTTTTTTGTTAGGTTTAAAAGGATTTTTAGAAAAAATGTTGAATGATACTTTTATAACATATTATTGTGAGGTATATTATGAATAATGAAGATAAAAGAGTAATTGTAAATAAAAAGATAAAAAACAGTATATATATTAGTACAGACTCTTTTAATATAAATAAGGTTCCAAATTCCATTAAAGATAATATATGTAAGAACTTATTAAAGAAAGAAAGAGTTATAATATTTACAGATGAACTTTTATATAAAGATTTAGAAAAAATATTTTTATCTTCATATGATTTAGTAATAGACAGCATAAATAGCGGAAAATTAGATATAAAATTATATGATTCTTTAAATTTTAATGTAAATTCTATAGAGTTATTGGAAGTATTAAAATATACTGCTAAAACAAAAGATAGGGTTACTATTTTATGGGATTTTAGAAACTATGCAAGAAGAATTGGTGACTTAGAAGAATTAATAAAATGTGTAAGTAATATTATTTCTTACTCAAATTCAAAGGTTAAAAATATAATTTTTATTAATAATTATAAATATAATGTTAATTCATTAAAAGAGTTATGTTCAATACTAGATATTATAATTATATTTGATAAAAACAAAGAACTTTATTTTCAATGTGATAAAGAAATGGATAATATTTTATGGCTGTTAAATTCTAATGCGGAATTAAAATATCAAAATAATAATTTAGTTTTATTTAATGATATATATTCTAATGTCCCAAAAACTTTAGATAAAGAGACTTTTAAAAATATAATAATTAATAATTTAAAAGATGTTTGTGATATTGATTTTTGTATAATATATACTTTGGATAAAGTAAAAGAAAATATTGTTGGATTAGATAGTAGTTTTGGAGTAACTAAAAGACATAAATATTATATGATAAATAATAGAAAATTTATAAGTTTTCAAAGAAGTATAAATGAAGAAATAATCAATAAGGGGCATAGTTTATTTATAGATATTTCACAAGCAAATAATACTGGTATGGAAAAAGTAGTTAAAGAAATATCTATAAGCAGTTGTTTAGGGGTTTATGTAGATAATTATGAAAATATAAAGGGTGTTATTTGGGTTGGAAGATATGAAAGAGATAAAAAGATATTAAAAGAAGATATAAATTATATAGGCCCACTATGTAAAACTATGTTCCATTTAATATATGAGCAAAATAAATATTGCGAGTTACAAGATAAATTTGTAGAAAATGAAAAATTAAGAGCGATGGGAGAAATGGCAGCAGGCATAGCTCATGATATAAATAACGTTTTAACACCTATAGTTGGATCTATTCAATTATTAAGAGACAGTAATATAGAAGATAAAAATATAATGAAGCATTTAAAAATAATTGAAATATGTGCATATGATGGTATGAATATAGCTGATAAAGTAAATAGATTTACAAGAAAAAGTATAAAAAACAAATTAGAATTATTTGTTATAGATGATATTTTGACAGATGCAATTGATCTAACTAAGAATAAATGGTTAATAGAAAGCAATTTAAATGGCGTATATATAGAAGTAATATTTAATTTAAAGTCTAAAACTAAAGTAAAAGGCAATGCTACTGAGCTAAGAGAAGTATTTGTAAATATAATTAGAAACGCAATAGATTCAATCGAAGGTGAAGGAAAGATAGAAATAATTACCCAGGAAATTAATAATATGGTGTGTATTAAAATTAAAGACAATGGAATGGGAATGAGTGAAAAGGTAATTAAAAGAGTGTTTGAGCCATTTTTCACTACAAAAGGAAATAAAGGTTCTGGCTTGGGGTTAAGTCTCTCCTATAAAATAATTCAAGAACATGGTGGAAAAATAAAAATTGATAGTAAAGAGAAGGTAGGAACATGTTTTAATATATCATTACCTATTTGCAATGATATGGATTTGATAAAAGAAGAAATATATGAGGATAAAATTGAATTTAATGGAAACATTCTTATTATAGATGATCAAAGTCAAATAAGAAGTGTCATATCAGATATGATTAAATCTATAGTTGATTGTAGAATAAAAAGTTGTGGAAATGAAAATATTGAGGAAGAGTTAAAAAGAAGAAAATATGATATAATAATTTGTGACTTCTCCATGCCTGGAATGAATGGAGTACAAATATCTAATATTTCTAAAAATATTAATAAGGATGTATTCTTTTGTTTAATGACTGGTTGGTTAGGTAATTTCGACATAAATATGACTGAAAATGTTGACTTAGTATTGACTAAACCAATTGATAAAGAGAAGTTAAAAGAAATATTTATGAAATATAAAAGTAAGATAACCACTTAGTATATATAATTTATATTTTATACTGAAGGGAAGGAAGTTTATGGATTATGATGTGCTAATATTAGGTGGTGGTATAATAGGCTGTGCTGTAGCTTATGAATTATCAAAGTATAGCTTAAATATAGCATTAATAGAGAAGGATTATGATATAGCCGATGATGTTGCTTTAATTAATTCAGCAGTAGTTTATGATGGAGTAGAGTGTGATGATACATTAATGGCTAAACTCGAAATGATGGGAAATGAAATGTTTGATGAACTTTCATCGAATATAAATGTTCCATTCAAAAGACAGGGCTCTTTAATTATAGCTGAAGATGAGAAAAGTGAAGATATGATAAACCAAATGTATGAAAGAGCTTTGGAAAGAGGAATAAAAGATATAAATTTATTACAAAGTAATGAAGTATATGAATTAGAACCAAACTTAAACATTAAAGTATCAAAAGCTTTATATTCTAAAAATACGGGAGTAGTATGTCCATATGATTTAGCTATAGCATATGGAGAAATAGCTTTTGATAATGGAGTTAATTTTAGATTAGAAGAAGAAGTAGTAGATATTCAAAAAATAACTAAAGGATTTAGAGTAATAACTAATAAAAATAAATTTACATGTAAAATGGTTATTAATACAACTCCTGGCCAAAATTATAGTATCGATACTTCAGAAAAAATATATAAAGAAAAAAGAAATTTAAGTTTCTTTCTTTTAGAGAAAGATTGTAAGGTAAATTATAATAATATAATGTTTACTATTAAAGACTCTGAAGAAAATGTGCGTATAATTCCTACAGTGCAAGGAAATATCATACTAGCTTTAAATACTGAAGAACCAGTAGGCTATGAGCATACATTAAAGAATTTTAATAGTATAATAGGGGAAATAGATGAAAATAAAATAAATGCTTTTTATCAATGGCCTCATTATAAAGATACTATAATAATAGATGAAAGTTTAATAGATAAAGGTTATATTAAAGTTGTAGGAAAGCATTATGGTCAAGTAACCATGACTCCTTCTATAGCAAAAATGGTTTGTGAAACTATTGTAAGCAATATTAACTGTATATTAAAAAAAGATTTTGTAGGAAAAAGAAGAGAAGTCTATAAATTTAGCCAACTCTCCAATGAAGAAAGAAATCAAATTATAAAAATGAATAAAAAATATGCAAATATAATATGCGCTTGCAAGAATATTACAGAAGGTGAAATAATAGACGCTATCAGAAGACCTTTAGGAGCTCGTACAGTTGAAGGAATAAAAAGAAGAACTGGTGTAACCTTTGGAAGCTGTAAAGGTTCTGAATGCTTTAGCAAAATTGTTTCTATTTTAGCTAGAGAAATGAATAAAAGACCCACGGATATAGTAAATGACTCGAAAAATTCAAATATACTAAAGTCTAGAATTAAAGAGTTTCAATATAAGTAGAGTGGAAGGGGTATTTTAATGTACAAAAGTTTTATATGTAACGGTTGTAATGATAAATGTGTTATAAATATGGATTTAGATGATGATACCCTCGAAATAAATGGGAATAAGTGCAATGATGGCATTTATTATGCTAATGAAGAAAGAAAGAACAATAAAGATATATTTACTACTTTGGTTAGAATAAAAGGAGCAGATTGTAATGTAGTTCCAGTTAAAAGTAACAAAACAATAGATAAAAAACTATGGATAGAATGTTCTAAAGCATTGAGTATGTTGTATGTGGGTGCACCTATAAAAATTGGAGATATAGTATGTCATAACCTTTTAAATACAGGTGTAGATATAATATGTACGAAGAACATAGATAAAATAATCAATTATGATAAAGAATAAATGTTAGAAGTTGATATATATAGTATATATGCATATAAAATACTTAGCGTATAGTGCATGTTTTAGATCTGAAGCGGTACTTCAGGGTACAGGTTTACCATATGGAGTGATAAAGGTAAATTGAGAAAGCCTTAATTTACCTTTATTTAATAAAAAATTAAAAATATTGTTGACATAACTTCAAATCACTGATATAATTTATTTTGTCATGAGATACGGAAAGATGGTCGAGTTGGTTTAAGGCACCGGTCTTGAAAACCGGCGTGCGGGTGACCGCACCCAGGGTTCGAATCCCTGTCTTTCCGCCATTTTCTATATATAAAACAAAATTTGGACATGGAGAAATACTCAAGTGGCCGAAGAGGCGCCCCTGCTAAGGGCGTAGGTCGGGAAACCGGCGCGAGGGTTCAAATCCCTCTTTCTCCGCCAGAGCATCTAGTTAACTAGATGCTTTTTACTTTATATAGAAATTAAATCAATTGATTTTTTTATAAATATATGTTAATATATTAGTATTAAGTATGCGTCGGTAGCTCAGTTGGATAGAGTAGCTGGCTACGAACCAGTTGGTCGGGGGTTCGAATCCTCTCCGACGCACCAAAAAACACCAAGAATTGAATTACTTCAACTCTTGGTGTTTTTTTATTTGATGGGAAAGGAGATTTAAAGTACAATCTATTTAAATACCTTAATACGATCTTCTAATGGTTGGAATTGTTTTTCATCTGGCTGTGCTATTGGCTTTCCAAAGGGCATTTGTGCAATTAACTTCCAGTTATCTGGTATGTTCCATTCTTTTTTTGCATCAGTTTCAATAAGTTCATTATAGTGTTGCAATGATGCACCAAGTCCATCAATTTCTAATGCAGTCCAAATAACAAATTGATGCATTCCGCTTGCTTGTTGAGACCAAATTGGGAAGTTATCTTTATAGAGAGCAAATTGTTGTTGAAGAGACTCTACTACACTATTATCTTCAAAGAACAAAACTGTACCATATCCGCTACGGAATGAGTTTATTTTATCTTCAGTAGAACTAAACTTGTCTGCGGGTACAACCTTTCTCAAAGCCTCTTTCGTAATATCCCATAATTTATCATGGTGCTTTCCTAATAATAGAACTATCCTTGCACTTTGTGAATTAAATGCAGATGGGGTATGCTTCACAGCATGATCTATAATTTCTTTGATTCTATCGTCTGAAATCACAGCCTCCTTGCTAATTCCATAAAATGTACGTCTATCTGCTACGGCAGTAAAAAAATCTTTTGACATTTAATCATTCCTCCAATCTATATAAATATTGAATTCTTGTTATTTATAATAAAATTGATATATTATTATTTAATATAATTTATAAAATATTAATCTTGTTTATTCATTTCTAAAATTAAAATATGGGAAGTTTCTTTTGCTTTGATTAAAATATTTTCTTCAACTATTTCAAATCCATCCCTATCATCTAACTGAATATCATTTATTATAGATATTCCCTCTATTTGAACTAAATATGCTTGTCTTCCTGTATTAATTAGAAAACTAATCTCCTTTCCGTTTTTGTTTTCCCTTCTTACATGAAGCTATTATATTCATTTAAAAGATAAAATGAATAAATATTAGGTAATAAAAATATTTATTCTATGTGAAAAAAATCTAATATAAATTTCATTTATGAGTTATTAAAAATAGATATCTTTCATTAATCTGAAAATAATAAATCGCAAAATTTTTCTTGATTAATGGTAACACATAGCGTATAATTTGAATAAATTATGAGCAGGTGTATGTGTAAAGCAATCATGTGTATTTTTATATTTATAAAATGAAATATTTATTTGATTAAAATTCATTTTATAAATTTGTTTGCATATATATAAATAAAAAAATATGAATATTCAATCAATTTAAATGAATAATTATAAAACATAATTATAAATCTCATGAATATTTTAAGAGGGGGCTAATTTATGAAAAAAAGAATATTATCTATATTGCTATCTGGGGCGATGGCAATAAGTGTGGTAGGATGTGGCAGTAAAACAAATGGCACACCTGCAAATACACCTAATAAATCAAACTTTAAAATAGGTGTTATTACAGGAACTGTTTCTCAAGGAGAAGAGGAATACAGAGCAGCTGAAAATATGAAAAAAGAATATGGAGATATGATAGTTCTTCAAACTTATCCAGATAATTTCTCAAAAGAACAGGAAACTACTATAGCTAATACGTTAAGTTTAGCATCAGATCCAGAAGTAAAGGCTATAGTTTTTGTACAGGCTGTTCCTGGCGCTGCGGCAGCGATAGATAAGGTAAAAGAAAAAAGAGATGATATCTTATTTATTGCTGGGGTTCCAGGGGAAGACCCATCAATAATAGCTTCAAAAGCAGATGTAGTTTTACAGGCAGATGAGTTAGGAATGGGAACAGCAATAATAAAACAAGCGAAAAAACAAGGAGCTAAAACTTTCGTTCACTACTCTTTCCCAAGACATATGTCTTATCAATTATTAGCAATGAGAAGAGATATATTAAAAAAGACTTGTGAAGAAGAAGGGATTAAATTTGTAGATGCTACAGCACCAGACCCAACCGGAGATGCTGGGGTTCCAGGAGCTCAACAGTTTATCTTAGAAGATATTCCAAGAAAGGTTAAAGAGTTAGGGAAAGACACATCATTTTTTAGTACAAACTGCTCTATGCAAGAACCTTTAATTAAAGCAGTATTACAAGAAGGTGCTATATTATCACAACAATGTTGTCCATCACCTTATCATGGATATCCAGGTGCTCTTGGAATACAAATACCAGAAGATAAAAAAGGTGATTTAAATTATGTTATAGAGGAAACAAAGAAAAAAGTTGCAGATATGAATGGAACAGGAAGATTATCTACTTGGCCAGTACCTGTTAACATGTTATTTGTTCAAGCTGGTGTTGAATATGCTAAAGCTTATTTAGAGGGTGATATAAAAGAAAAAAATGATAAGGCTAAATTAGAAGAGATATGTAAAAAGGTAGCTGGAAAACCGATACAAATGAATACTTTTAAAGATGAAGAAACTAATCAGGCTTTAGATAACTTCTATGTAGTTTTATCGGATTACATTGATTTTTAATAAAATAATAAAGGTTGCTTATAAGAGCAACCTTGTTTTTTAATTATATACTTTCTTTTGAAAATTTGTAGAGGAGGTTAATTAAGTGAGTGGAGAAGAATATGTTCTAAGAATGGAAGATATAAAAAAAGATTATTTTGGCAACAAAGTTTTAAAAGGAGTAAATTTAAAGATAAAGCCAGGTGAGATTCATGCACTATTAGGGGAAAATGGAGCGGGAAAATCTACTTTAATGAATATACTTTTTGGTATGCCGGTGATTCATTCTACTGGAGGATATGAAGGTGAGATATTTATTGGGGATGAAAAAGTAAATTTAAAATCTCCCAAAGAAGCTATGGAAAAAGGCATAGGTATGGTGCATCAAGAATTTATGCTCATACCGGGTTTTAGTATTACAGAAAATATAAAACTTAATAGGGAACTTACTAAAGATAACTTAATAAGCAAGTTGTTTGGTAAAAATCTTAAGACTCTAGACTTTGATGAAATGAATAAGGATTCAAGAGAGGCTCTTAAAATAACAGGATTAGAAATAGAAGAATTTATAAAAGTAGAAGGACTTCCAGTGGGCTACATGCAATTTATTGAGATTGCCAGGGAAATAGATAAGAAAAATATAAAACTTATGGTTTTTGATGAACCAACAGCGGTTCTTACAGAAAGTGAAGCGGATAAACTTATGGAGGCTATGAAAAATATAGCAAACTCTGGTATAGCAATAATTTTTATTACCCATAGATTAGATGAAGTTATGGCAGTGTGTAACAATATAACCATATTAAGAGATGGGGAGTTAGTAGCTAGTAGAAAAGTTGAGGAAACTAATGCTATAGAACTTGCACAACTAATGGTAGGAAGAAGTGTTGAGAGAATAGTAAAAGATAATGAAAAAGAAATAAATAATCAAGAAATTATTATGAGTATTAGAAGTTTAAAGGTAAATATGCCTGGAGAAAAAGTTAAGGAAGTCAATTTGGATATTAGGAAAGGTGAGATACTAGGAATAGGGGGATTAGCAGGGCAAGGGAAAATAGGAATAGCTAATGGAATTATGGGACTTTTTCAATCAGAAGGAGAAGTATTTTTTGAAAACAAACCTCTAAAATTAAATAATCCAAGAGAAATTCTGAAAAATAAAATTGCCTTTGTAGCAGAAGATAGAAGAGGGGTAGGACTTTTATTAGATAAGTCTATAGAGTTAAATATGGCATTGACAGCAATAGAAATAAATAATGAATTTATAAAGAGTTTTGGATTATTTAATCAAATTGATAGTAGTAAAATTAGAGCTCATTCGTCAACTCTAATTAAGGATTTAGATATAAGATGTACAGGACCTCAGCAGATCACAAGAAGATTAAGTGGAGGGAATCAACAAAAGGTATGTATTGCTAGGGCTCTTACTATGAATCCTAAGATATTATTCGTTTCAGAACCAACTAGAGGTATAGATATAGGAGCTAAAAAATTGGTACTTGAATTATTAGTTAAGCTAAGCAATGACCTTGGAATGACGGTGGTAATAACCTCAAGCGAACTAGCAGAGCTTAGATCAATTTGTGATAGAATTGCAATCGTATCAGAGGGGAAAGTTGCAGGTATTCTTAAACCCGAGGATAGCGATGTAGACTTTGGATTGCTTATGTCGGGGCATAAAAATATGCAAGAAAGGGGGGAGGTTTTATAATGAAAGACAGAATTAAGGATTTAATAGATAAAATAGGTTTACCAAGAATTATAATTATAATTTTCTTTTTATTTTTATGTATTTTATCTGTGATGCTTAAACTATCTCTCCCAGATTTGATTTCAGATACTTTAGTAAGAGTTGGAATGAACGGCATATTGGTTCTTGCCATGGTACCAGGCATACTTTGTGGAATAGGGCTTAATTTTGGTTTACCTTTAGGTATTTTAGCTGGGCTTATTGGAGGATTAATAAGTATAGAAATGAACTTAAGAGGGTTTACAGCCTTATTTGTAGCAATATTAATATCTATTCCAATATCAGCTATAATAGGATATTTATATGCTTTACTTTTAAATAAAGTAAAAGGATCAGAGATGATGGTGTCTACTTACGCAGGTTTCTCAGCAGTATCTTTAATGTGTATAGGATGGCTTTTATTTCCTTTTCAAAGTGCTGAATTAAAATGGCCTATTGGGAAAGGATTAAGAACTACTATAACGCTTACGGATAGATACGATAAGCAATTAGATAAATTTCTTTCCTTTAAGTTAGCTGGAATAAAATTTCCTACAGGACTTATATTAATGTTTTTACTATGTTGCTTATTAATGTGGTTGATTTTAAGAAGTAAAAAAGGTATATCTATGATAGCAGCAGGAAGCAATCCTAATTTTGCAAAAGCTTCAGGTATAAATGTAGATAAGTCTAGAATATTTGGAACCATGTTATCTACAATTTTTGGAGCAGTTGGAATTATAGTATATGCTCAAAGTTATGGATTTTACCAACTTTATCAAGCTCCAATGATGATGGGATTTGCAGCTGTTGCGGCAATCCTTATTGGTGGAGCCTCGGCTACCAATGCTAAAATATCGCATGTTATTATAGGAACTATTTTATTTCAAGGTTTATTGACAATGGGACTTCCAGTTGCCAATAAAATAGTTACAGAGGGTAATTTAGCGGAAGTAGTAAGGATAATATTAAGCAATGGTATAATTCTATATGCTCTAACTAAAGTAGGAGGAGGGGACATGAGTGAATAATGATTTATTAAAAAAGGTTAACAAGGTTTTATTTGATAATATAGTTACCATATTATTTGTTATATTATGTCTAGTAGGTATTAAACTTTCAGGCCAACCTCTTTCCTTTGTATTAGATGAATTGATGGCAAGAGTAGCTAGGAATTCATTCTTAGTTCTTGCTCTTATAATTCCTGTTATTGCAGGTATGGGATTGAACTTTGGAATAGTAATTGGAGCCATGGCTGGGCAAATTGCAGTTATAGCAGTAACTCATTGGAATATAACAGAGATAAAAGGGTTTTTACTATGTGTCTTAATAAGTACTCCTCTAGCTATTATTTTTGGGTATTTAACAGGAAAGCTTCTAAATAAAACTAAAGGGCAAGAAATGATAGCTAGTATGATACTAGGTTTCGTTGCTAATGGTCTATATCAGTTCTTATTTCTATTTCTAGTAGGAACTCTTATACCTATGAAAAACCCTGTATTAGTCTTAAGTGGTGGAATAGGAATCAAAAATACAGTTGATTTAAAGGACACCATAAAGTACTCATTAGATAATTTATTAGGCAATTTATTTAAATTATCTATGTACGAAGCAGTACTAATAGCATTAATAATTATAATTTTATATAATTTATATAAGATTATAAGACAAAGAGAACAATATATAAAAAGGATAGTATACTTAAGTTTATCTGTATCAATAATTATATTGATACAGATATTACCAAAGTGGAAATTTACACTAAAATTTATCAATGTACCTATAGTAACAATGCTAGTAATAGCTCTATTATGCCTATTCAATATATTTATAGTGAAGACTAAATTAGGCCAAGATATGCGTACTGTAGGTCATAGTATGCAGGTAGCAAATGCATCTGGGATCAAAGTAAATAAAGTACGAATTATTGCTATTATAATGTCCACAGTATTAGGGGCTTGGGGACAGTTGATTTTTCTTCAAAACATTGGAACACTAAACACTTATGGTAGTCATGAGCAAGTAGGTATGTTTGCCATAGCAGCTCTTCTAATTGGAGGTGCATCTGTATCTAAAGCCACCAATGGACAGGCAATATTAGGGGTAATATTATTTCATACCCTATTTATAGTTTCACCAATGGCTGGTAAAAATTTGTTTGATAATCCTCAGATAGGAGAGTATTTTAGAGTTTTTGTAGCATACGGTGTAATAGGCCTTTCTTTAGGATTACATGCTTGGAAGAAGCAAGTATCCATTAAATCAAAATCTATGTAAAATTATAAATATAAAACATCTGTAATCATGAATTTTACAGATGTTTTTATTTTGCATATATATTAAAGTATATTTTTATAATTGAATAATTTTATCTACAAAAGATTAAAATACAAATAATAAATATTTATTGGTGGTAATAATATATGAATAATGTTTTAGAGGATAAAGTAAACTTAGTTTTAAATAATTTAGAAGATAATAGTCAGTTAATAGCGAAAAAAATATTTATAGGTGCAAATGAATACATAGAAGCTACAATTTTATATATTAATGGATTAATAAATAGAGATGTGATAAATAGGGATATATTAAAACCATTAATGATAGGAATAAAGGAGGATTTAAAAGAAAAAGAAAATTTAAACGATTATATTTGTAAAAAATATATATGTATGGGCGATGCACAAACAGAACAAGATATTAATAAGGTCATAGATGGCATTAAAAGAGGAAAGACTATATTGATAATAGAAAATAGCCCTGGATATATAATTATAGATACAACGGGTGGGGAATATAGACAGATATCTGAGTCGAGCACTGAATCTTCTATTAGAGGCCCTAGGGAAGCTTTTGTTGAGAATTTAGAAGTAAATATTAGTATTCTCAAAAGAAGAATAAAAGATAAAAATTTAGTAATAGAAAAAACAGTAATAGGTAAAAGATCCCAAACTGATGTAGCTATATTATATATAAAAGATATAGCTAATGATAAACTAATAAATTATATAAAAGAAAGATTAGAAATGATAGATGTTGATAACATTTCATCTACTGGAGAATTAGGACAATACATAGAAAATCATACGTACACTATTTTCCCACAATTTTATATCACAGAAAGAACAGATGTAGTTGAATCTAATATAATGGAAGGTAAAGTAGCTATAATAGTAGATGGAGCACCTCAATTATTGACTGCACCAGCTCTATTCATAGATTTTTTCCAAACAGTAGAAGATTATTATGAAAGATTTATAGTATCATCCTTTTCAAGAATGCTTAGAATTTTTTCAGCTTTTACTATAATTACATTACCATCTTTATATTTAAATTTTATAAAATTCAATGTAGAAATAATTCCCTTAGAATTAGTTGTACCACTTATAAGTTCAAGAACAGGTATAGTTTTAAGTCCTTTTTATGAAATATTATTAATGGAAATAATAATTGAATTACTTAGAGAAGGAGGTTTAAGACTTCCTAGTAAAGTTGCAAATACGCTAAGCATTGTTGGAGGTATAATAATTGGTGAAATGGTTGTAAGAGCTAAAGTAGTAAGTCCTGAGACTCTTGTTGTAATAGGAATTTCTGTAATATCAACGTTTTTAATACCAAACTATGAAATGGCCTTAACTATTAGGTTGTTGAGGTTTCCAATGTTAGTAGTAGCTAATTTCATAGGTATAATTGGGATAGTATTATTTTGGTATATTATCATAGTGCATTTGTTAAGTTTAGATAGTTTTGGATTTCCTTATATAACCTTAAATAGAGCTGATTATAAAGATGTTATTATAAGAGCACCTCTTTGGAAGATGAATAAGAGACCTGAGGATATAGCTACAAAGGATAATACTAGACAAAGTAATTTTAGAGAAAAGTATAGGAGGTCTAAGCTTGGAAAAAGATAAAATTATAACTCCTATAGAATTTATGAGCATAATATCAGGGACAATTATTGGCGTAGGAATATTAACGTTGCCTTCAGATATATCAAAGTATGCCCATGAAGATGGATGGATTTCCATACTAATAGGCTTACTATATCCATTATATTTATGGATGATTATGATATATGTCAGCAATAAGAAACCGAATAATCATATATTAGAATTGAGCAGAAAATACTTTGGAAATATGTTAGGTAATATATTTAACTTAATACTTGCATTAAATTTTTTGTATTCAGGCTCTATAATAGTCAGTTATGTTGGCTATGTATTAATTAATTATTTATCTTATTTTTTAAGTAGAAATAACATAATAATTCTTATTTCAATCGTTTCCTATTATACGATAATAAAAGGGTTTAAGGTTGTTTCAAGATTAAATT
Source organism: uncultured Clostridium sp. (assembly GCF_963515715.1). Taxonomy (GTDB): domain Bacteria; phylum Bacillota; class Clostridia; order Clostridiales; family Clostridiaceae; genus Clostridium_AW. Next base: position 18,394 of record NZ_CAUPZS010000035.1, read on the forward strand.
ATGTTGTATTTTTTGTAACAATAATTTTATTATTAATTCCAAGTGCAGCACTGAAACGGGGAAGTTTTTTAAATGTTTTACCTGTATTTAAGAATAATATAATCGATGTAATGAAAGGAACATATTTCGGCATGTTTTCATTTATAGGTATGGAAGTAGCATTTTTAATATATCCTTTTATTAGTGATAAAAAACAAATAAAAAAGTATTCTATTTTTGCGTTTTTATTTGTTGCATTATGCTACATATGGGTTCAATTTATAACATTATTTTATTTGGGAGATGAAGTTGCATATAAATTGAGATGGCCACTGGTTATGATCACTGAAACACTTAATATACCATTAGTAAATAATTTTAGATATATTTTTATTTTTCTATGGACAAATGTTATTCTGAAAACTTTAGTTAATTACTGCTTTTTTAGTTCTTTTACCTTTCAAGATGTATTTAAATTTAAAAATGATAAGGTATCATATGCAATATCCATTATTATACTGATAATTGTATCAATATCTTATAAAAACCTTATAAGAACACAGTATATAAATATGTTGGTGGGTACTTTTGTAATAATATATAACTTAATTTATATAACGACTATAAGTATTTTTGTAAAAAGAGATGATATATATGAAAAATAGATATAAAATAATCATAATGATAAGCATAATTATTTTTCTTGTTTACTTTGGGCAAAAAGATGATAAAGTTGAGTATGCAGAAAAATTATTAATTCCAATAGGTGTAGGTTATGATATAAAGTTCAAATTAGGGGAAAATGTAATCTATGATGTACCAATAAATCATTACATGTTCCAAATTGGTAAATCCCCTATTACTGATATAAAAACTGGAACGGGAGAATCATTGATAGAGGCTAGATCATCAAGACAAGTAAAATCAGATAAAAAATTTTTTTTAGGATTAGAAAAAGTTTATATTCTTAGTGAAGAAGTGGCAATGTATGGTATAAAGGATATAGTAGAAGGTATTTTTAATACATCTATAATAAGTGATTTAGGATTAGTTGCTGTTTGTGAAGGAAAAGCAATTGATATATTTAAATATCCTGTAAAAGGAGGCTCTAGCCCTAGTGAATACGTAGAAGGATTAATAAAAAGTTTGAAGTATGCCTATTTTTTTGATGAGAGCTATAAAATGACAGATATCTTTGTAAGAGTATTTTCAGAAGGAAGAAGAGTTATATTACCATATATAGAGATTAAAGAGGAAGGAATAGAGGTAACGGGAGTAGCTGTCTTTAAAGAAGACAAAATGGTGCTTAAACTTAATCTTAATGAAACAAAAATATTAAATATGTTGACAGCTGATAACACACAAGGAGAAATTACAATAAGATATAATCCTAGAGATTACGTTAGCTTCGCAGCAGATGCTAAAAGAAAAGTTAAAGTAAATAAAGAAAATAATAAATATAACTTCAAAATAGATTTAAATATAGATGCAACAATAGAATATGATGAATCTAAGAATCACGTTTTCGAAAACCTAGAAAATGAAAAAATCTTTAAGAAAAAAGCTGAAGAACAAATCGAAAAAGAATGTAAAGAGTTTATAAAAAAAATGCAAACAGAGCATAAATTAGATTTGTTAGGTTTAGGAAGAGTAGCAGCTGCTAAATATGGGAGAAGAACAGGTGTAGACTGGAATGATGTAGTGAGTAATTCTAATATAGATTTAAAAGTAAATGTAAAAGTTATTAAAGGTGGAAGAGGAAATTTCTAAAAGCTCACTATATACTTAATTAAATATATAGTGAACTTTATTTTTATATTTTAGTGCCAATTTTTTCACCTATTAAAACTTTTGTTTCATACCCTAAATTAGTTTGTTCAATTATATCCTCATCTATTTTTACTTTGTCTTTTTCTAGGAAAAGTATTACTGTCGATCCACCAAATTTAAAATAACCTTTTTCATCGCCTTTTGATATTTTTTTATTAGGAAGGTAAGTTTGAATTATAGATCCTACACAAGTAGCCCCTACTTCCAAATACAATACTTTACCAAAATTATCCGTATGAAATAAAGACCATTCTCTTTTATTTTGGCAAAACAATTTAGGTATTTTTTTCAATGCTACTGGATTAACTGAATAATATTTCCCATCTATTTTTGTAGTGCTATCACAGACACCATCATCTATAAAATGAAATCTATGATAATCTGTTGGGCATAATCTTAATACTATGCAGGTTCCATTGTTGTATAAAGAAGCGATTTTATTATTCATAATTAATTCATCTAAACTATAATAAATACCTTTTATTTGTACTATTTTATTTAAATCTATATTTTCATAAACCGATATTCTTCCATCTCCGGGAGAAATAAAGACGTTTTTTTCATGTTCAATAGGTCTATATTTATGTTTTACTTTTCTTATAAAAAAATCATTGAAAGACTTAAAATCATCCAATGTATGTTCATATTCATCCATATTTATATCAAAATCTCTAACAAAGGAAGAAATTTTTTTTGAACTGTAGCTACTATCACAATACTTTCCATAAACATAAGAAAAAAACTTTCTTTTTAAAAATGTTTCTAAGAAAGATATCCCTATAGAAGTATCATAAACCCAGTTTAAATACTTTTCACCTGAAACTTTTTCAATGTCATAGTTTTTTGTTTTTCTATTAAAAACTTTAATCATGTTTTCCTCCAAAGCATATGAAAATATTAACTTATCAATATTTTACATTAAATATAGTTAAAATAAAAGAATTATTATTGGTGATAGGCCATTTAATAAATTTATATTAATAAAATTAAACGAAACTTGTATTGATAATGAAAATGAAGTATAATAAATTATTGTAGAAATAATTATATGCGCTCGTAGCTCAGTAGGATAGAGCAGTGGTTTCCTAAACCACGTGCCGGGGGTTCGATTCCTCTCGGGCGCACCAGTATAAAAGTCTTGTAAACTAAGCGTTTACAAGACTTTTTTTATTATTTTATAGCATTTTATTCTTTCATATTACAATTTTATGATATAATTGGTATAGGAAATTCTACTTAATTTTCAAATAATAGCTTATATATGATTATAACAAATTAATACAAAAATCAATTTGTATATATTGACTAAAATTAAGTATGAAAAGTCCTATTTAAGGAGGGAATAGACTTGAGAATAATTAAAGCTAATAATATATATGAAGATATGTTTAAACCTTCCACTTTAAGAGAAGGTAATTATTTTTGTAGAATAATAGGCGTAAAAGATGAACAAAGTTATAATGATAATATTGCCTTTTTAGATAGTAAACTTAAAGAGTTAAATAACAAGAGCGTTATATTTAGTTCTACAATACCAAATCCATATGATAAGAATTTAGTAAAATCAATAATGGATAAATTAGATAAAATAAATATAGATAATATAAAAAATGAATACATAAGTCTTGTATCATCTGATGAGGGAAATTTAAGAATAAGAGAAGCCTTAAGTGTAGTAGTTCCTTTTGCTATAAAAAATGAGTCATTTTCAAATAAAACTATAAGAAACAATTTTATTGCCAAACTTATGATTTGGACTATTGAATATGTTGAAAATATTCAGTGGCAAGGTGATATAGTTCCTAAATGTTTATATTATGGTGAAATAAAAAAATATGAATGTTATTTTTTAATACTACTTGCCCTTATAGGGTTTGATGTTTTATATTTAAATCCACAAGAGGATAGCATATTTGAGATAATAGATAAAAATGAATTTTCCCAAGTAATAAAAGAAAATGAAACATCTGAACTTATTGATTATAATATGAGAGTATCTAATGGAGCTGTAATAGAAATGGTAACTACATATGCAAAACAAGCTTCAGATGAATTAGAGAAAACTTTATATAATGGGACAGGCATATATAAGCCATGGCAATGTATAAATTCATTTACTAAACCGGTTATTATGAACTCTATTATTGAAGATATGATAACTTATTGGGATGAACCATCTAGGCTTCGTCCAGGATTTAAAACAGAAGAAGACTTAGTTTATATTCCTATATTTTTTAATAAAATATCAGGAGTTTACACGGATTTATCAGAATATATTGATATGGTTAATAAATTAAGGAAATCAAGGTTCCATAAGTTCATTGAAGGTAGTAATTTAACCAATAAAGATTACAATAATCAGGAACTATACTCCTTAGCTTTTTGTTTAAATAGAGATAAGAGTATAAATAAAGAAGCTTTAAAAAAGCATAATATGTTTAACAAATTAAAAACCTTAAGAAATGAATTGCAAGACTTGATAATTGATAAAATTGATGAAACTATTTCTCAAAAAAGATTATTTAATTTTGATATAGATGATAAAAAAATATTAAAATTGATAATTTCTGTACTTTTATTAGATGATGATATATTAAATTTAATAGATTGCTATGATTATACCGCCTCTATTCCTAAAATTATAGTCTATTTAAAGAATAGAGAAATGTTTGAGGATGAGGATGCCTTAGTATTAGCATTATTACATAGAATTGGATTAGATATAGTTATATTAACTCCAAATGGAACAAATAATATTGAACTAAAAATATCTACTGATTATTTAAATGTTATTAGGCTTGAGGATATAGCTTTAGATTTAAATTTAGATTTAGATAGAAAAAATAAAAAGAAATCATTTTTTGAAAAGTTATTTAGATGATAGGAGGATAATTATATGAACGTAGAAATGAACTTTAATGACTTGGATTTAAACGCTGAAGGGGAAAATCATGCAATAAAGCCATCGAAGGATGGAGATATTGTGGAATTTACTAAAAATTACAAAGCTAAATTAAGAGCTATGCCAGAAGTTGAGGCTTTAACTAGTAGGATAAATGTTGAAGATCCAACATCAATATTAATGTTTGGTAAAGAAGCTGCAGAAGGTATTTCTAAAGTTTCTGACGGTCTGCTTTCTACAATGAGGACTGTTAATGCTGAAGAAGCAGGGGAGATGATTAAGCAGTTAACAAAAATAATGGACAAGTTTGATATAAAGGAATTACAAGATATCAAAGAACCATCTATGATACAAAAGTTTTTTAAGAAGGCCCAAAATTCAGTTGAATTAATGTTCCAAAAGTATCAAACAATGGGTTCAGAAGTGGATAAGGTCTATATTACTTTAAAAAAATATGAGCAAGATATAGAACAATCAAATAAAAATTTAAAGCTAATGTATAATACAAATATAGATTATTATAAGGAGCTAGAAAAATTTATAGTAGCGGGCGAATTAGCAATTGAAGAGCTTAATAATGAATTAATTCCAGAGTATCAAAGAATAGCAGATGAAAGTGGAGATCAATTAGATATTTCCAATATTCAAACCCTAAGAAAAGTTTTAGAAATGATGGAACAAAGAGTTTATGATTTAAAGATAGCTGAGAACGTTGCTTTACAAACAATTCCAATGATACAAGGTATACAATATAGTAATTTTAATTTAACAAGAAAGATAAATTCAGCATTTATAATTACATTACCAATATTTAAACAATGTTTAACTCAAGCTATAATGCTTAAAAGACAAGAATTGCAAGCAAAAAGTTTGAAGGCTCTTGATGATAAAACTAATGAATTGCTTTTAAGAAATGCTGAAAATCTAGCAAATCAAACAGTTAATATTACAAGAATGACAGGATCAGGTTCGGTTAGCATGGAAACACTGGAAAAGACCTGGTCTACCATAATGAGAGGAATTGAGGAAACTAAGCTTATACAAGAACAAAATAAGGCTGAAAGAGCTAATAATTCTCAGAGATTAGAGCAAATAAAATATGAAATGGCTAAAAAACAAAAGAATTATTAATATATAAGTTTTACCTAATTTTTGTTATAAATTTAGTTGATTAAAGTTTGTAGATAGTTTGGTAATGTTACTAATTGACAAAAATCATTCTATAAAGTAATATAAGTTTTATAAAAAGTAGGAATAATAATTTTACATTTGCAAAGCTATTATAAGGATAAAGTAATTATGAATGAAATTTTTATGCGTTATGCTTTAGAGGAGGCAAAAAAAGCAAAAGAGTTAGGGGAAGTTCCTGTTGGTGCAGTTATAGTAAAAGATGATATTGTAATAGGAAAAGGACATAACATGGTTGAAACATTGAAAGATTCAACTGCACATGCAGAAATGATTGCCATAAAAAATGCTTCTAATTTTTTAGGAAATTGGAGGTTAAATAGTTGTGAACTTTACGTTACTCTAGAGCCATGTTCTATGTGTGCAGGTGCTATAATTCATTCTAGATTAAAAGGAATATATATTGGAACTTTTGAACCTAATGGTGGAGCATGTGGCTCTGTTTTAAATATCTTACAAAATAGATATTTAAAAACTTATATAAATGTAGAGTGGTTATATATAGATGAATGCAGTATTTTATTAGAAGATTTTTTTAAGTCTAAAAGAATAAAATAAACATGGAGAGATGTCCGAGAGGCTGAAGGTGGTTGACTCGAAATCAACTGTAGGATTAATATCCTACCGGGGGTTCAAATCCCCCTCTCTCCGCCAAATTATTACAAAATAATATTATTTTTTATGTAAAATAACTAATAAAGCTATTGCAATAGCAATTATTAAGTAGATATGTATAAAAAAGTGTATCTAATTCATTATTTACTTAACATATTAATGATGATATACTTCATAAATAAAACATTTATTAGTGTTAATTTTAAAATATGCTTATTTAAAGGAGAGGATTATATATGAATAAGAAAATAATATCCTCAAGTTACGATTTAAGCGAAGATTTTATATTTGAAAAAGAAATTGAAGATATAGATTTAAGTAATATAGAAGAAGAAATAGAGGTAACTAGGCAACTGTTAAATGAAATATCTTGTGATATTGATAAAGTTGAAAAAAGTAAGCAGATATTAGAAGTAAGTCAATATATGGACAAGTTATTAAATGAATATATAAATATGGTAAAAAATAAAAGTAATTATTAAAGAGAATTTTATAAAAAACTCTTGAATTAAATTGCTATTGATAGTATAATAAGTTTTGTCTTAGATGATATAATAAAAAACATTATATTCATGAGGAATCCGTGGAGAGATGTCCGAGCGGCTGAAGGAGCACGCCTGGAAAGCGTGTGTAGGGGAAACTCTACCGAGGGTTCGAATCCCTCTCTCTCCGCCATATAAACTTTTCCGTGCTAGACGGGGAGTTAGCGGTGCCCTGTACCTGCAATCCGCTATAGCAGGGTTGAATCCCTCGCCTAGGCAATAATATGTGGGGTCTGACCTACATAAGTGGCGTTGAGAACTGGGTCCCACGCAACGGAAACTCATGAACCCCGTCAGATCCGGAAGGAAGCAGCGGTAAGTGATAATTTTCGTGTGCCGTGGATAAACCTGGTTTGAGTTAACTGTGTAGGTAACGCTCATATATTATTGTCGAAGCGAGGTGCACGGTTTAAATTAAGTATTTTACGCAATAAACTCTCGTAGTTTATTGCGTTTTTGTTTTATAAATTTAATTAAAGAAGAATAAGAAAAAGGTTTAATGTTTAAAAATACTATTTATATATATATAATAAGATATGTAGAAAAATTATATTATAAGAGGTGAGTCTGAATGTCCTATACTGCTTTATATAGAGAATGGAGACCTAAGAAGTTTAAAGATTTAGTGGGACAGCAACATATATCTATTACATTAAAAAATCAAATAAAAAACAATAGAATAGCTCACGCTTATCTTTTTTGTGGAACAAGGGGTACAGGTAAAACTTCAACAGCAAAAATACTTGCTAAAGCTGTAAATTGTTTGGATTTACAAGATGGTGAGCCATGTAATAATTGTGAAATATGTAAAAAGATAAATTCAAATCTTTTAATAGATGTTATTGAGCTTGATGCAGCTTCAAATAATGGAGTAGATAAAATTAGAGAAATAGTAGAAGAAGTAAATTATCCTCCAAGAGAGTCAAGATTTAAAGTATATATAATGGACGAAGTTCATATGCTATCTCAAGGAGCAGTGAATGCGTTTTTAAAGACTTTAGAAGAACCACCTTCCAATGTAATTTTCATATTAGCAACCACAGATCCTCAAAAACTTCCTATAACTATTTTATCTAGATGCCAAAGATTTGACTTTAAAAGAATAAAAAACGATGAGATATTTGAACGATTAAGAGTAATTGTTGGAGAACAAGGAGTATATTCGGATGATAAAAGCTTAAGCTTAATAGCTAGAATGTCTGATGGGGCTATGAGAGATGCTTTAAGTATATTAGATCAAGCAATTTCCATGGGAAACGGAAAAGTAGATTATGAAAAATTAATTAATATGTTAGGTTTAGTTACTAATGAAAACTTAATAAAGCTTACTAATAGTGTTATTGATAAGAACATAGAAAGTTCAATAAAGATAGTAGAGGAAATAGTATTAAGTGGTAAGGACATACATTTATTTATTAAAGATATGATAAATCATATGAGAAACTTATTAATAGTAAAGGTGAGTCAAAGTCCAGATGAATTATTAGATATGTCAAAAGAAAATATTGAGCTTTTAAAAGAGCAGGGTTATAAAATAAGAATAGAAGAGATAATGAGAAATATAAGAATACTTCAAGAAGCTGAAGAACAATCTAAATGGACGAAACAGAGTAGAGTATATTTAGAATTATCATTAATAAAAATGTGTAAAATAGAGTATGATACATCTAACGAAGTTATACTATCAAGGCTCAATAAACTAGAAGAAGCAATGAAAACGGGTGAAATAAAAGTTGCATGTGAAGCAATAATACCAAAGGTTGTTAAAGAAAAAGAAGATAAGAATAAGCAAGATGAGAATAATATAAAGATACAGCCAGTTAGTAGTTATAATCCTCACTCTAATTTAACTTTAGAAATGGTAAAAAAATCTTGGAAAGATATACTGGAAACATTTAAAGGGAAAAGGAGTATGGTATTATATGCATCTTTAATGACAGCAAATCCTGTAGAGTGTAAAGAAGGTATTGTAACTATAAAATATGATAAAGAATATGCCTTTAATAAACAAAGATTAGAGAGAGAAGAAAATAAAAAACTAGTTGAAAATATATTTTCAGAGGTACTAAAAGAAAAAGTTGGAATAAAATATATAGTAGATAAAGCTGAAGAAGAAGAAAATCCTGAAGAGATTCTAATTAGAACTTTTGGTCAGGACATAGTAGAGATAATTGAAGAATAATGCTATAATAGTTTACATCTTAAAGTGAACTAAAATATTATAAAGGAGGAATTTATAATGGCAAAGGGTGGAATGCCTAATTTAGGCGGAGCAAATATGAATAATTTAATGAAACAGGCCCAAAAACTCCAAAAACAAATGGAAGATATGCAAGGGGAATTACAAAATAAACACTTCCAAGCTAGCGTTGGCGGTGGCGCAGTAATTGCTGTAGCTAATGGTAAAAAGGAAATAATAGATATAAAGATAAAACCAGCAGTGGTAGATGCTGATGATGTTGAAATGTTAGAAGATCTTATACTATCTGCCTGCAATGAAGCCTTAAAAAGAGCAGAAGAAGGAACTGCAAATGAAATGAGAAAATTAACAGGGGGATTAAATATTCCTGGAATGTTTTAATTAAACTTTTGAGATGAGGTGAATGAGTTGGAGTTTTATCCTATAGCTATAGAAAAGCTCATTGAAGAATTTGCTAAGCTTCCTGGCATTGGAAATAAGACCGCTCAGAGACTTACTTTACATGTACTAAATTTACCACAAGAAGAAGTAGAGGAATTTGCTGCAGCTTTAGTAAAAGCTAGGGGAACTATAAAGTATTGTTCCAGTTGTGGAAATTTTACTGATACAGATCCTTGTTCTATATGTAGTAATCCTAATAGAGATAAGAGTCTTATTTGTGTTGTAGAACAGCCTAAGGACATAATGGCAATGGAGAAAGTCAAAGAATATAATGGAATGTATCATGTACTTCATGGTACTATATCACCTATGGCAGGGAGAGGACCTAACGACATAAAATTAAGAGAACTCATCACCAGGATAAATGGGGTTGTAAAGGAAGTTATAGTAGCTACTAATCCAAATGTGGAGGGGGAAGCTACAGCTATGTATATATCAAAAATATTAAAGCCTCTAGGAGCAAAGGTAACTAGAATAGCACACGGAATACCTGTTGGAGGAGATTTAGAATATGCAGATGAAGTTACATTATCTAAGGCTTTAGAAGGTAGAAAAGAAATTTAGAAAATAAAATTAATAAGGAGTATTGAATGATAAATACAGTAAGTGTTTATATTCAATACTCTTTTCATGTTTTGTATAAACCTCCTGTTTCATGTCAAGAATTAAGGTAAAATGAAACAGGAGGTTTTTTATGAACAGAGGTTTTTTTAATAAATTAAAAAAGGATAGAAGTTACACTACAGAAGAAAAGAAATTAATAGGGTCCATTATAGATGCTATGAATGATATAAAAATTGCAAGGGAATATTTTCAGATGGTTAAGGATCCTAGATTAATCGATTATGCAATATATATGGAAGAAGCAGCTAAGGCTAGATATATTTATTTACTAAATGAGGCAAAGACTAAAAAGATAAAATTACAGTATAAATATATATTAGATGAATATAATGCAGTATAATTTACATAAAGGTATAATATTTATATAATAATGATTAATTGAATAATATATATTTTAAAATCAATAATTAATATTTAATATTTAATTATTGATTTTAAAACATATCATCAAATTAAAGGGGGGATTCGTTTGGAATACATAGGATATTTCTTAATTTCCATAATAGGATTAATATTAATAGTAAAAGTATTTTCTTGGCCCTTAAAAATGCTAATAAAATTAATTATAAATGGTGTAATGGGCGCTGTATTGTTACTATTAATTAATATTGTAGGTAATTTATTTAATTTTAGTATAGGTATAAATGCAGTGACAGCGATTATTGCAGGATTTTTTGGTGTACCAGGTGTTATATTTTTGATATTGTTTAAAACTATAATGTAATAGGTTTACTGATATGAGAAACCAATGAAAGGTAATGAAATATGGCTGATGTTGGTTATGCTTATAAAAGTGTATTGAAGTCTGGACAAGCTTAAATAATATATGATCCAGGGATAGATGAATTATGTATACTTTGTCCCATAGGTATTGTTACATTGTATAGAAAGATAGAAGAATACAATTTATCGAAATGATAACTTTTTTAACTGGTTAGGTAATATAAAAAATAATCCTCTCTTTTAAAATAAGAGAGGGTTATTTTTGTATAATATTTTATTTATATTATATATTATTAAAGATAAGATGTTAAAATAGATATATGTTATTATGATTGTGAATAATGTGGATAATTTTTTGTTTTTATATTAACTTATCCAGTGGAAAGAGGTAATATATTATGATAATAAATAAAAAAGTAGTTAAAGCTGAATTTATAAAAAGACCTAATAGATTTCAAGCATACATAAAATTAAATGGGGAAGAAATGATGGTTCATGTTCCAAATACGGGAAGGTGTAGAGAAATATTAATTCCAGGATGTACTGTTATTCTAAGAGAAGAAAATAATCCTTTAAGAAAAACTAAATATGATCTTATAGGTGGATATAAAGGAGAGAAGTTCATTAATATTGATTCACAAATACCAAACAAAGTGGTAGAAGAAGCTTTAAAAAAAGGATTAATAGAGCCTTTAGTAAATTATAATGTGATTCAAAGAGAGAAAACTTATGGTAATAGTAGATTTGATTTTAAACTATCTAATAATGAAGAAGAGGAGTATTATTTAGAGATAAAGGGTGTCACTTTAGAGGAAAATGGAGAAACTAGATTTCCAGATGCCCCTACAGATAGGGGAAGAAAACATATTTTAGAATTAATTCAAATTAAAAAAGAAGGAAAAGGAGCAGGAATATTATTTTTAATTCAAATGGATAATGTAAAATATTTTACTCCAAATGATGAAATGGATAAACCTTTTGGTGAGGCCTTAAGACTAGCTCACGAAAATGGAGTGGATTTATTCGCTTATGATTGCAAAGTAGGAGAAAGTTTTATAACATTAAATAATAAAGTAAACATAAAACTTTAAAGTATTTTGAAAGGAAGGTGTAAGGTTCTTATTTTGAACCATTAAATAATGAAATATAATTATTGTCCATTATGTGGAAGAAAACTAATAATTAAAGATAGTTGGGACGAAGGAGGAGTACCTTACTGCACAGAAGATGATATAATGTATTTTGATACACCCAAGCCATGTGTAGTGGTTGCTGTAATAAAAGATGAAGAAATACTATTACTTAAACAAAGCTATATATTTAAAAATTCTAAAGTTTTAGTTTCAGGATATGTTACTAATGGAGAGACTGTTGAAGATACAGTTTATAGAGAGGTAAAAGAGGAGACGGGCATTACGGTTGGAGAAGTAAAATATTTAGGAAGTGAGTACTTACCTTCAAAAGAAATTTTAATGCTAACTTTTATGGCAAGGTATGTTGATGGAGAAATAAAAAAATCAGATGAAGTTGAATGGGTAGAGTGGGGGAAAATAGAAGATGCTTTATGTGAAATGCATGAGGATGAAATAGGTAAGAACATAGTGAGAAAAGTACTTAAAGAAATAGGTTATAGAGGAGATAAGGCTTACAGGTGTGAATTGCGTAATTTTTAGTGGCGGAAACTAACTTATCGGATAATAAAAATAATAAAGGTATAATTTTTAAGAATATCATCTTTGAAAATTATACCTTTTATTAATTTACTTTAGTCTAGTTAATTCTATTTCTAAAATCTTATCTTTTTCATTATAATTTATTTTAGCATCATCTACCATCATACCAACTAAATTTAACTCTGTGTTAGATAAATCATTTCCTGCTAAATTCCAATAATACTCTTCTAATTCGTGGATTCTAGGGACATTTAATGATTTTTCGATATCTTTTATTTTTTCAACATCAATGTTATCCGCATATCCCTTTAAATGAAGAATATATTTATTATCTAATAATTCAACATCTACATTAAATTTTTTACAGTTAATACTATAGCAAAGAGTAACAAGCTCATCAAGAATTCTAAGAATTTTTTGTTTAGAGTTAGACATTATTAATTTTCCTTTCTTAAGTTAGTTATTATAGGAAGAAGAATTATTACAATTAATCCTCCAGAAAATCCATTATTATAAAGATTTAAACCAGCATGAAGATAACCAACATTCATTACCATACATGTATGCAAGAAACCTGCTATGATACCGTATATAGAACCAAAAGTTCCGGATATAGGAGCCAGGGTAGTACTAAATAATGTTGCTAATAACATTCCAGCGGAATTGATAGGCCATATATTTAACAAACTTGCAATTATTGTACCGAAAGCTACAGGTAAAGTGTTTTTAGGATGCTTACCAAAAGCACCAAAACCAACTATGGTGAATATTCCAGCCATTGTAGGTCCATTTAAATCTCCTTTTACAATTATTACATAAACAGTAAATATAATACCTAGTATACCCATATTAATAAGAGAGCAACCTTCACCAAATTGAATATGGTAATCTGAAACTAATCTACCAGATTGTTGGAAAAGAAGTTTTAAATTTTTAAAACTTTTGCCATTTAAATGATATCCTATTAAAATCATAGATAAAAATGTTATTATGAGAAAGATAAATAATATTTTTGTATATTCAGTAGACCATAAATATCTTTGCTCAAAGTTTATTCCAAAGGATCTAAATACGGCCATTATTAATGTTGCCACTAAACCCGCAGCAAAACCAGAATTATATAAATTATAGCCTTCATGTATTTTTATGCAATAAGAAGATATGGGAGGGAGAATAAATCCTATAAATATACCAAGAGAGGTTCCTAGCTCAATTCCTAACCACCAAGGTAAATTACTTGAAAATGAAATTTGGCTTACCGTAGGAGCTAATGTACTTCCGAAAAGAGCTACTAGTATATAATTTAAATAAGGTTCTTTTTTGTACTTAGAATAAAGCCATGTCCCTATAAAAATAGGCCATATGTTGGATATGTTTTTCCCGAAAAAAGCAAATCCACAGGTAGTAAATAAGGCAGCATAGGTGGAACCATTTGGTTTAATTCCTATTTTTATTAAGATAAATATACATGCTAGGCAGATTAATGCTGAGTTTACAAATGAAGCACCTAAACCACCTATTTCAAGATAATCTGTTATAAGAATATCAGGTTCAACTATTATTGTTTTTAGCCCTGCTAAAATTTCAGCAGGTGTATCAACAACAAGACCAAAGATTAAAAAAGAAAGGAAGTATAATATTAATATTCTGTAATTAGATATTAATGAATTCCGCATTACGTTCCCCTTTCAAAAATGAATTTTATTAATTCCTAAGATATATTGTAAAATAATGTGGAAAGATTGTCTATTATTAAACAAAAAAATTTCTGGATTTTTTAAATTTAATGTATAATTGATATTAGTATTAAGTTATTGCCTTTAAATTGTTTACTTTAGGATGAATAAGAGGTGAAAAATATGAAGATAATAGATAACAATTGCAAACATTGTCCAGAATTTAACAATGAAAGTTGTAACGGAAATGTAGATAATTGTATGTGTAAGAAATGTCCTAGAAATCTTGGGAAATGCTTAACTACAAAATATTGTACTGAAACAGAATCCGTATTGGATTTTTAATCATACTCCAAAATTTTGGAGTATGATTTTTTATTTTACTGGGAACAATATGTATTACGATGTTAAAACTTAAAAAAGAGGGTGATACATATGCGATATGAAGAATTAAAAATGGTAGTGGCTGAGAATTGCGAAGGCTATGAACCCATAGCATCTGTATTCGTTTCTGATATTGGAAGCAATATAACTGATAGTTGTGAGAACTGTAAAAACTTTATAAATGAAAGATGCGTGAAAAATCTATTTGATCCAATTAAAGAAAGAATTTATAGAAATTAAGGAGGGAATGTTATGGGAAATGCTTATGAAATGATGGCTGTAGCAGATAATTGCCCTGGTTATCTACCAGTCTATGATGGCTTTCAGTCTTCCGCAGGAGAACCTCAAAATAGAAGTTGTAGAAACTGTTTAAATTTTGAAAAAGGTATATGTACTATAAACTATTATGATAAAGTAGTAAAAGGTTTAGATCAGGCCTAATGGATAGGCAGCATAAAACGCTGTCTATTTTTGTTGCTATTTAGAAGTTTAAATAATAATTAGTGTTTTGAATATATATTTAAACAATAATAAATTATGCTATAATTATACCATTAGTATTATTTGAAACTATTTAATTATAAAAAAGCAGAACTAAAGGAGTGAGATGTTGTTTAAAGTTTATGTACTTAATGAGCGTAAAAATTTTAGGTTTATATAATTTAAAACAATTTCATAAGTTTTACTCATATATATTCTTGCGGATAGGGTTTAAAATATTTAGGGGTAATTTTGGTATAAGGATATTATTTGATTAATGTAGAACTTATGCTTCTAGGTGTTCTGTTAATATTAGAAAATCTACTTATAAAAATTTAGTCAATGCTATAGCTAGGATTGAACCCTTGGACGCAAGAAATGGTATTGAATAAGATAAGTAAGTAGATTATTAAAAAAAGGCTGTCTCAAAATAGAAAATAATTTCTAAAGTGAGACAGCTCCTTTTTTATCTAGTAAAATGAAATTACTAAATTGTATTTGTTATGTTCATTTAATATAGTATCCAATATTTCTGTTAAGGATTTTTTTGAGCTTTCTTCAGCCTTACTCATATTATAGGAATCTAACAATTTTTCATTCATTCTTTCCTTTGCTTTTAAAGTCACTATTCCATTTTCTGCGGATGTAAGTTTTATTTCTCCAAAACGTAATAATCCTTTTTCTGTTTTATAGGTAGTTTTATTCTCATCTATAGTAACTGATTTTACTATAGGCTTAGGTAATTTTATATATATAACCTTATTGTCTTGTGCAATGTTTATATTATTAGCTTCTATTTTTGATAGATCTACAGTATAAATACCTTCTCCAGTAAAATTAATATAGGCTATTTTTTTAAAAATCTCAAAGTTACCCCAGCTATTATCGATCATCACTTGATCTTCTAGCTCTGCCTCCATAACTATCAATTCTTTTCTTTCTTTTAACTTATTTATAATAGCTTCATTAGTTATAGTTTTTTTAGACATTTTTTCTACTACTTTAGTCATTCCAGGTAAGGAGTTGGTATTACCTTTTACAAGAAAATAATATCCACCATAAAATCCTAAACAAATTGAGAGAATAATTATTGTAAAAGTTTTATTTTTTATTATTTTGTTCATGTAACCCTCCCTATTATATTACCAATTATTTAAGAAGTTGTGTAAAGCAGGATTAGCACCTAACTCATTCATTAAAGTTATATAAGCATCTTTTACTTTTTTATTTTCATTTTTTGTTTTAAAGGCTCTAATCATTAAGTTTTTAGGTGTTTCTAATGGAGAAATATATTCAACTATAGAAACATCATACCCATTCCCTTCAAGCATCATTGCTCTCATTCCATCTGTAAGTACGTCTGCCATTCTAGCTTTAAGAAGTCCATGTTTTAATACGTCTTTGAATGGTTCATAAGAATATTGATTTAACAACTCCCTATGACAACAAGGTACCGCTATGATTACATCGGCATTTAATCTAATGCCTAAGGCTAATGCCATATCTGTAGCGGTATCGCAGGCATGTAGCGATATAATTACATGTATTTTCTTGTCAGGGAAGTAATTTTTAATGTCTATAGCTTTAAACTCCATATTTCTATACTCTAAGTTATTTGCCATATTCCTAGAAGATTCTATTACCTCGTTAGAAATATCCAACCCTATGAAGTGGCATTTTCTTTTTTTAACTTCTGTTAAGTAATAATTAAGCACAAAAGTAAGATAAGATTTTCCACATCCACAGTCTAAAATATTTATAGTTTCATCGTCAGGAAGTTTATGTAGTATTCCTTCTAGTAATTCAACATAATGGTCTATTTGATTGTACTTTCTTATTTTATCATTTTTAATTTTACCGTCTTTTGACATTATGCCAATTTCTTTTAGTAGGTTATCGGCTTCGCCTACTTTTATATAGTAATCTCTATTTAATAAAGTAGAAGTTTTGTTATGAGTTTTTTTAACTTCATCATCTATTACTTCTTTTATATTTTTCATATTTACTTTTTCATTAGAACCTTCTATAAATATACCAGTACCTCTTTCTTTATATAAAATTTTCACGGAATCAAACTTTTCTGCTTCTTTACAAATTAAAATATTTAAATCCTTAATGTTTAGTTCATTAGTTTTACCGTTGAAATTGAAATTAATGTTGTTATTAACATACTTACCCATACCTTTGAAGCTTTTTAAACCTGCAAAGAATGTTACAGTTATTTCACTAAATATATCTTTATTTTCATTAAATCTATTTTCTAATCCCATTAGCAATAAAGTAAGTTTTGAAATACTTTGTTTATTCATTTTACACACCTTTTCCTTTGAAGTATTATTTTTAATATAAATATTAACATAAACAAATCATATATCAATATTTTTTTGTAATAATAAAGCATAAGCATATGTTATAATATTACATAGTAGTTAAATAGCTGTGGGGAGTAAGTATGGATAATAAAAATATTAAAATTATAACTTTGATATTTTTGACCATGATTTTATCGGCGGTATGTGAAAGTATAAGGGGGATTTTTGTACCTACATTCCAAGAAAATTTTAATGTAAATGATCATCAAATAGCATATATTTTTTCTATTGGATCTATAGGCTATATCCTATTTACCTATATAGGAGGAATATTGTGCGAAAAAATAGGGCAAAAAAAGGTGATTTTACTTGGTTTTATATGTTTACTAACTTCACTGACTGGATTTTACTTTACTCATAAATATATTGGATTACTTATATATATGTTTATTATGAACATGGGAGTATCATTATGCTCTATAGCCATAAATACATTAGTACCTATATTGTTTATAAGTTTTCAAGCATTATTTATGAATTTTACTCATTTTTGTTACGGGTTAGGAGTAACTATAACTCAAAGAACTACTGGTATATTGTTATAT
This sequence comes from uncultured Clostridium sp., assembly GCF_963515715.1. Taxonomy (GTDB): domain Bacteria; phylum Bacillota; class Clostridia; order Clostridiales; family Clostridiaceae; genus Clostridium_AW. The sequence goes on from NZ_CAUPZS010000035.1 coordinate 36,568, forward strand.
AGAGGTGTGCAATGGAGAAATATATACTTATTTATAGCTTTTTTGTATGCTTTATTAACAATAGCTTTTTTATTTGCTAAAGTACCAGAACCACAAAAAGTTGTGGATATTGAAGAGAAAGAAAAAAATGCTTTAGATAAATCATTAGTTTTTTGTTATATGTGTGCATTAGGGTTTTATGTGTTCGCAGAATCTGCTACACAAAATTGGTTTGTTAATTTTATGTACAAGGTATATGACTTAAACGAAAAGGAAGGTTCTTTCTACATAGCATTGTTTTTTGGTTTATTTGCTATAGGAAGATTAATAGGAGGATTTATAGTAGATAAAGTAGGATATATAAAATCTGTATTAATGTTAATTACTATAGCTTTAATTCTTTATTCTACAGGTTTAATTATGGGAAGAAAGGGTTTAATTATAATATCATTAGCAGGATTTTTCTTTTCAATAACTTTTCCTACCATTGTTTTAACCATTAGTAAAGTATTTAAAGAGAAGAGTGCATATATAACAGGAATAATAATTACTGTATCCTCTTTAATTAATATGGTATTTAATCAATTAATAGGAGAATTAAATAGGGTGCTAGGTGCTTATAATGCTTTTTATTTAGTTCCCATAAGTTTGATTATATCCATTATATTTATATATAATATATACAAAAAAACTAATAAAATACTATCTTAAATATATAGGCTAGGTGTTAAGTATTATGAATTATGAAAATGTTAATATTGAATTAGTTAATGGAAGCAATAGTGAATATTTGATTAAAGATGAAATAGGAATTAATTTAGGAAGAATATATATTGTGGAGTTATCAAGGGATAACAGTTATTGTTGTTTTAGAATAAAGTTCTACAAAAATGAGGAGAAAATCTACGGATATTTAAAGAGTGCATTAAATAAACTTATTACTTTACTATTTAATAGAATGGATATGTACAAAGTAAATGCATTAGTAGATGAAGATACAAAAATATATCCTTTTACAGCATTAGGATTTGAGTTAGAGGGGGTTGTAACTGACAGCATTGGCAAAGGGAACTTACGTAAAGATGAACTACTATTTGGTATAGATAAACACGAGTTTAATAATCGTGTTATAAGAAAAGCTTCATTAGAAGGCAGGAGAGTGAAACTAAAAGTACTGACTCCTGAGAATGCTGAGCAATTATTAGAGTATTATATAAATAACAAAGAGCATTTAGAGCCTTTTGAGCAGTTAAGAGAAAAAGATTTTTACACCTTGTTTTTTCAAAGAAAAACTTTGGTGGATAATTATAAACAGTTTCTAAATGGTACAGCTATCAACTTTGGTATATATATAAGTGATAGATTTATAGGCAAGATACAATTATCAAATATAATTATGGGAATGTTTAAAAGTTCTTTTGTAGGATATTCTATAGATAAAGAAGAACAGAGAAAGGGATATATGAAGGAAGCTTTAATGTTATTAGAAGATTATGCTTTTAATGAAATTAACCTTCATAGATTAGAAGCTTCTACCCTTGTAGATAATATAAAATCACAGAAGGTTTTAAAATCTTGTGGATTTAGTGAAATAGGTATAAATAAGAACTATCTTTATATAAATGGGAGGTGGAGGGATCATATAACTTTTAGTAAAACAAGAGATTCTTAGTACAACTGCTTCTAGTGTATCAATATATAATATATAGAGTAATTTATAGTATATTGGAGATAAATAAAATTATTTTTATAAAACTAGAAACAATGTATGTTTGGATATGAATAATTATGTTAGAATAACAAATGTCGTCGGGAACAAGAGAAAACAAAGTCATGAAGAATAAAAAAATAAAATGACGAAAAAGAAAAAAACTTGTTGACAACGATAAAGAAAAATGATACTATAAGAAAGTCGCTTGAAGCGGCAACGGTCTTTGAAAATTAAA
>NZ_CAUPZS010000036.1:0-36246 GCF_963515715.1 uncultured Clostridium sp.
CCGGATGTGGTTTTTTCAAAAGGAGGATTTGTAGCCGTACCTGTAGTAATAGGAGCACGTTTAAACAAAATTCCAGTTATAGCCCATGAGTCTGATATGACACCAGGTCTTGCAAATAAACTTTCAATACCTTATTGCACAAAGATATGTGTTACATTCCCTGAATCTTTAAAGAATATAAACGTAAGTAAAGGGGTATTAACTGGAACGCCTATAAGAGAAGAACTGTTTAAAGGTAGAAGAGAAGAAGCTATGAAGATATGTAAATTTAGAGAGGATAAGCCTGTAATACTTATAATTGGAGGAAGTCTAGGTTCTAAATTTATTAATGATTCTATAAGAGCTATAATTGATAAATTGTTATTAAGTTACAATGTAATTCATATATGTGGTAAAGGCAATATAGATAATAATTTAATAAATAAAAAAGGATATAGTCAATTTGAATATGTAAAAGAAGAATTACCTCATTTTATGAATGGCGCAGATTTAGTAATATCTCGTGCTGGGGCAAATGTAATATTTGAACTATTAGCTTTAAAGAAACCAAATTTACTTATACCACTATCGAAAAAGTCTAGCAGGGGAGACCAAATTTTAAATGCGGAATCCTTTAGAAAAAGTGGGTATAGTTTGGTCATGCAAGAAGAGGAAATTACAGAAGATAGATTGTTAAAGGATATTAACAATCTATATAAAAATAGAGAAAAATATATGGCGAATATGGAAAAAAGTCCAATTCAAAATGGCGTAGATAATATTATAAAATTAATAGAAACCGTGAAAAAGTAGAAGAATTTTTATTTATAATTGGGTTTAATTGAAAAAAGATGTAATTTATTATAAAATATAAATATAGACAAAATATTATCAAACATTAGATATTGATAAAATACAATTAAATTAAGAAAGCGGGGGTATTATATTATGAAAAAGGTTTCTATTGTATATTGGAGCAGCGGTGGTAATGTAGAGGTGTTAGCTGAAAATATAAAAGCAGGAGCAGAAGGTTTAGGAGCAGAAGTTTTAATAAAACATGTGCATTATGCTAAAGCTGAAGATATTACGAAGGCAGACGCAGTAGCCTTTGGAAGTCCTTCAATGGATAATAACAAAATTGAACAAGAAGAAATGGCAACTTTTTTAAAGAATTTTAAAGAATTAAATATGGAAAACAAACCCACTGTACTATTTGGCTCTTATGGATGGGATGAAGGACAGTTTATGGTTGACTGGGAGAAGCTAATGATTGAATATGGATTTAATATAGTAGGAAAGTTAGCTGTTCAAGAAGCTCCTAAAGAAGAGGAAATAAAAAAGGCTAAGGCCCTAGGTGAATTGCTCGGCAAATAGTGATGAAAAATATAATAGCATAGATGCTGTTGATAAATACGTACCTTTATAAATTCATAAAGGTACGTATTTGATTGTTAAAATAATAATTACGAATATTTTAAAGATTTGAACATAATGGCATATTTTGGTGAAAAATAATTTATTTAGCTAAAAAATTTAAAAAAAGTGTACAATAATAAAAAAATTATGTTATAATAGCTTTGCAAAGGTTTAAATAAAATTTATTTTACATATTTCTTCTTTTGTTGTTATATATAATATATATTAAGTGTTATAAAGACATTGTTAATTTTAGGACAAAGTTGTTTATAATTATAATGCAATAATACTATTCTTAATTTCTTAGGATAATATTTGTATGCATTATTTTATGTTGTTTAAAGTTTATTTTAAACATAAATAAAATTTAAAATATATAGAAAGAAGGGAATTTTTAATGAGAAGAATGAAGACTATGGATGGTAATACCGCTGCTGGATATATATCATATGCTTTTACTGATGTAGCAGCTATTTACCCAATCACTCCTTCATCCCCAATGGCAGAACATGTTGATGAATGGGCTGCTCAAGGAAAGAAAAATATTTTTGGACAAACTGTAAAATTAGTTGAAATGCAATCAGAAGCAGGTGCTGCTGGTGCGGTTCACGGATCATTACAGGCTGGAGCTTTAACTACTACTTACACTGCATCACAGGGATTATTACTTATGATTCCTAACATGTACAAAATCGCTGGAGAACTTTTACCAACTGTATTCCACGTTAGTGCTAGAGCAGTTGCAACTCATGCGTTAAACATATTTGGAGATCACTCCGACGTTATGGCTGCAAGACAAACTGGATTTGCTATGCTTGCTGAAAGTAGTGTTCAGGAAGTAATGGATTTATCAGCAGTTGCACATTTAGCAACTATTAAATCAAGCATTCCATTTTTAAGTTTCTTCGATGGATTTAGAACTTCACACGAAGTACAGAAGATAGAAGTATTAGAATATGATGAATTAGAAAAATTAGTTGATATGGATGCTGTTAACAGATTCAGAGCAAAAGCTTTAAATCCAAACCATCCAGTAACTAGAGGTACAGCTCAAAACCCAGATATATTCTTCCAGGGTAAAGAAGCTTGTAACAAATTCTATGATAGAATTCCTGAAGTTACTGAATATTACATGAATGAAATCAATAAGTTAACAGGAAGAGATTATAAATTATTCAACTACTATGGAGCAGAAGATGCTGAAAGAGTAATCGTAGCTATGGGATCAGTTTGTGACTGTATCGAAGAAACTATAGATTACTTAATGGCACAAGGAGAAAAAGTTGGTTTAATAAAGATTCATCTTTACAGACCATTCTCATTAGAACACTTCTTCAAGGCTATGCCAAAGACTGTTAAGAAGATAGCTGTTCTTGATAGAACAAAAGAACCAGGTTCAATCGGAGAACCATTATACTTAGATGTTAAATCTGCATTCTATAACTCAGAATTAAAACCAGTTATAGTTGGAGGAAGATATGGATTAGGATCAAAAGATACAGTTCCTGGACATATGATTTCAGTATTTGAGAACTTAAAGGCTGAAACTCCAAAAGATGGATTTACAGTTGGTATAGTTGATGACGTAACTAACACATCACTTCCAATGGGAGAAGATGTTGATACAACTCCAGTTGGAACTACTGCATGTAAATTCTGGGGTCTTGGATCAGACGGTACTGTTGGTGCTAACAAGAGTGCTATAAAGATCATAGGAGACCATACAGATATGTATGCTCAAGCATACTTTGCATATGACTCAAAGAAATCCGGTGGTATCACTGTATCCCACTTAAGATTTGGTAAATCTCCAATTAAGAGCCCATACTTAATAAACAAAGCAGATTTCGTTGCTTGTCATAATCAAGCATACGTTCATAAATATGATGTTACAAAAGGATTAAAGAAGAATGGTTCATTCTTACTTAACTGTATATGGAACGATGGAGAATTAGATGCTCAGTTACCAGCAGAAATGAAAAATTTCATTGCTAATAACAACATCAAATTCTACACAATCGATGCTGTTAAGATAGCTCAAGAAGTAGGTCTTGGCGGAAGAATTAACATGATAATGCAATCTGCATTCTTCAAAATAGCTAACATCATCCCTGTTGAAGACGCTACTAAGTACTTAAAGGACGCAGTTGTTGCTTCATATGGTAAAAAAGGTGAAAAAGTTGTTAGCATGAACCAAGCTGCAATAGATCAGGGTACAACTGCAATACATGAAGTTGCAATTCCAGAATCATGGAAGACAACAACTGAAGGATATGTAGAAGTACAAGATAACAGACCAGAATTCATAAAGAATATAGTTGACGTTATAAACAGACAAGAAGGAGATTCACTACCTGTATCTGCATTTAACGGAATAGAAGATGGTACATTACCACAAGGAACAGCTGCTTACGAAAAAAGAGGAATAGCTGTTAACGTACCAGAATGGCAAGCTGACAAGTGTATACAATGTAACCAATGTTCATATGTATGTCCTCACTCAGTAATTAGACCATTCTTAATGAATGAAGAAGAAGCGGCTAATGCTCCAGAAGGATTTAACATGTTAGATGCTAAGGGTGGCCCAGGATTTGCAGGATTAAAATACAGACTTGCAGTTACTCCACTTGACTGTACAGGATGTGGAAACTGTGCTGATATTTGTCCAGCACCAGGAAAAGCTCTTATCATGAAGCCAACTGGAACTCAGTTAGCAGAACAAGGAAATTGGGAATATGCTTTAGGATTAAGCAAGAAAGAAAACCCAATGAACAAGATGACTGTAAAGGGTAGCCAGTTCGAACAACCACTTCTTGAGTTCAACGGAGCTTGTGCTGGTTGTGGAGAAGCTTCCTATGCTAGATTAATAACTCAATTATTTGGAGATAGAATGATGATAGCTAATGCTACTGGTTGTACATCAATCTGGGCAGGTTCAGCTCCATCAACTCCATATACAACAAACGAAAAAGGTCAAGGACCAGCTTGGGCTAACTCCTTATTCGAAGACAACGCTGAATTCGGATTAGGTATGGCTTTTGGTGCTAACCAGATAAGAGAAAGATTAGCTGATAAAGCTAAAGAAGCTGTAGCTGCTAATGTAAGCGAAGAATTAAAAGCTGCTTTACAAAACTGGTTAGAAAACTTCAAAAATGGAGAAGGTTCAAAGAAAGCTACTGCTGCACTTCTTCCATTATTAGAAGCTGAAAAAGATAAGAACGAAGCATTAAAAGATATGTACGCTCACAAAGATTTCTTAGTAAAACAATCACAATGGATCTTTGGTGGAGACGGATGGGCATATGACATCGGATACGGTGGAGTTGACCACGTTCTTGCAAGCGGAGAAGATATCAACATTTTCGTATTTGATACAGAAGTTTACTCAAATACAGGAGGTCAGGCTTCAAAATCAACTCCGACTGCTGCAATAGCTAAATTTGCTGCATCAGGTAAGAGAACTAAGAAGAAAGACCTTGGAATGATGGCTATGAGCTATGGATATGTATATGTTGCTCAAATAGCTATGGGTGCTGATAAGAATCAGACATTAAAAGCTATCCAAGAAGCAGAAGCATATGATGGTCCATCATTAGTTATCGGATATGCTCCATGTATAAACCAAGGATTAAAGATTGGTATGGGAGCAAGCCAAACTGAACAGAAGAGAGCAGTTGAGTGTGGATACTGGCAGATGTACAGATTCAACCCAACACTTAAAGAAGAAGGAAAGAACCCATTTGTTCTTGATTCAAAAGAACCAACTTGGGATAAATTCCAAGACTTCTTAATGGGCGAAGTAAGATACGCTTCATTAAAGAAAGCATTCCCAGAAGTAGCAGATGGTTTATTTGCTAAGACTGAAGAAGATGCAAAAGAAAGATACGAAAGCTACGTAAGATTAACTAAATAATTTATTTTAGAGTTTTAATAACAAAGAATAAATTATAAGAAAAGGAGACCTTTGGTCTCCTTTTTATTCTTCTTTATATATTTTTGCCATTTGCTAAAAAAATACCAAGCATTTTTTAAAAAACCCTTTTAAAAAAACCAATTTAGGGGTACAATTATACCATAACCTAAAAGGAGGTATATATATATGGATAAAGACGAATTATTTGATTGCGGTTGTGAAGAATCAACTTGTGGTTGTGAGGACTCAGATCATGGTTGTGGTTGCGGCTGCGAAGGTCATGATCATGAAGCACTTCTAGTTGATTTAGAAGACGAAAACGGCAACACAGTGACTTGTGAAGTTGTAGACGGATTTGAGTATAAGGATAATGAATATGTACTAGTACAAAATCCAGAAGATGGTTCAGTATATTTATTTAAAGTAGTTGGAGATGAAGAAAATAGTGAGTTAGTAGTTCCAGAAGACGAAGAATTTGACGAAGTAACTAACTACTATCAAACTTTAACAAACATAGAAGAATAATTTAAAAAGATAAGTAGGGTAAATAATAGAAAATATTATTTACCCTATTTTTATTTCGATGAATTTTGGCTAGCATAGACAAGAGTTACAGGTTTTACTTCTTTTTTATAGTAAAATTCAATAAATGATATATAATAAAAGATATAATAGTATATAGGAGGGCATAAATTTGGCAAAAGAAAAAGTTAAATTAGCTATATTTGATATAGATTTTACACTGACTAAAAGGGAAACTTTAACTGAGTTTTATATGTTTATGTTAAAGAGAAAGCCCAAATTAATTAAATATTTGCCTAGAAGTTTAAAAGCAGGCTTTTTTTATATCTTTAAAATATATGATGCAGGGAAAGCAAAGGAAAATTTTATATCATTCATAGAGTCTGTAGATGAAAAAGAAATGAATGAAGCAGTAAAAGAATTTTATAGTGAGAAATTAAGTAAAATACTTTATAAAGATGCTATGGATATTATGAAGGACTTTAAAGAACAAGGGTATAAGATATATTTAATATCAGCTTCTGCAGAGTTTTATCTTTTTGAATTCTACAATATTCCTTATGTAGACAAAATCATTGGAACCAGATTTGTTTCGAAGGATGGAAAGTATTATGGAAAAATTGAAGGAAAAAACTGCAAAGGTGAAGAAAAAGTAAATAGATTGATGGAGTATTTAAAAGAAGAGAATATAGAAGTAGATTTTAAAAATTCATATATGTTTTCAGATTCATTATCAGACTTGCCCCTATTTAAGCTAGTAGGAAATCCAAGATTGATAAACTATAAAAAAGGACATACGGAAATTCAAATATTAAAATGGAAATAAGGAGGGAAATAAATGTTGGAAAATAGATATTTTATTATTAATGATGAAGTTAAAGAGGTTAAATACTTTGATGATAGCATATTAAAAGAGGGCAAATGTCTATACGAAGTCATTAAAGTGAAAGAAGGTATTCCTCTTTTTTTAGAAAGACATATGAATAGATTGCATAATTCAGCGAAACTTACTGGGCTAGATATATGGATGAAAGATCAGTGTATAGAAGAGGCATTAAATAAACTAATAAAAAATAATGGGGAAGAGGAAGGTAGTTTAAAATTCGTATTAAACTTTGATAAAAAGGTATTTCTAGCATTTTTCGAAGAGAAAAGCTTTCCTACAGAAAAGGATTTTAAAGAGGGAGTTTCCATATGTACATATAATAGAGAAAGGGAAAATCCTAATGCAAAGGTTTTAAATGTTAATTTTAGAATGGATTTAGATAAATTCATGAAAGAGAAGAATATAGTTGAAGCGCTTTTAGTTGATAGAAATGGATATATAACAGAGGGGAGCAAATCTAATGTATTCATGGTAAAAGGTAATAAAATAATAACAACTCCTTTAAAAGCAGTTTTACCAGGGACTAAAAGAAGTATAGTATTAGAAATATGCAATAATATGAATATAGAAGTTGAGGAAAAGATGATAGAGGAAAAAGGAATATGGGAAGTTGATGGAATGTTCTTAACAAGCACTCCCTTTGATGTGCTTCCTGTAAGAGAGGTAAATGGATCCATAATAAACTCATCAGAAAATATAATAATTAAGAAAATTATGAATGAGTATAACCGTATTGTAAAAAATTACATAGAATGTAAAATTATAAAGTAAATTTACTATTGCTATTAAGATATAGAGGGGATAATACGATAAAATTTTTAAATGGTAGGGGGATGGTGGATATGAAGACCTTATTTAAAGGTAGTACTATTGATGAATGTTTAGAAGAAGCAAGCAGAGATTTAAATATAAGAAAAGAAGAAATTAAATATAAAGTATTAAAAGAAAAGAGTCGTTTTTTTAAAAAAGAAGCAATTATTGCAGTTATAATTGAAGAAGAGGATGAGAACTTAATAGAGCTTAACGGTGAGGTTAAGGTGGAAGATAATAATATTATAGTTACTAATCCTAAAGAAGGTGGAAGCCCCGCTTATATTATGCCTACTGAAGGCATGACTTTAAAAATCGATGGCACCATAGTGAAAGACAAAACTAAGGTATATGAAGATTCTTTAATTGAGGTTATTTTCGAAGAAGAAATTCCTAAAAGAAATTTATCTATTACTACCAGTGAAAATAAAATTGAGGCATATATGAGTATAGATTATATACCGAAAAGAACTTATAAGCTAGAAAATGTTAAAAGTTCACATGAAATTTACCTGGATAAAGAAATAATTGACGAGTCAATGCCACCCTTATACAATTTACATGAAATATTAGAAGAATTATCAAAAATGGGAATAATTTATGGTATAATAGAAGAGAATATAAAAAATAATGTAGAAAAAAAATGTAATAATATACTGATAGTCAAAGGTAAACCTCCAATAGATGGGGAAGATGATACTATAGAATATAAATTTCCCTTAAGTGAAAATTTAGTTAAAATAATGGAAGATGATCGAGGTAATGTTGACTTTAGAAACATCTGTTCAATAAAATCTGTTGATGAAAATGATGTAATAGGCATTAGAAGAGAGGGACAACCAGGAGAAGATGGTAAGAACATATTTGGAAAGGTTTTGAGACATAAACCCGGAAAAAAAGTTTATCTAAAAGTAGGAGAAGGATGTATATTAAAAGACGACAATACTGTAGTAGCTACCTTAGAAGGTAAACCTTCTACTAAAAACAATGTGTTTTATGTTTATAAATTACATGAAGTTAAATCAGATGTAGATTTAACTACAGGAAATGTTAAATTTATTGGAGATGTAGTAATACACGGAAGTGTAAAAGAAGGTATGGAAGTATGGGCAGACAACTCTATTTCCATAAAGAAGAATACAGATAGAGCTTTGATTAACGGAAAGGGAGATATAACCATAGATGGAAATATAATCTCATCCCAAATAATAGGAGGGGGAGAAGATGTAGCCAAGCTTAACTATATAGATAGACTAACAGAAATGACCAATACTATAGAAAGTATAATTAAAGCTACTGAAGAGATAAAAAAGTACGATATAATGTATAGGAATACAAAATATGGAGAAATAATTAAAATTCTTGTTGAAAATAAATTTAATAAATTACCTAGACTTTGTTTTCAAATAATGAAGGATGTAAAGTTGAATGAAGATAGAGATGCAGAGGATACTTTAATTCCTATTATTAAAGAAAAGTTTTTAGGATTAGGACCTATAAGTATCAAAGATTATAGGGAACTAGAAGATATTAAAAACAAGTTTAATTATAAGATTAGCTTATTGAAAGAAAGGTTAGCAATTCCTGTGAATGTACAGATAAATTATTGTCAAGATTCTAAAATAAATAGTACAGGAAATGTTTATATAAATGGCAAAGGTTCATACATTTCAGATATATACGCCAACGATAAAATATATTTTACTAGAGAAAAGAGCGTGGTTAGAGGAGGAACGCTAAAGTCAAAAGATGAAATAAAATGTGGTATTGTTGGTAGTATAGGAGGTGTTACTACCAAGCTTGTAGTAGGAGAAAGTGGACATATATGGACTAAGGTAGCCTATCAAAATACTTTATTTATAGTAGGACAAAGAGAATACATGCTTGAGATACCTTGCAAAGATGTTCATGCATATCTCGATGATAAAGGAGATCTAACAGTAGATAGATTAATATTGTAGGAGGATAAATATGTCTGGAAAAGAAGTTAAAGTTTTGATTTTTGGTATAAACGAGGAATACTATGCTACAGATATAATGGAAGTAGAAAGAATTCTTGGATTTGAGGAGCCGACTAAACTACCTGATTCACCTAGTTTCTTAGAAGGCGTTATAAATTATGAGGGAAACATATTACCGATAATATCTCTCTCTAAAAAATTTAATTTGCCTTTAAAAACATCAAAAAAAGATGAAAAAATAATAGTGGCAAAACAGAATGATCAAAAATTTGGTATAGTTGTAGATATTGTATCAGAGGTTAGAGATGTAAATTTAGATAACATAGAAGATGCTCCAGAAATTGTAGGCGGAATATCAAAAAGATATATAAAAGGGCTTATAAAGATAGATAAAAAAATAATTATATTCCTTAAATTGAGCTCCATATTGACAGAAGAAGAGAAAATTTTAATTTCAAAATAATTTGTGAAAGGTGCATACTATGGATGTAAAAGAATATAGAGTGGGTATTGCAGATTTAGATGTTGGTAAGTCTCCAGACAAAATTATAACGGTGGGGTTGGGGTCATGTATTGGTATTGCATTATATGACAAAACCAATGCTATAGGTGGCTTGCTTCATATAATGTTACCGGATAGTGCTTTGTTTTCTAACGTAACCAATCCTCTAAAATTTGCAGATTTAGGTATTCCAATATTGATTGAAAAAATGGAGCAAAAGGGAGCTAATAAAAGAAATTTAAAAGCCAAAATAGCAGGTGGCGCTTCTATGTTTAACTTTTCAGATAAGAATTTAGTTATGGATATAGGCAACAGGAATGCAGTTGCAGTTAAAAAGAAATTAAATGAACTATGTATTCCAATAATGGGAGAAGATGTGGGAGGCAATAAAGGAAGAACCATGATATTAAATCTTTTAAATGGCATTGTTGAAATAAAGACAGTTGGAGTAGGAATAAAAGAATTGTAATGGAGTTGATAGGCTTTGAAGAAAATTAAGGTTCTTGTAGTTGATGATTCAGCATTAATGAGAAAAATTATCTCAGACATGATAAATAGTCAGTCAAACATGGAGGTAATTGACATAGCAAGAAATGGGAAAGACCTATTGCAAAAGCTAGAAAGGTTTACACCTGATGTAATTACATTAGATGTAGAAATGCCTATCATGGATGGAATTACAGCTTTAAAACAACTAAGGGATAAAGGAATTGTTATTCCTGTGATTGTTTTAAGTAGTTTTTCTAGAAAATCCTCAGAGCTCACTATGGATTGTTTAGCAAATGGTGCTTTTGACTTTATACCCAAACCTTCAGGTTCTATCTCACTAGATATAGATAAAGTTAAAGATGATCTTATAACAAAAATAAATTTAGCATATCAAAAGTGTGAGTTTGGCTGTGATAAAAATGATATAAGAAAATATTCTAATGAGGTAGTACTTGCTATTGAAAGAGAATCCTTAGAGGAAAGAAAGATAAAGGAAAGAAAATCACAAACTAAAATTGAAGCAGTTGTTATAGGAGCTTCCACAGGTGGTCCTAAAGCACTACATTCAGTTATTACAGATTTACCTGGAGATTTAGATGTACCTGTATTTGTTGTGCAACATATGCCAGCTACTTTTACAAAGGCTTTTGCAGATAGGTTAAATGGAAATAGTAATTTAACTGTAGTGGAAGCTAAGGAAGGTATGACTATAGAAAAAAATGTAGTGTATATAGCTCCAGGGGGCTACCATATGGAGGTTGGAGGAGATAAAAAAATATATTTAAATACGGATCCAGCTATATGGGGAGTAAGGCCTGCAGCGGATAAACTATTTATATCAGCATCCAATGTTTATAAAGATAGGCTTTTAAGCGTTGTTCTTACGGGAATGGGTAAGGATGGTGCTGATGGAACAGTAAAAGTAAAAGAAAAAGGTGGCATAACCATATCCGAAGATAAGTCAACAGCAACTATATACGGAATGCCAAAAGCAGCCTTTGAAACTGGAATGGTAGATATAGTGCTGCCCTTAAATAGTGTTTCGCGAGAAATAGTTAGATTGGTTAAGGAAAGTTGGAGGTAGCTATGGACTTGGAATATTTTAAAGAGTGGGTTTATAAAGAGTTCAGAATTGACTTAAAAGCTTATAAGCCTACTCAATTACATAGACGAATATTAAGTTTGATGTCTAGAGTTGGTGTAGATTCTGTAGATGAATATATAAAGCTATTAAAAACAGACCAACAACAAAGAGAAAAATTTTTAGACTTTATAACTATCAATGTAACAGAGTTTTTTAGAAATCCAGATATTTTTAATGATTTAAAGAAAAAAATCAAAGAAGAACTGCTTCCAAACAATAGAAATTTAAAAATATGGAGTGCTGCATGTTCTATTGGAGCAGAACCATATTCTATAGCTATGATGTTAGAGGAGCTTGCGCCAGGAGGAAGGCACACTATTGTTGCTACAGATATTGATAATACTATATTGGAAAGAGCAAGAAAGGGAGAATACTCCGAGGCAGAGATAAAAAATATTAGTAAAGATCAATTAAATAAATACTTTAATAAAGAAGGAGAGTATTACGTAATTGATAAAAAAATAAGAAACATGGTGACTTTTAAAAGACATGATTTAATATTAGATAGATATGAAAGTGATTTTGATTTAATAGTATGTAGGAATGTAGTTATATATTTTAATCAAGACATTAAAGATGAAATATATAAAAAATTTCATCAGTCCTTGAAAAAGGGTGGCCTGCTATTTGTTGGAGCTACTGAGAGTATATATAACTACAAAGAGTTTGGTTTCGATAAGGCTTCAACCTTTATATATAGAAAGGGTTAAGGAGGGTGAAATATGGATACATCACAATATATGTCAATGTTTTTGGAAGAGTCAATGGACAATCTTCAAATTTTAAATGAATCCTTATTACAGTTAGAGCAAGAGCCTGAAGATATCGATAAATTAAACGAGATATTCAGAGTTGCTCACACAATAAAAGGTATGGCCGCAACAATGGGATTTAACCAAATGGCAGAATTAACCCATAAGATGGAAGATGTTCTTTCAGAATTTAGAGATGGGGAGCTTAAAGTTACACAAAAGGTTGTTACCGTATTATTCAAATGTCTAGATACCTTAGAACAGATGGTAAACAATATATCAGATGGTAATGAAGAGGAAATTTCAATTAAGAATATAATAGAAGAGTTAGAAGGTATAAGAGAACTTGAAAGTTTACCAGAAACAGAAGAAGTAAATGAAGCTGGATTTCAAAAAGATAACGCTGTTGATTTGAATGAGTATGATATAAATGTTATAAAACAAGCACAAGATAGGGGCTTTAATTGCTACAATGTAAGTATTAATTTAAACGAAAATACTCTTTTAAAATCAGCTAGAGCTTTTTTAATATTTAAAAGCTTAGAAGATTATGGTGAAATAATTAAATCTATACCGAGCACAGAGGATATAGAAAGCGAAAATTTTGACTTGGACATCTCTTTGGTATATATTACCACTAGAAAAGAAGAAGAAATATATAGTTCTTTAATGAATATATCTGAAGTTGATAAAGTTATTATCGATAATGTAAATGTAAGGGCAGAAAGAATTAAGAAGCAGGAAGAAGAAAATACGGTCGTAGAAATACAGGCAAAGAAAATAGAACAACCAAGCGAGAGTGTTGTTAGAGAAGTTAAAGTAAAAGAAAATAAGGCTCCAGCAAGAGAGAAAGATACTTCTCATAGGAAACAACATCAATCTGTCAGAGTAGATTTAGATAGGTTAGATAAGTTTATGAACATGGTATCTGAACTTGTTATCAATAGAACAAGATTAGAGCAGATAAGTATTAATCATAAGCTTATAGATCTAAATGAAACATTAGAACAAGTAGCAAGAACCACTTCAGATCTTCAGGATTTAGTAATGAAGATAAGGATGTTACCTTTAGATGCAGTATTTAATCGATTTCCTAGAATGGTAAGAGATCTTTCTGTGGAATTAGAGAAAGATATGGAGCTAATAATTCAAGGACAAGATACTGAATTAGATAGAACTGTAATTGATGAAATAGGGGAACCTTTAATACATTTAATAAGAAATTCTGCGGATCATGGAATTGAATCTAAAGAAGAGAGAAAGAAAAAAGGTAAGGACCCTGTAGGAAAAATAAGATTAATTGCTTATCAAGAAGGTACAAAAGCCGTCATTAAAGTTGAAGATGATGGCGATGGAATCAATGTAGAAAAAGTTAAAGCTAAAGCTGAAAAATCAGGGATTAGCACTGATGGTATGTCTGATAACGATATAGTAAACTTAATTTTTATGCAAGGCTTTAGTACTAACGAACAAGTTACTGATATCTCAGGTAGAGGTGTTGGTATGGATGTAGTTAAGACAAAGATTTCATCATTAGGAGGTACAGTAGAGGTAACAAGTGAAAGAGGAAAGGGTTCATCCTTTATTATAAGATTACCTCTAACCCTTCAAATTATACAAGCTTTACTTGTGAAAGTAGGGGCTGAAACTATGGCAATATCCTTGGGATATATTGACAGGGTTATAGATTTTCATGAAAGTTTAGTTAAAAGAACAAACAATAAAGAGGTAATAGTATATAATGAAAATGTTATTCCACTTGTTAGATTAAGTAATAAACTAAATTTAGAAACAGAAACACAGGAAAAGAAGTATATAGTTATTGTTAAGGTTGGAGGAAAGAATGTAGGACTTATGGTAGACTCACTTCTAGGTCAACAAGAAATAGTTATTAAACCTTTGGGTAAGACACTTCAAGGAATGAAGGAATATATTGGAGCAACTATTTTAGGAGATGGATTAGTAACTTTAATTCTTGATGTTGCTGCTTTAATTTAAGGAGGATAAATATGTCTTATGCTAATTTCACACCGTTACAATTAGATGCATTAAGAGAAGTGGGAAATATAGGTGCTGGAAATGCAGCCACAGCTTTATCACAATTGTTAACTAAAAAAATAGACATGACAGTGCCTCATATTAATATTGTACCATTTGATGAAATATTTTCAGGAATTGCTGGAGAAGAAATAGTGTTTGGAGTATTAATAAGAGTTTTAGGAGATACCCCTGGAAATATTTTGTTTGTTTTTGAAAAAGAAACAGCAATCAATATGATTGAAGTGTTAACTGGAGTTAAAGAGGATGATCTAAGTGAAATGGGACATTCTGTTATATCGGAGGTAGGAAATATAATATCTGCTGCCTTCATGAATGCCATCGCTAGATTTACCAATTTGACTATAATACCATCAGTACCAGCTGTTACTTATGATATGTTAGGTGCTATTTTATCAACAACTTTTATTGAATCCGGACAATTTGATGAATTTGTACTGGATATTGAAACTTTATTTTTACAAGATAATGAAAAAATAAGTGGGCATTTTTATTATATACCTATGCCCGGATCATTAGAAAGAATATTAAATTCAATTGGAGTAATGTAATTTGGAGGGAATATTATGGCAAAAGTATTAATCGTTGATGACGCTGCTTTTATGAGAATGATGATTAAGGACATTTTAGAAAAAAATGGATATGAAGTTATTGGAGAAGCTAATAATGGTATAAAGGCAGTAGAACTTTATAAAAAAGAGAGACCAGATATAGTTACTATGGATATAACTATGCCAGACATGGATGGAATACAAGCTGTTAAAGAAATAAAGGCAATGGATTCTTCTGCAAAAATTATAATGTGTTCCGCAATGGGACAACAGACAATGGTTATGGATGCTATAAAAGCAGGAGCTAAAGATTTTATAGTTAAACCATTCCAAGCTGATAGAGTACTTGAAGCTATCAAAAAAGTAGTTGGTTAAAAAAGCAAAGCTTTTTAATTGATAGTGGAGAGTTGATAATGGAGAGTAAATGTTGAAATTTTAGCTATGCTAAAATTTCTTCTATAACTCTCAACTTTCAATTTTTAATTCTCAACTAAATAAAGTGGAGGTGATTAAAGTGCAGGTAGTTATTTTTAGGTTAAAGGATGAACAATTTGCAGTAGAAACTGATAAAGTTCAGAGTATAAATGATACTATGGAAATTACAAAGGTGCCTAACGCGCCCTATTACATAAAAGGTCTTATTAATTTAAGAGGTAATGTAATTTCGCTTTTAGATATAAACCTCCTTTTAGATATAGACAAGGGAGAAAAAGATCAAAACAATATAATAATACTAAACATAGAAGAAGAAATGTTAGGTATTACTGTTGATCAAGTTGATGAAGTTTTAGATGTAGAAGAAAGCTTAATTGAAAAGCTTGATGACGTCAGAAGAAAGGCATATGTAAAAGGAGTAATTAACTTTAAAGATAGGATAGTAACTTTAATTGATATTGATAAACTCCTTTTAAACCAGTAAGAAATGAGGGAAAGATATGCCAGAAGTTTTATCGCAAAATGAAATTGACTCACTTTTAGCCGCTCTCTCCTCTGGGGAACTAAGTCCAGAAGAGATGCCTAAAGATGAAGATAAGCAAAGAGTTAAACCTTATGATTTTAGAAATCCGCAAAAGTTTTCTAAAGATCATATTAGAACTTTAGAATTAATACATGATAATTATGCTAGAATCATATCAAACTATCTTACTGCTCAGTTGAGGTCCAATGTTAAAGTGAAAATAGAATCTGTTCAGCAGATAACTTATGAAGAATTTATTCACTCTATACCAAATCCAACTATACTGACAGTATTTAAAATGCCTCCACTAAGTGGATCAATTTTATTTGAAACAAATCCTCAATTTGTGTACGAATCTATCGATATACTTATGGGGGGAAGTGGGCATGGTAAATATAAATCAAGAGAATTTACAGATATAGATAAAAATATTATACGACATATAAATAATGGACTAATATCAAATCTAAAATTAGCATGGGAAGACATTTTACAAGTACACCCTGAAATTGAAAGTTTGGAAACAAATCCTGCTTTAAACCAGACTTTGGCCCCAAATGAACCTGTAGCTTTAATAACTTTTTCTGTTGAAATTGGCAAGATAAGTTCATTTATAAATATTTGTATACCTTACTTAAGCATAGAAAAAGTATTAGACAATTTTGTAGTTAAATATTGGTTCCAAGAATCCGATGAGAATTCCTTAAAAGATTCAAAGATAAAAATGAGAGATAGATTGAATGTAATAACTACAGAATTGATTACAGTATTAGGAACAACAGAAATTACCGTAAGTGATTTCTTAAAACTTATGGAAGAGGATGTGTTGGTTTTAAAAGAAACCACTAATAGTCCTGCTAAAGTGATGGTGGAAGATGAATTGTATTGCTATGGACAACCTGGATTAATGGGTAAAAAAGTTGGTGTACAGGTGCTAGATATGATAGATAAGGATGTGGAAAAGAATGAATAATGGATTTCTTTCGCAAGAAGAAATAGATTTACTACTAGGTGGTGGAGATACTGCTGAAGAGGAAAATGAGGAAAATGTTGAACAAGAAGAGATAGAACTTACTGACCTAGATAAAGACCTGTTAGGTGAAATAGGTAATATATCTATGGGCTCAGCATCGACAGCCCTATCCACTATCATTAACCAACAGGTTAATATTACCACTCCTGTAGTAACAGTAACGACTTTAAAAAATTTAAAAGATACCTTTGAAGTACCAAATGTAGCTTTAGAAGTAAAATATACTAGTGGAATCGTTGGAGAAAATCTCTTAGTTATGAAGGTGTCAGATGCAGCGGTAGTAGCAAACCTTATGATGGGAGGAGATGGTAAGGTAGAAAATGTACAATCTCTCTCAGAACTTGAAGAAAGCGCAGTATCTGAAGCTATGAATCAAATGATAGGTTCAGCAGCTACTTCTATGGCAACTATGTTTGGAAGAGAGGTCAATATTTCACCTCCTATATCTAGGATATGGGATGATTTAACATCACCTCTCTCTAATCAACTAAGTGAAGTTGAGCCTATAGTAAAGGTATCCTTTAGTTTAAATATAGGAACTTTAGTAGATAGTAATATTATGCAGTTATTACCGATAAAAACTGCAAGAAAAATAGTCTCAATAATGATGGGGAATGAGGAGCCTGCAGATATGGAGCATAAAGAAGTGCCACAGGATAATATACCACAGGAAGACAGTCATGTTGCTGCAAGTTTTCAAGAAGATCACTCATATACTAATGACGAAGAAGTTGCCCCAGTTGCCATAGGTAATGAAAAACCTATAGAGGTTCAGCAGGCAGTTTTTCAGCCATTAAATCAATCGAAAAAATCAGCGGCACTGCCTAGTAATATAGACTTAATAATGGATGTACCGCTTGAAATATCCGTAGTATTAGGAAGAACAAAATTAAACATAAGGGAAATTTTAAACTTAGGTACAGGTTCTTTAATAGAATTAGATAGATTAGCAGAGGAACCTGTGGAAATATTAGTAAACGGTAAAAGAGTTGCTTATGGTGAAGTTGTAGTAGTAGATGAAAACTTTGGTGTTAGAATCACTAATATTGTAAGCAATGAAGAAAAAATAAGATCTCTTGGAAAGTAGTTTGAAAATGCGGAGCAATTTAAAAAGTGTTTCGCATTTTTTAAATTGTTACGCATTTAGCTGTAATAAAATAGTTAAATTTACCTATAAACAAATATTTATTGTTATCGATAATATAAATATGAAAATGTGTAATATTGATTAAGGTAAGTGTATCGATAAGGAGTGTATTACATGAAAATTAATGGAGTAAGCACTAACAAAATTTTAAGCTCCTATGGAGATAATAAAAAGAGAATAGATATGAAAGAAGTAGAAAATCAAAAAAGTAAAGATTCGTTGCAAATATCCACATTAGGAAAAAGCTTAATTAATTTTAGCTTAGACTTTAAATCAATAAGTTCCACTGAAAGAATAGAAAAATTAAAAGAAGAAGTAGAGAAAGGAACTTATAATGTAGAAGGAAAGCTTATAGCTCAAGGTATGTTAGAAGAAATGAAGAGAAAATACAAATAAGGTGGGGTGAGCTTTGAAAGAACGATTTAATACTATAATTGTGGAAGAAACAAAATTCTTAGAAAAATTGTTAGTTGCTTTAGAGAAACAACATGAATATATTACAAAAAATGAAGTCTTCAAAATGGAAGCTGTTGTTGAAGAAATACAAAATCTTAATATTGAAATAGCTAAATGGGAGATGGAAAGAAGAAACCTAACTAAGGGAAGAGGTATGCTAGAGATAGTTGAAGAGTTAGGGGATAGTGAAATCGAAAACAACTATAGAAAAATAAGAGCTCTTGTAGAAGAACTTAAAACCCAAAAAGAGCTAAACGAAGCCCTCATAAGGCAAGGGTTAGGTTACACTACAAAGATGCTTCAAATATTAAATCCAGACAGAAGCCCAAAGACTTATGGAGCTTATGGGAAGATGAAATAGTTTTATTGATTAATAATAAGCAATGAACAGCTAATACCTGTAGAAGCCATTATAGAATAATAAAGGTTAACTGTTCATTGTATAAAGTTTGGAGGTAAAAATTTTGTCAGGTTTATTTGGAACTTTAAACATAGGTAAAAGTGGTATGTTTACACATCAAAAAGCAATTGATGTAACATCACACAATATTGCAAATGCAAATACAGAAGGATACTCAAGGCAGAGAGCTGAAATGCAAACTACGAGGCCTTTTTCTACTCCTGGAATGAACAGTGCTGGATCAGTAGGGCAGATGGGAACAGGTTCCATCGTATCTCAAGTTAATAGGGTAAGAGATGCCTTTATAGACTATCGAGTGAGAGAAGAGCTATGTACTTTAGGACAATATAGTGGAAGGGATAAGTTTTTAAGAGAATTAGAAAACATATTCAACGAACCTACAGATACAGGAATATCTAATCTTATAGGAAAATTCTTCGATGCATGGCACGAACTTTCAAAGCAAGCAAACACATCTAATGCTAAAACTGGTGTAGCGGAACAGTCAAAAGCCTTGGCGAATGAATTAAACCGCATTTATAATCAGATGGAAAAACTTAAAGAAAGTACTCAAGAGTCCATTAAAGATACGGTTGTTGATATAAATTACATGCTAGACGAAATTAATGAATTAAATAAAGAAATATCTGAAATAAGTTTTATGGGACAAACGCCTAATGATTTAATGGACAGAAGAGACTTACTTATAGATGAACTCAGTTCAAAATTTGGAATAAAAATAGAAAAAAGAGATTCAAATGGGCTAGATATAAGTACGAAAAGTGATCCTAACGCTCAGCCGCCTGGAGGTTTAAATATTGTTCAGAAGGTTAATTCAGATGATGTATTGAAATTTGCATATGTAAGCGAAATAATACCAGGGGAAAATGTTGAAGATGGACAGCCAGGTACATATAAAATAGTATATTATAAAAACGGCGATATGACCTCAGATAAAAACAGAGTAGAAATGGAAATTGAAGTAGCTGATGATGATAAACTATCCGCAGCAGAAAAACTAGAGCAGTTAAAAAAATCTAGGGTTATATGGACAAATAAAAATGGAGAGGCTGTAAATAAAGAAGGAAAGCCCATAGGAGAAAGCGGAAGTATTGATGATTTATCCACCTTTACACCAAGCAATGGGGAACTAAGTGGTTATATGTCTGTACAAGATGATATAGATGTGCAGATAGAAAAATTAAATAAACTAGCAAGATCCTTGGCTTTTACTGTAAATGCTATACATTCACAAAGTGCAGGTAATTATGAAGATGAACTACTTTTCTTTGTGAATAGAGATGGTAAAGAAGAAAATATAACTGCAGGAAACATTTGCGTTAATCCAGATATACTTAAGGATGTAATGTTAATAAATGCTGGAAAAGAAATTGGTGGAGAAGGAGATGGAAATAGAGCCCTAGCCATTTCAGGATTAAGAGATAAATTGACACAAATACAAAACATGGTTTTAGATGGCAAAGGAAAGCATAACAGGGAAAGCTTTATAAATGAACTGGGCAATGGGTTGATTATGGATGATGAACTAGGAGTACTCGTGCTAAAGGGGAACACTGGAGGTTCAAAACCAGACAATTTCTTTAAAAGTATGGTAAATACATTAGGAAATCAAGCACGAGAATCTAAAAGAGTAGTAGAAACACAATACAGTAATTTAGTGAAACTTGAGGAATCGAGATATTCAGTATCAGGAGTGTCTTTAGACGAAGAAATGACAAACATGATCCAATTCCAACATGCTTATCAAGCCAATGCTAAGATAATCGCCACAGTGGATGAACTTTTAGATGTAATAGTAAATGGACTTAAAAGATAGTTTTTTAGATTATTAGATGTTTAGATTTTTAGATGGTTAGATAATGAAGAAATTTCTTTAAAGGAATTTCCACTATATCTATAAATCTAGCAAACTATTTATCTAAGCATCTTAAAAAAGGAGGTAATATAAGTGAGAGTTACAAATAAAATGTTATCTAATAACTTTTTAGCTGACATGAGAACCAATATGAATAATTTAAGTATTATTCAAATGCAGTTAAGCTCTGGTAAAGAAATTAGGAGACCTTCTGACGATCCTTTGAGAGCAGCTAGAATTATGCAGCTTAATACGGATATCAATACAAATAAACAATATAATTCCAATATAAAAGATACTTCAAATTGGTTGCAACAAACGGATACATCATTGAATCAGTTAGGGAATCAAATGAAAAGGGTTAGAGATCTTTTGATGTCTGCAGGAAATGGTTCCTATAGTATAGATGAAAGAAAAA
Source organism: uncultured Clostridium sp. (assembly GCF_963515715.1). Lineage (GTDB taxonomy): Bacteria > Bacillota > Clostridia > Clostridiales > Clostridiaceae > Clostridium_AW. Next base: position 21,272 of record NZ_CAUPZS010000036.1, read on the forward strand.
AATTGAAAGATGAAATGAATGAAATAATAGGACAATTTTCTCAAACTCTAAATGGAAGTTTCGATGGTAAATACATTTTTTCAGGAACTAGGGTTTCAGCAAAACCTGTGGGAACAATAAAGGGACCAGCTACTACAGATGTTCAAGCTGTTGCAGCGGAAGATAAAAAGATTCCTGGAGAAGGTGGGGTTACTGGAAAGTTTTCAGGAATTGAAAATAAGGATTATGAAATAACTGTTCTGAAAGTAGATGCTTCAAATAAAGTAACAGAGGTAAGTGTAAAGATAAATGGAGAAGAAAAAGTCATAAGTGGAGATGGCACTTTTGATCTAGAAGATGGAATTAAATTCTCCATAAAAGATGGAGAAGGAAATGTTAAAGATAATAAATACACATTTTCAGCAATAGCAGAAGGAAATACTAAACTAGTTTACAAAGGAAGGGAAGGAGAAACTCTCCAAGAGGCAACTACTGCTAAGATAAGCAAGGCAGAGGAATGGAAAGGAAAAGAAATAACTTTTAATTATAAAGGAGAAGAAGTTTCTATAACATTAGACGTAGAGGCAGATGAAGACATAAAAACTCCAAAACAGCTAGCAGAAAAGATTAATGAGAAACTTAAGGGAACTCCTCTAGAAGGAAAGTTATCTGCAGAAATCATTGAATCAAAAGATGGAACTAATATAAAGTTTACAAATCTAGATGGTGAAAATCCTATCACCCTATCAGGTACTTCAGATATAGAAGACTTAAAAGAATTAAGAGGTAAGGACATATCGGGAAATGAGCTAGATTTAATTAATGAAAGATTAGTTACAGAAATATCTCAAGGGGTAAGAGTAGAATACAATGTAACAGCCTCAGAGATATTAACTTTTACAGATAGTAAGGGAGTAACTAGAGATGTAAGGGATATATTTGAAAATATTATTAGAAATTTAGATGATGAAAATGGAGTAGAAAAATTAACTGGAGAAGATTTGGAAGCTGTAGATGAAATTATGAATAATATATTAAAGGTTCGTTCACAAGTAGGTGCAAAGCAAAATACCATGGATAGTGCTAAAGAGAGAAACACAGAAGAAAACTTTAATATAACAGAAATTCTATCTGAAACAGAGGACATAAATATAACAGAAAAAGTTATGGAGTATGCTGTAGCTCAAATGGTTTACATGGCATCATTACAAACCAGTGCAAGAGTGCTTCAGTCTACGCTTATGGACTATATTAGGTAATTTTTTAGATATTTAGATGATTAGATTTTTAGATAATGAAAAAGATTATTAGCTTAAATTTGAGAGAAGAAGATAAAGATTTATGAATTCTCAATTTTCAGCTAAAGGTGTGGAGGAAAAATTATGAAATTGAACACAAAGCATCATGGAATTCTAGAATATAAAGAAGAAGATGTAGTATTATTTCCTAAAGGGGTGCCAGGGTTTTCAGAATTGAAAAAGTTCATTATTTTTCCCGTTGAAGGAGAAGGAATTTTTAGCATATTACACTCTATAGAAGAAGAAACTATTGGACTTGCAGTAGTATCTCCCTTTAGTGTATGTAAAGATTATGAATTTCAAATACCAGAGGAAACTATAAAAAATTTAAAAGTGAATTCTCCAGAAGATATATTAGTTATTACCACAGTGACAATTAACTCCCATTATAAGATGATAACTACTAATTTAAGAGCTCCTATAATTATAAATATAAAGGGGAAGATTGGGGAACAAATAATATTAGAAAATGAGGAATATAAAATAAAACACCCAATTTTTCAGGAGGAAAAGTAATGTTAGTTATAGGGAGAAAAAAAGGCGAATCCCTACTCATAGGGGATGACATAGAGATCACAGTGGTAAAAATCGAAGATGGTTCAGTGAGATTAGCTATAGAAGCGCCTAGAGATGTGAATATATTAAGAAAAGAACTTTATAAAGCAGTTGAACAGGAAAACAAAAATGCAGTTGAAGTAGATATCTCATTACTTAAAAATATAAAAAAATAGTATTTATTTTCAAAAGGAGTGTAAGAACATGGATGTAAAGTTAGTAAGTCAGGGAGGACAGATTAACTTTGATAAGAATGCTATATATAATGAAATGATGTCTTTAGACAAAGGAAATGGCAGTATTGGACAAACTGAAGCAATAGGAGAAGATATAAAAATACAGGAGGATGACCTTAAAAAAGCAGTGGATACCTTAAATAAAAACTTTAATGATAAATCCACTTATTTAGAATATGAGGTATATGGTAAAACTAATAATATAATTGTAAGGATAATGGACAGAAATACTAAAGAAATAGTAAAAGAAATACCACCTAAAAAGATTATAGATATGGTAGACAAGCTCTGCGAATTAGCAGGGGTGTTTATGGACAAGAAAGTTTAAATGAATATATATCATTTAAAGTTACTATAGTAAGGAAGGTGTTTCTATGGAATATAGGCTTAATAAAATTGATACGGAAATAAGACAAAGAGTAGAAGAATCAACAAAAGAAGGCATAGTCCATAGGAAAAAGGATATAAAGATAGATAAGGATGTACCAGAGAAAAGGGAAGAAAAGGATTTTTCTGAGCAATTAAAAAAATATAGCAAGAAAAAGAAAAAAGCAAAAATAATTTCAGTTGAAGCTGAAAAAGTAGAAGAAGTAGATGTAGAGGCGGTTAAATATAAGGCAGAGGAAAAACATTTTTCTAGTGGAAGATTCTTAGACACGAAAAGGTAGGAAAGGATATGCGCTGTTTGTATAGCTTTCGCCTCAATAAGAATTTCTAAAATTTAGTTTAAAAAACTTCCTAATGCTGGCAAACTCGCTTTGCTCAAACATGCACAGCATTTTAACGGAAATTTTATAAACTAAATTAAGAACTTCTAAATTTTGCTCAAACGCATACGGCACATCACATATCTTTCCTCTGCACTAAGTTTAAGTTCGATAACTAGAAAAGATCTTGAAAAGGGTAGGTGTAGAGCGTATGTACGCTAGTAATGCATATAATGCTTACAAAAATAATAGTGTAAATTTTGCTTCAAAGGAACAATTACTATTAATGCTACTAGATGGAGCAGTAAAGTTTTCTAAAATATCAAAAAACGCAATGGAAGAAAAGGATGTAAAAAAGGCTCATGAAAATATAATAAAAACTGAAAATATATTCTATGAGCTAATTGCAACTTTAGATGTTGAAAGAGCAGGAAGTTGGGCTACATCATTGGTACAAATATATGAATTTATAATACAAAGATTAGTAGATGCAAATATGAAAAAAGATGTAGCTATAATGGATGAAGTAATACCTCTCATAGAAGAGGTAAGAGACACTTGGGAAGAGGCATATAAGGTTAGTAAAGGAGTTAGATAAAAAAAGGGAGGTATAAATCATGGTAAGTGGTATAAGTGGAAGTGGTCTTAGATTAGGTGGACTAGCTACTGGTATGGATACAGATGAAATGATAAAAAAAATGCTTATGGGGCAACAAGCTAAAATAGATAAGGTTAAGCAGGATAAGCAGTTAATAACTTGGAAACAGGAAATGTATCAAGATATTATAAAGGATATTAAAGACCTTCAAAATACTTATTTTAGTGCTACAAGTAAGGATAGTTTAATAAATAGTAAAAATTATTTTGACTATGTTACTAAAGTTAATAGCGGCGTTTCAGCTAATATTACTGCTGGACAGGGAGCTAGCGAGGGAAATTATACGATAAATGTAATACAAATGGCAAAAGGAGCTACTGCTAGTGGAAAATTACAGTATAGCGATGGTTCTGGGAAAAGTGTTACTAACGATACTAAATTATCAGAATTAGGAATAGATAAAAACTTCACTATAACTGTAGATGGTAAGGAGTTTACAGTAGATGTTGAAAAGCTTGATCAAAATAAAGCTAATGTGAAAGATTTAGTAAGTACTATAAAAAATACTTCTTTTGAGATTGACGAAAAAACAGAAAAACTATCTGATTATATAAATATTTCTTTTAGTGAATTAAGTCAAGAGATCTCAATAGAAACTAAAAAAACTGGTGAAGGGGTAAGTATTGCTATAGGAGGGGACAACAAAGTATTTGATGTAAGTACTATTGATGGAGGCAAAAATTCCATAGCAGAAATTACTGCTCCGGGAAGTAACACAAAGGTTAAAGTTGAAAGGGATTCCAACAATTTTACTATTGATGGAATTACCTATAAATTAACTGAAAAAGGAGAAACAAGTATTAATATATCAAAGAATGTAGATCAAACCTTTGATAGAATAAAAGGTTTTATGGACAAATACAATGCTCTCATAGAAAAAATAAGCGGTAAATTGAAAGAGAAAAAAAATTATGAATATAAGCCATTAACTGAAGATCAAAAAAAAGAAATGACGGAAGAGGATATAAAGCTTTGGGAGGAAAAAGCTAAAAAAGGTGCACTAAGAAATGATAGTAATTTAGAAAAAATGTTAAGTGATTTAAGGGGAGTTTTCTACGACAAAGTAGAAGGAAGTAATATTAGCTTTGGTAGAAAACAAATAGGATTAGATACCAGTAGTGATACAACTAAATCAGGACAGATTGAATTTGGTCCAAATGGAGAAGAGATATTAAAGAAGATTTTGATGGAAAATCCTGAAGATATTATGAATCTTTTTAATAAAATGCCTTCAATTAGCAATCCTAAAACTTCTGAAGAGAAAAAGCAAGTTTATAATGAATCTGGAATATTTCAAAGAATAAATACTATAATAAAGGACTATGCAGGGTTGCCAGGAGTAACTTTAGGTAAAGGTATTCTAACAGATTATGCTAATAAGCAGGAAGACAATAGTATTTATGGAGTAATTGGAAGCAATAACTTACCAGACCAGCTGTATAGAAAAGATATTATGATAAAAAATCTAAGTGATAAAATGAAGGAGAAGGAAAAGCAACTTTATAGACAGTTTGCTAATCTAGAAACGGTAATGAATAAATACAATTCACAAGCTGATTGGATGGCGCAGCAGTTTGGTGGTTAATAAAGGGGACAATAGGTTATGAATGAGCTCAGAGAAAGTTTAGTTAAGTTTAATAAACTAACTCTAAAAATTATTAATAATATTAAAGAGGGAAATATAGATTCTATAGATAGTCTTATGGATGATAGACAGGAAATAATAAATCTTATTGAAAGCATAGATTATTCTAAAGAAGAATTTATAGAAATCTGTACTGAACTTAAAATAATAGAAAATAATAATGAATTAGAGAAAATGATTAAGAATAAAAAGGAAGAATTAAGAAATGAAATTGGTGAGCTAAAGGTTACTAGAAAAGCCAATAGTGGTTATAACCATAGGAACTCAAATGGCCTAATTTTCAGCAAAAAAATATAAACTATAATATTTTGTAAAATAATTTTATAAAAACTATAAAGTACATTTTAATTACCACGATATATAGAGTGTAAGGAAAATATACTACCTGAGTGGCCATGAGGGTGGTATATATCTTACAAAGGATAATTTAAAGATACAAAATAAACTAAAGTTTCACAGGGAAGTGGAACATAATTTCAAGGAGGGTATAAAAAATGATTATTAATCACAATTTAAATGCTATGAATGCTCATAGACAAATGGGAATAAACACTGGTAATAGTGCTAAAGCAATGGAAAAATTAAGCTCAGGTTTAAGAATAAACAGAGCTGGAGATGACGCAGCAGGACTTGCAATTTCAGAAAAAATGAGAGGCCAGATCAGAGGCCTTGACCAGGCTTCAAGAAATGCTCAAGATGGTATTTCATTAATTCAAACAGCAGAAGGAGCTTTAACTGAAACTCACTCAATACTTCAAAGAATGAGAGAATTAACTGTACAATCTGCTAATGATACTAACGTAACAGTAGATAGAAATAATTTACAAGCAGAAATAGAAGAATTAAGAGATGAAATAGACAGAATAGCAACTCAAACTCAATTTAACACTAAAGGTTTATTGGATGGATCATTATCAGGGGCAAGTAAGGCTGTTAAATTCCAAATCGGAGCAAATGCTAATCAAATGATTTCTTTAGAAATTGGCGATATGGGAGCAAGCGGATTAGGAATAAAAGATATCAATATAGATGGAACTAAGACAGCAGCTAGTATAAGTGCTCAAATTGCGACTATAGATAACGCTTTAAATACAGTTTCAGCAGAAAGAGCAAAACTTGGAGCTAACCAAAATAGATTAGAACATACTATAGCTAATTTAGATAACTCATCAGAGAACCTACAAGCAGCAGAATCAAGAGTTAGAGACGTAGATATGGCCAAAGAAATGATGAACTTCTCAAAGAATAATATATTACAACAGGCTGCTCAGGCTATGCTTGCTCAAGCTAACCAAGCACCACAAGGGGTTCTTCAGTTATTAAGATAAGTGACACTCTAAATCTTCGATTTAGTTAGTGGAACTTACCTGGACTATGTCCGGGTTTCCTTAATAGTTTTAATTTTAAATACAAGAAAGAGTCAGAAAAATTCTGACTCTTTTTAGTTTTAAAGTTTCTTTAAAATAGTTCGACTATAAATAGTAGTTAAAGTACTAATATTTGAGGTGGAGTTATGGATGTCTTTACAAAAGAAACTTTAAAAGAAATAAAAAACTTTAAAAATATAGATGAAGAATATTCTTTAGAAAAAAGTAAGGATAATAGATATATAATAAGAATAAAAAAAGATGGGAAAAAAATATATTTAGGTAGCAAATACAATGTTCAAAAAGATATAGATGATTTTTTGAAGGACTTAGAAGATATAACGTCTCAAAACATTATAGTGGTTTTTGGGTTATCCTCTGGAGAACATATAAAAGAGCTTTTAAAACATTTAGAAGAAGATAATAAAGTTTTAATAATAGAGCCTGATAAAAATGTATTAAATAAATTTTTAGAAATAGAGTATGCAGAAGAATTGCTTAATGATGATAGAATATCTTTGTCCATATACGAAAAAGAACATATAAAACATTTTCTTAACAATTATATAAATTCTATAAGTGTCAAAAATATTATAAAGCTTAAAATATCTAGTGGTTATGATGGGATTTATAAAAAAGAACTTTTGAATACTTATGACGCTTTTAAAAAACTTATGGAGAATTCATTAATGGATAATGCAACAACTAAATATTTTTCCCATATATTTGCTAAGGCTTTTATAAGTAATTTAAAACATATAATAGAAGCTACTCCTATAAATTATTTTAAAAATAAATTTATTGATAAGCCTGCCATAATAGCTTCAGCAGGGCCATCACTGGAGAAAAATGTCCATGAGTTAAAAGAAGTTCAAGATAAGTTTATAATAATAACGGGAGCTAGGAGTTTAAGTACATTAATTAAAAATAATATAATCCCAGATTTTATATGTATGATAGATCCTATAGAATTCAATTGTAAATTTATAGAGGATTATTTAGATTATAGAATTCCATTGATATTCTATGAAAATACTAGTTATATGGCTATGAATCTATATAAAGGACCTAAAGTATTATTTTCAGAAAACCCATTAATTTCTTCTATATTAGAGTATGATGTAGGAAACTTACTATCAGGAGGATCTGTAGCTCACAATTGTACATCTTTTGCTTCTTATATAGGATGTAATCCTATTATTTTTATAGGACAAGATTTTGCTTATACAGAGGAAAAGTTTCATGCAGATTCATCCGCATTTAAGGAAGATAATAAAGTAAGCAATAAAATAGATTTTATAGAGGTTAAGGATGTTTTCGGGAATTTAGTTAAAACAGATAGAAAATTAAATTTATATAGAACTAATATGGAAGAAATCATAAAATATTATAATAATAAAACCTTTATAAATAGTACTGAAGGAGGAGCACATATTGAAGGTACTATAGTTCAAACTTTAGATAGGACTATAGAGGAATATGGAAAGGAAAAAATACATAAAGAAAAAATTAAAGATATATTAAATCATCCTACTATTGTAGAAAAAGGGAAAATAATAGAGTATTTAGAGGAAAGCAAAGAAATATTAGAAAAAATATATAAGAAAGCGGAAATTGCGTTGGATTATTCTAATGATATTTATTTAGCTTATAGGCAAGGCAAAAATATTAATATAAACAATATAAATAAAAAGTTAGATGAAATAGATGAGTTTATAAAAGAAAGTAGAGAGAAAATAATTCTTATAAATTCACTATTGTTTGAAGTTACAGAAAATGTACTTTGTAACCCTGAATATATTTTGAAATTTGATGATAATGAGAGAGAAAAGGTCATAAAGGTGGCAGAAAAAAGCAGAGTATTATATAAGGGAATAAAGGATTCAATAAAGGAATTTACGCCTATTTTAGAAGAGGGGATAGAAAGTTTAAAGGAGGAGGAAATATAAATGGAGGAAAAATTAGAAGCTTTAGAAACAGCAAAAAATTATATAAATAATCTAAAAGAAGGTATTGATAAAATATATGGATATATATCTGAGGGTAAAGAAAATATGGCTTTAGCATTAATACCAGATGCTGCAGAAGGGATAGAGTGGCTATCGCAAGTATTAGTATTAACTAAAGATGTACATAAAAAGGATTTAGATATAAATGGATTAAATGACATATTAAACGAAATAGTAGAGGCTATAGAAAATGAAGATTATATATTAGTAGGAGATTTGTTTAAATATGAGATATATCATATAATGGATGAAATTCAAGAAGAAGTTAATGCGACTTTAGCTAATTAATAATTTAATGTGATTATCATAAGAAATTAAAGAGAGATAATATAAGTTAATTAAAAATTGTAATTAGTATAAGAAAATTAATTTAATAGGTTAATCATATATTAGGAGGTTTGGTAATGAAACCATTCATAACCATTGGCAAAAGAAAAATTGGAGAAGAATATAAACCGTTAGTGATTGCAGAAATAGGAATTAATCACGAAGGAAGCTTAGCAACTGCATTTAAAATGGTTGATGCTGCATATGAAGTAGGGGCAGAAATTATTAAACATCAAACACATGTTGTAGAAGATGAAATGAGTAAAGAAGCTAAAAATGTAATTCCAGGAAATACTGATGTTTCAATCTATGATGTAATGGCTAGATGTGCTCTATCAGAGAAAGATGAAATTAAATTAAAAAAATATGTAGAATCAAAAGGAATGACTTTTATAAGTACTCCTTTTTCTAGAGCTGCAGCCGATAGACTAGAAAGAATGGAAGTTATAGCATATAAAGTTGGATCTGGTGAAATGAATAACTATCCTTTACTAGATTATATTGCTTCATTTGGCAAACCAATGATTGTTTCTACAGGGATGAATAATATCGAAAGTGTGAAAAAAGCAGTAGAAATTTTAGAAAAAAGGAAAGTTCAATATGCTCTTCTTCATACAACAAATTTATACCCTACACCTCCAGAATTAGTAAGATTAGGAGCAATGCAAGAATTAAAAGAGGAATTTCCTAATGTAGTAGTAGGCTTATCTGATCATACTATTAATAATAATGCTTGTCTAGCAGCTGTAGTACTTGGTGCATCAGTATTGGAAAGACACTTTACAGATCGAAAGGATAGAACAGGACCAGATATTATATGCTCAATGACTCCAGATGAATTGAAGAATTTAATTATTTCATCAGCAGAAATTGCTAAAATGCGGGGAGGAAAAAAAGAAGCTGCTAAAGAAGAACAAGTAACAATAGAGTTTGCTTTTGCAACAGTTGTAGCTACTAAGCCTATTAATAAAGGTGAAGTCTTATCAAAAGAAAATATTTGGGTAAAAAGGCCAGGAACAGGTGAAATTAAAGCTAAGTACTATGAAAGCGTTATAGGTAAGAAAGCAACTAGGAATATACTAGAGGATGAGCATATTAAATGGTCAGATGTAAACTAGAGGTGATAAAGTGATATGAAAAAAAAAGTACTTTTTCTTACAGGAACAAGAGCTGATTATGGAAAATTAAAATCATTAATGAAAGAAGTAGATCAACATGAGGGTTTTGAATTGTATGTATTCATTACAGGGATGCATATGTTGTCTAAATATGGATCTACTTTTAGTGAAATTGAGAAAGATGGTTTCAAAAATATTTATAAGTATATTAATCAAGCCAGCAATTCAGGTATGGATATAGCTTTAAGCAATACACTTTTAGGACTAAGCAACTATGTTGCTGAACTTAAACCAGATTTGATTGTAATTCATGGTGATAGATTAGAGGCCCTTGCTGGAGCTATTATAGGATCATTTAACAATATTAAAGTAGCTCATATCGAAGGTGGAGAAGTCTCTGGAACTATAGATGAATCCATTAGACATGCTATAACTAAATTTTCACATTTGCATTTTGTTTCGAATGAAGATGCGAAAATGCGAGTCATGCAATTAGGGGAAAAAGAGGAAGATATATATATCATTGGTTCTCCGGATATTGATATTATGTATTCTTCTGATTTACCAACATTAGAAAAAGTTAAAAAAAGATATGACTTATTTTTTGAAAATTATTCTATACTTATGTATCATTCTGTAACAACTGAAATTCATAGATTAAATGAAAATGTAAAGGAGTTAGTAGATTCAATTCTTGAGTCAAAAGAAAATTATGTTGTGGTTTATCCTAATAATGATATTGGGACAGAAATTATATTAGAAGAATATGAACGTTTTAAAGATAATTCTAAAATAAAAGTCTATCCTTCTATTAGATTTGAATATTTTTTGACACTGCTAAAGAACTGTAAATTCATTATAGGGAATTCTAGTGCGGGAATAAGGGAGGCAGGTGTATATGGAATTCCAAGTGTAGATATTGGAAATCGTCAACAGGGAAGATATGATGTAAATAATGATCATAATATTATACATGTTAAAGAAGAAAAGACTGACATTTTAAATGGAATTTCTATGGTAAAACAAACAAAAGTAGGGGCAAATTCAATTTTTGGAAACGGTAATAGCCATAAAAAATTTATTCGTATTTTAGAAAAAAAAGAAATTTGGGAAAGAAATTTTAACAAAAAATTCGTTGATATAATGTAAGAAAAGAAAATGATATAAAGGATGATCGCTGAATGTATAAGAATAAGACATTTTTGGCTGTTATTCCTGCAAGAGGAGGCAGCAAAGGTATTCCTAAAAAAAATATTATTCAGGTAAATGATAGACCTTTAATTGATTACACTATTACAGAAGTATTAAAGTCTAAACATATTGATAGAGTTATTGTGAGCACAGATTCTCAGGAGATAGCAGATATATCAAAGAAATGTGGGGCAGATGTTCCTTTTACAAGACCGAATAGATTAGCAAAAGATGAAAGCAAAACAATAGATGTGATAATTGATCTCTTAAATAAATTATCTAGGCAAGATGAAAATTATGACTATTTAATTATTTTACAACCAACACAACCTCTTAGAAAAGCATTCCATATAGATGAAGCTATTGCTCTTATGGTAGATAACAAACTTCAATCACTAGTAAGTGTCAATGAAGTAAAGGAAAATCCAGTACTAATGAGAACATTTAATTCAGGTAATGAATTAGAGAGAGTATTAAAAATTAATAGCACTTTAAGGAGACAAGAGTTTCCAAAGTACTATAAAGTAAATGGAGCAATATATATTAACAAAATTGATGAAAACTTAAATTTAAAAACAAGTTTAAATGATAATAAGTATGCATATATTATGGACAAAAAATATGATTTAGATATTGATGAACCGTTTGATTTAGAAATATTAAAATTAAAATTAAAAGACTATTAGTTAAAAATTAATAGTTTTAACTTATTAGAAAAATTAAAAAGTTACATACTGTTAATTTTAATGAAGATATTACAAACAATGCAAATAATAATAGATTCAGAAAAATATCTAAATTAGATAATAGAGAAACAATAATTAAAAAGCAAAAATTATTAATAGTAATGGAGTAGAGAAAATAAAAAAGTAAGGGGAAGTAATAATGGATAATTTACTTTTAGTTTTTCCGCATAATGTCGAAGACATAGAAGAATGGAATAGTATAATAAATAAATTTGATGATGAGAATTATTATGTTTATATTTTAAATGATATAAGTACAGTGGAATTTGATATAGGTTATCTTCCAGATATTATAGAGTATCATAAAAGTTTACATACAGATATAAATAAAATTGTAATAATGTCTAACGCAAGAGACTTAATTTTATCTTGGTACAGGTGTTATAATTCAATGATAGATGATTTTATATATTTTATAGATGAAGATGAAAGTAATTTTTATATACCTGAGAATGAACATTTTGCTTTCTATTATAATTTATATGAGTTTAATGGAATAGATAAGGAAGAAATACAAGGTAAGATTTACTTAAATAAAAAAGATGAAAAAGTTTTACCCATATATTATGACGAAAAATACTTCGAATCTCTTTTTAATTTTGATTTTTTAAATAAAAAGGAAAATAAATTATTAAACAAAAAGTACCTATTTAATGATTTTGAATATACCTTTGTTTCTAATAAGGAATATAAATTGGATAATATTAAAATAGATAAATTTAATAAAAGGATTGTATTTATTAAAGGACAATCTCAATATGATGTATTGAGATTAACAACTGATTATAAGATTAAATTTTATAAAGAATTAGGATTTGAAGTAGATGTTTTAGATCTTTTAGATTCTAATCTTGTTGATAATATAAATCATATTATTATAAATAAAAAATGTGATTATATATCTTCAGCTAATTGTATAGGTGCAGATATAAAATTAAATAATGGGAAAAATTTATATGATGTATTAGATATACCATTTTTAGGAGGATTAGGAGATCATCCTGTAAATCAACTTAGTAGAATTATAAATTCTCCACGTAAAACTTTATTTATGTGTATAGATGAGGAAAATGTTGAATATTTCGGAAAATATTTCCCTGATAAAGAAATAGTTTTAATGAATGCTAATGGATCTTTTTCTGCTAATTATGAAAAAAAGAAGTTTAGCGATAGAAAAATTGATGTGTTATTTGCAGGTTCATTAATAAATCCTATTGATATAAAAAAGTCTTGGGAAAATTTGGATAGAAATTCTAAATTAATTATAAATGAGATATCAGATTTAGCCATAAAAGAGAAATTTCTTATAAATATTGATAATGAAATATCTAAAATATTTTTAAAATATCATATAAAAAATAATAATTTAAATTATAGAGCCTTAATTCATTCAGAAATTGAAAAATATGTTAGATTCTACAAACGATATGAGTTAATTAAAAAAATAGGGGAATCTGATTTAAATGTTGTTTGTATTGGTAATGTTAAAGAATATAATAAATTAAATAAATCAGGAAATTTGATAATAAAAGATAAAGTAGATTACCAATCATTACTTGAAACTATGAATGATAGCAAAATGCTCTTAAATATAAGTGGTCAATTATATAATGGAGCTACAGAAAGAATATTATCAGCAATGATTAATGGAGCTGCAGTTGTAACTAAAGAGGATAGATTTACAAAAAGTCATTTTAAAGATGGAGAAAATATAATATTGTATAATTTTGATACAATTGTTGATAAAATTAAATATTATATGGAAAATATTGATGATTTAGAAAAAATAGCTTTAAATGGACAAAGAGAAGCTATTAATAAATATGAGTATAGAATAGGTCTTAGTAAGTTGCCTAGGTATATGAAAAAGATAATAAAATAAAGGGATATCTAAAAATTAATACAAATAGTATTAAATATAAATAATTCAATAATGAATTTGTATCCTACTTATATATTATATATGTCATAGTCTTTAACTCTAAAGATGCAATCAAAGTAATGTTAGATGAGTTTACTCTTATTTAAGTTTTATGAATAGTATTTTTTGATAGTTTTGAAGGTTTATATTTTAATTACCATAAATGATGGAGAAGTATTGTGTGTAAATAAATAGTACATTTGTGTATAAAGACAATTTAAAATACAAAACAGATTAATTAGCAAATAATTAAAGTATACTAGGAGGAAAACATGAATCACTCAAATAGAAAAAAACTATTAATATTAGGAGGAAAACCTGTATCTTCATGCGATATAGTAAAATATGCTAAATCGCAAGATGTATATACAATTGTGACAGATAATTTAGATATAGAAAATTCTCCAGCAAAAAAAATTGCTGATGAAAACTGGAGGGTAAGTACAGCGGATATAGAATTACTAGAGAAATTAGTCCTTGATAATGGAGTTGATGGCATATTTACCGGTGTTCATGAATTTAATATTGTAAAAACAATGACTCTATGTGAGAAACTTAATTTGCATTTTTATTGCACCAGTAAACAATGGAATATTTGTTCAAACAAACAGCGTTTTAAACAATTATGTAAAGATAATAATATACCAGTAGTAAAAGAATACAAATTTGATCATAGTTTTAAACAAGAAGATTTAGCGGAAATTAAATATCCGGTTATAGTAAAACCCGTTGATAGCAGTGCGGGATCAGGTATTACAATTTGTTATAATGGGAATGAAATTACTAATGCTTACAAAAAAGCTTTATTATTTTCTAAAACAAAGAACGTGGTTGTTGAGGAATATATTAAAGGACAAGAATTCTCAGCCGTATATACATTAAAGAATGGTGAAATCAGTTTATCAAGTATGTGTGATAAGTATTTCAACTATGAAAATGGAAATAAGATTCCAATGCCAGAAGCATTTATTTTTCCATCAAGATACATTTATAGATATTTAGAAGAGCTTAATCAGAAAGTTATTAAAATGTTCAAAAATGAAGGTTTTAATAATGGAAGTTTGTTTTTGCAAGGGATTGTAAATGAAGAAGGATTTCATTTTTTTGAAATGGGATATAGACTTAGTGGCGGAGGTGCTTATAGGTTTATACAATGTATTAATGGAATTAATAATATGGAAATGATGGTAAACTATGCTCTGACCGGTAAAATGGATG
>NZ_CAUPZS010000037.1:0-32842 GCF_963515715.1 uncultured Clostridium sp.
TCGCTTTCACAGAGTGCGATGGGAGTATTACGGATGGTAGTCATCGGATAAAAATGAATTTAACATTAGTATAGGGAGTGAAATACATGCTAAAAAAATTAACAAATAGAGTATATTATATGCCAAATGAGGAAAGAACAGATAGACCATTGCTAGGCTTAGTCATAGGAGATAGATATTCAATGGTTATAGATTCAGGAAATTCAGAAAAGCATGCTAAAGAATTTTTAGAAGAAGTTAGTAAAATGGATATTCCACCTCTTAAATATCTTTTTATAACTCATTGGCATTGGGATCATGTATTTGGAATAGCTTTTATGAATTTAACCACTATATGTCATGAAAAAACAAAAGAAAAAATAGTGGAAATGAAGGGTTTGGATTGGAGAGACGAGGCACTAGATAAAAGGGTAGAAGAGGGTGAAGAGATAGAGTTCTGTAGTAGCATGATAAAACTTGAACTGCCAACTCCGCTTAGAGATGAATTGATAATAGGTGATGTAGATATAACCTTTAAAGATGGACTTACAATAGATCTAGGAGGGATAAGCTGTGTCATTGAAAACATCAAAGGAGATCATTCAGAGGACTCCTCTATAGCCTATATTCCAGAAGAAAAAGTGATGTTTTTAGGTGATGCTATATATGAAGATTTATACAGCGGTGAATGGAGTTATTCTATAGAAAAACTTTTCACTATGATTGATAAAATAAAAGCTAAAGAAACAGAATACTATTTACCTTCTCATGGGCCAGTGGAGAGTAAAGATGAGACCCTAAAATTATTTGATGAACTTACTACTGTTGGAAAATTTACTGGAGATGAAATCTTGCTTAATAAAGCCATAGAAAAATACATAGAAAACTTTAAAAAGGAACCAGAGGAGGAAACAGCGTATTATATCAATAGTTTTGTTAATGGCAATAAGAAAAAGGAATAATATATAGGGTATAAGATATAATACATGAAATATAAGATATAACATATAGTATATTAACATATAACATAGTAATAAAAACACTTCCTAAAATAATTTTAGAAAGTGTTTTTATTACTATATTTTAAACTTATTCAGTTCTTCTTTAAGCTTTAGAGCAATAGTGTTTAAATCTTCGGCAGATTTAGCAATTTCATTCATTGTAGCAGTTTGCTCTTCAGTAGATGCTGATATTTCCTCCGTAGAGGCAGAAGTTTCTTCCGCTGAAGCAGATAATTCTTCCATTACTACTAAAATTCTATCCTTTGCTTGAATCATTTCATTGTTTAAGTTATGAATTCCATTTGCTTCCGTAGATAAAATTTTAATAGTTTCAAATATTTGTTCCAATATTTTATTAGTTTCATTAAGAGCTAAATTTTGTTCTTTTGAAATAGTTTTTGATTTATCTATTTCACTAACTGCATTATTAGATTTATCTTGTATATTGTCTATTATATTTCTAATTTGATTAGTTGCATTAGCTGACTGCTCAGCGAGTTTTCTTATTTCATCTGCTACTACAGAAAATCCGCGTCCACTCTCTCCTGCTCGTGCAGCTTCGATAGATGCATTTAAAGCAAGCAGATTAGTTTGGTCCGCTATACCGCTTATAGTATCGATTATAACTTTTATATTTTTTACACTATAATCAACTTCCCTTACAACTTTTTCTACTTCTACAGAAGAGAGGGAAGTTACTTTTGATTTTTCATCTAAGTCTTTAATGGAGTTAATACCACTTTCATTAAGAGTCACAATCTCTTCGAATATATTATTCATCTTTTCTATTGCTTTTGAAACCATACTGATGTTATTAGAAAGCACATGAGCTTTATTTAATCCATCTCCAGTTTGGGTAGCTTGAGTTACTGTGGCATTTACTATATCAGCAATGGTCTTAGAAATTTCTTCTGATGAGGCGTTTGTTTCTTCAGCAGAAGTAGCCAAGCTGTTAGAATAGTTATTTAACTGAATAGCGGATTCATTAATTTTAATTAGTAAGTTTTTTAAATTAGAAGCCATGTTATTTAATGACTTTGACAGAATTCCAACTTCATCATTTAATTTAATATTACTTTCTACAGTTAAGTTTCCATCTCCAATTTGCGTCATGTCATAAGATAATTGTTTAATTGATTTGGTTATTGGCCTTTGAAATAAAATAGCTAATGTTATAGCTATAATCATAATAATTACCGCTGTAATTAAAGTATTATTTAAAATGCCTTCAGTAGATGTAAGTATTTCATCTATCTCCATAGTGCCTACAATTTTCCAACCAGTTTGTAAAGATGTAGAGAAGTAACCAAATAGGTCCTGATTTTCATAGTTATATTTTAGAACATCACTGGTACTAGATGTAAGAATATCTTTTAATCCTTCTACAGGTAATTCTGTACCAACTAAATTTGAATCAGGATGAGCAAGTATTGTCCCATTAACATCTGTAATAAAAATTTTGCCTGTATTCCCTATTTTACTGTTACCAGTTAATTTAGAAAGAGTATCTAATGATATGTCAGCGCCAGCAACTCCAACAAAAATATTTCTTTCATCATATATTGGTCGTACAACTGAAACTACAAGAGAATTTGTAATATTATCTATATAAGGAGCTGTCCAAGTTATTGTATTCTTAGAAATAGCTTCTTTATACCAAGGCTCTTCTGTAGCTTCAAATCCCTTTGGTGGGTCTACATATGGATGAAGCATAAATTTTTTGTTTTTAGTAGCAATATATACAGATAATATATCATCCTTTTGCTCCTCAACAAAGTTTTCCATATAACTTTTTATATAGTTATTAGTTTCTATTTCATCAATATTTACTAGAATCTGTTTAACATTTTTATCATTACAAAATATATTAAAAGCTTCAGATTTAGCCTTTAAAAAAGCATCAATTCCTAAACTGATATTTTCAGTTGATTCATTAATGCTATTCTCCATAATATTTTTTACAATGTTAGAGGATTTGTTATAACTGATGAAACCCGAAATAATTAAAGGGAAAATGATTAATGGGATAATTAATAGTAAAATTTTGGCTTTTAAAGATTTCAATTTATTCATAGAAACCTCTCCTTATAAAATATTCATACCCCCAATACCATTATATCGGTCAATTTTCTGGAAACTTTAGAATAATATTTCAATATTTTAGTTATATTTGGATAAATAAACAAGGTGTTTCACTAAAATTTTTTAGCAAAACACCTTCTTATTATTTTAATATTTCATTTTTCAATCTAATGCCTGTTGGGGTGGTAGCTAATCCACCTTCAGCTGTTTCTCTAAGTGAAGAAGGTAATTGTTTACCTATTTTGTACATAGCTGAAACAGTTTCATCAAAAGGAATAACACTTTTAACTCCAGCCATAGACATATCCGCAAAGGCCAATGCACTAACTACGCCAGCTACATTTCTTTTAGCACAAGGAACTTCTACAAGTCCAGCTACAGGGTCACATACTAAACCTAGTATATTTTTAATTACTATAGCGGCAGCATTTAAGGATTGCTCCACATCTCCACCCATAAGCTCAACTACAGCTGCAGCAGCCATGGCAGATCCGGAACCACATTCCGCTTGGCAACCACCTTCAGCTCCAGCCAAAGTAGCATTTTTTGCAATAATTACGCCTATAGCAGAAGCGGTAAATAAAGCCTTAACCATCTCATCTTCAGACTTATTTAATCTTTCACCAGCAGAAATTATAGCTGCAGGTAATATTCCACAGGAACCTGCCGTAGGACAAGCAACTATTCTTCCCATAGCAGCATTTACTTCTGAGGAGGATAAAGCTCTTGCCATTGCCTTTACAAGAAATTCTCCAGTGAGGGTATTACCACTTTGGGCATGTGTATTTAATTTATATGCATCTCCGCCAATTAAGCCACTAACGGATTTAACTTCATGCTCTAAAGCATAATTTGCAGAATCATACATCACTTTTAAAGTTTTTCTCATTCTTTCAAATATTATTTCTTCACTTTCACCGCTATTTTTTGATTCACATTCTATAGCATATTTCCATATAGGTATGTTTTTTTCTTTGCATATATCAATTAATTCCAAACCACTGTTAACAAACATTACTAAAGTTCTCCTTCCCTAATAGGATTGATTATTTTAATATTTATTATTTCAGGAATAGCTTTTATTTTTTCTATAGTAGATTGTGGGAGTATTTCATCTGTTTCAAGAGCCATTGTAGCTTCTAAGCCTTTACTATCTCTATATAGTTTTATGGTGCCTATATTGATATTTTCTTCATATAATAAAGTTGTTATTTTAGAAACAATTCCTGGTATATCTTTGTGCTTAGTTACCAGAGTA
This sequence comes from uncultured Clostridium sp., assembly GCF_963515715.1. Classification (GTDB taxonomy): domain Bacteria; phylum Bacillota; class Clostridia; order Clostridiales; family Clostridiaceae; genus Clostridium_AW. The sequence goes on from NZ_CAUPZS010000037.1 coordinate 4,321, forward strand.
GGAGAATCCCCCTTAAATTCAACCTGTTGTCCATCTAGATCAAAAATAATGATATTCCCGCCACCGATTGAGGAGCCTATTATTGAAGATACAGATCCACTTTCTTTTGTAATTAGAAATTTAACTGTGTTTGGATGAACATCCTCTAAATCTATTGAATGAAAGTTAATTTCTATTTTTTTATCTTTAGCTATTTCAAAAGAGTTCTTTAAGTTTTCGTCCCAAGGTTCCATGCCTAGTATGCCTGCTACTAGGGCTTTGTCTGTGCCATGTCCTCTATAGGTTTTTGCAAAGGAACCATGTAAATAAAAATCAACTTTTTTAATTTTGCCGCCAGATATAGCTGCCGCAACCTTTGCTAATCTCGCAGCCCCAGCAGTATGAGAGCTAGATGGCCCTATCATAATTGGGCCTATAATATCAAATACGCTATAATTCCTCATTGACTATCCCCCTTAATTATGAATATACAAAAAATTCTTGCTTTTATCTTTAATTATATTACAAATTTTTCAAAAATACTATAATCAAATAAAACTATCTAGGGTTTGTGAATTTTAAGTTTTTGTATTCTTTTATCCTTAACCTCTTCAACTTTAAAGACGATATTGTTATATTCTACTATATTTTCTTCGTCATCTTCTTTTGGTATGGAACCTAAAAGATTTATTACAAACCCTCCAATGGTGTCAGTATGATCACTAGGAATGTTTGAATGAAGCATTTCATTAATCTCATCAATTGACAGCATTCCATCCACTATATAAGTATTAGTATCTGTCTTTTTTACGTACTCGCCGATTTCATCATATTCATCGAATATGTTCCCTACAATTTCTTCAAGTAAATCTTCCATTGTAACTATTCCAGAAAAACCACCATATTCATCAATTAAAATTGCTATGTAATTTTTACTGAGTTGTAGCTCTTTAAATAGGATATCTATGGTCTTGGTTTCTGGAACAAAATAAGCAGGTCTAATTAATTCTTTGAATTTTTCTTCAGTTAAAGAATCATGTCTAATAAAATGATAAAGGTCTTTAACGTATAAAACTCCAACTATGTTATCAATATCTTCATCATATATTGGTATTCTAGAATATTTTTCTTCTAATATTTCATCCATTAATTCATTTAAGGGAGTATTTATATCTATGGCAAAGACATGATTTCTAGGTTTCATAATCTCTTTTGCTAAGGTATCGTCAAAATCAAAAATACTATCTATCATTTCTTTTTCTGTCTGATTTATAACCCCTGTTTCTTCACCCACTTCAATCATCATTTTTATTTCTTCTTCCGATACATCTTCTTCTATTTTTTCAGTATCTATACCAAATAATCTCATTAACAAATTGGTAGACCAAGTTAGTATTTTAACAAAAGGTACAGTAATTTTAGAAAATATGAGTATTGGTTTTATAACAGCTAGGGATACCTTTTCAGCATGTTGAAGAGCTAGCCTTTTCGGTAGCAGCTCACCAAATACTAAAGTTATATAGGACAGAACTATTGTAACAATTATTAAAGACAATTTGTTGCTCCAAGGAATATTCAGATTCCTTAAAAATGTAGCAAGGGGTTGAGATAAATTAGTAGCAGCAGAAGCACTGGCTAGGAATCCAGCCAAGGTTATGCCTACTTGTATTGTGGCTAAAAATTTACTAGTTTCTTTTGATAATTCTAATAAGAGTTTAGCTTTTGGATTATCTTCTTCTTCCTCCATGTGTGCCAATTTTGCTTTGTTAATGGAGACTATGGCCATTTCAGAAGCAGCGAAAAAAGCATTTATAGCTACAAGAACTAGAATAAATAAAATTTCCATAAATCAATTTAAACCCCTTCCGCAAAAAGTACTGATATTATACTAATATTATTATGCCAAATTTCTATTGTCTTTATTATATAGAATTTATTAAAGTTATGTTGTAAAATAAGGGTAGTGAAAAAGTTAACAAACTAACTTTGAGAATTAGAAGTTAAGAGTGAAAAGAGAAGAGTATGAGAATTGAAAGTTAAAAGTAAAGGATGGAATTTCCTTACTGGAAATTCTTCCAGTACTCTTCATTCTTAAGTTTTAATTTTTCAATCGAAAAAGGGAAGGGGATATTATGCTAATTATAAAGGTGTGTGTGGGAAGTGCTTGCCATCTGAAGGGAGCATATAAAGTTGTAGATGCATTAGAAAAACTTATTAATAGATATAAATTAAAAGAAAAGGTTATTCTTAAAGGGGATTTTTGTCAAGGGTTTTGCACTGAAGCAGTTTCAGTAAAGGTTGAAGAGAGGGTTTTTTCTGTAAGTGAAGAAAATATAGAGGAGTTTTTTAATACAGAAATACTTGGGAGGTTAGGATTATGAGTCATATGAATTTCTCAAGAGCAAACTGTAAGAATTGTTATAAATGTCTTCGCTCTTGTCCAGTAAAGGCGATTAAATTTGAAAATGAACAAGCAGAAATAATAGAAAGAAGATGTATAAACTGCGGACATTGTTTAGTTATATGTCCACAAAATGCTAGAAAAGTAACAAGCAATCTTGAAGAGACAAAAATGGCAATTCGTTCAGGGAAAAAGGTGGTAGGGAGTGTAGCTCCATCCTTTCCAGGATATTTTATTGGAAAATCTGAAGGCTTTATATATGCATTAAAAAAACTGGGGTTTTATCAGGTAGAAGAAACAGCTATAGGTGCGGAAATAACCACTAAACTGTATAGAGAATATATTAAAAATAATAGAAAAGAAAACTATATAACCACTTGTTGCCCTTCAGTTAACTATTTAATTGAAAAATATTTCCCTAAATTAATTCCATATACATTACCCTTTGTATCACCTATGATAGCACATGGCAAAATGATGAAGAAAAATTACGGTGAAGATTGTTTTACAGTATTTATTGGACCTTGCGATACAAAAATAGTAGAAAAGGAAGAATACAAAGAAGACAAGCCTATTGATGCAGTTTTAACTTTCGAAGAAATAAATCAATGGCTTGAAGAAGAAGGAATTGATATAAATACACTGGAAGAAAGCCATGGAGAAGGCCATTGTATCAATTGGGGAAGAAGTTATCCAATACATGGAGGAATAATAAAGTCCATAGAAAATATTAAAGAGGTTGAGGAGTATGAGAGAATAGGAGTTAGCGGCATTGAGGAGTGCATTGAACTATTTAAAAGCATAGAAAGAGGAGAAATTAATAACCTTCTCATAGAGGCAAGTGCTTGTAAAGGAAGTTGTATTGGTGGGCCTTCTAGAATTGTAAAGAATGAGTATTTTAAAAGATTAAAAGGAGTTAAAGATTACATTAGAAGGAGAAAAGAAAGAAAAAATAATACTATTAATTTAGATTTATTAGATTTAGAAGAAGTGGATTTTAATAAAATATTTAAGGACAAGACTGTTTATAATGAGGATATAGGGGAAGAGAAAATTGAAAATATAATGAAAAGCATGGGAAAATATAATTTGGAAGACGAATTAAACTGTGGAGTTTGTGGCTATGATACCTGTAGGGAAAAAGCTAAAGCTATATATAATAATATGGCAGAGCCAACTATGTGTCTTCATTATATGAGAAATAAAGCGGAAAGCATAAGCAATTTAATATTTGAGAACACAGTAACTTGTATTATTTTATTAGATGGAGAATTAAATGTTAAAGAAATAAATCCTGCTGGGGAAAGAATCTTTAGTGTAAGAAGAGAAAATATTAAAGACAAGCCTATATCTGTTTTAATGGGAGATGAAGACTTTAGATTTGTTAGAGAAACAGGAAAAAGTGTAATAGGTAAGAGAATTGCCATACCTCAATACAATGTGATATTCGTTGAAAACATTGTATATCTCCCAGAACAAGATATTATTATGGCCTCTATGATGAATATAATGGAGGAAGAAAAAAATAGAAAAGAGCTTATAAAGGTAAAGGAAAATACTTTAAATGCGGCACAAGAGGTTATAGAAAAACAAATGAGAGTAGCGCAAGAAATAGCAAGTCTACTAGGTGAAACTACGGCAGAAACTAAGATAATATTGACAAAACTTAAAAAGGTTGTTGAAGGTGAAGAGGGTGAAATAAGATGAGCTTATTTATAGATACAGCCTATGAAAGTTTGATAAAACACGGAGAGGAACTTTGTGGAGACAGGGTAGAAGTACTTAGACTTGCGGATAGTACTATTGTTGTTTTGGCTGATGGTTTGGGAAGTGGGGTAAAAGCCAATATACTTGCCACATTAACGACTAAAATATCCGCTACAATGCTAAAGGAAGGCGCAGATATTTATGAAACATTAGATACCATTATCAACACCTTGCCTGCATGTAAAGTTAGAAAAATAGCTTATTGCACCTTTACTTTAATCAAAATATATGACGATGGAAGAGTATATGTAGCTGAATATGATAATCCCCCTATATTTATCATTAGAGATGGTATGGAACTAAAGGTATGTAAAAAAGAACTAAAAATAAACGGAAGAAGTGTATATGAGAGTAAGTTTTATGTACAACCAGGAGATGTGTTAACAGTAGTAAGTGATGGTATTGTACATGCAGGATTAGGAAATATAATGAATTTAGGATGGAAATGGGAAAACGTAATGGATTATTTAAAGAGAAGCACAATAAATAAAAATGATGCTAAGAATATATCAAATGATTTATCAGAAGTATGTTTTGATCTTTATGGAGGGAAACCAGGAGATGATGCTACGGTAGTAACCATAAAAGTGAAGACACCTCAGTATATAGATTTATTTACAGGTCCCCCTAAGGATAAGAAAAAGGATAAATATATAATAAAAGACTTTATGAAGGGCAGAGGTAAGAAAATTATTTGTGGAGGAACTGCTGCTAACATTGCTCAAAGAGAATTAAGAAGAAATTTAAAAGTAAATCTAGACTATATATGTGAAGAGATTCCCCCCACAGCTTCTATGGAAGGAATATATTTGATTACAGAGGGAGTAATTACTTTAAATAAAGTTGTTGAAATTATTAAGGATAATAAATATAATAATCAATTTGCAGATCAATCTACAGATGGAGCTACAAGACTTGCAAAGATTTTGATAGATGAATGTACTCATCTTACAATATGGGCAGGGAAAGCAATAAACCCAGCACATCAAAACCCTGAATTGCCCATGGACTTAAGCATCAAATTAAAACTTGTAAGAGAGTTAGCGGAGCTTTTGGAGAAGGCGGGTAAGAAGGTGAATGTTAGAGAGGTTTAGTTTCTCAAACATGGATTTCTAAAATTGTAAGTTTCTGCAATGATAATTGGGCATCCAAAAGGGGAGCTAAGTACATAATGACGTCACTTCAAAAAAGGCGTTCCTCCCATTATATACTTATCTCCCTTATGCTTCACAAATAGAGAGCTAAGCACGCAGTGAAGCCGTTCCAGAAAAAGTCGTTATTTCACTACATGCTTAGCTCTTTTGTGCTTTATAAATGCATTTTAAATAAGGATAATTGGTTATCTAAATAGGAACTGAGGTACATAGTGACGTCGCTTCTCCCACTACATACCTCAGTTCCTTTAGGTTTTACAAATATATTTAATAGATTAATAGATGTGATGGAAATTCTTTAATAGGATTTCTCAGATTGTTCAAAACCCCATGATTTAATGGTGGCTTATTATGACTTTCAATAGTTATGCAGGAGCATTTCGGGAAATTGATTATTTATTACAGTAAAGTAATAGGTAATTTTAAATTTAAACCAGAGAGAAAATAGTGCGATGGTACTTCATTTAATATCAGGTAGATAGTGGTACTTTAAAGGTATTCATTATATAATAAAAGAACGGTTAATATATTATAGTAAAAAAGTATGAAGTAAAGATTATTTTTGTCATGTGAATGGGGGGATCTAATGAATTACCATTTTGGTTTTTCGTGGAAGGGTTTTATAGTCTTTTTATTGCCAATGATACCAAATATATTTTATTTTTTAATGCCTTCGTCAGATGTATCAGGAAACAATGTAAATGGCCATTTAATTCTAGATGTTTTGGAGCACGGAAGTCAGGCAATGTTTATCTTTCTGCTTATATTTGTTATAAGAAAACAAACTTCTGAAATTCTATGTACGTATACAATTGGTATGGAAATAATGTTAATTTTTTATTATGTGCTATGGATATTCTGTTTTGTAGGCAAGGCAAATTTGGTTATTCTTTTAGGAATGGCCGTTATTCCAGTAGTATACTTTGTATTGGCTGAGATGTGGCTTCATAATTATCTGGCTATTATACCAACAGCATTTTTGGGTATTGTGCATGTCATTATTACGTATATGAATTTTAAATTAAAACATTAAACCAATAAACATAATATGAAGTTAAGTTAATTCGCTATAGTAAGGCATGATGAAGTAATAAATTTTACAATTAGACTTGCACCTTACGTAGAGTAATGATTTACAATTAGAATATACGCCATTGGGATGTATTTAAAAATTATCTATAATATAATAAGGAGAACATCAACTATGATATACACTGAAGAGCAAATCAATACTTACTTACGTAAAATCGGGTACAATAAGAAGATTGGATTAAACGGAAAAACACTTCAACAGTTACAAATTGCACATTTAAAAAATATTCCATATGAAAACTTGGATATTTTAAATCAAGTTCCCCTTTCTCTTAACGCAGAAGACTTATTCAAAAAAATGATATTAAACCATAGGGGAGGGTATTGCTTTGAGCTAAACGGATTATATAGCAATTTGTTAAAAAGTCTTGGATTTAATGTTACAAATTTGGCAGGGCGTTTTGCGAATGATGAGACTACTATTAAGATGCGAAGCCATCGCATACTTAAGGTTACAACGAATGATGGTATCTATATATGTGATGTGGGTGTGAGAAGTGAATCCCCTAGAATGGCACTTAAATTGATAGATGGGTTAATACAAAATGATGGTGTAAGTGAATATAAATTTGAGCATGATGACTTTTATGGATATACTCTTTGGCAGAAGGAGCAAAGTAAAAGTTGGAAAAGAATTTATGGCTTTACAGAAGAACCTCAACTGGACATTGATTATGTCATGCCTTCTTTCTTCTGTGAAAAACATCCACAATCGCTTTTTACTGGTTATAAAAAGATATCAATTTTTACTGATACATCTAATATTACACTTGTAGGCGACACTTTAAAATTTTATGAAAATGCAAAAGTAATAAAAAAAGTCGAGATAAAAAATAAAGAAGAAATTGATGACGCACTTGAAAAGTATTTTAGGATAAAAATAAATGATTAGTAAAATTATGGAACTAATAGCAGTTGTAATTGTGTCACATTTTACACACCATTTATAGGAGTGATAAAATGTATCAAAAAATAGACAAAATGATTAAAGATTTAGAAATTCGTGGACGAACACCAAATACTATTAAAAATATGGTGTGGTCCATAAAAAACTTTTCTAAATTTTATAACCAGCCACCTGAACTACTAGGTGAACAAGATATTATCAACTATTTAGATTATTGCATTAATGTAAAGAAATTATGCAGAGGTACTGTAAATTCTATTAATAGTGCATTGAAATTTTTTTATGTTGTAACTCTTGAACGTAGTTGGAGTGATTTAAGAATTCCTAAGATTAGATATGATAAGAAGTTACCTTCTTATCTAACGAAAAAAGAGGTAAAAGTTTTGTTAGATAACATTACTTATTTAAAACATAAGGCAATTTTATCTACAATTGATACCGCCGTGTCCTTAAAAAAGGGTAACTTTAATACACCCTCCGTATATCCATTTTTTCAAAGGAAAAACGGCGGCTTTGATGATTTCAAAACTGCCGTTAGGCTGCTCTATTCTGTTTTGACGCATAGCTACGCCGTCGCCAAAACAGCGGTTTTTTTATTTACCGTTGGGGGGGTTATAAATTCGATCGAATAGGTTTAACCGTAAAATAAATTGCTTATTTTACGCAATTCTTCTTATGAGCTTTGAGCTTTTTCATAGCCCAATCGTAATGACTTGCCGTGGCACTCACGAAATAAGAGCCTAATGTACTTCCACCAACCCACTTATATACGGCTTTTGAAAACAATTCCTCATTGGAAAAGGTTTCTGCCAAATTCAATACTTCCTCGTGGGATTTTTTTAGCATTTCTCTCGCTTCTTCCAAGGGTGCATTTTGGTGATTTCTCCAAAACTCCACATTCATATCGCCATATGTTTTCCAATTATACGGTTCGGGAATAAACGATTTGTTTTCTCCATTTTTATTTGCTTGAACCCAATTAAGCAACAGTTGATGCCATTTATAGAGATGAATTAGAACATCTCGAAGATTTTTGTCCCTGCCCCAATGAGCCTCTTTCTTTTTATCATCTGCTGTAAAATCAAATGAGGTTGACAATTCTTCCTCTGTCAATTCAGAAATAAGCATACTTAGTTTCTCATAATTGCTAATTGCTGCGGTTATCATATCTGACTTTGTTGTTGCTCTGCCCATTGTAATTATCCTCCTTATGGTATCAAGACCAAATACTAAATTATGTTGTTTTCCAACGCTTGAGTGTCGGAAAAAACTCTTTCATCATATTACGGGCTTCATCTTCTGTCATAGCTGAATTAGCCGTAACCATGTGGGGAATACAAAACTCAATCATTTCGTCCATTGTGCAATCACTTGTAAATGCACCATTTTCAAAACAATATTTGCAGTAGTCCTCGCTCTTGCTACCGTCTGCATTACTCCCATACATTTCATCGGTATTACCCATTGGCATACCACAACATTGGCAATATTTTTCGTTCATCTTTTTATCCTCCTAAAATTATTGGTAATCAAATTTACAAATAGAGTATATCACATAAACACTGACACCCTATGTCAAGGTTTGTTTTTTTCATAAATTTTCTTTGCTTCATTAGACAAAATCTCACGCAAATAGGCAGGCTCTATTATCTCTACATAAGTCCCAAAGGAAAGAAGATACCCAATTAGCCATGAGTCCTCCGGCATATAGGCAGCGGCAATTAAATCACCGTTTTCCTGTACGGTAACTTCATTGTCCTTAAACTCATCATAAACACGGTATGACATTTCTTTAGGAAAGCGGAGCACAATTTTGCTATAGGTATTCTGTTCAGTATCTTGCAAATCGAGAAAATCAATAGGAACAAAATCTTCATCTAAAAGTTCGCATTCTACAATTCGGTTTATTTTGAAAAGACGGAAATCATCTTTCTCTGTGCAATAGGATTTAACATACCATTCCTTTGATTTGTATAAGAGCTTGAGCGGGTGAATTTTTCTCGTTGTTTTTTTGCAGTAGGAGCTGACATAAACAATAGCCACGACTTTGTGATTGATAGTTGCCTTTTTCAACAGTTCAAACTTAGCATTATCCTGTGTTTTGCTTCCCCAACGACCAAAATCTACTTCAAACCAATTTTCTGAATGTGTGTTAAAAAGTGCAGATAGCTTCGTCAACATTTCTCTTTCGTAGGTATTATCAACAACGGATAAACTCTGTAAGGCTGCTAATATATCTTGCTTTTCTTTATCGGAAAAGAAGGCTCTTTCTAATACATAGTTGTCGAGAATTTGTATTCCGCCATTTCTGCCTGTTGTAACATAAATAGGAATACCAGCACTACTAATAACATCCACATCACGATAAATGGTTCTAACGGATACCTCAAATTTGTCTGCCAATTCAGGAGCAGTAACACGTCCTTTTTCTAAGATGTGATAAACAATCTTAAACAGCCTACTCTCTTTCAAACAATCACCTCCTTGTACCACTATTATAGTATATTAACCTTGACATCATATGTCGAGGTTTTGGTATAAACAATATGAATTATTACAGTCATTACTATGATGTGTGTAATCATATCCAAAAAGGAAAGGTGAACAGTAAAATGTAAGAGGGTGAAATACTATGAAGCGTGAAATCAAAAAATACGATTTTAAGGCTTTCGGTCAAGCCATAAAAGAAGCGCGAAAAGCAAAGGAAATATCGAGAAATCAATTAGCAGACCAAATGCACATTGCCCCTCGATATATTGCGTCCATTGAAAACAGCGGACAGCACCCAAGCCTACAAATTTTTTATGTTTCCTCAGTTGTAAATCAAAATGCAACCCTTCTGACACTAACTAGGTTGTATTAATAATAATAAATATTTATCCATTAGGTGATTGCATCCTAGCTTACAAAAGGTTAGTTAATTACCAGTCTTTTTGTTTGCTCTTTAGTTTTGTTATATATATCCTATGATTGTTGGCGGCAGAACGGAGGATATATATGTCTAAATTTTTTACTTATGAAGAAAGACTTGAATTGCAAAAATACTTAAAAGAAAGTCTTTCCTTTAAAGAAATTAGCCGTAGGCTGGGAAAAAATCCAACTATCATTTCCAGAGAAGTCCGCAAGTATAGTTGCGAAATTGCTACAGGTTACCCTGGATTTCCATTCAATGCTTGTAAGAATCGCATTAACTGTAGAAATAAGAGCATCTGTGGCAAAGAATGCACCAGAAAATCGGCTATCTACTGTAAGCTTTGTACTTCTTGTAATTCAAACTGTCCAGAGTTTATTGAAGAAGTCTGCACTGCCAGATTCAGAGTTCCTTATGTTTGCAACGGTTGTGAAACCATTTGTAAATGTACACTTTTAAAAAATATATATGATGCAGAGCATGCCCACATCAAAGCACATGAATCTATATCACAGTCACGAAGTGGCTTGTGTGTATCTGAAGATGAAATCGCCAGATTGAATAAGATTATTTCGCCACTTGTTCAAAATGGCCAGTCTGTAAATCAGATTTACATTAACCATCAAGATGAGCTTATGTGTAGTGAAAAGACCATTTATAATTACATTGATGCGTGTCTTTTTGATGTCAGGAACATTGATCTTCCAAGGAAAGTCAAGTTCCGTGAGCGTTATAAGAAGCCTGAATTCAAAGTGGATAAAGGCTGTCGCATTGGTCGCAATTACGAAGCTTTTGGTGCGTTTATTGAAAAGAACCCTGATACCGCAGTGGTACAAATGGATTCTGTGATTGGCAGCAAAGGTGGTAAATGCCTCTTGACCATTCACTTCGTGGATTGCAGTTTAATGCTGGCATTCTTAAGAGATGCAAACACCTCAAAGTCTGTAACTGATATTTTTAACCAACTTGATAAGGATCTCGGAAAAGATATATTCAACAGACTGTTTCCTATCATCCTTACGGATAATGGGAGTGAGTTCTCGAATCCTAAAGCAATTGAATATAGGGAATCTGCACCATTTTGGCGTACTAATGTATTTTACTGTGATGCAGGTAGCCCTTATCAAAAAGGAGCTATTGAAGTAAATCATGAATTAATACGAAGGATACTTCCGAAAGGAACAAGTTTTAATAACCTTACCCAGGAAGATATTAACCTAATGATGAATCATATTAAATCATACAAAAGAAAAAAGCTGAATAATCGCAGTCCATACGAAACATTCAGCTTTTATCACGGAGAAGAAGTTTTGCATAAACTTGGATGCGCACCGGTTGCCGCCAGTGACATCATGCTAAAACCCACTCTTCTAAAAAAATAATAAAAATGCGTGCCGCCAACCACTAATCTATCTAAGAAATTAAGGGTGGATTCTCCGATTACAAAAAAATCGAGAGGGAGTCGACCTCCATTTGGCATGCTTATTTTTAATATAATACTTCAATAAATGTGAAAAATCAAACTGCATTTTGGTTACAAAAACTGCATCTCATTTACAAAACATACATTTCGGATACAAAAGTGGCGTTTCGTTTACAAATATTCAGTTGTCAGTTACAAAGATTGCTTTTCAATTTACAAAGTGGCATCTTGTGTTACTATTGAGTACGTTTTATTATCAAATAGAATAAGTCGATAAATATATAATATAAATCAATAAGGATTTATTGATAAACGATAAAAAACATGTTATTCTATACATAGAAATTAAAAGTGAGGTGCTTTTTATGAAAGGATATTCAACAATTTTCTTAAAGATAGCTGTTATTCTTATTGGAATTCCGGTTCTTGCTCTGTGCATATTTTGGGTGCCTGGATTTGTGGATTATGTACACTTTTTTATTTTAATGGGTGTGTATGCATCGGCGGCAACGTATTTCTTTGCTCTTTATCAGGCTTTAAAACTTATAGGATATATTGACAAGAACAAAGCTTTCTCTCAAATTTCTGTAAAAGCTTTAAAGAATATAAAATACTGTGCAAACATAATCAGTGTTATATATGTAGGATTAGTACCATTCCTATATCCCATAGCAGATGCAGATGATGCTCCAGGCCTTGTAGCATTCCCAATCATCATAATCTTTGCTTCAATGGTGATTGCAGTATTTGCTGCTGTTCTTCAAAGACTTTTACAAGAAGCCATAGACATAAAATCAGAAAATGATTTAACGGTATGAGGTGATATAATGGCAATTATAATCAATATTGATGTGATGCTGGCTAAAAGAAAGATGAGTGTAACAGAACTTTCGGAGAAGGTTGGAATAACCATGGCAAACCTCTCTATACTAAAGAACGGAAAGGCAAAAGCTATTAGGTTTTCAACTTTGGAGGCAATATGCAAAGCTTTGGACTGCCAACCAGGTGATATTTTAGAATACAGAAATGACACATAGTAGATTAGTTAAATGTTCAGTAAAGTTTATTTGGGGAGGTAATATATGAAGATTAAATTAATTCAACCTGCAATGCTACCAAGACCTATGGATACAAAGTTAAAAACAAGAATGTCTCCTTCATTAGCTTTATTAACAATAGCAAATCTTACGCCGAAAGAGCATGAAGTTATTATCGAAAATGAAAATGTTGAAAAGATAGATTTTGATGAACCTGTAGATATGGTAGCAATAACTGTTACAGTAGATGTTATGAATAGAGCGGTGGAAATATCAAAGGAGTTTCAAAATCGTGGAGTAACAGTAATTGCAGGAGGTATACATATTACAGCAGATCCAGAGGGTGCTCTTAATAGTTTTGATGCAATATGTGTGGGAATGGCTGAGAGAGTTTGGGCAAAAATACTTAAGGATAAAGAAAATAATTCACTTAAGAAAATATATTATGATATAGAAAATATTGCTGGCAAGGAAATAGTATCACCTGACTATTACATTATTGATAATAAAAAGTATTTATATACTAATATAATCAGTACAAGCAGGGGATGTCCTTTTCAGTGTGATTTCTGCTATAATAGCTGTAAAAATATGCTTAAAACTTACATTAATAGGCCTATAGAGGATGTAATTAAAGATATAAAGGCATTAAAAACAAGACATATAATGTTTATTGATGATAATTTTATTGGAAATCCAAAATGGACAAAAAAATTATTAAAAGAAATAAAACCTCTTAAATTAAAGTGGAACGCAGCGGTTACTTCTAATATAGTGGACATGCCTGAATTATTAGATGAAATGAAGGAATCTGGTTGCCAAAGTCTATTTATAGGTTTCGAAAGTATAAATAGTAAGTCAATAGATAGCGTTCATAAGGTGCAAAATAGTGTAAACAGATATGAGAAACTTGTAGATGAAATTCATAAGAGGGGAATAATGATAAATGCAAGTTTTGTTTTCGGATTAGATGAAGATGATGTCTCTGTATTTAAGAATACATTAGAATGGATAGTTAAGAATAAGATAGAAACGGTAACCTCACATATCCTTACTCCATATCCTGGTACAAAGTTATACTCATCATTAATAGAGGAAAATAGAATTGTAGATTTTAATTTGTCAAATTATAACACTGCCCATGTGGTATATAAGCCTAAGAATATGACAGCAGAAGAATTATATAATAGCTATCTATGGATATATAAAGAGGTATACACCTTTAAAAATATAATGAAAAGACTACCGAAATCTAAAAAGCAATGGATTCCATTTCTATCATTTAATTTATTTTATAGGAAGTTTGGAAAGTTCACTGAATTATTGTGCGATATAGTTTCTTTTAAAAACATAGGAAGATTTTTTAGGTGGTTAGCTTATTGTATAAAGTAGGTGGTGGAATTTTATCGTCCTATCATTTATAAATTGAGTGTGTTTATAAATTGTAGAAAATGGATTGGGGCTGCTGATACTATAAATGAGGATGGAAGCATAGCTTTGATGACTAAGTTTGGATATATTAATGTCATAAATTTTATAATTGTTGAAGTAAGGTCATATATCCAATCTGAAGCAAAGTTAAGTCGGAGCATTCTTATTTAGCGTCACAAGTGAAAAATGAACAATTTATAAAAATACAAACAAATTACAACGTAAATATAATTTTGTTATGCATCATTTTACTATATTTACTAAATAGTTCTCTTTTATGTGCAACAACTAAATTTTCTACTTAATACAGTAAATAAGAATTTTATAAAAAAATAAATGTTAAAAACATCACAGGAATACACCTATGATGTTTTTAAATTTCAGCAACTTATATATATTGTTTATATTCAAAAATATCTTCTATAGAAACAACGGTCAAATCATGCTTTTTAGCAAAATCAATTATCTGTGGTAAGCGCATCATTGTTCCATCAGAATTTGTAAGTTCACATAAAATTCCTGCTGGTTTATATCCTGCTAAACGCATAAGATCAACAGTACCTTCTGTATGTCCACGTCTAACTAAAACCCCGCCTGTACGCGCACAAAGAGGGAAAACGTGACCAGGGTGACATAAATCTTCAGGTTTGCAGTCATCTTTTACAGCAGTAAGAATTGTTTTAACTCTATCAGCAGCAGAAACTCCTGTAGTTACACCTTCTTTAGCTTCAATTGAAATAGTAAATGCAGTTTTATATTTACATGTATTATTAGGAACCATTTGAGGTAAATTTAGCTCTTTAACTTTATCTTCTGTTAAACAGAGACAAACAATACCACTGCATTCTCTAATTAACATGGCCATTTGAGGTGCAGTAATTGTTTCAGCAGGAAAAATAAGATCTCCTTCATTTTCACGATTTTCATCGTCAACAAGGATTATACCTTTACCTTGTTTAAGATTGCTCAATGCTTTTTCTATACGTTGTAGGGTATTGCCAAACTGACTTAATAGTGATTCATTCATTAAAGATCCCTCCAAATTATAATAAATTTTACATAAAGCACTTCAGTTTTTTTATACTGTATGTGTATTGTTTTTCTGTGGGATTTCGCTATGACTGCAATGTCGCGCTTGTATATCTATTTTATAGGTGTTAAAATGTTATCCACAAATTAACTTTTAAAATTATATAATGATGGCTTGAACACTAATCATTATGTAATAAAGTTAGTTTTTAATTCCGCATAACCACTCGTTATTTAATGAGTGGTTATATTTTTAACATATTTTGATAAATTACACATAAAAAATTCCCTTAAGCAACCTTAAGGGAATTTGAAAACACGGCAAACATACATACTAAAAGCCTTGTATAATTGCATTCACCTTCTTTCATCCAGACTATACTGTCGGCTTCGGAGTTTAACCGAATCTGCCTTACGGCTTGCGGGCTGTACCGCCGATAGGGAATTTCACCCAACCCTGAAGGATATTTTATATAAATTTATAATTAGTATACTACTTGTTTTTTCCATTGTCAAACCAAAAAATCAAATCATATACATATTAAGAAACTTAAGTTAGAGCCTATATCTCTGAAAAACTTGTAATACTTAAAATTTTATTGGTTCATTTATTATACCAATTACCAAAAGAATTTTAACTCATATACATTTTAAAAATTAGAATTAATAAAACACCTCATTATTTAAAACTGAATAGTACGGTGTTAGAAAGTAAAATCGCTTTACACTTATTACAAAAATAACCATGCACTAGTGTATAATGTAATAAAATTACTATTAGTTAAATCACAATAGTAATAAAATGTGAAATAAAGATTGTTTATAAAATAGGAGGTCGATATAGTTGAAACCAATGGATATAAAAAACAAAATCCTGTTGGGAATTAGTATGATTGGACTACTTGGTATCTCATATTGGCTATGCAGATTTTCTTTTTTTGAAATGCATGGTATGAAACAGTGGCCCAATCTATTGGCTATATTAAGTATTACTATAATAGTTATTGCTACTATATTTGGAAATCGAATAATTCCAGTAGCCACTATTGTAGGGTATATGGGTGGATTTATTCTTGCTATGATATTTAATACTGATGGTGTAGACCCAGCTGGAGGGAGAACAAATAATGCTTGGATAATATGGGGAACTGTTTTCATTTTCTTAATTCTGATTGGTATCGTCTTGGATTTTATTTCTAAACAAAGACATGAAAATGTAAAGAAATAAATATTATATTTGTGTCGCATTTTTCTTATATTGCATAACAAATAAGGAAAATAAATCAAATTTCCTTATTTGATTATATTACTCTATCAATATTTATATCTAACAGAGTGAAATTTTTAATAGGAGCTATAGTGGATGCTGAAGTAAGAGGTTTAACAATAACATGAGATGTAATTAATTATTTACTCATTTATAAGTTCCTACAAAGATAATTTAGTTTGTCAAATAGAGAGCTAAGCACGCAGTGAAGCCGCTATTTCACTACGTGATTAGCTCTTTTATGTTTTATAAATATATTTAATAGATTTTTAAATAATAGATATAGTTATATTTTCAAAGCAAAAGCAACTCATATTCGTTTAGTTAAATACATTATATTGAAATTAATGTTATAATTAGCATATAGATAGTCTGTAATTTAGTACGCATTTGTAGTATTTGACGTTATTTTTTAAAAAATAATTGCAAGGAGAGTAAGCTGTATTATGATTAAGTATCTTACAGATAAAACAGTTGATTATAATCGATTAATAGCTTTATTTAATCAAGTAGGATGGAATGATAAAACCGAAGAGATTGGTAGATTACAAGCAATGGTGGAAAATTCTCAAATAGTAGTTACAGCTTGGGATAAAGAAATAATGATTGGATTTGCTAGATGTACAACTGATTATGTGTTTAATGGACAAGTAAATAATGTAGTGGTAGATGTAGGGTATAGGGGAAGAGGTATTGGTAAAGCTTTAATTAATAATATATTAGATGAGAACAAACAAGTTACTTTTATTTTAAGAGCAGATATTGAGAATGAAGGGTTTTATAAAAAAATAGGTTTTGATGACAGTCCGTTATCTTTAGTTTATAAACGTAAAAAGTAAAAATATTTTGTTTACTATATTTATCACGAACTAATATATAAGACAAAAGGGAGATAGCAACATGAGAGTAACCATAGGTGAATACATCCTTGATATTAATGTTGAGGAAAATCAAAACTATTATAGAAACGAGAGATATGTTTCAGAAGGATGCCAATGCGATGGATGCCAGAATTATGAGCTAGCTGTTGAACGGGTATCTCCTGAAATTAGTAAACTATTTAATCAACTTGGTATAGATATAAAAAAGCCGGCAGAAGTATACGTGAATTGTTCACATAATGATATTTTATATTATGGTGGATTTTATCATATGTGTGGCAGGATCATTAAAGGTGAGTCGCCTTGGCAAATTGTATCTAAAACAGAAGAGTTCATGTCAAGCCACTTAGCTGAAGATAAAATGAAATGTATTTCAAACAACTTTAGAATTGCATTTCAAGAAGAGTGTTTACTGCTTGATGAGAATTTTCCAACGCCTTGCATTCAAATGGAGATTCTAGCATATTTGCCATGGGTATTAGAAAAGCCAAATACATATAAAGACTAAGGATTGTTAATATAAGCTATGCTTTAGTGTACATAGTATAATAAATTGTTAGAACTATTATTATTACAATTATAATATTGGTAGGCCTTTTTATAATTCCGTTATATAAAAAGAATAATAATAGTTCGTGATATTTTTATATTGCATAACAAATAAGGAAAATAAATCAAATTTCCTTATTTGATTATATTACTCTATCAATATTTATATCTAACAGAGTGAAATTTTTAATAGGAGCTATAGTGGATGCTGAAGTAAGAGGTTTAACAATAACATGAGATGTAATTAATTATTTACTCATTTATAAGTTCCTACAAAGATAATTTAGTTTGTCAAATAGAGAGCTAAGCACGCAGTGAAGCCGCTATTTCACTACGTGATTAGCTCTTTTATGTTTTATAAATATATTTAATAGATTTTTAGATAATAGATATAGTTATATTTTCAAATCAAAAGCAACCGATATTCGGTTAGTTAAATACATTATATTGAAGTTAATGTTATAATTAGCATATAGATAGTCTGTAATTTAGTACGCACTTGTAGAATGTTGTGATATATTAATTATATATAAAAAATCCAATAAATCGGAAACTGTGGGGTGGGAAAAATGGATAAATTTCAAAGAGGTATTGTTGCAATTACTGTTGCTTCATTGTTAATATATATAGTTTTTTCAATAATAAATGTTGAAAAATCCTCTAAGTGGATAAAGTGGTATTGGCAAATGGATGTGGAGGAACAGAGAAAATATGATCCTCGAATTGCCATATGCCGTTTGAAAAAAGTGCTTGTTATAATGTTATCAGTGGGTATATCTGGATTTCTGTTGTCTTGGTTTATTAAACCTGTAATTTCAATTATAACGTTTGGAGTGATTATGGTTATACTTGTTTTTTCTATTGCTTATATTGGACCAAAGAATTGCTTACTAGTAGAAAAAAAATAAGATTATAATCGCAAAATTTCAATTTGTATAGTTGAATAAAAGTACAGTTTTTAGATTTAGTTAAGACGCATATTTCTTATATTGTATAGCAAAGGAGAAAAATAAATTAAATTTTAGAAGTTCTTGTTGCAGCGAGACAGCATAAGGAGCATTATATAGCATTTTGGATTTGTTGCACCTCTAAATTGTTTTCACATCTGCAAGTTTCTACAAAAATAATTAGATATACCAAAATAGGAATTGGGATATATAATAACGTTGCTTTTAGGCAGCATTATCTCACCTATGAATTCAAGGCAAGAACAGTATAAGGCAAATCTTTGTTTGATAAATATATGAGAATTATGGTAATGTCTTAAATGTATTTATTATATAATAAAAGAAGAGTTAATACTTTATAGTATTATATTACGAATTAAAAATAATATTGATAAATACAGCAGGAGGTAGTATATGGAGCAAGATAGAATAATAGAACAAGAAATGTATCGCAGAGCTATTCAATTTATTCCTCAAAGATATCCCAAAGGCTGGGGTGGTGTGGCAATAATCCATTCTGAAGACGGGCAATACTTTACCAGTGTTTCAATTGAAACAGCAAATAGTAGTGTAGATTTATGTATTGAAGTAGGAGCAATGTGTGAAGCACATAAATATAATGTACGTGTAACCCACTGCTTGTGCGTTGTGCGAGATAATGAAAATAGTCCTTTTAAGGTTCTTTCACCATGTGGTGTTTGTCAAGAGCGATTGCGGTTTTGGGGGGCAGATGTAAAGGTTGGCGTTACTATCCCAAATAATACTTTAAAGTTTGTAACTTTAAGCGAATTACAACCATACCATTGGACTAATGCTTATCCAGCAGAAGAATTAGAACATTATCAAAGAAAATAATATAGGTTATGTCTTAATGCTCTTATATTGCGTAACAAAGGTATGTAGTGACGTTGCTTCGAAAAAAGGCAGTCCTCCCACTACATACCATAGTTCTTTTATGCTTTATTTTTATATGCTTTTGCAACTTCTACGAATTCTTGAATTGATTTTGAGTAGTAACGTTTTTTAATAAAACCAAAGATAATCATATATTTTGCACGTTCATCTAATTGAAATAAATGTAATGCAGAAATTTGTTTGTTATCAAGCGTCTTGTCAACTAATATTTTAGGGCAAAAGCAGGCACCGATTCCTTTACAGCACATTTCCAATAATGTCTCGATATTTTTTGATTCTACACTTATTTTTAAATCAAAATTCACCTCTGATAAAAATATTCTACTTATTTTTCCAGCAATATCATCCTTGCTACTTAGTAGAAACGGGCACTCTTTTAATAGAGACAAGTTTGGTTTTTGATGCAATATATTTACAATTTCATTTTTCCTTTTTCCATATACACTTTGAAGCAATTCATCCGAAATAAGAAGAATAATTTCTTCTTCATAATAATTGTTAAATTCAATATCAGGATGATTTTGTGAATGATATGCAATCATTAAATCTATTGACCCATCAAGAAGAAGAGATGGTAAATCATCATTTTCACCCTCAATAATCTGTATTATAATATCAGGATGTTCTTTTTTATATTCTGCAATAATATCGGGCATCAAGGCGCGTCCTCTTGTATGTGCAATACCTATTCGTAACACACCTTTTTTTTCATCACAAATGTCTGAAAATTCCTCTTCTATAGAAGTATAAAGGGTGTTAAATTCATTTGCATAACTTAGGAAGATGTCTCCTGCAAAAGTTGGCTTCAATGGAGTACTGCGAATAAAAAGTTTACAGCCCAGTTCTTTTTCAAGTGAAGCAATATGCGCACTGAGCGTTTGCTGAGTAATATATAGACGTTGAGCTGCTTTTGTAAAGTTTCGTTCTTTATAAACAGCCAGAAAATACTTTATACTTAAGGAATTCAATATTACACCTCTTTTCCTGTTATAATACATACAAATTACAGTATTTTTACTGTAGTATAAATCAAAAACAACAGTTAGACAAGTTTTTTCCAATACTGTATCATTGTGAATAGAAAGAATTGTTTTAATAAATGGGGGGAAGTTGTATGTTGGAGTCAGCGATTCTTGGCATGTTTATTATCGGACTCTTAGTTTGCATAGGATTTAATTTATCGCTTCTGTATGCTCTATTATTCGGATTTATTCTCTTCTTTTCATATGGTTTAGTGAAGAATAATACAGTAAAACATATGATACAGATATCTTTTAAAGGTATAAAAACAGTTAAAAATATATTGATTATATTTTTCATGATTGGCATACTTACAGCAGTATGGCGTGCATCAGGGACAATATCCTTTATTATTTATTATTCTACAAAATTGATTACTCCAGAAGTCTTTATTCTCATAACATTTTTACTCTGCTGCATATTATCTATGCTTACGGGAACTTCATTTGGAACCGCTGCTACCATGGGTGTAATTTGCATGACCATGGCAAATGCGATAGGTGTAAATAAAACATTGGTCGGCGGAGCTATATTATCTGGAATCTATTTTGGTGATAGATGTTCTCCAATGTCAACAAGTGCATTATTAATAAGCGAACTAACAGGAACAGATATTTATAAAAACATTCAACTTATGATTAAAACTTCAATTATACCATTTATATTAACATGTGCAGTTTATCTGATTGCTGGTTTTTTGTTGGAGAGTAAAAGTGCCCCACTTGAAATTAGAAGGCTGTTTGCAGATAATTTCAACTTGCATTGGCTCACTATTTTACCTGCTATAATAATCATTGTACTATCTATATTTAAGATAAACGTAAAAATTACCATGATTTTAAGTATCATACTTAGTAGTATTATTTGTATTTTAATTCAAAAAGTTGAGTTTACCTCACTCTTTAAAATGTTTATTACAGGGTATCACTCATCTAATGCAGAACTTGCCATTATGCTAAATGGTGGTGGTATTCAATCTATGCTCAAAGTTTCTGCCATTGTATGTTTATCATCTTCTTATGCCAGTATTTTTGAAGAAACAGGCTTATTAGAGGGTATAAAAAAACGTATTAATAGTCTTTCAAATATAGTGACCCCATTTGGTAGTATTACTATAACTTCATTTTTGACAAGCATGATAAGCTGTAATCAAACTTTGGCTATTATACTAACTCATCAGTTATGCAATGAGGTTATATATGACAATTACCAAATGGCAAATTCATTAGAAAATACAGCCGTTGTTATTGCGCCACTTATACCTTGGTCTATTGCAGGAGCTGTCCCATTAGCTACAATATCAGCGCCAACAAGTTCTATTTTAGCAGCTTGTTATTTATATATATTGCCAGTGTATAATTTCTTTCTCTCAAGAGCAAAGAATACTATACATAGCAAAATAGAATGCTAATACAAAGAAAGTCATCGAAATAGGTCAAAAAACTATGCGCATAGGTTCCATTTCAAATCTACAAAGATAATTAGTTCCACAAACAGAGAGCTAAGCATGTAGTGAAGCCGCTTCGTAAAAAGGCGCTAATTCACTACATGCTTAGCTCTATTGGTTTGAATGGTAGAAAATAATTGAAATGGATAAATATGTTATTAGGATTGGAAGATTACTTTTAGATGGCGCTATCGAGACTATTGATATAAAAATAAGAAGAATATAGGGGAAGGTAACTTATCTTTGCTTGATAAATATGTGAAAATCATGGTAGTGATTTAAAGATATTCATTATATAATAAAAGAACAGTTAATACGTTATAGTAAAAAAGTGTGAAGTAAAGATTGTTTTTATCATGCGAATGGAGGGGATTTAATGAATTACCATTTTGGTTTTTCGTGGAATGGTTTTATAGTCTTTTTATTGCCGATGATACCAAATATATTTTATTTTTTAATGCCTTCGTCAGATGTATCAGGAAACAATGTAAATAGCCATTTAATTTTAGATATTTTGGAGCACGGAAGTCAGGCAATATTTATCTTTCTGCTTATATTTGTTATAAGAAAACAAGCTTCTGAAATTCTATGTTCGTATACAATTGGTATGGGAATAATGTTGATTGTCTATTACATGCTATGGATATTATGTTTTACAGGCAAGGCAAATTTGGTTATTCTTTTAGGAATGGCCGTTCTTCCAGTGGGATATTTTATATTGGCTGAGATGTGGCTTCATAATTATCTGGCTATTATACCAAAAGCATTTTTTGGCATTGTGCATGTCATTATTACGTATATGGATTTTCAATTAAAACATTAAACTAATGAACATAATATGAAGTCGAGTTAATTCGCTATAGTAAAAAAGTACGAACTAAATATTATTTACAAAATGAGAGGGGGATTATTATGAGAATATGGACAATAACATGTTTGATATTTGCAGCTTTTTTTGGAATATTGGGAGTGATTTTTGCTTTATTAAAAGAAAAAGGTGCAATACTAATTAGTGGATTTAATACTCTCTCAAAGGAAGAAAGAGAAAAGTATGATAAGAAGAAAATGAGTATAGATATGAGAAATTCCTTTTTTCTTTGGTTTGGAATATTATTTTTAGGAGCAGCCTTATCATATTTCAGTAGTAATGTATTTGCAATGATTGCAATTGTCATATGGATAATTCTTTTTTTCAAAGATGTACATCTTGATTTAGAAAAGGCTTTTGGCAAGTATAAAAAGCATGATTCCTAACAGATTTAATTGGTACTCTTCTTATATTGCGCAGCAAATAAAGATACTTACAATAAAAGTTGTATACTCCTCTGGAAAAATGCCCTTGAAATAATCAATATCTAAATTTCTATTTTTGTAGCATGTCCTATTAAAATGTAAAGTGATAATGTCCGAACCACTCAAGTTAATCCCACTATTTACTGACCTTTTTATTACTATACGATATATTTCTAGATCATACTCATTAATTTCTACATCTATATTTTTCATATTTAGATTAAATTCTATAAGATAAGCTTCCAAAAAACTTTGGTATTCTGGTAGCTTTTTTTTCATTAACACTTTTAACTTCTCATCTGGTCAATCATGTGAATAATAGTATAATAAGCATAATAATTGCCAATAATAATAACTCACTTGTATCAAAATTTCAAAGTATCGATCTATGTATCTGTGTAAATAGTTAAATATATAATCTTGTGCAGATGGGTTCTGAAATTTAATTAAAATAATATCTTCATCGCCAAGAGCCACAGAGCAATAAAGATATTAATGTAATTTGTAATAGGGGGTAATTATTTGTTTAATTCGTATGAAAAGGAAAGGGAAGATTTGATTGCGGAATTGAATTCGAATGCCGAAACAGGTCTGCAATCAAATTCTGTATTGGAAAGACAGCAGAAATACGGGAAAAATCAATTTGACGAACAAAAAGGCGAAGGAATCGGAAAAAAGATATTGCATAACCTACGCGACGTTTCTACGATTATTCTATTATTAGCCGCCGTGCTCTCATTAGCAATGCAAATACATCATGGCGAGGGATTTATAGAGTTTATCGTCATCATAGGTATTGTCATCCTGAATATGATACTTGCGATTACACAAGAACGAAGTGCCGAAAAATCGCTGAATGCCCTCAAACAGTTAAACAGCCCCACAAGCATTGTTCTGCGTGACGGGAAACAGCAGGAAATTGACTCGGCGGACATGGTTCCAGGAGATATTATGCTGTTAAAAACAGGCAATCTGATTTCGGCAGACGCACGCCTTCTGGAAAGTAATGACCTTGCGGTGGATGAATCGTCCCTGACTGGAGAAAGCGAACCCTCCGAAAAAGGTGCGGAAATAGAATTGACGGGCAAAATAGCGATGGCGGACCAAAACAATATGGTATTTTCCGGATGTCTGGTCACAGCTGGCCGCGCGAAAGCGATTGTTACCGCAACCGGCATGAATACGGAAATGGGCAAGATTGCGGGCTATTTGAACAATACCAAAAAGCTCAAAACGCCCCTGCAAAACAGGCTTGACAAGATAGGCAGGACCATCAGCCTGGTAGCCATAGTATCAGCTTTAGTGATGTTTGGCATAGGTTTTTTACGAGGTGCGGAATTATGGGAGATGATATTTGTAGCGGTATCCCTTGCCGTTGCCGCAGTACCTGAAACATTGTCCCTAATCGTTACGCTGACCCTCTCTCACGGCGTAACGGAAATGGTAAATAAAAACGCGTTGATTCGAAAATTACCGGCGGTAGAAACGTTGGGAAGCACATCCGTTATATGTACCGACAAAACAGGAACGCTTACACAGAACCGGATGACTATTAAACGTTTATGGCGTGAAAGCGGCGACCTATTTGACGATATATCCGATTTTTCTTCGGAACAGGCGGAGTTTTTGAATAAATTTGCGTTGGCGAGTAATGCCGTTGCGGAAACACAATCCGATGGAAGCGTTAAAATTATAGGCGACCCAACTGAAACGGCTATTTTGCGATTGTTAGGTGAAAAAGGCGGCAGCAAAAGCGAATTGGAGGAAAATTATCCGAGAGTCGCGGAAGTCTCTTTCTCCTCTGAACGCAAAATGATGACTACAATTCATAAAGACCCACAAGGCGGCTATCTTGTTCTCACTAAAGGAGCTTTTGACAGAGTACCCTTCGAGAGCGCCGAGCGGGATAAGCTAAGAAGGCGTCATGATATTCATGATGCATTCGCCCATGACGCTTTGCGCATAATTGCGCTCGGCAGCAAGCGTATAAGCGAGCTTCCTAGCGAAGACAGATTACGCGATGTGGAAAAAGATCTTTATTTTGAAGGTATAATAGGAATAATTGACCCGCCGCGTCCTGAATGCGCGCCTGCTATTGCGACGGCTAAAAAAGCCGGTGTCCGTACGGTCATGATAACCGGAGACCACGCGACCACGGCCAGCGCAATAGCGCGTCAGATAGGGCTGCTCTCGGAGGATGGCAAAGTATTGACCGGGTTGGAGCTCTCCGATATGAGCGATGACGAGCTTATAGAAAATGTGGCGCAGTATTCCGTATATGCCCGCGTATCACCCGATGACAAAATACGCATTGTCAAAGCGTGGCAGGAGCATGACGACGTTGTTGCCATGACGGGTGACGGAGTCAACGACGCTCCGGCTCTGAAAGCCGCCGACGTGGGAGTCTCTATGGGAATCACTGGAACGGAAGTCGCAAAAAGCGCTTCAGATATGATACTTATAGACGACAATTTCAGCACCATTGTAGAAGCGGTTCACAAAGGACGTGATGTATTTTCCAATATACGAAAAACGGTTTACTTTCTTTTGGTTTGCAACTTTTCCGAAATCATTATTATGTTAGGGGCGCAGTTAATAGGTTGGGGTATGCCTCTTACCCCAATTATGCTGCTGCTTATAAACGTTCTTGGAGACGGAATCCCAGGCTTACAGCTTGCTTATGAAAAATCCGATCCGAGAATCATGGAGAGACACCCCATCGGTCGTAATGAAAGCCTTTTTAGGGGTCTGGAGTTTGTAATTGTAAAGCAAATCATAGCCTTTGTCGCCGTAACATGGGTTGGCTATTATATTGGAACATTTGTCAGCATCTCGGCGTTATATCCTCCCGCGCACGCTATTGGTCAGACGCTCTCTTTCCTTATTGTAGGTTGGACATCAATATTGCATATATTCACAGTTCGAAGCAGACAGTCTATGTTCAAACGAACAGTTAAAGACAATCCAAGATTAGTTATCAGCGCGGCAGGAATGATTATTTTATTCGCACTACTTGTTATGATTCCACCTTTCGCAAAAATTTTCGGCATGGTAACACTCAGCAGACAGCATTGGTTTATCGCAATAGGCCTTTCGCTCGTTCCGACCGTTGTTGCCGAAATTGGGAAATTCGTGCAAAATAATAGCTAAACGTTGCGTTACGGGCGCCGTTTTGGCCGACATATCATTAGAGATGAAGGAGTGTAAAACGGAAAGCTCCTGTCAGATCAAGTTATGAAGAAACCTTGGTATGGCAATTACGGCAGTTTGAAGCGGAGAATCATCCCTTGGAAATCAGGAACGACTTTTTAATAAAATTGAACGTGGTAAACGTATAAACCCACTATGGCACTTTACCGGAAGCGGAAAGTGTCATAGTGGACATTTCAAAGAGGGAGCGGCCCGCCGATGTGATTGTTGTACAAATGCCACTTTTTCGTGACCTATCGCCCAGAGGAAAATGCAAATCTAGGAATTTCGAAGGGTGGCGGGGATTAAGAGATTATAAAAGGAGTGAGGAGCTAAATGAGACAGGCATTTAAAACCAAACAATTTAGAACAATGCTATCTTACTTTTTACTTGCTATAGCAGTTATTGTCGCATATAAAATCATACTCGAAATAGATATAGTTTTCAATTTTATAAAACGGTTTGTGAGCATAATTTCTCCTTTTATTTCTGGATTTTTGGTGGCGTATGTATTAAACATCCCCTGCAGCGGTATACAGAAATTACTGGCTAAATCAAATAATACTTTCATTTCTAAAAGAAGAAAATTGATGGAAATATCATTCAGCCCAGACTAATGAGCGGTTCCTTTTCAGTTAGCCCCTTGCTGGTAATTATCAGCATAACCATTGGCGGAGCATTTTCCGGCATATTAGGCATGATAGTGGCGATACCAATTGTTGCGGTTATAAAAGACATACTTGAGGGAATTATCGTATATTATGAACAACAGAAACTGACAGAACCAGATGAAACATAAGAGGGGATAAGTACATATCGGTTATCCAGGTATGGATTTCCGTAGGGATAATTTAGTTTTACAAATAAAGAGATAAGCACGCAGTGAAGCTGATCCAGAAAAAAGTCGCTATTTCACTACATACTTAGCTCTTTTGTGTTTTGCAAGGAGATTTAATGGATTTTTAGATAAATAGATAATAGATAATTTTCAATTTAAGCCATAGAAAAAATAGTACGATAGTACTTCATTCAATATCAGGTGGATGCTAGTACTTTAAAGATATTCATTATATAATAAAGGAACAGTTAATACGTTATAGTAAGAAATTACGAACTAAACATTATTTATAAAATGAGAAGGAAATAACAATATGAAACTATGGACAATACAAAATAAAGTTGCATATAAAAAATTTAAAGATACAGGAATTCTTCGTGCAGATAAAAATTTTATTTATGATGATATGCTTTTTTATTATAGTTGGATGTCAGATGAGATGAAAAAAAGGATAGGGCTACCGACTTCAGAAAATATAGAATATCCCATATGGGCTTGGTATCAATGGAAGGATGATAAGCATAAGAGACCAGATTTAAGGTGTTCAGGGCATTTGGAAAAGGGAGCAAAAGGTGTACTTTTAGAATTAGAAGTAGAAGAAGAAAATGTTTTGCTATCAGACTTTTTTGCTTTTAATAGTATTCTAAATCATGGTTATATAGCCAATAGCGAAGAAGAGTTTGATAAATTTTATGATGAACTTGAAAGTTATGGATATAATCATCAGGATTTACAATCTACGAATATAAAATCTGATATATTAGATCAGTTTAAATTAAAACTATTTCAAAGTTGGGAGAAGATATTTGATTTAGAACGTGATGTGGACGAGGATTGGGAAGGAAAAAATGAGGATAAACCTATACAAGCTACAATGTGGAAATTAAAATGGGAACAGGTTGTTTCAGTAAAAAAGTTTATATCTAAGTAATGTGGAATAAAAAAATATAATAGATAATAAATAAATGAGTGAACTACTCTCCACCTAGAGAGGTGGGAGCTTCTTGGTCAATAGCACTAATGTGCCAAGTTTACCCAAGCTAA
>NZ_CAUPZS010000038.1:0-30654 GCF_963515715.1 uncultured Clostridium sp.
ATTTGCATAAATTCCCCTACAATATACAAAGCAAATTGAGAGATCCGGACATGGGTCAATTTTATAATATTTAATAGCTAAAGATTAGTCTTCTAGAACATCTAGATGGCAGAATAATGCCCAGTTAACTTTTTTCACGCAAACGATTGAAATTAAAGAGATGCCGCCAAGAAACCACTGGACCTTGACGGCATCTTTTTTATCTCCTCAAGGCATATGGAGTGCTGTGTATTGCTAAAAAAAGCTGAAAAATAAATGGATGACTCTGAAAATCTATAAAAGATTTTTTGGAGTTTCATCGTGAATAATATGACTTAAAGATATAGATATAACTTAATTGCAAATATAAGCATAATGATGTAAAAATATACTTATTGATAATATTTTTATAATTAGACTAAATTAGAAAACCTTTATATTACAAGGTTTTTACTAAGTTAGTCTATTTTTATATCATAAATAATAGAGTTTTATGAACCAAACTAAAAGTTATTACAATATATAGATGAGAGGCTAATTAATACATAGGCTTTACTCAAATTTAAAGGATTTATGAAACTAAGGAAAAGGAGGGAGATAGCAGGTTGAATGTT
This sequence comes from uncultured Clostridium sp., assembly GCF_963515715.1. GTDB lineage: Bacteria > Bacillota > Clostridia > Clostridiales > Clostridiaceae > Clostridium_AW. The sequence goes on from NZ_CAUPZS010000038.1 coordinate 594, forward strand.
ACAGAATTAAGTCATTAATACGGCCATTTTATACTGTTTATTGTGATTACAAACAAAACTATGAAGGAGAGATTCAGATGAAAGCAAATAGATTGGAAAGAAAAAGCTTAAAAAAAACCATATTGGTGGCAACGGCGGCCAGCACATTACTATTCCAGGGATTCGTACAGACAGCGACGGCGACGGAATTCAAAAAATCAGATATCATCCCTACAAGCTATGCTAATTATACAAAAGGTTCATCCCAGACAGCACAAAACACCTTACCGAAAGGCTACAAAAAAGCAAATTATAAGGTGGGAGCAATTGACCTTGAATACTACCGCAATCAAACACCAACCAGCAAGGACATGACAAAAGAAGATGCAGCGGAAATTGGCGCACAGGCCCTTTGGCAAGTATTTGGCCTGAGCTTAGAGGGTCAGGTGATTGAAATAGGCTACCAACAGCCAACCGAAAGTCTTCCTCGTTCGAGCTGGTACGCTGATGTGCTAATCAATGGCAAGCGCAGTTATTGTTTCTCTGTGGATTCGGTAACAGGAGAATTATTTAGCATAGCACGTGAAAGAACATTGGATAAAAAGGTTTCAGTAGCTTTTGATGCAGCTCTTGCTAAAAATCCGCAGGAATATGTTGCGCTGTCAAAGAAACTGGTGGAGAAATATAACGTTGTTCACAGCGCAATCAAGTCGGTTAAATACAATGGGCAGGGCTACAGTAACAATGACCCGACGATTTCGGTTGATATCGTGGACGAAAATGGGGAAATTGCTTTGATGACTTTTCCCCGATATGATAAGGCGCTGCTCGGTATCGAATATAATGGGTCATATAAGCCCGCAATGGAATTCCATGAAAAGCTCATGAAGCAGGTTCAGTAAAAATGATATGGATATGTTGTAAATAATAAAATAATATTGCACTAAAAGTGGAAAATAAAAATGTATAAATTTATATATGCATTAGTATCTTATTCCTAGGAGGGATACTAATGATTAAGAACTTATTAGAACAACTTAATATAATTAAAGCAATGAGCTTAAAGCCAAATTACTCTGCTCTTAGTAGAGAATATGGGATAGATAGAAGAACTATTAAGAAATATTATGAGGGTTATGAAGGAAAGTCAGGAACTAGAATTAAATCAAGTAAATTAGATAAATATTACGATTGCTTCACCGTAAACAAGGACTTGATACTGTTTGGTCATCAATTTATGATTTGACAGATGGTACAATTTTTAGAGTCGAAGGAAATCCTTCAAGAAAAGCATTCAAAGAGGATAAAAGGGTTGCCATCACAAAATGAGAATACCTTTTATTTGAAAATTTAAAGTAAGAAAATTCAGAGGCATTAAGATAAAAATCTTAGTGTCTTTGTTTTCATATATCAATATTTAGCAAAACAGGAACAGCTCTTTTTTAAAGTTGTTGTTATAATAAAATTACCATATGGAGGAAAGTCAGGTGAAGGTGGACATTGAATTATAGGAGAGATTAGGTATTTATAATAAATCAAGGGAGAAAGGTGATAAAAGATGTTGAGCTATTATGGTAGATTGTCTTCAGAAATATATGATATGGATAAGCCTATAGGTCATTCTTTTGGAGATGTGGAATTTTACATGAATAGATTAAAATCGTGCAAAGGACCTATTCTTGAACCTGCAACAGGAACTGGTCGTATATTAATTCCTCTTTTAGAAAAGGGATTAAATGTTGATGGATTTGATAGTTCAAAAGATATGTTAAATATATGTGAGAATAATTGTAAAAAAAGAGGTCTAAATCCTAAACTTTTTGAGGCAAAGATGGAGTCTTTTTCACAAGATATAAAATATGATGCTATTATAGTGCCAACGGGAACGTTCCTTCTACTACACAAGAGAGCAGATTCAATAAAAGCATTACAAAACTTTTATAAGCATTTATCTAATGGCGGTAGATTAATTCTTGATATATTTTTGCAAACTGATATTTCAATAGGTACAGTTTCCACAAAAACTTGGGAATGTTCTAATGGAGATATAATTACATTAGAAAATAAAATTGTAGAGGTTGACTATATAAATCAACATACTATTTCCCATGGGCGATATGAAAAGTGGCGTGAAGGGGTACTTCTGCAAACTGAATTAGAGTATTTCCCATTACGGTGGTATGGAGTAGAAGAGTTTAGATTAATACTTGAAAGCATAGGATTTGAAAATATTGTAATTTCTTCAGATTATAAATTTGGGCAGTATCCATCAAATTCTGAAGAGATAATTACTTTTGAGGCTGTTGCTATTAAATAGAAATAGTGTTACTACTCAAATATTTCATATAGTTGCGACTATGCTATTATATAAGCATGGCCGTTGACCGGGCATTTTTAAAAAATATACCTTACTATTAGGACATTATGTAGGCTTACTTTAAAGGTAAGCCTACTTTTTTGTTTATTCAAGTTTTTAATTCTGTTCTGTCTACCGCTTACAAAAACGATACTCCACCCTAAAGCTAAAATAACAATTAAAATATTTTTGGAAATATGGAACGCGATAATTTATACAGGTGCGAACTGACTGTTATAAAGTTTTCCATAATAGCTTCCATTTTTTAATAGCTGGTTATGAGTTCCACTCTCTACAATATTGCCATTATCTAATACCAAAATCAAATCTGCCTCGCGTATTGTTGAAAGCCTGTGGGCTATAACAAAACTTGTCCTACCTTCTATCATTTTTAGAAATGCTTTTTGTATGTGGATTTCCGTTCTGGTATCTATGTTACTTGTGGCTTCATCCAAAATAAGCATTGGCGGATTAACAAGCATCACTCTGGCAATGGTGAGAAGCTGTTTTTGACCTTGGGACAAATTTTCACCAGCATCTGAAATAAGGGTGTTGTAACCGTTAGGCAAACATTTTATAAAGCCGTGAACGCCAGCAGCTTTAGCCGCAGCAATAACTTCTTCATCTGTTGCATCTGGTTTACCATAAGCAATATTGTCACGTATGCTACCTGAGAATAACCAGCTGTCTTGTAGCACCATGCCAAAGTTGCATCGTAAATCGTCACGGGCGATGGTCTTAATATCAATGCCATCCACAGTTATGGAACCACTATCAACATCATAAAATCGCATAAGTAAGTTTACGAGAGTGGTCTTACCTGCACCAGTTTGACCTACTATAGCTATTCTGGTTCCAGGCTTTACATTCAGATTGAAATTAGTAATCAGAGGATGGTGGAGGTCGTATGAAAAATTCACACTGTTAAAGCTAATAGCGCCTTGACTATGCTTAATATTAATGGAGTCTTTACCATCAGGTTTTTCTGACGGTATGTCAAGAATATAAAATATACGCTGCGCTGACGCAACCGCAGACTGTATCTGAGTAAATACTCCGGTTATATCGTTAAAAGGTTTTGCAAATAGGTTTGAGTAAATTAGAAAACTTGATATATCTCCAACTGTGAGTTTGCCTAAAATAGCTAAAATACTTCCTATGACACCTATGGCAATGTAGGTAATATTATTTACAAGACGGGTAGTTGGTCCAGATAACGAACCATAGAACTGTGATTTTACACCAGAACTATACAATGTATTGTTAATTTTCTCAAACTCCTTAAAAGAATGCTCTTCATAATTAAAAGCCTGTACAACTTTTTGTCCGCCAATAATTTCTTCAATATAACCGTTTAATTTACCTAAACTTTCTGCTTGAGCCTTAAACATTTGCTGTGAACGTTTGGTAATAAACCGTGCCATCAGAAAGGAAGCCGGAGCAGATAAAAGAACAACAACTGTCATAATTGGACTTATATACAGCATGAATGCTATTGCACCTATGATGGTAACAATACCTGTAAGCAATGCTGATATACCTTGTAGCATTCCATCTGAAATTGCATCCATATCATTTATAAAACAGCTTATTGTATCACCATGAGCATTGCTGTCATAAAATTTTAGCGGTAAGGTATTAATTTTATCAATAAGCTGATGACGCATATCATTAACAGTTTGATATGATATGCGATTGGCTAAATAGGTCAAAAGCCATACAAATAGATTACCAACAGCGTATACTATGGCGAGAACGATTAAAGTCTTGAATATTGCTCCGAAGTCTACTTCTCCTATCCCAGCCATATGGTCTATAGATTTACCAATCAGCATCGGTCCGATTAAGCTTGAAACAACGCTAAAAATAGCAGCTATTAATGCACTAAACACATAAAATTTATACTTACTGATATATTTCAAAATCCTTGTCAATGTATCTTTGTTCATTTCGAAGCCTCCTCATTTGAAAGCTGTGATAGACATATTTCTTTATATACTTCACAGTTATTTATAAGCTCTTTATGTGTACCAAAGCCTGTGATATGTCTGTCATCAAATACAATAATCTTATCAGCTTGCTTTACTGTGCTTGCCCTCTGAGATACAATAAGAACCGTCATATTTTTACTGCTTTCATTAATTGCCCGTCGAAGATTTGCATCGGTGGCAAAGTCCAATGCACTTGAAGAATCATCCAATATCAAGATATCAGGCTTTGAAACTACAGCACGGGCGATAGTTAAACGCTGTTTTTGACCACCTGAAAAATTTAATCCACCTCGGGATACCTGTGTGTTGTATCCATCAGGAAGCTTTGAAATAAATTCATCAGCTTGTGCAATTTTAGCTGCTGCTATGATCTCTTTATCTGTGGCATTTTGCTTGCCCCAACATATATTTTCGGCTATAGTCCCTGTGAATAGCACAGCTTTTTGCGGTACAATGCTAATTTTATCACGTAATTTATGAAGCTGATAATCTTTAACATTTATACCGTCCACAAATATGCTGCCTTCTGTAGCATCATAGAACCTAGGAATAAGGTTAACAAAGGTAGACTTTCCGGATCCGGTACTACCTATAATTCCAATGGTCTCACCACGTTTAATAGTGACCGAAATATCCTCAAGGACCTTATCACCTGTATTATTGTAAGCAAAGGACACGCTATTGAACTGAATTGATGGGGTGGTACCGCTAATAATATGTTGAACTTGATTTTCCTTGTCCTGAATTGATGTGCTTGCGGCCAAAATTTCATTTATACGGCCAGCAGAAGTAACTGCCTTGGTAAATATAATCACAAGGTTCGACACCACAATAAGCGCAAGCAATATTTGAGTAATATAATTGACAAATGCAATAATCTCCCCATGTGAAAGCTTTCCTGTATTGATATGAAATCCAGCTACCCATAATATAGCTATGATAGCAGCATTCATAACAAATGATGTCATAGGATTAAGCAATGCGGATATTTTCCCAACATGAATTGCAGTGTCAGTCAAATCATCATTGGCAGCATAAAAGCGTTTCTTCTCACTTTCAGTCCTTGCAAATGCGCGGATCACCCTTACTCCAGAAAGATTCTCACGCAAGATTAATGCGATTTTATCAAGCTTCTGTTGATATTTACGGTAAAGCGGTGAAGATTTGCTTATAACAAGGTACAATATTAACGCAAAAATAGGGGTAGCAGTTAAAAAAATCATTGATAACTTAAAGTCCATTATCATGGACATAATAATAGCACCTATGCATATGAATGGTGCGCGTATAACGAGACGTATCAGCATGGCAACCGCAAGCTGGAGTTGATTCACGTCATTTGTAATTCGATTTATCAGCGATGATGTACCTAATGTATCTATTTCCGCATAGGAAAGAGATGATATATGTTTGAAAATTGTATTTCTCAAGGTTGTACCGAACCCCTGTGAGGCACGCGCCGCATAATACTGGCATATCATAGAACTGCAAAATCCAAGTATTGCCATGACAAACATAACTCCGCCCATTTTAAGTACATAATCTATATTGCGTTTATCAACTCCATTGTTAATGATGAGTACCATAATTGTGGGCATTAATAACTCAAAAGTTGCCTCCAATAGTTTAAAAGCCGGACCAATTATGCATTCTTTTTTGTACGATTTTAAAAAGACTGCAAGCTTGAACAAATCCATCAACCTCCACTGTTAAAAATTTTTGAAGTATATTGCATATTTTCATATCTCCGGCTATGATTATAGCATACGAACTTTCATATGAAAAATATCTGTTATGTATGCATAATATATGAAAATCATATGGATTATATTTGTTGGAGGCTTTTATGGATATAAAACAATTAAAATATTTTCTTACAATTGCAGAAGAAGGCCAAATAACTTCTGCGGCTAAAAAACTAAATATGGCACAGCCACCATTGAGTCAACAGCTCAAGCTGCTGGAAGAAGAACTTGGGGTGAAGCTTGCAGAGAGGGGTTCACGACACCTGCAGCTCACGGACACGGGAAAAATACTTATGAACAGGGCACGCCAAATTTTAGAGCTAACCAACTCAGTTGTAAAAGAAGTCAAGGATTTCGGCAAAGGATTACAAGGAACCTTATCCATAGGTACGGTTTCCTCATCAGGAGCAACACTTTTAAATGAAAGAGTATCGAAATTTCACGAGGAATATGACCGTATTAAATTTGAGATATATGAGGGTGATACTTTTACACTTATTGACCTATTAAATAAAGGCATTATCGAGGTTGGCATTGTCAGGACACCGTTTAATGCTTTAAATTTTGAATGCAAATATGCAAAGACTGAACCTATGATTGCAGCGATACCAAGAGAATGTTATTGGGAACCAGCTCAGGTTACTATATCGGTGGATGAACTAAAAAATAAGCCATTAATCATTTACCGAAGATTTGAACAACTAATTCGCGAAACTTGTATGGAGCACGGCTTCGAGCCGGAAATATACTGTAAATGTGATGATGCACGAACAACACTTTTATGGGCAAATGCAGGGTTTGGAATAGCTATTGTCCCTCAATCTGCATTTGAACTTGCCGCTAATAGTAATCTGCTTTACAAAGAAATAGAAAGCGAAAAGCTAAGAACTAAAATAGCTGCAATATGGGTGAAAGATAGATATATTTCCCCTCTTGCATCGAAATTTATAGAAAGCTTCGGAATAGAGTAGGAAGAAAATATAAAGGTAATTTATGCGGCAAGAATAGAAGAAGGCTTACCTTTATAATATGGTAGAATTGTTATAAAACTTAGTGAGAAAGGGGAAAGCATTAAATGGAAGTCGAATTGATTGATCTTGTAGAACATTTTGCTAATACTGCTTTTCAGGTAGAAGGGGTATATAATTATAGCGTTGAACCAGGAAATTCTGGTATTATGAAAACTTCACCATTTCCAGGGTTTATCTTTCCCTTGGGAGGGCAAGCTAATTTAATTTTCGAAGATACTTTTTATACAGCAGAAGTTGGAAGTGTAATTCATGGTGGCGCGAACATGAAGTTGAGTAAGAGTGTAGTTGGTAAAAAAAAGTGGAGTTATATTTTGGTGCTTTACAGTGTTCGTAAGCCTGAACCAGAAGGATTTTCATTAGAGAGCTCACATTTTGAATTGGTTACAGGGCAAAGTCCTAGGCTTGTTGATTTGTTACAACGATTATGGGAGGCATCAAATCAACCTGGAGCAATTGCTAAGTTTCAGACAGAGACCATGTTTCGTTGCGTATTGGATGAAATTTTTATATGTGCACGTAACCAATCAAGTGGTGATGATCAGATACTGTTTAAACAAGTATCAGATTACATTCACGAATACTATATGGACATACTTACTATTCGATCTCTTGCCGAACTACATGGGGTAAATGAGAATAGATTATTCTATGTGTTCTCAAAATATGCAGGAATGGGGGCAGGAGACTATCTTATGATTCATCGGCTAAACCGTGCAAAGGAATTGTTGGTAACAGGTGATGCTCCTATAGTGGCAGTAGCAAAAAGTGTGGGCTATCACGATCCATATCATTTTAGTAAGAGGTTCAAAAAGCAATTTGGTGTTTCTCCAAGTAAGTTTCGGGAGAAGTTTAGATATAAAGAAAGTTTTTAGATTCTTATTCTTTAAGGATTTAAAAGCTTTTTTTTATTTAAATTATTTTTTGCAGATAGAGGAATTCAGGAATAATGCATTATGAATTCAGTAATCATCCATTTTCATATGATTCTTTATTTGCTATATTAATCATAGTTCAGTTAGTCATAACTAACCTAATTGATATAATCGCGATTATGTATCGTTCAAATTATTATATAGGAGGAATGAAAATGAAAAAAATTATAGGATTATTTGTATCAATTATATTAATCACAAGCATCATACTATCTGGTTGTAATGGAGCCGATAATAAGGAAAGTGCAAATAAATCAGATAATACGTCTAGGCAAGAAATAAGCGATAATGAAAAGGCTGAGTGGCCGAGGATTATAGAAGATTCAACAGGAAAAGAGATTAAGTTTGATAAAGAACCTGAGAGAGTAGCAATTCTTCATGCAGCATTTTTAGACTATTTTTTCGCTTTGGAAACACCACCCACTGCTTCTGCTGGAGCAACAGTTGGTAGTGCAATGAAGGCTTTAGATGAATTTGAAACCCTTAAACCATATGCAGGTACTGCTGATGTTATAGATTTAGGTAGCGCTAGAGATTTAAATTTAGAGGCAATTTTAGAATCAAAACCAGATGTAATTGTAACCTTTAAAGGTCATGTGGATAAGATTTATGATAAGTTGGTGAAAATAGCGCCTGTGGTTCAAATAGACTTTAAAGATTCTTGGCAAAACAAAACTATGCAGTGCGCAAAAATTGTTGGAAAAGAGGATTTAGCTACTAAAATTATAAATGAAACTGAGAAGGAAATTGAAAAAACTAGAGAAGTTTTAGAGAGTCATAAAGACAAAACATTTGCTTTACTTAGAGTTGATGGAAAGGGAAATTTTGTTGCGCTTGGATCAAATAATACCATTTATTACGACAAAACCAATGGCTTTAACTTGTCAATGCCAAATGGTTATCCAGAAGATAGCAATGTTATTTCATTAGAGGGATTATCCAAGATGAATCCAGATTATATTATATTTAGACATTTCCCTGAGATTGTTGATTCAACTATTGAAAAGCAAAAATCTTCTCCTGTATGGCAGTCACTTAATGCAGTAAAAAAGGATCAGATTTTATTTTTCGATGATTCTCTAAATAGTGAAAGTTCACTAGCATTACAGATTGCTGCTAAGAATTTAATAAAAGCTATAGAAAAATAACCTTTCGTTGGAAAAATAGATGTAACCTAGATGGAAATTAACCATTGGTTTTGTCTAATGAGAATAGTTTACAGTAATAAGGAGGTAGCAGTTATATGAAGAAACCAATGGAAAAGGAAAACTATGTGCAGATAAATAAAAAAAATCATGTGTGGAAGATGTGGTTGATTGTATTAGGGGGATTAGGAGCACTTGTGTTTATTATGGCATTTTCTATGACTAAGGGAACAGAGAATATTCCTCTATCTTCACTGTGGGATGTTTTATTTAATTTCAATGGAGAAGAAATGAATCATCTTGTTATAGTCAACCTTCGTATGCCTCGTGTTATAGCTAGTGCCTTGGTTGGTGCATCTCTTGCTGTTTCAGGAGCCATTATGCAAGGGACTACAGGAAATCCTTTAGCTGATTCAGGTTTGCTTGGGCTTAATTCAGGTGCAGCCTTTGCTCTTTCTATTTGCTTTGCATTATTTCCTGGAATGAGTTATATGCAGATTATCTTGTTTTCTTTTTTAGGAGCAGCTTTAGGAGCTGGGTTAGTTAATGGAATTGCTTCTATGGGTAAAGGTGGACAAACGCCTATTCGTCTTGTATTATCAGGTGCAGCTGTAAGTACACTGCTGGTGGCACTCAGCCAGGGAATTGCCCTTTATTTTAACGTGGCACAAAGTATCATGTTTTGGACGATTGGTGGTGTAGCTGGTTCCACTTGGGAACAGGTTAGGATAATGTTACCTTGGATAATAGGGGGACTGATAGGAGCAGTTGCACTATCACCTTCTATTTCCATTCTAAGTTTAGGACAAGATGTTGCAAAGGGATTGGGAATAAATATAAAGTTGGTAAATGCGCTTTCATCTATTGTAGTTCTTATATTGGTAGGGGCCTCTGTGTCTGTGGTAGGAGCAGTTGGATTTGTGGGACTGATTGTTCCTCATATTGCACGTTTTTTTGTTGGCATGGACTATAAATTAATTATTCCTTCTACAGCAGTAATGGGAGCTTTGCTGGTGGTATTGGCTGATCTAGTAGCAAGAACTTTAAGCCCTCCTTTTGAAACGCCCATAGGTGCTGTAATTTCTATCATCGGTGTGCCATTATTTTTAAACTTGGCTCGCAAGCAAAGGGGTGCAATGTAATGAATGAACAACAAACAATTGAAGCATATAAACGTAAGGTGGCTATTCGTAATACTTTAATTATAATTGGCTGTGTTTTATTGCTGATAATTTCTTTAATTGTAAGCATGGACACAGGATATATTAAAATGTCCCCAGTTGATGTTTTAAGGACGCTATTTGGTAAAGGCACGGATAAAGAAAAGTTGATTTTATTTGATTTCAGGTTACCTCGTATAATTGTGTCAATGTTGGTGGGAGGGGGGCTTGCTCTATCAGGATGCATAATACAGAGTGTATCTAAAAATCCTTTAGCTGATCCTGGGCTTTTAGGTATTAATGCAGGTGCTAGTTTAATGGTGATTTTGTATGTACTGATTTTTAGTGCGGAATCTTTCCTATCGGTGTTTACCCTACCTTTTCTAGCCTTAATAGGAGCGGGTACCACGGCAGTTATAGTCTATCTTTTTTCTTATAATAAGAATGAGGGTATTTCAACTATGCGACTTGTTTTGACCGGTGTGGCGGTACAGGCAGGAGTCTCCGCATTAACCACTTTATTGGTGGTGAAGTTGGATGATACACAATATAACTTTGTTGTCGCTTGGCAAGTAGGAAGCATTTGGGGCTCCAACTGGAAGTTTGTGCTAACATTGCTGCCATGGTTGCTAGTATTGATTCCTTATATACTAATCAAAGCTCCTGTTATGGATATACTGAATCTTAGCGATGATATATCCTATGGTCTTGGTGTTTCAGTAGAAAAGGAACGTCGCAGATTGCTTGCAGCATCTGTGGCCCTTGCTGCTTCGTGTGTAGCAGTTAGCGGAAGTATTAGTTTTGTCGGTCTCATAGCACCCCATTTATCAAGACGACTTGTTGGACCACGTCATCGGGTACTTCTATTGACCAGTACACTGGTTGGTGCTGTATCAGTATCTATTGCAGATACTATTGGACGTGTTATTATTCAACCCTCTGAGATTCCAACAGGAATTGTGGTAGCTATTATTGGAGCACCATATTTTCTTTATCTTCTTTCTAATAGCGAGGGATAACTATAGGATGATTAATAGATTTTATTATGAACAAACTATGTATTTAATATAAGGAGTAAGGGTTTATGAACAGTATTGCAACAAAAAATTTAGCCATCGCTTATGATGACAAACTCATAGTTGATGATTTGAATATGAATATACCAAAAGGTAAGATAACTACGATAATTGGACCAAATGGTTGTGGAAAATCCACTGTGCTTAAGACTATAGGACGTATCCTAAAGCAAAAGGAAGGTGTGGTGTACTTAAATGGTGATGATATCAGAAAGCTTTCCACTAAGGAAGTGGCTCAAAAGATGGCTATATTACCTCAATCTCCTCAAGCTCAAGGGGGGCTTACCGTTGGTGAAATTGTATCCTATGGCAGATTTCCACACCAAAAGGGATTTGGCAAACTGTCTCCTGAGGATGAGAAAATAATTGCATGGGCGTTAGAGATTACAAAGCTAACTGAGCTTGAGACAAGGATGGTGGACAACCTTTCTGGAGGACAGCGGCAAAGAGTATGGATTGCAATGGCATTAGCACAGCAGACTGATTTAATACTTTTAGATGAGCCTACTACCTATTTGGACATGTCGTATCAGTTAGAGGTGTTGGAGCTTTTATATAATCTGAACAGAAAACAAAATTGTACAATCATCATGGTACTTCATGATTTAAATTTAGCTGCACGTTTTGCGGATTACATGATAGCAATACGTAGTGGAAGCATTATAAAGTGCGGAGCTCCAAAAGAGATTATGACCTCAAAGGTTTTAAAGGATACTTTTAATATTAATGCGGAGATTGTGTGGGGGTCTAGAACAGGGAAACCAACATGCATTTCCTATGAACTGATTAAGTAATAGAAATAGCATTGAAAGGAGATGGGTATATGAAAAAAATTGCGATTTATGGAAAAGGAGGTATTGGTAAATCCACTACAGTATCAAATATATCTGCAGCTATAGCAGAAATGGGATTAAAAGTAATGCAGATTGGGTGTGATCCTAAGGCAGATTCTACTCGCAACTTAACTGGTGGTAAAAATATTCCCACAGTATTGGATACTTTGAGGGAAAAGGGGGATATAGAGCTAGGTGATCTTGTATTTAAAAGCAGTGCTGGGGTTTTATGCGTAGAATCAGGAGGGCCAGTTCCAGGGGTAGGCTGTGCAGGCCGTGGAATAATCACTGCTTTTGAAAAACTAGAAGAATTGGATGCATATGAAGTATATAAGCCAGATGTTATCCTCTATGATGTATTAGGCGATGTAGTATGCGGTGGATTTGCCATGCCAATTAGAGGAGGATATGCTGATGAGGTGTGTATAGTAACATCAGGAGAAATGATGTCACTTTATGCGGCTACAAATATTGCACATGCTGTTAAAAGCTTTGGTAAGCGTGGATATGCATCCTTACGAGGATTGATACTAAACTCTAAAAATATTGAAAATGAACAAAAGTTAGTTAGAAAGGCTGCAGAGGAAATTGAAACTCCAGTGATTTATTGCATGTCTAGAGATCCATATGTACAAAAAGCTGAAGCTTTAGGAAAAACTGTAGTTGAAGCCTTTCCTGAATGTGATATGGCAAATCATTACCGTACTTTGGCAAAGATTTTATTGGAGGGAGGAAAGAGATGATGGATGAACTGAAACATCTAAAACCCTTATCTTCAGTTAAGACAAATGCCGGCGTAAAGTTTCTAACTCCCGCAGCTTTCCCAGGGAATCATTGCCCTATGCATACTGCATTGGCGCTTAGCTCAAAAGTAAAGGGAATGTCTACATTGGTTGTAGGTACACCAGAATGTGGAATTTACAGTCGCAATGTTGTTTCACATGTCAAAAGTCAAGAAGGTGAACTTCATTGGACATATATTTTAGATTCAAAAGAAGTTGTATTTGGATGTCGTAAAGGATTAATTGAAGCTATCAGAGAAATGGACAAGTCCGGTGCAAAGGCTATTATGATAATTTTAACTTGTGTTCCAGAGATTATTGGAGAAGATATAGAGGGAATTGTACATGAGCTACAACCTCAAGTTTCAGCTCTACTGACTTTTGTATTAATGGCACATTTTAAATGTAATAGTTATCCTTCAGGCTATTGGAAAACATTATTAGCATTTGAAACCTTAATGAAGAGAGGAAAAACCAGTACTGATACAATTAATATTCTTGGTCGTAGTCCTAGAGAAGAGCATATTCCTATGCCTGAATTATTAACAGCGTTGGAGAAAAGAGGATTTTACATTAGAATGTTAGCTCCAAAATCTGATGTTGAGGACTTTATTGTTTCACCGAATGCAGCCCTCAATCTTGTGATCTCACCTTTTATGAATCCCTTGGCTGAAATGATGTGGGATAAGTTTCAAGTTCCGTTTATAAGTCTTCATGAAATTTATGATGTATTTGAAATTGATAACCTCTATGAAGCTATAGAAAAGTCGTTGAAAATCAAGTTTAGTCATGAATTTGATGAATCAAGAAAAAAAGCTATTGAATTGGAGAAGCAGGTGGAAGATGTGTTTAAAGGGAAAAACTATATTTTAACTCATATCGGTGCCACCATGCCTTTGCCCCTTGTATTATACTTAAGTAAATTTGAAATGAATCCTATGCTTTTGCACATGGATGAATTTTATCCCGATGATAAAAAATGGGCAAAAGCCATTAAAAATAAAGATTATAATCCAATGGTCTGTCATATGGTAAATGATAATGCAGATATATCCCTTTTGGAGCGCCTTAACGCAGAATTTTCTTTAGGAAAACTTTTGAAAAAGTCAGCTTCAATTCCTTGCCTTCCATATTTGGAGGACTTGTATGGGCAAATGGGTTATGAAAGAACAGTAGTTTTATTAAGTAGGATGTTAAAGGCCTATGAAAAAGTAAACATGCAGGAAATAAGGAGGAACAGCCATGGGAATTCATAGATTTAAACCGCCAATGTCAGGCAGAATGGGAGCATTATGGACTCTTGCATCAGTACGCGATGCTGCTTTAATTGAATACGGATGCATGGGACACATGCAGTATGGGCGAATGTTTTTAAATCAAGCTGGTATATCAAAAGGGTGTAAATTATATTCTACTCACATTGATGAAGCAGACATTTCCTTAGGAGATACTAGAAGACTCAATGCTACTATTTCTCAAATTGCAGAAAGGGATAAGCCTAAAGTTATCTTTTTACTGCCATCTTCGGTTCCGACGGTTATCGGAACGGACTTGGTAGCTATATGCGAAGAATTACAATCTGAATACCCCAATGTTACTTTGCTTCCATTTGGATATGGGGGCTTTGACATATGTGGACATCGCGGCGTTCAGGAGGCACTTTTGCTTCTTGCAAAAACATTACCAAAGGATATAGGAAAAACACAAGAGCCTACTTTTAATATAATTGGTTCTTGTGCCGATTTATTTCGCTTCCATGCTGATGCAGAAGAACTTATACGCATAATGAATGGTGCCTTTGGTATGGAAAAACTTTGTATTATGACTTCTGATACATCTGTAGAGCAAATTGAGAACATGGGTGGAGCCCATGTTAATTTAGTTATACGACAAGAAGGTGAGCCTGCTGCAAAACAGTTGAAAAAGGTATTCGGAACGCCATATTTATTGGCCAGGCCCTACGGAGTTGAGGGGACTTTGGCATGGATTTATAAGATAGCTAAGATTTCTGGATTAACTCCAAATAATAGCTTTATGGAATCAGAAAAAGAAAAAATTATGAATCAAACTTCACTAGCCATACGTATATTTGAACATATAAAAAGAGAGCATCCTGAAGAAGCAAAAATTTCATTAGGAGGTCATAGAGATGTGGTAAAGGGTATTCTATCTTATGCAGAAGAAGAATTATCCTTAGATAGAGGAACCTGCTGGTGTGACTGTGAGAGCATGGCAAGTGAAGAAATTCCTTGTTTTTTGGAAAGTGAATGGATGCAGGCTATAATATCGAAGAAAAAAGGACTTTTAATGGCAAGTGGAGAGGCTTTAAAATGGGCAAATCGAAATATGGAGCTTCAAATATCTAATCCTGATATAAAATGGAGACTAAATCCTTATGAATCCCCATTTATGGGCTTTCGTGGAGCTGTAAATTTACTAAACTTATGGCTCAACGGGCTTTTAGAGCAAATAAATGATTAGATATAATATTTAGAAAGCTTAGGCATTTGTCTGTGACAATTGTTTGAGCTTTTTCTTAGTATTTAGATTCTATGGGAATATGAGTAAAAATACTTAATTGATTGAAAAGTATATATAAATATTATATGATGGTAAATACAAATATTGGCTTGTTGAAAAATATGTTCACTAGCAGTATAATATTATATTTCATGTTGTGGAGGGTAATTATGTACGAATCAGGGGAAAATTATTTAGAAACAATTTTAATATTAGAGAATGAGAATGGGGGTGTAAGGTCTATTGACATTGCAAAGACACTTAATTTTAGTAAGCCAAGTGTGAGCCATGCAGTAGGATTATTAAAAGAATCAGGATACATTAATGTAGATGGTAAAGGATATATAAATTTGACTGATATGGGACGTGAAAAAGCAGAAGGTATATATGAACGCCACCAGCTATTAACTCTGTTCTTAGTTGAAACAGCAAAGGTATGTGAAGATATAGCTGAAAAAGATGCCTGTAGAATTGAACATATCATCAGTGATGAAACTTTTCAGGGAATTAAGAAGTTTTTAAAAAAGTAGTATGTCAGTAGGAATAGTAAAACTTACTTCCAGCTTAATTTAAGGGGTATACTTTACTAAACATTGGAGCATTTTTTGTTCTTAAAGGAGATTATTACGGTAGGAAAAGGAGATGAATGAATTTGGATGGGCTTTTGGAACAAAAGGCATCTTACGGTAATAATATTACTGTGATAAAGAAAGATGAAGATTGTACTGTATATGAAATGAAAGATATCACTGGTGAAGGTACCATGACTTGCTACAAGGTGTTTCCAGGTATTGATTTAATGTACAATGATTTTCACATGCAGAATTGTTTTTCGGAGTTTATTCCGAAAGTAGAAATGATGGGAATAGATCATTGCCGAGAGGGACGTATTGAATGGGAATTTCAGAGCGGTTCATATATGTATTTACAAGAGGGAGATTTACAGATTAATTCAAGAAATCATCATGCTATTGGATTTGGATTTCCTCTAAAACATTATCATGGAATTACGGTTGCAATATATATTGATGAAGCATCAAAAACCTTATCTACTATTTTTGATGGACTTTCTATTGACTTGCGAGAATTGTACAACAAGTTTTGTTCTGGAAAATGCCCATTCATCATGCGCGCAAAAGACTCTATTCAGCATATTTTTTCTGAGCTCTATACTGTACCTGATGAGATACGTATAAATTATTTTAAGATTAAAATTTTAGAATTGCTATTGTTTTTGAGCGTAGTAGATGTAAAAATAAACGGGGAAGAACGACCATATTTTACTAAAAATCAGGTTGAAACAGTAAAAGGCATTATGAAATATATGACTGATCATATAGACAAGAATATCACCTTAGAAAAATTGTCTAGCCAATTTGAGATACCGCTTACTTCTATGAAGAATTGCTTTAAGGGCGTTTATGGAACGTCGATATATGCGTATATGCGGTCTTATCGCATGCAGGTGGCTGCTTTAATGCTACGTGAAACCAATGAAAGTATTACCACCATTGCAGGTAAGGTAGGTTACGAGAATGCAAGTAAATTTGCCTCTGCATTTAAAAAAGTCATGAACAGTTCACCCTCTGAATATCGAAGAACATTTGTCTGAATGAAATATTATTACGATATATTATATATGTGTTTATAAGTGCCAAAAGGCATTTTTATTAAGTGTTAGAGTTAGGATAGACTAACTCTAATGTCTAATCGGAGCATGTTTGACCTTTGTGGAGTGGCGGCTATATTTTTCAAGCATTAAAATAGGGATTAGTTGATTTTAACTAATCCCTATAATTGTTTTAAAAGACTGACAATAGCTAGTCTTTAAAACTTAAAAATCCGTGAGAGGTGAAAGTATAAAATGAAAAAAGAAAATTGGTTAAGAACGGTTTTGGCCTTTGCCAAGGAGTGCAGATTAAAAATGATTATTTCAGTAATATGCGCAATAATAAGTGTTGCAGGGGGAATCGTACCCTATGTAGGAGTTTATCAAATCATCATTTCGTTTTTCGAAGGAAGGCAGACGCTAAAGGATGTATTATTTTGGTCAGCAATATGTCTTGCTGGGTATATAGTGAAACTTCTTTTTTATGCTATATCTACTATGTTAGCGCATTTTTCTGCATACACCATACTAGAGAATATGCGCCTTAAGATTGCTGACAGATTAATGAGAGCTCCACTTGGCACTGTGCTGAATCAACCGGTAGGAAAGCTGAAAAATGTGATTATAGACCGAGTGGAAACTATTGAACTTCCCTTGGCTCATCTGATTCCAGAAGGAATCTCTAATCTGCTTTTACCTATAGGTGTGTTTATCTACATAATTATGATAGATTGGCGCATGGCACTTGCAGCAATGGTTACAGTACCCATCGCAGTTGTAGCATACGCAATTATGATGAAGACATTTAATAAACAATATGCAGATTATATAGAGTCTAGCAACTATGTAAATAGCGTTATTGTAGAATATGTAGAAGGAATTGAAGTCATTAAGGCATTCAATCGATCCTCATCTTCTTATGAAAAATTTGAAAAAGCAGTAGAGTCTTTTAAAGCATATACACTAAACTGGTTTGAAAGCACTTGGAAACTCATGAACTTTGGTGGCGCGGTTTTACCATCAACTATACTTGGAACCATGCCTGTCGGAATGTATCTGTATATGAATGGGTCATTAAGTCCAGCGGATCTTACAATGTGTTTGATATTATCCTTGGGAATTGTAGCACCATTAACTAGCTTTACGGTATTTGTGAATGATTCCAAAGCTATAGAATATGCTGTGAATGATGCATATGAATTTTTAAATCTGAAGGGGCTTGAAAATCCATTAGAGCCGGTAAACATTCATAAATATGATATTGAACTTAAAAATGTATCCTTTTCCTATGATACTGACAAAGCTGATAATTCAAATAGTACAGAAAATGATGTACTCAATAATATTAATCTGAAACTTCCTCAAGGAAACTTTGCGGCTTTGGTTGGTCCTTCGGGAGGAGGAAAATCTACGGTTGCAAGGTTGATTACACGATTTTGGGATGTGGACAAAGGAGAAGTTAAAATTGGGGGTATTAATATCAAAAGTCTTCCTTTGTCACAGCTTGCAGACACAGTGAGTTTCGTAACTCAGGATAATTTCTTATTTAACTGTTCAATTATGGAGAATATACGACTTGGTAATCCTAGTGCATCTGATAAAGAAGTAATTAATGCAGCAAAGGCTGCTTGTTGCCATGAGTTTATCCAAAATCTTGATAATGGATATGATACCAATGCTGGAGAAGCAGGAGGAAAATTATCAGGGGGAGAAAAGCAAAGGATCTCCATAGCAAGAGCTATCTTAAAAAATGCACCCATTGTTATAATGGATGAAGCAACAGCTTTTACGGATCCTGAAAATGAAGACAAAATTCAAAAATCCATTGCCGCCCTTACCAAAGAAAAAACCTTATTGGTAATTGCTCACAGACTATCAACCATAAAAAATGCAGATCAAATTATCGTTATGGAGAAAGGGTGTATTGTAAATACAGGTACACATGAAGAGCTGCTTAAGGGGTGCGAACTTTATAAAGGTATGTGGAAGGCTCATATTGGTGCAAAGAAATGGGCAGCTAACAATGAGAAAGGAGGGGTGAAGTAAGATGTTTAAATCAATAAAACGAATCATTCAGTGGTCCGGGCACAGAAAGAAACGCTTATATATAGGATTTATATATTCCTTTTTTAATACTATGTTTACGGCCATGCCAATTATGGGAGTGGCCTATGGGCTGAACCTTATCATAGAGGACATGAAGGGGACTAGCAAGTTGACGATGGATTGGGTATTCTATATGTTAGGATTTATGATCTTTACTGTGGCAGGCAGGTTTTTGTTTGCTTATCTTCGAGCATCAACCCAGGACAGTATTGGCTATGAAGTAACAGCAGAACAAAGAATTGGTATTGGCGACATATTAAAAAGGGTATCTTTGGGGTTTTTTAGCAAAAATAATACTGGAGAAATTGCTTCGGCTGTAACAACAGATTTGTCCTTTATTGAGATGCACGGGATGAAGATGATTGATGTGGTGGTAAACGGATATATCAGTGCATTTACAATGGTGCTTTGTCTAGCGTTTTATAATTTGTGGGTTGCTCTCATTGCAGTAGCAGGTATTTTGTTATCTGCTTTATTCTTAAAATTACTTGGTAAAAAGAGCAAGGAAAATGCACTGGTACATCAGAAGGCACAGGATAGTATGGTAGCAGCTACTATTGAGTATATCAGAGGAATGCCTGTAGTTAAAGCATTTAAACGTGATGGAGTTTCTATAGAAGGTATTCGTAACGCTTATAAGATGAGCAAGGATGTAAATCTTAAAATTGAAAAGAATTATGTTCCATATAATTGCCTCCACTTATTTGCCCTTAAGGCAGCATCTGTGGGTATTGTTCTTGCATCAGCAATAATGGCTGCAAATGGGTCCATGGATATTCCAACCATGCTTATGATGGCTATATTCTCCTTTGTCATTTTTGGACATATTGAAACCATAAATAATGCGGCTCATGTATTGGAAATTATTGATGCCACACTGGATAAATTAGATGGCATAGAAAATGCAGAATTTATTGATAAAAACGGCAAGGACATAACGTTATCAACATATGATATTCAATTTAAAGATGTCACCTTTGGCTATGAAAAGCGAGATGTATTAAGGAATATGTCATTTAATATACCAGAGAATACCACTACAGCAATTGTTGGTCCTTCGGGAAGCGGAAAATCCACAATATGTAGTTTGATTGCTAGGTTTTATGACGTTGATAAAGGAAGTGTGTCCGTGGGAGGTGTCAATGTAAAGGAGATGACTTGTGACAGCCTTCTCAAAAACATCAGCATGGTGTTTCAAAAGGTATATTTGTTCCATGATACAGTGCTTAATAATATTCGATTTGGAAAACCAGAGACAAGCTTTGAAGAGGTAATGGAGGTAGCTAAAAAAGCCTGCTGTCATGATTTCATTATGAACCTCCCTGATGGATATGAAACAGTGATTGGAGACGGTGGCTCCACACTTTCTGGAGGTGAAAAACAACGAATATCTATAGCTAGGGCAATGCTGAAAAATGCTCCAATTGTTATTTTAGATGAGGCAACTGCCAGCGTAGACCCAGAAAACGAACATGCAATACAAAAGGCCATCAGTGCTTTAGTACACGGGAAAACTATCATAATCATTGCACACCGTCTTGCTACCATTGAAAATGCAGGTCAGATACTTGTGGTGGATGAGGGGCGTATTGTGCAGAGAGGAACTCATAAAGAGTTAATAAATCAGGAGGGTGTTTATAAGAGGTTTTTAGACATACGAAGGACAGCGGAAGGATGGAGTATTTAAGAACATTTGTCTTGTGATTTTATCTATATAAAATGAAAAAGGTGCTGAAAAAAAGCGCCTTTTTTACTTATAATTACTTATGGTAGAAGTAGATTTTCTAAAAAAAATTTTAACAGTCTATTGACAATCTTTTTGGTTGTAACTATAATGGTTACAACAGGAGGAATTAAGCATGAAAATAAGTAGTAGATTCTCTGTGGCAGTTCATATACTATCAATATTATCCATGGAAAAAGATAAATTATGTACTTCAGAATGGATTGCTGGTAGTGTAAATACTAATCCGGTGATTATTAGAAGAGTAACTGGAATGTTAAAAAAAGCTGGTATTGTTAATGTAAATCCGGGTGGTGGAGGAGCGTATCTTTTAAAGCCCATAGAAAACATTACTTTGCTAGAGGTATATAAAGCAGTAGATGTAGTTGAACATGGACAACTTTTTCAAATACATGAAAATCCAAATCCAGAATGTCCTATAGGTGCTAATATTCAATTTGTATTAGAAATTATATTGCTTAAAGCTCAAGAGGCAATGGAGGATGTATTAAAGAATGTTACAATGAAGGATATTGTTGAAGGATTGTTAGAAAAGATTAAGTAGAATTCATTTAAAAATCTCAATATCGATGTAACTTTTGAAGTTACATCGAATATACTACTATTTTTTTATGCTTGTTGTAACTGATGTGGTTACAACAAAACTATTAATAAAATTAAATTGAAAGGATGATTATTTATGAAAATAGCATTAATCGGGGCAAATGGAAATGCGGGAAGAGTTATTTTAAAGGAAGCATTATTAAGAGGCCATGAAGTTACAGGAATAGTTCGTGATATATCAAAAATTGAAAGTAAGCAAGATAACTTAAAGTTTGTTGAAGGAGATATATTTGATAAAGAAAGCATATGCAAGGCTATAGAAGGAAATGATATAGTTATTAGTGCATTTGGTCCGAAATATGGTAATGAAAAAGGTTTAGTAGATGCTACTAAAAACTTAATAAATGCAGTAAAAAGAGCAGGTGTACCTCGTCTTTTATCAATAGGGGGAGCTGGAAGTCTCCTTGTGGAAGAGGATATTAAATTGGTTGAAACAAAGGATTTTCCTTCAGATTGGAAGCCAATTGCACTGGCTCATGGTGAGGCATTAGAGTATTACAAACAGGAGAAAGATCTTAATTGGACAAATTTAAGTCCTGCTGCATTTATTGAACCAGGAAAAAGGACAGGAGTTTACCGCACTGATGAAGAGTACTTAGTAACAGATGAAAAAGACGTTAGTCATATTTCATTTGAGGATTTTGCTTTTGCTATGCTAGACGAAGTTGAAAAACCTAAGTTCTCTGGCAGAAGATTTACAGTAGGATATTAATTTGACTAGGAGGAATAAAATATGGAAACAAAAATATATTATGTTATGGATACTATGTGTGGATGGTGCTATGGCTTTAGCGATGTTATAACTAAAATACAAGAAAAGTACAAGGGAATTTATGATTTTAACGTTTTACCTGGAGGAATGTGGGTAGGTGATAATGCTAAAATTATGAATAATAGCTTAGGTGATTATATAAAAAATCATAATAAGAGAATAGAAGAATTAACTGGAAGAAGATTTGGAGAAGGATTTAATAAAAATATATTAGAAAATACTAGTGTAGTTTTAGATAGTCTCCCAGGGGCAAAAGCAGTAGTTTTAATTCAAAGATTAAAAAAGGATGCAGCTTTTAGCTTTCTTAAAAAAATTCAAGAAGCCTTTTTCATAGAAGGAAAGGATACTAATAGTTTGGAAACATATATTGAAATAGCTGAAGGATTTGGTATAGCTAGAGAAGAGTTTGAGAGAGAATTTCTCTCAGAGGCTTTAACAGAAGAAACTTTTGAATATTTTAATATGGCTGCCTCAATGCGGGTAATGAGTTTTCCAACAGTTATTGTAGCTAAAGGAGATGAAGGAAAAATAATCTCACAAGGCTATAGTAGCTTTGAAGAGCTAGATAAAATCTTGTCTTCTTCACCAATATAATTAAGATAGAAAAGACCATGAAATTTTTAGTTGATGAATTTCATGGTCTTTTTCTGTTTTTTAGATAAATTAAAAATGATAATCATTTGCATTTATAAAATAATTTGTTAAAGTTATAATTAAGATGTAGATTATATAAATTATATGGTTTAAGTATAGGAGGTGGTAGTTTTGAAAGGTAAAAAGGATATGATAGATATATATTACAAACATATTGAAGATAAATATTGTTGTAAAACTTCAGATGAATTATTAGGGAAAAAATATATTATAGGAAAACAATTTGGCGCAGGAAATTTTTCAAGAATGAGAATAGAAGATGGATTGGAAATCTCGAAAATTGACATTGATTATAAAATGGAAACGGAATTTGATAATAGGGAATTTGATGGTGATATTTTAGAATTGGGATATTGCTATAATGGAAATGTAGAAGTTTTTTCAATGCCTGATAATAAGAAGTATATATTAGAAGCAGGGAATATATTTATTTATAAATCATTAAATGATGTGGAGTATTTTAATTTTAAATACAATAAGTGCAAAAGTATATCTATTCACATGAATTTTAATACCATTAAAAATACTATAAATCCAACATGGGAAGAGAGAGCAATAATAGATTGGCAAAAGAATATGAACAATATATTTAAAGAAGATATATTAATAATCGAAAAGGCTAGCTATGATATAAAGAAAATAGCAGATCAGATAGATTCTATTTCAATCCACAATGTAGTGAGTTATATGAATCTTAAGCTGAAGACAATAGAGCTTTTAACCACTGTTCTTGAAGAAAAATATAATGAAAGAGTTTTAAAAACTTCTAAGGAGCAAGAAGCAGATATCATAATTATGGCTAAGGACATAATAAGTAAAAATCTTGAAAACTCACCCTCCGTTAAAGAATTAGCTAGTAATTTAAATATAAGCATATATAAACTACAAGAAGGATTTAAAAATGCTATAGGATATACTGTTTATGAGTATATACAAAAATCAAAAATGGAAAAAGCAAAATATTTATTGAAAAACACAAACATGTCTATTATAGAAATTGCAAATGAAGTAGGATATGAAAATCCAAGTAAATTTGCAAATCTATTTAAACGTTATAATAATATAACTCCATTGAAGTACAGGAAATTATAAATAAAAAATTAGGTATGTGGTTATAGCATTTTCTTAAATAGTATAGTAAAAATGTTTCAAATTTAATAAAAATCATCTATTTGATTTTTATTTTTGGAGCATTTTTTATTTTTTGGAGTAGATATTGAGAATGATTATCAATTATACTTTTATTGAGAGGATATTTAATAAATTTTGATATGTTATAGAAAGGAGAAATATATGAAAGAAAAATCAAATTTAAAGTTTCTTTTAGAGACATCTGGTAAAGAAAAATTCAAATTATATATGGCAGCTATATTTAGCATAATAAGTTCATTGCTTTCTATAGTGCCTTATATTTTGATGTATAGCATAATATTAGAGCTCTTTAAAGGAGAAGTAGATTATGAAAGAATTAAATCTTTAGCTATAATTACCAGCATTATTGTAATTGTTAAGATGATGGTATTTCTAACATCAGGAGTATTTTCACATGTGGCGGCATTTACAATATTGTATGAACTTAGAATGAAAGCAATAGATCATATTTCAAAACTTAATATGGGATTCTTTACAGGACATACTATTGGAGAGGTTAAAAAAACCATAAATGAGGATATAGAAAAGTTAGAGAATTTTATAGCACATCAAATTCCAGATTTAGCTTCAGCCGCTGTAGCTCCCATTATATTTATGTCTTATCTTTTATATTTAAATTGGAAATTAGCTTTGGTTTTATTTATTCCAATTATCTTAGGCATTATAATTCAGATGATGGTCTTTAAAGGATTTAAAGTAAGAATGAAACATTACCATAATTTAATTGAGAAGCTTAATTCTACAATAATTCAATATATAAATGGAATGAATGTGATGAAAGCATTTAATTTATCTGCTAAATCTTTTAAAAATTATAAAGATATAACTAAAGAATATGCAGATTACTGGGTTGAAATAACCATGAAAACAGCTTCACTTTATAGTATATTTTTAGTTCTTATAGATTCAGGACTGCTGTTTATAATACCTATAGGTGGAATAATGTTTTTAAATGGAAGCATAAATGTATCTACTTATATATTGTTTTTGATTCTAAGTGCTAATTTTTTAACCTCTTTTAAACAACTATTAGAATTTGGGGGGAACTTTTCAATACTTCTAGAGGGAGCTGGTAAAGTAAGAAGTATTATTATTGAAGAAGAAGTTCAAATATCAGGAAACAAAACTTTAACTTCAAAGATTAATGGAAAAATAAGTTTTAATAATATAACCTTTAAATATAATAAAAAGGAAGTTATAAAAAATTTATCTTTATCTATAGAACCAAAGACTACAGTAGCACTTGTAGGACCTTCAGGGGCAGGTAAGACTACATTAGCACAGTTATTAGGAAGGTTTTGGGATATTCAAGAAGGAAGTATTACCATTGATGGCATAAATATAAAAGATATTAAAATGGAAAATTTGATGGACAATGTATCCTTTGTATTCCAAAATGCATTTATGCTACAAGATAGCATATTAGAGAATATTAAAATGGGCTCGAACAAAAGTATGGAAGAAGTTATAGAAGCCAGTAAAAAAGCACAAATCCATGATTTTATAATGAGCCTACCTAATGGATATAATACATCCCTTGGAGAAAATGGAATCAAACTTAGTGGAGGAGAGAAGCAAAGAATATCTATTGCAAGAGCAATATTAAAAGATAGTCCTATTGTAATTCTTGACGAAGTAACTTCATATTCAGATATAGAGAATGAAAGTAAGATGCAAGATGCTCTTAGAACTTTACTAAAAGATAAAACTGCTATGATTATAGCTCATAGATTATATACAATAAAAAATGCAGATAAAATTGTAGTATTAGATAAAGGTAAAATTGTAGAAACAGGAGATCATAATTATCTTATAAAGAAAAAAGGATTATATAAACATCTTTGGGATATGTATGATTATGAATATATAGAGGAAGGAAGTGATTCTTTAATATGCTCTCAGATATAAAAAAATTATTAGGAAAAGATAGAAAAAAACTTATAAAACCAACGATTTTATTAACTATGGATTCGTTGTTCAATATGTTTTCTTATGGAATATTATATTTTGTATTATTAGATTTAATTAATGAAGAGCTAAGCTTTTCAAAAATTAAAACTTATACAATTGTTATGGTGATAGTTTTTATAGCTAGAGCTATAGTTAATTCAATAGGATATACAGGAATACAAGCTAGAGGAGCTCGTATTATTGAATCAATGCGTATATCATTGGGGGATCATGTTAAAAATCTAAATCTTGGATACTTTAATAAAAATAGTATAGGTGCTTTATCTAATATAATGACTAATGATTTACAAGATTTTGAAAGAATAATAACTCACAGTACAGGAGATTTAATAAAAACAGTATTTCTTAGTAGCTATTTACTTTTAATAACATTTTCTATTGATTTCCAATTAGGTATACTTCAACTTATGGCTATACTCATTGCTATGCCTATTATTTATGCTGGAGGACAAAGAGTTACTAAGATAGGTAAACAGAAAAAGAGAGTAATGAATGAAGTTATATCAAGAATGGTTGAATATCTTAGTGGAATACAAGTATTTAAAGCACACAATTTAGTTGGTGAAAAGTTTGAAAGATTAGAGAAATCTTTTAGAGATTTAAAAGTAGAAAGTATAAGAACGGAGATATCAATTGTACCATATGTACTTATATTTCAGACAATAGTGGATCTAAGTTTTCCAATATTACTACTTATAGCTACCACAAAATTTGGAGCAGGAAGTATTGGAAAAAAAGAATTTTTAACATTTATTATAATAAATATAGCACTTACAAATGTAATAAGGGGATTTGCAGCTCAATATGGGACGATTAGATACTTTAAACTTGCATCCAAAAAACTAATAGAAACATACAATAAACCACAAATGAGTTATAAATATGAAGAAACAAACTTTGAAAATTATGATATTGAATTTAATAATGTAAATTTCCAATATGAAGAAGGAGAAAGTACTCTAAAAAATTTGAGTTTTAAGGCTAAGGAGGGAACTATGACGGCACTTATAGGACCTTCAGGTTCAGGAAAAACTACAGTTACAAGTCTTATAGCTAGATTTTGGGATACAAGTGACGGCACTATAAAAATAGGGGGACAAGATATTAAAGACATAAATCCCGATTCATTATTAAAACATATAAGCATGGTATTTCAAGACGTATATCTTTTAAATGATACAGTATATAACAATATAAAATTAGGAAATCAAAAAGCAACTAAAGAGGAGATAATAAAAGCAGCTAAAATTGCAAATTGTCACGAATTTATAGAAAATCTGGAAAACAAATATGATACTTTAGTTGGAGAAGGTGGCTCTACTTTATCAGGGGGAGAAAAACAAAGGATATCAATAGCTAGGGCTATATTAAAGAATGCACCTATAATATTATTAGATGAAGCTACCGCTTCCCTTGATGCAGATAATGAACTAGAAATTAGAAAATCTATAAAAAATCTTACAGAAAATAAAACAGTTATAGTAATAGCTCATAGATTAAATACTATAAAAGATGCTGATCAAATAATAGTATTGAATAAAGGAACTATAGAAGAAAAAGGTAGCCACAAACAGTTAATCAAAAATAAAAAGAGATATTACAATATGTACAATGAGATGGAAAAAGCTAAAAGCTGGGCAATATAATTTGTATTTTAAATAATAGATCTGAAATAGATTAAAATCCTCACTCTTGATAGGAGTGGGGATTTTAATAAAAACTTACTATTTACATACATATTTACTTATGAACTCAGTTACTTTTGTTTCATAACCTAATACGTCATCCCTGTATGCAGTAGCATGTCGTGCGTTAGGGACGATAAATATGTCTTTTTCACTGGCACATTTTTCATATAATCTGTTTACCATTTCATAAGGAACGAAAGTATCTGCATCCCCATGAATGAATAGAGTAGGTGTTTTCGATTTAGCAACTTGCTCTAAAGCCGAAGCTTCACTAAAGAAATATCCTGCTCTTATTTTAGTTAAGAGACTTGTACTTTGTATAACGGGAAAAGAGGGCAAATGATACATTTTTTTTAATTGATACTCCAGTTGATCCTTTACTGAAGTATAGGCGCAGTCAGAAACTATAGCCTTTACATTATCAGGCAAATTTTCGCCACTGGTCATGAGCACTGTGGCACCTCCCATAGACACACCATGAAGTACAATTTCTGAATCTTTTCCAACAATGCTAATAATATAATCTATCCACTTTAAATAATCTTTTCTGTCGGACCATCCAAAGCCTACATAGCTTCCTTCACTTTTACCATGTCCTCTGTCATCAGGCATTAAAATGTTATAACCCAGTTTATCATGATAAAATTTTGCATAGCTAATCATGTCTTTACCTTTGCTTACATATCCATGGGCAAGAATTGCCGTCTTTTTAGTAGGGGCTTCTGCTTCAATAAAATATCCATGTAGTTTCAAGCCATCGTCTGAAATTATTTCAACATCTTTAAAGTTTATGCTGCCAAACCATTGGAATTTAGAGTCCTTTGGTAATATTATAGTAGTAGTTTCTAGGTCGTCATTATTGCTTAAAAAATCTTTTTTTGTACGAGCAATAGCTATATTATAAAAATATAAACTGGCTACTATATTTACTAATATGGCTAATATAAAAACTATAAAAAGAATCTTAATCATATTTCTATGTGAACCTCCTTCATTGACTGAAAAGTATTTATAGTTACATATTTGCATAATAATAAATGGAGGAAATAATGTCAATGATAAATAACTTTAACTCAATAAGAAGCTCTTCGCCTGTGCAATCAAGCATAGGTTTCTTTACGTAATCCCCGATCTTATTTGTGTATAAACCATATCCCCATAGAATAGTTGTATCCTTGTTTATACACTATCGTAAATATGTATAAATTTACCTGATAAAAATAGCTTAATTGTTTTAGAAATACGCTAAGAAAATTAAGAGTATAAGAGAAAAGAAAGTATAGATTAGATAATTTAAACAAAACGATATTTTCAATATAGAAAAAGGGCCTTGAATGTGAAACTTCATTGTTTAGGTAATATTAGTGATGTGAAAAATACATTATTTGCAACGGGTACAATTCTTAACCTTAAAAATAATGGATAAACTTAAATTTACCAGGGCTCTTATGTTAAAAAATGAAATTTTGGAACTTTTTCTCTGACATTTTATGACACGCTTTTTTGTTAACAAGAGCATATAGTATGATGAGTGAGATAAATTGCTGTAAAGTGAGATAAATCACTATATTTGTAATTTTAAGGAGGGGATTACTAGATATGTTAAGGTATTCTTCCGATAGAGACAATAAGGATTTAGAAGACAATTATTATATTACTTCGGGTGATAATTCAGGTATGACTTGGGATAAATCAAAATGCCAAGAGAGGCATAATTGTGAAGAACATTATGATTCTTGGGGTTATCGTCACATTACAGGCCCAACCGGTCCAACCGGCCCGACCGGTCCAAGAGGAGCAACAGGTGCGACGGGTGCAACAGGTGCAACAGGTGCGACAGGAGCAAGAGGAGCAACAGGCCCAACAGGCCCAACAGGTCCGACTGGTCCAACAGGTGCAACAGGTGCGACAGGAGCAACAGGCGCAAGAGGAGCAACAGGTCCAACAGGTGCAACAGGTGCGACAGGAGCAAGAGGAGCAACAGGCCCAACAGGTCCGACTGGTCCGACAGGTGCAACAGGCGCGACAGGTGCGACAGGTGCGACAGGAGCAACCGGCCCAACCGGCCCAACAGGAGCGACAGGCCCAATCGGTCCAACAGGCCCAACAGGTCCAACAGGCCCAACAGGAGCGACAGGCCCAACAGGCCCAACAGGCCCAACAGGTCCGACTGGTCCAACAGGTGCAACCGGTGCAACAGGCGCGACAGGTG
>NZ_CAUPZS010000039.1:0-30448 GCF_963515715.1 uncultured Clostridium sp.
AGATATTAGAAGAAGTTGAAAAGGTTGTAAACTTAGAACACTAATTATTAGAAAACCTGTAGAGCTTAATTTAGCTTTACGGGTTTTTTTTATTTCGGTTAATTATCAAAAATGGTAATTAATTATCAAAGATGATAAATGTTTACAATGAATAATTATGCTAAAATGTAGTAATCAATAATAATAAAATAGCAGATAAAATTATCATAAATGATAATTAAAGTTTTTCTATGAAGGTTATAACTGTTGATATTGAATGCTTCATAATATATAATTAATTGGCATATATATTGCTATTAATTGTATATTATATAATATAATATAAACATAATGGGGGGGTTTTTATGAGTAAACTAAAAGATAATCTAGTTGTAAAGCTACTACTAGCAGTTATTGTCGGAGCTTTGATAGGAATGATTTCTTCTCCAGGGGTAATGGGAGTTATAGTAGCAGCAAAACATATCTTAGGACAGGTGATCTTTTATTGCATACCACTTGTAATAATAGGGTTTATTGCACCTTCAATAGTGAAAATGAAGTCTAATGCAAGCAAAATGTTAGGAATAACAGTAGCAATTGCATATATATCATCCGTAGGTGCAGCAGGATTTTCAGCGTTAGTTGGTTATGGAATTATTCCTAAGTTATCCATAGGTGGAAATGTAGATAACCTAAGAGAATTGCCGGAGCTGGTATTTAAGCTAGATATACCACCTGTAATGTCCGTTATGACTGCTTTGGTTACAGCAATTTTAATTGGACTTGCTACAGCATGGACTAACTCTGATTTGGTGGAAAAATTATTAGATCAATTTGGTGAAATAATGCTCGCTATTGTTACTAGAGTAATAATACCAATATTGCCATTTTTTATAGCTAGTACCTTTGCGGGATTAGCTTATGAAGGAAGTATAACAAAGCATTTACCGGTATTTTTAATAGTTATTTTATTAGTAATATTAGGACATATTATATGGCTTACTCTTTTATACGCAATAGGCGGAGCTATCTCTAAAAAGAATCCTATGGAAGTAGTCAAACATTATGGACCTGCATATTTAACAGCCGTTGGCACTATGTCTAGTGCTGCTACTTTACCTGTGGCTCTTAAATGTGCTCATAAATCTTCAGTATTAAGCGACGAAATAGTGGATTTTGCTATTCCTCTATGTTCTACTATACATCTTTGTGGTTCTGTTTTAACGGAGGTGTTCTTTGTATTGACAGTTTCACAAGTGGTGTATGGGACTTTACCACCTGTTGGAAAGATAATTCAATTTATTGTATTATTGGGAATATTTGCCATAGGAGCTCCGGGGGTACCAGGAGGTACTGTTATGGCATCATTAGGGTTAATTACTGGCGTTTTAGGATTTACCGATGCAGCAGTGGCATTAGTATTGACAATATTTGCGCTACAGGATAGTTTTGGAACTGCTTGTAATATAACGGGAGACGGAGCTATAGCCTTAATGCTTATGGGAATATGTAAGAGAAAGAATATTAATGTAGAAAAAGAAGCTGTAGTTGAATAAAGATAATTACAAATGTGCACCCTGCAGAAAATGCCGCCCGGCATTTTCTGCAGGGTGCTTTTATGCTTTAACATTGGAAAGACATTGAACAATAATGCATAAACTTTTGGCATGAAAAATGCTTTATATGGAGATAAATAAAAAGATAAGGGGGATTAATATGAATATTGAAACAATTAAAGGAGTTTTAACTTTAGAGGTAAACATGATCTCAACTCTTACTTTGGCAATTTTGTTATTATTTTTAGGTAGTTTTCTAAGAAAAAAAGTCAGTTTTTTTGAAAGATTCTGTATACCAGCACCTGTTATAGGAGGACTTTTATTTTCTATAATAACTTTATTTTTGAAGCAGAGTAATGTTATAACTATAAGTATGGATACTACATTTCAATCACCGTTTATGATAGTGTTTTTTACAACTATAGGATTAGGAGGAAGTTTTGCACTTGTAAAAAAAGGTGGTAAATTAGTACTTGTATATTGGCTTTTATCAAGTGTTTTAGCGGTGGCACAAAATCTTATCGGTGTAGGGATGGCTAAATTGGTAGGTATACATCCGCTATTAGGGGTTATGATGGGCGCAGTATCCATGGAAGGCGGACACGGTGCAGCGGCGGCATTTGGCCCTACAGCTGAAGCATTAGGAGTTACAGGAGCTACCACTGTGGCGGTAGCAGCTGCAACATTTGGGCTAATTTCCGGTGGACTAATTGGGGGGCCTATTGCTAAGTTTTTGATTGATAAATATGATTTAAAACCAGCAGATGAAGAGAAAATGGAGGAAACATCTTATAGAGAAGTAGCTGGAATAACAGATAGTAAAGTTACTGCACAAGGTTTTTTACTACATTTAGGAGTTATCAGTGTATGCATGACAATAGGAGGTATAGCTTGTGATTTAATAGCTAGAACTGGAACTGTACTCCCAGGATACGTTGGAGCAATGTTTACAGCGGTAATATTTAGAAATATAAATGATAGAGTAAAGCTTATAAATTTAGACTTTTATACCATAGATTTAATAGGAGATGTAGCATTAGGTATATTCCTATCAATGGCATTGATGACTTTAAAACTATGGGAACTAACAAGTTTAGCAGGACAAATGTTTGTAGTTTTATTTGCACAAGTAGGATTTATGATAATATTTACAACATTTGTTGTATTTAACTTATTAGGAAAGGATTTTGATGCAGCTGTCATGGCATCTGGTATGGCGGGGCATGGTTTAGGAGCTACTCCTAATGCTATAGCTAATATGAGCGCTGTTACAGAAAAATATGGACCATCAACAAAAGCGTTCTTAATAGTGCCATTAGTTGGAGCATTTTTAATAGATTTAGTCGGTATACCTAATATAGTATATTTTATGAATCTTTTTAAATAGTAGAGGTTTTAATTTTACAACGTCTATAAATTAAAGAAAAAATTGTGTTATTTTCGAAATTGTTGCAAAAATTAGACGATTTATTGATGGAGCGTATAGTATAATGAAATCAGAAAAAACAAAATATTATGTTTTCGTAAAATAAATAGATTTAAATATATTTTAGTATTAAAATTAAGGGAGGAATAAATTATGGCAAAACTAGTAGAATGTGTTCCTAATTTTAGTGAAGGAAGAAATAAGGAAGTAATTGAAAAGGTAGTTGATGAAGTAAGAAAGGTAAAAGAAGTAAAACTATTGGATTACTTACCAGATGAAGATCACAATAGAACAGTTGTAACTCTTATAGGAAGTCCAGAAAAGGTTAAAGAAGCAGTTATAAATTTAGCTAAAAAAGCTACAGAATTAATAGATATGACTACTCATCATGGAGGACACCCAAGAATGGGAGCAGTAGATGTTGTACCATTTACTCCAGTAGCTGATATTACTATGGATGAATGCGTAGAATTAGCTAAAGAAGTTGGAGAAGAAATTGGTAGCTGGGGAATTCCTGTTTATTTATATGAGGATGCTGCAGCTACACCTTCAAGAAAGAATCTTGCAGATGTGAGAAAGGGACAGTATGAAGGGTTCTTCGAAAAGATTAAAGAAGAACAATGGAAACCAGATTATGGTCCACAGGCTATGAATGCTAAAAGTGGATGCACTGCAGTTGGTGCAAGAGTAGCTCTTGTAGCTTTTAATGTTAACTTAGGTACTGATAATTTAGAGATAGCTGATGCCATCGCTAAGAAAGTAAGATTCATAGGTGGTGGATTAAGATTTGCTAAAGCTATAGGGCTAAAATTAGAAGAAAGAAATATAGTTCAAGTTTCAATGAACTTAGTTAATTATGAAAAAACTTCTGTATATAGAGCTTTTGAAATGGTAAAAATGGAAGCTAAAAGATATGGTGTGCCAGTAGTAGGCAGTGAAGTTATTGGAACTGTTCCTATGAAATCATTACTTGATGCTGCTGAATACTACTTACAAATAGAAAACTTTGATATAAATCAAATATTAGAAAAGAGATTGTTAGAGTAGTAGTATATTTGAATTCCCTTCATATAAACGTCTATAGTTCTAATTGAATATAGACGTTTATATAATAAATGTTTATATAATAAATAATATAAAAGAGGTGTAGCAAAATGATTAACAAGGTACCTAGCGATATTGAAATAGCACAAAGTTCAAAAATGAAACCAATAACAGAAATAGCTGAAAAATACGGAATTTTAGATGATGAATTAGAGATGTATGGTAAGTATAAGGCAAAAATTTCACAACAAATATTTAATAGATTAGAAAACGAGAAAAATGGTAAATTAGTATTAGTGACTGCAATATCTCCAACTCCAGCGGGAGAAGGTAAGTCCACTACAACAATAGGATTAGGTCAGGCTTTAAATAAAATTGGTAAGAAAACATTTATAGCATTAAGAGAACCATCCTTAGGACCAGTTTTTGGGGTTAAAGGAGGAGCAGCGGGTGGCGGTTATTCACAAGTTGTTCCTATGGAGGATATTAATTTACATTTTACAGGAGATATGCATGCAATAACTGCAGCTAACAACCTACTTTCAGCAGCTATTGATAACCATATTAATCATGGAAATACACTAAGAATTGATTCCAGACAAATAGTTTGGAAAAGAGTACTAGATATGAATGACAGAGCATTAAGAAATGTAGTAGTAGGTCTTGGTGGAAAGGCTTGTGGATTTACTAGAGAAGATGGTTTTATGATAACAGTTGCCTCTGAAGTTATGGCGATACTTTGTCTATCAAATGACCTAATGGATTTAAAAGAAAGATTAGGGAAAATTATATTAGCATATGATTTAGATGGAAAACCAGTTACAGCAAAAGATTTAAAGGTAAATGGTGCAATGGCTATGCTTTTAAAAGAAGCTGTAAAACCAAACTTAGTTCAAACTCTTGAAAATACACCAGCTCTTATACATGGTGGACCTT
Organism: uncultured Clostridium sp.; assembly: GCF_963515715.1. GTDB lineage: Bacteria > Bacillota > Clostridia > Clostridiales > Clostridiaceae > Clostridium_AW. The sequence goes on from NZ_CAUPZS010000039.1 coordinate 4,942, forward strand.
TCGCTAACATAGCTCATGGATGTAACTCAATAATAGCTACTAAGCTTGGATTAAAGCTAGGAGATATATTAGTTACAGAAGCTGGGTTTGGAGCAGACTTAGGAGCTGAAAAGTTTTTAGACATAAAATGCAGATATGGTGGATTAAAACCAGATGCAGTTGTTGTAGTTGCTACAATAAGAGCATTAAAAATGCATGGAGGAGTTAAAAAGACTGAATTAGGAGAAGAAAACTTAGAAGCTTTAGATAAAGGTTTTGCAAACTTAGCTAAGCAAGTTGAAAACATGAGAAAATTCGGTTTACCTGTATTAGTTGGAATTAATAGATTCGTAAATGATACAGAAGCTGAAATAGAGTTATTAACGAACAAGTGTAAGGCAGAAGGAATAGAAGTTTCATTAAATGAATGTTGGGCAAAAGGTGGAGACGGTGGAAAAGAAATGGCTGAAAAGCTTGTTAAAATATTAGAAACAGAAGAATCACACTATAAACCAATATACGATGTGGAGGCTTCAATACCTGAAAAGCTAAATACCATTGTTAAAGAAATTTATGGTGGAGATGGAGTAGTAATAGAAGGAGCTGCTATGAAGCAGATTGCTAAGCTTGAAGAATTAGGATTAGATGAACTTCCAATTTGTATGGCTAAAACTCAATTTTCATTCTCAGATGATCCAAGTTTAATGGGTGCTCCAAAAGGATTTAAGATTACAATAAAAGATATTAGAGTTTCAGCAGGAGCTGGATTTATAGTATGTCAAACAAGTAATATAATGGTAATGCCAGGACTTCCAAAGGTTCCAGCAGCAGAAAAAATGGATATAGATGAAAATGGAACAATTGTAGGATTATTCTAGTATTACTTGATAACTAAAAGTGAAGAATGAAGAGTGAAGAGTAAAGGATGAAATTCTTTGGAATTTCTAGAAATATATAATTTTAAAAAATTCCAGAGGAATTTTGTCCATAACTCTTCACTTTTAACTTTTAATTTTTAACTCAAAAAAGGGGAGGAAATTTAAATGCTTAAAGAATTAACTGTTAAGGATTTTATATATGAAACAGCATCAGATTCACCTGCACCAGGTGGAGGAAGTGTTGCAGCTTTAAGTGCAGCTTCAGCAGCGGCTCTTATTGAAATGGTAGCTAATTTGACTATTGGCAAAAAAGGTTATGAAGATGTGCAAGGGGAAATGGAAGAAGTAAAGAAAGTTACAGCTTCATATAAGGAAAAATTTATTAATTATATAGATGAAGATTCAGAGTCCTTTAATAAAATAATGGCTGCATTTAAAATGCCAAAGGATACAGATGAACAAAAAGCAGAAAGAACAAAAGTGGTTCAGTCAGCATTTAAGGGAGCGGCTACTGTTCCATTGAATGTAGCAAAGGATGCTTTCGATTTATTACCATGGGCAGAAAAGGTTGTTTTAAAGGGAAACCAAAATGCAGTTACAGATGGTGCTGTAGCAGCTATGTCAGCAAGAACAGCTGTACTTTCAGCTCTATATAACGTAAAAATAAATCTAGGATCAATAAAAGATGAGGATTTCGTGAAGGACATTACAAAGGAAGTAGAAGAATTAGAATCTAAGGTTAATGATATAGAAAAAGATATTTTAGCAAAAGTTAATCTATAATTAATGTATATCTCCGCATACTATTGACAGTTTTTCAAATTAGTTTATAATAAAGATTATTATAATTAAATAAGTATAAGCGTTGAAAAAGAGGAGTAAAGGTTAATAGTTCTAAGAGAGGGAAGTCCACCGGCTGTAAGACTTTCTGTACCAATTGCCTTGAAGGTAGCTTTTGAGCTTCTTTGCTGAAATGATAGTAGGCAAGGACGATTTTCTTAGTCGTTAAAGTTTTAAGAGCCTGTTTTACAGGAAAAAAGGTGGTACCGCGCACTGGCGTCCTTTTATAGGACACGGTGCTTTTTTTATTTGAAAAATAATATGAGGGGAGATATATATATATGAATGAAAATTTAAATATTGCAAAAACCTATGATCCAAAAGAGTTTGAAGAAAGAATCTATAAAACTTGGGAAGAAGGAAAATATTTTACACCAGAGGTGGATAAAAATAAAAAACCTTTTACAATAATTATGCCGCCACCAAATATAACTGGACGGTTACATTTAGGTCACGCTCTTGACAACAGCTTACAGGATTATTTAATAAGAGTTAAAAGAATGCAAGGCTATAGCGCACTATGGCTACCAGGAGAAGACCATGCAAGTATAGCAACAGAAGTAAAAGTAGAAAATGAACTTTTAAAAGAAGGCTTAAAGAAAAAGGAAATGGGAAGAGAAGCTTTCTTAGATAAGGTTTGGGAGTGGAGCGATAAATATAGAGATACCATAAGAACTCAATTGAAAAAAATGGGGGTTTCTGCGGACTTTACAAGAGAAGCTTTCACTATGGATGAAAACTTAAATAAAGCTGTTAAAACTGTATTTGTTAAGTTGCATGAAAAAGGATTAGTTTATAGAGGGAATAGAATAGTTAACTGGTGCCCAAAATGTATGACAGCAATTTCAGATGCTGAAATCGAATATGAAGAAAAAGATGGCTATTTTTGGCATATTAATTATCCAGTTATAGGAACAGATGAAGTTTTAGAGATAGCTACTACAAGACCAGAAACTATGTTAGGAGATACAGCAGTAGCTGTTAATCCAGAAGATGAAAGATACAAACATTTAATAGGAAAAAAATTATTGCTTCCTCTAGTTAATAGAGAAATTCCAATTATTGCAGACGATTATGTTGATGTGGAATTTGGAACAGGAGCAGTTAAAATAACTCCAGCTCACGATCCTAACGATTATCAAGTTGGAAAGAGACATAACCTTCCTGAATTAATTATCATGAATGAGAATGGAACGATAAATGAACATGGCGGAAAATATGCTGGTATGGATAGATATGAAGCTAGAAAAGCTATCGTAGAGGATTTAAAGGAAGGTGGCTTCTTAGTAAAGATTAAAGATCATAACCATAATGTAGGATGTCACGATAGATGCCAAAGCATTATTGAACCTATGATATCAAAACAGTGGTATGTAAAAATGGAAGAGCTTGCAAAGCCAGCTATAGAAGTTGTAAGAAATAAAGAAATAAAATTTGTTCCTGAAAGATTTGATAAAATATACTTCAACTGGATGGAGAATATCCAGGATTGGTGTATTTCAAGACAGTTATGGTGGGGTCATAGAATACCTGTATGGTACTGCCAGGATTGTGGAGAAGTGATAGTTTCCATAGAGGATGTAACTACATGTACAAAATGTGGTAGCCATAAATTAGAGCAAGACAATGACGTATTAGACACTTGGTTTAGTTCAGCTCTATGGCCGTTCTCAACTTTGGGCTGGCCTGATAAAACTGAGGATTTAGAGTATTTCTATCCAACAGATGTTTTAGTTACAGGATACGATATAATATTCTTCTGGGTAGCAAGAATGATATTCTCAGGACTTAATAGCATGGAAGAGATTCCATTTAAAACTGTACTGATCCATGGTATAGTAAGAGATTCACAGGGCAAGAAAATGGCTAAATCCCTTGGAAATGGAGTTGACCCACTAGACATTATCGATAAATATGGAGCGGATGCATTAAGATTTATGTTAATCACTGGTAATGCTGCGGGAAATGATATAAGATTCTATGAAGAAAAAGTTGAAGGTGCAAGAAACTTTGCTAATAAGATATGGAATGCATCAAGATTTGTAATGATGTACCTAGATAAAGAACTTATGGAAAAATATAAGGATTGCAAAGATTATTCCATAGCCGATAAGTGGATACTATCAAGAGCGAATACTTTAGTTAATGAAGTTACAGATAATATTGAGAAATATGAAATAGGATTAGCTTCCCAAAAGGTTTACGACTTTATGTGGAACGAATTCTGTGACTGGTATATAGAACTCGTAAAGCCTGCTCTATATGGAGAGGATGAAAAGGCTAAGGGAGTAGTTTTAAATGTGTTATTTGACGTTCTTGTAACAGGATTAAAGCTATTACACCCAGTAATGCCTTATATAACTGAAGAAATATTTACTCATCTTCAAGAAGAAGAAAAGACAATTACAGTATCTAAGTGGCCAGAATATAAAGAAGAATTAAGAGATGAATTAATTGAAAAGGATATGAACTTAATAATCGAAGCTATAAAGGCCATTAGAAATGTTAGAGCAGAAATGAATGTTCCGCCTTCAAGAAAAGCTAAGGTTATGATATATGCATTAGAAGGTAGAGAAGCCTTTGAAAATGGAAGGGTATATTTTGAAAAGCTAGCTTCTGCAAGTGAAGTAACATTCTTAAATTCAAAGACTGAAGCTCCAGAAAATGCAGTAACAGCATTAACAAAAGGTGCTGAAATGTATATACCATTACTTGACTTAATAGATGTAGAAAAAGAGTTAGAAAGATTAGACAAAGAAAAAGAAAAATTAGAAAAAGAAATAGATAGAATTGAAAAGAAACTTTCAAATGAAGGATTTGTAAAAAAAGCACCTGAAGCTGTTATTGAAGAAGAAAGAGCTAAAGGTGAAAAGTATAAAGAAATGCTTAATGCGGTATTAGAAAGAATAAATAGTCTAAATTAATATTTAGTGTAGAGTGAATAAATAAGAGTGAAGAGTAGAGGTAAGAATTCTACAAAGCAAAATTTTCATATTATATAATATTAGATATATGATGTTAGAAATTTGAGCTTTGCTAAAATTTCATCCAATACTCTTCACTTTTAATTTGTAATTCTTCACTTAAAGAAGAGGGGATATTATGAATTATGAACAAGCAATAGAATATATTGAAAGTACATGTAAATTTGGTAATAACTCCGGTACTAAAAGAGTCGAAAAGATACTAGAACTATTAGGTAATCCTCATAAAGAGCTAAAATGCATACATATTGCTGGAACCAACGGAAAAGGCTCTACTACAGTCATGATATCAAAAATACTTATAGAAGCTGGATATAAGGTAGGTATGTATACTTCACCTTACTTAGAAGAATTTGAAGAAAGAATACAAATTAATGGTGAAAATATTCCTAAGGATAGATTAGCTTCGGTTATGAGCAGGGTTGCTGAAGCAGTAGATAAAATTATTAAAGATGGATATGGAAGTCCAACAGAATTTGAAATTATAACTTGTGCCATGTTTTTATACTATTTTGAAGAAAAAATTGACTATGGAGTTATAGAGGTAGGTCTTGGAGGAAGGATGGATTCAACTAATGTAATTACCCCTTTAGTTTCTGTAATTACTTCTATAAGTTTTGATCACATGGGAATATTAGGAGATACTCTAGAAAAGATTGCTTATGAAAAGGCGGGTATAATCAAAGAAGGGGTACCATTAGTTTTATATCCTCAGCAAAAAGAGTCAGAAGAAGTGATAAAAAACATATGTAAAGAAAAAAATAGTCCATTAATATATGTAAAAGAGGACTCAGTAAAAAGTGCAGAAGAAAACTTATACAATGTAAATTATCAAAGATGCATAATTAGCACTTTAAATAAGGAATATAATATCGAGTTATCTTTATTAGGAATTCATCAACTATTAAACTGTTCTGTAGTTTTAAATGTGATGGAACAGTTGCAAAGCTTAGGGATTAATATTGAAGAAGAGCATATTTCAAGAGGATTAAAAAATGTAAAATGGCCAGGTAGAATGGAAATAATGAAAAAAAATCCTATAGTTCTTATAGATGGGGCTCACAATATTGACGGCATAGATAAGCTAAGTAAAAACGTTAAAAAGTATTTTAAATATAACAAGCTTATATTGATAATAGGAATACTTTCAGATAAACAAGTAGAAGAAATGATTAAAACTATTGTACCTTTAGCACATAGAGTAATAGCTATCACTCCTCATAGTCATAGAGCAGAAAATGCAGATAAATTAGCAGAAATAATAAAAAAGTATAATGATAATTATGAAAAAATTGAAGACTACGAATCAGCTTATACCAAGGGATTATCTTACTGTGAAGAGGGAGACATGATTTTGATATGTGGGTCATTATATATGATAGGAGATATGAGGAAGATTATTAATAAAAATTGCGACTCCAATTTTAAGTTGAGAATTGATAATTGATAATTGAGAGTTATGGATGAAATTTTAGCAAAGCTCAAATTTCTAGGAATATATTAAGGATTCTGCTTAAGCAGAATCCTTTCTTTAATTCTCCATTATTAACTCTCAATTCTCAATTAAATAAAACTGCTTGGCAATTTTTATTTATTATTCAAAGCTTCTTCTAACGCTTTTGATAACTGATCAGGACAGGATGTGCTTTTATTACCACAAGTTAATCCTTTTAATTTTTTAATAGCTTCCTCTACGTCCATTCCCTCAATCAAGGTTGATATTCCTTTAAGATTACCATTGCATCCACCTATGAATTCAACACTTACTATTTTGTTGTTTTTAATGTCAAAGTTTATTTTCCTAGCACAAACTCCAGATGTTTGATAAGTATACATTTCTACTCCTCCTTAAAACTATATGCATAAAATTATATAATAATTATCTACTATTATACAATAGTTATAATATATTTATCTCAAATATTGCACTACCTACATATTATATCTGTGAGGAGGGGAATGTAATGAGTTGTTTATATATTTGTAATACATCATCGGACTGTATTTCTAAAGTAAATTTAGAAAATTTTAAAGAAGAAAGCAAAATAACACTTACACCAATTAATTTTGGCAAAATAGGTCCTCATGGAATATGTAAGTATGATGAAAGGTTACTTACCGCTAATAGTTATGGTAATAGCCTTTCTATATTAAATATAAAAGAAAACAGGGAAGAAGATAGCTTTTTTATAGGAGCTCATTGTAATGATATAGTGGTTTATAAAGATTATGCTTTTATAATATGTGGTGAATTGAATAATGTTATTGTGTTTGACTTAATAAAAAATAAAGTATTAGAGGAAATACCTTGTGGAAATTTACCACATAGTATAGCTCTAAATAAAGAGAAGAAGTTATTACTAATAACTAATATGGAAAATGACTCTATAACTTTAATTGATTGCGAAAATAGAGAGAATGTAAGAAATATTAAAGTTGGTTGCTATCCTACTAAAGCATTATTTAGTGATGATGGTCAATATATTATAGTTTGTGAAAGTAATTTAGGAGCGGATTTTAAAGGAAGCATTTCTATATTGTCATCAAAAAACTATAAATTATTATATAGAATTACCGCAGGTAACTCACCAGTGGATATGTTTTTAGAAGGAAATAACTGTTATGTATCAAATTTTGGAGAGGGAACTGTTAGTATAATCGATATTTATTACTATGAGGAGATAAAAAAGATTAATTTAGGCGGAATGCCTAGAGGCATAATAAAAGTAGGAGATGATATATATGTAGGAGATAATTATAATAATTTACTCATTAAAGCAAATATTGAAAGTGAGACAAAAAAAAGCATACCAATAGGTGGAGAGCCTACGGGTATGATATTGATTTAATTATTTGTTAGTAAATTTATAATTGCTTTATATAGTTCAGAAGAATTGCTTTTCCACTTATTGCAAATATCCCTTGCTTCATTGTTTGAAGGGACAGAAAGTTTTACATCTATTAACACCGTATCATTTTCTAAAGCCTTTAAATTAACAATGTATTTATCATTATCTTCTATTGTATAGTCAGAAAGTATAGTTACTTCTTTTTTAATATTAGTGATTTCTTTATCTAAATAAGCATTGAAAATATCTAATTTATTTTTAGAAATCCTATTACCAAAGAGAAAAAGTACTTTTTTACCTTTTTCAGTAATTTGCAATCTCTGCTTACTTTCATCTTTGATATAGTTTAGAAAGTTTGAAGAGATTAATTCTGATAGATACTGTTGCAAGGTAAAATAGTTTATAAAATTATTTTCTAAAACAACCTGAGTTACTTGATTATTTGTTATAGGAAGTTTTATTTTATCAAATATATACAATAGAAGAAGTTTATTCTCAGCTAACTCTAAAGTATCCTCAAACATTATTTTTCCTCCCTAATAATTTAATCATTTTAATTATAACATAAATTTATGAAAAAAAATAAAGCACTATGATAAATGCCTCTTTATTTTTATAATTTTATTTAATATTAGTAATATTTTACAAAGGTAATAGCATATAAAGTTTTAGGAAAGATAAAAATGGAGGTATATTTATTGGATAGAAAAGTAATAAAAAAAATGATTATTGCTATTTTTATGATAATAATTAGCATGACAGTATCCGTAGTTTTTAAAAGTAAGGGAGTATTTTTGAATAAGGAAAGAAAACTACCTATTTACTCAGTAGGCACAGAAGAAAAAAAGGTATCTATAACTTTTGATGTAAATTGGGGAGAAAATAATGCAATTGAAATTTTGAATATACTAGATAAATACGATATAAAAGCAACCTTCTTTTTAATAGGCAATTGGATAGATGACTTTCCAGAAGAGGTAAAAGAAATTCATAAACGTGGCCATGAAATAGGAAATCATTCAAATTCTCACCCAGATATGAGTAGAATTCCAAAAGAGAAGATAATTCATGAATTAAGTGTTACTGATAGTAAAATAATTAGGATAACAGGAGAAAGTACAAAATTGTTTAGATTTCCTAGTGGGGCATATAATAATTTATCCGTTGAAACAGTTAATCAATCGGGATATTACTGCATACAATGGGATGTAGATAGTATAGACTGGAAGGCTGAAGGAGAAGAAAAGGAATATAACAGAGTTATGAAAAATACAAAACCTGGGTCTATATTATTATTTCACAGTGATGGAAAATATACTCCTAAAACACTACCCAGAATAATTGAAGACTTAAAAGCTAAAGGATACAAATTTGAAAAAGTAGGAGATCTTTTATACAAAGATAACTATTATATAGATCATCAAGGAAGACAAATAAAACAATAGTTGAAGGGTATACTTATGTATACTATAATGGAAATATAAGTAAAAGCATAATTAAACAAAAGATAAGTTACAAAGGAAGGTGATAGTGTGTACAAGATTAACATTGAGTATAAAAAATTAACTCCTGAGTAAAATATTTATAATAGGTAAATAGGAGTTGATATTATGAAGAAAGTTTTTGTTATTGACAATAACTTTGAGTTTATAAACTATATAAAAAGAGAGTTTAGGATGTTGAATTTAGATTTAGATATAGATTATAAAGGATTAAATGAAGAAAAAAAATATGATTATATAGTTATAAATAATATAAATGAATTAGATTTATGTATGGACAATTATATTGGGGATTATTATCTACTGAATATGGATATGGAATTTAATAATATTTTATTTGAGGGTAATTTAATTACCTACGGATTAGGTAATAAAAATACTATAACTGTATCTAGTATTTCAGAAGATAAAAGTGGGTTTGTATATTGTATTCAAAGATATATTAAAGAAGATGTTATACCACAAGAAATACCAGTGAATAGAAAATTTAAAGACAATTATGAATTATATGCTTTTATGATATGTATAACTATAGCTTTAATAGAAGGAATAGCAGAGAATAAAATCAGAACTAATCTAGAATAGATAGAACAAATTTACTAATATTAAGTATATTTTAGAATTTTTTTGAATATTAATATGTTGTAAAAGTATTTAAGATACTAAGGGAAAGAGGGGTTAAAATGGAGAATGTATTACAAAATAATAAAATTTACTTAGAAGGGGTAGTGAGTTCAGAACTTGAATTTAGCCATGAAATGTATGGAGAAGGTTTTTATACTTTCTATGTTGAAGTTCAAAGATTAAGTGATGCTAAAGATCAGTTGTTCGTAACAATATCGGAAAGATTAATCGGTAATATGGATTTAAAAATCGGCTCTGAAGTTGTAGTAGAAGGACAACTTAGGTCATATAACAAGTTTGTGGAAGGTTCTAATAGGTTAATATTAACAGTATTTGCAAGAAACATAGAATACTGTATTGAAAGGACAAAAAATCCAAACCAGATATTGCTTAATGGCTTCATATGTAAGCCGCCGGTTTATAGGACAACTCCCTTTGGAAGGGAAATTGCAGATTTGCTTTTAGCTGTAAATAGAGCATACAATAAATCGGATTATATCCCGACTATAGCTTGGGGAAGAAACGCAAGATTTTGCGAAGAATTAGGTGTGGGAGATAATGTTAGGATATGGGGAAGATTACAAAGTAGAGAATATCAAAAGAAAATATCAGAAGATGAAGTTATAAAGAAGATAGCTTATGAAGTATCTATATCTAAAATGGAAAAAGTATCTGATGATAAAAAAGATTTAGTAAAGGATATTGAAGAAGGGGAAGAGAATATAGAGGATATAGAACAAATAGAAGAAATTGATGAAATTGATGAAATTGATGAAATAGAATTAGCGGAAAGCTTATAAATTAAATAATATAAAAAGCTATTCCAGTTAGGAATAGCTTTTTACTATCTTAAATCATCTAGTATTTTAGTTTTACTTTCAGTTTTTTTATCAACAAGTTTTATTATTTTAGCAGGAGCGCCAGCAACAACAACCCTTGGAGGTACATCTTCAGTCACTATGGAGCCAGCAGCTACAACGGCACCTTCCCCTATACGGACTCCTTCTAATATTACAGCATTTGCACCAACCATAACATTATCTTCAATTGTACATGGATCATTGCTTGGAGGTTCTAAGACTCCCGCCACAACAGCACCAGCGCCAAGATGAACTCTTTTGCCTAATTTACCCCTAGCTCCAACCACTGCATTCATATCAACCATGGTATAGTCACCTATTTCAGCGCCTATATTAATTACTGCGCCCATCATAATTACAGCATGTTTACCTATTTTAACTTTATCTCTAATTATAGCTCCTGGTTCAATTCTAGCATCTATATTAAGTATATCCATTAAAGGAATAGCAGAATTTTTTCTATCACATTCTAATTTAAAATTTCTAATTTTATCCCTATGTTTATCTATAAATTTTATAATAGCTTCCTTTTCTCCAAAAAGTATAAAAAAATTATTTTCGCCATATGCTTCTATATCGTCTAGTTCTAAACCGGTCAACTCTCCATTTATATAAGCTTTTATTGGTGTTAACTTTTCTGAATCCTTTATATATGCTGCTAATTCATAGGGATCATTAAGGTTATAGTCCATAAAACTCCTCCTTTGATAATTAATGATATAATACTTAAAATAGAGTTATAATTTTAGGGTCGATTAAGGAATAACTACATTAATATAATGATACCATAATAGAGGGGTGTTTATGTATATGAATGATAATTTTATATCAAATTATATAAAAAATATAGAGATATCAGGAATTAGAAAATTTTTTAATGAGGTATCCAATTATCCAGACACAATTTCCCTTACATTGGGTCAACCAGATTTTCACATTCCTAAATCTATAAAAAAAGCTCTAATTGAGGCTATTGAAGATAATAGAACGGGCTATACTTCTAATATTGGAATAATTGAACTTAGAGAAGAAATAAGTAATTATTTGAAAGGATTTCATATAAACTACTTATCAGAGGAAATATGCATAACTGCAGGAGGTAGTGAAGGATTGTTCGATACTTTTATAGCTTTGCTAAATCCAGATGAAAAGGTATTGATTCCTAAAATAGCTTATCCAGCTTATGAAAGTTTGACGAAATTAGTCGGTGGAAAGCCTATATTTTATGAATTAGATAATAATTTTAATATATGCACTAAGGACTTGGAAAAGAAAATAACTGAGGAAAAACCTAAAATTTTAATATTATCCTTTCCCTCTAACCCAACAGGGGGCACACTAAGTATAAAAGATAGGGAAGAACTTTATAATATAATAAAAAATAACAATATAATTGTAATAAGTGATGAGATATATAGTTCTTTATGCTTTGAAGATGAATATTATTCTATATGTCAACATGAAGAAATATTAAATAAAATTATATTAGTAAGTGGATTTTCAAAAATGTTTTCTATGACAGGACTTAGAGCTGGATATATTTGTTGTAATGAAAAGTATATGAAACATATTATTAAAGTTCATCAATATAACACTAGCTGTGCTCCATCTATAGTACAGTGGGCATTAGTGGAAGGACTTAAAAACTCTTTAGATGAAGTAAAATATATGAGAAATGAATTTATAAAGAGAAGGAATTATGTTTACCATAGATTGACCCAATTAGGTTTTGAAGTAAATTTACCTAAGGGAGCATTTTATATATTTCCATCCATAAAAAAGTTTAGCATGAGCAGTGAAGAGTTTGCTTATAGATTATTAAAAGAGGGAAATGTAGCTGTAGTACCAGGATCAGCCTTTGGAGAAGGAGGAGAAGGGTATATAAGGATATCCTATGCCTATAGCATGGAAGAGTTGGAAGAGGCGTTGGATAGGATTGAGAAGTTTCTAAAATATAGCTTTTAATTAACAATGGATAATTAATACTTAATAATTTTGGAAGGTTTTCTCACAAACATGTAGAATAACATATTTACACAGTATAATGACTATAAAAAATTAATTTGTTTAATTTATCATGGGGGAGATTTTACATGGATTTAAAAGGATTTAATTCAAAAAGTAGGTTTAGTAGTCGTGCTAAAAACTATAATAAATATAGACCAAGCTATCCTAGCGAGGTAATAAGTTTTTTAACTGAAGCTATTGGACTTAATAAATGCTCATTTATTGCTGATATAGGTTCTGGAACAGGTATTTCAACTAGGATATTTTTAGATAATGGAAATACTGTATATTCAGTTGAACCAAACGAAGACATGAGACAAATTGCAGAAAGATTACTTAATGGATATAGTAATTTTTATTCTGTTGCCGGTTCTTCTGAAAGCACTAATTTACAATCGGAATCTATTGATGTTATTGTAGCAGCGCAATCATTTCATTGGTTTGACCTTATACCAACAAAGAATGAGTTTTTAAGAATACTTAAACCTAATGGGTTTATTGTATTACTATATAATATTAGAAGAAATAATTCAGTAGGTTTTATGGGTGAATATTTGTCACTTATTAAAAAGTATGGTGAAAAATATATTAATGAATCTGATGACGATTTCACATCTGACTTTTTTGCAGATAAAACTGTTTATGAAAAAGTCTTACATAATCCTCAAATAGTCGATTTCGAGGGATTAAAAGGAAACCTAGTTTCTTATTCTTATATGCCAAATGAAGATGACCCGAACTTTATAACTATGATATCAGAATTGAGAAATTTATTTAATAAATATAATAAAGATGGAAAAGTGATTTTGGAATATGATACTTGCATTAGTTACTGTAAGATGAAATGATATAATAGATAATTAATAAAAGAAGTGTTATCAAGTAGAGGGAATTTAAAACTTTATTAGTGAAAAGTGAAAAATGAAGAGTGAAGAGTAAAGGAAAGAATTCTGCTGAGGCAGAATTCTATAATTTAACTTTTCACTTTTAATTTTTAATTTTTAACTCTATAAGTTAAGCATATCATGCATATTATACAGTCCAGGGGTTTTGTTTTGCATAAATTCACAAGCCTTAAGAGCACCAACAGCAAAAACTTCTCTTGATATAGCGGAATGCTTAATCTCAATATTTTCCCCAATTCCTGCAAAAATTACATCATGTTCACCAACTATAGTACCACCTCTTACTGCGTGAATACCAATTTCCTTTTCTTCACGTTTAGAGTTACCTACCCTGCCATAAGAAAATTCCCTAACGCCGTCAATTGAATCTTTTATGGTGTTAGCTAATAGAAGAGCAGTACCACTAGGAGCATCCACCTTTTGATTATGATGCTTTTCTATTATTTCAATATCAAAGTCTTTATATAGTTTATTGCTTATACTCTTAAGTATAGAATTAACTATGTTTACGCCAATTGACATATTAGCAGATCTAAAAATAGATATAGCTTTTGACCCTTCAGATATTTTATTGAGTTGATCTTCGCTATATCCAGTTGTACAAAGTATTAATGGAGTAGCATTTTTACTAGAATAACCCAAAAGATCATCTAGAGCCTCCGGTCTTGAAAAATCAAGAACCACATCCGCTGCTACATTCACCTCATTTATATTTGAAAATATTGGATAAAGGTTGTTGTTATTTAAACTTTTATCCACACCAGCCACGATATCTATATTAGGAAAAGAAAGAGCTGTTTGAGTAATTACTTTTCCCATTTTTCCGTTACAGCCACATAATATAACTTTTACCATTGTAAACCTCCATCTATTTTACTAATTTATGATTTTTTAATTCGTCTTTTAATATATTTAGATTATTTTCTTCCATATTGCATAGTGGAAGTCTTAAATTTCCAACATTCCTTCCCATAAGATTCATTGCTGTTTTAACTGGTATAGGATTAGTTTCTATAAATAAAGAATTAGCTAATGATAAGTTATCTAATTGTATTTTTAGTGCTTCATTAACATCGCCATCTAAATATAATTCACACATTTGGTGAACCTCTTTTGGAATTATATTAGCCAATACAGATATAACACCTATTCCCCCTAATGAAAGTATTGGGATAATCTGATCATCATTACCAGAGTATATATCTATTCTATCCTTTAAAAGAGACTTCATCTGTGCAATTTGGCTAATATCTCCGCTAGCCTCTTTTATAGCAACTACATTAGCACATTCATCGCAAATTTTTAATAATGTTTTAGGAAGTATATTCATTCCAGTTCTAGAAGGCACATTGTATATAATAATAGGAATGTTTACTTTACTATCAATATATTTAAAATGTTCTACTAATCCCTTTTGTGTGGTTTTGTTATAATAAGGAGTTATGACTAACAAACCATCTACGCCTGTATTTTCTGCCCATTTACTAAATTCAGCAGATTTAATTGTATTATTTGTTCCAGTACCAGCTATAACAGGAATTCTTTTATTTACCTTATCTACTGTGAATTTTATAGTTTCTTTTCTTTCCTCTTCTGACATAGTAGAAGCCTCACCGGTAGTTCCGCATACTATTATGGCATCAGTACTATTTTCTATGTGCCATTCTAATAATTCTCCTAATTTGTCAAAATCAACTCCATTTTCATTAAAAGGAGTTATAATAGCTACACCTGATCCAACAAAAATACTCATAAAAAAACCTCTCTTCTTTTAAATTAATTTTATATAAATTTATTCATTTAAAATATATACTGCAATTTCAATTGCATTTAATTTATTGCATTTTACAATGTTACCAACCACACTCTATAAATTTAATCCATAATCAACAGTAAAATTTACTCTAATTATTTCCATATTTACTTTATTATTATCTGTAACTTATATTGCCAAGAGATAAACTAAATTTTGAATATGTATTTTCTAAGATTATATATGATGAATTGATGGACTAATATAGGTTATGGAAATTTTGGGTCATGCATTCTTTTGTTTTTATAGTTTTTTAATTCTTTGATAGTCGCATTAATAAATGTAAAGTACATATGCTGAAGTTGCTTTACTATATTATATAACCTAGTTGAGTAAAATCATATAGCATTTATAAAAATTTAGGCAAGTAGTACCATGTATAATAAGGAGAGAATCATGTATAGTTATTCCAAATAATACAATTTATAAATCATATTTTATAATTGATGAAATATAGCATTTAATATTCTGAATAATATGTGAAATATATTGAGGCAAAAGTGTTAAAACCTGCAATTACTGTAATTGACAAGGATAAAAAACTGTGCTAATATTGATAAAAACCAAATACACATGTCCTTTATTTAGGTGGTTTTTAATAAAATTACTTAGAATTAAGAATATTTTTTTTATTTTGTAGTATTATTTTATTAATACATATTTATATTAGTTTATAAATATTAATAAATATTTTAATTATAGAATTTAAAGGGGGAATTCAAGTGAAAAGCAAAAAAACAATTGCTACTTTAATTGCTGCAACCATGCTTTTATCCACTGCTTTAGCTGGCTGTGGTGGCGGGGGCGACAAAAAACCTGCTGGTGAGGCAAAAGAGCAAGCGATAACTTTAATTGTATCTCCAAGTAAGACATTGGACTTATCAAAGGCCACAGACCAGATGTCATCGAATGCTATTAATGCATTTACAGAAGGGCTTACTAGATACAATAATGACAAAGCAGAGGCGGCTATAGCAGAAAGCTGGACAACTTCACCAGATGGATTAAAATGGACATTTAAGTTAAGAGATGCTGAATGGTCTGATGGAAAAAAGGTTACTGCTAAAGATTTTGAATATTCATGGAAGAGATTATTAGATCCAGCTACAAAAGCACAGTATGCTACATTCTTATTTGTATTAAAGAATGGTAGAGATTATTATGATGGAAAGGCTAAAGCAGAAGATATTGGGGTAAAAGCTGTAGATGAAAAGACTTTAGAAGTTGAATTAGAAAATCCAACTCCATACTTTTTAGAATTAACTGCAGCTGCACAATTATATCCATTAAGAGAGGATATAGTAAAAGCTGAAGGAGACAAATATGGTACAGATGTTAGCAAAATGGTATTCAATGGACCATTTGCTATTGAAAATTATGAAAGAGGATCTAAAATACAGCTTAAGAAAAATGATAAATACTGGGATAAAGACACAGTTAAATTAGATAAGGTTACATTCCAGGTTGCTGAAGAAATGAACACAAGATATAATATGTTTATTAATAAACAGATAGATGGAACAGCTATTGTAGGGGAACACGTTCAAAAGATGAAAGATGAAGCTGCAGCTGGAAAATACAAGATTTTGGACTCTGTTGGCCCATCAACATTCTATATATTGATGAATCAAGGAAGAGAAGACTCAAATAAATTATTGACAAATTCAAAGATAAGATTAGCTTTATCTTTAGCAATAGATAGAGAAGCTTATGTAAATAACGTTTATAAGAGAGGCGTTATTTCTTATGGATTAATTCCATTTGGATTAGCATCAGGAGATAAGGAATTTAGAGAAATGTTCCCAGAACCATTAAAAGCTATAAACAAGGATCCTAAAGAGTTATTCGTTGAAGGATTAAAGGAATTAAATATGGATCCAGATCCATCAAAACACACTTTAAAATATTTACCACAGGGAAGCAGTGCTAACGATAGAGCTTATGCTGAATTCTTCCAGGGTCAATGGAAAGAAAAAATCGGTGTTAATATAACAATTGATTCTGCAGCTGACTTCGGAGACTATTTAGTGAAAACAGAAGGTGGACAATTTGAAATGGCAATGGCCGGATGGGGTGCAGACTATAATGACCCAATGAGCTATGCTGAATTATTCGTAAGTAACAATGGAAATAACAATGGAAAGTTTAAGAATGCTGAATATGATGAAATAGTAAGGAAACTTGAGAAAGAAGGAGACCAATCTAAAAGAACAGAATTATATAGGAGAGCAGAAGAAATACTTCTTATAGAAGATGCTGGTATAGCTCCAGTATTCTACAAAGATAAGATACACTTCCGTCAAAACTATGTTGAAGGAATACAATATCCATCCTTTGGTGGACTATATGAATTAAAATGGACTTCAGTTGAAGGAAAATAAAAGTATTATTACAATTAGCTACAACAGGAATTTCCTGTTGTAGCCTTTATATAATTCATGCTAAAATGTAAAAAAACAGATATTTCATATCTTTTTTAATTTGCGAATATTTTTAATTACGAAAATAATTATTGCTGATTATTCGGAAATTAGCAATAATTAATATATACGGTTTATTAACTCAACTTAAGGAGGGAAAAAATGTTCAAATATATATGTAAAAGAATGGGATACATGGTATTAACTTTATGGATAGTTGTTACAGCCACATTCTTTTTAATGAATTCAATGCCGGGAGACCCTATAGCTGTTCAATATAATAAACTTTCCCCAGAAATGAGGCAAGTTATAAGAGAACAGTATGGATTAGACAAGCCTGTATCTCAAAGGTATCTTTCTTATCTTAAAAACTTATCCAAGGGAAATATGGGAGAATCTTTTATAACTCCAGGAATTTCAGCAAACCAATATATTGAGGAGAGGTTCCCTAATTCTTTAAGAATAGGTTTGCAGGCTGTATTTTTTGGATTAACAATCGGTATTATTTTAGGAATTATAGCTGCTTTTAGGAGAAATACTTTTGTGGATTATACGGTTATCTTTATCGCCATATTAGGGGTTTCCATACCTAGCTTTGTTATGGCGGCTTTGCTTCAAAAATATGTTGGTGGTAAAGGAGGACTTCCAATAGCAGGCTGGTATAGTAGGGGAGACACATTTTTCTCCACTATAAAATTTACTATATTACCAACATTAGCCGTGAGCTTTTCTAGTATAGCTACCTATGCTAGATATATGAAAACTTCTGTTTTGGATGTAATCAGTCAAGATTATATTATAACTGCTCAAGCTAAAGGTGTATCTAAAGTTGCTATAGCTTGGAAGCATATAATTAGAAATGCTATTTTGCCGATAGTTACAATACTTGGGCCGCAGGTAGCCGCTGTTATAACAGGTTCCTTCGTTATAGAAAGGATATTTGCCATACCAGGGTTAGGTAATGCTATGATAGATTTCATCGCCAATAAGGATTATAATATGATAATGGGATTAACAATTTTCTACTCATTTTTGTATATTGTAGCTTTACTAATCGTAGATATTTTATATACATTAATAGATCCAAGAATTAAATTATCAGGGGCTAAGAAATAGGAGGTATATTATGGCTGAATTAAGTAAAGAAAAGTTTCAGATAATAGGTTGCGTTGATGCAGATGCAGAAGCCATAGTTAGACCTAATTTAACATATTGGCAGGATGCATGGAGAAGGTTAAAACAAAATAAAATTGCTATTTTTTCTCTAATTTTATTATCCATAATAACCATCATGTGTGCAATTGGACCGATATTAGGTAAGTTAATAAGTGGTGTAGATTATTCAGTGCAAAACCAGGTTTCTAATGCTATAAATGCAAAGCCAGGCACTTTAAATATAACTAAAGATGGACAACAATTAGGAAGATATATATTTGGAACAGACCACTTAGGAAGAGATATATTTGGTAGACTATGGAAAGGTGGAAGGGTATCAATAATCATAGGATTAGTTGGTACTTTAATTGAAGTGCTAGTAGGAGCACTATATGGAGGTATCAGTGGATACTTCGGAGGATTAGTGGACGATATAATGATGAGAATCGTTGAAATATTAAATAGTATACCATATATGATAGTGGTAATACTTATGGCAGTTCTTTTTGAAAAACAGGGTATGCTTACAATACTTTTAGCCCTTTGTATAACTGGTTGGACGGGAATGGCTCGATTAATAAGAGGACAAGTTATGCAGCTTAAGGAATCAGAGTATGTTTTAGCTGCTCAAGCACTAGGAGCAGGTTCAAAGAGGGTAATATATAAACATTTAATACCTAATACAATTGGAGTAATAATAGTATATATGACATTTGATATACCGTCCTTTATATTTGCTGAAGCATTTTTAAGCTTTATAGGATTAGGTATACAGCCACCAAAGACAAGTTGGGGAGCTATGGCTTCTTTTGGACAACAAGTTATGGATTTCTATCCACATGAATTGTTGTTCCCTGCTGTAGCAATAAGTTTAACTATGCTATCATTTAACTTACTAGGTGATGGATTAAGAGACGCATTAGATCCAAAGCTTAGGCAGTAGAAAGGAGGATACTTATTTATGGCAAAGTTACTTGAAGTTAAAGACTTAAAAGTTTCATTCCACACATACGCAGGTGAAGTTCAATCAGTGAGAGGAGTATCCTTCGACCTAGAAGAAGGAGAGACTTTAGCTATTGTTGGAGAATCTGGTTGTGGAAAAACTGTAACATCAAAATCTATTATGAGATTGATAGCTACACCTCCAGGAGAGATAAAAGAGGATTCACAAATTCTCTTTGAGGGAAAAGATATATTAAAAATGAATGATAAGGAATTAAGAGAGTTAAGGGGAGAATCTATCAGTATGATATTCCAAGACCCTATGACTTCTCTTAACCCTACAATGAAAATTGGTAATCAGATTGCGGAGAGTTTAATAATTCATAGAGGAATGAATAAAAAAGAAGCCTTAGAAGAAGCGGTTAAGATGCTTAAATTAGTTAATATACCTAACGCTGAAAAGAGAATAAATCAATACCCACATGAATTTTCAGGTGGTATGAGACAAAGGGCCATGATTGCAATTGCCTTAGCTTGTAACCCAAAGATATTAATTGCAGATGAGCCTACTACAGCACTAGATGTTACTATACAGGCTCAGATTATGGACCTTATAAGAGAACTTCAAGACAAGCTAGGAACGGCTGTAATGTTAATCACTCACGATTTAGGGGTAGTGGCTAATGTTGCTTCTAAGATCCAAGTTATGTATGCTGGTAAAATTATTGAAAAAGGAACAACGGATGAATTGTTTTTTAATGCAAAACATCCATACACATGGGCATTGCTTAAATCAGTTCCAAGGTTAGACACTGGACATAAAGATGAGTTGTACTCAATTCAGGGAACACCTCCAGATCTTTTAAAACCACCAGTTGGATGTCCTTTTGCATCAAGATGTAATTATTGTATGCAAATTTGTAAAGAAGAAATGCCAGAACTTACAAAATTAAGTGAAACCCATAGCGTACACTGTTGGCTTCAGCATCCTTTAGCACCAAAGGTTGAAGCTCCAATTATAGGGGAGGTGCAAAAGTAGTGGAAAATAATAATGTTTTAGTAGAAGTAAAAAATCTTAAGAAATATTTTAAAGTCGGGAAAGATGCTACATTAAAAGCTGTAGACAATGTAAGTTTTAATATAAAAAAAGGGGAAACTCTAGGACTAGTAGGGGAGTCTGGATGTGGTAAGACAACTTGTGGAAGAACAGTACTAGGTCTTTATGGAGCCACAGAGGGAGAAGTTCTTTTTGAAGGTGTGGACATTCATAAATTGAAGGGTTCAAAAAAAAGAGAATTTACAAAAGATGCTCAGATTATATTTCAGGATCCCTATGCTTCATTGAATCCAAGGATGACTGTTGGAGAAATTATAGCTGAAGGAATAGATATTCATGGACTTTATACAGGTGAAAAAAGACAGGAAAAAATTTATCACCTTTTAGACTTAGTTGGACTTAATAAGGAACATGCATCAAGATTCCCACATGAGTTTTCAGGTGGTCAAAGGCAAAGAATTGGTATAGCAAGAGCTTTAGCTGTAGAACCTAAATTCATAGTTTGTGATGAACCTATATCAGCTCTTGACGTTTCTATTCAAGCACAGGTTGTAAACTTGCTAATAAAACTACAAAGAGAATTAGGATTAACCTATTTATTTATAGCCCATGATCTATCTATGGTAAAACATATTTCTGATAGAGTTGGGGTTATGTATTTAGGCACAATGGTTGAGTTAGCATCAAGTAAGGAACTATATGAAAAGCCATTACATCCATATACGCAAGCTTTATTATCAGCCATACCTATTCCAGATCCAGATGTGGAGAAGAATAGACAAAGAATAATGCTTGAAGGAGAAGTTCCAAGTCCAATAAATCCTAAACCAGGATGTAGATTTGTAGCTAGATGTAAGTATGCAAAACAAATATGTTCTGAAGTTTCACCAGAGTTAAAAGAGGTGGGAAAAGATCACTTTGTAGCCTGTCATTTATTTAATGAATAATGTATTATTTTAGAGTGGGGAGTTTCCTCACTCTTTTTATATGATGAATAAATAATAACATTCCTGTAAAAAATACTTCTAAAGGAGGGATTTTTATGGGAAAGACACCGCTTAAAAAAGTAATTAAGGAAAAAATAAAATCTAATAAAGAGCTAACTGAAATGGAGAAATTAAGGGAAAAATTAAAGTATGAGATAGCAGACGAATTGGGATTAAGAGATAAGGTAGATAAATTGGGGTGGAGCTCATTAACCTCTGAAGAGACAGGAAGAATTGGTGGAATGATGACAAAGAGAAAAAAACAATTGAATATACCTAAAAATGTTGACTTAATGAATGATAATATATAATAATTAGTTTGTATTATAATTTATAAAGGAGAAACATTTATGACATGTTACAATAATTTTGCTGATATATATGATAATCTTATAAAAGAAGATGTTGACTATTTAAAATGGTCAAGAATTATTCTAGAATATTGCAATGAATATAAAGTAGAATTAAAAGATTATTTAGATTTAGCTTGTGGTACAGGTAACATTACTGAATTAATAGGAAGTGATTTTTCAAATGTCTGGGGGGTGGATTTATCCCCAGACATGTTATCAGAATGTGAGATAAAATTAAGAGAGAAAAATATACATGGAAATTTAATATGCCAAGATATTACTGCTCTTAATCTGCAGCATAAGAAATTTGACTTAATAACTTGCTGTTTAGATTCTGTTAATTATATTTTAGAATATGATGGTCTTATTAATTTTTTTGATAATGTGTATCAACATTTAAAAGAGGGTGGATTATTTATATTTGATGTAAATTCATATTATAAATTGTCTAACATATTAGGAAATAACACTTATACTTACGATGAAGAGGGGATTTTTTATGTTTGGGAAAATACTTTTGAAGAGGAAATAGTGGACATGTATTTAACCTTCTTTTTGAAAAAGGGAGATATGTATGATAGATTTGATGAAATACATAGAGAAAGAGCTTATAAAAAAGAGGAGATAGAGGAAACTATAAAAAATGCTGGTTTTAAAATACTTCATATATTAGATAATTATGAAAAGGAAACTATAAAAAATACGACGGAAAGAATCGCTTATATATTAACTAAGTGATTTAATGGAGGTAGAAAAGATGAGTGACAAATTAGTAAGAGCCATTGCTAAAGATGGAGAAATAAGAATTGTTGGCGCAATAACTACTGAAATGGTAAATAAAGCTGCCAAAACACATAATTGTTCCGCTACAGGAGCAGCAGCCTTAGGAAGAATGATAACTGCAGGTTCTCTTATGGGAGCTATGCTGAAATCTGAAAAGGATACTTTAACAATTCAAATGAACGGTGGAGGAGAAGCTAGAGGAATTGTTGTAACTGCTTATCCAGATTCTCATGTTAAAGGATACATAGGTAATCCACAAGTAGATTTGCCAGCAAATGAAAAAGGAAAGCTAGATGTTGGTGGAGCCATGGGCAAAGACGGTACTCTTACCATAATAAAGGATATTGGATTAAAGGAGCCTTATGTTGGTCAAGTGCCAATATATTCAGGGGAAATAGGAGAGGATTTAGCCTATTATTTCAGCGTATCTGAACAAACTCCTTCAGCTGTAGGATTAGGGGTATTAGTAAATAATGATTTAACTATTAAGGCTTCTGGAGGATTTATAATACAGATGATGCCGGATGCAAGTGAATTAACTGCTGACTTTGTAACCTATAGACTTGAAGAAATATCTTCTATAACAGATTTTATCGCTAAAGGTATGACTATTGAGGAAATATTGGAATTTATATTTGAGGATATGGATCTTAAAATATTAGATGATACAGTACCGGAGTATAGATGTGATTGCTCAAGAGAAAGAGTGGAGAGAGTACTTTTAAGTATAGGAGAGAAAGAGTTAAAAGAACTATATAATGACAAGAAAACAGAGGAACTAAAATGTCATTTTTGCAATACTGCCTATGAATTTACCCATGAACAATTAGGTGAAATATTAAGTAGTTTAGAGTCTAATAGATAAGTTACAATGAAAAACAACTTGAAATATGTAAAAAAAAGAAATATAATTTAATTAAAAGTTAATTAGGAAATTTTAGGTGCTTGAATAGTTTAAAAGAGAAAGTGGTTAAAATCCACTGCAGCCCCCGCTACTGTGTGAGCAGACGAATTCCGTTATCCACTGGATTTTTTATATTCCGGGAAGGAGGGAGGAGAATGAAGCTCGAGTCAGGAGAACTGCCTAAGATTTTATGAATTTTATTCTTCGGAGGGAAGAGAAAATATTATTGAGGATTTTAATATACCTCTACCTTTGGGTAGGGGCAATTTTTTTGAGGAGGGTGTATTAAAATGGAATTACTAGAAAAAACTTTAAGTTCCATTACTGAAGCAGATAAAGGAGCTATAAAGAAAGCATGGGAAAGAATGGATGATCTCACTAAACCTATAGGAAGCTTGGGAAGATTAGAAGAAATAGCAGTTAAAATCTCTGGTATAACTGGGGAAGTAAAAAATAAAATACATAAGAAAAATACTATAATAATGTGTGCTGATAATGGTGTTTGGGAAGAAGGGGTTTCAGCATGCCCTCAAGAACTAACAGCTACAATTACTGATAATTATACTAAAGGTGTTACAGGGATAGGGGTTTTATCTAAGAATGTAAATGCAGATATTTGTGTGGTAGATATAGGCGTAAATGCAGACTTTAATAATCCTAGAATAATTAATAGAAAAATAGCTTATGGCACAAAAAATATGGCGAAAGGACCTGCCATGAGTAGAGAAGAAGCTATAAAAGCTATAGAAGTAGGAATAGAAATTACAGATGATTTAATAAAAGATGGGTACGATTTACTTGGTACAGGGGAAGCGGGTATGTGTAATACCGCAACAAGTGCAGCAGTAATTAGCGCTCTTGGAGAAATAGATTCTGACCTAATTGTAGGAAAGGGATCTGGACTTACAGAAGAAGGCTTTTTAAATAAGAAAAATGTAATAAAAAGAGCTATTGAAATAAACAAGCCTGATGTCAGTGATCCTATAGATGTATTATCAAAAGTAGGAGGATTTGATATTGCGGGACTCTGTGGATGTTTTTTATCAGCAGCTAAGAATAGAGTTCCTATAGTAATAGATGGAGTAATATCTTGTGCAGCAGCTCTTTGTGCTTATAGATTAAATCCAAATGTAAAGGATTATATATTTCCGTCTCATATGTCTGCAGAAGCCGGTGCGAAGTATGTAATGGGTGAAATAGGGCTAAAGCCATGTTTAGATATGGAGATGAGATTAGGAGAGGGAACAGGTTGCCCCCTACAGTTTTCGGTAATAGAAGCAGCTCTAGCTATCATGAATGATATGGTTACACTAGCCGAAGCAAGCATTGAAGATAGTAAATTTCTTGTAGATATTAGAGAAAAATAAACTAGAATCAATGAGGAGTTAAAAATTAAAAGTGAAGAGTAAAGGATAAAATTTTCTTAGAGAAAATTTTAAAATTATATATTTTAGAAATTCCAAAGGTAATTTCATCCATTACTCTTAATTCTTAATTTTTTACTCTTCACTCTTAATAAAAAAATGCTTACCATTTTTATATTGAAAGAGATTGACAAATTATCAATTGCCTTATATAATAATAATTGTCATTAATATAATTATATGTGACATGGCTCGATAGCTCAGTCGGTAGAGCAGAGGACTGAAAATCCTCGTGTCCCTGG
>NZ_CAUPZS010000040.1:0-29622 GCF_963515715.1 uncultured Clostridium sp.
TAAGTGCATAATATTTTAATTAAATAATCTGTCTACTTGACAAGGGTCAGTTCAAAGCATACGCCTTTTATTGAATATGAAGTGAAGTTTAAAAAAATTCCTGAAAAATTGTATACAAAAAAGGCAAAAGAAATTGGTATAGAAAGGCTTAAGCTTATGGAAGAATATTTTAATACATTAAAATTAGAGATAGAAGGAAATAAATAAACATTTAATTTTAGTATAACCATATAATCATATAACTAGTATAATTAGAAATATAGCACTTCCTTTCATTTATTAGGAGGTGCTATATTTATTAAATACAATGTTAAATTATAGATATAAATGAAAATATAGTATAATAGTTTTAAGAACATAACTAATAATTGAGAAAATATGCGAAGTGTAAAAAGAGAAGATTTAAGAGAAAGATATTTGATTATGATTTGGTACAACTAAAATATGAAAGAGTGGAATAACAGCTATGATAATATGGATAAATGGTGCATTTGGCTCTGGAAAGTCACAAACAGCTTTTGAACTGCATAGAAGAATTCCTAATTCGTTTGTATATGATCCAGAGAAGACAGGGTTTTTTATTAGCAAAAATATACCAAAGGATTTGAAGAGTAATGATTTTCAAGATTACCCAATGTGGAGGGAATTTAATTTCTCTATGCTAAAATATATTGCTCAGGAATATGAAGGTACAGTAATTATACCTATGACTATAGTTAATCCACAATATTTTAAAGAAATTGTTGAGAAACTAAGGAATGATGGAATTGAAGTAAAACATTTTGTATTATCCTCTTCAAAAGAAACTTTGCTTAAAAGATTAAGAAGTCGTGGGGAAGGTAAAAATTCATGGGCAGCTAAGCAAATAGACAGATGTATAGAAGGGTTATCAAATGAAATATTTAAACAACATATAGACACAGAAAACTTATCAATTCAAGATGTTGCTGAAAAAGTAGCTTCATTATGTAACATAGAATTATTACCTGACAATAGAACTAAATTTAGAAAAACATATGATCGAATCATAACACAATTAAGGCAAATTAGATAAGGAGGTGTTAAAATGATATTTTACTTTACAGGGACAGGTAATTCTAGTTATGTCGCTAAAAGTATATCAGAATATAATAATGATAGAATGATTTGCATATCAGAAGAAATGAAGAAGGATAAAAATACTTTGGATTATCATTTAGGTGAAGATGAGACCATTGGTTTTGTATATCCTGTTTATGCATGGGCACCACCTAAGCAGGTATTAGATTTTATAAGTAGTTTACGTCTTAATAATTATAATAACAATTATATATTCTCTGTGTCTACATGTGGAGATAATATTGGAAATACTATGGATGTCCTACAAAAAAGCCTAAAAAGGAAAGGGTTAATTTTAAATAGTGGATTTTCCATAATTATGCCCAATAACTATATAATTTTAGGAGATGTAGATAGCAAAGAATTAGAAGGAGAAAAACTTCTTAAAGCAGAAGACAGACTAAAAGTAATTAATGAAATAGTTAAGGAAAGAAAAAAAGATGTTTTTCAATTAAAAAAGGGTTCCTTTCCAACTATTCTAACAAGTGTAATCAATCCTATGTTTAACACTTTTGCGCTAAATCCTAAAAAGTTTTATGTTACTGATAAGTGTACAGGTTGCGGTTTATGCGAGAAAGTATGCACCGCACGAAATATTTCGGTTAATAAAAAACCTACTTGGGGACCCAATTGTACTCAATGTTTGGCATGTATTCACCAATGTCCAACTAGAGCCATAGAGTATGGAAAAGGAACTATAAAAAAGGGACGATATAAAAATCCTAATATGAAATAAAATTGTATAACCTTATTGTTTCTAAGCATAAAAAAGCTCGATTACATCATTAATTTATGAGGGGGATATGATGGGTAGGATTAAAGAGTTCTATAATAGTAATAAAAAAACTTGTAATATTATAGCTATACTATCATTATGTCTAATAGTAATAGGGTATTTTAGTGTTTTTCTTCAAATGGGTATTTATTTTAAAGAAACCTTTTACAAAGAAAGTATTAAGGGGGACAGTTATGTATATAAGTCATCTAAAGACAACTATTTTACTGTAAATAAGAATGACGACATATATACATTTGAAATAAAAACTATAGAGGATTATGGTAGCATAAAGATTAAAGAAACTGACGGCATATATCATTTATATTATCCAGATAATGAAGTATATAAAGGCGAATATAGAAATGGACATTTCTTTGGTGAGGATGGTTCTATTGATATTAATGATTATATTACTAATAAAAATATGGAGAATAAACCATTTTGCGAAAAATATCCTAAAGGTTTCATAATAAGAACAGTGTTAAGGGATGACATAGAATTTAGGGGGCATTTAGCTGGTTTGCTTATAGCAATTGCTTCTCTCTTTATAGGAGTTTTAGGATTAAAATATCCTGAAGAGATGGTATTTTGGGGTTCACGGTGGAAATTTAAAAACTATGAGGAAGTAGAATTATCGGAAGAATATATTTTTTTAAATAGGATGGCAAGTATAATTGCCTTAATAGTATCCTTTATAGCTTTTGTTTTATCCGTAAAATAATTGGTAAATATTATTATTTGGAGAAACACCATGAGATATTCAATAATTTAAGTGATGAATGGCTAAGTGATGTAAGGATATGGAGTTATGTGATATAAGGGGGATATGATGGGGAGGAGTAAAGAGTTTTATAATAGTAATAAAAAAGCTTGCAATATAGTGGCTATAATATCATTATTTCTAGTAGCTGTAGGGTATTTTAGTATTTTCTTTCAAAAGGGTATTTATTTTAAAGAAACCTTTTACAAAGAAAGTATTGAAGGGGACAGTCATGTATACAAATCATCTGAATACAATTATTTTACTGTAAATAAGAATGACGACATGTATACATTTGAAATAAAGACTTTAAGGGATTATGGCACCATAAACATTAAAGAAACTGACAACATATATTATTTATATTATCCAGATAATGAAGTATATAAAATTGAATATAAAAATGGGCGTTTACTTAACGAAGATGGTACCATAGAGGTTGATGACTATGCTCCTAACGAAAATGCACTAAATCAATCCTTTAATGAAAAATATCCTAAAGGATTCATAATAAGAACAATACTAAGAGAGAATATAAAATTTAGGGGACATTTAGTTCCTTTGCTTATAGCAATGATAATTCTTATAGCAGGGATTTTAGGATTAAAACATTCTAAAGACATGAAATTTTTTGGTGAGCGTTGGATGTTTAAAAACTATGATGAAGTGGAATTTTCGGAAGAATATATTTTTTTCTATAAATTTGGATATATAGTAGTAAGTATAATGGCTTTAGTAATATCTTTTATAGTCTTTATTTTATCTATAAGATAATTGGTAGATATTATTATTTAGAAAAATACCATGAGATATTCAATAATTTAAATGATGAATAGTTAGTACTGCAATAATATGTAATTAGGGATACAATGGGGAATATCTTTAATAAATTAAAGGGGAAGGAAATATGAATAGATTTTACATTGTTTTAAATATAATAATGAGTTATCTTTTATTAATTCATTTATATAAGAGAGTTTATGCAGGTAAATTTATTATTCAAACAAGAAGAAAAAAAATTTCAATTTTCTATGTTTTGTTATTAGTACTATGGACATATATGACAAGCGGTTATATATTATTTTATATAAAAAACAAGAGCACTGATATAAATGGAATTTTACAGGGACTTACTTGGATACAGATATGTATTACAAATTTTTTAAGTAGGAGATCATTGGGAATAACTGAAAATGGTGTATACTCGGGAGAGGCAAAATCGTCTGACTTCACTAAATGGAGTAAAATTAAAAGTTATAAATGGATATCTGACAATAAAATTGAATTTGAAACCTTGGGAAGAAGGAATAAAACTATTGAAAGAGAATTGGAAGTAGATGAAGAACAAAAAGAAGAGGTGAATAAACTTCTAAATGAGTCTATTAATATAGATAGAGGAATTAATAAAAATATAAATTTCAAGTTAGTAGCGTTAACTACCTTAATTGGTATTGTAATATCCATTGGATATTTTAATCTAATTAAAATAAGTAAGCCATATATGGTAAAAAAAATAAAACTAAGCCAAGATGAAGCAATAGTTATATTGAAAAAAACATGGAAGCCCCTAGCAGATTTTGATAAAGAAAGCATAAAATCTAGGGAAGATTTCGATAAGATTTTTGAAGAAACTATGAGTAAGTCAATGATAGATGATTTATATGGAATACTGGTTGATACCAATAATTCTAAGGATGGACAGATTAAATTTAAAGAGAAGTTACGTGTTCCTACTATTTATAATACAAAGATGTCTATAGAAAAAGCATATATTAAAACTTCAAAATATGAAAAAGAAAATAAACAAGTCGACGAAGTAGATGAACTTATAATTGAAGAACTAGGTAGGTCAGAGGAAAATAAACCATTAGCTCATTCTAAGAAAAAAAGCTTTTTTATAAAGAATCATAATGGAGATTGGATACTTAACGATATAACTGGATTACAAAGTATTGGGTCACAGTAAATGCAAAAAAGTTTTTAAATAAAAACTAACAACCTAATTTTAATAAAGTTAAAGGCATATTAATTGGTAGATTTCAAAAAGAATCCAATGTTTCAAAGGAAATATTAATCAAAATAATAAAAACTAAAAAAGAATTAGATAATATCCCAGTAGTAGCAAACTTAAATTTTGGCCATACAAATCCAAGATTTACATTTCCCATAGGTGGAACAGCTAAAATTGATGTGCAAGATAAGGCTGTTATTAAAATAATGCGCCATTAGTTTTCATATTATATATCTATAACACCTAAAAAATAAAATATATGATATATGTGGTAGAGTATACATAAATTTAAGATAAAATTAATGCATTTAATAAATTAAAAGATTTATAATATTAATAGAAATTTATATTAAGAAAAGTTGGAGGAATGTATATGATAGTTACTACTACAAATGCAATTGAAGGAAGAAAGATACTTGAATACAAAGGTATAGTTTTTGGAGAAGTAATCTCAGGAGTAAATTTTATAAAAGACTTTGCAGCTGGGTTAACTAACTTTTTTGGAGGACGGTCAGGATCCTATGAAGGGGAATTAATTGAAGCTAGAGAAAATGCACTAAGAGAGCTTGAAAATAGAGCTAAATCTATGGGAGCTAATGCAGTTGTTGGAGTAGACATAGATTATGAAGTATTGGGGCAAGGTGGAAATATGTTAATGGTTACAGCTACTGGTACTGCAGTAGTTATAGAGTAAAAATATGAACATTTTTATATAATAAATCTTATAAGATATATATAAAGTATAAGAAAGAGTCTGTTTCAAAATTATTTTCAAATAGTTTTGAAACATGCTCTTTTTTATAATTGGAAGTTTATAAAATACATATTTTGTTATATGCTTTTAATGTATAATTAAATAAGGACAAGAAGGAGGAGAGTGGGATGAAAATAGATTTTTATGAAATTGGTGAAGTTGAAGATAAAAACTTAAAATTTGCTATAATAAGTAGCAGATATAAGGAAAAATGGATATTAGTAAAGCATGAAGAAAGAATCACCTGGGAAATACCAGGAGGGCATAGAGAAAAAGGGGAAGACATAAATTATACTGCTAAGAGGGAACTCTATGAAGAAACAGGAGCTTTAAAATATAATATAAAATCTGTTTTTGATTATTCAGTAACCATAGACAATGTTAAAAGTTATGGGCGAATGTTTTATGCAGAAGTTTTCGAATTAGGAAAGCTTCCAGAGTTAGAAATAGAAAAAATAGAGCTATTTAATGAACTTCCTTCAAATTTAACATATCCACTGATTCAGCCATATCTTCAAAAGAAGGTTATAGAGTGCCTAAAAAAATACTAGAAGAAATTGCTGGGCAGTTTCTCCTAGTATTTTGATTTTTATACAATTTTAACAGGAGTGCCAATAGGTACAAGATCAAATAACTCAATTACATTTCTATTATGCATTCTAATGCATCCATTAGAAATAGCCTTACCAATAGATGGAGGATTATTTGTACCATGTATACCATATCCTCTAATTGAAAGACCAAGCCATCTTGCGCCAAAAGGGCCTCCAGGATTAACTGATTTGTTTATTATTTTAAAGTTTCCAACAGGAGTAGGGGTAGAAGGCTTGCCAATGGCAACAGTGTATTGTCTAAAAAACTTTTCGTCTTTATACAGTGTAAGTCTTCTAGCAGCTCTATTAATTAAAATGCTATACATTTTACCTCCAAATTTTAATATTCACTTAATGTATACTATGCCAAGTATTGAGGAATGTTTTGAAATAAGTTATCAATGATATAAATTATATAGAATAATATGGTAAAATATAGGTAGTGAATTAAAGATGTAAATAAGAACTAACGTGCATAAACATTCTTTCGCAAAGGAGAAAAATCAATGACTATTTTAAATTCCGTAGAAGAAATAAACAATTTTATAGAGGAAAATACTTTAGCTTTAGTGTATTTTTCATCAGATAGCTGTAGTGTATGCCATGCCTTGCTACCTAAAATAGAAGAATTATTAGAATCATACCCTAAAATTAAAATGGGGAAGGTAGAAATAGATAATGTAACCATGGCGGCAGGGGAGTTTTCAGTATTTACATTACCGTGTATACTTATGTTTGCCGAGAGTAAAGAGATAATTAGAGAAGCAAGGTTTATAAGTATTATGGAGTTAGAAGGGAAGATTCATAAGTATTATAATCTTTTAATTTAAGTTTTAAAGGGGTGAAATGGGGAATATGTTGAAAAAGCTTCAAATAGGAGTTATATCATTTATAATTATAATGATATTGTTACACTTTAAAACAGAAAACTTTAAGCTTATTGTACCAATAATAATATCGATAATCATAAATACTGTAATAGATGTTTATATAATCATAAAAGAAAAAAAGTATAAAAGCTATAAATGGCTTTCTGGTGTTAATTTACTATCTGGAATTGCATGGATGGGGATTTTTTTATTTTATTTTTTAGGAACACAAAAATTAGATAGTGGAACAAGAAGTAATTATTCTAAGTATACTTCTATAAGTGCTATAATATTTAGTATATTGGTTATGGTAAAAAGTTATTTAATGAGTAAAAAATTTAAATTACCAAGTAACTTTAAAAGTAAAGATACTTAAATGAGGGGAGTGTTATAAGTATTATGGAGTTAGAAGAGAAGATTCGCAAGTATTATAATCTTTTAACTTAAGTTTTAAATGGGGGGAATGGGGAATATGTTGAAAAAGCTCCAAATAGGAGTTATATCATTTATAATTATAATGATATTGCTACACTTTAAAACAGAAAACTTTAAGCTTATTGTACCAATAATAATAGCCATAATCATAAATACTGTAATAGATGTTTATATGAGCATAAAACAAAAGGAGTATAGAACTTATAAATGGATTTCTGGTGTTGATTTACTATTTGCAATTATATGGGTAAGAAGCTTAGTATTGTATTTTTTAGGAGCACAAAAAAGAAGTAGTTATTCTAGGGATATTTTTATAATCTCTATGGTACTTGGTATATTGGTTATGGTAAGAAGTTATTTAACGAGTGAAAAATTTAAATTTCCAAGTAACTTTAAAAGCAAAGATACTTAAATGGGGGGAGTGTTATGATAAGAAAGGTTATGAAAAATAAAAACTGGGAGATTTATATTGTCTATTCTACTTTAATTACAGTGTTTATTTTTTTATGTAACTACATTACTCAAAAGTTGACCCTTCAATATAGAGTTGATTTTAGCATGAGCCAATACTTAATCATGGGTTTGCCATTGATAATAAATTTCTGTTTTGGATTTATATTAGGGCTAGAACATCTAGTAAAAGAAATAAAAAAAGAAGGAGTTCGGAAACTGAATATTCCTAAATCAATTTTTATTGGAATACCATCTTTATATTTTTCATTGACCTTATTTATATATTATTCGAATATTTCACACTTTCCCTTTAGATTAAGACCTTTAGAAATCTTAGCTACTAGTAGAAATAATTTAACAAATCTGTTTCAAATATTATTAGGGTACACTACCATAACAAGTTTTTATAAAAATAATGAGGAGATAAATATATCAAATGATTTTTAGTTTCAGCTGAAAAATGGCGGCTTTGATTATGTCTCAAAACCGCCGTCTAGTCATCGATTGTACAATTTTAAAGAAAGAGGTCTAGCTCCCATCTTGAGAGCGTACAACCGCAGATAGCATTTGCAAATTCTTTGTTCATGTTAATCTTCCAACCTTTATCTTGTTTTTTAAGTGAAAGATCTACTTCGAATTGCAGTAATTTATCAGTATCATTTATTAAGTCAATTAAAGAAACCTCTTGATCTGTAGCGGTTTCAGCAAGTGAAGCTGATGCTAATCGTTCATATATATCTGATAAATCACGATTTGTAAGTAGTATTTTTACTGTTGCTTCATTTTCATTTTCTTTAGTTTCAATTATCTTATAAGAAAATTTGGAAACCATGCTTCCCACAAGTTCCTTGCCTTCTTCATCCAAATTATCACCAAATAATTTATTACCTTTAACAACTATCAGAGAGTTAGTCTTTTTAACATCGTAGTTAATATACTTATTGAAATTTTTGGTATCCAAAGCAATTAAGGAGTTTAAAGCGGTCTCTACTGTATCTTGAGGTGACAAATTTTCTACCGAGGCAATGTTTTGTGCCCTAGTATTTGTTTCATTGGATTTTTCAGGGGCACCGCATGCAGCAAAAGATAATGATATGATTATACTGCATACTAATAAAATACTTTTTCTGCCTGTCATTCTGTTCACATCCTTCCTTTTATTTTTCATGCTACCATGCACCAGCTATATGGCCTAATGCGGCAATAAATAAAACAGCAACAACTGCTGTAGCAGCAATTATTGCAATTATCACTGATGCTATCTTAAATGGCTGGCTATATCCCTTCTTTTTGGTATTGCTTTCTTCCAGCTGATTACTTTCGAGTTGATTACTATTATTGTCCTTTCCCATCAAAATATAATCCGTACTAACATTATAAATCTCGCTTAATTTAATGATATTATTAATATCTGGATTGCTTTGACCGCTTTCCCATTTTGAAATCGCTTGTCGAGATATACAAAGCATTTCTGCTAATTGCTCTTGGGAATAATTAGCAAGTTTTCTGAGCTGCTGTAATCTTTCAGACAATTCCATTCTTTAGGCCTCCTTCTTTCTATGAACAATTTACCATATGAGAGTGGTTGCACACTACCAACAAGTGGTTAAATGCTGTCAACCATTGGTTGCTTATGAGATTTTAGTATATATTTTTCATAAAACCTATTTTTATTTCAGTTCCTTTATCTATTTCACTTTCTATGGAAATGTTTCCACCATGTTTAACAATTATTTCTTTAGCGATGGCCATTCCAAGTCCAGAACCTTCTTTTGAGGAAGAAGTATTAGTTCCTCTATAATACCTTTCAAAAATATAAGGTAAGTCTTTAGCTGATATTCCTTTACCATTATCTTTAATGCTTAAGTAGATATTATTTTCATCTTCATGAACAGAAATTAAAACTTTAACATCAGTGTTGTTATGAACTATAGAATTAATGATTAAATTTGAAAAAGCTCTTTTTAACAAGGCTTCATCCCCAAAATAATATATGGTTTCATTAGAAGTTTTAAAATTTATATTTCTAGTACTATACATAGGATCATTTAAAATTTCTATGATTGTATTTTGTATAAGAAAGACTATATTTAATTTTGACTTACTACGCTCTGTAGAATTATTTTTCAATTTATAGGTTAAGTTTAAATCTTCAATTAAGGTTTCTATATAACAGGATTTATTCCATATTATATCTGAGTAATCTAGTATTTCTTCTTTAGAAAAATCATAGTCTTTGTCTTTCATAATTTCAGCAAAACCTTTTATTGAAGAGAGAGGAGTTTTTATATCATGAGATATAGATGAAATCCAATCTTCCCGCATTGTATCTAATTCTTCTCTTTTTATTTTACTTTCTTTAAGCTTTAAGTTTAAATTATTTAGATTAGAAAACACATTTTTATATATTCCATATTCTTTGTAGGATATTTCATAATTGCCTTGGGACAATTCATCTATTCCTTCTACAATTTTATCTAAAGGTTTCCCCATCTTTCTTCCAAAGAAAAGATATGCACCGATTATTGCAATAATTATATTTGATATTATTATAATTAAAAAGCCACCCATGATTTTATACACTGTAGATGGATTAAATTCTAATGTGTATTTTGATACATGGTCTGCTGGGAAGCCTATTAAATAACTTAAAGTTCTATTACCAACCACTTTTTCTCCTATATATACTGAGTAGTTTAGCATATCATATTTATGAGCGTGGACAAGGGATATTGGGGTATAGGTTTTAGGTATGTCTTTAGGAGAATTAA
Organism: uncultured Clostridium sp.; assembly: GCF_963515715.1. GTDB lineage: Bacteria > Bacillota > Clostridia > Clostridiales > Clostridiaceae > Clostridium_AW. The sequence goes on from NZ_CAUPZS010000040.1 coordinate 10,523, forward strand.
AGGTGTAAATCTCACTAAAATCCTCATTTAATATTTGTATCCAACCATTATTTTTAATCAACAAATTATTTCCCTTTTCATCTATTTCTATATTATCTTCACCATTAAAGTTTATATATTTAGAAAAAGAGCGTGTGAATTTAGTTGGATCAGATGTAGAAAGTATGGAATTAGATACTCTTTTAGTCATAAAAGGTGCGCTTATAATGGTTAAATCTATGAAAAGGACTATAACAAAAATAAGTGTCAAAGCTATTAAAAAACTTGTTGTGATTTTAAATTTATTTCTTAATTTAAACATAGTACACTCCTACATTGAAGTATTGAGTTTATACCCCAGCCCTTTAACTGTAATTATATATTTAGGATGGGATGGATCATCTTCTAATTTTTCACGTAATTTTCTTATATGAACCATTATAGTATTATCATAACCATAATAATCATCTCCCCAAACATTATCGCAAATCATTTGTTTGTTTAGTATTCTATTAGGATTTTGAGCCATATAGCAAAGAAGGGCATATTCTTTTGCTGTAAAATTTAAAAGATCATTTCCTTTAAAAATTTCTCCACTAGTAAAATTAATCCTTATATCTCCAAATTGAAGCTGTTTTTCCTCACATAAGAGGGAATTTTTTATATACATATTTCTCCTAAGATGAGCTTTGATTCGATAAGCTACTTCTTTAGGACTAAAAGGCTTTGTCACATAATCATCTCCACCAAGACCAAGGGCTAGAATTTTATCTACATCTTCAGCCTTTGCGGAAAGAAAGATTATTGGGCATATGGAGAATTCTCTGATTATTTTACACACTTCAAAACCTTCAATATCAGGTAACATAATATCTAAAACTATAATATCTGGTTTTTCAGATTTGCAAAGATTAATGCCTTCAGTACCATTATTAGCCTTGAAAATTCTTCTAAAACCTTCTTTTTTTAATACTGCTTCTAAAAGTTTTAAAAGTTCTAATTCGTCATCTATGAGCAATATTTTTCTATTTAAAATTTCTTCTTTCATATTTTACACCTCATATTTTTATGTGATTTCAGTTAGATTATAGCACTTATCTTCATGTTTTTTAATAATACATGTGAGTTGTAATAAACTTTAAGGTTCCATTAAGGTTCACATTAAGAAGAATTAAAGTACAAAAGTTAAACTTAAAACAACTTAGATAAAGTTTAATTTAGGAGGAAAGTATATGTCAGATATAATTGTTGAAACAAAAAATTTAAGTAAAAAATTTGGAGATTTTAAAGCTGTTGATAATATTAATCTTCAGGTGAAAAAAGGGAGGATATATGGATTTTTAGGGCCTAATGGAGCAGGAAAATCCACTACCATAAGGATACTTTTAGGACTTATGAAACCTACAAAAGGCAAAGTAAAAATATTTAATAAGGATTTAAAAGAAAATAGAATGGATATTTTAAAAAGAACAGGTTCTATGGTTGAATCTCCTTCATATTATGGAAACTTAACTGCCTATGAAAATTTAGAAGTAATAGCAAAACTATTAGATGCAGATATGAAGTGCATCGATGAAGCATTGGATATTGTAAGACTTAGTCAATGGAAAAATAAGCAGGTTAAAAAGTTCTCTCTTGGAATGAAACAAAGACTTGGAATTGCAGGAGCACTCCTTGGTAAGCCAGAGCTTTTAATATTAGATGAGCCTACTAATGGACTAGATCCTTCTGGAATACATGAAATAAGGGAATTGATTAAAGATTTACCAAAGCTTTATGATATGACAGTAATTATATCAAGTCACATATTAAATGAAATAGATCTTATGGCAGATGATATCGGAATTATAAATAATGGGGAACTTCTATTTCAGGGAACTTTAGATGAACTTCATAAAAAAAGTGCAGGAGAAATTTGTATTGGATCTAGGGAAATTTCTGAAACAGTAAAAAATTTAAGGGGACTAGGCTACGTTCCAGATATTAAAGATAAAGAAGTTTTCGTAAAAATTGGAGATAAAAAAAGTGAAGAATTACTAAAAGATTTAATAATGAAGGGAGATAAAATATTTAAATTTATAGAAAAACAGAAAACTTTAGAAGAAATATTCTTGGATATTACGCAGGAAGGGGTGAGCTTATGAGTTTTTCATCCATTTTAAAATCAGAATTTCTAAAATATAAAAAGGGAGCATTTTGGAAAATATCTTTTATAGTACCCTTGATTTCATTTTTGATGTTATTTGGAGACTGGTATTATAGAGCAGATTATTTAACAAGTGGAAAGGTGCTAAAAAAGTTAAATGACTTGGGAGTAGAAAGCAAATGGCAGGTAATACTTTTTGAAAATCATATGGGTATGCAATGGAATCTGCTATTGATTTTAGTTATATCTTTAATTGCAGCAATAGTGAATCATATAGAATACAGTGAAAATTCATGGAAGACCATACTATCAAAGCCTGTTGAAAGATATAAAATATATATGGCTAAATGGATAGTAATATTTATAGTTACGTTGATATCCATATTATTAAATTCACTAGGAATTATATTTATAGGAAAAATATTGAAGATAGAAGAGAGTTTAAAACTTAACTTATTTATAAAATATATAGTTCTTCAAACTATAGGGGTAATGGCTATAATAAGTCTACAACAATTTATAAGCTGTTTTATGAAAAATTCCATAGTTGCAGCTTGTATAGGGTTTTGCGGAGGGATATCCGCTTACATGTTCTACCAAGGAAAAATAATTTCTAAAATAGTTCCATACACATATACTTTTGATGCTCTTCCATTTTTAGATGCAAGTGTATTGACAACTTTTATAGTTATATCTTTTATCTCATCAGCATTTTGGATAACTTTAGGAATCATTAAATTTAAAAAAGTAGAAGTTTAATAAGGGAGGGTGAAGAGAGTGAAAAAAGCTATAGAAGTAGAATTAATAAAGTTAAGACATTCAAAACTATTATGGATTATAACCCTTGTGCCTATATTTTTTGTGAGCATAGGATTTATAAATTTTTTAAGATATAAAGATATTTTTACCTCAAAAGGACAAGATGTATGGCAACAGCTATACACTCAAAGTGCAATTTTTTATGGAATGATTCTTTTACCGATATTTGTTACAGTAGTAATGGCTATACTTGCGAGAATAGAAAATGCACAAGATAATTGGAAGAAAATTTGTGCTTTGCCGGTAAAAAGAGCACATATGTATGTTTCTAAATTAATAATAGGAAGCGGCTTCATATTATTAAATCTATTAGTATTTATGGCAACTGTAATTGTTGGAGGTTTTTTCATAGCTGGCAATAAAGCTATGCCACCTAACATTATGTATGCACCTCTACTGACTTTTATCTCTTTGATACCGGTAATGGTGATACAGTTTTATTTAAGCATTAGATTTTCAAATATAGGGGTTCCTCTGGGAGTAGGAGTAGCTTTTTCCATACCATCCCTTTTAATATCCAATACGAAGTTCTGGATATTATTTCCCTGGACATATCCCGGCAGAGCATTACTAAATGGAAGCTCAATAAATTTCTTCGACATGGGAATTCACATGTATATTATAGGAATCATAATAGCTACAATATTTATTGTAATTGGGATTAATGAGTTTAATAATAGGGATATAGTGTAGAGAAATTGCAGCACAAAACTATTTATACCAAATTGATTTGGCAATTATAAATTTTCATAAGTATATTTATATATCAGAAAGAAGAACTAAGGTACATAGTGACGTCGCTTCAAAAAAAGGCGCTCCTCCCACTATATACCTCAGTTCTTTTATGTTTTACATATATATTATGGTAAATTGTTTTCACATTTAAGTTTTACAAATATTTATTTTTATAATTTCATGTCTAAAACTTAAGAATAATATATAATGCTTCTTATGCTGTCTCGATACAATAAGAACTTCTAAACATAGCATTTTTGAAGTTTTGTACAATAGATAAGTATTCGTAATATGTAAAATAAACAATATTTGAGAACATATTTACAAACTATTAAGAGCTAAGCAGGTAGTGAAATAGCGACTTTTTATTGGAGCGGCTTCATCATCTGCTTAGCTCCATGTTTTGTAGCCATAATTATTTTGTGAAAATATATAATTGTAGAGCCAACTTGATATAGCTCGTTTGGTGTCCCAATTTTTATTAATCCCTTATATCTCACAAATTTGATGTAAAATATTGTATAATTAATATAAAAGATTAGAATATATTCTATATTACTAAAAATATGTATTGATTAAATATTAGCCATTATTACTTTATTAAAGGAAGATAAAAAATAATAATTTAATCATAGGGGGGCTACAATATGAAAAGGATTAAAAAAATTGCTTTAGGCGTAGGTTTAATTTTGATTTTTAATTTAATGGGGTGTGCTAAAAGTTTAAATACTAGCAAAGATGTAACTGAAGTTATACCATTAACTACTAGACAAAAAGTAAAGGATTTTGAATATCTATATAAAATTTTAAAAGAAAACTATCCATATTTTGAAGTAAACAAAAGAGAAAATAATATAGATTGGCTAGCTAATAAAGAAGAATATGTAAAAAGAATAAAAAATACTTCTAATGATGTTGAGTTCTTAGAAGAAATATCAAATATTTTGGAAGAGTTAAATGATAGCCATTTATATATTGCTTTTCCATCTGATGAATTAGCAGAGTATATGGGATACAACGACGAGTCAACTCCTTATTTTAAAGCATATAACAATTATCTTGAGTCTAATAAAAAGGAGTATTGGAAGGAACATTGGATTGAAATGATAAAAGAGAAGTATAAAGAACAAATTAATGAAATGAATAAGAATAATATAAAAGAGAATATAGAGACGGAAATAATAGAAGAAAACAATATAGCATATTTGAAAGTAAGGAGTTTTGGTCCTGAACATGAAAAAGAAGATAAAAATAATATTTATAATTTTTTATATGAAACAAAAGATTATCCATATCTTATAATTGACATCAGAGGAAATGGGGGCGGAGGTGATCCGTATTGGAGCAATAATATTGTATCTCATTTAATAAATTATTCGATAAGAACATCTTATTATATAGTCTTTAGAGGAGGGGAATATGAAGAGGCCTTTGTAAATTATAAAGCTAAGATGTTAGGTTTAAATAAGATGGATATTAAAAAATTACCTATTAAAGAAAATTATCCACCAGAATTATATAAGGATTTTAAATATTATTTAGAAATGCCTAAGGAAGCATATCCGTCATTTAATAGAGTAGGATTCAATGGGCAAATTTTTCTACTAGTTGATGAAAAAGTATTTTCTGCCGCTGAAGGTTTTGCAAGATTTGCTAAGGATACTAAGTGGGCAACGTTAGTAGGAAGGAAAACAGCAGGAGATGGTATAGGATTTGAGATTATCCCTATAAGTCTTCCTAAAAGTGGATTATTTATTTATTTTCCATATGCTATGGGGTTAAATCCAGATGGCACATCAAATAAGGAAGCAAAAACAGAACCAGATATATTGATAGAACCTAATGAGGATGCTTTGGAAAAAATAATTACCTTAATTAAAAATAGGAAATAAGGTGATAAATATGATAAGATTAGAACTTTTAGAAGAAAAGGATTTAGAAGAAATAGTAGATTGGAATAGCCTAAAATGAATTAAATAAAGGGCGGTTTTAGCCATGAATAAGCATAAAATAAACATAATATGCCTCATTGCTATTTTAATAAGTATGTTTTTTATAAGAGGATGTACAAGTACTAGCAATGAAACATCTAATGTAAAACTTAAAAATGAATGGATAATTACTTTTTTAGATGATTATGTAGAAGATTATATAGCAAAATCTAATGAAGAAGAGGAGTACAGTGAAAAAATATTTAAAAATACAATGGTAAATCCTATTGTAGAAAAGTACTCTTATAATATAGAGAATTTATATTTCCCATATGGAATCAAAGATATAAAAGCTTTTGAAGAGCAATTTAAAAGCCTAAAGAAAAATAAAGATGTTTTAATAGAAGCTGTAGAGGAAAGTTTAGAAGAGGCTTATAGTATATTACCTAATGACAACATAAATATTTATATACTACCTGAAGATCCAGAAGTGACAAAAATATTCAATGCTGGGGTAAGGGCTGTATCACCAGATGAGAAAAATATATTTATGGTTGTAAACACTAAGGTAAATGGATGGGAAAGTGAAATTAAGTTAACTGCGGTTCATGAATATTATCATTCTACAGAAAAGAAAATATCTAACAATGTAAGAAAAAACAATCTATTAAATATGATTATTGCAGATGGGAAGGCAGAGTTTTTTACTAGCATTGTATATCCAGATAAAAAATCTAAGTTATCTTATGCTTTAAATAAAGAAGAGGAGATCCAAGTATGGGATAAAATAAAAAATAATCTTTATAGTGAAGAAGATATAAATAAAATAATGAATGGAGATGGAGAAGAATTTCCTCTGTTTAGCGGTTATACCATTGGCTTTAATATAGTAAAAAGCTTTATAGACTTAAATCCTAATATTACTATTAAAGAGTGGACAAAGCTAGGAGAAGAGGAAATATTTAAGGATAGCAATTACCATACTAAATAAAAAAATTATTCTTATTTAAGAAACAATGAGTAGGAAAATTTAAATAATATATCATAACTACTCCTTTATTAGCAAGAAGTGCTATTTTTTTATTATAATTAATGGTAGAATAAAAATATAGATAATTTGTGAATTTGAGGAGGAGAATATGAAAAAGAAAATTATATGGAGTTTATTTGTTGTAACACTTTTTAGCTTAACAATTATTGGATGCTCTAAATCAAAGCCAACTAATGCGGAAAGTGATAGGCTTAGAGAAGAAATAGAAGTTTTAACAGAAAGAAATGCTAATTTGCAGGAAGCTGTGAATGATTCAGATAAAAAATATAGGTCATTGGAGACTAAGGTAAAAGATCAAGTATCAATAATAGAGATGTTTAAGGAAAATAAGCAGAATGATAAATATGAATTACTTCCTGCTTATACTGCAAATGTAGATACTTATAAACAGGAAATAGGATTTTATATGGTTATACCAAAAGATAAAACTTTGATTCAAAAGTTAAATATGATAGGAGGAGAATTATCAAAGTATTATTTTAATGATCTTCCTATAGAAGTAGTGAGAATAGATGAAGTAAAGGGAAAAAAAGTAGCAGTAGTGAATCTTAAAGAATCTAAGGATAATCAAGGAATTAAAGATGCTTCAATGTTAAAATCCCCTGCTTGGGCAACAGAATTTCTTCAGGGTTCAGCAGGAGGAATAATAACAGAAGATAGACTTATAGGATCATTTCTACAAAAGGAATATAAAGGTGAATGGATTGATGGAGTAAAGTTTTTATATAATAACGATAATGTTAATTTTCAACATACACCAACTCTTGCAGAAATAAGCTATAAATAGGGAGCAGAGATTGCTATGGATAATATAAAATTAAGGATGAGTCTACTAGAAGAAACCTTTGGAGTCTGTAGATTAGAAAAGAATGAGAATATTCCAGAATGGTGTAAAGACGGCGAATTTTATTCAATTACTAAAACAATGGACGAACTATCTATTGTATGTAATTTACAGAATATACCTGAAGACATAAAATGCGAAAAACCATGGAAAGCATTAAAAGTGGAGGGCCCCTTAGATTTTTCACTCATTGGAATATTAGCATCTATAAGTAGATTACTAGCAGAAAGGTGTATAAGCATATTCGCCATATCTACTTATGATACTGATTATATTTTAGTTAAAGAAAAGGATATTAATAAGGCTATAGATGCCTTATCTAATGAAGGATATAAAATAAGATTATAAGCTTTAGACAAAAAAGAACTAAGTATATAGTGGTTTCCTTTTGAAAAAGGTGATTCTACCTCTGTACACTTAGTTCTTTTATTTTTATAATTAATCATTATAGTAAATGTTTTACAAATATAATATCATAATATATCAAAATCTTTTACTAAATTTACAATTCTCCACTTACCATTTTCTTTTGCAACTTCAAGAGTTGCGTTCCAGATATACTTGTCTTTAGCGGAGGTGGTAGCATTAAAAACTATTTTATATTTAAACTTAGAAGGTGATATTTCCTCTCTTTCTATTTTATAATCTTTAACCCAAGGACTTGAGAATCCCGTTACCCAAGAATTGCGTTTTTCAGCTAATCTTTTAAACTCATCTCTTAAAGCTTTGTTATAGGTTACATATTGAAATACTCCATTTCTATCTTTTATACCTTTTGCCCAAAGTTCAGCTATCTCATCTGGATTTTTAGGATCATATAGATTTGCAAACTCTTCAAACATTTCGCATCTGGCTTGTAGTTCAATTTTATTCGTATCATATAATCTTAATCTGTTTTCATCTTTATCATAGAATATATTGATGTTAAAATCTCTAGTTAATGCTTCATCTTTGACATAAATTTTATCATCTTTTATTAAATAATACCCATTATTAGGTACTTCTTTATCGTTAACTAACACTCTAAGAGGGGATTTAGAATAAACTATACTTGTGATAAAAAATAGTAAAAATATTGAAATGTATAATGTTTTCTTTTTCATTTAGCTCACTCCCCAAGAAAAAATTTATTCCATGCAAACAAAAGGTTTATAAAGCAAAGGATTATATTACAGGCTTATTTTGTGTATTATATAAAAAAATATAACTTATATATCTTTTTATATAATCACTTATCTTTGTTGAAAAAATAAATCTACGTTTATTAGTGTGCTTCAAGTTATCTAAAGTATATAGAAGATATACCGATGATAATATAAATAAGTAAAATTATGGAGGTAACTAAATATGAATATATCTTCAGTAGGTGGAAGAAGTTCTAGTGATTTTGCCATTAAAAGTAATGGTATAGACAATGAAATTAAGTTGCTAGAAAAGGAAAAAATGAAAGTACAGGAAGAAATACAAAGGATAAATGGTGAAAAAATAGATGATAGAACAAAGGCTGAAATGATTAAACCTTTAAAGGAGCAAGTAGAAAACATAAATAAACTTATTCAACAAAAACAAATGGAAAAGATTCAAGGAAATAAGAAAGAAGATAAAAATCCACAAAATAATAGCTCTAAGAATAATTCCATTGATAGTGATACTTACACACCGGGGATGGATAGTTTAATTAAAGCTAGTACAAGCTATGATGAGATAAAATCTATTAATGAAATAAAAACTAAACTAGATGGAAATTCTCGTATATTAAAAAAAGAAGCGGAATTAGATAGGGATAGAGGAAAAATTAAAATAGCTGAAGGAAAAGAGAGAAAAGCTAGTGAACTTGAAGATAGAGCTGATAAGATGAGTTCAAAGATTGGCAAAATAACTAAAGAAACTAATGGAGAAATTGCCAAAGGTGTTGAAGAAAATAATAGCAATGAAGATAATTCTAACATAAAAAAAGATAATAAAAGCAATGAAATTAGCTCTAAAGGCGAATATGCTATACCTAAAAGAATTGATACCCTAGCTTAAGTTAAAATGCACTACACTTATTTTTAAGATGTAGTGCATTTTTGCATATTTTACAGAAAATTAACAAAAGTATGTAAAAACTATTGCCCATTACCTAAGGTTATGGGGTAAAATAATTATTAGAAGAGGTACTTTTAATGAGATAATCAGGAGGGAACATAATGAGAAAAAATAAATTGCCAATATATATAGTAGATGCCTTTACAAAGGAAGCCTTTGGAGGGAATCCTGCTGGAGTATGTATTTTAAAGAACTCCATCGAGGATAAAGAAATGCAACTCATAGCTAAAGAGATAAATTTATCAGAAACTGCTTTTGTGACTATAGATGAAAATAGTTTAAAAAATAATGAATTTGACCTAAGATGGTTTACACCAAAGGTTGAAGTATCCATGTGTGGACACGGAACTTTAGCAACGGCTGAAGTGTTATTTGAAGAAATCGGTGTAGAAGGTAATGAAATTAAATTTCACACACAAAGTGGAGTTTTGGTAGCTAGAAAAGATGAAAAGGGTATTGTACTAGATTTCCCAGTAGATGAATATGAAGTGGTAGAAATTCCAGTAGAGTTATTAAAGGAAATAGGAATTGAAAATTGCAAAGAAGCTGTATATGGAAAGAATACAAAGAAATTAATTTTACAGGTTGAAAAAGAAGAAGAAGTGTTAAAATTAACCCCAAACTTTGAAGGAATGAGAAATTTAAATTTTCATATAGATGTTAAGGGAGTAGGAGTAACGACAAAGGCAAGAGAATATGATTTTATTACAAGATATTTCAATCCTTGGGCAGGGATAAATGAGGATCCAGTAACAGGTACAGTACATACAGTGCTAGCTAAATACTGGGAAGATAAATTAGGTAAAAAAGAATTTATAGCATACCAAGCATCGGATAGGGGAGGAGAAATTACTATTAGGATAATTGAAAATGGTCGTATGGAAATGGTAGGCAAAGGTATTATTATGTTAAAAGGAGAAATAAATTTTTAGGAGGATAAAAAATGTTTAGAGAAGTAAGAAGAAAAGATAGAAGTTTGGAAGAGAAAGATGCTATTGAAGTACTAAAAAATGGTGAGTATGGAGTTCTATCTATGGTAGGGGAAAATGATTATGGCTATGGAGTGCCATTAAGTTATGTATATCTAGGGAATGCTATATATTTTCACTGTGCTAGAGAAGGACAAAAATTAGATAGTATTGAAAAAAATAATAAGGTTTCTTTTTCTGTAGTTGGCAGAACTAAGCTACTTCCAGAAAAATTTAGTACGGAATATGAAAGTACAATAATATTTGGCAAGGCAACAGAAGTAAATGATGAAGAAAAAGAAAGAGCCCTACTTGCTATCATAGAAAAATATTCACCTGAATATATTGAAAGCGGTATGGAATATATAAAAAGAGCTGCTGATAGGACAAGGGTAATAAAGGTGTCCGTTGAAAATATATGTGGTAAGACAAGAAAATAAAAAATTAATATTCTGCGTATATATATATAGGGATGGTATAAACAAGAATTGGACAGAATTTATAAAGAATAAATACGCAGAATAGGAGATGTTATTAAATGGATGGAAAAATAGGGTGTGTAATAATACATGGTTTTGCAGGGAGTACAGAAGAAATAGAGCCATTAAATAAATACTTAAACGATAAAGGATATCTAACAACATGTCCAAAACTTGAAGGACATACTGGCATTAGAAAAGATTTAAAGGAAACAACCTATGAAGAATGGATTTCTTCAGCAGAAAAGTGTTTAGTAGAATTTAAAAATAAATGTGATAAAATATTTATAATAGGATTTTCCATGGGTGGATTAATTGGAGTAAATCTTGCATTAAAGTATAAGATATCTGGATTAATAACACTATGTAGCCCTATATATTATTGGGACATGAAAAGAGTATATTTAAACATTGTAGAGGATTTTAAAGAAAGAGAGTACACCAATCTTAAGAGGTACTACAATTCATCTGTTAGAATTCCTTTTAAAGCTATGGTGAATTTTAGAATACTTCTAGGGAAGACAAAACCACTTGTAAAGGAAATTCAATGCCCTATATTTGTGGCTCAGGGTTTAGTTGATGATACAGTTCATCATAGAAGCGCTAAGTATATCTATGATAACTCATCTTCCAAAACTAAAGCATTAAGATATTATAAGAACTCAAATCATATTATATGCTGTGGAGATGACCAAGAGAAACTTTTTAAAGATGTAGAAGAATTTATAAATAAAGTTTCAAAAAAGAACGTTAAAGAAACTAAGTTATAAATAGGAAAAATATTAAAGGGATATATTTATAAGGGGATATGGCATGGGGAAAATATTTAGTATTATATATGAAATATTTAGTCTTATATATATGGTGGCTTTACCACTAGTAATAGTATTAATTATATGTAATTTAATTTTACTTGTTAAATTAATAAGAAGGGGAATTAAAGCTCTAGACATATATATTTCTAAGAATGATGAAAAATTATAAGGAAAGAGGGTAATTAAGTGGATTATAGAAAGTTTGGTCAAAAATATATTATAAGGTTAGATAAAGGTGATGAAATAATTGCTTCTATTAAAGAGATTTGTAAAAAGGAAAAAATAAAATTAGCATCAGTAACGGGTATAGGTGCTACGAATAAAGTTACAATAGGCATATTTGAATTGGATAAGAAGGTATATAATCAAAAAGAATTCTGTGAAGACTTTGAAATAACATCTTTAGTTGGAAATGTAATTATGTCAGGAGATGAATTAATTCCTCACATACATATTAATTTAGGAGATAAAGAACTTAATGTTAAGGGCGGTCATTTAAATTCAGCCATTATAAGCGTAACTGGTGAAATAATTTTAGATGTAATAGATGGAGAAGTATCCAAAGAACTCAATGAAGATATAGGAATTAAGTTGATGAAATTTTAAATTTATCCTGAGTAACTTAAATAAAAAGTAGTGAAATTTCTTTAGAAAAGAGCTAAGCTTAAAAAATTACATGCTTAGCTCTTTTTTATTTATCCTTCAATTATTTTTATATGTACCTTTCTAGACCTAGGACCGTCAAATTCGCAAAAATAAATTTCTTGCCATATGCCTAGTAAAGGTGAGCCTTCATGGATTATAACATTAGTACTAGACCCCATAAGTGAAGTTTTTATATGAGCGTGAGAATTCCCTTCTACATGCATATAATCTCCAACTATAGGGAAAACCCTATTTAAATTTACAAGCATATCTCTAAGTACATCTGGGTCGGAGTTTTCATTTATTGTTATTCCAGCAGTGGTATGTGGGGAAAATATAAGTGCAGTACCATTCGTTATGCCACTTTCTCTTATAGCTTTTTTTAAAAGACTATTTATATTTATAAATTCTTCAGTCTTTGAAGTATTAATAGAATATGTAAAAAGTTTACTCATTTATGGCGCCTCCGTCAATATTAGTATTGGTTATATTTTATTATTAGTAATAAAAATTAGCAACAGAATATGAATTTGTTAATAATTTATTGATAGTATATGAAAAATAATTTAATATATAGTTAATAGCTTTAAAAAAATATGAGAAAGCTTGAAATGTATTTTTATAATTATGTGAGGTATTATTATGAGAAATGAAAAGATGAATAAGTTAATTCTTGCATTAGGGATAGTTTTTATAAGCCTTCATAACCCTACTGTAAAAGCATATACGGTAAAATCAGGTATTGTAAATATAGAAAGTTTATTAAATGTTAGAGAGAATGAAAATATAGATTCAAAAATAATTTATAAATTAGTAGGAAATGCTGATGTGACAATAGTAGATGAAACAGAGGAATGTTATAAGGTTAGAATAGGATATGATCTTTATGGATATGTAGATAAAGATTATATAACATTAAAAGAAGAACCTTCTCAGCCTAGAATGGAAGAGAATACAGAAGAAGAGGATAAGTATTATGTTGATAATAGAAAGTCTTGGACAATAACCTTTAATAAAAAAATTAAACTTGATGAAGAAGATTTAAAAGGGGTTACAGTGGAAGATGAAGACGGCAAAGAGGTGCCTGTATATGTAAAAAGCGACGAAAATAAGATATCCGTATTTCCAGAAGAAGATTCATATCAATATGGAGAGACCTATACACTTAATATTAAAGATAATATAAAAAGCTTTTATGGAGATAAATTAAAAGAAGAGAAAAAAATGGAGTTTAAGATAAAGACTGAAAATGAATGTTTTGGGCTAGGAGAAGATGAAACTAAGTATGTCACCAATGATAGACCTTATGAGTGGTATACTTCTCAACATGATACTGGGAAATACAGCAATAATAATTCAAATGTAGCTTGTGCCACAATGGCTTTAAAATGGATTAAATCTGATTACAATAAAAGCGTGGAATATGCTCGTTCTAAATATATTAATGATGGGAAGCCATGGGATATGGACGTGCTTCAGTCATACTTAGAAAAATTCGGAGTAAAGTCTAGAAGGGTTTGGATGTCTCCTTACGGGATATGGAATGATAAACCCATAATAGATGAATTAGATAAAGGAAATATATTGATTTTTGGTGTATGGGTAGATGATATTGAATATAATCCTAATCCTGAAGAAAGAGTAGGCGATTTTCATTTAAGAAAAGGACAAGCTTTTTCCACTAACGCTATAATAGTTAAAGGGTATAAAATAGTTGATGGCAAGACTTATTTTGAGATATATGACCCAGCATGTGAGGATTATCAAAGATATTTAGATGGTACACTTAAAGGGAAAAATAGATATTATTCTTCAGAACAGCTAAGTAAATGCTTACATTATAAATATTTTGTTGTACCTGAAAATAAATGATTAAAACAAAAGGAACTGCCTCAAAATTATTCATAAAATCATTTTGAGACAGCTCCTTTATATAGATTAAATAATTTTTTATTTAACGTAAACCATGTTACCTATTCTTGCTGTTATAGGCTTGGACCATAACCAGCTATTAGTAGCACTATCATCAAAGTAGAATAATGCACCTTTACTTGGGTCAGAACCATATAAGGCTTCCATAGCAGCTTTTTTAGCAGTTTCAGTAGCAGGTTTATTTATCCACCCATTTAATACTGGAGTAAATTGGTAGTATCCATCGCTTACTTGATAAATTACAGAGGAAATATTGTTTGGAAACTCTGAGCTCTTTACCCTATTTACTACAACACTTGCAACAGCAACCTGAGCGTTATAAGGTTGGTTTTGTGCTTCAGCAGTTATAAGTCTAGCTAAAAGATCTAAGTCAGATTCACTATAGTTTATAACGGGCTTCTGAGTAGATGGGTTACTAGGAGTTGAATTTTCTGTATTAGAGCTCTTTCCTGGAATATTAAGAGATTGTCCAGGGTAAATGGTGTCATCCCATTTGTTATTGGCCTTTCTTAAATCATATAAGTTTACATCATATCTTTTAGAAATTAGGTATAAGCTATCACCAGTCTTTACAGTGTATGTATCACAAGGAACTTTTAATATTTGTCCAGGATAAATAGTACTTCCATTGATACCATTATCTTTCATTAATGTATCTGAGGAAGTATTGAAAAGCTTTCCAACCTTGTATAATGAGTCACCAGAAATTACCGTGTAACTTCCTGCAAAAACTGTAGTAGATAAAGTTAAACTTAAAGTCAAAGTTGCTAAAAGTGTTTTTAAATGCTTTGATTTTATCATTTGCTGAACTCCTCCATTTTGCCTCCCAGGTTAGTTGACGGGTTCGGGTTAGAGGCACCCTACTCAATTATAAGAGATTCACCCCAAAAATATCCCCGGTACTTCTTTTGAAGATTCGGCATAATTTATTTATGAATTATTGCCATTTTAACAAGGAATCTGGAAGCATGTCCATGCTAAACTCTTGGAAGAATAGATTTAAATTAGTTGTTAAAGAAATAATTAGTAAAATATTGTGAGATTTAAAATTTTTTAGATAAGTAATGATAGAAATAGTTAGATTAGGATTAGGGTAGTTTTACTATATTATATATAATATGGTAAAATGTAATTAATTAGATATGCTTATATATATTCGTAGTAAATAGTAAAAGGAGACGATTTAATAATGAAAACAGTAAAAATCTTAGTGATAGTTTTGTTCCCAATGTTTTTATTGTATTTGTTAAATATTCTTATATTTAATAAGTACCCTATGTTTTTAGGAAGTTTTTGTGGTTCAGCTATATATAGTAAAAGTTTGCTTGGAGTAAGCTCTTATTCTAAAGTAGTGGATAATTTATTAGAAAAAGAGAAGAAAAAATTATCTGCAGCAGATTTTATAAATTTGCTATTAGTTTTTAGTATAACTTTTTTATTTACTTTTTTAATATATTTGCTATTTAATAATGGTGACTTAGGTTATCCGTTTTGGGCAACATCATTTGTTTTTGCATTTATGGCACATTTTAAAATTCCTAAAAGGTTTTTTTCTTGAAAAAAACCTAAGTATATGCAATGAATATGCATTGAATGACATCAGTGGCTTAAAATGCAGTTCAATACATAGTATCGTCTAATGAGCTAATATATATATGTTAAATTAGTGCATAATTAGAAACATAGGGAAGATAACTTAAATAAAATTTAAAATTACACAAATAGGGGTTTATATTATGAACAAAAAAATTAAAACTTTATCTTCTGTTATGTAATGCAGAAATTATGTGAGGTGTCAAATAATGAATCTAAAAAATAGACTTAAGTAGGGAGTACTAGGTTTTTTATCAGTAATAATTTTTGTAGTTATATTTGCGTCTATCTTTGGTTCAGACCCATTAACTTTCATTAAGGATAAATTTGTAAGCGGAACAATAATTGAACCTTATTTTAAGTTTTTGTGTTTATTGATATTTTCTGTTATATTAGCATTTGTAATTTATAAAAAAGTAAGAAATGAAAATTATAAGTAATGCCATCGAGTTAAGTTGATGGCATTATTTATAATTTATACACCAATGATAATAAAACATGAAATATTGAAGTTAAGTTATGTAGTTTAATAAAAATTTTAAATATTGCAGATATAAATTCAATATTGAGTGAGGAAATCCATTTTGATAAAGCTTGAAATTGCTTAAGCTATAACGGATTTAAAGTTTTATAGGAAACTATTTCATAAAAACTTAGGGGGAAAGAATAATGAAAAAAGATAGAGCGTAGTGGGCAGGACAAATTGTAACTCTTTGGGTTTTATATTTACTAATGTTTTATTCGTTTGTAGAACATGATAATTTTTTAACTATTATTCTTTTAATTTTAATTTCTACCATAACACTTATTTTCAGCATTCTAGGGAAAAAGAGGATAATATTTAATATATTTCGAGAAGTTAATGATTTGGATGTTAAAATTATTCAATTTCTAGGCGCGATATTATGTACTTTATTTGCTACTTATGCTAGGTACAAAATGATAGAAAAAAACGTTTTTTATGTTATATTTCTAATATTTTCTCTTTGCTATATGTTTTGGCAATATAAAAAATTTATAAAGTCATAAATGAAGGAGTGTAGTAAATGAAGAGATATATGTTCAGCATAATTAGCATTATAAATTTATTTTTTATTTTTAAAATAGGGACAAACTTTTTTATTGATTATTTTGTAATGAACGAAAATATACCTGATGGTATTGATAATATAGCTACTGTTGGATTAGCTGGAGCAGCAGTAGGAATGTTATTTTTTATAGCAAATATTATATTCCTAATTTGCATATTTACTAGAGCATCAAAGAAAGGAATAAAAAAAATATATTTAAATGAATTCTTTATAAATAGAAAGGATAATTTACTTAGAAATATAGTAAGAGGAGTTACTTATTTAATGATAATTTATTTTATAATATTATCATTTAGGGAGAAGCATAATATTATATCCTTTCAGTTTTATAGCCTTTCTATAATTTCCATAGTCATATATTCTATATGGATTAATAATATATTGAGAAAAAATGCTTAGCTGACATTAGTAGAATATGTTAACATATAATTATATAAAATATAAGGGAGAATATATATTATGAATGGAAATAATCGTGAAAATATTAAGCCTGGGACAAAGGTTTTAATCATACAAAAGCAAGATCAAACTACAGGGAAATTAACAGAAGGAGTGGTTAAAGATATTCTTACAAAGTCATCTACTCATCCTCATGGAATAAAGGTTCGTCTCAGTAATGGAATAGTAGGTAGAGTAAGTAAGATACTTCCTTAGGAAAAGCGAAGGGACTAGAATTATGATAAAAGATAAATGGATAGAAGATATAGATTTACTAGCATTAGAACTTCCTAAAAGGCATAAGAATTTATTTTTTCATAAGAAAGAAAGAGAATTTTATGAGGAAATAGAAGGATTAAAAAATAATATAGATTATTACGATAGTTATGAGATTGCAGTAAACTTAGGAAAAATTGTTGCATCCTTTAGAGACGCTCATACCTCTCTTAGTTTACCGGTAAGGTTATTATATCCCATGGAATTATATTGGTTTAAGGATGGGATATATGTAATCCATACTCTTGAGGAATATAAAGAAATACTGAATTGTAAAATAACCCATATAAATAATATAGATATAGAAGAGGCTATAAATATTTTAAGTGAAATTGTTTCTTATGAAAATCAGTGGCTTTTAAAAGCTCAATTACCTAAATACTTACCCGCTGTAGAAATTTTATATGGTTTAGAAATTATAGATGATTTTGGGAGTTTAAAGGTTGGATTTGAAGATCAAAAGGGAAGCAAGAAAACATTAGAAATTAGCCCATTAGCAATAAAAGAGGTCAGAGAAAAATTAAAATTAACATATAATGATGAAAGCAATCTTCCTTTATGGGAAAAAAACTCGGATAAATACTATTGGTTTGAATATCTAAATGACTTTAAAGTATTATATTTTAAATACAACGCCTGTAGAAACATGAATGATATTAACCTTAATAATTTCTGTGAGCAGTTGATTAAATTCATAGAAGAAAATGATGTAGAAAAGCTTATTATTGACTTTAGAAATAACTTTGGTGGTGATTCTAGATTATTAGAACCTTTTATTGAGTATGTAAAAAGTTCTAAAACAATAAACAATAAAGGCAATTTATTTGTAATAGTAGGGAGAGAAACCTTTTCCTCAGCTTTATTAAATGTATTTTCACTAAAAGAAAATACAAATGCAATATTTATAGGAGAAGGTAGTGGAGGAAAACCAAACTGTTATGGAGAAGTGGAAAGATTTAATTTGAAAAACTCTGGCCTTACAGTTTGCTATTCAACAAAGTATTACAAAATCATAGAGGACGATAGATTACTATCCTTTACACCAGACATTAATATAGAATTAAGCATAGAAGATTATATAGAAAATATAGACCCAAGTTTAGAATTTATTTTAGATTATGAACATCATCTTTCATAGGAGATGATGTTTTTTATTTATCAAGTGATCCTTAGCTTCAGATGGAGTTTGCTTAAAAGGAATACTTACTCCAGCTCAAGCTTAGAAGAACTTATCCAGGGACGTAGCATCCGTTATGCACAGCATAAGAAC
>NZ_CAUPZS010000041.1:0-26709 GCF_963515715.1 uncultured Clostridium sp.
TTTAAAAAACAATTTGCTAATGTAGTTGAATGGGAAGAGTTCAGAGATGATATGATCTTTTGGAAGTGGAACAATAGTGAGATTAAAAAAGGAAGTAAACTGATTATCCGACCTGGTCAAGATGCTATATTTTTAAATAATGGTAAAATAGAAGGTATATTTAAAGATGAGGGAGATTATGATATAGAATCTGAGATTATACCTTTCCTATCCACATTAAAAGGTTTTAAGTTTGGCTTTAACAGTGGCATGAGGGCGGAAGTATTATTTGTTAATACAAAGGAATTTACAGTAAAATGGGGTACGAAAAATGCTATTAATATTCCGACCCCTCAACTTCCTGGTGGCATGCCTATCCGCGCCAATGGTACATTTAATTTTAAAGTCAATGATTATATTGCTTTGATTGATAAAATTGCAGGGGTAAAAAATATCTATCTTGTGGAGGATGTTAAGTTAAGAATTACTTCTATTCTTGATCAGCTTTTAATGAAATGGATATCTAAAGAAGGGAAGGACATGTTCAACCTTCAAGGGAATGCATTTGATATCTCAAAAGGAATTAGAGAAGACCTTGATATGGAGATTATGAATAGCGGAATGACGATAACAGGTTTTAACGTTATGAGCTTTAGCTATCCAGAAGAAATCCAAGATATGATTAATAAGAACGCTTCTCACAGCATGATTGGAGATTTGAATAAATACCAGCAGGTATCTATGACTGATGCCATGTCCTCTGGTAATGTTAAGGGTGGAGGTGTTGCTTCTGATATGGCTAGTATGATGATGGGAATGAATGTAGCAAATCAGATGATGAAAAATATGGAGCAAAATCAAAGCACACCAGCGCAAAATAATAATAATAATACTGCTGCCGAGAAGAGTGCAAAACCTAATTTCTGCCCTAATTGTGGTCAAAAAACTGGAGATGCAAACTTCTGTCCTAATTGTGGACAAAAACTAGTATAAGCCAGTAGTATAAAGAGTATTTGCAAGGGTTTAAGGACTCTCACTATTGTGAGAGTCTTTTCTTGAATTATGAACAAGATTAATGCAGAATCATAAATGAAATTGATAGACTCCTTTGATACATTATATAATAATGATGTGTCAAAAAATAGTATATTCAGAAGTAAGAGACTTAATTTCTATATTTGGATGCATGGATGGATTTAAGGAGGATGAGATATGAGGATGGATATGAGAAATTTTTTAGAGTTAAAGGGAGATTTTGTTTATTTAAAAAAATTAGATAAAGAATACCTTGAACAATATTGGGAAAATCTAAGCAATTGTAGCATAGAGACAACAGTATTTACAGGCACTCAACAAGTATTTAGTAAATCAGATATTGAAAGATATTTAGAAGATATATCTGAAGATAGAAGTAGAATTGATTTTTTAATATTCTCAAAAGAGTCTAATAAAATAGTAGGTGAAGTTGTTATTAATGATATCTTCAGGAATAATAGAAGTGCTAATATACGAATTTTAGTAAATAGAAAAGAAGATTTCAGTAAAGGTTACGGCAGCGAAGCAATGATTTTGGCATTGGATTATGGATTTGCAATGCTTAACTTGCATAGGATTGAATTAGAGGTATTTCCTTTTAATCAAAGAGCAATTCATGTATATGGAAAAATAGGTTTTATAAGAGAAGGAATCCGAAGAGATGGATGTTTTTTTAATAATAAATACTATGATATGATTACCATGAGTATCCTAGAAGAAGAGTTTAGAGAAAAATATAATTATATCAAAGATTTATTAGAGGAATTTAATAATTAGGTATAAGGAGCTTCTTGGAAATATTGACATTACTAGTATCATGTAGAGTTATAGCCTTAAAAACTGTATGATAAGTTAAATGAATTACAAAAATATATTTTTATTTATAAAAAAATTTGATATGATATGAATAAGGAAACTCGCTTTCACAGTGTGCTTATTTTGTTTTAGGGCTATTGGATAGAATTTAATATTTAAGTTTAAGAGTATAAAGCACTAATCGTTGGAAGATGTGTGCTTTTTATCTTTAAGGAGGGCTATATGAAAAAAAACACCGTAAAAAAAACAGCACGCTCATCAGTAAAAATCATTGAAATTATGCTGATCGTTGTCAGTCTAATCGCTTTGTTGCTGTTTTGTACCGGGTGTGGAAAGGCCCTTCCGTCAGTAAATAGCGACACAAACCTTAAAAACCAATACCCAATCAATATTTACTTTTTTGATGTAGGCAAAGCGGATTCCATGCTGATAGAATGTGATGGAGAATATGTTCTAATAGATGCTGGCACAGCGGATGCCGCTGATCAGGTATGTGCGAATCTAAAAGAGCTCGGTGTTAAAGAGATTAAGACAGTTTTCCTTTCGCATCCTGATAAAGATCATGTAGGTGGTATGTCAGCCATCATTGAAAATTTTTCGATCCATGAGCTCGTGCAGTCGCCGATTTCGGAGCATGTTTTGCCAAGCACTGACGAGTATGAATCCTTTATTGCAGCGGCTGAGAAATACGGATTAAATAATAATTATGCAACTGTAGGTGATGTTTATACCGTAGGTTCGGCTTCGCTTACCGTACTTGCACCGCTCGATGAGTATGGTGATACAAACAACGATTCCATGGTGCTTAAGCTGGAATATGAAAGATTTTCTGTTCTGTTTTGCGGTGACATTGAGAAAAAGGCCGAAAAAGATCTTGTCAAATCTTCAGCAGATTTAAGTGCGGATGTCATAAAAATTCCTCATCATGGCAGCTCAAATTCTTCAACAGAAGATTTCTTGAAAGCGGTGGGTGCAAGTTATGCTGTGATTTCAACAGGAGAAAACTCCAAAAACCTGCCTAAAAAATCGGTACTAAAAAGAATCAAAAACCTAGGCGCTGAAATTTACCGGACCGATATAAATGGAAATATTACTTGTTCTTATGACGGTGAGAAAATCATATTGACTACCGAATATACAATCAAAGAGTAAAAAATGCAAGCTAGAAGGAGTCACCTAATTGGGCGACTCCTTTTCTTGTACCCCAGAAGGTAGATTTAGCTAAAAGTTATCTATCTTTTTATTATCATTGTTTTACTATAAGCTACAGTTCCTAAATAGAACATTCCGTAGGCTAAGTAATACACAATAAGTGTAATTATAGTTGGGATAATTATTGAATCACCCAGCAATGATTTTAATATTCTCATGGCAAATAAATTATGTGTAGTGCCTAATAATACTGGGAGTAAAAATATTATGCTAGTTTGTTTTAATAGAATTTTCTTTATGTGACTATTATTAGCGCCAATCTTTTTTATGGCAACGTATCTTTCTTTGTTGTCATAGATATTAGATATTTGTTTGAACAATATTAAACTGCCCGTTGCAATTATAAACAATATTGATAGCACAATTCCTATGAAGAAGAGCATTCCTAAAAGCTTATACCCATTATTGTAGGTGTATGCATAGGAAGAAAATCTTACTTCATTAACATTGGCTATTTTGCTTATACTTTTACTTAGCTCAAAGGAATTTTTTCTATCCTTAACATCTATACATCTTAAGTCTTTTACCCCTTCTATTTTATCTAAGGAGGAATATACACTGTCTTTAACTACAACGATGGTTCCGTTAATTGACTCATTTGTTAACATTTCAGAGTAGGATTTTTTTATATTAAATTTTCTTTCTCCTTGTGAAAAAATTAAAGGTTCATCTAGATTAGTCTCAAATAATACTGTCATGGTGGAATCTTCAATTAAATACACATCATTTTCACTATTAAGAGGTTCATATTCTCTTTTTTCATAATCCATAAGTTTTTTATAGTTGCTCTCAGATAATACTTCTAAAGTAGTATCACTACGGGAGCTTTTACCTGCACTTAAAAATGTATTAACATAGGAACCATCTAATAATTTGAACTGAATGGTATCATTAAATAAAAGTTCTTCATTGTAGTCTTTTAGAACATTATCTACTTCACTTCTTATAACATCTGAACTTTGCACAATTATATTGCTAAACTTGTAATTCTTCTTCATGGTTTGTTGAAAACTATAATAGAAAGAAGAAGTTGTACCAAGGGCTGTAACACAAACTGCTATTAATATGGTCACCGTGGTTAATATGTCTGCATTACTTTTAACCTTATAAGCTATTTCAGATAATGAAATCATATTGCTTCCTTTGAAGTAAAAGTTTTGGAATTTCTTTAAACCTTTTAATAACAAAGGTAGAGCTGATTTATAGAATAGTTTTGTACCTATTATAACTATCACTAATATAAGCATCAAAAGATCAAATCTTCCAACGTTGGTCTTAGGGCTCAATGATATTCCATAACCTACAGCTATTAAAAGTATTCCAAGTATTCCTTTAACTACGGATATTTTATCTAAACTATCAACTTCTTTTTCTTTCTTAAATAACCTAACTAGAGGAATCTTTTTAATCACCCTATAGTTTTCTATGGCTAGTATTGCTGTTATTATAAAGAACACTAAGAAGGTTTCTATAATAGCCTTAAGATTGAAGTTTGTGTGTATTATTATATCTATTCCCATTAATCTAACTAGAAGCATCATAAGCAACTTTGAAAAAATGAATCCTATAAATATGCCGCCAATTACCCCTAGTAGTCCTAATATAAAGCCTTCATATATGAAAATTAATCCTATTTTCTTTTTTGTTATGCCTAATAAATTATATAATCCTATTTCCTGCCTTCTTTTTTCCCTAAAAAAGGTATTAGCATTGTATATGAATATGAAGGCAAAGAATAATACAACCACTGAGGATATTGTTAATCCATTTGTTATTGAGCCAGCAGCTTTTAAAATATCTTCGTTATATCTAATGGAATTGAAGGTGAAAAATATAAAAGCACTAAATAGTATGGAGATAAAATATAATAGATAGTTTTTAAAGCTTCTTTTTATATTATTGTATGAAATTTTATATATGCTCATATTTTATATACCTCCCACCATTGACAAGGTATCGAGAATTTTTTTGTGGAAATCTTCTCTACGTCCACCTTTTCTTAATTCTGAGAATATAACCCCATCTTTAATAAATATAATTCTATTGCAGTAGCTTGCACTAAATGGATCGTGTGTAACCATCATTAAGGTTGCATTCATTTCTTCGTTAACTTTCTTAAAGGTTTCTAAAAGTACTCTTGCAGCCTTTGAATCTAGGGCGCCCGTTGGTTCATCTGCAAGAATTAATGAGGGGTTGGTTATCATAGCTCTACATACAGCGGCTCTTTGTTTTTGACCCCCTGAAACTTCATAAGGATATTTATCTAAAGTTTCATGAATTCCAAGTAAAGTGGCTAATTTTTCAGCTTCATTATTCATTATTTTAGCTTTTATATTACTTAAAGATAGGGGAAGAATTATGTTTTCTCTTATGGTCAAGGTATCTAAAAGATTACTATCTTGAAATACAAAGCCTAAATGTTCTCTTCTAAAATCACACATTTTTTCATCGCTTAATTTATTAACCTCCTTGCCATCGATAAGCACTTTCCCTGAGGTTTGGCTATCTATGGTGGATATTATATTTAAAAGGGTAGTCTTTCCTGAACCAGAGGCTCCCATTATTCCTACGAATTCTCCTTTATTCATGGTAAAGCTTACACCTTTTAAGGCTTCTACTTTAGTATCACCTTTTCCATATGTCTTTTTTATATTTTCAACAACTAATGCGTTACTCATTTGTAACTACCTCCCTGTAAGTCTTATACCCTTATTATAAATTCTATATGTATTTCTTACCTTTCAATAGTATAACAATACTTCATAGAAATCTAACAAAATTGTTATATTACTTATTGTTATATTAATTAAAGAGATTTGTTATAATCTAAGTATATTATCTTTATGAATAGACAGCTATAGATGTTTATAGGGAATTTAAACTACATGACTATATGGGATTTTAAGAGGTGAAAAAATGTTTAAAATTATGGTAATTGAAGATGATGAGGGATTAAAGGAACAAATATGTTCAAGAATAGACCAGTGGGGGTATGAGGCTGTTCCTAATAAAAATTTTGATGATATAATAGGGAAGTTTAATCTTTGTTCTCCACATTTATTATTATTAGATATAAACTTGCCAGTTAAAAATGGCTTCAACATATGCGAGGAAATTAGGAAGATTTCAGAGATTCCTATTATATTTATCTCTTCAAGAAATTCAAATATGGATATAATTACAGGTATTAATTTAGGGGCGGATGATTTTATTCAAAAGCCTTTTTCCTTAGATGTTTTAATTGCAAAAGTTGAAGGACTTTTAAGAAGGGTATATAAATTTACAGATAGCTCTTCTACACTAATGACACATAGAGGGGCTATACTGGATTTGTCAAAGTCATGCATTACCTATAATGATAATACAATATCCCTTACCAGCAATGAAATAAAAATTGTTTATGAACTTATGAAAAATAAAGGCCATGTAATTTCAAGAGATAAGCTTATGGAGAGGCTATGGAATGTATCTTGGTTTGTAGATGATAGTACACTTACGGTTAATATTAACAGAATAAGAGCAAAGCTTAAAACCATAGGATTAGAAGATTTTATAGAGACAAAACGAGGGCAAGGATACTTAATTGGTGAATAAATATGAAGTTTTTAAAATTATTAAAGGATAAAGTACCTTTTTTTATATATAATTTAGCATTGTTTTTAATCATGGCAACCGTAATATACTTATCTCCAAATAAAGTTATAGCCATTGATAGCATAGGGTATATAGGGGTGTTTCAAATATTTTTTATGACTATTTATATATCCGCTAGCATCCTTCATAAAAAGAAATTCATAAGCAATATAGAAGAGGGCATGAGCAATTCAGATTTTAATGAAGTGAATTTTTTTAATAAGAATAATGAGGAAGCATATTATTATAAGATTATAAAGGCATACTATGAAAAGTTAGATGATTTTATGTACGAAAAGGAAAAGGAGTATAATGAAAATCTTGATCTAATTACGGTATGGGGGCACGATATAAAAACTCCAATTTCAGTTATAAAGCTTTTGTGCGAGAACTATGAAGTAAATAAAAATCCAGAACTTATAGATTCTATACCAAGAGAGCTTTTTAAAATAGAGGATGGAGTTAATAAAATGCTCAACCTCACTAGAATAAATAACTTTGAAAAAGACTTTTTTATTGAAAAAATTGATTTAGAAGATATAGTTTTTAATATCATAAAGAAGCATACAAAGTATTTTATATCTAAGAAAATAAAGCTTGAAGTTAACATAGAAAAGGTAAGTATTCTCTCAGATGTAAAGTGGCTTTCATTTATAATAGAGCAAATTATAAATAATTCCCTTAAGTATACAGATAACAATGGAACCATATCTATAAATGGATTCAAAGGTAATTCTTGTTATTTATTGAAAATTGGGGATGACGGAGTTGGAATAAAGATAGAGGATATTCCTAGAGTTTTTCAGAAGGGCTTTACTGGCACTAACGGAAGAGAGAATTTAAATTCCACAGGTATTGGACTATACTTAAGCCAGCAAGTAATTAAAAAGATAGGCCATAATATTTATGTTCAGTCGGAATATGGGTCCTATACTGAAGTAATTTTAGAATTTAATAATGAAGAAATAAGGTAAATCACTATTTATATAATGAATATTCAGAATTATAGACGCTTTATAGACAATGAACCTTTATAATGTAAGTAATAACAATATTTATTCAGAATTTATTTAAAATTTATTCAAAAAATAAATATAGTAGTAAGAGGTGGTTATAAAGTGGACACGAAAGATTACTTAACACCTGCAGAAATTGCTGCTGCAACGGTGGAAACAGGAATAAAAAAGTCAAAGCTTTCATTTTCTCATCAATTAATTTTAGGGATTTTAGCTGGGGCATTCATTGCATTTGCGTCTGAAGGATCTAATATGGCGGCATTTAATTTGTTTGAGAGACCTGAGACCTATGGATTAGGAAAAGCTTTAGCAGGTTCAATTTTTGGCACAGGACTTATGCTGGTTATTTTAGCAGGCGGCGAACTTTTCACAGGAAATACATTGATTATCATGGGAGTTTTAGAAAAGAAAATAAAATTGAGATACATGCTAAAAAATTGGTGTACTGTATATATAGGAAATTTAATAGGCTCTTTATTAATAGCTTTTATGATGGTACAGTCGGGATTATTTAATAGTGGAGCCAACAGCCTTGGTGGACAAACTATTAAAATTGCTGCTTATAAAGCAAGTTTATCTTTTGTACCTGCAATATTCTTAGGAATTATGGCAAACTGGCTTGTTTGCTTAGCGGTATGGCTAGCCTATGGGACAAAAAGTATGATAGGTAAAATATTTGGAATATTCTTTCCTATATGGCTTTTTATCACATCAGGTTTTGAGCATAGCATTGCTAATATGTATTATATACCTGCAGGGATATTAGCAAAATCAAATGCCAATTGGGCTGCTGCATCTCATCTTTCACCAGAAAAATTAGCTAGTTTGAATTGGAATACTTTTATATTTAATAATTTATTACCTGTAACCCTTGGAAATATAATTGGTGGAGCGGTATTTGTGGGATCTGTATACTGGTTTGTTTATCTAAAAGGTAATACATCAGTAGGGATGCAGAAGGAATTGGAAGATGAAATTAAAATAAAAAGAGCATTATAAACCTATACAATAAAATGCGTTGTAGATAGAATTAACATTCTTATACTAACGCATTTTTTTATTTGAACTAGAATAATCTTTCCCATGCTAACAAGAAAAATCACATTTTACTCTCTAAATTTATTGATAACTATCCCCTTGTAATATTGATAAGTATCGCCATATAGATATAATATAAATGAGGATGTGATGTTATGGAAGATTTCAGTAATGTAAATATATTAGTGGTTGAAGATGATAAGGAGATAAACAATTTAATAAAAGCAGCCTTAACTGAAGAGGGATTTAATGTAGTGCAAGCCTTTGATGGAATGGATGGCTTTGCAAAATATAAATCTATGGATTTCAGTATTGCAATTTTAGATATAATGCTCCCTTATGTGGATGGTATGGAGATTATGAAAAAAATAAGAGAGGAAAGTGTAATTCCAATCATCATATTATCTGCTAAGGGAGAAGAGTGTGACAGAATAATAGGCCTTAGATTTGGAGCTGATGACTACATAGTAAAACCTTTTTTTGTAGGAGAGTTAGTAGCTAGAGTAAAATCCAACCTCAGAAGATATATTAGTTTTCACAAAAGTCAGGAAGAAGTAAGTACACTTAAAAAAGGAAATATAACCCTAGATTTTAATGATTATTGTGCTTATAGAGAGGGAGAAAGGATAGTACTTACTGCAAAAGAGTTTGAACTGCTAAAATTGTTTTTTACAAATCCCAAGAGAGTATTTACAAAGATGCAGATATTTGAAAGTGTATGGAATGAAGACTATATGGGAGATGATAATACTGTAATGGTTCATATAAGAAGGCTTAGAAATAAAATAGAAAACAATCCAAATAAACCTGAATATATACTGACCGTATGGGGCATTGGGTATAAATTAGGTGATGTAGAATGAGTGAAAAAATATTGATAGGTATAATAATAATTTTAGTGATGATTATTATAAATTTAAATAAGAAGATATATAGTATTTCTCAGATAATAAAAAATATTGGAGAAGGAAATTATAATCAAAGAGTAAGAATGCAAAATGGGAATAAATACCTAAATGATTTAATAGAAAATATAAATTATGTAGTAGATAAATTTCAAAACACAATGAGGTTAAACAAAGAATATGAAGAGGAAAGAAAAAAGATGATATCAAATATATCTCATGATTTGAGAACACCACTTACATCTCTATTGGGATATATAGAATTTATAAAGGATAATAAAAATTTAAGTGAAGAACAAAAGGAAGAATACATATACATAATTGAAAACAAAGGGAATAATTTAAGAAATTTAATGAATGAATTTTTTCAGTTATCTAAGCTGGACTCAAAGGATACTAAACTTGATGTTAAAAAAATTAATTTATCAGAAATTATAAGACAAAATATAATTTTATTTTATAATGATTTTAATAATAAGGAAATAGAACCTGTGATAGATATACCTACTAAAGATGTATATGCTATGGGAGATAAGGAAGCGGTGGAGAGAATTTTAAATAATCTTATATCCAATGCAATTAAATATGGATATGAAGGAAAAAATATAGGCATTAATTTAAAATGTAATAAAGAAAATGTAGAAGTAACTGTATGGGATGAAGGTAAAGGGATACCAAAGGAGGACTTATCATCAATATTTGAAAGATTATATACACTAGAAAAGTCTAGAAATAAAAGTTTTCAAGGAAGTGGCTTGGGACTTACTATAGTTAAAAAGCTTATAGAAATGCAGAATGGAACTATAAATGTAAAAAGCACTTCTTATAAAAAAACTGAATTTATATTTACTCTACCTACCAGTTAAGAAACATGTAAGAAATATGTAAAGGTTGTGTAAGGACTGTGCTCTATACTTATAGCATAGTTCTTTTTATTTTGAAAATTTTAGGAGAGGTGATTTTGTGGAGCAATTACTTAGAACTTATGATTTAACCAAAACCTACAAAAATGTAAATGTAGTAGATAATTTAAATATAAATGTAGCCAGGGGAGACATTTATGGATTTCTCGGGAAAAATGGAGCAGGAAAAACCACAACTATAAAAATGATTATGGGACTTTCAAAGGTTACCAGTGGGGAAATAGAGATATTTGGAAGCAAAGTATTAGATGAGAAGCGTTATGGAAGAATGGGCTCTTTAATAGATTATCCAGGTTTTTATTTAAATCTTACAGGGGAAGAAAATCTAGAGATACATAGGAGAATGATGGGCTTTATAGGAAAGGATAGTATAAATAAAGCTTTAGAAATGGTTGGACTTAAAAATATAAGAGGAAAAAAAGTTAAACATTTCTCATTAGGAATGAAACAGAGGCTAGGAATTGCAAGGGCGCTTTTGCATCATCCTGAATTTTTAATATTAGATGAACCAACAAATGGACTAGACCCCATTGGAATAAAGGAGATAAGGGAACTTATTATAAATTTAAATAAGCAGTATGGAATAACAATGCTTATCTCCAGCCATATTCTAAGTGAAGTGCAGCTTTTAGCTACAAAAATAGGCATAATACACAAAGGAAGACTTCTTGAAGAGATAAGTTATGATGAACTGCAACAGAGGAATAGACATTATATTCAATTGAAAGTGGACAATGATAAAAAAACTTCATTTATACTGGAAGAAAAGCTTGGAATAAAGGACTATGTAATATGGGAAGATGGGTTAATAAGAGTATATGAGAAGTTAAGTGAAGGGTGGAACATAAATAAAACCTTAGTATCAAGCGATGTAAAAGTCGATGAGATATATGTAACTGTAGACAATTTGGAGGATTACTTCATAAGATTAACAGGAGGAGACAGCGATGTATAATGGAGTTTATTGTGAATTTCTAAAGTTAAAAAGATCCCCCATTCTTTTTGCATTAATAATAGGAGCAGTAATTGAGCCACTACTCATGCTGATAGCGGAAATATTTATGAGTATTAGAGGAGATATATTAAAGTGGGATAGATATATGATAAATATACAAAATATGACATTCTTAATTGCAGGATTAATAGTTTTTACTTTGATAGCTTCTTATATTTATTCTAGAGAATTTGCAGAAAGGGTTGAATATACCGCATATTCATATCCATTAAGTAAAACTAAAATTTTTATATGTAAATTAATAACTGTATTTGGCTGCATTGCTTTCGTATATGTGTTGCAATTTATAACAATTCTTATTACAGGGAGTATTATAGCTCACGAACCTTTAGCAAATGACTTTTTAATATTAAACATAAAAATATACGGCTACTCCATGTTATTTCAATTTGCTATAGCACCTTTAGGAATACTTATAGCAAGCGTAAGCAGAAATTCAATAGTACCAATGATTTATAGCATTATAGGGACTATAGCAGTTCTAGCTATAGAATGGCTTAGGAAAGATAATACATATTTTCCTCTATCTTATCCAGCTATGCCTACTCTGTCAGCTGTGAAAAATGATATGGAGATAGTTATAAATAGTCACTCTATAATAATTGCAGTAATGTTTTTTATAATAACTTCTGCACTTTGTATAATTTATTACAAAAAAAGTGATATTGCGAAGTAGTATAAATACGGAAATATACATTAATTCTTTGAAAGTATGAGCTAATAAAGAAAGGGGACAATACTATGGAAATATTAAGGATTGAAAATCTTATAAAAACTTATGGAATGGGTGATACGAAGGTCACTGCATTGAATAATTTAAATTTGAAAATAAACAAAGGAGAATTTGTTTCAATAATTGGATCAAGTGGATCAGGAAAATCTACACTTCTGCATATGTTAGGGGGAGTGGATAAAACTACAAGTGGAAAAATATATATCGATGACACTGATATTTCATCAATGAATGAAACTAAGTTAGCCTTATTTCGCCGACGAAAAGTAGGGTTAATATATCAATTTTTCAATCTTATCCCTACCATAACTGTTGAAAAAAATATATTATTACCTATGCTTTTAGATGGCAAAAATCCTAAAAGAGAAGAATTTGATAAGATTGTAGAAATGCTTGGTTTAAAAGAAAGGCTTAATCATCTACCAAACCAGCTTTCAGGTGGGCAGCAGCAGAGGGTCGCTATAGGTCGCTCATTAATTTATAGACCTTCTATTATTCTAGCAGATGAGCCCACTGGAAATCTTGACAGAAAAAATTCTGAAAGTATTCTTGAAATGTTAAAGATTTCAAATAAAGAGTATAACCAGACTATTTTAATGATTACTCATGACGAAAAAATTGCATTATCAGCAGATCGAATGATTAGAATAGATGATGGCAAAATTGTATCAGATGAGGTGATTAAATAATGAATATCATGAGTGAATATACGCATAATCATTTGAGAAAGAGTAAGCGACATACAATTTCTATAATAATTGCTATTACAATTGCTTCAGCACTTCTATGTTCACTATGTATATTTGTACATACTGTATGGAAAGGAAGAGTAACCACAACAATTGAAAAGGCAGGTTATTGGCATGGGGAATTATGGGATGCTATATCAGGTGATAAATTAAAATATGTAACAGAAAACCCAGAGGTTGAAACCACGATGGTTAAAGGAACGTGGATTACTGCTAAACTTTCAAATACAAAACGTCCCTATCTATTAATGAGAGATGCAGATGCAAATTATTGGTCGGATATGGACTTGAAAGATAATCTTACGAAAGGTAAATTTCCTCAGAAATCTGGAGAAATTGTTTTATCAAAATTATTCTTCTTGGATAATCCTTCCTATAAAATTGGTGATAAGTTGACTCTTCCTATAGGTAATCGTATGTTGGGTAATAAAATAATTAGAGTCAACGATTATAAACAATCAGGCGAGACTTTCAAGGCAATAGAGACTAAGACTTATACCATAGTTGGAGAAATAGATGTTTCTGGAGGGTTGACTATATATCCCGGATATGTTGCTATGGGATACCTGGAGCATTCACAAATTCAACCTGAAGATGAACTTACAGTTTATATACGTTTGGTGAACCCTCGTAAAGTATATGAGACATTACCTCAAATCGCTGAGTCTACGGGATTAGCTAAGGATGAATATGGGAAATATGGGGTTTTGTATAATACACGTTTATTAACTTTATATGGAATTAGCAATAAAAATGGTGAAAACACTCAAATCATTGTAGTGATAGCAATGGTAATAATAATGACTTTACTAGTTATGGGAACATTTATTCTTATTATCTATAATGCATTTTCACTATCTGCTAATAGCAGGATTAAACAACTAGGTATTCTAAAAAGTTTAGGAGCAACTCCAAAGCAAATTAGGCATTCTGTTATCTATGAAGGGTTTTTGCTCTGGATTATTCAATTACCAATCAGTATCATGATAGGATATTTATTTAGCTATATGGTGTCTTCTAAAATTAATGAAATTTTTAGTGCTACAGAAGGTTTTATGAAAATACATATTTCCTTCTCATGGGTAGTAGTTGGTTTTGCTATTATTATTTCATTGATTACCGTTTTAATATCAGCTTATATTCCAGCAAGAAAAGTGGCGAAAGTACAAGCTATTGTTGGAATACGTCAGAATAGTAATAAAGTAAAATTAAAAAAACAAAAAAGCCACCCAATAATTAAAAAAATATTTGGTACAGAAGGTGAGCTAGCAAAATCACAATTTTCAGCTAACAAAAGAAGTTTACGCACGGCTGTACTATCTCTTTCAATATGTTTTAGCTTAATAGTGGGGTATATTAGCATTGTATCTATGTACAATTTAGCTGAGTCTAAGTATGATGAAATAGCCAAATATGATATGAGGGTTAATCTAAATATTACTGATGAACCAAGTAATGAGATGATAAATAAAATTCTTTCGCTGGCTGAAGTTAAGGATAGCGTAATCAGAAGAGAGGTACGTACTGCAACCTATGTCACATCAGAACAGGAGTCAGATGTTTTTGCTAAATCTGGAGGATTTGATGGGATAAACACCATGAAATATGCTGTATTGAATGAAAATGGAAAGTATAGAATTATAGCAAATTTAGTTGGATTAAGCGATGAATCATTTAAAAAGTATTGTGAAGAAATTGGTGTTGATTCTGAGAAGTATTATCAAGATGGTGTAACCACAGGAATATTATTAGACAGCACATATCATACACCAAAGGATTCAAAAGTTGGACAAGAAATGCCATTATTAAATATAAAAGAAGGCAATGAGCTAGTTTTAAATGAAAAAGTAGAGAATGATATGAATGGAAATTATGAATTTAATTTTAAAGTGGGAGCTGTTACAGAGGTTTTTCCAGGTGAACTAGGAATATATAAATACAACGTAGCTTGTATAGTTCCTATGAAAACATATCAGAAACTAGTTAGCAATTTTATGGCGGATCGTATACTTGAATCCGGACGTATGTCAATTGATTTGTTGGTTGGTGATGAGGCTAGTACAAGCACAAAGAAAGAACTAACTAAGATTTGCAGTTCTTATCTTGGATCTGAAGATTTTACGATATGGAGTCTATTGGAAGAAAAAAATCATAACGAATTGGTTCAAAAAGCCATAGCCACTAGTGTTCTTGCTACAGCTTCCATGATTGGTTTAATTGGTATTTTTAACGCTTTTTCTACAATTTCAAATAATCTTAGATTACGTAAGAGAGAATTTGCTATACTTAGATCAGTAGGATTAACACCAAAGGGATTAAATAAGATACTGATGCTAGAAGGTTTATTCTTCGGTGTAACACCTATTATGGTTAGTATCCCAATAATATTATTTATTTGTTGGTTTATGTTAAGATTAACACCAATTACATTGGCTGAGTTTATACCTATTTTTCCAGTAGGAATAACTCTAACGTATACTATGCTTATAATTGTATCTATTTTCTTATCCTATTATTTTTCTTCAGCATGCGTTAAAAAAAGTAATGTAGTAGAATCAATCAAAAACGAAATAGTATAATATATAAAGATAATAGCAAAGAATTATAATTGGAATAAATGATAATTTTAGTATATAATTTGTTTAGGTGATGATTATGAAACAATTAACATTGTATGCATTAATAGGTGGCTCCAATGTAATTATAGATTTTACGATATTAAATATTCTTTGGAAGATAACTGGAATATATAAAGGGGCTATTAATATTTTATTTAAGGCAATATCCTTTATCGCTTATTCTATTAATGGATACTATTGGAATAAAAAGTACACCTTTAAAGGTGAAGGTTCTTATTTAAAATTTGCATCTGTCATGGGTACAGCAGCTATGTTAAATGCAATAATATTATCTATAATGTCCAATAGGAATATTCTAGGGGTATCTCAGGTGCTTTGGGCTAATATATCTGCTTTAGTTGCATCTATGACTACTGGAATAGGAAGTTTTTTTATAAATAAATTTTATATATTTAAGAAGTAAATAAAACAGGGTTATCAACTTTTAAGCTTTTAGACAAGCATTTAAGGGGAAATTGATACCTACCTTTTTTATAATCAGTCTTACATATTTATGTTCTATGAGAAGATTACATCAAGTGATTCTTAGGTTCAGATGGAGTTTGCTTAAAAGGAATACTTACTCCAGCTGAAGCTTAGAAGAACTTATCCAGGGACGTAGCATCCGTTATCTCCCACTTATAGAAGATGGGAGTATTACGGATGCTAGTCATCGGATAAAAAGAAAGGAGCATTTATGAACATTCTTGCTACATTAGATTCTAATTATATTAAGCAATTGATTATTATGATTCACTCTATATTAAAATCTAATCCCCATGTGAATCTTAATGTATATATTGCTCATAAAGAATTAACAGAAGAGGATTTTAATAATATAGAATCATATTTAGATAAAAAAAGATGTAAGGTTATATCTGTAAAAGTTACGGATGAAATGTTAAAAGATGCGCCTGTTACTAAACGTTATCCGAGAGAAATGTATTTTAGAATATTTGCAGCGCAATTTCTTCCAGAGGATTTAGATAGGATTTTATATCTAGATCCAGATTTAGTTGTTATTAATCCTCTTAAAGAACTTTATTATATGGACTTTGAAGACAATTATTATATCGCCGCTTCTCACGTTTATGAGGGAATGCGAAAGTTAAATGAGTTTCGTCTAGATATGGAGAAGGACGCTCATTACATTAACTCGGGCGTGATGCTGATGAATTTAAAACTTCTTAGAGAGAAGCAAGATATAAGCAGTGTTTTTGACTATATTGAAAAGAATAAAAATATTTTATTGCTTCCTGACCAGGATGTTTTAAGCGGCTTATATGGAGGAAAAACTAAAATTATAGATTCTCTTATTTATAACCTTAGTGAGCGATATTTAAAATTATATAATATGAATCCTAAAAATTTTGATAAAAGAATAAATACGGAGTGGGTAAGGGAAAATAGTGTTATCATCCATTACTGCGGAAGAAATAAGCCTTGGAAGGATAATTATGTTGGAGAACTAGATATATTTTATAAAGAATATGATGAAATGGTATATTCAGATAACAGATAGATTTATAGATAAATCTTAATAAGGAGATATATATGAAACATATAACTTTTGAAGATATAAAAAAGAATAAAGAATTTCAAACCTATATTCAAAAAGGTGATGAATTACTTGGAGTCATGGGATATACTGAGCATTCCTTTGTTCATGCAGGTAGGGTTTCCTATACTGCAGTTAGCATATTGGCTAGTTTAGGATACAGCGAAAGGGAAAGAGAACTTGGAAGAATAGCTGGGTATATTCATGATATTGGCAACATGGTAAATAGAATTGATCATGCTCAAACAGGTGCTATATTAGCTTTTAATATTTTAACTAGAATGGAAATGCCTCCTGAAGAAATCGCCACCATAGTTTCTGCTATTGGAAACCACGATGAGGGTACAGGTCAGCCTGTAAATACGGTGTCAGCAGCATTGATATTAGCGGATAAAACTGATGTTAGAAGAAGCAGAGTAAGAAACAGAGATTTCGCTACTTTTGATATTCACGATCGTGTAAACTATGCAGTTGAAGCTGCAGAGGTTAAAGTTGATAGTGAAAAAAGAATTGTTTTATTGGAGATGAAAATTGACATTACTATTTCTTCTTTAATGGAGTATTTTGAGATATTTTTAAATCGTATGATGATGTGCAGAAAGGCAGCGGATTTCTTAGGAGCTAAATTTGAGTTGGTGATGAATGGTACCAAGTTACTATAAGTAAATATATTGTGTTTTTTAGACCACATCTTAATTAGATGTGGTCTATTTAATGTCTTTAAGATGGTACTTAAAATATGATAATATATATATTTAGCTTTAAAACGAATAAATAATCAAAGAGGGTACTGAAAAATTTATATAATATCGTAATATATATAGAGGAGGTGTAGGGATGACCAAGCTTCTCGATATTTTTAAGAGAAAAAGGACATTAGAGGAACGAGTGAAGGATATACAAAAGGGAAACGAAGAGGATAAAAATGATCTAATTGAAGAGTATATTCCTTTTATAAAAAAAGTAATTAGCAGCCAATTAGGACAATATGTTGAAATAGAAAATAATGACGACTTTAGCATAGGGTTAATAGCATTCAATGAGGCCATTGAAAAGTACGATGAAAAAAGAGGTAACTTTTTAACCTTTGCTTCTGTGGTAATAAAGAGTAGATTAATAGACCAGCTTCGAAGTAGAGCTAGAAGACCAAAGGAAGTTTATATTAGTCAGTTAAAATGTGATGATGAGGATGATGATTATCATGAAAATGTTATGGCTATGGATGGCTTTGAAGGGAGAATTGAAACTAGATTTGATATTGCTACCCTAATTGAAGATATGAAAGAATATGGTATTTCTTTAGAGGATTTAATAAAGGAAGCACCAAAACATAAGGATACTAGAATTATAGCTATAAGTATTGGAAGATACATATTTGAAAATGATCATTTAAAAGAAAAGTTTTTAAAAACTAAAAACTTGCCAACTAGTGATTTGATGAGAGAACTATGTATATCAAAAAAAGTTATACAAAGGAGTAGAAAGTTTATTATAGCAATAGTATTGATCTTAGAAAGTGACCTGGATACATTAAAGGAGTATATTTTTTATAGCGAAGGGAGGGAGTTGAATGATATACAAGGGCACTATAATAGAAATTTGTCATGATAGTATAGTTGTAATGGATGAAGATTGTACTTTTAAAAGGGTAAAGAAAAACCAGGGATTACAGGAAGGAATAGAAATATATTTTGAAGAGGGAGACATTATTGGAAAGTCAAACTTTACTATTAAAAGTATCTCTAAGGTAGTAGCTGCTATTTTTGTTTTTACAGTTACTTCCCTATATGCTTTATGCTTTTGGAATGAAAATTATAGATCAGTAGCTTTATTAGCTATAGATATAAATCCTAGTGTTGAAATGAAAATTAATAAAAATTATCGTGTAATAAAAATTTTAGCTCTCAATGAAGAAGCTTCGAAACTTCCTCTTGAAAATTTAAAAAACTACTCAGTGACAGAGGCTTTAGAGAAGATTGTAGAAATGGCAGAGGCGGAAGGATATATTAAAAAATATGAATCAAACCATGTGTTGGTAACCTCAGTAGAATTAAAAAGTAATAGTGAAAGTAATGAAGATTTAGACCAGCTTCTAATGGAAGGAAAGAAAAAAATAGAGGAGATATCTAACGAGAGAGGGCAACAGGTTGAAGTGGTTACAATAAAATCAGATAAAGAAACGTTAGATGAAGCAAAAAAAGAACATATTTCAGTAGGAAAGATGGAGATTTATAAAAAAACAAAAGATGAGAATGAAAGACAAGATAAGAAAGAAATAAAGGAATTAAAAGATAAAAAGGTAAAAGAACTTATAAATGAAGTTGAAAAAAATGAAAAAGTTAAAGAGAATAACGGTAATAAGAATAAAGTTGATAAAGAGAAGTCTGTAAAAGAAGATAAGAAAAACAGTAAGGATAAAAAAGAGAAGAAAGAAAAGAATTCAAATAAAGAAGATAAATACATAGAAAAAGATGAGGGGAAAAATAAGGATAAGACTAAAGATAAAGACAAAGATAAAAATAAAGATAAAAACAAAAATAAAGACAAAGATGAAGATAAAAAACTAGGGAAATCCTAAGTCTTAGTGTTTTTATTGGGAAAATGACGAAAAATTAATAAATATTTCATTAGGGTTACCTAAAAAATTTAAGTAATCGTAATTATATAGTATAAAACGAAAGGAGGGGAAGAAAAAACAGGTGGCAAAATAAAAACTTTTGCAAATTTAGCAATTGGAATGAAGATAAAAGCTTCTGTAATAGATAAAAATATAGTTAGTATAGAAGCTAAGTATTTAGAAAAAAGCATTTAAAAGCATTTAAAGGACATTACAAATTAATATGTAAACATACTCAATTATACTACGATTAAACTTATAAAATATAAAAATATAAAAATATGGAAATTCAACAAATTTTATGATACTCTTATACTATGGAAATTAAACATAAAAACACTAAGCTATTGAGAGTTAAGGTAGATAATTAACTCAATAATACTGAACCACCTATAGAGCAAGGTGATTCAGCTAATAACTACAAAGATATGAGTGTAATTCTGAAATAAAATCTTCTTATCTACGGGTAAGGAGATTTTGTTTTAATAAATAATTTTAGAGTAGTAGTACTACGAATAACTCTTAATAATCATATTTAGAGGGGATATTAATTATGTTTGAATTTATAAAAGAATTTGTTAAAAATCCTAAGTTTATTGGAGCAGTGGCACCAAGTAGTAAACATTTAGCAGAAAAAATGATAGAAGATATAGACTTTGAAAGATGTAATTGTATTATAGAATATGGACCTGGCACTGGTGTTTTTACAGAAAAACTTATTGCAAGAAAGAAGGAAGATACACTATTAATTGTTTTTGAAAACAATAAAGAGTTTTATGAAGATCTCTTAAATATTTATAGATATAAAAATAATGTTAAGATAATAAATGATGGAGCTGAAAATGCAAAAAAATATCTGGAGTATTATAATGTGAAACAGGTAGATTATATTGTATCGGGTATCCCTTTTACAGTGTTGCCTGTAAATATTTCAAATAGAATATTGGAGACTACAAAAGAAATATTAGATAACAATGGAGAATTTATTACTTTTCAGTATTCCTTAATAAAAATAAATTTTTTCAGAGACTATTTTAATAATATAAAAAATAAGAAGGTTATGTTAAATTTACCACCTGCCTATGTGCTGAAATGTAGAGAAGAGGAGATCTATAAAGGACAAGATATTAGTTGTTGACCATATAAAAATATGTAATAAATATTATAGATATCATAGCAAAATTTATATAGAGTGTTTATAAAAGTATGTGACCTCCTTTGGATATTTTATATGTTATATTCAATTTGAGGCTTACGCAAATTTTTATAAACGCCCTATGTTCCTGCACTGTGAACTGTTTTCATTGTTATATTCCTTCCTAATTTTTAAAAACAGTGACTTAAGTCACTGTTTTTGATTACTACCAGGACTTGCAAGATTCTCTTGATTTTTCTAAAATGTAATTAGAAAGATTAATAGTAAGAACAGTTAGCAAAAATTGAGAGGAGTCTTACAATGAAAAAAACAACTAGGTCAAATCTTTATGGAATTATTATTATAATATGGGGAGTCGTATTTTCATTAACCCTTGGAATAGCAATGGCTAAGAATAATTTTTCTGTATATTTATCTACTGTCATAGGACAAATTATGATATTTTTAGTTCCAGCAATTATATATTTTATGATTACAAAGCTTCCAGCGAAGCAAACATTGAGATTTAATAAAATCAAGTTGAAAGATGTGATTTTAATTATTCTTATAGGAATAACACTTCAACCACTTGTTATGGGACTGTCTGGATTATCAAGTTTTATAATGCCTAATAGTTTTGGACAGGTTATTAGTCAACCCGTTACTAATTCATCTGTATGGGTTACTTTATTTGTTATAGGAATAATTCCAGCTCTATTAGAAGAAATAACTTTTAGAGGTATTGTTTTATCTGGATATAATGATAGTAGTATAAGAAAAGCTGCTATATGCACAGGCATATATTTTGCAATTATGCACTATGATTTACAAAGATTACTATATACCTTTGTTTTAGGTTTTATATTTGTATATCTTGTAAGAATAACAAATTCTATTTTTTCATCCATGCTATGCCATGCAGTAGTTAACTCAGTACAGATGATTTTCTTGAAAATAGTTTTAACCGCTTCAAATAGTGGTGAAGCTGTAGCAGAGAGTTCACAATCACTTAAAAATATGCCGGCAGAACAAATGATGGGAACAATAATAACTTTTGTTATTTTTATAGCTGTAGGTGGAATTTTGACTTATTTATTGATTAGAAAGTTAAAGAAAAATAATAGTTGTGAAGCTATAGAGGTAAGAGCAGCAAATCTTTAATTTTATTTCAAAGATTTTAAATTCATCAATTGTATATATTTATTGAATAAAATTTAATGAAGTAATATAAAAAAACAGGCAAGAAAATATAAAATCTTGCTTGTTTTTTTCTAAGGTTTTTTATGCATGTTAATATAGTGCATATACCATTTTTATATACTATTTAGTGTTAATCTTAACATTGTCTTTTATAGTAGAAGAGAGGACTATAAATGTTTCTGTATTCCCAAACATCTGAATTTTGCCGATCAAATTTTCAAGGCCTGAGATATTGGACACTCTAGCTTTCAGAATCTTGCAGTAGGGGCCTGTGACATGGTGGCACTCTATAATTGAATCTTCATTTTTGATGAATTCCATAAACTTTTCATTTTGCTGAATATTCATGTCTAAATTGATAAGTACATTGATAGTTTGACCTATCTTTTCATAATCAATAATGGCTTTATAACCTTTTATAATGCCATCTTCCTCAAGTCTTTTTATTCTTTCTGCTGCTGCAGGGGCACTAAGACATACCTTTTGAGCAAGCTCCTTTATGGATATTCTACCGTCTTCTACAAGTGTTTCTATAATTTTATAATTCGTGGAATCCATATATTCCTCCTTGCCATCAATAATAGTTTTTTTCGAATATATCTTTTATTTCATGCATTTTATTTGTGTATCCAAGGGCAACCATAAGTTTGATTCTTGCCTTATGTCCATTAAGATTATCTCCTAAGATTACGCCTTTTTCCCTAAGTTCTCTTCCAGCGCCTTCATATCCATAATCATCAAGAACCTTTCCCATAAGACATCTTGAAACTAGGACTACGGGAATGTTTTTGCTTAGAGCATACTCTACACCCTGTACCATTTTGGGAGGAATATTTCCTCTTCCCATTCCTTCAATAACTATACCTTGGGTATCTGAATCTACACAAAATCTTATAAGGCGGTCGTCCATACCACAGCCGCATTTTATTATATCCACTTGGCTACTGATTTTTTCTGCGGGAATGTATTGGCTCTTGGTATAGTTGTAATAAAAATATACCTTGTTATTGTCAACAAAACCAATAGGGCCGAAATCCATGCTTTTAAAAGTGTCAAGGGTGTGTGTATTGGTCTTGGTAACCTGTGAAGCAGCATGTACCTCATTATTCATAACTACCATAACCCCTCTGTTCCATGCTTCATCTGATGCAGCAGTATTTACTGCATCAATCAGGTTAGTAGGGCCGTCCCAGCCAGATTGTGAGCTGTTTTTCATGGAACCCATAAAAACTACTGGATTAGGGTATTTATATGTAAGATCCACAAGGTAGGCAGTTTCCTCTAGGGAGTCTGTCCCATGAGTAACCACAACCCCATCATATCCACCACATGTGACTTTATCTTGTATTATTCTTGATAATTCAAACATTTTCTCAGGAGTCATATGAGGCCCTGGAAGCATGCCATAATTAAAAAAATCGATGTTTGCAATTTTTTCAATTCCAGGTGTGAGCTTTATAATGTCACCTCCCATGAGCTCAGGTACAGCTGCATGGGTAGTTTTATTTTCTGTCATGGATATTGTTCCGCCAGTAAAGATGATAATGATTTTTTTCATCGTTATATTCCTTTCTTTTTTTATAATATAAAAAGGGATTTTACCACAGTTCCTAATTAATTAATATTAATAGTTATTACTATTAATGCTTTAGATTTAAGTGTAAC
Organism: uncultured Clostridium sp.; assembly: GCF_963515715.1. GTDB lineage: Bacteria > Bacillota > Clostridia > Clostridiales > Clostridiaceae > Clostridium_AW. Next base: position 23,848 of record NZ_CAUPZS010000041.1, read on the forward strand.
ATGGAGATTTTTATGTGTACATACATTATATAAGGTTAAGTTCAGTATTTAACTAATAAAATTAATAAAAGTATAAAATCTAATTAGTAAAATTAGGTATAATAAGAATATTGTTAATTTTAATAAATAATAGTATGGAAATAGAAAAAAGGCTACTGGAAAATATCCAATAGCCTAATTTATATACATTTTTAAAGATTTTGACTAGTATTTTTAGCGTTTTTAGTATTTTTAAATAAATCTTTATTTAACCAATAAGAGTATGCCATTGAAATTAATATGAATATAGGCATTACATATCCTTGAATAGTAGCATATTTTTCTCTTGAAATAATAAGCAAAAATATAACTGGCAATATTATAGGTAAAATACTTTCTTTTTTATTTTTTATAATATATGGAGCCATGATTGAACCAAATAAAGCGGGGATAAGATTATTAAACGCTGGTTTTATATATGGATTATTAAATAGTGGTTCTATTAAGGAACCAAGGAATAGCATTCCTAAAAAAACTATAATAACTGTTACAACTGATGAAGCAGCAATGGCGATTATGGATAATACGTCACCTTTTTCAGTTCCTGGCTCACATCCAGCAACCTCTATAGCATTTAAAGCGGCAGGAATTTTAAGATTACTTACATTTCCAGTTACACAGGCAAGATAAAGTCCTCCTGCGCCTATAATGGGTGCAAAAGAGAGATTTTCACAAACTGCCACTGTAGCAAATGTAATAAACAGTGGTGCAGCATTAGCAGAAACTTTAGCTATATCTATATTAACTTTGTAGTATAATGCCAAAGCTACAGGAAGCGTAATAAAACATGTAAGTGCTAATATTACTGTAATTCTTCCAACTTTGTGCATTAATGCTGAAAAATCTTTCGTATTAGTTTTCATTATATTAACCCCCTAAGTTATTATCTTAAAAAAAGATTTAGCAAGCAAGCGGAAGCCATTCCTGAGATAATACTTAAAGAGAAGGAAAACTCTTTAAGTGATTTATATTTTTCTGAAAGCTTTCCAAAAATAAGAGAGGCGATACCGGATATAATTAAGGTTGTTATAGATAGTGGATTTTTAACATTACTTATATGAGGAGCGGAAAATACCCCGTACATACCAAGAAACATCGCCGTTGTCATAATTGGAACAACAGCGCTATTTAATGATTTCATACTCTTAACTTTTGCGTCATATTTTTTTAAGAAAAAAACATTAAATATATTGCCGCCCAAAATAGCTACACTGACTACAGCTACGATGGCGATAAATACATCAGGTTTAAAGCTCGCTGTAAAGATATTTTCATAGCCAAAGGCTTCAGCAGCCATATTGGCAGCCATAGTTTCATAAGTTGCCGAGCCAACTACGCTAAGTCTTAGCCATGGGAAAAATTTGCCGAGAGCAGGTACTAACATCAAGTAACTAATAATGATAGGAAGTGATGGTATAATAGCAAATACTGAACTGCTTTTAGTAGCTTTCTTCATTTCATCACTAGTTAAGCCGATCTCTTCTCCTCTTTTCCATGCTATTATCATAAATATAATAGGTTGAATTAAAACTATTAAAATAGTAATACCGCATAAAAGTAGCATGATATTACTGTTAGCAATAGCTAAATGTTCTTTTCCCATAATAAACCCTCCTACTTTTAAAATTTTATATTAATTTTAAGTATAAATAAAAATTAGCATCCTGGTAAAACTTCTGTTGGAATTGGACAAATGTACTTTTCTTCATTTAAATCCTTTTCAAAAGATTCCTTAATTTCTTTTAATGTTTGTGGGTTTTGTAAAATATCAAGGGCGGATAATGCCATTGTCTTAGCAGCAGTAATCATACCCTGATGTGCTAAGTTTGATTTTCCCTGAGCAACAAATTGCCATGAGTGCATAGGAGTTCCGCAAGCTGCACAGGAAGTAGTAAATTGTGCTGTAGGTACTACCCAGCTAATGTCTCCCACATCTGTAGAGCCGCTGCCAAGTCCACCTATCTCTTCGATAAATCCATTGCAGATACCTGTTTCCTTAATATAATCTGCAAGTTTTTTATCTCCAAGCCTAGACAAGAAAGCATCCATGGGAGGCATTGTATTAATCATAGATTTAGCAAGAGAAATATCCTCGTTACTATGATCATATACAGGTAGTACCTCTTTTAGATTTTTTTCTAGTAACCTTGTCAATGGAATATTTGGTTTGAATTCAGAAACACCAGTATCAAAGTTAATTTCTACCTCAGTCTCCGTCATGAGAGCAGCTCCTTGAGCGATTTTGCAAACTCTGTTATAAATATCCCTCACTTGACTTGCCTGTGGTGCTCTCATAAGATAAAGTACTGTTGCTTCAGCTTGTACAATATTTGGAGCTATACCCCCAGTGTTTGTAACAGCATAATGAACTCTAGCATCGGGGATAATATGCTCTCTAAGATAGTTAACCCCTACATTCATAAGTTCTACGGCATCTAATGCGCTGCGGCCTAAATGAGGTGATGCTGCGGCATGAGAGCTTACACCCTTAAAATTGAAATAGGCTTGATTGTTTGCTAAACTACTATCTTCCCAAACCATATTGTATGGGGCAGGGTGCCATGTCATTGCTACATCTACGCCTTCAAAGTAACCGCTTCGCACCATAAATACCTTGCCTGCGCCACCTTCTTCAGCAGGGCAACCAAAGAATTTTATAGTTCCTTTCATACCTGTTTCTTTTAAGTATTCCTTAACTGCAATACAGGTTGCTAGAGAAGCTGTCCCTAAAAGATGATGACCACATCCATGGCCAGGAGCGCCCGCTACTAGAGGTTCCTTACATGCTATACCGCTTTTTTGGCTCATATTTGGAAGTGCATC
>NZ_CAUPZS010000042.1:0-24967 GCF_963515715.1 uncultured Clostridium sp.
TGGATAAGAATACATTTAATCCTATTGTTCCAAGTATATCTGTACATGTTTGATTGATATGCCATTTTCCTGTTGATTCACCAACATTAAGAATTATAGCAGCTATAATCATTGAGTTAACGTAAGATGGTAAATTAATACCTACTTTTACAAATTGAGCCTCTAAAACAGCACCAACACCGATCGAAATTAATATTATAGTTAATGTTCTAAATAACTCTGAGTAATTAACTACTTCTTCTTTAGTAGCAGCTTGTAACTCTTGACTTTCATAAGCAGCAGCATTGGATTTTAATCCTTTACGTTCTATTAATCTCTTACCAACTGGTCCACCAAGTAATGATCCCATAACTAGTCCAAATGTAGCAGCTGCCATTGCGGTAGCAGTAGCTCCTACGAATCCATAATCCTTTTCGAATACTGGCCCTAGAGCGCCACCAGTACCATGTCCGCCTGTCATTGTAATAGATCCAGTTATTAATCCTAATAATGGATGTTGTCCAAGAGCTTTTGCTAGTGCAACTCCAAGGGCGTTTTGGAATACACATAGTAATGAAGCGATTGCCCAGAAGATAACAACTTGTAATCCACCTTTTTTAACAAGTTCTAAGCTTGCTCCCATACCTATAGATGTAAAAAATACCATCATAAATGGCTTTTGTAATGTAGTGTCAAGTACTAAACTTAATGTACCACTTTGATATAAGAATAAATTAAGAAAAGCGAAAATAAGTCCACCTACAACTGGTGAAGGAATACAGAATCTTTCTAAAATCTGTACCTTGCTTTTTACCCATGCACCAAAGTAGTAAACTACAACAGCTAGGGCTGTGGTTTGCATCATGTCCAATTTAATTTCCATAATAAGTCCACCTTTCAATAAAAAATTAAATATTAAATATTAAATAAGTATTGAAAACGTTATATTCAATACAACCCCATTATATAGAATTAAAATACAAAAATCAATTTAAAAATTAAAAAAAATGAATGTTTTTATAATTAAATTTCATTTTTCTGATAAAATTTAAAAATATTAAAATTAAAAAAAGAAATCGACAATATTTTTAAAACATTAAACTTATACTTAGGAGAATAAAGAAAATTAATTTAAAATTACGACAAAATTTTTAGTTGATTTTTTATTTTATATAATAAATTCAATTTATATTTAATCTAGAAAATAAACTTTATTAAATTAGCGATTAAGGATTGAAGAATAAAGTATTTAAGGAATTAAGTTTTTGTAGATTATATAAATGTTTTAGTTGATGTATTTGAAAAAATAATTAAAAAAGAAAGGGGTATCATATGGCTTTTATTATTTCGCTATTTTACACTTTCATAAATAAAATTTTTTAAAAATAATATGCTATTTAGCTGGTAAGATGTGAAATAAACCAGAATTTTTATAAAAGATAAATGAAATTTTCGATATGATACATTTCATTTGATAGAAAAATAAACAAACAATTAAATAACCTGGTATCAAAAATGGTGTTGATACCAGGTTATTTATATAGAATTTATATATTATTTACCGAACACATTTGCGAAAGTGGTTATAATAAGTGCATTCGTAAAGTCTATTAAGAATGCACCGACTATTGGTAGTACGAAGAATGCTCTTGGAGCAGCCCCATATCTTTCGGTTACAGCTGTCATATTAGCTATTCCGTTTGGAGTAGCTCCCATACCGAATCCGCAATGTCCAGCTGAAATTACAGCGGCGTCGAAATCTCTACCAACTAAGTTAAATGTTACGAAGTAAGCAAATAATGCCATTAATATCGTTTGAGCTATTAATATTATTAACATTGGTCCTGCAACTGCAGCAAGCTCCCAAAGCTTTAATCCAATTAAGGCCATGGATAAGAATACATTTAATCCTATTGTTCCAAGTATATCTGTACATGTTTTATTAATGTGCCATTTTCCAGTTGATTCACCAACATTAAGTATTATAGCAGCTATAATCATTGAGTTAACATAGGATGGTAAAGTTATACCTAACTTTACAAATTGAGCTTCTAAAACAGCACCAACACCGATTGAAACTAATATAAGTGTCAATGTTCTGAAAAATTCTGAGTAATTAACTTCTTCCTCTTTAACAGCGGCTTGTAAGTCTTGGTTTTCATAAGCGGCAGCATTGGATTTTAATCCTTTAGCTTCTATTAATCTCTTACCAAGTGGTCCACCTATTAATGAACCCATAACTAGTCCAAATGTAGCAGCTGCCATTGCGGTAGTGGTAGCACCTACGAATCCAAAATCCTTTTCAAAGGCTGGGCCGAAGGCACCACCAGTACCATGTCCACCTGTCATTGTAATAGATCCAGTTATTAATCCTAATAATGGATTCTGTCCAAGGACTTTAGCTAGTCCAACTCCAAGTGCGTTTTGGAATACACATAGTAATGAAGCAATTGCCCAGAAGATAACAACTTGTAATCCACCTTTTTTAACAAGTTCTAAGCTTGCTCCCATACCTATAGATGTAAAAAATACCATCATAAATGGCTTTTGTAATGTAGTGTCAAGTACTAAACTTAATGTACCACTTTGATATAAGAATAAATTAAGAAAAGCGAAAATAAGTCCACCTACAACTGGTGAAGGAATACAGAATCTTTCTAAAATCTGTACCTTGCTTTTTACCCATGCACCAAAGTAGTAAACTACAACAGCTAGGGCTGTGGTTTGCATCATGTCCAATTTAATTTCCATAATAAGTCCACCTTTCAATAAAAAATAAGTATTGAAAATGTCATTTTTAATACAAGCTAATTATATAAAATTACAATATAAAAATCAATCGAAAAATTAAAAAAAATGAAAGTTTTTATTATAAACTTTCATTTTCTGAATAAAATTTAAAAAAATTAAAAATATTAAAATAAAGAGATAAGTTATTTATTTTTTATTAATTTAATATGAAAAAATAAAAAAATAAATAGAAGTAGCTATCAAAAAAAGCACTGTAATACATAAATACCAGTTATTTGGAAGTGTTATATGATTTTTTTATTCTTTGACTATTTTACATTCGTATAAATAAGATTTGTTAAAAATAATATGCTATTTAGCTTGTGAGATGTGTTGTGAATAAAATTTTTATAACAGATAAATGAAATTTAAAATATATTATATTTCATTTAATGGGAAAAAACATACAGACCATTAAATAACCTGGTATCGGAAATGATATTGATACCAGGTTAATGATATAGAAATTACATATTATTTACCGAACACATTTGCGAAGCCGGTTATAATGAGGGCATTTGTAAAGTCTATTAAAAATGCACCGACTATTGGGAGTACAAAGAAGGCTCTTGGAGCTTCGCCATATCTTTCCACAATAGCCCTCATATTAGCAATACCGTTTGGAGTAGCTCCCATGCCAAATCCGCAGTGTCCAGCTGAAATTACAGCAGCATCGTAGTCTCTGCCAACAAGATTGAATGTTACAAAGGTTGCGAATAAAGCCATTACTACTGTTTGAACTGCTAAGATTAATAACATTGGTCCTGCAACTTCTGCAAGTTCCCAAAGTTTTAATCCAACTAAAGCCATGGATAAGAATACATTTAATCCTATTGTTCCGAGTATTTCCGTACAAGTTTGGTTGATGTGCCATTTACCAGTTGACTCACCGATGTTTAAAATTATAGATGATATAATCATTGCGTTAACGTAGGAAGGTAAAGTTATGCCTAATTTTACGAATTGTTTTTCTAAAATAGCACCAACACCTATAGAAACTAAGATTACAGTTAATGTTCTAAATAATTCTGGATAATTAACTTCTTCTTCTTTAACGGCAGCTTGTAAATCTTCGCTTTCATAAGCGGCAACGTTGGATTTTAATCCTTTCTTTTCGATTATTCTTCTTGCCACTGGTCCACCTATTAAAGAACCCATGATTAATCCAAAGGTAGCTGACGCCATTGCTGATGTAGTAGCTCCCGCAAATCCATATTTAGTTTCAAATAATGGACCAAAAACACCACCAGTAGCATGACCACCTGTCATAGTTACTGAACCAGCAATTAATCCTAATAATGGATTAGCTCCAACAGCTTTAGCTAGAGTTACACCGATGGCATTTTGGAATATTGCTAATACAGTAGCCACTAACCAGAAGATAATAACTTGTAATCCACCTTTTTTAACAAGTTCTAAACTTGCACCCATACCGATGGATGTAAAGAATACCATCATGAATGGTTTTTGTAGTGTAGTGTCAAGTACTAAACTTAATGCACCACTTTGTTTTAAAAATAAATTAAGAAAAGCAAAAATAAATCCGCCTACAACTGGTGATGGAATGCAGAATTTTTGTAAAAACTGTACTTTGCTTTTTACCCATGAACCGAAGTAGTAAACTACAACAGCTAGGGCTGTGGTTTGCATCATGTCTAATTTAATTTCCATAATAAGTCCACCTTTCAATAAAAATTAAGCATTGAAAACGTTATTTTCAATATAATTCCATTATATAGAATTATATTGAAAAAATCAATCAGAGAATTGAAAAAAATGAAGAGATTTCCATTAGAAAATTTCATTTTTCAGTTAATTTTAAGAAAATTAAAAATATTAAAATAAAGAAATATTTTATTTGTTTTTTATTAATTTAATATAAGAAAAAGAAAAAAATAATTTAAAATTGCGACAGAGTTTTTAGTTGATGCACTTGAGGAATGCTTAAAAACAGAGGGTTGCCATATGATTTTTATTCTTTGATTATTTTACCCTTGAATAAATAAAAAAGTCGAAGAATAATATGCTATTTAGCTGGTGAGATGTGTTATAAATAAAATTTTTATAATGAATAAATGAAATTTTAAATATGGCATATTTCAAAAAACAAAAAATAGATATAGGTAGTCCTCAAAAAAACATTATAATAGATGACTACCTTTTATTGAGAGTGTATTGAATTTTATTTTAAAACTTTTTCGCTAAATGAATTATTTACAATATCGCTAAACTTTGGTCTTTCAGGGATTAAGTCCTTTTTATATGATTGTATTATATCCATTAATCTATTTAAATCTTCTTCTTTTAAAATTGGATTTTCTGCATAGGCATTTATTTTTTTATAATTTTGAATTACATTAGTTATTACCTTTTCATCTGTACCTGGAAAGAAGGAAATTATCTCTTTTGATACTGTTTCATCACTGTTATTAAGAACCCATTGTTGGCCTTTATAAATAGCTTTCATGAAATTTGTAATGGTGTCTTCATTCGCTTTTACATAAGACTGGGTAGCGAAAAAACCTGTGTATGGAATAACGCCAGCAGATTCACCAATTGATGCAACTATGAATCCGGAATTGTCAATTTCAAGCATCGTTGCAGTTGGCTCGAATAGAGCGACATAATCACCTGTACCACTTTTGAAAGCGCCTGCTGTTGCAGTAAATGCTAAATTTGTGATTAAGTCTACATCTTTATTGGGATCAATTCCGTTATTTTTAAGTACGTATTCTAATGCCATTTCAGGTACTCCTCCGGGTCGTCCCCCTATTATTGTCTTACCTTTTAGATTTGCCCAATTAAAATCTTCTTCTTTATTTCGTCCTACTAAAAAAGATCCATCTCTTTGAGTAAGTTGACCGAATATAATAGGGTAGTCATCTTTTTTCTGATTGTATATATATATAACTTGTTCTAGACCAGCAAAACCTATATCTACGCTGCCACTAAGGACTTGTTGCATAGTTTTGTCTGCTCCTTGTCCTGTAGTTAATTCAATTTCAATTCCTTGTTCTTTAAAAAAGCCTTTATTTATTGCCACATATATAGGAGCATAAAAAGCAGAACGCACAACTTCATTTAAACGCACTTTTTCTAACTTCTGTACTTCTACTTTTTTACAAGATGCTAATGAGAGAGAAAAAATAATGAGTGTCAGGAATAGAGAGAGATTTTTTAAAAACCTTTTCTTCATTTTTACCTCCATATATTATTGATATAAATATTGTTTAATCTATATTATGTTTTAAAATATATAATGTGATAATATTAGAATAAAAAGTAAATGGAGTGTTAAGCTTGAAGAGGAGTTTCAAAAGGATATTCTTTATTTTAACTATAATAATTATTGCTTTTATATCTGGCCATGCTAATTATCATAAAAATAAAGTTGAAGAAGAGAGCGGTCACATGGTAATTAAAGTAGGTGGGGATTTAAATTTTCCACCTTTTGAATATATTGATGATAATGGTGTTTACACTGGATTTAATGTAGATATAACTAGGGCAATAGCCTTAAGAGGTGGGTTTGAAGTTGAATTTTATCCTATGAAATGGGAAGAGGCCTGTGAAAAATTAAAAAGTGGAGAAATAGATGTAATACAAGGTATGAAATATACTGTAGAAAGATCTAAGCAATATGATTTTTCTGAAGCATATCTTCAAAACTCCCAATCTATTTTTGTTATGGAGGATAATCATAAAATAATTTCATATGAAACTTTGAGAGGAAATACTGTAGCCATACAAAAAGGAGATATAGTTATTAATAATTTAAAAAGTTTGGAAAATGTAGGTGTTGTTTTTGTTAAGGATCAAGAAGAGGCTTTTAAGGAATTGATCGATGGTAAAGTGGATGCTATTATTTGTAATACTTTAGCAGGTGTAAGTTATTTAGATAAGTTAAAAGTGAGGAATAAAATAAAGCCCGTTGATATGCCTCTTAATTATACGGATTACTCCATGGTAGTGAAAAAAGGTGATAGTAAAGTTTTAAAACTTTTGAATAAAGGATTAAGAGAAATACAAAATAACGGCACCTACGAAATGATTTATAGAAAATGGTTTGGCAATACAAATAATTATACTAAATGGTATGTAAAAAGCATAATGAAAATAATTTTAATTGGTTCGACGATTTTTATTATAATAATTCTTTTATTTTATCTGTGGAATGATATGTTAAAGGATGAGGTTAAAAAACATACATATAAACTAGAAGAAGTAAATAAAAATTTGAAAAAAAAGAACGAACATATAAAGGAAGAAAAGGATTTCAGGGAATGGATATTAAATAGTATATTAAATGGTATTATTACTATAAACAATGAAGGTAAAATAACCTTTATAAATAATATTGCTTTAAAAATTTTAGATTTACAGCCAGAAGAAGTAATGGATAAATATATTTATGATACAGTGATTAAAGAAATCTTTCCTCAAGAGGGGAAGGGAAATGAAAGTGGAGTAAAGGAATATTATATAGAAGATAAAAAGATATATATAAATTACAATATAAATATATTAAATGAAAATAATCAATATTATAATGAAAGCATAATTAGTTTTAGAGATGTGACAGAAGAAAAGTTGATGCAAGAGACTATTAGAACTAAAGATAAAATGGAATCTTTAGGTACTTTGCTTTCAGGAATAGCTCATGAATTAAGAAATCCACTTACATCTATTAAAACATATGCAGAAATATTGCCCAGAAAATATGAAAATCCTAAGTTTAGAGAAATGATATCAATAGATATACCAAAGGAAATTGAAAGGTTGAATAATTTAATCAATGACCTATTAGAGTATTCAAGGCCAAGAAAGCCATTTAAAGAGTATGTTAACTTATATGATGTAATAGATAATTTATTAAGATTAATAAAGGATAAAATACATAAAGAAAATACGAAGATAAATTTGAATATTCATAAGGAAACTTATGTATTTATAGATAAAAATCATCTAAAACAAGTTCTAATTAATCTTATACTAAATGCTATAGAATGTATGGATAAGGAAGAAAGGGTCATAAATCTCTACTCTGATATTATAGAAGAGGGAATAATATTATACATATCTGATAATGGTCCAGGAATAGATGAAAAAGATATTGATAAAATTTACAATCCTTTTTATACTACGAAATCTAATGGTACAGGCTTAGGACTTTTTGTGAGTTATCAACTGTTAAAGGAAAATGGAGTAAATATTTATATAGAGAGCAGCAAAAATGTAGGTACTACATTTAAATTATATTTTAAAAATATGGGGGATGGTAGCAATGTATAAATTGCTTATTGTTGATGATGAAAATTCAATATGTACATCATTGAGTTTTGCATTAGAAGATAATTATAATATTTTTACCGCTAATAATGAAGAAATAGCCATAGAATTAGTGAAAAATAATGATATAAATATAGTTTTATTAGACTTAAGATTAGGTGAAAGTGACGGAATGGATGTATTGGGAAAGCTTAAAGAAATTAGATCGGAAATGGTTATAATAATTATGACGGCGTTTGGAAGTATAGAGTCTTCTGTAAAAGCTATGAAACTAGGTGCATTTTATTACATAACAAAGCCTATAAATATTGAAGAGTTATATTTGTTATTGACTAAAGGAGAAGAATATATAAATCTTAATAGTAAAATTAAATATTTAAGCGATCAAATTCATGAGGATGATAAATACAATATTATAGGAAATTCAAAAAAAATTAAAGTAGTATTTGACTTAATAGATAGAGTTAAGGATATAGATACGAATGTAATGATAACTGGGGAAAGCGGCACTGGAAAGGAATTGGTGGCTAGAGCGATTCATTTCCAGGGAAAACGAAAGGAAAAACCTTTCCATGTAATAAACTGTTCTGCTATTCCTGATAATTTATTAGAAAGTGAGTTGTTTGGATATAGAAAGGGAGCTTTTACAGGAGCTATGGAGGATAAAAAAGGAATTATTGAGCTTTCCCATGAAGGTACTCTTTTTTTAGATGAAATAGGGGATATGGATATTAATCTTCAAACTAAACTACTAAGAGTTGTACAAGATAAAGAAATAAGGCCCATAGGGTCTGCAAAAAGCATAAGTGTAGATGTTAGATTTGTTTCGGCTACCAATAAGGATGTGAAAGAAGAGGTGAAAAACAATAGATTTAGGCAGGATTTATTTTATAGATTAAATGTAATAAATATAAACCTTCCACCATTAAGGGAACGTAAAGAAGATATATCAAAGTTAGTAGAATATTTTATGAAAAAATGCAGTATAAGATTAGATAAAAATATAAAAGGAATAACGGCTAAGGCATTAGAACGGTTGGAGAAATATAATTTCTATGGTAATGTAAGAGAATTGCAAAACATCATAGAAAGGGCAATTGTCCTTACTGAAGGCAACTACATTAGAGAAGAAGATTTACCTGAAGAAATATTTAAAAGAGAAAATATCGCAAGAGAAGAAACGGATTTAATCCCTATATTTATTGGCGAAGATATAAAGAGCATTGAAAAAAAGGTTTTAGAATATACATTGAAAAAATTTCAGGGAAATAGAAGAAAGACCGCAGAGACATTGAAAATAGGAGAGAGAACTTTAAGGTATAAAATAAAAGAGTATGAACTCTAGGGAAATTGGGACTTTTTCTAAAATAAATCAAGAATTTCTAAATTTTGCTCAAGTGCATAGTACGCATTACATATCATTTTTAAGTTATATACAATAAATGAATGTTACTACATATTTAAAAAATCTATATTTGAGAATATATTTACAAAACACAAAAGAGCTAAGTATGTAGTGAAAAAGCGACTTTTTCCGGAGCGGCTTCACTACGTGCTTAGCTCTTTATTTGTAAAACTAAATTATTTTTGTAAAAACTTATAATTACAAAGCCAATTGGATATAATTAGTTTGGCGTCGCAATTTTTTCTCTAGCGTCTACAAAAATTGACGTCAAAAATTGTTATATATTAATCAAAAATTTCAGAATATATAAAAAACATAGACGCTTTAAAGACGAAGTCAGTATATAATAGAGCCATAAGGTAAACAAATATATAAGCGAATTAATAATTAATATAAATAGGGAGGAAGAATCATGATAAAAAATTTTGATATTTCAGAAGCAATGACAATTAAACTGGATGATTATTTGCCAGAAATGCCTAAGTTCGGAAAAGGCATAAGAAGAGCTCCAAACAGAGGATTCCATTTATCACAAGATCAAACAGAGGTAGCATTAAAAAATGCTTTACGTTATATCCCAGAAAAATATCATGAAGAGTTAATTCCGGAATTCTTAGAAGAATTAACAACTAAAGGAAGAATTTACGGATATAGATTTAGACCAGAAGGAAGACTTTATGGAAGACCAATTGATGAATATAAAGGAAACTGTGTTGAAGGTAAAGCCTTTCAAGTAATGATTGATAACAATTTAGATTTTGATGTAGCTTTATATCCATATGAGCTTGTTACTTACGGAGAAACAGGAAGTGTATGTCAAAACTGGATGCAATATAGATTGATAAAAAAATACTTAGAAGTAATAACTCAGGATCAGACTTTAGTAATTGAATCAGGGCATCCACTCGGACTATTCAAATCAAAACCAGATGCTCCAAGAGTAATAATTACAAATGCATTAATGATTGGTATGTTTGACAACTTAAAAGATTGGGAAATAGCTGAAGAAATGGGAGTTGCAAACTATGGTCAAATGACAGCTGGTGGATGGATGTATATAGGACCACAGGGTATCGTTCATGGAACATTCAACACTGTATTGAATGCAGGAAGATCAAAGCTTGGAATTCCTAATGATGGAGATTTAGGAGGAAAGATATTTGTAACATCAGGTCTTGGTGGAATGAGTGGAGCTCAGGGTAAAGCTTGTGAGATAGCAAATGGTGTTGCAATTGTTGCTGAAGTAGATAAATCAAGAGTTGATACAAGACTTGAGCAGGGATGGATAAAGAAATGGTCAGATAATGTAGAAGAAGTAGTTAAAATGGCTTTAGAATCAGCAGAGAAGAAAGAAGCTATGTCTATAGCTTACCATGGTAATATTGTAGATTTACTTAAATATATGGTAGATAATAATATTCATATTGACCTTCTTTCAGACCAAACTTCTTGTCATAATGTTTATGAAGGGGGATACTGCCCAGAGGGAATTACCTTTGAAGAAAGAACTAGACTTCTTGCAGAAGAACCAGAAAAATTCAGAGAATTAGTAGATGAAACTTTAAAACATCACTTCCAGGTAATTAAAACTTTAACTGAAAGAGGAGTATATTTCTTTGACTATGGTAACTCATTCATGAAAGCGATTTACGATGCGGGAGTTAAAGAAATTTCTAAGAATGGTATAGATGAAAAAGATGGATTTATTTGGCCATCATATGTTGAGGATATAATGGGACCACAGTTATTTGACTATGGATATGGACCATTTAGATGGGTATGCTTAAGTGGTAAACATGAAGACTTAGTTAAGACTGACCATGCGGCTATGGATGCTATAGATCCAAATAGAAGGTATCAAGATAGAGATAACTATAACTGGATAAAAGATGCTGAAAAGAATCAATTAGTTGTAGGAACTGAAGCTAGAATTCTTTATCAAGATGCTATGGGAAGAGTAAATATTGCACTTAAGTTTAATGATATGGTTAGAAAAGGTGAAGTTGGTCCAATAATGCTTGGTAGAGACCACCATGACGTATCTGGTACTGATTCACCATTTAGAGAAACTTCAAATATTAAAGATGGAAGTAATGTAATGGCTGATATGGCTGTTCAATGTTTCGCTGGTAATGCAGCTAGAGGTATGAGTTTGATAGCTTTACACAACGGTGGTGGAGTTGGTATTGGTAAATCAATTAACGGTGGATTTGGATTAGTGCTTGATGGAAGCCATAGAGTAGACGAAATAATTAAATCCTCAATGGCATGGGATGTTATGGGCGGTGTTGCTAGACGTTCTTGGGCAAGAAACAATAATTCAATAGAAACTGTAATTGAATACAACAACAATAATAAAGGAACAGACCACATAACAATTCCTTATTTAAGTGACGAAGAAATGGTTAAAAATGCTGTAGGGGAAATATTTAAAAGAATTAATAAATAAAAGGATTTAATGATTTTGCAGTATACAATGTCTGTATACTGCAAAATTATATACAAAATAAAATGCCTACCATGGTTACATGAAAGGTGGGACTTTTGTGGTAGATAAAGAGAAGATAATACAGTGTTTACCTAACTTCAGTGAAGGTAGGGATTTAGATAAAGTTGAAAAGATAGTAAATGCCTTTAGAAGAAAAGAAGGGGTAAAGCTTATAGACTATAATAACGATGTATATCTCAATAGAACCATGGTAATAGTGATGGGAAGGCCACAAAATGTAAAAAATGCTATGTTAGAAGCTATGGATATTGCTATAAAAATCATAGATATAAGAAAGCATAAGGGACAACATCCTAGAATGGGGGTAGTGGATGTAGTACCTTTTATTCCTATAAAGAATATGTCAATGTTGGAAGCGGTAAACTTATCAAGGGAATTTGCAAAAGATGCTGGGGAAAAGTTTAAGGTTCCTATATATTTGTATGAAAAATCTGCTATTAGGCCTAAACGTGAAAGTTTACTTCGTATAAGAGAAGGAGAATATGAAGGATTTGGCGAAAAGATAAATAGACCAGAGTGGGAACCTGATTTTGGACCAAGTGAATTAAATATAACCGCAGGAGTAACTGCTGTAGGTGCTAGGATGCCATATGTTTATTTAAATGTAAATTTAAATACAGATAATAAAAACATAGCAGATAGTATAGCTAAAAATATTAGGTTTAGTAGTGGGGGATTAAGGTTTTGTAGGGCTATAGGGGTAAATCTTTATAATAGTCAGCTGGCACAGATCCGTATCAACATAACAGATTATAATAAAATGTCTTTATACAAAATATTTGAAATGATAAAGATGGAAAGTAGGAGATTTGGAGTTAGTATAATGAATAGTGAAATAATAGGAACTATTCCAATGAGTGCATTAGTAGATAGTGCGTTATACTATCTTCAAGTAGAGGATTTTTCAATGGAACAGATCTTAGAAAATACATTTATGGAGTAGGTGATATTAATGAAAAAGGGAAATATGTTAATAAAAAATGCTCATGAATTAGTTACTTGTAGTGGAACTAAGGCTAAATTTGGTAAAGAAATGTCAGAAATTAATGTAATTTTAGACGGTGCAGTAGTTATTGAAAATGGAATAATTAAAGATATAGGAAAAACAGATGAAATATTAAAAAAATATGATGAATCTAATTATGAAGTTATTGATGCTAAAGGAAAATGTGTTCTACCGGGTTTTGTTGATTCCCACACTCATTTTATATTCGGTGGATATAGGGCTGAAGAGTTCTCATGGAGATTACGTGGAGACAGCTATATGGAAATTATGAATAGAGGCGGTGGTATAGTAAGTTCTGTTAGAGATACTAGAAATGCCTCAAAAGAAGAATTGGTAGATTTAGGTAGAAAAAGATTAGATTCAATGCTTGGTTTTGGAGTGACTACTGTAGAAGGAAAAAGTGGATACGGTTTAGATTATGAAACAGAGCTGAGACAATTAGAAGCTATGACGGAGCTTCAAAAGGATCATCCAGTAGACATTTGTAAGACTTTTATGGGAGCTCACGCTGTTCCGAATGAATACAAAGGAAGAACAGATGAATATATAGATTTTATGCTAGAGAAGGTATTACCAGAAGTAGCAAAAAATAATTTAGCAGATTTTTGTGATGTTTTCTGTGAAAAAGGAGTGTTCTCTGTAGAAGAATCAAGAAAGATTCTTTCAAAAGCTAAAGAATTAGGAATGAAATTAAAAATACATGCAGATGAAATAGTCCAGCTTGGAGGAGCTGAGCTAGCATCAGAATTAGGTACCATATCAGCGGATCATTTACTTCACGCTTCTGATAAGGGGATAAAGGATATGGCTGAAAAGGGAGTAGTAAGTACTCTTTTACCAACTACTGCCTTTTGTTTAAAAGAACCTTTTGCAAGAGCGAGAATAATGATAGATGGTGGGTGTGCTGTAGCCTTAGCAACAGATTTTAACCCAGGAAGTGGATTTACTAACTCAATACCATTAATGTTTGCATTAGCTACTATATATATGAATATGAGTATAGAAGAAGCAATTACTGCTATGACAATAAATGGAGCTGCTGCTGTAGACAGAGCGGATTCAGTTGGAAGCATTGATGTAGGTAAAAAAGGTGATGTAGTAATATTAGAATATCCATCATATAAATTTTTACCATACCATACTGGAGTTAATATAGTAGAAAGAGTTGTGAAAGATGGAGTTTTAGTTCATGAAAAGTAGTTAACCATTATCTTTATATATAAATTTAAATACCTTCGGTGACACACGGGTAAATCCACTTATTTTGACATAAAGTAAGTGGATTTATTTTTCTTATTGCTAATTTATACAAATTTTGAGTATAATTAACAGAGGAGGAATTGATAATGAGTAATAAAATTAATGAGGAAATATTAAAATCTTTTATTGATGTTAGCCCATACTTGTCTAGTTTGTTAGAAGATGAGGTTAGTTTTGCTCTTACTGATAAAGAAAAATTTATAGCTTTTTCTCCTAGTGAAAATATAAGGCCAGATATAAAGGTAGGAGATGTTATAAAAAGAGGAAGTTCTACTTATGATGCTATAAGGACAAGAAATACAGTAACAAAAATTATTGAAGAAGATATATTTAACTTTAAGCTAAAATCTATAGCAGTTCCAATTGAAAATGAGAATGGAGAGGTCATTGGTGTTGTTTCCATTGGAAAGAGCTTAAAGAAGCAAGAAAATATGTTAAATTTATCAAAAAATTTGTCGGAAGCATCAAGTCAAATTGCTGATGCAATTAATGAAGTTTCAGAGGGAGTTCAAAATACCGCTTCTTTAAACGAAGTTGTGTTAAAAGAAGCCGAAGAAGCTTTTGAAAAAACATTAAATAGTAATGAAATAATAAATTTTATTAAAGCTATAGAAAAACAAACTAATTTATTAGGATTAAATGCGTCAATAGAATCGGCAAGAGCTGGGGAGTTTGGTAAGAGTTTTTCTGTAGTAGCTTCTGAAATAAGAAAATTATCTAATTCAAGTAGTGAATCTATAACTAAAATAAATGATATAATTAATGAAATACAAGTATCCGTAAAAAATATTTCAGATAGTATAAAAAAAATAAATGGAACATTTCATAATCAGGCAGCGGCGTTAGAAGAAATTACAGCTTCAGTACAGGAGCTAAATTCTAATGCTGAAACTTTAGAACATATTTCATCACAATATTAAAGCTGAAATTAATAATATGATAAATATCTACTAAGGAGAAATTGATATGAGCTTTATGTCTGTATTTGAGATTGTTGGAACTATAGCTTTTGCCTTATCTGGATGCATGTTAGGTATTAAGAAACAAATGGATCTATTTGGTACAATAGTATTAGCTATTACTACGGCAGTAGGTGGTGGAGTGCTTAGAGATATTTTAATAGGAATTCACCCACCAGCGGCATTTGTGAATCCGTTTTTTGCCACAATCAGTATAATAACGGCAGTTATTGTATTTATATGCTATGATAGATTAAATAGACTAAATAATATTATACAAATATCAGATGCCATAGGATTAGGAGCTTTTGCAGCCATAGGTTGTAGTGTAGCAATAGAAAATAATTTTACAAGCACTTTTATTGTTGTATCCCTTGGACTATTTACGGGAGTTGGAGGGGGAATACTAAGAGATGTTTTTGCTCAAGAAATTCCTTTTGTCTTTAAAAAAGAAATATATGCTGTAGCTTGTATTGTAGGTGGATTATCTTTTGTAGCAGCTCGAGAATATTTTGGAAATGCTGTAGCTTTGTATGTATGTTTCTTTGTTACTTTTATAGTTAGAATCATATCTATTAAATGTAATTTACAACTTCCTAAAGCTAAAATGAGGATAAAACAAGAAAATTTAACAAAATAGTACTTATATATTATAATTAGTATATACTCACAAATAAAAAAGAATAAAGAGGGGATAAAAGTGACTGTAATTTATGCAAAATTATTTGGTACTCCTGTTATTAAAGTTAATGAAAAAGAAATAATTTTTCCATACAATAAGGTGAAGGCTTTATTTTATTATTTGTTAGTAAATAAAAAGGCTAGTAGAGATGAATTAGCAGGTTTATTGTGGACTGAAGAAGAAGAAGATATAGCTAAGAAAAATTTGAGGAATGCAATCTATAAAATAAAAAAATCTTTTGATGAAGAAGTAATTATATCTCCTAAAAAATCTATAGTCATGTTAAACCCACATATAGATATAAAATTAGATGTAGATATTTTTTTAAATGACAAAGATAAATGCATTGAAGCGTATTCAGGAGAATTTTTACAAGGATTTTTTGTTAAAAATGCAGAAGAATTTGAAGAGTGGGCTATTAAGACTAGAGAAAATCTTAAAGAAGAGTATATATCAAAATTATATGATAAAATATCAGAAGATATAAAAAATTCTATTGATGATAATATAGAAAGATATTCTAAGTTATTAATTAGTGTAGATGAATTTGATGAGAAGGCCTATAGGATATTAATGGACCATTATAAAAATACCAGAGGATATGGAAAAGCAATAGATACTTATAATAAGCTATCACAATTATTAGAAAAAGAATTAGGTATAACTCCCGATGAAGACACGCGAGAAATATTTAATGAAGTATTAGATATTATGAATGAGAGTCAAGGAGGTAAAAGCATTACTTCTACGGACTTCTTTTATGGTAGATGCAATGAATTGAGATTACTAGAAAACAACTACAAAAATTTTATTGGAGGAAATAATGGTAAATCAGCGATTATAACAGGAGAAGCTGGTATTGGCAAGAGTAGGCTAAAAGATAAGTTTATGGAGGATATAAATCCAGAAGAAGTATATATATTTGAAACTAGTTGCTATCAAGTAGAAAAAGAGTATTTTTTAAAACCTTGGAATGCCATTATTTCTAAAATATCAGATACTATAGTGAATGATAAAATTACAATTCCAACCGTATGGGAAAATATTATATCGAATATATTTCCGGAATTTCATAAGAAAGAAGGAAATGCAAATATAAAATTAATAGAAAATATTGAAACCCTTAAATATGAAATGATAGCGGATATTATTTCAGACATATTAAAGAAAATTACAGAAAAAAAGAAAGTTATATTTATATTTGAAGACATTCAATGGATGGATAATATGAGTTTATCCTTATTGAGTAGTGTTATGCTTCATCAATATAAAAATAATAGTATATTTATTGCTACTTGCAGAAATGAATATGATAGTAATGTGGATAAATTTATAACTACTATGAATAGTTATAATAAAATATTAGCTATAGATTTGCCTAGGTTTACCAGCGAAGAAGTTGAAGGATTTATTAAAAATGCTCTTCCAGAGTATCGCATTACGAGAGAAATGTTAAAGAAGATTTACGATGAAACTGAAGGGAATACTTTCTTTCTAAACGAGTATTTAAATATAATCAAGTCCAATGGAGATACAAATATTATGTCTGTTAAAACGCAAGATATATTGAAAAGTAGATTTCTATATATATCTGAGGAAGGTAAAAAAATATTAAATATAGCATCTCTTTTCTTTGATGAAGTATCCTTAAATATTCTAGAAAGTTTAACTGGTAAGGATCAATTAGAAATAATGGATATAATAGAAGAATTAGAAAATAAGTTTATTTTAAAAGAAATAAATAGCAATGATAAAATTAGCTTTAAATTTACTCATCAAAAATTAAGAGAATTTGTTTATATAAAGCAATCTGATGGTAGAAAAAAAATTCTACACAATAAAATAGGTGATTTACTAGAAAAAACATTGAGAAATGACAAAACAGATATAAATACTTATCATAAGCTCATATATCATTATTCTAATGGTGATAATGGAGCAAAAACATTAAATTATAAAATAAAAAGTTTAAATTACTATTTAAATTTTAGCCATGAACTCTTTCCTATACTTAGCAATACTGATGCAGAGTCCTATAAATACGCTTATTTTAGTAAACAACAAACTATAAAGCATTTAAAAGATGTTGAAAACTTACTAAAGGAAGTAAAAAAGAAAGAAGGAGCTACAGAGGAAGTAATTGAATTGGAAATAGCTTTTCTTCATATGAAAGGTAGATACTTAATAAGAGAAGGAGATTATGATCAAGGTACGGGATTTATAGGAGAGATGATAGAAAAATCATTAGAAATTAAAGATAGGGATTATGCTCTCGAAGGATATAAACAGATGATATATTTTTGTATACAGACTAACGATACTGAACTCATGATAAAATATGTTAACTCAGCATTAAATTTAGCAGTAGAGTGTAATTATCATAAGGAAATAGGTATATTACTGAGATTAAAAGGGCTATATAAAATAATGTGCGGAGAATATGAAGAAGCTGAAAAATTGCTTAATGAATCGATAAATATATTTAACGTAACAAAACAAGTGGCGGATAAATATTCTTTGAATATTGCAGCAGCTTATAATTATATAGGTGAAATAAGAAGATTTAATATGAAATTTTCAAAAGCTTTAAATTACTATGATAAAGCCATAGCTATTTGTGAAAACAAAAATGCTTTGACTAGTTTAGCGGTGTTTAATATAAATGCTGGCCAGGCTGCCTTTGATATGGGGGATTATCATAGAGCTAAAGATTATTTTGAGAAGGCTTATGGATTATACAACCAATTTGATTCTGTATGGAGACGTTCTATATTAGAAGCTTTTATGGCACTTTTAAATGTAAAACAAGGGCATTATAATGAAGCTTTACAGTATTTAAAGAATGCAGATTTACATTCTCAAAAAATCAAAAATCCTCATGAAATAGGTGTAGTATATAGGATTAAAGCTGAAATAAGGGTAGGTATGGAAAAAAATGAAGATTTAAATAAAGTATTTAGTAGATATTTAGATAAGGATATAAATTATTATTGTGATGAAGGTATTAAATTTTTAAAGGAAGCAAGAGACAATTATGAAATAGAAGTTATAGATATGCTTAGGAAGTCCTATGAAATATAATAAAATAATTCATATATTATTATTTAATATATAGTATAAAAAGTGGTTTGTATTTATAAGCCACTTTTTTACACTACATATGAATAAATAACTATATAAGTTAATAATATTATTAGTAAGCAAGGATGCGTTATTGTATGATTTATCATATCATCAAACTAAAGTGATAACAAATTAAAATAATAACATAATGCATTGATAACAGTTTAAATGTTTAGTGTGATAATTCGGAATAGTGTTGAAATTGAAGGATAAAAATGAACGAAAATAATAAAGGAGAAAATTCAAATATATACAATCTAACTTAGATGTTGAAAAAATAGACGTTTTATTGACGCTATGGCGAAGAAAATCAATATAAAGCATAAAATGTAATTAATAATCTAAAAAATAAAGGTGATTTTACATTATGTTACATTAATAGTGGAAAAAATGCTCTGCAATTTTAAATTTTTAAAACATTCAAAATAGACTCTTATTTGACGAAATTGTGATATAATTGAATTGTACAAAAGATAAATGATTCATGAAAGGAGGAGATGAAAAATTAAGCTTCATTTTGTTAAGGTAAATCCAGTGGAAAATATGACAGTATTTGTTTTAGACCAAGTTCCAAGGGATGCGCAAATGAATGTAGCAATAGAATTGATGAATTATAGTAGTATATATGCAGAACAAGTTGGATTTATTGAAAAGTCAGAATCATATAAAGAAAATAAATATCTAAGACTCCAAATGATGGGGGGAGAATTTTGCGGTAATGCAACAAGGGCTTTAGCAGCATTAGTAGTTTATAATGAATATCCTTATTTCGTTAAAGAAATGGATAGATACATAGTAGAGTTAGAGGTATCTGGAGCTGAAGATTTGATTCGCTGTGAAGTTTCTGAAACGGAAGATGACTATGCGTATATGTCTAAAGTGTACATGCCTTTACCAAAAGAAATTAAAGAATTTTCAATTATAGAAAATGATACCGTTTTCTCTGGTATAAAGGTGGAATTCTCAGGGATTACACATTTTATAGTGAACAGGAAAGAAATAAAGAATAGAGAATATTTCTTTAACTTATTAAAGAGTGAAATGGACAATAGCGATTATGACGCATTTGGAATCATGTACTATGATTATGATGAAAACTATCTAGAGCCACTAGTTTACGTAAAGGGTACTGATAGCCTTGTGGAAGAAAGAAGCTGCGCATCAGGAACATCAGCATTAGGCGCTGCTTTAGCCTACACAAAAAGATGTTCCATAGAAGAAAAAATTAAACAACCTGGCGGAGAGTTGCAAGTTATAGCTGATTGGAAAGAAAATAAAGTAATCCATATTTGCTTGGATGGTTTGGTAAAAATTGTAGCTGAAGGAAAAGTAAATGTAGACAATTTTAATGTTTAAATAAAAAAATAAAGGGGGAATAATAATGTTATTATTTAATCCAGTAGTAATTTCAGTTATAGTTATGGCAGCTTTATGTTTATTAAAACTAAATGTAATTTTAGCTATACTTGCAGCGGCGTTGACAGCGGGACTTGCATCAGGAATGCCTATACCAGAAACTATGTCGGTATTAATCGGAGGAATGGGAGGAAACTCTGAAACAGCATTAAGTTATATCTTATTAGGAGCACTAGCAGTTGCTATTAATAAGACGGGATTAGCTACTATATTGGCTAAAAAAATAGCCGGTGGAGTAAAAGGAAAAACAGTTGTATTTACATTGATAATAGCAGCTGTAGCTTGTTTTTCACAAAACCTTATACCAGTTCATATAGCCTTTATTCCAATATTAATTCCACCACTAATTCCATTGATGAATCAAATGAAGTTAGATAGAAGAGCTATGGCCTGTGCATTGACTTTTGGACTTAAAGCACCTTATGTTACTCTATCAGCTGGATTTGGACTTATTTTCCATAATATTATTAGAGACCAGATGATTCAAAACGGTGTTCCAATAACTACATCTGAAATCGGTGGAGTTATGTGGATTGGCGGATTAAGCATGTTAATAGGATTATTAATAGCAGTATTTGTTGTTTATAGAAAGCCAAGAGAATATAGCGAAAAAATTATAGAAGATTTTGAAAAAAGTGAAGATGTAAAAATGGGAACTAAACAGTATATGGGGTTATTAGGAGCAGCAGCAGCTTTCGTTGTTCAGATAATTACTAGTTCCTTACCATTAGGAGCATTAGCTGGATTACTTGTTATGATAGTTACAGGAGCTATAAAATATAAAGAAATAGACGAAATGATGGATGGCGGAATGAAAATAATGGGATTTATAGCTTTTGTAATGTTAGTAGCTGCTGGCTACGGACAAGTATTGAGAGAGACAGGAGCAGTTGAAGCCTTAGTAAATACTACGGCAGGAATGGTAGGAGGCAAACTTGGAGGAGCTTTCTTAATGTTAACTGTTGGATTGTTGATTACCATGGGAATAGGAACATCCTTTGGAACAATTCCAATACTTGCTGCAATATATTGTCCACTAGCTTTAAAACTTGGATTTAGCCCTGCTGCTATAGCATTGATGATAGGTATTGCAGGTGCTTTAGGAGATGCAGGTTCACCAGCTTCAGATAGTACCCTTGGACCTACATCAGGTTTAAATGTAGATGGTCAACATGATCATATTTGGGATACTTGTGTTCCAACATTCATATTCTTCAATATACCATTATTTATTGGTGGAATATTAGGAGCTTTAATGTTAGGATAAAATATTTTAATATACAAAAGATATAACATAATGTTATATAAATACTAAAGGGGGAATAGCCATGAAAGAAATAAAAGAAGTTATAATGACAGGAAATGATTTAACACTAGAGGAGATAGTTAATGTAGCAAGAAAGGGATGCAAAGTCTCCCTAAGTGAAGATGCTGTAAAAGGTGTAAAGAAATCAAGAAAAATAATCGATGATATTGTAGAAAATGAAAAAGTTGTTTATGGTGTAACTACTGGTTTTGGTGAGTTTTGCAATGTAAGTATATCTAAAGAAGATTGTAATACGTTACAGGAAAATCTTATACGCTCCCATGCTTGTGGATATGGCCCAAGTTTTTCTACAGATATTGTAAGAACAATAATGCTTACTAGAGCAAATGCATTAGCAAAAGGATATTCAGGAATAAAAATAGAAACATTAAACACTTTAGTAGAAATGTTGAATAAAGGAGTACATCCAATAATTCCTGAAAAAGGATCATTAGGAGCATCAGGAGATTTAGCACCACTTGCTCATATGGTTCTACCTATGTTAGGACTTGGAGAAGCTGAATACCAAGGAAAAATAATGTCAGGTAAAGAAGCTATGGAAAAGGCAGGAATTCCTACTATTATATTAGATGCTAAAGAAGGTTTAGCATTAATAAATGGTACTCAAGTACTAACATCAACTGGAGCTTTAGCAACTTATGATGCTATAGAATTATTAAAAGTTAGTGATATAGCAGCTGCATTGACTATAGAGGCTTTAAGAGGAATAACAGATGCTTTTGATGAAAGAATTCATGTAATAAGAGCACATGATGGACAGTTAGCTACTGCTAGAAATTTATTGAAATTAGTTGAAGGTAGTACTTATGTGACAAAACAAGGTGAATTAAGAGTACAGGATGCTTATTCTTTAAGATGCGTACCTCAAATTCATGGTGCTAGCAAAGATACAATTAATTATGTAAAATCAAAAGTTGAAATAGAAATAAATTCAGTAACAGATAATCCTATTATCACAAGAGAAGGAGATGTAATCTCCGGTGGTAACTTCCATGGAGAACCTATGGCGCAGCCATTCGACTTCTTAGGAATTGGTGCTTCAGAAATTGCTAACGTATCAGAAAGAAGACTTGAAAGACTTATAAATCCTCAATTAAATGATTTACCAGCTTTCCTTGCTAGACATGGTGGATTAAACTCAGGATTTATGATTACTCAATATGCGGCAGCAGCTTTAGTATCTGAAAACAAGGTACTTGCTCATCCTGCATCCGTAGACTCAATACCATCTTCAGCTAACCAAGAAGACTTAGTAAGTATGGGAACTATAGCTGCAAGAAAAGCTAGGGATATAATCCAAAATGCTACAAGAGTTGTAGCTACAGAATTGATGGCAGCTTGTCAGGCTATAGACTTTAGAGTTGATAAAGGCTTCGAATTAGGAAAGGGAACTGCAGAAGCTTATAAAGTAATAAGAGAAGCAGTAAACTTTATGGAATATGATACTGATATAGAAATGTACAAAGAATTAGATAAAGTTACAGAAGTAATTGTTAATGGAAAGATATTAGAAGAAGTTGAAAAGGTTGTAAACTTAGAACACTAATTATTAGAAAAACTGTAAAGCTTAATTAAGCTTTACAGTTTTTTTATTTTAATTAATTAATAAAAATAATTGACGCTATATTCGGAATAATGTTAATATTGAATAACAAAATAATAAAAAAGAAAATTTCAATGTATATATCCTAACTCAGATGATTTTAAAAAATAGACGTTTTATTGACGAAATGGCGAAAAAAGTAAATAAAAAGGAAAAAATGTCATTAATCATCTAGAAAATCGAGTTAATTTTACACGATATTACATAATTCAACATTACAAATGGGAAAAATGCTTTGAAAAATTAAATTTTTCAAACATTCAAAATAGACTTTCGATTGACGAAGATGTGATATCATTGAATTGCACAAAAGATAAATGATTTATGGGAGGAGATATGGAGAATATGGAAAATTAAGTTTCATTTTGTAAAGTGAATCCAGACGTTTAAATCAAAAAACAAAGGAGGAATAATAATGGTATTATTTAACCCAGTAGTAATTTCAGTTATAATTATGACAGCCTTATGTTTATTAAAATTAAATGTAATTCTAGCTATACTCATAGCCTCATTGGCAGCGGGGGTTGCAGCAGGGATTCCTGTATCAGAAACTATATCGGTGTTAATTGGAGGAATGGGAGGAAACTCTGAGACAGCTTTGAGTTATATTTTATTAGGAGCACTAGCAATTGCTATTAATAAAACAGGATTAGCAACTATATTAGCTAAAAAGATATCCGGTGCAGTTAAAGGAAAAGCAGTGGTATTTACATTAATAATAGCTGGTGTAGCTTGTTTTTCACAAAACCTTATACCAGTTCATATAGCCTTTATTCCAATTTTAATTCCACCACTAATTCCATTGATGAACAAAATGAAATTGGATAGAAGAGCTATGGCTTGTGCATTAACCTTTGGAGTTAAAGCGCCTTATATTACTCTATCAGTTGGATTCGGACTTATTTTCCACAATATTATTAGAGACCAGATGATTCAAAATGGTGTTCCAATAACTACATCTGAAATTGCCGGAGTTATGTGGATCGGCGGATTGAGTATGTTAATAGGATTGCTATTAGCAGTATTGGTTGTTTATAGAAAGCCAAGAGAATATAGCGAAGCTATAATAGAGAACTTTGAAAATGGTGAAGACCTAAAAATGGGAAATAAACAGTATATGGCATTATTAGGAGCAGCAGCAGCTTTTCTTGTTCAGATAACTACTAACTCTTTGCCATTAGGAGCATTAGCTGGATTGATTGTTATGCTAGCTACAGGAGCTATAAAATATAAAGAAATAGACGAAATGATGGATGGCGGAATGAAAATAATGGGATTTATAGCCTTCGTAATGCTGGTAGCTGCCGGTTACGGAGAGGTATTAAGAGAGACAGGAGCAGTTGAGTCTTTAGTAGCTGCTACAACGGGAATGGTAGGAGGAAAATTTGGAGGAGCTTTCTTAATGTTAGGTGTTGGATTATTGATTACTATGGGAATAGGAACATCCTTTGGAACAGTTCCAATACTTGCTGCAATTTATTGTCCACTAGCTTTAGAACTTGGATTTAGCCCAGCTGCAATTGCTTTACTAATAGGTATAGCAGGTGCTATAGGGGATGCAGGGTCACCAGCTTCAGATAGTACCCTTGGACCTACATCAGGTTTAAATGTAGATGGTC
>NZ_CAUPZS010000043.1:0-23226 GCF_963515715.1 uncultured Clostridium sp.
CATCCTCATAGTTTGATGTATTCCAAATTTGCATATCCCCTAATTTCCCCACCTCTAAAGAACCTATATCCTCTTCCATGGAAAGTGCATAGGCTCCACCTAAAGTAGCTGCTCTTAGCGCCTCAGCTGGAGTCATACCATGTCTTCTACAAGCTAACATCATAACAAACTGCATGGATTCGCTCCAAGCACCTGGACAACAATTTGTAGCTAAAGCTATGGTCATCCCCTCTTCTATCATAGGTCTTGGATTAAATGGCTTAGAGTGATTTACTGCAAAATCTGTAACGGGAAGAAGCACTCCTGTAACCTTAGCTTTTGATAGTTTTTTTAATACTTCTCTAGGAGTATGATTTAAATGATCTGCCGAAACAAAGTTCATATGAGCTGCTAAATCTGAACCACCTATATAAGAGTAAGCATCTGTGTGTATCTTAGGTTCAATGCCTAAATCTCTTGCTTTTTTTAATATTTTCTCGCTCTCCTTAGCAGTGTAATATCCATCATCACACCACACGTCACAAAACTTTGCTAGATTTTGTTCTGCCACATAAGGTATCATCTCTTTAGTTAAAACATCTATATATTTATCTTTTGGAATATCCTCTGGCCATCCGTGTGCTCCTAAAAAAGTAGCTATTATATCTATGGGCAAATTTTCATTTAAGACTTTATTAATCTTTAACATTTTTATTTCATGTTCTAAACACAACCCATAACCGCTTTTACTCTCTACAGTGGTGGTTCCTGATGACATCATGTTATAGATTCTTTTATATGCACTTTTATAAAGTTCTTCTTCTGATGAGTCTCTTGTCATATTTACACTGACCATGATTCCTGTGCTTATGCCCATGTCCTCTAATGTTTTACTATCATTTACAGTAAGTTTAGCAACGTATTCTTTTACCCTTGACCCTCCAAAAACTAAATGTGTATGACAATCTACAAATCCTGGCGCAACTACTTTTCGCTTACAATCAATGATTTCAGCTTCACTATAGTCAACTTTACTACACACTTCTTCTTTACTTCCTAAAGCTACTATTCTATCTCCCTTTACTGCTATCCATCCGTCTTCTATTATTCCAACTAAATCTTTAGCTTTTTTTCTGCAAGTTACTAATTGAGAGCAATTGCTTAATACCAAATCAGCCTTTAATTTACCTTCTCCATTCTCCAATTTTCATCACCTCTTTACTCCATAACTAATAACGATAGAATCACTTGATAAATTAACTTGTACCTCTCCAATGTGGAAAGGTACAAGTTTAGTATTTCTAGAAGTCCTAATATATTATTTTAGGTCTTATCTTGGTCTTCTACCATCTGGTCCAAAGGTTGCATCTGGTGTCCACCAAAGAGGAACTTTAATGCTGTCGTTAGTATATTTCCCTTTTCCTTCAGCAATCTCCCTTGCAGTTTCATATCCCGCTTGAGCATGTCTTATAATGCCTATTCCTGAGTCTGTAGTTAAGCACACATCTAATCTTAAGGCAGCTTCCTCTGTACCATCTGCAATCATTGTAACTCCAGTATGAACTGCCTCTCCCATGGAATAGTTAGCTTGAATTGCTATTAAATCACACATTCCTGCACAATTTAATAATCCATTTAAATATGGCCAGTCAGAAATTAAATCGCTGCCATCCTTCATATTTTCTGATTCAAAAGTTGGATTAACTATGGAACCTGTGTCTAAATTATCCCTTGAAAAAGCTACCGGCCCTTTAATCTCACCTTTCTTTATAAGCTCATTTATAGCTAAGCCAAATTTTCTACGCTGTCCAAATCCCATGTAGCAAACCCTTGCTGGAAGAGCTTCTATTGGTAAACACTTACTTGCAAGTGTAATCCATCTTGTAACCAATGGATCATCTTTAAACATTTCCAATGCAAGTTCATCTGTCCTCTTAAGATCTTCAGGATCTCCTGAAATACAAGTCCATCTAAATGGTCCACGCCCTTCGCAAAATAGTGGTCTAATATATTCAGACACGAATCCTGGAATTATGAATGCTTCTTTTTCTGCCATTCCAGCATCGCGACATTCTTTTCTAATACTTGTTCCATATTCAAAAACTTCAACACCTTTTGCATAGTAAGCGTTCATTGCACTGAGGTGTTTTACCATGGATTCTCTTGCCTTTTCTAGATATAATTCACGATGTTTTTCTCTTAATTCATCCGCTTCTTCAGGAGTATATCCAGATGGAATATAGGAAATTGGATCATGACATGGACACATTTCACTTATAATGTCTGGCATAAATCCTTTATTGTATGCATCGCAGAAAAGATCCGCTGCATTTCCAACCACTCCAATGGATAAAGGTTCTTTTTTATCTGCTGCTTTTTTAGCCATATCAATAGCTTCATCCAATGAATAAACCATTGTATCCATATAATTTTTTTCAATACGTCTCTTAAGCACTTTTTCGTCTGCGTCAATTACTATTGCAACTCCGCCATGCATCTTCATTGCCCAACTCTGATTTCCTCCCATGCCTCCTGCTCCTGCTGTGAAATAAATTCTACCTTCTAAATCATTATCAAATTTTTTCAAAGCTATAGCAGACAAGGTTTCAAAGGTTCCTTCTATAACCCCCTGAGTGCCTATGTATTCCCAAGGAGCTGCTGTATATTGAGCGAACATAGTTAAGTTTTTATCTTGAAGGTCATAGAAAGTAGGCCAATCTGCTTTCATAATATTTGTAGTAGCCATTACAACACGTGGTGCTAGTTTATGAGTCTTAAAAATTGCCACTGGCATACCCGATTGCACAACTAAAGTTTCATTATCTTCTAACTCTTTTAAGGACTTCACTATAGCATGATAAGATTCCCAGTTTCTTGCACATTTCCCATTGCCACCATAAATAATAAGCTCTTCAGGCTTTTCTGCATTTTCCATATTATTTTCTAACATTCTCAAAATAGTCTCTTGCTTCCACCCTTTACATCTTAACGTAGATCCTCTCTGAGCTTTAACTGAATATAATATTTCTGGTTTTCCCATAATACATGCCTCCTTAGATTTTTACTATTTTACTTATATTTAATCAGCAATTTCTATGCCACTTGCTTTTATATAATTTCTAATTTTCATAAATCCCTTAAGACCTTGATTTCCTTTAGTTAAAATTCATGAGAATTTTAAACCAAATGTAAGATAATTTTTATTTTGTTATGCTCCATTAAATTCAATGCATAAGTTTTATGCATTATTTCCAAAATTTTACTATTATTCAATAGCAAAAAATTTTAATAAGTGCATAAAATTTATGCACTTATTAAAATTTAAATCTATTCACTTATTAAATTTCTATTTTTCGATATTTAGTTTTTTCATTCTATAATCAAGGCTTTGTCTTATTATTCCTAATTCATTGGCGCTCTTTGTTATATTCCATCTATTTTTTTCTAAGCTATCTAATATGATATTTTTCTCTATAGCCCTTAAAAATTTCGGTAAATCCTTTGTTTTATATTCATTTGAGTTTAATATATTTGTGGATAAGTTGCTAATCATTCTATTTTTTATGTATTTAGGTATGTGATTTAATGTTAACTCCTCTTCCTCATCATCCACCCTGACTAAAGCATTTTCTACAAAGTGGGTAAGTTCTCTTACATTTCCCTCCCATTTATAATTAATCATGATATCCTTAAGTTCTTTTGAAAATTTTTTAACTTTTTTATTGAGCAGTTTATTATATTTTCTTATATAGAATTCTCCGATGGATATAATATCTTCTGTTCTTTCTCTAAGAGGTGGTATGTATAAGAAAAGTCCAGATATTCTATAAAAAAGATCCAATCTTAGCCTTTTTTCTTTAAGAAGTTTTTCTGGATCTTCATTTACTGCTGTAATTACACGACAGTCTACTGGAATTGTACTTGAGCTTCCTACCCTTCTAACTACTTTTTCTTGTAAAACTCTTAAAAGCTTAGATTGCATAGATATGGGCATTGAATTTAATTCATCTAAAAAAAGAGTTCCACTTCTGGCTTCTTCAAAAAGACCACTTTGAGTCAGTGCTCCAGTATATGCTCCTTTTGTAGTTCCAAACAATATTCCTTCTAATAAATTTTCAGGTATTGCTGCGCAGTTTATAGCTATAAAAGGTTCTTCTCTACTATTGCCGAAATTGTGTATACTTTGGGCAAAAACCTCTTTACCAGTGCCAGTCTCCCCTACAATTAATATGTTATTATGCAAAAGAGAAATGGTTTGGGCTTCTTTGATTACCTTCTTTGTAATTTCACTGTTCCCCATAATATCAGCAAAAGTATATATAGTTCCATTTTCCTTATACTTCTTTGATTTATTATCATTTTCTCCTTTGCTAAATAATTCTCTTTTTAATTCAACTGTTTCCATTAATAAGTTTTGAAGGCTTGTCTCGTTTTTGCAAATAGAATAAACTGCTATAGTTTCTCCATTTTTTACTATTGGATATGTGCTATAAGATACATATTTAGGTATGCCATTTTTAAATACATGTGCTCTATATTTTTGGATTATTGGAGCCTTACTTTTGTATACATTTCTATGCTCCGCTAATTCTGGATTATTCTCTGGATCGTATCCATAAACTTCCCATAAATATTTATTAAGTACCTCATTTGAGGAAAGCTCTTCTAACTTTTCTTGGGATTTATTATATAAAACAACCCTTCCTTCACAATCACTTACTACAATTCCATCATTAATAGAATTTATTATTTCTTCTAGGCAATAGAGTTTTGTATCTTTGTCATTAAAATTAGTTATTTCATTTATGTACAATATGAATATTTCTTCTTCATCTATAAATTTAGCTCTCATGGTATAAACTTTATTTAAAGGCATTTTTACTGATATATCTTCATTGACAATGTTATTTATGCTGTAGTTAAATATTTGATAAAAATACTTTTCTAATGTGTTTTCCTCCCCACAAATTTTTTCTAGAATACCATTGCTCCATAAAATTTTTTCTCTTATGTCTAGTATTGCAATTCCCAAAACAAAGTCTTTTAATAAATCCCCAATCCACTCTATATTCATAAAATACCCTCTTTCGTAAGCTTTTATTAAATTCTATTATACTATGCAAATTTTATATTTTCTCTATTTAAAGTAAATATTTTACAGGTATATAATGGGTATTTAATTAAATTATAATATGAATTAAATTATTTTATTAAAGGATTCAAGAATTTACTGACCTATGACGATATATAATATATAATAATATACAAGAATATAATTTAGGAAATGGGTGTTAAAAACATGGGAAAAATAATTTTAGATAATTTGATTAATAAAGTTGAAGACATGCCTATTTTACCTGATAGAATAAGTAAAATAATATCTCTTACAGAAGATCCAGATTCCACAATAAAAGATTTAGAAAAAGAAATATTGATGGACCAAAGTCTTACATCAGAAATATTAAAATTAGCTAACTCCACTTATTATGGTTATGCTAGAAGAATTTCCACAGTGTCAGAGGCTACTGTGCTCTTAGGTTCTAAAGCAATAAAAAGTCTAGTGCTTGCCTCTGCTGTAAGTCAATTTCTTATAAAGGAGCTGCCAGATGGATATGGACTAGAAAAATATGACCTATGGAATCAATCTCAAAGCTGTGCTATAATAGCAAGATTTATAGCTAAAAAGCTAAAGTACCCAAAAGCTGAAGAAGCATATATTTCAGGACTTTTAAGGGATATAGGTAAAACCATATTAAATTATTATGTAGCTCAAGAATATGGAACCATAATAAACAAAGTAGAAAATGAAGGTAAAACCTTTATAGAAGCTGAGGAAGAAGTGTTAGGATTTAACCACGGGGAAATTGGAGCTGAAGTAGCCCAAAAATGGAACTTCCCTTTATCTTTAGTAGAAAGCATTCGTTATCACCACTCTCCTGAATTATCAGAAACAGACCCAAAATTAGTTTCCATAGTTCACATAGCAGATTCGATAACAATGATGTTAGGGGTAGGTCTTGGTAATGACGGATTATCCTATAACTTTTCAGAATTTGCTCTTAAAACATTAAACTTAGATGAACAAGCTATTGAACAGATAATTTATGAGGCTACAGATTATTTAAATGATAGGGATAGTTTTAATATAGTAGTGAGTTGATATAATTATAATTATAACAAAGATACGATTTTACACAAAAGGAACTAAGTATATAGTATCGGAACCCATTTTCTAAGGGATGCCACTCTGTACTTAGTTCCTTTGATTTTTACAATTACTTTAATAATTTAGTATCTTTTATCCATTACTTTGTTTCTTCTATTCCCTCTTCTATAATTATATTTTAGTTTCATTATTTCACTTTTATAAAACTGACTTTAGATCATCTTCCAAAGTCCCCTCTATTTTAGCTCCTCTGCTTGAATTAATGAATTCAACATTTTTATTGTTTTCTATAAGTCTTTCTATCCCTTTTTTAAATTCTAACATGCCCGAAGTGGTATTTAAATAAGTTCCATCTACTCCTAATACCTTTTGATAAGAATTATTTTCTTTGATATTATCCTTATCACCAGCATGAAATTTATTATTTACAAAAGCCATATCTTGACCAGATAAAATAATCTTTTTTCCTCCAGCCTTTATAGCTAAATCTATGGTAGGTATAGCTACGGTTTTACCTGTTTCCACTATAATATTTTCCTTATTCCATTTGCATTTTTTGTTAAAAAATATGTATTTAGGACCTTTATAGGCTTGTACTCCCCATCTGGAACCTGTAGATAAAAAGCAAAGAGGAACATCTAAATCTTCATAACCTCTTATTTGATTATAAACCATTTCGCTTGGATCTAATATAGTGATTATATCTGGTTTTATTCCATTTTTCATTAAAATATCTAAAGCTCTCCCCACTGCAAATATTTTAATATATTCTCTTCTTTCTTTCATAGTATTTAAGTCGTTTTCTAAAGAAGGGCCTCCTGATGCAATTACTATAGGTTTATTCTCTAATTTAAATGTTTTAAAAAATTCACCTATATTATCATAATTATTTTTTATATTTATTTCTTCATTTTCTTTCATAATGTATTCAAATTTTTCTAAATTAATTTTAGCTATTTTATAACTTTTTATAGCTTCTCTAAAATTATTATGTTTATCTTCTAAAACCTTTAACAGTGGTTCATAAACTATAATATCTTCTACTGAAGAAATCTTATCTATAAACTCCTTATAAAAATTCTTGTTATTTCCCAATATGATTTTTACTCTATTATCCTTTTTTATATCCTCTAAGAGATTATATTTATTTGCAATATCATGTATTTCCATATCTAAATCAAATAAAAATACCTTAGAATCTAAAGGTATTCTTTTTAATAGCTCTTTTACATGATATCCAAATCCAAGTCCATACATAACAATATATTCTTTATTTAAAATTAATTCTTTATTGCCTTCCATAAATTTTTCTGCATCCTTTAGAGGATAAAATTTACTATATACAAGTTTATTATCTACTTTTAAAACATAATTATTATCTTTAGATTTGATAACCTCTATTTTTCTTTTCTTACTTTCCATTTATCAATTTCTCCTAAAGTATTTACCATTCAATATCTCTGCTTAATAACTTAGTCCATTTTTCAGAACCCTTATTATTCAAATGGCTTACATCATAAAAATCATTATCTGTAAAATCATTAGAATAAAAATAATCCAAATACTGAAAGTCATATTTTTGTTGAAACTCATCTATTATTTTATAAAATTCATCCCTAATAGAAATTGAAATATTTTCTCTATACATCTCAGTTTCAGGAGGAACTACAACAATTGGCTTAATATTATTTGCATACAACATGTCTAAATAATCTTTTAATATTTTCCTGTTTTCCTCTACTGTTAATGGATAATCTTTGTTGTATTTTGCTTTTGTTTGTTTAATATATTCATCTTTTTCTTTATTATTTAATAAAGAACTATTAAGCTCTTTCATTTTACTATCTTCTATAATTTTAATATGTTGTTCCTTTAACATTTCATACAATACATCATCATAATTAGCTTTTAAGATCTTTTTGCTTACTTCACAAAACTTTTTATAGAAATTTTTACTTTCATCAGATGAATCATAATTATGATATTTATCTGTTATTTTGTAATAATAATTACTTCTGTATTTGCCACCTCCTCTAGATAAATCATATTGGAATGAATAATAGCAAAGTCCTATAATAGCGTATTTAATGGTTTCCCTAGTTTCATTAAAACTTAAAGCATACTTCATCATTTCATAATCATAAAATAAATCCTGAGATGCACAAGCAAAATTAAAAAACCTCCTTGGCAACAACTCAGCATTAATTCCCTTTTGAGTATAAGATATCCCTGTTATTATTCCATCATATCTTTTATCATTTTTTATAAAATTATTGTACTGAGTAAAAAACTCTGGACTTCCATAAAATCCGAAATTACATACATAATACATATAATTAAATATTTGTTCATTACTTACTTTTCCGTTAATCAGTGCTGCATTTAAAACATTTAAATCTTTATCCGCAATTATTAAATAATCATAATTATAATTTATAACTTCCTCCATTGGTATTATATATATATCATCTATATATTTGTGCCAATAATCTGGATTATTACTTATATAGAAAATCAAATCACTATTATCATAATCAATTAATTCCTTTATTTTAAGTGAAATATCGTTTACACCATATATTAATATCTTATACCTTAAATTTTTATTTAATAAATCTGTAAATATATGAAACTTATCATTAATCTTACTTACCAATAATTCTATACCTTCTGATATTTCATTATTATTAATAAGTTCTATTACATAAACTAAATCATTAGATATTTCTTCTATTAATATTTCAATATCTTTTTCCTGTATTTTATACTGGTTAAATAAATTAGTAGTGGTTACAAAAATATCTACTAAATTGTTTATATATCCCATTAATTGTTCATCAATTTCATTATTTTTTTGTTTTAAATAAATTACCTTAAAAATCTTATTAATTGTCATTAAATAATTATTAATTAATTCTTTATATTGTGACATACTTCTATCTCCTAAATAATAAATTAAATAACATCCTAGATTTGATAAAGATTTTCATACATCTCCTCATAGTATTTCATATAATCACCAGATACAACATTTTCAATCCACTCTGTATTGTTTAAATACCATTCAATTGTTTCTTTTATTCCTCGTTCAAAAGTATATGATGGTTTCCAGCCAAGTTGCGTTGTTATTTTTGTATTGTCAATAGCATATCTTTTATCATGCCCTGGTCTATCTTTTACATGTCTAATCAATGTTTCAGACTTTCCCATAGTTTTTATAATGAGTTTAACTATATCTATATTAGCCTTTTCATTATTTCCACCCACATTATAAACTTCTCCAACTACACCTTTATGTAATACTGTATCTATAGCTGTGCAATGATCTAATACATGAAGCCAATCTCTTATTTGCATTCCATCACCATACACAGGTAGATCCTTATCCTTTAAACAATTATTTATCATAAGAGGTATTAATTTTTCTAGGAACTGATATGGACCATAATTATTAGAGCAACGAGTAATATTAGTTGGCATACCAAAAGTTTCATGATATGCTCTTACTATCATATCTGCGCTGGCCTTGGATGCTGAATATGGACTATTAGGCATAAGTGGCATTGTCTCTACAAACATTCCTGTTACGCCTAAAGCTCCATATACTTCATCAGTGGATACTTGCAAAAATTTAACTCCGTTTTTATATTTTTTACTATATTTATCATTAGGACTAATATTCCAATGTTTTTTAGCTACATCTAGCATAACCTGAGTTCCAATTATATTGGTTGTCAAAAATATTTCCGGCTCAACAATGCTTCTATCCACATGAGACTCTGCTGCAAAGTTTACAACATAATCAATATCATAGTTTGTAAATATTTCATCTATTTTTTCTCTATCCCTTATGTCTGCTCTTATAAAAGTATAGTTTGTAATATATTTAATATCTTTTAAATTTTCTAAATTACCTGCATAGGTAAGTGCATCTAAATTTATAATTTTATAGTCAGGATATTTCTTAAGCATTAATTTCACAAAATTACTGCCTATAAAACCAGCACCACCTGTAACTAATATTGTTTTCATTTCAATTTTCTCCTCTATTATTAATGACTTTTTATTCATTTAATAAAGATAAAATATATTGACCATAATCTGTCGTTTTTAAGTTTTCACCAATTACCTTTAGTTGCTCCTTATTTATAAATCCTCTACGCCATGCTATTTCTTCTAAACATGATATGTAAAATCCTTGCCTTGATTGAACTGCTTCAACATATTCTGCAGCTTTAAGCATGCCCTCTGGTGTCCCAGTATCTAACCATGCCATACCACGTCCAAGTAAGATTATATTAAGCTCCCCTTTTTCTAAATATATATTATTTATATCAGTAATTTCCATTTCTCCACGATCTGATGGTTTAATATTCCTTGCTATTTCCACAACTTCATTATCATAAAAGTAAAGTCCTGGTACTGCATAGTTTGATTTTGGATTCTCTGGTTTTTCCTCAATAGATATTACTTTATTATTTTCA
This sequence comes from uncultured Clostridium sp., assembly GCF_963515715.1. Classification (GTDB taxonomy): domain Bacteria; phylum Bacillota; class Clostridia; order Clostridiales; family Clostridiaceae; genus Clostridium_AW. Next base: position 10,630 of record NZ_CAUPZS010000043.1, read on the forward strand.
TTAAATTCAACTACGCCAAAGGAACGCGGATCTTTAACTGGGTATCCAAAGATTGTGGCGCCTCTTTTTAAGTTTTTAGCTCGATTAAGTAATCCTGTTAAATTCTGACCATAAAATACATTATCACCAAGTATTAAACATACACTATCATCACCTATAAACTCTTCACCAAGTATAAATGCATCTGCAAGTCCTCTTGGTTCTTCCTGAACTTTATATGTTAATTTTATGCCTAGCTTAGAACCATCCCCTAAAAGTTTTTCATAAACTGGTGTATCTTCTAGAGTTGAAATAATAAGTATGTCCTTAATACCTGCTAACATAAGTACAGATAATGGATAGTAAATAAGTGGTTTATCATATATCGGCAAAAGTTGTTTTGAAACAGCATAAGTCATTGGATAAAGGCGTGTTCCTTTCCCTCCTGCCAAGATAATACCTTTCATGTCATAACCTCCAGTCTTTCAACTAATTAAATAATATATCTTAAAGTTAACTATTTAAGATAATATTACAAACTCTATCAATATCCTCCAAATCCAAATCTGCATAAAGTGGAAGGCATAAAACTCTATCTGCTATATACTCAGCAACAGGTGTTTTTTGAATATCAAATCTTCCTTTATAACATTCAAAACTATTAGTAAGAGGATAGAAATACTTTCGAGCAAAAATATTATCTTCTTTTAATTTTTCAAATACCTCATTACGGTTCAATCTATACCCATCAAATACTACTGGAAAATAAGCATAGTTTTTCTTTATTTCTGCCTGAGGCTTACATAACTTAATTCCTTGAATATTACTTAATCTTTCAATATATCTCTCTACTATTTTTTTTCTCTTTTTTATTTCTCTATCTACATGACGAAGGTTACAAATACCCATGGCCGCATGTACTTCTGTCATTTTAGCATTAGTTCCAATTATAGGCACATTTTCTTGCCCCTCCATTCCAAACTGACGAAGTTCTTTTAATTTTGATGTATACTTTGGATTACTATATGTTAATCCTCCACCTTCAACTGTATGAAAAACCTTAGTTGCATGAAAACTAAACATAGACATATCTCCAAACTTCCCAATAGCTGTCTCTTTTAATTTAACACCAAATGCATGTGCCGCATCATATATAATTTTTAAATTATATTTATTTGCTATTTTGTCAATCGCATAAACATCACAAATATTACCATAAACATGAACTGGTATTATAGCCGATGTCTTTTCTGTTATTAATTCTTCAATTTTATTTACATCTATAGTATAATCATCTTCATGTATATCACAAAAAACTGGGGTTAATTTATTACGCACAATAGCTTGTGTAGTTGAAGCAAAAGTGAAAGGAGTCGTTATTACTTCACCAGACAAATTTAGTGTGTTAATTGCAAGTTCAAGAGCAAGATGTCCATTAGCAAACAATGAAATGTTATCTACTTGTAAATATCTACATAACTCGTTCTCTAATGTTTGATGTTTAAATCCAGTATGAGTAAGCCATCTATTTTCCCATAAATCTTTTATTTCTTCTATATATTCTTCATAAGGTGGCATTGATGGTTTTACAACTGGTATTAATTTTGAAATCATACTATTTAACACCTCCTTTGTTTAAACTAAAAATATCATTTATATGTTTACTTTGTATTTCAATCTCTTTATATGAGCGTAATCTTACATTATCATCTACAATACAATCATAAAAATGATTAATTGATCCTAAAAACTGATCCATCTTAGGAATTTCAATTATCTTCTCCTCTTCCTTTTTACTTATTATTGTTGATTTTACATCTGCTGGTGCAGTAAAAATTCTTGGAGCATAAATAACCCCTTGGCTACCCCATATCTCCATTTCACACTTATATACATTATCCATCCCAAAAGAAACCTGTACAGTAACTCCATCACAATTTTCTAAAGTGGCACTTCCAAATATATCAACATCATGCCCTTTTACTGTATTTAATTTAGCTGTCTTTATTTGTGCCGTTTTACCAAGAAGCAATGTAGCTAATTTAATTGGATATCCACCACAATCTAATAAAGCTCCTCCCCCTAATTCTCTATTATATCTAAAGTCATTAGCTTCCCTATATGGAAAACCAAATGCAGCTCTAATCTGTCTTATTTCTCCAATTTCCTTTCTATCAATAAGTTCGCAAATTGTATTTATCTGATTATGATAACAAAAAGCATAGTTTTCATGTAAAGCTAATTTTTTTTCGCCTGCTATTTTTATTAAACTCATTGTATCTACTAAATTAGTTGTAAATGGTTTTTCCAGCAATACATGCTTTTCATGTTCCAAAGCTTTTTTTGCCCAAAAATAATGTAACGCTGGTGGTAATGAAATATATATAGCTTCAATGTTATTTGAGTTTATTAATTCTTCATAACTATAAAAAATCTTGCCTCCATATTCTTTTTTTATATTTTCAGATTTTATTTTTGACTTTTCAATCACGGATGGCAAGTTCTCATTATTATTACATACTTGATTTCTTTCATATAAGTTTGCTACTGCTACTCCTGCATATTCAAAGTATTTATTTGTTTTTAATGCAGGCAAAAACTTACGGAAAGCAACATCCGATGGTCCTAATATACCTATATTAAGTTTGTCCATTTTATACCTCCAGTAATGAAAGCAAATTTCGCAATTGTATATTTAAGCAATTATTCACCTGAATTAGAGTGTTTAGTGTTTTAAAATCACTCCAAAAATAGCCTTGTAATAAATCCAATGAAATTTCATTTTTTTCTATTTCAATTATTACATTTCTATTTTGTTCATGATAAAAACGTCCTCCTTCTTCAGAAAGCAACACATCTATTATAATTCCTTCCTTTAGAGAAAGTTTTTTATAAAATAAATTTGTAATTTCATCCTCATAATTACCATTAATAGTTTCCTGTTGAATCGTTGGTCCTAATTCTATTCCATCAAAACATCCAACTTCTGATTTTGCTTTTACTAAAAACTTCTTAATTCCATCCTCAACACAACATATTAATCCAAATGTGGCGATTTCTTTAGCTTCAAACAACGGTTGTGTCCACTCTTTTATTTCACGTCCTTCTATGGAAATATCACAAAATATAATATGAAAAGGCGATGAATACTCAGAAATAAATTCATTATTTTTTAATTTCCAACTTTTTAAAGAATTTAATCCTACTAGCTTTGTTCTAGTCTCATTAAACATTTTATAATTATTAAAATTATTATATATTTCTACTAATACTTGTTGCTTTGCAGCACCAACTAATGAATTCAAAAGAGCTTTATCATTGCATTCATTTTCAATATTTTTCAATCCGTATTTCCCCAATTCCATAAGAGCAAAAGGAATACATGAAAGTACAGTACGTGTATCCATATTTACTATATTATTATAATGCATTAATTCTTTAATTTGACCTAATGTCATCCATCTATGACTATCTGTCTCAACTATATCTTCATCAGTCACTAAAATAACATTTCTATTTCTTTTTTTATAAAATCTAGAGGATTGCTCAGATTGTATTTGATCTACCAGTATCTGTTTTGCTGTAGCTTTCATAAAATGTTGAAAAAAAGCAGGCTTTTTCCCTCCATGTTTTTGTGTAAAATTACTTTTTGTTGCTTGTATAGTAGGTGACAATTGAACCTTGTTTATATTTCCTGGTTCTATTTTAGCTTGCATTAAAAAATGTAGAATGCCATTTATCTTTTTACATATGATGCCTAGTAATCCTATTTCATCTTGTATAATAATTGGTTGTTCATTAATTAAAATATCATTTTTATATTGTTGAATTCCAGCTATTGAAAAAAAACTCTTGTTTTTATTAATTATCCAATGAGATTTATTATCATAAAACCAAAAATCGCTTTCATCTAAAGATATTTTATTTATTTTAACCTTCAAATTTCTATTTTGTTCTTCTATCCATTGAAATAAAAATTCTGTTGAATGCACCCCATCTTTAGTTAGCCATGAAGTCATTAAATCGTAAAATATGTTATTCAATTTAATCGCACCTCTATTTTTATTTTATGCTATTCTTACCGCTTAATAAATTTACTATTTTCCCTAAACAATAATTACTCTACAAAGTATACAATCAATTATATTGTTCTTTTGAATTATTTCCTACAGCAACTCATACTGATCTAACATTTTTTTTATATCTTCTATAGAATTAAACATCATAACATCTATAATGGATAAGTTTGGTACAAATTCATTGTTAAATTGTTTATACTCAACTTTTCCTGTATTTAAAAATCTAAGCTTAATATTTTTAGACTCAAAATCTTTATAAGAATATAGTTCCTGTCCACCTATTGCATTGTAGTATTCATCTCCATCAAGTATCTTGCAAATTTCTAAAATTTTATCTTGACCTCTTAACCCATTATTTTTATCTATAGTAGATGAAACAATGAGTTCAGTATCTATATATAAATACTCACAAATTTTTTTTATACTATACTCTAAATAACGTGCCAAATTTTTTTCATCATTATTAATAATATTCTCAATTACAGGAAAAACCTCAGAGTAATATTGTGCCTTCCTATAAAAAGTTTCAATAGTTTTAAGTAATTTTTCTTTATAAATAATATCTTCTAAAACTTCAATTTCATTAATTAACTTATTTTGGCTTGCACCTATCAATTGTAAATTTATCCTCTTACTCTCATCATTTATCAGAATACTGTTTCTATTTATCCAACTTCTATTTATAAAATTCACATCATCATATATTATATATTTATCTACTGCATTTATTAACTGCCAATAACCTATATAAGGGAAAAAATATGGTTGCATTATACCTAATTTCATTTTATCACCTTTTCTTATTATCCTAAAATCTATCCTTAATAATAGTGATATTTGCTTAACAACTTATTTATTAACTAACTTCTTCAATTAGCTAATTTCATCATAATAATACACTGGCAACTCTTGGCTCAACACAGCAACACAATCTAAGACATGCTATTCTCACACCACTTGCTCTTTGAGGACCTATGTTTAAAAATGTTGCAAGTGCTGTTGTATCCCCACCTAAACCCAATGGTCCCACATTAGTCTGGTTAATTTTTTTTGTTATTTCTTTTTCCCACTTATTTTGCTTGCTAAAATTACCTTTAGCCATAGCTTCTATCATTAGTGACGTTGCTTCAAAATGAGACCTTCCAATTCCAATTGCCGCTGAGCAAGGAGTACATCCTAATTTACCTACTTCTTCACTTGCCCATTTTACCAGCTCCTCCACAATAACCTCCATGCTGTGTTGATGGAAAACTCTATATGTCCTGCCTCTTATCTCTGGTCCACCCCCTTGTAGCAATATATATAATCGAATAACATCTTCATCAACATATTTCATCATAAGAGGAGCAGATACAACCGCTCCAGGATCTTCATCTAGCCCTCCAATTTGTTCCAACCTCTCAATATAATTTCCTTTTATTGACATAGGTCTCCCAGGCAGCTCTCTTAACCCTTCAGCTATTCCTTCATGTATAGCTTCTAAGGTATCTCCACTTAGTTGTTTATTCCTTCCTAACTCAATGAATAAATGGGGTATTCCAGTATCATCACACAATGGTCCTTGATTATTTTCTGCTTGTACAGAATTTTGAAAAATATTCTCAAGTATCCACTTAGCTCTTGGCGATTTTTCATTACATATAGCATTTTTAAACGCTTGAACCTGATCCAATCTATACATAGATGCTGCTTTAATTAATGTATTTTTAACTTTTTTGTGTATCACATCATTAGTATTCATGTTTTGCTCCTATCATTAATATATCGACTTTCCATGGGCAATGGCTACTATTGCCGGAAAATCTTTAACTTCCAATAAATGAAAAGCCTCCATTCCTTCTTCTGGAAAAGCTTTAACTTCCTGCTTTATAAGCTTACTTTGAAGTAAGGCAGTAACCGGAGGTATTACTGCATATAATGAATTATTTTCTTCCAATGCTCTTTTAGTTTCAACGCTTAATCCCCCCTTACCAAGGTGTATCCTTACTCCAGCTTTTGATAGTGAAGGAATACTAGTCTCAATATCATATTTATTACTTGAAGTCGGCCCAACACCTGCAGGGCTTACAGCTGTATGAAAAATGATACTTCCTTCCAAATCAATTCCATACTTACCTAGCTCCTCTTCTTTTATTAAGGAAACTACTTTTGGCAAAACCGCATCTCTTCCAGTAAAGATATGACCTGAAATCTCAATCATATCTCCTACCTTTAATCCTTGAATATCCTCAACCGAAATTGGAGTTTTAATCTTAATCATTAATTCACCTTCTTTTTAGCCACAATTGCATTTTTATCTTAATCTAAAGTTATAATATATCATCTTGATAGAAATTATGAGAATAGTTCTGCAAAACTGCTTTCATTCTCAATTACCCCATATGCCTCAGCTCTGGAAAAAACTCTTTTTGCCCAATATATATGTGGGTTAATTTCATTCATTTTATTTGACTTAGCACTCTTTATCACCCCCCCATTTGTCTGTAAAATCTGCAAAGCATCATCGTACTCTTCCCTTGTTACTGATTGCATGGCATTGACATATTTTAAATGTGAGGGGTGAATAATTGTTTTTCCAATGAATCCATTAGCCTTATCCAGTATTACTTCCCTTAATAGCCCATCCACAGCTTCATTAATAATTTTATTACGTTTTAAAAGTGATTTATGTATATCACTTTCTAATAAATTTGGCAAACTTATATTCTTATCAGCCAAAAAGTACTCCCAAACTGGTGCAGATAAAACATAATCATCTTTTTCCCTACTTAAGAAATTCAATATGTCAGCAAGGCAATCTCTTACAGTAACTATATCATAAATAGAATGATCAATTCCTCTTCTAACACCAAAACATGAAGAAAAGTCTGTTGCTCCTACCCTAATATTTAGAATTAGCTCATGATAGGGCCTTAAAAGATTTTTTATCCCTGTTAACTCGTATATTCTCGTTTCTTCGAATGCAATCTCACTACTTTCCAATATAGGCATTCCATATAAAATTTCTCCCAAATCATCATTTAAACATTTTAGATGGCTTAAATACTCATATCCATTATTCGTTGTTAACTTAGGAAACACAAATCCCGCAATAATTCTTGCATGTTCCTGCGTTAGTCTATTAGTAAAATTCTTAAACTGGATAGGTGAACGAGCTCGAAAAAACATCAAAGGAATATCATTTATTGAAAGGCTACCTTTCTTCATCTCTATATTAATTTTATCCAACAAATTAATTGCATTATCCTCAGCAGCTGGTATTTCATCTTCTGATATAGCATCTTCAAAACACATTACCATTGAAGTGAGCCCAGGAATTTTATTATTTACAATGATGTCAAAAAAATTTTTTTTTGCTGGCATATATAACGTAGCACCTACACAATACTGTAATACTGACCTCTCTGTATACTTATTAAATTCAATAGGCTCTTTAATAAACTTATAATCCTGTTTATATTTATGGTGTCTCATTTTTTTCTCCTCTACTCAGCATATATTATTAATACTTCGTTATTATCTCTGTCTAATTTAATCAATTAATATAGTTTTTAATAATTAATTACAACTTAAGTTACTTAATTGATCCTTTCGGGGAGCATATAGCCTCAGGATAGTAATTATCTATTACTCTCTTAACAAGTTGAATCTGTTTAGCTCTCTTTTTTGCATCAGCTTCAGTTGTTTCCCAACTATGTGTTTTTGCAACTGCTCCTCCTGTTTTAAGATAAATAGGTGAACCAACTCTAATCATTTCTGGGACTTCATAATGCCTAATAAACCCACCAGATGAAGCTGGATTTTCGGTATGTACATCTAATGGTATGTCAATAGTCTGTCTTATAGCTGATAGCATTTGCAATTGAATGTCTCTCACAGGATTGAATGAATTTGCACCAATACTCTCTAGAAGCTTTGCAGAACATGGATTTCCATGTCCAGTATGAGCAGACACTTTGAATTTTATATCAGAGTATATTGCATGCTTAGATCTCATTTCATTCAACACCCACAGTAATCCTTCATCATATACCAAAAATGAACGACATCCAAATGAAGCTGCTCTTTTTATATCCTCTATAGCTCGTACTATCTGATCCTGCCCCCTTAACCTATAACCCATTCTTTGACCTTCTGGTGTTAATACTGAAGCACTTGTATCATATGTCGCTCTTGGGCCAACAGCAAGAATCAAATCCACTTGGTATTTTTTCGCCAATTTTTGCATTTCTTTTATTTCATCATCAGATAGTAGCATTATACCCTTGGTTTGTGTTACGCGATGTATTGAAATCTCTAATCGTTCCAATTCTTCCAACAAAGATTTCATTGCAACTGGTCCTTGAATGCCAGGTACTTCAAATCTGTATTGAGCACCATCTGAAAATCGTTTTATGGATGTAGGGAGATTATATGCATCTCCTGATGGCAAACCATATTTTTCTAAAAACATTTTTGTTTCTTTCATGATTTCACTCCCTTTCATTTTTATATTTGTTTACATAGAACTAAACCATGTATAAAGATTGTATAAATCAATTTTTTATTAATTACTCTTTAGTTCTTCCATAAGTTGCTTCTTAGCATCGCTTAATAATACATTTAGATTCGGAATATCCTCTCGAATACCTTTTCGAATTCTCATATCAATAAAAGCAGGACCATTAGCTTCCATAAGTTTTTCAACAGCTTTTTCTAAACCTTCTCTATCCTTCACTGCGTGTCCTACAGTCTTATATCCGGCATTTTCTGCCATACCTGTAAAATTAACCTTGTATCCCGCTGATGGCTGTCCTCCAACTGATTCATGTGCTCCATTATTTAAAACAATATGGAGCAAATTTGATTGTCCAGATGTTCCAGCTGTTATAAAAGATCCTAAATGCATAATTGCCGATGCATCGCCATCTAAGCAAACAACTAATCTATTTTTATTCCCAACGGATAATCCCAAAGCTATTGAAGATGCATGTCCCATCGCACCTACATTTAAAAAATCACATTCATGCCCTTTACCATACTTATTCCTAATTTCAAAAATCTCACGAGTAGCTCTGCCAGTTGTTACAACAAAAATTGTATCTTGTGGTAAAAGGTTGATAATACATTCTATGGCATTTTCTCGACTCATGCTATAGACGCTTTCTTGTAAGAGCAAGTTTTCTTTCTTATCTTTTGCTAAAACTCCTTTCTTTACTAATATGGCCGTTGGACAGCTTTGTTGTAACGCTGTTTCTGTTGCCCATTTAACTAAGTCAAAAACTTTATCTCCATCACCTTCAAGAATACGATAAGGTATATCCAATGCTTCCATCAATATTGTTGTTTGTTCCCCCTGCTTTTTGTGATGTGACCAATCATCAATATCTGGTGATCCACGCCATCCTATTAATAAAACTATCGGTATTTCATAAGTTTCTTTATTTGTTAAAGAAATAAGTGGATTTAATGAATTACCTATGCCAGAATTTTGCATGTATACTAAAGGAACTGTTCCTGTTGCTAAATAATATCCTGCTGCAATTGCTATTGCATTTCCTTCATTTGCAGCAATGATGTGTTGATCCTTTGACATGTTATTTGATAAATAAAGGCAAAAATCATTAAGTAATGAATCTGGTACTCCAGTATAAAATTTAATCCCGGCTTCTTCCAATAGTGCATGAAATCTCTTAGGCTCTATCATAATTGCTATCCTCCTTTTTTGTGAGAAATCGAAAATATTGCGGGCTATCTGACTTAGTCTCTTGCCATGCTGCATCGAAAGATGCAACTATCTTATCTGGTAGGGGTCCACTCTCTAACAATAGAATATTTTGCATTAGTTGTTCTATATTTGAGGCTCCTATAAGTATCCCATCTCCGTTATTTATGTCCAAACAGGAGTGAAATGCTAGCCACCTATAAGCGGCTTCAACAATTTTAATATTTTCTTCTCGACAAGCTGAAGAAATGAAGTTCAAAGCTTCAAAAAAAGACTTTTTCCAATAGCGTTCTTTATAATTTGTCCTAAATGTAAATCTCCCTGATATAGGTTCTTCTTCATAGTTATTATATTTTCCCGATAAAATCCCACCTGCTAAAGGGTTAAAAGCATAGAAACGAATTCCTAATTTTCTCAAAGCTAGAAACAGTTCATCTTCAGCTTTTCGACTTAATCCATTATACATGCCTTGGTAAACTGTAGGAACTGGCCATCCATTCCGTTTACATATATGCCATACGTCTACCACCATCCATGCTGGGAAGTTACTTAACCCTAATTCTCGAAACTTCCCTTCCTTATAAAGCTCAGCGCATACTTCCAATGTGCTCTCTATGGGTGTTTCATGATTAGGAAAGTGTAGATAAAGAATATCTACTGATTCTTTTAATAATCGTCTTAGAGATTTAGAAATTTGCATATTGATTGCTTCTGCATCCAACCTCCCCGTAATTCTAGGATTAACTTTTGTTGCAATACTGTAACTATTGTTTGGAATGTTTTTTAAGATACTACCTAAAATCTCCTCAGATAAACCATTATTGTAAACATATGCTGTATCTATTTCTTGATGACCAGACTCTAAAAATAAATTCAACATCTTTTCTGCTTCTTTTTCATTGACCTGGGATCCAAAAGTCATAGTTCCTAAAATGAACTTCATTCTTTCACTCATATAAATTTCTCCCTTTTGTTAGATTCACAATGTTTTAAAAATTATAGTAATGTTAATAATTCTTCCAATTTATTTTCTAAGTTCATAACACAATTAATAATTTTATTGCTTTCCGATTCTGTCTTGCTGGAAAATTTAGCCAAAAACTTAAATTTATCAAATAACTCTTGATCTGTCAATGGGTTTTCTGGCTCTCCTTTTGGAAAATTAACTCTCTCTTCATAACATTCTCCCTTATATGTAGTTATTTTAACAATAGCTGGGCGCATTTGAGGAACAAGAGAATTAATTTCTTCATCGTCGCATATACTAACTTTATTAACTAACTCAATAATTGAAGGATTATTTATAAGCTCAAGATTAAACTCTTCAACACCGACTCTTCCTAGCAACAATGCAACAACAACACAATATGGAATGCTCATTTTAGCGGAAGATATACCATAGATTTCAGTATGATCATGTTTTCCTAATACATACCTATATGTCTTTATTCTAATATCTTTAATCTCACTAGGTTTGAAAACTCTTTTTCTACGAATGTTAAAAGCAGCTTCAATCGAAGGATGACAATGTCTGCATGCAGCATAAAGCTTAAAATAAACTTTATCTATGTAGAGGAAATCATTTTCTACTGAATTTAGATACTTTATATCATATTGATCAGCCATCATATTTAAAAAACCTGTATCTCCTGCTAACGGATTTTCAGGTCCTAAAAATTCTGCTCGTGCCATATAAGCTGAAATTAATCCTAAAAGGGAAGCTCTCCCAACATTGTATGGTTTCAATTCAGAACCTTCTTCCAATACCTTAAGCGAACCTGATGCAGAAATAGTTGCTGATGCAAACGCATTTTTCATTTGTTCCTTGGTAAAACCCATAGCTATAGATATTCCTATTGCTGCGCCGATAGTTCCACACGTAGCTGTGGTATGATATCCTTTTTCATAATGAGATGGTTGTAAAGTTCGAGCAAGCCTAGTTGCTGCTTCATATCCAACAACAATTCCAGTCAAGAATTTCTTTGGATTTATATTTTCTTTCTCAACAACAGAAATCAATGCAGAAAGAATAGGTGCCCCTGGATGTAATGCACCTATTCGAATTCCATCATCAAGATCCATTGCATGTGAGCTAAGACCATTCAAAAAAACGGCATCATACAAATTAGCTCGTCTATTGAATCCAATTACAGCAACATCTTCTTGAGTCGAACTAGTAAATCTAAGAAGTTTTTCCCCTTTTTCTTTAAGATAATTAGCTCCAGCAAAAGTAACACCTAAATAATCTAACAAACATTTCTTAGCCTGAAACTCAACAGAAGTTTTTAAATTTACCTGTGACAAATTATAAAGATTATCTATAAAAGAATCAGTGATATTCTTATTCATTTAACTATATCTCCTTTTACATTTAAAACAATCGTAATATATCAATCTTCGCAATCAGCATTGTAATATGTTATTTATACTTGTTTTTTACTATTTATAAATAAATAATTTATCAGTATCAAACAGTGGTAAAAGCATAGGAAATCCATTTTCATCATAAACTTTAATATTATTTTGAATTTGTTTTATGCTATTAATAAGTTTTTCGATATTGTCTTCAATGATATGAATTCTCATAATTACATGCCTAAGTGTTCCTGTTTTTTCAATCTTATCACCTACATTATATCGCTTTTCAACATGAATAATATTTTTATTTTTAAGAATATTATCAAGACCCACAACCTCTCCAATTATTCCTCCTTCAGAAACTAAGTTTAGTGTACAACAATATTTGTTGAATACAGGATTATCCATGCTCAAATCATAACCATCCATTTTACCGGTCAGAGCATAGTTTACCATCATTTCCATATTATTAATTCC
>NZ_CAUPZS010000044.1:0-22477 GCF_963515715.1 uncultured Clostridium sp.
TCAGCTCAAATAGTTGCAAGAACTACAACAGAAGTATATAAGGCTTAGAAAAAAAAGGCTCTTTGAGCCTTTTTTTATTTAAAGGTTAAGAGGTAAAAATGAAGAGTAAAAGCATTAGCTTTGTATATTACATAAAGCTAATGTTAATAATATAAACAGTTTTGTTTACTTGGAGGTAATTTATGATAAAGAAAGTAGGTATTCCCAGGGCTCTGTTATATTATGAGTATTATCCCTTGTGGGTATGTTTCTTTAAGGAATTAGGAGTAGAGGTAATTATATCAAACCCTACCAATAAAGAAATTTTAGATGAAGGTACTAGGAATGCTGTAGATGAGGCTTGTATTCCTGTTAAATTATTTCACGGACATGTACTTAGTTTAAAAAATAAGGTTGACTACATATTTATTCCCAGATTAAAGAGTATTGAAAATGGAGAATTTATATGTCCTAAGTTTTGTGGTCTTCCAGAAATGATAAAATACTCTCTTAAAGATTTACCACCCATAATTGACACAGAGATAGATTTTTTGAAATCTAAAAGAAGTTTAAAGAGTATAATTTTAGAAATTGGAAAATATTTTTGTAGCGATGAAAAGCAGATTATGAAGGCTTATCATAAAGCATTAATAAACTATGAAAACCACAAAAAACTATTAAAAATACGTGAAAATCTAAAACATAAAAAGAAAAACGTTCTTATATTAGGGCACCCTTATCATTTATACGATACTTATCTTAATATGGGGATTATAGAAAAAATAAAGGATGCAGGGATTAATATACTTACTCCTGAGATGATTGATGAGAGCGATATAAATGAGCAAGCTAATACCTTTGAAGATGAGCTTTATTGGACCTTTGCAAGAAAGCTTGTAGGAAGCACTCTACATGCCTTAAATACAAAAGAGGTGGATGGGATCATATATATATCTACCTTTGCCTGTGGCATAGATTCTGTTGTGGTAGATATTGTCCAAAAGGTTACAAGGGATCAAAGTGATATTCCTTTTATGCTCTTAACATTAGATGAACACAGCGGCGAAGCAGGAGTAGATACAAGAATTGAAGCTTTTGTTGATATGATTAAATGGAGGGATGACTATGAAAATAACCTTTCCGCACATGGGTAATTTATATGCAGGCTTAAAAGGAGTTTTTGAGGATTTAGGAGTAGAAGTGATTTGTCCTCCAAAGTCCAGCAAAACTACATTAGAAATTGGCACTAGAAATTCCCCAGAACAAATATGTGTTCCTTTTAAAATAACCTTAGGTAATTACATAGAAAGTATTGAAATGGGAGCGGATACTTTGTTTATGTGGGGTGGCTGTGATGCTTGTAGAATTGGTTTTTATAACACTTTACATAAACTTATATTAAAAGATTTAGGCTATGATATTGAATTAATTTGTGTAAAGCAACTAAACTCTCCAGAAAGAATAAAAACTTTTTTAGAACAGCTAAAGAAGGTTTCGGGAAATGCTAGCTATTTTAAGTTAATATCCATGTTTAAAAAGGGCGTTGAGCTAATTTATAAAATTGAAACATTAGATGAACTTGCACTTAAAGTAAGGCCTAGAGAAATCGATAAAGGTTCTGTAGACCGTTTATATGATAGATTTGAAAAAGAAATTTATAAAGTAAAGGGCTGTGCTGAAACTTCTAAGCTTATTGAAAACTATATAGATGAGCTAAAGAGCATTCCTATTGATAAGGATAAAGAATGTTTGAGGATAGGAATTGTTGGAGAAATTTATACCGTAGTTGAGCCCTTTATCAATTGTGATATAGTAAAGAAGCTTGGAAATATGGGAGTAGAAGTAGATATGGCTGTAACTACTGGTAGATTCCTAAAAGAACAAATTGATTTTCTGCCTTTTGTAAAATCTAAAAAGAAGGAAATACATAAAGCAGCAGCTCCTTATATTAATCTAGAAATTGGAGGCCATGCAAGACATACGGTAGGAGAGACAATTTTATATAGTGAAAATAATTATGATGGAGTAATTCATCTGCTTCCCTTTACCTGTATGCCAGAAATAGTGGCTCAGAGTATTTTGCCTATAGTGGAAAAAAATCATAACATACCGATACTTAAGCTAGTATTAGATGAAATGACTGGAGAAGCAGGATATCTAACTAGAATTGAAGCCTTTGTAGATTTACTCGATAAAAGAAAAGAGATAGTCTAGGACGAATTATGCTGAAATTTAAAAACTAGGAGTGTAAACCCCTAGTTTTCCTGTGATAAAATATTTATTCTAAATACTTGTCTCGCACATTTTGCATATCTGTGCCATTTAAATCATCAACTACATCAATTATACCTAAGAGGGCATCATCTTTTAGGATAGCATAAGCACCAGCTTCTTTAGGATTAAATTCTATTTCATTTATACCCTTCTTACTGGTAAAGGAAGCAACCGTATTTCCTGTAGTTGCATCAGCAATAATGTACTCTCCTTCAGCATTATCAAAAGCAGATAAATCAAAGGTTAGTTTAGTTTTTGTACTATTGCCTGTAACTACTATTAAAGGTTGAAGCTCATAGCCAGTTCCTCTAAACTTTGCGCTTTGATATTCTTCTAAAACTTCAGCCTTATTTACTAAAGCTTCTGTTGGAATTATGGATAAGTCGTTACCGTAAATGCTTGAACTACTAAAATCTTCAGTATCATCATCTAGAGGAAGTCCACAGTGGCTAGAGCCTGTACTTGGAGATGGTAGGGACGGATCAGGTATTGATGTATTAACATCTTCGAGATTATCAACAACCTTTATTACACCTCTTAGCATTCCCATCCAGCAACTAAAGTTTACATCTGTATCTCCTGGAGTAAATTCTATAATATTTTCACCACTTTTTATTTTCTTTTCAATATTCAATGATTGTGCAACAATAGCATTATTGCAAGAGTTAATTTGCTCACCATTAATTATCCATTTCACGGGAACCCCCTTTTGGACGTAAAAGGAATTGGGAGTATAACCTTTATTACTGGCAGTCATATTTATAATTTGTACCCCGTCTTTTATAGTAGCTTTAGCTACATTTTCAGCAGAGGAGCCACTTGAATTTCCACTTAAAAAACTTTTAGAGCGATTAGTAATTGCAGTTAGAGGATTGATATCTATACCAGCAAGTACAAAGCCCCTATTTCCCATGATTAGACCAAGAACTATGATAAGAACTCCACTAAATTTAAGTATTTTTTTAGTATAACCTTTACTTAAAAGTCCCGATAATGCACCAAAGGTTAACATAAGAGGTACTGTTCCTATAGAAAACACGAACATAGATAGAGCTCCTTTTATAGCGCTACCCGTACCTAAAGCAAAAAGCTGCATAGTTTGAAGAGGACCACAAGGCATAAGTCCATTTAAGATTCCAACTATAAATGGGGAGCCAGACTTATTTTTAGTTTTACATACAGCTTTTGGTAGCTTAAGCTGAAACTTTCTAAATAAACTGAATCCAGCCATATTAAAGCCCATGATAATCATGAATGCACCAGCAAATATTTGCATGATTGCTTTTGTAGTAATTGTAAGTGAAAATACTGAACCGAGGGCACCAATTATTCCACCTAATATAGTATAGGATATAACTCTTCCTAAATTATATAAAATTGCAGGTGTTATAGCTTCAAATTTAGTCTTGCTTTCCTTTGATAAGCTTTGAGATAGCATAATTCCACCACACATACCTACGCAGTGGATTGAAGTAAGAACTCCTACAACAAAGAGGACAAGATAAGAAGCATTGCTAAGCTTTGCTTCCATATCAAAGCCGCTAGTATTCAATCCAAGTAATACTACAGCAGCTACCATTATAAAAATTCCCATGAATTTATAGTCGTTAGAGCTTTGTGTACCGTAGCCTGCGCTATTTATAGCAGCTTTGATTTTAGCTAGGTTACATAAATCGCTATCATATACCACTTCAGCATATTGTTCACTGTAACTAACTTTCACATCTAATATACCATCCAATTTTTTAATGGCTCCTTCAACCCTGGTTTCACAAGATGTACAGGTCATGTCAAACACTTTAATTTTATCCTTTTTAATAATCATAAATTACCCCCTAATATGTAGTAATAATGCAAAAAAAGCTTCACATTAACTGACATAACAACATGAATAAATTATATTAAATAAATATGTTGATATTATGAAGATAAAAAGAAATTACAATTTAAGCTTCTTCATATAATCTTTATATAAATAATATAGAATGAAATTAGAGTTAATTATTTTTAAATTAAAGAATATTGGAGGGGTAGTTGTGAAATGTCATGGAGATAACAAAGAAAATAGAGGAGTTCGCAAACATAGTCCTTTAAAGCATATGTTACACATGATTCTTTGTTGTGGGTTACCTATAGTTATTATAGGATTTTTACCGCTTATAGCAAAATTTAGCCCAGGGGTAGCTGGTGTACTAGGAAGAATAGCACCATTTATATGCCCTTTAATGATGATTTCTATGATACCAATGATACTTGCTGGAAATAAAAAGGGAAGTTGTTGTGATAATAAAGATGAGAGCATTGTAAAATCATAATAATATATGACCTGGTCATAATATAAAAGAAACGTCATTTTCGACGTTTCTTTTAATTTTTTGTTATTTAATATAAATTATATTTATAAAATTTCAATGTGTTACTAGCTACTTAAAGGAATTATATGTAAAAGTTAGAATATAATAGTTATAGGGAAATAACCGGTTATATATCCCTAATCATATTTATAGGGGGATTTATTATGTCAAGTTTTATGGCTGAATTATTAGGTACAATGATACTAATACTATTTGGTGATGGTGTAGTTGCTGGAGTTGTTTTAAACAAAAGTAAATCGCAAAATTCAGGTTGGATAGTTATTACAACTGCGTGGGCTATTGGTGTTGCTATTCCTGCATTTATTTTTGGGGGTATAAGTGGTGCTCATTTAAATCCAGCTTTAACTATTGCGTTAGCTGCTATTGGAAAATTCTCTTGGTCTCAGGTACCAGGTTATATTATCGCTCAATTATTAGGTGCAATGATAGGAGCAACTTTAGTATGGCTTGCTTATTTACCACACTGGTCTGAGACTAATGACAAAGCAGGGAAATTATCTGTATTCTGTACTGGACCAGCTATAAGAAATTTGCCAGCTAACTTCTTAACTGAAGTAATTGCTACATTTATATTAGTTTTTGGTGTATTAGGAATAGGAATACCTAAAGTAGCAGATGGAATATCACCTTTAGTAGTTGGTTTATTAATTTGGGCACTTGGACTAGCTTATGGTGGACCAACTGGATATGCTATGAACCCAGCTAGAGATTTAGGACCTAGAATAATGCATGCTATACTACCTATAGAAGGAAAGGGAGAGTCCGATTGGGATTATTCATGGATACCAGTAATTGCGCCAGTAGTAGGAGCATTATTAGGAGCTATATTATTTAATATTGTATTTTAGTATAATAATAAATTAGGAAGGGGAATAAGGATGAAAAAATTAATAAACAATGTGGAGTATATTGTTGAGGAAATGCTTGATGGTATGGTAGCAGCTTATCCAAATTACGTTAGAAAACTAGAAGAAGGAAATATTTTAGTAAGAAAAAACTCTCCTATAAAAGATAAAGTGGCATTGGTAAGTGGTGGTGGAAGTGGACATGAACCAGCTCACGGTGGATTTGTAGGAGCAGGGATGCTAGATGCAGCTGTAGCAGGAGCTGTATTTACATCACCAACTCCAGATCAGGTATATGAAGGGATTAAAGCTGTAGCAGGAGATAAAGGTGTTTTACTTATAGTAAAAAATTATAGTGGAGATATAATGAATTTTGAAATGGCAAAGGATATGGCTGAAGCAGAGGGAATAGAAGTAGATTATGTAGTAGTGAATGATGATGTAGCTGTGGAAAATAGCACTTATACTACAGGTAGAAGGGGAATTGCGGGCACAATTTTTGTACACAAGATAGCAGGTGCTCTAGCAGAGAAGGGTGTAGAGCTAGGAGAGGTAAAGAGGATTGGTGAAAAGGTAATAGAAAATGTGAGGAGTATGGGCATGGCATTAGCACCTTGTATTGTACCGGCAGCAGGAAAACCTACCTTCACATTAGAAGAAAATGAAATGGAAATAGGTATGGGTATACATGGAGAACCTGGAACTCATAGAGATACACTAAAATCTGCTGATGAGATAGCAGAACATTTGGTTTCTAAAATATTAGATGATATGAAATTACAAAAATGCGATGAAGTAGCAGTCATGGTTAATGGATTAGGATCTACACCGTTAATGGAATTATTTATAGTAAATAATAAAGTAGATAAGATATTAAAGGAAAAGGAAATAAAGATATATAAAACCTTTGTAGGTGAATATATGACTTCATTGGAGATGGCTGGTTGTTCAATAACTCTACTAAAATTAGATGAGGAGCTAAAGGAATTATTAGATGCTCCAGCAGATACTCCAGCTTTTAAAGTGATATAAGTTTAGTTGAGAGTTGAGAGTTAAGAATTAGTGGAAAGTTAGGAGTTAAGAATGAAGAGTTACGGATGAAATCCTTTACTCTTCACTCTTAACTAAAATAAGAGGAGGATTACTATGGCAATAAATGTTGGACAAGTTATACAGATTATAAATAATATTGGCGATGTTATGGAAAAAAATATAGAGTATTTAACAGAATTAGATTCAGCCATAGGAGATGCAGATCACGGAATCAATATGGCAAAGGGATTTAAGGCTGTAAAAGAAAAACTAAGTAAAATTGAAGCAAACAATGTGGGAGATGTGCTAAAAGTAGTTGGACTAACCTTGGTATCAAATGTGGGAGGAGCGGCAGGACCACTATATGGAACTGCTTTTATGAAAGGAGCAGCTGCTGCCAATAAAGAAGAAATAGATATAGAAGACTTTATAAATATATTAAGAAATGCAGCGGAAGGTATTAAGATGAGAGGGAAGAGCAAAAGAGGTGAAAAGACAATCCTTGATTCATTAGAACCTGCATTAGAAGCTTTAATTTATGGAAGAGAAAAAAAGCTAGATAATATGGTTATAATAGAGAACATGAGAGATGAAGCATTAAAAGGAGTGGAGTATACAAAAGGAATAGTTGCAACTAAGGGTAGGGCAAGCTATTTAGGGGAAAGAAGCTTAGGCCATCAGGATCCTGGGGCTACTTCCTGTTATTTAATGTTAAATGAAATTTATAGCTTTTTAGCAAAAGAAAATTAGAGGTGGGTTTATTATGGTAGGTATGGTGTTAATATCACATAGTTTTAAAATAGGAGAGGGACTTAAGGAGTTAGCACTTCAGATGGCTCCAGAAGTAGCTATATCTGTAGCGGCAGGAACAAAGGATGGAAGAATCGGTACTGATATAGATCTTATAATAAAGGCTATAGAAGAAGTATATTCAGAGGATGGTGTAATAATATTATTTGATTTAGGTAGTGCATTAATGAATGCTGAAATGGCATTAGAGTTTTTGGAAGAAGAAAAAAGAGGTAAAATTCAAATAGTTGACACTCCTTTAGTTGAAGGTGCAATCACAGGGGCTGTTGAGATAAGCATAGGGAAAAATATTGGAGAAGTTAAGGAGCAATTAGAGGAAATGAAGCTTGGTAAAAAAGCGTAAAGGAGAATGAGTATGAGCGATATTAAAGAATTACTTATAGAAAATCCTATAATTGCAGCATTAAGAAATGAAGATGATTTAGAAGAGGTCATAAAAAGTAAAGCTTTAATAGTTTTCATTCTCTATGGGAATATAATTAATATATCCTCCATATGCAAAAAATTAGAGGAAAATAAAAAGTTCCCTTTTGTACACTTAGATATGATAGAGGGCTTAAAAGGAGATTTTTCAGGAATTGAATTCATAAAAGAAAATGCTAACCCTAGAGGAATAATAACTACTAAAATAAGCAATATAAAGTATGCAAAGCAATTAGGATTATACAGTATTCAAAGGGTTTTTTTAATAGATTCATTGTTTTTAGAAAAGGGCATAAAAAGCATTCATGAAGCTTCACCTAATGCAGTGGAAGTTATGCCAGGGATTGCTTCAAATATAATTGAAAGTATGGAAAAAGAAATAGATATGCCTATTATAGCAGGGGGACTTATAAAGACTAAAAGAGAGGCGATGGATTCATTGGCAGCTGGCGCTATAGCTATTTCTACAAATTGTAAAAAATTATGGAATTTATAGAGTATCAAGTGAATATTATTTAATAGGGCGGAGAATAAGAGAGCCATATTAATTAAGCCTGAGCGCTTTCTTAACTATGGTTCTCTTTATATTTAGCATAATAAACAAATATAAGCAAATATAAAAAATGGGGGTATTTAGAATGTCAAGATTTATAATGGCGCTAGATCAAGGAACAACTAGTTCAAGATGTATAATATTTAATGAAAAGGGATTGATAGTAAGTGTAGCACAAAAAGAATTTACTCAGATATATCCTAAAGGTGGTTGGGTTGAGCATGATCCAATGGAAATATGGGCTACTCAATTCAGTGTTGCAGCAGAAGCTATGGCTAAATCTAATTTAGAGGCAAAGGATATAGCAGCTATAGGAATAACAAATCAAAGGGAAACCACAGTAGTTTGGGATAAGAGAACTGGAATTCCTGTATACAATGCAATAGTATGGCAGTGTAGAAGAACTGCGCCAATCTGCGATGAATTAAAGGCTAAAGGATTAGAGGAAGATATAAGAAAGAAAACCGGTCTGGTTGTAGACGCATATTTCTCAGGAACAAAAATTAAATGGATATTAGATAATGTACCAGGTGCTAGAGAAGAAGCGGAAAAGGGTAATTTATTATTTGGTAATGTTGACACTTGGCTAATTTGGAATTTAACTAAAGGCAAGACTCACGTAACTGATTATACAAATGCATCAAGAACTATGATTTATAATATACATGATTTAAAATGGGATGAAGAATTATTAGAGGAATTGAACATACCAGCATCAATGTTACCAGAAGTTAAGCCTTCAAGTTGCGTATATGGAGAAACCAATTCAGCATTATTTGGTGAGCCGATTCCAATAGCAGGAGATGCAGGAGATCAGCAGGCAGCCTTATTTGGACAAACTTGTTTCCAAGAAGGAACAGCAAAAAATACCTATGGTACAGGATGTTTCTTACTTATGAATACTGGAGAAAAAGCTGTAGAATCTAAGAATGGACTACTTACAACTATAGCTGTTGGAATAGATGGAAAGGTTGAATATGCTTTAGAAGGAAGTATATTCATAGGTGGAGCGGTTATTCAATGGTTAAGAGATGAATTAAAGATGCTTGAAAGCTCTGCAGATTCAGAAAAATATGCAGCTACTGTTGAAGATACAAATGGAGTATACTTAGTACCAGCTTTCGTTGGTATGGGAGCGCCATATTGGGACGCATATGCAAGAGGAACTATAGTAGGACTTACAAGAGGAGCTAAAAAAGAACACTTAATAAGAGCGGCACTTGAATCAATGGCTTATCAGACATATGACGTATTGGCTGCTATGGAAGAGGATTCAGGAATCGAACTTAAAGCTTTAAAGGTAGACGGAGGTGCTTGTGCTAATAACTTCTTAATGCAGTTCCAGTCAGATGTTTTAGGTGTTCCAGTTGAAAGACCTGAAGTTATTGAAACCACAGCATTAGGCGCTGCATATCTTGCAGGACTGGCAGTAGGATATTGGAAGGATAAAGATGATGTATCTCAAAACTGGGCTATTTCAAGAACCTTTGAATCCGCAATGGATGCAGATAAGAGCAGAGACTTAGTAGAAGGATGGAGAGAAGCGGTTAGAAGATCAATGGGATGGGCTAAATAATTTAGAGTTAATAGTTTAGAATTAAAAGTTAAGAGTAAATGAATAAAAAGGACTGTTTTTAAATTGTGTTTACTAACAGTCCTTTTGCACCTGTATTCTTAATTTTTAACTTTAAATTAATATTAAACTTCCCATCCTGCCTGCTTTAATTCCTCTTGTGAAATAATTCTAACCATTGAAACAGCTTCTTTATGTTCTTTCTTATGTTTATTATTAACAATTCTTAATATTCCATAGGATACTGCTAAAAAACCTAAGCCTGAAAAAGCTGATACCAGTTCATTTTTAGTTAAAAAATAACCTACAGCGATTCCTAAAAGCATCAACATTAAAGGAAGAGCATAAGCAAAAAAGGTAAGTTTAAAAAAAGTATCGTCTCTCATAGTAACTTCTACAACGTCCCCAGGTTTTGCTGAGATTGCGTTGTCCATATCTAAAATTAATGGAGGAGATTCACAGTGGCCAGAACAAGTAGAACAATTATCTCCACATCCAGACATTCTTTTAAACATAACGTTAACTTTATCTTCTTTAATTGACGTAACATATCCAACTTGATTCATCAAATCACTCCTTAATGTTGAGTAGTTTACCATGATATTATACCATATTGATGCAAAATTACAATAATAATTGACATTGTTAAAATATTCTTACATAATTGTTTTAAGTGACTTTTTTATTTCATGAATGAAAGGAGAGGACAAGTTATGAAAAGGGTATTGCTTTTATTGGCTGATGGATTTGAAGAAATAGAGGCTTTGACAGTAGCAGATGTATTAAGAAGAGGTGGAATGATATGTCATCTTTGCTCCATGGATGAAGAAGATATGGTAAGAGGAACACATAATATATATGTAAAATGTGATGTTAAATTTGATTATATAAAAATAGACACTTATGATGGAGTAGTACTTCCGGGGGGAATGCCTGGAGCTTCAAATCTTAAAGATGATTATAGAGTTATTGAATTAATAAAGAAATATGATAGAGAAGGAAAAATAATAGCTGCAATTTGTGCTGCACCAATTATCTTACAAGAGGCAGATATATTAAAAGGAAAGGAAATAACATCTTATCCATCCTTTGAAGGTGAATTTAATGAAAGTATATACTTAACAGAAAAAGTTGTACAATGGGATAACATAATAACTAGCAGAGGTCCCTCAACAGCTATAGACTTCTCTTTCAGAATATTGGAAAATTTTGCAACGACAAAAGAGGTAGACAATTTAAAAGAAGATATGCTTTTGGCAAGCAACAAAAGGGGATAAATATGAAGATTATTACACTGGAAAATGGTATAAAATTAATATATAAGCCTGTAAAAGGAGATATAACATCCTTTTGTATTGGTTTTAATGCTGGAGCTTTAGAAGAAGAAGGATATCCTTTAGGTATAGCTCATGCAGTAGAGCATATGGTGTTTAAAGAAACCAAACATAGAAGTGAAGATGAGATTAATAGGCTCTGTGACAAAATATTTGGTTTTCAAAACGCCATGACGAACTATCCTTATGCGGTATACTATGGAACAAGCCTATCTGAAGATTTTGAAGTTGGATTAGAGTTATTTTCAGATATATTGATAAACCCAAATTTTCCCATAAAGGGATTCAATGAAGAAATAGCTATAATAAAAGAGGAACTGAAAGAATGGAAAGATGATATTTACCAGTTTTGTGAAGATGAATTATTATATAATGCTTTCAATACTAGGAGAATAAAAAATTTAATCATAGGCACTGAAAACAGCCTATCATCAATTACCTTAGAACATGTTAAAAAATTTTACAATGAATTCTATAGACCGGATAATATGGTTATAACTGTTGTTACCTCTTTAGACTGTGATGAAGTTATAGGAGTAGTTTCTAGATTGTTTAAAGATTTTAGAAAAGAAGATATGATTAATATTGAAAAAACAAACCACATAAAATTATACGAAGAAAATAATTCAGGGTTGTTTTCAAAGGTGAAAGAAGATATTAATGGAGCTAAAATTATGTTTACCTATACCCTTCACCACTTAAATGATGAAGAAATTAAAGCTTTAGAAATATTTAATCATTTTTTTGGCGTAGGCACCAGCAGTATTTTGTACAATAACATAAGGACTAAAAATGCTCTTGCCTATGAGGTAGGCAGCTCTATTAAAAATGAGCGAGGAATAAAATTATTTTCAATTCACTTAGGTACTTCCAAAGATAAAGTTGATAAAGCTATAGAGATAATCAATAGCTCCATTGAAGAAATTAAAAATAGCAATGATTTATTTACTAAAGAGGAAATAAGAGATGCCTTTAAAAGTATCAAATTAAAAAGAGAATTAAGACTTGAAAAATCAATTCAACTAGCAAAGGATTTAACCTGTTATCAATTGATGTATGGGTCACATAATAAAATTTTTGAGGAAGTTGAAAATACTAATAATATGGATGGAGATTTTATATATAAAGTAGTTTGTAAAGTGTTTAATAATCCAACGATACAAATATTAACTTAATATCCTTGACCTGGTTAAATTTATATATTAATATTATATTATGCAATAAAATTTAATAAATCCACAGTCGCAGGGGGGCTAGTTTTGCTAGCTGAGAGTAAGAACGAAATTCTTTGACCCTTAAACCTGATCTGGTTAATGCCAGCGTAGGGAGTTGAATTGTATTATGGTGCAATTTAAGGTACAAACTTTACGATGGTTTGTATCTTTTTTTATTTTATAAGTTTATTTTAGAAGAGGTGTAAAAAGGATGAAAAAAGTATTAACAATAGCTGGTTCAGATAGCTCTGGTGGAGCTGGAATCCAAGCTGATTTAAAAACTATGTCAGCTCATGGGGTTTTTGGAATGAGCGTTATAACTGCAATAACGGCGCAAAATACTCAAGGTGTTTTTGCAGTGCAAGATATAGATAAGGATATAATAGGAGCACAGATTGATGCTATTTTTGATGATATTGAAGTAGATGCTTTAAAAATAGGCATGGTATCCCTAATAGATACTATTGAAATAATAAGTGAAAAATTAAAAGAATATAGGCCTAAAAATATAGTGCTAGATCCAGTTATGATATCTAAAAGTGGATATGATCTTTTAAAGCCAGAATCAAAAATGGCATTAGTTACTAAGTTGCTTCCACTAGCTACAGTAGTAACACCTAACTTGCCAGAAGCTGAGGTAATAGTTAAAACCTATAATGAGATATTACCAGAACAGGATAGATTAAACATAGATAAAATAGAAAATAGTGAAGATATGGAAAAGGTCGCTAAATTCATATGTAAAATAGGTCCTAAATATGTATTAATAAAGGGAGGACATCTAGAAGGGGATGCTGTAGATATACTATATGATGGTGAGAAAATTAAATCCTTTGAGGGTAAAAAAATTAATACTAAAAACACTCATGGAACTGGATGTACATTATCTTCATCTATAGCTTCAAATTTAGCTTTAGGATATTCTATGGAGGAAGCAATTAAAAAATCTAAAGAATATATAACTATAGCTATAGAGTACTCGCTAGATATAGGCAAAGGAGTAGGACCAACAAATCATTTTTATACACTTTATAAAAAGGCAGGGTTAGTTTAAATGAATATTTTAAATAAAGTTGGAGAAGCATTAACAGAAGTTAAAAACAAAACACCACTAGTACACCATATCACTAATTATGTAACAGTAAATGATTGTGCTAATATTGTCCTTGCTCTTGGAGGGTCTCCAGTTATGGCAGATGATGAAAAAGAGGTAGAGGATATGGTAGCCATTGCCTCAGCATTGGTGATAAACATTGGAACTTTAAATAGCAGGACCGTAAACTCAATGATATTAGCGGGAAAAAAAGCCAACAAATTGAATATTCCAGTAATTTTAGATCCTGTTGGAGTTGGAGCTACAGCATATAGAACAGAAATTGCTAAAAAGCTTATTGAAGAAATAGAATTTTCAGTAATAAGAGGAAATATTTCTGAAATCAAAAATATAGCCGGTATAAGAGCTAATACAAAAGGTGTAGATGCAGAAGAGGTAACAGAAGAAAAAGCTTTAATTATTAAAGAAAAAAAGAAACTAGGAGAAACTCTATCAAAAGAATTAGGTGCAGTAATAGCTATAACAGGAGAAATTGACTCTATCAGTTTCCAAAACCAAACTTACTTTGTAGCTAATGGACACAAGACTTTATCAAAGGTTACTGGTACTGGTTGTATGTGTACTTCACTTATAGGATGTTTTTGTGGTGCCAATAAGGACTATTTCTTAGGAACATTAGGAGGAATATTATCTATGGGCATAGCAGGAGAAATAGCCCATGAAAGCACTAAGAATTTAGGAACTAGTTCCTTTAGGGTAGCTTTAATAGATAACATAAGTAAATTAGATAGCAAAATTATTATAGAAAGGAGCAAGATTAATTATGAAGGATAGGATAGATTATACAATGTATCTAGTAACAGATAGAGATATGTTACTAGATATAAGCTTAGAAAAGGCAGTAGAGGAGGGTATTTTAGGTGGCGCTACATTAGTACAGCTTAGGGAGAAAGATATAAGTACTAGGGAATTTTATGAAATAACATCAAAGGTAAAAAAAATAACAGACCAATATAACGTACCATTAATAATAAATGACAGATTAGACATAGCTTTGGCAGTAGATGCTTCCGGAGTCCATGTTGGACAAAGTGACATGGAAGCTTCAATTGTAAGAAAAATAATTGGAGAAGAAAAAATTCTTGGGGTATCTGCTAGAACCTTAGAAGAAGCAAAAAAAGCAGAAAGAGATGGAGCAGATTACTTAGGAGTAGGAGCTATGTTTGGAACAAATACAAAAAAAGATGCTAAAAATGTATCCTTTGAAGAATTAGATAAAATAAGAGGGGAAGTATCTATACCTATAGTAGCTATCGGTGGAATTAATGAAAATAATGTAGCTGAGCTTAAAGGCAAAGGAATAGATGGAATAGCTGTAATATCAGCCGTTTTACATAGAAAAGATATAAAGGAAGCTTCTGAAAATTTAATACAGTTGTTTACAAGTTAATAGTACAGGTTTTGATTTAAAAAAATTGCAACACAAAACTGACTATATCAAATTGATTTCCTAATTATAATTTTCTACAAAGATAATTTAGTTTACCAAACAGAGAGCTAAGTATGTAGTGAAGCCGCTCCGAAAAAAGTCGCTATTTCACTACACACTTAGCTCTTTTATGTTTTCAAAATATATTCTCAAAGCTAAATTATAGCAAATTATTTCATATCGTAATTTTTCGTAAATATAATCGGTCATCACAAATAAGGAACTGAGATACATAGTGACGTCGCTTCGAAAAAAGGCGCTCCTCCCACTATATACCTCAGTTCCTTTATATTTTACAAATGTATTTTCAAATATTGATTATTATGCATATTGTGAATACTTCTTTTATAAGACTTTAAAAATGCTATGTAATGTGATATATGCATTTGAGCAAAATCTAGAAATTCTTAATTTATTTTAGAAGAATACCGTTAAGATGCTGTACATGTTTGACCAAAGGGAGTTTGTCAGCATTAGGAATTTTTATAAAATAAATTTTAGAAGTTCTTATTGTAACGAGACAGCATAAGAAGCATTATATAGCATTTTTTATTTGTTAAAACTATAATGATTTTTTAGCTTTTTTGTGTTTTGTAGTTATATTTTACAAACACCTAGTTAAGCACCTTAAGAAAAGGTGGTAATTTCCTACAAAGACAAGTAATATTCCTTAAGTAAAAGAGCATCCTTTTCTAATATTGGACTTTCACAAACAATACAGCCTTTTATATCGAAGGATTTAAAAGCTTCCATACAAGCAGTGTAGTTAAAATCACTTTCTAATAAGGGGAGGTGATTTTTTTCGCCTTTTTCACCGTAATTAATACCTGAAATATGTATATGCATATCCTCTAAGGCTTCGTATCCCAATTCATCTTTAATATATTGTAGTATTTTTGCAAAATCATCATAATCTTTTAAAGCACCGTTATATCTAGCATGAAGATGAGAAAAATCTATACAAGGCTTACAGGTTTCAACTTCTTTGCATAAAGCAACTATTTCTTCAAGGGAACCGAATTGGGTACCCTTTCCTGTGGTTTCTAATCTATAATCTACTCCCATGTGTGGAAGTTTTAAAAGATTTTCCTTTATTTTGTTAAAAGTATCTTCCTTTGAGCTTTGTAAGTAAAAGCCAGGATGAAATACGAGACTTTTTCCTTCAACTTTTTTTAATGCCTCAGCCCCTTTAACTATTCTCTCTAAGGATTTTTCTATTTTTTCTTCTTCTACTGCATTTAAATTAATAAAATAAGAACCGTGGGCTGAAAGATAAAAATCATTATTTAATTTGCTTTTAAGTACTTCTTCTTTGTTTTTATCTGTGATATTTACAGAGCGTACAAAGGGTAATTCCATAGAATCCAAACCCGTATTCTTTAAATATTCTATTCCACTTTTATATGTAAATTTTGATGAACTCTCTCCTATAGGAAGACCTGATATTCCAAAAAGTAATTTATCCAAAGTAACACAACCTTTCATAACAGTATTTTAGATAATTTTAACCTTTAAAAGAATATCAGTCAAATTTTAAATAGACAAACTATTCTCTTAAAATAGGTAGAGTACTGCATGTAAAACTACCGCCTGCTTTGATTATTTCACTATAATCGGAGTATATGGCATTATATCCCTCTCTATTTAATAGATCTTTTATACTTTTGTTACTAGTAACTATAGTTTTATTTCCTAAGCATACAAAGTTTGAAGCGAGTTGGTCGGCGTCTCTATCTTCTATGCTTATTATTTTTTTGAAATAAGGTTGTAGTTTATCTACATCATGAACGTAACTTGATAAAATGCAATTATCTCTATCTATAGAATTAAAGACGCAGTCAAGATGTAACTTTTTATTATCAAAGTTTATTGGTATAACTTTTACATCAATATTATGTTTATCCAAAACTTCTTGCACTTCATGACAAGCTTCTAGAGTACTTCTTCTACTCATGCCTACAAACATAACTTCATCATGAAGTACTACATCTCCACCTTCTATATTGTTTTTCATTTGGTAAGTTTTTAAGTTATATTTTTTTGCAAAATCTATTAAAAGTTTTGGCTCATGTACTCTTTCAGGACTCTTCATTTTAGATATAAATAATAAATCTTTTACCACGAAACCTATATCCCTTGCAAATACTTGAGAGGGACTACCGATGATATCAAGAAATTGAACCTTTACTCCATTATTTATTAATGTATTTACAAAATTATTGTATTGTGAATACATAAGAGGATAATTTATTTTACCTTTGTAAGGATTACCAGGGTCAATAATTTCAAAGTTACATGGGTAAACCATGAGATAATGGATTAATTTATCGTATTGATTATTTAAATAAGCTTTCATAATATCGCCTCCCATAGTTATACTTTGATGCAAACAATAATTTTATTCATAACGTATTAATGCTAATTTTTTATACTATAACGTATTTCAAATTCATTGGAAAATGTTATATAATAGGTGAGAGGTGATTAACTTGAAGAGTAGATGGATGTTGAAGTGTAACAGTATAGATATAGATGAGCTTTATGAAATTACAAATATAGATAAAATAGTTTTAACTATATTAATAAACAGAGGAATAAAAACACCCTATGATATAGATAGATTTATTAATGCTTCATTAAAGGAATTATATGATCCATTTTTAATGAAAGACATGGACAAAGGTGTAGATATAATAAAAAGAGGAATAGAAAAAGGGAAAAAAATAGCTGTATATGGAGATTATGATGCAGATGGAGTAACATCTACAGTAATCCTTTATAGTGCATTAAAGAGATGTGGTGCAGATATTACTTATCATATACCTCACAGAGAGAGTGAAGGCTATGGTATGAATACAGAAAGAATAAAAAAATTAAAAGAAGATGGGGTAGAAATAATAATAAGTTGTGATAATGGAATATCAGCCATAGAACAAGTTAAACTAGCAGTGGAATTAGGGATGGAAGTGGTGATTACTGACCACCATGAACTGAGTTTTGTAGAAGATAATGAAGGGAAAAGGGAGTATATATTGCCTGAGGCTCATGCGGTTATAAACCCTAAAAGGGAAGATTGTACATATCCTTTTAAACTTTTATGTGGAGCAGGAATAGCGTTTAAATTTGCCCAAGCACTATACTCAACTATGAACATAGACGATAAAGAAGTATATCCATTTTTGCAGTTTGCTGCAATAGGTACTATATGTGACGTAGTAGATTTAATTGATGAAAACAGAATAATTGTAAAAAATGGACTACCTATTATAAAAAATACAAATAACTTAGGACTTAAGTCTTTGATTAAAGTTACTGGGTTAGAAGGAAAAGATTTAACTTCATACCATATAGGATTTATAATAGGGCCTTGCATAAATGCCACAGGAAGATTAGAAACTGCTGAATTATCAGTGGAACTACTTTTGACAGAGGATGAATATAAAGCAGAGGATTTAGGGAAAAAATTACATCAGCTAAATACGGAAAGACAAGATATAACAGCGGAAAGTGTGAAAAGCATAGAAGGAATTATAGAGTCGGGGGACTATAAAAATAAAAAAGTACTCGTACTATACGAAGAGAATGTTCATGAAAGTATTGCAGGGATAGTGGCAGGAAGAATTAAGGAAAAGCACAATATGCCTACAATTATATTAACTAAAGGTAAAGATGGGGTAAAGGGCTCAGGTAGATCCATTGAAGGATACAATATGTTTGAAGAACTTTTAAAATGCAAAGAATTATTAGATAGATTCGGAGGGCATCCAATGGCAGCAGGACTTACATTGCAAAAAGAAAAGATAGAAGAACTAAACACAATATTAAACGAAAATTGTAATCTTGCTCCAGAGGATTTTATACCTAAAATATCAATAGATAAAAGGCTGCTTTTAAAGAATATATCTATTCCTATGGTGGAAAAACTACAGATTTTAGAGCCTTTTGGGAAAGGTAATAGCTCTCCAATATTTGCGGAAAAAAGTGTTTTAATAGATAAGATACTTATATTAGGTAAGGATAGAAATACTATTAAATTTTGTCTTAGGATTGATGGAAGTTTTAATAAAATAGATGGGTTATGCTTTGGCAGGGGGCAAGAATTTGAAGAGGAACTGAAAAGAAGATATGGAAATAGCCATTTGGGAATAATGAACAATCCTTCAGGATTAAAAATGGATTTCATATTTTATCCATATATAAATGAATATAATGGATATATCACTCCTCAGCTTAGAATAATTGATTATAGATTTAGCAATTAATTTCTTGCAACTATTTGTATATTTACCAAATATTTAATAAAGGTCTTGTATAAGTAATATGTAATAAATATAATATATATTATATTATGATATTTGTGTCAATTAGTCTGGGGGATTTATAATGTATACATTTTTGAATAAAGTACCATTTGGTGCAATGGTATTGGAATATAACAACCTAATAATAAAATACATGAACGATAAAATGAGAAAAATATTTAAGAATTCGCAGGAATGTTTAGAGGGGAATTATGCTAAAAAAATACTAACGGAAGAAATTGTAGACAAAATTAACTGTTGTAAAAACAATGGGAAAGAAAAATATTTAAGAGGTTACAAGCTATCCTGTGGAAAGAAATTAGATATAAATATTTCAATTGTAGATGACACGGTTCAAGTTTTTGCCAATGAAGTTTATGATGAAAGATATTTAGATTATGAAAATATAATTGAGTCATTTCCATGTTTCACATTTTTATATGATTTACAGGGAAATATAAATTATATGAATAAAGAGGGGATAAGAACCCTTACATCACACAATAAAAATGATATAAAAAACATATTTGATCTATTAAAAGCATTTAAGTTATATGATAATAATGGAAAAAAAGTCTCTTTTGATGACTATCCCGTGAATAGAACTATCACAGAAAAGAAAAATATAATTGGAGAAGTTTTGACTGTACAACAGGATTATGGAAAAGAGTATATTCTTTCTTCTAGTTTTTTAATATATAAAAATAATGAAGCAATAGGCGGTATTTGCATTATTGTAAATATAACGGATTATTATAAAAATGTAATAAAAAACAAAGAAGAGATTGAAAAATATGTAGCTCTTTCAATGGAATTTAAAACAAAATGTGATATCATAGAAATTTTAAGAGAGAGAGAAAAGCAACACTTAATGCATTTAAAGGATGTAATAAATAACATATCAGAAGGTATTTTTGTTGTAGATAGTAACTTTAGAATTAATTTATGCAATAAATCTGCTTGCAATATTTTAGAGCTAAAGCAAATTGAATTACTTGATTATCAGAACATTATAAAAAAATATACTATTTCCTGTAATAATTCTACTGTAGATGTGTATAATTACTTTCACAGTTTCTATGAAGAAAAATTGCCCATAAAAAATTTGATATTGAATCTAGAAGATAAAAAGTCAAATAAAATTAAATATATTGAAATCAACACTAATCCAATTTTAAAAGGGGATGGAGAATTACTCTATACCGTTATATCAATAAAAGATGTAACTGATGAGAGGGTAAGTAAATTACTTGCTGAAAATCAGTCGAAATTTATTGAAAAGGTATTAAGCAATTTAAATTTACCTGTAATAGTTGTAGATTATCCAGAGTTAAGGGTAAGCCTTATAAATAACTTAGGTGTTGAATTTGCAAAGGAAGCATTAGAGTTAGACTGTAATGAGGAAGATATAATTGGAAAAGGAATTAATGAAATTTCTCCTAAATCTATAGAAAATGAACTGATAAATGGAATTTTCTGTTCAGGCAATTATGATAAGGAAGTTATTATATCTCCTTATCATGTAAAAAAACCACTAGGGGAAGAAAAATATTATAAATTCAAAATAACTCCTTTTATGTATAAGGACAACCATAAAAGAATTTATATACATATAATTGACATTACTGAGGAAATAACTATAAATAAAGAGTTAGAGAAGGTAAATAAGTTAAAAGATGAATTCTTTACAATTATATCCCATGAACTTAGAACCCC
Source organism: uncultured Clostridium sp. (assembly GCF_963515715.1). Classification (GTDB taxonomy): domain Bacteria; phylum Bacillota; class Clostridia; order Clostridiales; family Clostridiaceae; genus Clostridium_AW. The sequence continues at coordinate 20,973 of NZ_CAUPZS010000044.1, forward strand.
TTTAACAATTATTTATTCTGCATTACAACTCGCCTATGATATATATAAAGACGAATTTACATACAACGTTGATAGAACCTTAGATAGAATTAGACAAAATTGTAGTAGGCTATTGAAACTAACCAATAATGTTATGGATATTTCATCTGCTGAGGCAGGATTGATGAAGATTAATAATGAAAATTTTGATATAGTAATGGAAAGTGAGTTTGTAGTGAATTCCGTAGATTACTACGCTAGAAAAAAAGGAATAAATATAATTTTTGATACAAATAAAGAAGAGCATGATGTAATAATGGATAAGGAAAAATATATAAGAATATTATTGAATCTCTTATCTAACGCTATCAAATATACACCAGAAAATAAAAATATATATGTAGATTTGGTATTAACGCAAGATAAATCTAGAGTTTGTATTAAAGATGAAGGAGTGGGAATAGCAGAAAGTCAAATAAATAATATATTTGATAGATATCTGCAACTAGACAATGGATTGACTAGGAGCGCGGAGGGATTGGGATTAGGGCTAACGGTTGTAAAGAAATTTGTTGAAAAAATGGATGGAAATATAGTAGTTAATAGTAAGAAGAATGAAGGTTCGGAGTTTATACTGGAGTTTGATAGATATTCCAGTATACAAAGTAGTGAAAAACAGCTTGTAACCATTCACGAAAGCTTTGATGATTTATTGACTATAGAAATGTCAGATATATATTAATAGATTTAGGCATATAGGTTTTTACCTATATGCCTAAAAAGATATTTCATAATATATTTGCTACTAAACTATTTTATTAAATTTTTCTGATAAGCTTCTACCATTGTTTTAACCATCTGTCCACCAACAGATCCATTTTGTCTGGAAGTAAGATCTCCATTATAGCCTTCTGTTAAGTTAACACCAACTTCTCTTGCAGCTTCCATTTTAAATCTGTTAAGTCCTTCTCTAGCTTCTGGAACTAAAACTCTATTTCTACTTGCCATGGTTCATACCTCCTTTTTTAATTGTGTACTATTATATTAACCTTTTTTATCTAAAATATATTAGCATATTACAGGGTCGGATAGTAGATTATACATAACATAGTAGATTGAACATAATAATGAAAACTATGTTAAATATATAAAAACATATAACATTGGACAGGTATATTGGAATAATATAAAATATAGTTATTAATATTTAGTGAAGAATGAAGAATGAAGAGTGAAGAATAAGGGTGGTAGATAAATTGAGTAAGAAGAAAATTATTCTAACTGGTGGTGGAACAGCAGGACATGTAACTCCAAACGTAGCTTTAATACCTAAATTAAAAGAGTTAGGTTACGAGATTCAATATATAGGAACACAACAAGGGATTGAGAAGAATATAATTTTAGGTGAAAAAATAAAATACCATACTATATCTAGTGGAAAATTGAGAAGGTATTTTGATCTTAAAAATTTTACAGATCCATTTAGAGTTTTAAAGGGTGTGTGGCAAGCAAAGGATATCATAAAA
>NZ_CAUPZS010000045.1:0-18074 GCF_963515715.1 uncultured Clostridium sp.
AGAATAAAAGATTTATAGAGTGGAAATATGGAGAAGGAAAATCTATAGAATGGATAGCAGAAGAAATGTATGGAGGAGCTAGAAGCACAGCCTATAGAAAGAGAGAGGAATTGGTGGAGGATATAGCTCAATGGTGTAGTGTTATAAGTTAACAACTTTAACATGCTAAGAAGATAAAAAGCAGGATTAATCCCTGCTTTCTTTTTCTTTTAAATATTTTTTCACTAGTTTTATGATAACAGCTGTACAATCGTCATCTATAGAATCTGATGTAATTAGTCCAACCTCGTATAATACATCAATTAATCTTATTATATCATTATCTTTTTTACATACAAAATCAGCATACAATTCTGGTGTAGCTGTCAAATCTTCTAAAGGAATATCCAAAGTAGTAGATAGTTTTGGTATATACGCTGCGCTAGGTTCGTTTTGGCTTGATTCCCAATTAGAAACTGACCTTTGGGTAGTATCAATAAGTTGTGCCAACTGGTCTTGACTTATATTCTTTTCTATTCTTTTAGTTTTAATTAAATCCCCTATATCCATATTTTCACCTCATATTTATGTACAATAATTTCTATTATACTATATATTTTAGGAATTAAATAAGAAAATATATAAATTTGCATTAAAACTTGGGACAAAAATGGGACAAAGTTGGGACAAAATTATAAAAGTTATGTGTTAGTATATTAATATAGGCATCTATAGCAGGGACTACACTATAGATAGCTAATGTAAAGAATAAATGATAACCTACCTAAAAAGCAGTTAGTGTGAAAACTAGCTGCTTTTTTATTTTAGAAAGGAAGATAACTTTGGAATTAAAAGAGCATTTAGACAAAGTTTTTAAAAATATGGATAAAGAAGATAAGACAAAGAAGGTTGAAAAAGAACTACCCAAAGATAAGGTGTACTGTAATGAATTTAGAAAAAGCGAAAATGGCTTCTGTACAAATTACATAGGCTACAAGATAGATATTGAAAGTTGCGCCAAGCACTGTTTTAAATGGAAGGCAGGTGAGAGGAATGAAGATAGGTCAAATACTAAGAGAGAACCAGCCAAGAGAGTACAAACAGATAAGGGAACATAAGAAGAAAAAGAAACCTAAGAAAGAGAGGAGCCTCTCATTCGAGGAAGTAATGCAGCTTATGAAACATGATAGTTATTATCGGAGCAAAGGTGGAGCTATTAGGCAGAAATAAGTTGTCCACAACATAATGCGCATAATGTTAATAATAAATACTATATATAGTGGTTGTGTCGTAAAACATAATAAATAATCGAGCGAATGGTGAAGGATTACCTCTTTTCGTGTAGAAGTTTCTATGTCAGAAGGAGGGGTGAACAATGTTCTGTGATATATTCAATATTATATATAATCTCTTTATTTATATAACCGAAGCTGAAAGATTAAAAGCTATATCCTCTTTAGGAACTTTAATTGTAGGTATATTTGCAGCTAAAAAATATTTTTATGAAAGAAATAGAGAACTTTATATTAAGAGGCTAAATGAAGTATACGCCCCACTATATAGTTGTTTAGTCAAGCAAGAGACAATTAGAAATTTATACACGCCTGATAAAGATATAAAAAACTTTCCGATTTTAACTTTGACATTTCAAGTGAAAAATACTAAACAAGATTTGACGGGGGGAGCAATTAGCAAGGAGACTTCCGAAGAAAATATTTTGGATAGAAAGCATCTTTTAGATATAATAAATGACACCAATAAAGGTCTCGCAACACCAAATTTGCTTATATTAATTAATGCATATGGAATATTGGTTAATCTTGAAGAAAAACTAAAGGAAGGCTCTGAAGAATGGGAAAAGGCTACACGAAAAAAAGTAGAAGTTGAATACAAACTTTTTAAAGAAGTAGTAAATGGATATGAGAATACGATAAAAAAATTGAAGCTAGATTATAAATATCGAAATATGAATCTTGAAGAATTTAATATTTGAGAATTAGAGCCTCATGACAAGGCTCTTTTTTAATGCATAAAAACAAATAGTATAAAAATATGAGGCACTCATGAAGTGTCTTTTTTATTTGGAGGGATAAGTATGTTTAGGTTAAAAGAAAAGGCAACAAAAACTAAAGAGGAACAACCATTAATAGTAAAAGAGACGAATGAACCAGACTATAGAATATTTACCAAAGAAGATTACAGGAGGCATTTCTTCAATGTTTATTTAAAAGCACCTAATATAGACAGGGAATCAATTAAACATATGGAAAGAACATGGGACAGAACAAGAAAAGGTTATAACTTTGTTATAGCAGTAGGCAAAGGTGATAACTTACACTTCTTTAGTGTAAAAGGTTTTGAGGAAATGGTATTGGGGGTTAAAGAATGAAAGAGATAATACTTGGAGAAATAGCAATACTTTGGGGTGATGGGGTTGGTACTTACTTTATTGAGTTCACTATTAAGGGTACTGGTATACAGGGAAGATACACACTAAAAAGAAGTTGTGAAGATGGAGAGTTAACAAATGCTGATATAGTAAAGATGATACAAGAAGAAATATATGGTAAAGAATATACAAAAGGAAAAGATATTACGATTAAAGTAAACATAGATGATGAGCAATTCCAAAAGGACTTGGATAGAATCAGAAAAGAAATGTACGAGGTTTTTGGGATACCTAATGAACTAATGAAGACCTTTGATGCTCTTAAGCAAAGTAAAAGAGTTGGTGTGGGTGAATAAAAGAATATGGCACTAATGAAACTATGTAGGTGTGGTAAGGTTATACCACAAGGGACAAGATACTGCGAAGCATGTAAAGAAAGATATGCAAAAGATAAAGCTGATAAGAATAGATACTATGATAAACATAAAAGGAATAAGAAAAGCAGGGACTTCTATAATAGTCCAGAGTGGTTAAAAACTAGAGCGTATGTGTTAGCTAAGTATAAAGGATTAGATCTTTATGCTTTTTTTATTTTAGATAAGATTGAGTATGCTGATACAGTGCATCACATTGTGGAGTTAGAGGAGGGCTGGAATAGAAGAAAGGATATAACTAATTTGTTTCCTCTAACAGGAGTTAGACACAATGTTATTGATGGAATGTACAGGAGAGATAAGGAAGGCACGCAGAGATTATTGTTCGATCTATTGAAGAGATGGGAGCAAGAGATGGGGTAGGGGGAGTAGGAAATGTTTTTTACCTAATCAAAAGACCGTGTACCGAATCTCGTGTGAGAAATTTTGCAATTTTTAGGGAGGGGGGGGTTAAATGGCTGATGAAAATAAAATTGAAATACCAAATCCACCAAGTATTTTACTAAAAGCAGGTAAAGAGAAATATTATTCTATAGCTGAAATGCTGATAGAAGAAGGGAAATGGAAAGCTGGGGATGAAATAGCTTTGCTAGCTTTATGTATGAATTATCAAAGATGGATACAGGCAGAAAAAGAAATAAAGAAATTTAAAGCATTAACATTTAAAACTGATAGTGGATATAGACAGCAGATTCCTGAAATCTCTATTGCTAATAATGCCATGGCCAATATGTTAAGTTATATTAGGGAATTTGCCCTCACACCCAGAGAAAGGTCTAAGCTAAAGGAATATGTGCTGCAAAATACAGATGATCCAGAAATGGTAGCTATGATAATAACTTAGAGTTGATAATATGTGTTTAAAAGAAAAGTATATAGAAAAGCATATAAAAGATCAAACGCAATATAGCTTAGACGAATTAATGAAAGAGTTAAAAGAAAAATGGGAATCTGAAAAATATTTTTATGATGTAGATGAAGCTAAAAAGTTTTATAAGTTTATAACTAAATTAGAGTTAGATAAAGGCAAGAAAGGTCAAAAGATACAACCTTTGAAGTTTCAATTTATCCATACATCTGAAATATTATGTGTAAAAGATAAAAAAACTAAATTAAGAAAACATAGAGAGGCACTACTAGATATACCTAGGAAGAATGGAAAAGGCTCTTTAGTGTCATGGATAGGAGTATATTTATACTTTACAGACCCAACATTTGGAGCAGAATATATAATTGTGGCCAATGATAAAAAACAAGCCACGAATCTGTTTAATACAATGAAATTAATGATTGAGAATAACTCGACATTAAAGAAACATGTAAAAATAACAGAATCCCAAAGGCAAATGTATAGAAAAGCTACAAATAGCTATTTGAGGGTATTAGCCAATGATGGAGCTAACCTGGATTCGTACGCATCCTATGTAGTAATACTTGATGAAGTTCATGAGTATAAAAATGATGATGCCTACACAAAACTAAGAACCGGTATGGGGTTGTGGGATGAACCTTTACTTTTCATGACTACAACCGCAAGTAGTGGAGAAGATCCTCATAACTTGGAAATGCAAATGTATAACTATGCTAAAAATATAGAAAATGGAGAAGTTGAGGACGATGCCTTTTATTCGGCTATTTATGAAGCGGATAAAGATTGCAATTTAATGGATGAAGAACAGTGGTATAAATCAAATCCGGCATTATCAATCTTTAGAAAGTATGTGGATATAAAAGACTTCATGAAAAAAGCTAGTAGTATTAAAACATTGGAACCTAAAGCAAGAAGGTTATACCTAAATCAGCACGTGGCTCTGGACGGCGAAAATGCTATAGACATGAAACGTTGGAAATCTTGCATACAAGATATAGATTTAGAAGATTTAAGAGGGAAAACCGCCTGGTGTGGTTTAGACATGGCCTATATACAGGATATTATAGCTTTTGTAATGACATTCTATGACAGTGATAGAGATAAGTATATAGTATACCCTTTATTGTTTACACCAAAAGAAACATTGTTCGAAAGGTCTGAAAGAGATGGTGTTAGATACGATACATGGGTAAAAGATAAGCAATTAATAGGATTAAACGGATATTATGTAGATAATGAAGAGTTATTTAATACCATAGATCATATAGTGAATACTTACCAAATTAACATAGAAGAGATAGCATTTGATAGATGGGGAAGTGGTGATGTTAGAAGTAGATTAGAAAAGAAATATACAGTATTCCCATTTGGTCAAGGTTATAAATCCATGTCTCCAGTTATAAGAGACTTAGAAATTTTACTATTAGATGGAAGATTAATAATAGCGAATAATGAAGTTTTAACTTGGATGGCTAGAAATGTTGTTGCTACTGAAGACCCAGCAGGAAATATTAAATATGATAAATCTAAAGCTAAAAACAAGATAGATGGAATAATTGCTATGCTCATGGGATTATCAAGAAGTATATTTGCAAGAGGAGAAGTTATATTTGATATAAACAATTATTCAACAGAGGAAACACTGAATAAACTGTGGGGGTGATTTTAATAATTAAATACGTGGTCAAATATGTAGAAGATATTTTGATATTTAGTGGCTTGTTATTAATAATCATAGCTACTTTTTTATTGTCAAAAATTATAGGAATGTATGTTTTAGGATCAATACTGTTTGGGTTAGGGATATTTTTTACAAGAAACCCACCAAAGGAGAGAGGTGACAATAGTTGATATTTAGAAATAGCATTAGCAATGAAAGAAAAATAGTTTCATTAGAAGATGAAGAGCTGTTGAAGTGGTTAGGAATTGAAGTAGGAGCTGTTAATGTAAAAGGTAAAAATGCCTTAAAAGAAGCCACTGTATTTGCTTGTATTAGAATCTTATCCGAATCAGTGGCTAAACTGCCAATAAAAATTTATCAAGATGTGAATGGCATCAAAAAAGCCAGTAATCACCCTCTTTACACGATTATAAAAAATAGACCCAATCCATACATGACTTCATTTAACTTTTTTAATTGTTTAGAAGCTCAAAGAAATATACATGGAAATAGTTTCGCAAGTGTTGAGTATGACAGATATGGAAGAATAAAAGCGTTATGGCCAATAGATTCATCAACAGTTGAAATATGGATTGATGATAAAGGGTTACTGAATACCAAAAATAAACTCTGGTATATAGTTAATCTGCCAAATGGAGAAAAAACAAAACTAAAATCCGATGAGATACTTCATTTTAAAGGGTTCACACTAGATGGAATCAGCGGAATTACACCACTTACCTATCTAAAAACCTTAATCGAAAACGGTAAAGCGTCAGAGGAATATATAAATAAATTTTTCCAAAACGGTATGCAAACCAAAGGAATCGTTCAGTATGTTGGAGATTTAAACAGAGATGCAGAAGAAACGTTCAGAAATAAATTTGAACAAATGTCAAACGGACTTAAAAATGCGCATAGAATCTCTTTATTGCCTTTAGGTTATCAATTCCAACCAATATCATTGTCTATGGCTGATGCGCAATTTTTAGAAAACACTGAGTTAACAATTAGGCAAATATCATCCGCATTTGGGATTAAAATGCACCAATTAAATAACCTTGAAAGGTCGACTTACAGCAATATTACAGAACAACAAAGGCAATTTTACATAGACACCCTAATGGCCATTTTAACTATGTATGAGCAGGAGTTAACATATAAACTACTACTTAACAGTGAACTTGAAGAAGGTTACTATTGCAAATTTAATGTAGATGCAATAACTAGAGCAGATATTAAAACTAGATATGAAGCTTATAGAATTGGTGTTCAAGGAGGATTTTTACAGCCGAATGAAGTTAGAGCCAGGGAGGAGATGGAGTCGGTCGAAGGTGGAAATGTATTATTGGTAAATGGTAACATGGTACCTATTACTAAAGTAGGAGCAGCATATAAGAAAGGAGATAGTAATTAGTGAAAATAAATATAAAAGGGCCAATAATCCCAAGTAGCCAACAATGGATTTATGATTGGTTTGACATTGAAGCTACAAGCCCTCAAAAGGTAAATGATCTAATAGAAAAAGCTAACGGTGAAGATTTAGAAATTGAAATAAACTCTGGTGGCGGAAGTGTGCCAGCAGCATCCGAAATTTACACAGCTCTAAAATCTTATACAGGAAATACTGTAGGCAGGGTAGTAGGGTTAGCTGCAAGCGCTGCAAGTATTATAGCCATGGGAGTTAAGAAATTATTAATGAGCCCTACTGCTCAAATTATGATACACAACTGTAGCACATATACAGAAGGAGATTATAGGGAAATGGAGCATACTGCTGATGTTCTTAAGATAATAAACGATACAATAGCAAATGCTTATAGAATTAAAACTGGCAAAACTCAAGAAGAATTGCTTGCTTTAATGGATAAAGAAACATGGCTAACGGCCCAAAGAGCAAAAGAACTAGGGTTTATTGATGAAATTATGTTTGAAAATGAGAGCCCATGGGTAGCTAATTTCAATCATTCAGAAATGTTACCTCAAGAGGTAATTAATAAAGTAAGAAATACAGTTAAAAACCCAAATATCCAAGAAACTACAAATGAAATAGATAAAGTAGACAAAGAGAATCAATTTAAAGATCAAATTAATAGTCAAATAGAATTAGCAAAAGCAAAACTAGCTCTAGAAGTTGAAGCTAGTTATTTTAATTTTAGGGAGGAATTTTAAATGTCAAAAGAAATGAGAGAATTATTGAATAAACTACAAAATAAACAAAATACAGCAAAGGAATTATTAAATAAAGAAGGTGTTACTAAAGAAGAAATTGATGCTGCTACAAATGAAATAGCTACCATCAAAGCTAAAATTGAAGCCTTAAAGGAGATTGAAGATGAAGATAACCTTGAAGATATTTCTCCATTAGATGTAACTGATACTGAAGCAAAAGTAACTAAGGAAAGTTCATTCGTAAATGCTGTTAAATCAGTAGGAGGATATGCGAAAGTATCATCTGAAGAAAAAGAAATTCTTAATGCTACAACTATGACGGAAGGTGTTCCGGAAGATGGTGGGCTAACAGTGCCACAAGACATTAGAACTAAAATTAAAGAACTAAGAAGAAGCTATCCAGACGCCTTGGAGAATTATGTGAATATCGAAACCGTAACAACTTTAAGTGGGTCCAGAGTAATTGAAAAAGAAGCAGACTACACACCATTTGATAACGTGGAAGAAGCAGCAGACTTTCCGGAAATGGATGGCCCAGAATTTGTTCAAATAGATTACAAAGTTAAGAAAAAAGGTGGAATACTTAAGTTCTCAAGAGAATTGCTACAAGATACAGCAGAAAATATTATAGTCTATATAAGAAAATGGACAAGTAAGAAGGGTAAAGCTACTAGAAATGCATTGATTTTAAAGATTTTAAACGAAGTATTTGGAACCACTAAAAAGCCAGTTAAGACTTTAGACGATTTAAAGGATATATTTAACGTAGAGTTAGATCCAGCTTTTGAACTTACTTCAATAGCTATCATGAACCAAGATGTTTTCAATCATTTTGACAAAATGAAAGATGATAAAGGCAAATATATACTTCAACCAGACCCAACGCAATCTACAAAAATGTTATTGTTCGGGAAGTATCCTATAGTTAAAGTATCAAACAAAACGTTACCAACAGTTGCGAATAAGGCTCCTATTTACTGCGGAGATTTAAAAGAAGGAATCACTATATTTGATAGGGAAGCTCTTTACCTAGAATTTAACGATAAGAGCGATAGTACTTGGAATAAAGATTTAATGGCAATGAAAGCAAGAGAAAGATTAGATATAAAGCCAGTAGATACTAAAGCAGTTGTTGTTGGAGAAGTAGATTTAACAGTAAGTGCTGAATAAGAGGGGTAACTCCCCTCTATTAATTTTTAGGAGGGGATAAGTTGGATATAGAAGATATAAAGAGTTATGGCAAAATAGATGATGAAGAAAATAAAGATATTAAAGAGCTACAGCTAGGAGCAGAAATGTACTTAAAAAATGCCGGAGTAAAAGAGGATTATACAAACCCTTTGTATAGGTTAGCTATAAAAATTTTAGTTAACCAATGGAATGAAAATAGAACTCCGGAGGTTATAGGAAAGCAAGTCACAAAGTTTGGTTTTAGCTTAGATTCTATAATTACACAGCTTAAATATTGCAAATAAGGGGGCGGTGTTACAATTGAGAATGGAAGAAATGAAAGACAGAATAACCTTCCAAACCACCAAACTCCATGAGGGTCCAGTCAAACCACTTGAACCGCAATATGAGGATCATGTTAAGGTCTGGGCGAAGGTTGAATATTTAAAGGGCAGGGAGTTCTGGGAGGCAAAGGCAAATAATGCAGAAACTACAGTAAGGTTTATAATAAGATACAGGAAAGATATAGACACAAACATGATAGTTAAGTACAATAATAGTATTTATAACATAGTGGCCCCGCCAACACCTTTAGATAATACAAAAAGATGGTTAGTTGTACTAGCCAAGGAGGTAATAACAGCATGAATCTAAATAAGTTTAGAGACAACTTTAATATAAACATAAGCAAACTAAATAAAGAGTTAATTATAAAAGAAATTAATGAAACAGAAGATAGATGCAAAGTGTTAAAAATAAATGAAGATATATCAAGCGTGTCCTACGAGGTTGATAATAAGCTAACAGGAATAACTATAATAGCAGCAGGAAAAACAAATCAAGAAACAATAAATATTTTGAGTGTAATTTCAATAGCTATTGATACTTTTACAGAGCAAAATCGAGAGTGGAGAAATAATATACTTACAAGGCTTGGTATGTTTAATGGCAGCTTTATAAAAGGCAAGAAAACAGAAAGTCGGGGATATAAATTTAAAATATCTCCCGCGAACAACAAAATAGTATTGGCTATAAGCAAGATATAGACACTCATGGAGTGTCTATTTTTAATGAGGTGATAAAATTGGGAGCCAAATTTGACTATGAAGGTGCTTTGAGTGAAATAAGGCTTGATTTTGAAAAGCTAGGAAAAAGTACAGAGAAATTAGAAGGTAAAACATTAAAAAAGGCTTGTGAAACTGTTGCTAAGTCGGTAAAGAACAACTTAAAGCGATCTACTCGTAATTTACCAGACTACGTGCATATGCAAGACGACGTTAAGGTAAGTAATGCTAAAAAGGATAGGGACGGAGCAATTATAAGGACAGTAGGTGGTGGCAAAAAGACAGGTGCAAAATGGCACTTGTTGAACGATGGGACATACTCAAAAAATAATGCAACTCACTTCATGGATATTTCTGTTTCTGAAACAGAAACCGAGGTTGATAGTATTTTTGACAATGCTATAGAACAAATGCTGAAAGAGTTAGGGTAGATAATATGGATTTAATAAATTTAGTATATAACACTCTAAGTCCTTTAAATGTTCCCATCCTATGGCAATTAAGACCGACTACTCTTCCGGGTATAACTTATCATTTTTTTGACGAAAGTGGAGAGTTATTCGGAGAAGGACAAGAAACACTTTCCATGACTTCTTGTCAAATTGATATTTGGAGTAAGGACAACTATACAGATTTAAAAAAGAATGTAAGAAAAATAATGAAATCAAATGGATTTCTATTTGCTAATGGATTTGATAGTTTCGAAGCAGATGTGAATATATACCACAAAACACTTGTATTTAACTATTATTATGAAAGTGAGGTAATGGAATGCCAACAGATATTAAGAAAACAGTAAGGATAAATGTAAAAAATATGGTATACGCAGTTTTGCAAAAAGACGACTTAACTGGCGTAACTTATGGGCCAATAAAACTATTTGCTAAAGCTATGCAAATACAATGCACGCCAGGGTTAGCAAGCGGAACAATACATGGCGATGGAGCGAAACAGGCAGTTATAACCAGATTAACTGGTCTTACAGCTGTTGTAGATATAAATAAACTAAACATAGATACACGAACAGAAATATTAGGAATAACATACGAAGAAGGAGTTGCGATTGATAAGCTTGGTGATGAGCCTAAGGAAATAGCACTAGGGTACTTGGTGGAACAGACAGACAATACTGCCGAATACATTTGGTTATTAAAAGGTAGACCGCAACCATATGCGTCAACTGTTCAACAGCAGACCGAAAATATAAACTTCTCAACGGACTCAATTACGATTGAGTTTGTACCTCGTGAATATGATGGAGAAATGAGAAGATTTGCAGATAGTGCGGATAGTACATTTACGAAAGATATGCAAGATAAATGGTTCAAAAGCGTTCCAGGAACTATTGGAAGTTAAATGGAGTCTACTCCTTTACTTTGGGACTTTGAAAATGTAAAATTTAAGTAAGGGAGGGGATTTTATGGGCAACACTAGTAAAGAGGTCGACAAAGGGAAAAAGGATAGTATGTACGCTATGTTGTTCTTTGGATTCTTAATTGTAGGTACATTAATAATGGTTTTATGGAATAATAGACCTATGACACTAGAACGAAGAATGAACGAGATTGCAGAAGGGAAGAAAAATGTTTTAGGAGTAGAATTTTATGAAAGGTCTGGGGAAATGCCTAGTAGATTAAATGTACAGATAGCAATAAGACCTATTTATGATGAAGAACATTATAAAGAAAAATTTGCACAGAAAGTTACATCGATTTGTGCATCTGTTTCAGAAATAGATGTGGATGATATTGTAGTTCTAGGGTATATTGAGACCATGGATAATAAAGACAATGATACATTAAAAAAATATTGTATGTTCACAAGTAAAAAGGAGCAGCGGCAAAATGTAAATTGGGAAAATTTCATGAGCAAGGTAAAGAAAGACCATGAAAGCATAAAGAAAATAGGGGCATTAAGTAAATAAAAATATAAATTTAACACTCTAACAGAAGTTAGGGTGTTTTTTATTTGGAGGTAAATATGGCTAAAAGAATAGTTATGAAAGATGTTGAAAAAATAGAACTTGAATTTGCGGACAAAACAGTTAAAGAAATACTCTTTAACTCTAGGTCAGTAGCTGTTATGGATGAAGAATTTGAAGGTGTGTTTAAAGTTATGGCGAAGATACACAGCCATCCTTATGAAGTAGGATCTAAGGTTGTGTACGCAGGTATGAAAGTGTGCGATGAAGATATAACATTTGAAGAAGTTAAGGCATTAACAGCAAAAATGCCCTTTGATGTAATAATGGAACTCATTGGAGAGTTTGCAAAAAATATCAATAAAGAACATGTAACCACTAGCAAAGATGCGGAAGAACTAAAAAAAACTTTGTTGAAGGAGATGTTCCAGAAATAGAAATAGATTGGAGCAATCTCTTTTATATTTATTGTGTTCACATGAAAATGAGTGAAGAAAGCTTTTGGAATAGCTCACTTGCAAAGATACTAGAACTAATAAATATTCATATAAACTTACTACAAGGAAAGCAGAAAGAAGAAACTCTTGTAACAAGTATGAGAGATATAGAGGGGTGGTAATAGATGGCGAGTAGAGGACATAGAAAAGTAATCACCCTAGGACTAGACTATAGTGAATTTAAAGGCGGGATTACGGAAGCAAATAGGCAGATTAGAGTGTTAGATGCGGAGTTTAGAAATGCGTCAGAAAAAACTAAAGTCTTTGGAACTAACATGGATCAACTTGGACTAAAAGGAGAGCAACTAAGCCAAAAGGTTCTATTACAGGCGCAGAAGGTTGAGTTGCTTAAAAAGAAATATGAGGAAAATGCAAAAAGCCTTGGTGACAACAGCAAAAAAACAGACGAGTCCCGTATAAAGTATAAAAATGCAGAAACCCAGTTGGAAAGATTAAAATCTGAATTAGAGAATGTAAATGGCAAACTGAAAGACAATGGAACTATCTTTGATGATGTGGCAAAAAATATAGATGATTTTTCTGGCAGAATAAAAGATGCCGGGGCAGATTTAGAGGAACTAGGCAGGGGTATGCAGACCTTAGGAATGACAATGACAGCAGCAATAACTTTACCACTTGCAGCATTAGGCAAAACAAGCCTAGGTGCATATGAAGACTTCGAATATGCTTTTGCAGGTGTTAGAAAAACAGTAACTGCAACAGAAGAACAGTTCAAAGAATTAGAAAAAGGCATAAGAGATATGGCCAAGGACATGCCAACTGCCGCAGAAGATATAGCGGAAGTCGCAGAAACTGCCGGACAACTAGGAATACAAACAGATGCCATATTAGGGTTCAGTGAGGTAATGATAAACCTAGGCAATACCACCAATTTATCGGCGAATGAAGCAGCAACAGCCCTTGCACAATTTGCAAATATAACTAAAATGTCGCAAGAAGATTTTGATAGATTGGGAAGCACAATTTTTAAGTTAGATACAAGCCTAGCAACGACAGCCAAAAGCATTGTAGATATGGGGCTTAGGCTAGCCGGTGCGGGAAAGCAAGTCGGAATGTCCGAAGCAGAAATACTAGGATTTTCCGGGGCATTATCAAGTGTTGGTATAGAAGCAGAGGCAGGAGGTTCTGCTTTTTCAAAACTAATGATAAACATGCAATTAGCAACAGAAAAGGGCGGCAAAGATTTAAGAAACTTTGCTAAAGTAGCTGGTATGTCTAGTGCAGAGTTTAAGCGTACATTTAAAGCGGATGCGGCAGGAGCAATTGTCGCATTTATTGAAGGTCTTGGCGATATGCAGTCTAAGGGTAAGTCTACTATAGGAACTTTAGACGAAATTGGTATTACAGAGGTAAGAATGAGGGATGCGTTGCTTAGAGCTGCAACTGCCGGAGACCTGTTCAGTGATTCTATAGCAAAAGGAACAGAAGAATGGGAGAAGAATGAAGCTTTAACAAAAGGTGCAGCAGAAAGATACGCAACCTTTACAAGTAAAATGGAGGTATTTAAAAACAATCTGAAAGATATTGGAATAACTCTTGGCGCTAGTATTGCTCCTGTAATATTAGATATACTGGAGATATTAACTCCATTTGTAAATATCTTGGCAGTTGTATTTGATATATTCTCTAAGTTACCAGAGCCAATACGAAAAGTTGTGGTTATAGCAGGCATACTATTAGCAATTATAGGCCCTATATTAACTTTGCTTGGAACGCTTTTGACAAAGTTAGATAGTATAGGGGGAATGTTTAAGGGTGTTAGCGGTGCAGTTACAACATTTGGCAGCGTAATAAAAGGCTTAAATTCTCCGTTATTAAAAATATTAGCTATAATTCTTTCCATCGTAGCAGCATTAACAGTCCTACTAACTTTATTTGCCGCAATAACAGGAAAGTCCGGGGAACTTTCTAAGATAACCGCAGATATAGGAAAGGTAAGTACGAGTGTTAATAATAGCGTTAACAGTGCGTCAAAAATGCCAAGTTACGCAACTGTAGATGGTAGCCATAAAAGTGGCTTAGATTACGTTCCTTTTGATGGCTATGTGGCAGAACTCCATAGGGGCGAAAGAGTTCAGCGAGCAGAGGAAAATCCGTATAATCCAAATGCAACTAGCAATAGTTCTGGTAGTGGAGATCAATATATAACAGTTAATGTTAATGCTTCCGACCTGCAGAGTATGGCCGATGTAGTAAAATTATTCAACGAATTAAAGCAAACTAAGAGAGCGGGGGTGGTGTATTAAATGGCGATACATGAAATTACTCTACAAGTCAAAGCGGATTTATTCGTGGATAGGGATTCACCCGACTACAACGGAGGCAGTCAAAACACCTTGCCGACTGGGGGATATGCGAATGAACCCAAGGAGGGTGGCGACGACGCAGCCTTTGCTTCTTATTTCAATTTCGATTTATCCGTAATCCCTTACAGGAAGAAAGTCACATACGCTAGGCTATACCTGTGGAACGAAAACTCCACAGGGCCAGAATACTGTCAAATCCAAGCAGGAAGGTTCTTCCCAACTACAAAGCCTAAAGAAAACCAAACTACTTACAATGATGTGGCCCCGGACTTCCGTTTGGATTCTAGGGATAGCATGGTTAATATGTCTACAGCAACACAGGCATGGTATTCTTTCTCGAGTACCATACCTGTATCGGCAGGTTATGAAGCAGGCGAGAGGTCTTGGTTCTGGATGGGACTTTATCCTTATAGATGTGGAAGTGTTGCAGTATTTCACTCTAGGGAAAATTCTAGCGGTAAGCATCCTTACCTGGTGGTGCGTTACGAAGATGTGCCTCCGAACCGACCGGATAGGCTGTACCCAAATGGCCAATATGTTAGTAAAGATACCCAAGTAAGGTTAAGTTGGAATTTTAGCATGAATGTTGCAGGCGACCAAAAGGCGTATAAACTACAATACAGCGTAAACGGCGGAGCTACATGGACTACAGCAGAGAAAACTACCAATAGACAATATCATGACATACCTATAGGCACGTTCCCGGCGGGTACTATCATGTGGAAGGTGCAAACCTTCAACGAATATGACGAAGCTTCACCTTGGAGCGATACAGCGGTTTTCTATACAGTTGGACTTCCATCAACTCCAACATCAATAACAGTGACCAATAACCCTAAGCCACTTATTACATGGTCAGCAGTAGGACAGGAAATATACCAGGTTCAAATAGTTAAAAGTGATGAAATTATACATGACAGTGGTTATGTAGCTGATGCACTCAATACTTCCTACCAGATTCCGGACTTCTTGGAGGATGGGTCTTACGTAGTAATGGTTCGAATAGGGAACCAATATAGCTTATTCTCGGATTGGGGAACTACAGATTTTGTTATCCAAACAGTAAAGCCATTACAACCAACTTTCCACTTATCTACGGATGGCTACGGAGCAATATTAGAAGTGGAGTACAATGCAGACTATTTACTTGTTTATAGGGCTTTATACAATAGTGAGGATTATATATGTATAGGGAAAACAACATCTAATTATTTTAAAGACTATACTTTAGGCAATAAAAAGGCTTACAAATACTTTGTTAGAAGTGTAAAGAATGACAATGCTTTTAATGACAGCAAAGTAAAAACTATAGAACTGAACTTCCCGGGTAATACACTAGCTACTATAAGTAATCCAGGAGATTTTTTAAACCTTAAATATACACTGGATTCAGACCCAGAGCAACCATTTAGCTTTGTGATTAGAAGTAGCGAAATGACTTTTGATGGTAGAGAGTACCCTACTTTCGAGCTTAGCGAGTTTAAAAGTTTTAGCCAGAACATATCAACTTATCTAAAAAAGATAGAAGATGTATATAAATTAGAGGAACTTATAAGCAAGAAAGATATTATGGCCTACAGAGCAAACAACGGAATGGTTATCTATGGAGTAGTAACAGGTTATAATGCAAGTTTTAAGAGTTTTGGATATGTCGTATCATTTAGTATTAGTAAATCGGACTATAAGGAGGGGGTACTATATTAGAACTAGAGCAGAAAGGATATACAAGAGAAGAAATAATAAATATACTCCACTCCAAAAACTCCATGAGAGAGGTTAAGTTCAGATATGATCTACTCAACCGTCATGAAATAAAGATAGGACAATTGGATTATGCAACAGAGGGGCGGATAACTTTCAATAGCCAAGCAGAAATAAAGCGAACATGCTCTTTGGATTTCAGAGAAAATGAATCCAAAGAAATAGATTTTCTTAACGACAGAATTAAACCATATTTTATGTTAAAGATGCCAAACGGGGATTGGCTAGAATACCCTTTGGGCATTTTTTTAATTTCTACACCTAAGAAGATTAAGAAAGGCAATTATTTCTATCGAGATGCCGAGGGGTATGACTCCACAATGACACTAAAGGAAGATAAGTTTACGACAAGATATATAATTTACAAAGGTCAAAACTACGTAAAAGCAATTATTGATATTATAAACACAGCGGGTATATGGAAGATAAATATTCCTAGTTCAGAGCTAACAACAGAAATGGATAAAGAGTTCGAGATTGGAACCAGTAAGTTAGAAGCTATAAATAGTTTACTCAAAGAAGTTAATTACACTTCTATATGGGTAGACAATAACGGAGCATTAACCTCGGCGACCTATCAAGTTCCTACAATTAGAAAAGCCGAGTATGTATACAGGAATGACGATTTAAGTGTCATTCTTTCGGATAATTCTTCCGAGGAACTGGATTTGTTTAACGTTCCAAATGTTTGGGTTATTACAGCCAGCAACCCAGAAAAAGAGCCTCTGGTATCTAGGTATACAAACGACGCAAAGGATTCAATTACAAGCACAGTAAACAGGAGCAGG
Source organism: uncultured Clostridium sp. (assembly GCF_963515715.1). GTDB lineage: Bacteria > Bacillota > Clostridia > Clostridiales > Clostridiaceae > Clostridium_AW. Next base: position 17,034 of record NZ_CAUPZS010000045.1, read on the forward strand.
AACATTGTACATTTTGAGAGTGTGAACGATATAGCCGACCAAAACACCTTAGATGATTATGTCCGCAGAGTGGCTTATAATACCTCGGATATTTATTCGGAGTTTAACTTCCAAACAGCCTTAATGCCCCATCATTCATTTATGGATTGCTTATTCATCCACCATGACAAGTTTGGTATTACAAGCAAGTACGTAGAGACCAATTGGGAAATGGATTTAAAACTTGGTGGGACTATGTCACACACATGTAGGAAGGTGATACAAATATGATGGATGCATTTAGCTTTATGCAAGAAACACAACAAGAGCAAGAGCTTGCATTTAAACTGGCTACGGTTACCATAGCGTCTGGGAGCAATTTTAAAATAAAGTTCGACGGTGAAGCGGTGGAAAGCCAGAAGATTTATAAAAGATTAGGAAGTTATTCTCCAACAAAAGGAGATAGGGTTCTACTAGCTAGTGTATCTGGTACTTATGTTGTTTTAGGGAAGGTGATTTAAAATATGGAATTAAAGGAATTTGACATTATACTAGACATTAAAAGGGCACAGAGGAACGAATATATTGAAGTAGTCCAAGGAGATACGGACACCAATATATTTAATATAGCTTTAAAAAAAGACTTTGAGCCATATCCATTAACGGGGACTACAGTGGAAATTTCCTTTGCAAAGAGTGACGGAACTACTGTGGTACAGGATAAAAGTTTAGGTATAACTATAACAGATGCTACGAATGGTAAAATTAAATGTGAGCTTAAGACCAATACTATAGCTGCGCCTGGAAGAGTAAGGGCAGAGGTTAGAGTTTTAGAAGGAAGTAAAATATTAACTAGTACATCATTCGAGTTCTTTGTGAAGAGAGCCATATTCGGGGATGATACAATAAAGTCTAGCAATGAGTGGCCTTTGCTGTCTAAATTATTAGATGCATCCAATAATGAAAGTACTAGGATAGCAAATGAAAATACTCGAATCAGCAACGAAAACACTAGAAAATCCAATGAGAATAGTCGTATAACAGAAGAAGGCAAGAGAGTAA
>NZ_CAUPZS010000046.1:0-18060 GCF_963515715.1 uncultured Clostridium sp.
GTCGGGCTCATAACCCGAAGGTCGTAGGTTCAAGTCCTGCCCCCGCTACCATAATGAAATAAGGCGGAATAGTTAAGCTTTGATTTGAGTATTCAGCACTAAAATATAATATCGCGGAGTGGAGCAGTTGGCAGCTCGTCGGGCTCATAACCCGAAGGTCGTAGGTTCAAGTCCTGCCTCCGCTACCATAATGAAATAAGGCGGAATAGCTCAGCTGGCTAGAGCATTCGGTTCATACCCGGAGTGTCGTAGGTTCAAGTCCTATTTCCGCTACCAAGCAATGATTACCTAGTAAGGTAATCATTTTTGTTTATCTAATAAAAACATTTATTTATATTAAAAAATATAATACCCGTCTTTATTCTCATCAAAACTCCAAATTTTCTCTAAAGTATAATTTTTATGTTAAATAGTATAAATATATGTCCTAAAAAAAATATAAATTATTACCAGTAAATGACATTTATTTCCATACACCTCTGTTATAATTAAATAAAAAAATCTAGAGGTGGTGGGTAAATTATGCAGTATGGAGCGGATATACTTCCATATCAAAGAATTAGAAATTTGCATAAAGAAATACAAAAGAAAAAGATGTTTAACGTGGCGTTACCCATAAAATATATACTTTATTTTATAGGTAGTATACTTATAAGTAGAGTTATTATGATTAACTTGATGGCTCCTTTTGGTATAGCATTTCTTATAGTTAGTATATTAAAAATGGATAAGAGAATTCCTATAGTTACCGGTGTAGGAACGGTTATGGGTTATTTGTCTGTTTTTTATGCGGTGAAAAATGTTTGGATATATATTATACAGGCATTAACATTAAGTTTATTTGGATATATATTTAATGAAATGGATAAAAACAAAAAATTGATTATAAGTTTAGGAATTATATTTTTTCAATTAGCTATTTTTAATAAATTTGTCATTCATGTTACTCTGGGATTGTCAATTTTTAATGCTTTATTTGAATTAGCATGTATCTTCCCAATATATTATATTGTCAATTATTCTACGATATGCATTGAAGAATATAAAAATAAACATCTATACAGTAGTGAAGAAACCATAAGTATGGCTATTACTTTATCTCTATTTATTGCAGGGACTTGGGGTATAAACTTATTTGGGCTTTCTATTAGAAATATAATAGCCCTTACTTTTATAGTGATGATAGGATATGTAAAGGATAGTTCCGCAGGAGGAGCCTGTGGCGTAGCATTGGGAGCTATAATTGGAATATCTACTAATAATATGGTGGCATTCATAGGTACTTATGGAATTTGTGGTTTGATGGCAGGTATATTTAAAGAAACAGGAAAATGGGTCAGTGGAATTGCGTACATTGTAATGTTTTCAATTTTAAAATTATATTCAGATATAGGGGTTCAGTTTCAAATTGGGGAGGCATTAGTAGCGTTAGCAATATTCTATTTAATACCTTTGAAACTGTATAAGAAGATGGAAATTGAATTAGATTGGCAATTAAAGGGGGAGAATTTAAAAGAAAATTATATACATAATGTTAAGGAAATATTCAACGAAGGATTAACGGACTTTTCACAGGTGCTATTAGATATGAGGAAGACCTTAGAAAACTTAGCTGATAATGATAAGTTAAGAATGAAAACTAAGAGTAGTGTATTAATACAAAATTTAGCAGACAGAGTTTGTACTAACTGTGATATGAGAAATATATGTTGGAAGAGAGAAAGTTATTACACATATTCAGCTTTTTCGGAACTCATAGAAGGGTACGAAGAATGTAAAGGATATATACCTAAGGAGTTAGAAAGAAAATGTGTAAAAAGATCTTATTTAATTGAAAATACAAAAGATATTATGAAAAATCATATTATAGATGAAATGTGGAGAAAAAGCTTAAGTGAATGTAGGGAATATTTAGCCACACAAGTTGGGAATATAGCTTATTCTGTAGATGAGATGGCAAGAAACATTGATGTTGATGTACAGTTTGATAAATATACAGAAAAAGACTTAAGAAGGGTACTGAATAAAAACAATATAAAATACAAAAATATATTTTGTTATAATAATAAAAAAGATAAATTAGTAATTAAATTATCCTTAAATGTATGTGGTGGAAAACATAGGTGCATAAAGGAGGTTCTTCCACTTATAAATTCTGTAACGGGTAAGGTTATGTGCGTGAGTAATGAGGGATGCAATATTGATACGTGTACTAAGACCTGTAGCCTCACATTGGAGGAGACGCCTAAGTATCACATATCTTCATATGTAGGAAGAGTGTGTAAAGATGGGGAGAAATTGAATGGAGATAGCTATGCTTATGATAAGATGAGAGATGGTACATATGTAACATTAATAAGCGATGGAATGGGCTCAGGACCAGAAGCTTGCCAAGAAAGTGGTGCCGCTGTGGAACTTATTGAGAAGTTTTTAAAAGCTGGCTTTACTGAAATAAATGCTATTAACACAGTTAATTCCCTTATGACTATAAAATTTTCAGAAGATGAAAAATTTTCAACCGTAGATTTAAATAGTATTGACCTTTATACAGGACAAGCTAATTTCATGAAGGTTGGAGCAGTGCCAAGTTTTATAAAGTCTAAAGACAAGGTAGAAGTTATAAAATCTAAAACATTGCCTATAGGAGTTTTAGATAAGGTAGATGTGGATATAATAAAAAAGCAAGTTAGAAATGGAGACATATTAGTAATGTTAAGTGATGGAATATTAGACTACAATAATGAAGAAGCAGGTAAAGTGGATTGGTTACTAAAATATCTACAAGAAAGTAAATACAATAATCCAGAAGAGCTTTGTCAAGATATCATATGTAGAGTTAAAGAATTAAGTAATGGAAAGGTAAAAGATGATATGACAGTAATTGTGTCAAAGGTGTATTCTCTATATTAACAAGAAACCAGAAATCAACAGTACTTATTGAGGATTTCTGGTTTTTTAACGATTATTTATGTTATAATAAAAATTATAAAATCTAGGGAAGTGATTGACTTGCTACAAAAGGTTATTAAGACTATAGAGGATAACCAAATGATAGAAAAAAGTGATAAAATAGTTGTGGCAGTATCTGGAGGTCCAGATTCCATATGTTTGTTACATATTCTTAACACTTTAAAGGAAAAATACTCAATAGAGTTATATGTAGCTCATATAAACCACTGTTTAAGAGGTGATGAATCTGATAAAGATGAAGAATATGTAAGGGAATTTTGTAAACATTATGATATAGATTTTTACAGCACAAGGATAAACGTTACTTATCTAGCTAAAGAGAAAAAAATGTCTTTTGAAACAGCTGCAAGAGAAGCAAGATATATTTTTTTTGATGAGGTTATGAAAAAAGTCCAAGGAAATAAAATTGCTTTAGCTCATAATGCAAATGATCAATGTGAAACTGTTCTTATGAGAATAATGAGAGGAACAGGAATTGAAGGTCTTGTAGGTATAAAACCCGTAAGAGATAATATGTATATAAGACCATTATTAAATATAACTAGAAAAGAAATTGAGGAATATTGTTCTATAAATAATTTAAAACCTAGATTAGATAAGACTAATTTAGAGACAGTGTATACAAGAAATAAAATAAGATTAGAATTAATACCTTACATAGAAAAGAATTTCAATAGTAATATTATAGACTCAGTTAATAGATTAGTAGAAAATATTACAATAGATATGGATTATATGGATTTTTTAAGTAAGGAGTTTTATAATAAATATACTAGTATAAAGAAGGATAGAATTATTTTATCAAAAGAATTATTCTTTGAACATAAGGCCATAGTATCTAGAGTTATTAGAAGTTCTATAAATTCTTTAAAGGGAAATTTATTTAATTATGAAAAAGTACATATTGATGATATTATAAAGTTACAACAATTTAATACAGGCAAGATTATAATGTTGCCTGGTAACTTTGTAGCTATTAATAATTATGGAGATATACATATTTTAAGTAAATTAGACTTATGTATAGAAAATAATAAGAGTGAATATAAATTACAATTAGGTAAAAATCAAATTTCTGAGGATATATGTGTAAATTTAGAGATAATAAATATGGAAGAAATAAATGAAAAATTAAAAAATAATGATGTAAAATATTTTGATTATGATAAAATAAATGATGATGTTATACTAAGATATAGAAGAGATGGAGATCGTATTGTTTCTCTAGGAATGAAGGGAAGTAAAAAGTTAAAAGATTTATTTATAGATTTAAAAATTCCTAAAGAGAAGAGGGATAGTATACCGTTGATATGTTTTGGTGAAGAAATTGCATGGATTGTAGATTATAGAATCAGTGAAAAATTTAAGATTGAAAAATCTACAAAAAATATATTAAAAATTTTTATTGAAAGAGAGGCTGGAGAATGAATAAAATGAAAGATGACATAAAAGAAATATTACTTGATGAAGAGCAAATAAGAAGTAAAATTAAAGAAATAGGTAAACAAATAAGTAAAGATTATAGTGGTAAAGATTTATTATTAATTGGAGTATTAAAAGGTTCTGTCCCATTTATGGCAGACTTAATAAAAGAAATAGATATTCCTTGTTCCATTGATTTTATGGCTGTATCCAGTTATGGAAATTCCTCAACTACATCAGGAGTAGTAAGAATATTAAAGGATTTAGATTTTGAAATAGAGGGAAAAGATGTATTGATAGTAGAGGATATAATAGATACAGGAACAACATTAAGATATTTAGTGGACTATTTAAAAGGAAGAAAACCAGCTTCAATTGAAGTGGCGTCTCTACTAAATAAGCCTGAGAGAAGAATGGTAGAAATAAATGCAAGATATATGGGATTTGAAGTTCCTGATGAGTTTTTAGTAGGATATGGACTTGACTATGCTGAAAAGTATAGAAACTTACCTTATGTGGGTGTTTTAAAGGAAGAAGTCTATAAATAATTAATATTAACAATATTGTAAACAATTTTTACATATGATACAATTTTACATTATAAATTAGAAAGAGAGGGGGCCAAAAATGAATAAGAGATTTTCAAGTGCAACGGCCTGGGTTGTTATATTTGTGGCGGTTATATTCTCAGCTTTATTTTTAGCGAAAACGAATGAACCTTCAACAACAATACATTTTAATCAATTTCAGAAGCATTGGATAAATAATGAAGTTAAAGATTTTCAAGTTAAGGAAGATAGAGTAACGGTAAGTGGTACTCTTAAAAATGGATCTCAATTTGAAGTGTTTGTTCCTTTTGAGAGATTGAATAATTTTATAAGTATGCATGATAGAAACGGGGATGTAGGAGAATCTTATTTACCTCCGACAAGAGCGCCTATATGGTTGAATTATCTGCCTAGTGCTATATTAATACTGATGTTTGTAATATTTTGGTTTATGTTTATGCAACAATCTCAAGGTGGAGGCGGCAATAGAAATGTAATGAATTTCGGTAAGAGTAGAGCTAAAATGGCTACTCCAGATAAGCGTAAAGTAACCTTTGCTGATGTTGCTGGCGCAGATGAGGAAAAGGAAGAATTGGCTGAAATAGTTGATTTCTTAAAGCAACCTAAAAAATATACAGAAGTAGGGGCAAGAATACCAAAAGGGGTATTACTAGTAGGGCCTCCAGGAACGGGTAAAACATTGCTTGCTAAAGCTATAGCAGGAGAAGCAGGGGTTCCGTTCTTTAGCATATCTGGATCAGATTTTGTAGAAATGTTTGTAGGTGTTGGAGCATCTAGAGTTAGAGATTTATTCGAGCAAGCTAAAAAGAATGCATCGTGTATAATTTTTATAGATGAAATAGATGCAGTAGGTAGACAAAGAGGAGCAGGATTTGGTGGAGGACATGACGAAAGAGAGCAGACATTAAACCAATTACTTGTTGAAATGGATGGTTTTGCTGTAAATGAAGGAATAATAATGATTGCTGCTACCAATAGACCAGATATACTAGACCCTGCATTATTGAGACCAGGAAGATTTGATAGACAGATTATAGTAGGGGCGCCAGACGTTAAGGGAAGAGAAGAAATCTTAAAGGTGCATTCTAAAAATAAACTTTTATCACCGGATATTAAATTAGATGTATTAGCTAAAAGAACGCCGGGATTTACTGGTGCAGATTTAGAAAACTTAATGAATGAAGCAGCTCTTTTAACAGTAAGAAAAAACAAAAAAGAAATTGAAATGGATGAGTTGGAAGAAGCTGTAACAAGGGTAATTGCTGGACCAGAAAAGAAGAGCAGAGTAATTGATGAAGACGACAGAAGACTTACAGCCTACCATGAGGCAGGCCATGCGGTTGTTATGAAGCTATTACCGCATGCTGATCCTGTTCATCAAATAAGTATAATTCCTAGAGGTATGGCTGGGGGATATACTATGCATTTACCTGAAAAGGATAGTTCATATATGTCAAAATTAAAATTAGAAGATCAAATAGTAGGATTACTAGGAGGAAGAGTAGCAGAAAAACTAGTAATCGGGGATATTAGCACAGGTGCTAAAAATGACATTGATAGAGCAACTACTATAGCTAGAAAGATGATTATGGACTATGGAATGAGTGAAGAATTGGGACCAATAGCTTTTGGAAGTGGTCATGAGGAAGTATTCTTAGGAAGAGATTTTAGTAAAGGTAAAAACTTTAGTGAAGAAGTTGCCTCTAAGATAGATAAAGAAATTAGAAAGTTAATTGATACAGCATACAAAAAAGCTGAAAACCTACTTGATAAAAATATTAGTAAACTTCACGCAGTTGCTCAAGCTTTGCTTGAAAAAGAAAAATTAGAAGCAAATGAGTTTGAAGAAGTGTTCAATAATAACTAATATAAATAAGTAGAAGTGAGTGATGAAAGTGGAATTTAACTTAAAAGAGGGAATGAGCTTCACCATGGAAATTAAAGTTGGAGAAAAGGATACAGCTATAGAGCATGGCTCTGGAGATTTAGAGGTTTTTGCTACTCCAGTAATGATTGCTCTTATGGAGAATGCTTCCCGAAGTTGTGTAGGACCTAAGTTAAGCAACGAATTTACTACTGTAGGAATAGATATAAGCGTAAAGCACTTAAAAGCTACACCGATGAATATGAAGATTAAGTGTGAGGCAGTTTTAGAAAAGGTTGATAGAAAAAAACTTTTCTTTAAAGTAAGTGCTTGGGATGAAAAAGGTAAGATTGGTGAAGGCACACATATTAGATATATAGTTAATAGAAAAGATTTTATGGACAGATTAAAATAAGTAAAAAAGATATAGGATTTTCCTATATCTTTTTTTATTTCTGTAAGAAACACCTGTGGTAAACCGTAGTAATTATATGAAGAGCTCTTAAGACTATATGAAAGGATGTAAAATATATTGAAAACTACAGAGAGAAACCTTATACAAAAAATTAAAAGAAAAAATCCACAGGCCATGGATTTTTTTGTAGATGAATATGGAAGACTCCTTTATAAAGTTATATATAAAGTATTATCAGTATTTAATGATAAGGGAATCATTGATGAATGTATGAATGATGTGTTGCTAAATATATGGGAAAATATTGATAAATACCATGGGAAAGATAATATTGAATTAGAAGGAGAAGAGACCAGGTTCAAAAATTGGATTTGCGTTATAGCTAGATATAAATCCATAGATTATTATAAAAGGCTAATTAACCAAAAAGAAATGATACACATTGATCAATACAGTATAATTTCTGATTTTTCAATAGAAGAAGACATGATATTAAAAGAAGAAAAAGAGGAGCTATATAATTATATAGATAATATGAATGATACAGATAAAAAGATATTTATAATGAGATATTATTTAGAACAGCCTATTGAGGATATAGCTACTGCATTAAAATTGTCAAAGAGTTCGGTATATACGAGATTATCAAGAGGTAGAAAGCAGTTAAAAGATAAATATAAAAATTCCAAGGAGGTATATATGGATGAGGGATATATTCGGGCATTTTAATGAAATTAGTTTAGATGTAGATTCAATAGAAAAAGAAGTAATGGATATTGATGATATAACTATGAAGAGAGTAAAAAATAGATTTAAAAGTTCAATGAATAAAACTTACCATGTAAAAAAGAAAAGAAAAGACAGAACTTTGGTAGCTTCGTTGGTTTTAGTATTAGGAGTTTCTGCTATAACATTAAATAATAGTGTTTTTGCTGATAAGCTTCCTAATATTAATATAAGTACTTTTTTCTCTAGCTTCAAAAAAGACAATTATAATGGAAAATTTCAGGACTATGCAGAAGTCATAGGAGAAACTAAAAGTGATAAAGGTTATGAAGTAACCTTAGATGAAATTGTTATGGATAATTATAGTTTAATGATAATTTATACTATAAAAACTGAAGGGAAAGTGGAAGAGTTGATGAGTAAGAAGAGAAGTCCATTTCCCTATACTCCAGATAAAAGCATTAAAATAAACAACAAAGAATTTAGGGGAGCGGCTGGAGGAAACTATAGAATAATTGATGATAAAACAGTGCAAGTTATGATGGATTATGATGTAGAGAAGAATGATATACCAAATAATTTTTCTATGGATATAAGTTTTAATAAAATAAACAACACAAGTGGAGATTGGAGATTCAACTTTAATGCATCGAAAAATAAAATAGAAGACACTATAAAAACATACAACATAAATAAAAAATATACCTTTAAAGATGATACTGGCGAAGAAATAGAATTTATAGTAGATAAAATAAGCTTCTCATCTATATCTACGGTTATAACTTTTAAAGCTGATAAGGAGTTTGAATACTATTATATAAGCTTTGTTGGTGAAGAAAAATTAAAAGAAAGGGGAAGCTCTTTAAGTTGTAAGGCATTAAGATTAGGTCATAAATATGAGGCTATGTATAAACTTGACTACATTGAAAAGATACCCGAAAAGATAACTATAGAATATAATAAAAAAGATGAGTATAAAGTTAAAGTAGGAGAAATTTACTTAAAGGAATAAAAATACAATTGAATTTATTGTTAAATAAAAGAGTATCTGTTGATTTTTAATTTACAGATACTCTTTTTTAACTTATAATTGTGTGTATGTAAATATCTATGTATAATTACTGTTTTTTTCTATATAATACAGAAGGACAGTGTATATTATCAAATTAATAAGGAAAGTGGTGTTAGCTTTGATTTTAGTTTTAGATGCTGGCAATACTAATATCGTTTTAGGTTTATATAAGGATGAAGAGCTAATTGCTGATTGGAGATTATCCACAGACCCTATAAGAACAGCAGATGAATATGGTATTCAAGTGATACAATTATTTGTACAAAATAATATTAATCTTTCTGAAATTGAGGGAGTTATAATATCATCAGTAGTACCTAATATCATGTATTCAATAGAACACATGATTTCAAAATATTTTGAAGTAAAACCTATAGTAGTTGGGCCAGGAGTAAGAACAGGAATTAATATAAAATATGATAATCCGAAGGAAGTTGGCGCAGACAGAATTGTAAATGCTGTAGCCGCTCATGAATTATATAATAAACCTTTAATAATAATAGATTTTGGCACTGCAACTACATTTTGTTCAGTAACTAAAGAAGGAGATTATTTAGGCGGAGCTATTTGTCCAGGTGTAAAAATATCTTCAGAAGCATTATTTCAAAAGGCAGCAAAGCTTCCGAGGATAGAATTAGTTAAACCACCATCAGTAATTTGCAAAAATACTGTTGCAAGTATGCAAGCTGGAATGGTTTATGGATATTGTGGATTAGTAGAATTTATTATAAACAAAATGAAGGCAGAAATGATTGCCTTAGGCGAAGAAGAACCAATAGTAGTTGCTACCGGAGGACTAGCAAAACTTATAAATGAGGAAGCTAAAAGTATAGATGTAGTAGATCCTTACTTAACATTGAAAGGATTAAGAATAATCTACGAAAAAAACAAGGAGTAAAACTTTTAATGAAAATAGCAAATTTGGAATTTGAAAACAATGTATTTTTAGCGCCATTAGCAGGTGTTACAGATGTAGCTTTTAGAGGCTTATGCAAAAACATGGACTGTGGGCTCGTATACACTGAAATGATAAGCGCTAAAGCATTATATTATGGTAACGAAAATACTATAGGTATGCTAGAGTTTTCTGAAGAAGAAATTCCAGCTGCGGTCCAAATATTTGGTCATGAACCTGATATTATGGCTAGAGCCTGTGATTGTTTTAACGAAAATAATAATATATGCTTAATTGATATAAACATGGGGTGCCCTGCGCCTAAAATAGTGAAGAACAATGAAGGTTCTGCTCTTATGAGGGATCCTAAATTAGCATCACAAATAGTAAGAGCTGTAAAGAAGGCTACTAACAAACCTGTAACGGTAAAGTTTAGAAAAGGCTATGATGAACTTAGTATTAATGCAGTGGAATTTGCAAAAATCATGGAAGATTCAGGGGCAGATTGTATTACAGTTCATGGAAGAACAAGACAGCAAATGTATGAAGGCAAGGCGGATTGGGAAATAATAAAGAAAGTTAAAGAAAATGTATCTATACCTGTAATAGGCAATGGAGATGTATTTACCCCGGAAGATGCCTTGAAAATTAAAGAGTTTACAAACTGTGATGGTATTATGATTGGTAGAGGAGCTTTAGGGAATCCTTGGATATTTAAGCAGATACAGCAAAAATTAGAAGGTGACCCTATATATTACCCAGGACACGAAGAAGTAATCGATATGTGCATAGAACATATAAAAAGAGCTGTATATTATCATGGAGAAAATAAGGCCGTTAGAGAAATGAGAAAGCATATTGCATGGTATATAAAAGGATTAAAGGATTGCACAAAAATAAAGAATATAGTAAATTCAGAGGATAAGGCTTATAACTTAATATCAATATTAGAAAATTATAAGGAACATATTATAGAAAATTGAATTATGTAATATTAAAATTCATATAAATAAACTATATCAATATAGAGGGTATAGTATTATGAAACCTGTTTTGTTAATTGAACAGCCACAAAAATATAAAATTTATGAAAGACATGATATTATAAGCAGAATAAAAGATAGGTTTAATATTAAATTAATCGAAGATAATTACCTAAAAGACTTAAATTTAAATATTAAGAGAATAAGTTTTCCGATGAACGTAAATATTGATGCGTATATGAGGAATATGGAGATAGCTAAGAGTTATTTAAAGAAAGAATATGGTATTGTTGCACCAAAGGTTTGGAGAAAGATGGATTATAATGTTTATAATAAGTTTCAAAAAGAACTTTTAGCATATAGTATAGTTTCTAGTATGCAACTAATACTTAGATTGAAAAACAAAAGTATTAGAAATAGCTGCATAGTAATATATGATCCAACGGATTATCATATTTATGAGAGTGTTTTATGTCTCTCTAAATTTGCTAAATATATTGTGTTTTTAACTGATAATACTGATAAGGCGAAGGTTTTTGCTGATTATGTTATGGCAAATTACGGTATATCGCCAATAATAACTAGAGATAAAAACCACGCCTTTAAAAACGGAGACTTTATACTGACCTCAAGAGATGGGGACTTAATCACAGATAAACCAATTTGGACTCTAGACAACTTATTTAGTACTTTTAATAGTAATAATCAATATATAAACGATGTTACCTATAAAGTACCCTGGCTTGATAAAGATGATATTCCTATAGAACTCTTAGGAGCAATTTTATGTCAGATGGAAGAAAAAGATATAGAGAGGTCCTTAAAGTACAATGGAGTATTTTTGAACAACATAATGTTTAATGGAGAAGTTTTGATATTTGAATGAGCTCACAAGTTGACATTGAATATTATGCTGATTTATAATAACTTAAATGATTGTTAAGCAGTTGTCTTATGTTCATGCATAAATAAAATAAAAAGATAATAATATATAAAAGTGTTACACTAAAACATTTAAAGGGGAGAAAGAAATGAGTGATATAAAAAAATATATTATGACATATGAGGGTGTTAAAAAGTTAGAAGATGAATTAGAATATCTTAAAACAGTTAAAAGAAAGGAAATAACAGAGAAGATTAAAGTTGCGCTTTCTTTTGGAGATTTGAGCGAGAATTCCGAGTATGATGAGGCGAAAAATGAACAAGCTTTTGTGGAAGGAAGAATAATGCAACTAGAAAATATGCTTAAAAATGCTTCCATAGTAGATGAGAGCGAGATACCTGCAGATACTGTTAGTGTAGGAACAATCGTAAAAGTAAAAGATTATGAATTTGATGAAGATGTAGAATTCTTTATGGTAGGATCAGCAGAAGCAGATCCCATGGAGAATAAAATATCAAATGAATCACCTGTTGGCAAAGCTTTAATAGGTAAAAGAGTAGGAGAAACAGTAGAGGTTTCAATACCTGATGGAGTAAGTAAGTATAAAATACTATCAGTGAGAAAAGATTGATATTGGAGGAAAGATACTATGTCAAATGAAGAAAAGAATTTAAATTTAGAAGAACAAGAGTTTAATCAGTTGATAAAGGAAAGAAGACAGAAGTTCTTCGACCTTCAAGCAGCTGAAAAGGATCCTTTTGATGTTTATAAGGTTAATAGAACTCATACTTCAGAACAGATTAAGGAAAATTATGACGAGCTAGAAGGAAAAGAAGTTACTGTAGCTGGTAGACTTATGTCAAAGAGAGTTCATGGTAAGGCTGGATTCTCAGATATATATGATAGATATGGAAAAATTCAGCTGTATATAAAAATTAATGATGTAGGAGAAGAAAAATTAAAAGAATATAAATCCTTTGATATAGGGGATTTATTATCAATAACAGGTACTGTTTTTAAAACAAAAACAGGAGAGGTTTCTATACATATTACTGATTTTGAACTTAATGCTAAATCACTTAAACCACTTCCAGAAAAGTGGCATGGGCTAAAAGATCCAGACTTAAGATATAGACAAAGATATGTAGATCTTATAGTTAATCAAGATGTTAGAGAAACATTTTTTAAGAGGACAAAAGCAATAAGAGCTATAAGAGAATTTTTAGATGCTAGAGATTATTTAGAAGTAGAAACACCAGTTCTTTCACCAATTGCAGGTGGAGCTGCTGCAAGACCATTTATAACTCATCATAACGCTTTAGATATAGATATGTATTTGAGAATCGCCACAGAACTTTATTTAAAAAGACTTATAGTTGGTGGTTTTGAAAAGGTATATGAAATAGGAAAGAACTTTAGAAATGAAGGAACAAGTATAAGACATAATCCTGAGTTTACTATGATAGAATTATATGAAGCATATGCTGATTATAATGATATGATGGAAATTACAGAAAATATGGTAGCTTACGTAGCAGAAAAAGTTTGTGGAACTACTAAGATAACTTATCAAGGAACAGAAATTGATTTAACTCCACCTTGGAGAAGAATAACTATGGTGGATGCTGTAAAAGAATATTCAGGAATAGACTTTAATGAAATTAAGACACATGAAGAGGCCAGAGAAGTTATTAAAGAGAAAAAGGTTGAGTTGAAAAAGGAATTAAAGGATTGCACTAAAGGGGATATATTAAATGCTTTATTTGAAGAGTATGCAGAAAAGCATATGATTCAACCAACATTTATAATGGATTATCCTGTGGAAATATCTCCATTGACTAAAAAGAAGAGAGGTAATCCGGAGTATACTGAAAGATTTGAAGGATTCATATATGGAAGAGAAGTATGTAATGCATATTCAGAGTTAAATGATCCTATAGTTCAAAAGGAAAGATTCCTACAACAATTACAAGAGAAAGAATTAGGTGATGATGAAGCATACATGATGGATGAGGACTTCATTAATTCACTTGAAATAGGAATGCCACCAACTGGAGGATTAGGAATAGGGGTAGATAGAATTGTAATGTTCTTAACAGATGCTTATTCTATAAGAGACGTTATATTATTCCCAACTATGAAGCCAACTAGCCACCAATAATATTAAAAAAAGAGGTACTATGTAAAACCATTAGTACCTCTTAGTATATTTAATGTAATTGGTTCATTTCTTAATCAATATTAATAGATATCATTGTAAATGCATAACTTTGTATAGAATAAAAAAATATATAAAGAACCCCCTTGCATTTATAAACAAATATGATATAATAGTCTTTGTAATAAACGTTCCGCGATAGCTCAACGGTGGAGCACTCGGCTGTTAACCGATAGGTTGAAGGTTCGAATCCTTTTCGCGGAGCCATTTTTATTTTTTGACTATTGACAATGATTTAAGTTCTGATAAAATATATTTTAAATGAATACTACATGATGAAAAAGAAAAGTAATGATAATAACTTTTTAAGAGAGGCTATGGGTGGTGGAAATAGCTAAAGTTTTATTATAAAGGGAGCTTTTGAGTGTACATAGTGAAAGCAGGGCTGTTGCCAAAGAGGGTGGAACCGCGGAAGAGTTTCTTTCGTCCCTTGTGGTAACTGCTTTTTTTATACAAAAAAATAAAGATTAGGGAGGAAATATTATGGCATTTGAAAAAACCATGGATAAAGTAGTTGCTTTAGCTAAGAATAGAGGTTTTGTTTTCCCGGGGTCAGAAATATATGGTGGATTGGCAAATTCTTGGGATTACGGTCCTTTGGGTGTAGAATTCAAAAATAATGTTAAAAAAGCTTGGTGGAGAAAGTTTGTTCAGGAAAGCCCATATAATGTAGGCGTGGATTGTGCAATACTTATGAATAGAGAAGTATGGGTTGCTTCAGGTCACGTAGGAGGATTTTCAGATCCTTTAATGGACTGTAAAGAATGTAAGGCTAGATTTAGAGCGGATAAGCTTGTTGAAGATCATATGTCAGCTGCAGGAGCAGAGGTTGCATCAGCAGATGGATGGACTAATGAACAATTAAAAGAGTATATAGATGTAAACAATATAGTTTGTCCTAAATGTGGTAAAAAGAATTACACAGATATAAGAAAATTTAATCTTATGTTTAAAACATTCCAAGGAGTAACAGAAGATGCTAAATCAGAAATATATTTAAGACCTGAAACAGCACAGGGTATCTTTGTTAACTTTAAAAATGTTCAAAGAACTACTAGAAAAAAATTACCTTTTGGTATAGCTCAAATAGGAAAGTCTTTTAGAAATGAAATAACTCCAGGGAACTTTACATTTAGAACAAGAGAATTTGAGCAAATGGAACTAGAATTCTTCTGTCAACCAGATACTGACTTAGAGTGGTTTAAATATTGGAAGGATTATTGTTGGAACTTCTTATTAAATCTTGGAATGAAAGAGAGTAATTTAAGATTTAGAGATCACTCAGCAGAAGAGTTATCTTTCTATAGTAAAGCTACAGCTGATATAGAATACTTATTCCCATTTGGATGGGGAGAATTATGGGGGGTAGCAGATAGAACTGACTACGACCTAAAACAACATATGAATCATTCAGGTGAAGATTTGACTTATTTAGATCCTACAACTAATGAAAGATATGTACCTTACTGTGTAGAACCTTCACTAGGAGCTGATAGAGTAACTTTAGCATTCTTAGCAGATGCTTATGATGAAGAAGAATTAGAAGATGGAGATGTTAGAACTGTATTGCGTTTCCATCCAGCATTAGCACCTTTTAAAGCGGCTGTACTACCTTTAACTAAGAAGTTATCAGAAAAATCAACAGAAGTTTATAGTATGTTATCAAAACACTTCAATGTAGATTATGATGAAGCTGGAAGTATAGGTAAAAGATACAGAAGAGAAGATGAAATAGGTACCCCATATTGTATCACAATAGATTTTGATACGTTGGAAGATAATACTGTAACTGTAAGAGATAGAGATACAATGAAACAGATTAGATTAAACATAGATGAATTAGTGAAATTTATAGAATGTAAATTAGAATTTTAAGATAAAGAGATAGCAGTATAAAAATACTGCTATCTCTTTTAAATTTCAATAAAAGTATAAAAAAAGTGCCGGTACTACGTATCTATACCGGCAAAAATAGGGTTTAATCATGGGGATATGTTATATGTTCAATTAAAACTTGGGGAATTATATTAATGTTTCCTTACGGCACGTTGTTAGTATAACATAAAGATATATAATATTGCAATATGCGATATTAAAGTTTTTATATTAAATAAATTCGCACAATTTCGACACGATTATACAATGATATTGTTTGTTAACATATGTTTAAAAATTAAAATATATAATTATATGAAATATATAAAGGTGATATAATTAAATTATAAGACACTATATAATGGAGGTAAAAATGAAAAAGAGTTTTAGTGAATTTAAAGAGTATATAAAAAATAAAAAAACTGCTGTTCTAGGCATGGGTGTAAGTAACAGACCTTTGATAGATTTATTAATAAAATTAGAAGCAAATGTTACTGCTTTTGATAAAAAAACTGCTGAGCAATTAGGAAGCGTGACAAGTGAGCTAGAAAAGAAGGGTGTAAGTTTAGTTTTAGGAGAAGATTATTTAGAAAAATTAGATGGTTATGATGTAATATTTAAGACGCCATCTGTAAGAAATGATATACCAGCTCTATTAAGAGCTAAAGAAAAGGGAGCTTATATAACATCAGAGATGGAAGAGTTCATAAGATATTGTCCTGCTAAGATTTATGGAATAACAGGAAGTGACGGAAAAACCACTACAACAACTTTAGTTTATAACATGTTAAAAGAAGAAGGATATAATACATGGGTAGGTGGAAACATAGGAACCCCTCTATTTTCTAGAATAGAAGAAATAAGTAAAGATGATAAGGTTGTATTGGAACTATCCAGTTTTCAACTGATGACCATAGATTGCCCTGTAGACATATCATTAATTACAAATATAAGTCCTAATCATTTAGACGTACATAAAGATATGGAAGAGTATATTGATGCTAAAAAGAATATTTTTAGATATGGAAAAGAGAATAATATATTAGTTTTAAATAGAGATAATGAGATAACAAATAAAATGAAAGAAGAAGTAATAGGGAAAACTATTCAATTTAGCTTAAAAGAAGAAGTTTTAAATGGAGCTTATTATAATAATAACAACTTATATATAATGGGCAATAAAGTATGTAATGTTGAAGAGATAAAATTAAAAGGAATGCACAATGTTGAAAATCTCTTGGCGGCTTTCTGCTGTGTATATAAAGAAGTTTCAATAGAGAATATGAGGAAGGTTGCAGTTAACTTCGCTGGAGTATCTCATAGAATGGAGTTTGTTAGAGAAGTAAAAGAAGTAAATTTTTATAATGATTCCATAGCTTCAAGTCCGACAAGAACATTAGCTGGCCTTAAAGCTTTTAATAAGCCTGTTATTTTAATTGCAGGAGGATATGATAAAAACATATCTTTTGATACCTTGGCTAAAGAAGGATATGGGCTTGTAAAAGCATTAATATTATTAGGAGACACTAAAGATAAAATAAAGCATGTTTTTGAAGAAGAAATGAAAAAGAATAATATTAATATATCTATATATATAGTAGATTCTTTAGAAGAAGCGGTAAATACTTCTTTAGACATAGCTATAACAGGAGATATTGTCACTTTATCTCCTGCTTGTGCAAGTTTTGATATGTTTGCCAATTTTGAAGAGAGAGGAAATAGGTTTAAAGAAATAGTAAATAATATCTAATATATAATAGTTAAAAAATTATATAGAAATAAAGAAAGGGATTTTATTAAAGATGAGATCCCTTTTATCATTGTTTTATAGTTATCATTTTAAAAAATTCATTAATAAAATGCTATGCATGCTCTCAACTGTATCTGGTGTATCTATATATGTAACTATATGAAATTTAAAGAAAACAGAAGAAATTAAAATATAATATTAATTATTGGCAGTTTATTTATGATATAACTATGGTTCGCGTGTTATAATCATTTTTGTCGTTTTCCCGCAGGGCAAGAAGGTTAGAAATGAAATATTTAAATATTAAAAATCTTCTTGACAAGCAAAAGAGTTAATGATAACATGAAATAGTCCTCGATTGGACAACGGTCTTTGAAAATTAAACAGAGGAATGAAACCAGTCGATTCTAAAGAGAAT
>NZ_CAUPZS010000047.1:0-15277 GCF_963515715.1 uncultured Clostridium sp.
CCTTTATTTTTGTTTTCACCTATATATATGACTTTAAAAAGATAACTGCAAAAAAATATTTTTAATTACTAAATTCTTAGATTACTAGATATAGTTGAAATCCCTCTGCAATCTCCATAATCCAAAAACTTAATAGGAATTTTATCTATATCTAAACATCTAATAATCTAAAAAAGAGAGGCCACTCTCTTTTATGAAAGTCGCCTCTCCTCTTCATGGTGTTCCATAGCAGAAAGCAATATATTAGAAAACTTTAAAAAGGCTTTAGTCAGTTCCTCCAACCTTTTATCCAGTTTTACTAACAAATATATACTAACTGCTACTGGGAATCCTAAGTTACTAATAAGCCTAACTAATTCGTCATACATATTCCCACCACCTTTTTTAAAATTGAGAGTTGAGAATGGATAATCTCAACTTTCAACTATCAATTACTATATATGTTCCTTAAGCATCTTCTGCAGTTTTTTAATTGCCTTATCTTTTATATACCTTACATTGTTGTAGCTTTTTTCTCCTCCTACTGCTATTTCCTCTAAGGTATTATTATTTATATAAAAACTACTTACCACACTTTTTTCTTCCTCAGAAAGTTTATCTATAGCTTCATATAATTCTTTTGTTTTTTCAAAGGCTAAGACTTCATCTTCTATGGTAAAATAGTAATCCTCATTTAAGTGGACAAACTCATCTGGTATTTCTCTATGATGTTTAATTTCCTTTTTTAATAGAGCCTTGTAGTTTAGTTGAATAGCTCTGATGCAATATGGAATGAAGTAGTCTGGCTCTCCTTTATACATATTTACAGCCTTTATTACAGAGAGATATCCATGCTGTACTAAATCCTCATAGTCGTAACATTTTACTATGTATCTTGAAGATTCCTTTAGTATGAGAGGTATGAAATACTCTATTATTTTTCCTAAGGCTTCCTTGTCATCCTGCTTGGCTTTTATAAGAAACTCATTTAAAACAACATGGTTTTTCATGTTTAATTTAATACCTCCCCTAAAAATTTTTCTGTTTTTCCTTTGCCTTTAATTTTTCTTATATCTTCCCCAGTGTTCCTAATAAAGCTGCACATCTCCACAAGCCTGCTGTAAGTTCTGTCATTATACCGTCCCTTTAATTCATTTATACTTATATTTGTGGTTATAATCACTGGTAATCTTGAGCTATTTCTCTTTTCTATTACCTGATATATCATAGCTCTTGTCCACTTATTATCCTCTTCTGTGCCTAAGTCATCGATAATAAGCAAGTCTGCATTTTCTAAACTGTTTAAGACTGTAAACACTCCTTCATCTCCCCAAGTTCTCTTGCTTTGACTTATCCTCTCCGTCAATCCTATAGCTCCTACTGCTATTACGGGAATGGATCTATCCATAAGTGCATTAGCTATACAGGAAGAAAAGTAGGTCTTTCCATTTCCAGGTTCTCCGTAAATCAACATGCCTTGATTTTTATTTTTCATATGGTGAAATTTTTCTATGTACTCAAGGGCTATTTTATATAAGCTTTTATTGCCTACTCTATGATCCCAATTTTTAAGGGTGCATGTCCTAAAATTCTCATCCATCATGCTGTTGGCTATAACCCTTTTAAGCCTTATTTGCTTTTCTCTATTTTCCTCTTCAAATCTTTCTCGCCTATAGATTTCCCTTCTACATTTGCAGGCCCTTGGATATAGTCTAGAGCCAAAATATAAATCCACCACTATGCCTATGGGTTCTCCACAGGTTTCGCATATTTTGATTTTTTCCTTACACCCTAAATCCAAGACCTTCCCCCTCCACTTCTTCAAAATCCCTCTCTTGGCTATTTTGATTTAAGTATCCCTCAAATTTATTTCCAAACAAGGTTTCTGGCCTTAAGTATTTTTCCATATCAGTACCCAACCACTCTTCCACCTTGTTGTCTATTACTTTTAAAAAATCCTCAACAGTGAAACCTTCACTGACTTTCCCTCTTATTAGCTGCTGTGTTTTTTTACTGCTTACCCTGTATCCTTTATTAGCTTTTTCATTCAAGTAGTTTACAATTGAGGTATATATATTATTATTATCTTTAGTAGATGGGTCTTTTAGTAGATTAATCTTTTGTTCGGGACTTATTTCCCGAAGAGTTATGGATGTTTCTCCATAAGGTTCAGCATTTAATTCCGAAGGGCTGGTTTTAAAATCCGATATTAACTTTATGAAATTAGAACCAATACCGTAATAAGAATATACTCCACCCTCCCTTATAGTTTCATGTCTAAGGATGTCTTTTTTTGACATTCTCTTAAGTCTTCTATATATGGTATCTTTCTTCAAACTCAATATAGGTAAATCTTCTATTATGCTATCATATCTAACCCAATGATAAATCTCATCATTTATTTCTTCTTTATCCATACGTCCGCTATCTTTAAAGTCAACAAAATACCTTAATATCAGTGCATCTACAGTGTCCAAGCCAAACTTCACTAGCTCACTTTGCTTAAATCCAAGTATTGTATACTTCACAAAGACCCCTCCCTTTTAACAATCAAAATTCATTTCGCTTTGAGTAAAGATTTCCATCCTTTTCACATCATAAACTTGACTAATTAAAACCTGACTATTCATCCGGGGATAACTTTTTCCATTCTCCCAGCTCCAATACATCTTTTGATTAGTACAGCACCGCTTTGCTGCTTCCGATTGAGTCCACCCTTTAGCAATTCTTAAAATTTTAAGCTTTGTATTCCAAGGCAAGTCATTAATTAATTTTTTCATTAAATGGCCCCCTTTCAAATTACAAGAACATCTGTTTGTATTAGTATTAATATTACTATAACATCATCCATTTCCATATTCAACCATATTATGGCGTAAATCCCCTTAATTGTATTGATTATTCTGTATTTTCTGTCTTTAGTGTGAATTATCAAGGTTTTATCGACACATTAACGTAAGGTACGTTATTTTACGTACCTTACGTAACTTGAGAGGAAAATATGATAATAAAGATAAAAAAACGACAGGGTGTTGAAACCTGTCGGTTTTGGTTTGTTTTTAATAATAAAACTATGCTTCATTATTAAGATTAATTTGCTTCTTACTTATAAATTTCCACATTTTTTGCAATTACATTAATCGCAGATGATAAATTTTTTAGTTCCACTATAATTTCTTTTAATAATTGATTTGTTTCTGCATCTTGATATTTTTTCATCTCTTCAATTTCTTTGGATTCTTGATAATCTGGGCCATAGGGACTACTCCTTATTTTATTCATATTATCTTCTCCTTTATCATCGATATTAATTTATTCAAACCAACTTCTCGTATTATTTGCTATTTTAACGAGAGCAAGCATTACTGGCACCTCGACTAATACTCCAACAACTGTAGCCAGTGCAGCCCCTGATTTTAATCCAAATAGTGCAATGGCAACAGCTACTGCAAGTTCAAAGAAGTTGCTTGCTCCAATCATACCTGCTGGCGCAGCAATTGAATGTGGTAGCTTCCATGCTCTTGCCCATCCATAAGCAATCCCAAATATTAAGAAGGTTTGTATAGTTAATGGTATTGCTATAAGGATAATATGCAATGGATTATTAAGTATAATCTCACCTTGAAATGAAAATATAATAACTAATGTTAATAGCAATCCTATAATTGTCACATTATCAAATTTCTTTAAAAATATATTATTAAAGTAATCTAGTCCTTTATTTTTTACTATAGCATTTCTTGTTAAAAATCCTGATGCTAGTGGTATAACTACGAAAAGTATAGTTGAAAGTATTAGTGTACCGTATGATAGCGGAACATCACTTACTCCTAATAAAAATGCTACTATTGGAGCAAATGCAATAAGAATTATCAAGTCATTAACTGCTACCTGAACTAAAGTATATGCAGCATCACCCTTTGTTAGATAACTCCATACAAATACCATGGCTGTACATGGAGCTGCTCCAAGAAGTACTGCTCCCGCTAAATACTCAGTGGCAAGATTTGCTGGTATAAAGGCTTTGAATACAACCTTGAAGGAAAATGCTGCTATTGCATACATAGTAAATGGTTTTATAAGCCAGTTAGTCACACAGGTAACTACGAGTCCTTTTGGCTTTTTTGTGGCGCTAACAATGCTAGAAAAGTCTATTTTAAGCATCATTGGATATATCATAAGCCATATTAGTATTGCCACAGGTACCGAAACATTATAATATTCAAATTTATTAAGGGTTTGTGGTATAACAGGTATAAACTTACCAATAAGTATTCCTACTACAATACAAAGTGCTACCCATATTGTTAAGTATCTTTCAAATACTCCTAAGCCTTTCCCTTTAACTTCTTTATTTTCCGACATTTTAAAATCCCCCTCTATTGCTTTATTATGCTATAAATAATTATTCTATCTATCCTTTGTCTCTTTATAAAACTTATGTCCTCCTGAAAGGTTATAAACCTTTTTAAATCCATGGTTAATCAAAATATTTTGAGTTGCGTTTCCAGTTACTCCTTTATTGCAATAAGTTATTGTTAAAGCTTCTTTATTTAAGGTTTCTAACCCTTCTCTTAAATTACTGTGAGGAATATTAACTGCTGTGTCTACATGGGATTCATCATATTGTTTGGTAACTCTTGCATCAATGATTTGTATTTTTTCTCCCTTGTTTACTAATCTTTGAATCTCTTTTGATGTGATGATTGGCCTATTGTTATTTAAAGCATTATCTAGTATCATTCCTGTGTAGTGAACAGGATCTTTAGTTGTTGAAAATGGTGGAGCGTATGCCAAATCTAAATGAAACAAATCTTCAACCTTCGCACCATAAGTAATCAGAGTTACAAACACATCTATCCTCTTATCTACACCTTCATACCCAACAACCTGTACACCTAATAGTTTTTGTGTCCTCTTATCTGCAATAGCCTTTATAATCATTTCCTTGCCATGAAAATAATCTGGTTTATCTGGTTTAATATTATGGCACATTACTATTTCATATCCTTCAGCTAAAGCTTCCCTTTCAGATAATCCTGTACTTGCAATTGTCATATCAAACAACTTAAATATTCCAGTACTTAGGTTGCCCCTATATTCTAAAGTACCACCAGTAAGTACATCCCCTGCAATTCTTCCCGTTTTATTTGCTGTTGACCCTAGGGGTCTATATACTGGCTTCTTTGTAATTACAGAAAAGGTCTCAATGCAATCACCACAAGCATAAACATCCTTAATATTTGTTTGCATCTTGTTATTAACCTTTATTCCACCAGTAACTCCAATCTCCATTCCTGCTTCCTTTGCCAGTGTAATGTTAGGTCTTACTCCAGTTGCCATAATAACAATATTACTATCTATTTCTTGACCATCTTCTAAGATAACCTTGTCTTCATGAATTTCAACAATACTATTATTTTTCATAATAGTAACATTCTTTTTGGCTAAAGCATTTTCTAAAAATATTGCCATATCTTCATCAAGATTTGGTGTTATTTTACTTTGCTTTTCTATAATAGTAACATTTATTCCATATTCCATTATATTCTCAAGCATTTCAAATCCAATAAATCCAGTACCTGCAATTACTGCATGCTTTGGTTTTCTTTCATCTATGAAATTTTTAATATTTCTAGCACTTTCAACATTTCTTAAGAAAAATACATTAGGATTATCTATACCTTTTACACTAGGTACAAAGGACGTAGCACCTGTTGCAATAACTAACTTATCATATCTATCCTTAAATACTTCATCTGTATTTAGATTCTTAATAATTAGTTCTTTTTTCTCTGACTCTATTTTCAGCACTTTATAACTAGTAAAAATATCTATATTATATTTCTTTTTAAAGAATATAGAATCTCTTGGTGTAAGCTCTTCAATGTCTCCTACTTCTCCCCCTATATAATAAGGAAGTCCACAGCCTGAATAAGAAATATCCTTATCCTTTTCGTATACTACTATTTCTGCTTTATCATCATTTCTTCTAGCCTTTGCAGCTGCTGATGTTCCTGCCGCTACGGCTCCTATAACGAGTA
Source organism: uncultured Clostridium sp. (assembly GCF_963515715.1). Classification (GTDB taxonomy): domain Bacteria; phylum Bacillota; class Clostridia; order Clostridiales; family Clostridiaceae; genus Clostridium_AW. Next base: position 6,024 of record NZ_CAUPZS010000047.1, read on the forward strand.
TTCTCATTTTCTTAGCCTCCTATGTTTATTTTATAAACAATACTTAAAACATAGTTTGTGTTATCTCAATATTTTTTTATTAAGATGGTTTTTGTCGGAATTTTTTACTTAACATATAACTAAAACTCTTTATTCAAATAATTAAACCCTAGCACATCTTTTGTTAAACACTGCCACTTTATTACCCTACAACTGCTTTTTTAAATACTATCGAATCACTATCCAACTTTGGTGGATTTCCTAGTGTTGTGTATGGTTTTTGTAAAACCCCTACAAGTTCCCAACCATCTTCTCCGTATTTATTTAATTCTTCTTCTATTGTTGAGTTCTTATCTAAACTTAAAAAATGTCTAAGTTCAAATACCTTATATTCCCATTTCATGTGCATTAATTCACCCCTTTTAATTTTTAGTTCGAGAGGATATACAATAATAAAACCGACAAAAACCATCCAAATCAAGTTGAATCTCTTTCCTTAGTTTAATAGTTCTAAAAGTTTTTCTCCCTTAATCTCTTCTGCTTTCCATTCTATTACTGCAAAATTTCCTTTAGATATTTCATTTACTTTGTTAATCCACTCCACTTCATTGCTCGCTTTTACTTTTAAAATAGCATTTGTTGTATTGGCTGCATAGAAACTTGAATTGATAACCCACCATTTACTGTGAATATCAGCTCTTTTTAAATCTTCCTGTAATCTTAAAGCTTCATGAACTGGTGTAGTTTCTGCAAGAGTTACAATAATAACCTCTGTATCATCTTCATTTCTAAGTTTAGGTAAAAGTTTCTTAACTGATTCTGGAATATCTCCTTGAGAACGCTGAATTTCTCTATGATAACTTTGAGTTGAATCTAAAAGTAATAGCGTATGTCCTGTTGGTGCTGTATCAATAACTACAACTTCATTTTCTGACCTATCAACTATTTCAGCAAAAGCTCTAAACACTGCTATCTCTTGAGTACAAGGAGATCTTAAATCTTCTTCAACATAAGCAATATCATCATCACTCATTGTTTCTCTTGCTTTGCTCAATACTTCTTCTTTATATTTTTCTAGCTCTTCCTTTTCATCAATACTGCTTAAAGTAATACCATAGGTTTCATCTAATACAAACTTTAGATGAGCTGCTGGGTCGGTAGTTGTTAAATGTACTTTCTTCCCCTTTTTAGCTAAACCTAAAGCAATGGCAGCAGCTATAGTAGTTTTACCTACTCCACCTTTACCCATTGTAAATATTACCTTTTTGCCACTGCTATATAAATCCTCTATAACATTATTTAATTTAGGTATGTTATGGGTATTTAACTTTTCACTACTATATTTAATATTGTTATTATTTAAAAACGCTCTTACATTTTCTAAGCCCGTTACATTATAAGGTCTTAGGAGAATTTTATAAGTTTCAAGGAATTTAATCCCTTCTGGCATATCCTTTAGTGCATTTTGTTGTTTTTCATAAATAGCATTAGAAAGATAGTCATCATGTTCTTCAAGAATACCGTTAATTATTAAAACTTGATTATTTACTCCTATGTCTTGAAGCTCCTTAGATGCTCTTTCAGCCTCTTTTAGCGGTGATGGTTCAGGACGAGATACAAGTATAAGTGTAGTTTTTTCCTTATCAGCTAAATTTTCAACTGCATTTTTATAAACTTCTTTTTTACTTTCAAGCCCTGAAAGCTGTCCTAAGCAGGATGCTCCATGGGTGCTTTCACTAATGAAATTACTCCAGGCTGATGGCAATTGTAACATTCTTAGTGTATGTCCTGTTGGTGCTGTATCAAATATTATGTGATCATAATCCTTTGATACCTTATCATCAGTTATAAAGCTGGAAAATTCATTAAAGGCAGCTATTTCAACAGTGCATGAACCTGAAAGCTGTTCCTCCATATTTTTTAAAACTACTTCTGGTAATTTACCACGATAGGGAGCTATTACACTTTCTTTATACTCAGCAGCTGCCTCTTCTGGATCAAAGTTTGCAACTACAAGATTGGGTACATCCTTAATTTGGACTCCTTTATTATTTAATTCAGTATTAAAAACATCCTGAAGATTGGAAGCTGGGTCTGTACTAACAAGCATAATCCTCTTACCTGCATCAGCTAAAGACACTGCTGTAGCGCAAGCTGTTGAAGTTTTACCTACTCCACCTTTTCCTGTAAAAAACAAATATTTTGTTAAATTTATCTCTGTTACATTAAAATTCTTAAACATTTAATCCCTCTTTTCTATATTAATAGCATCTTAACAGCATCCACCACTACAACCGCAGCCCCCAGATGGTTTTTTTATAGTAAGTTTTAAGTAATCTTCAGGTACCTCTAATAAAGCGCAAAATTCTTCATTTGTTGGATAAGATTTTATTTTTACCACTTCACCATTTACAATAGTTACTGGTAAAATATCCACACCCTCAGTATTTAATAGTTTATTAATTACCTTATTGTCAACAAAAGCCTGAGGATTGCTTGTTAAGTTATGTCTTTCAATGACAATTCCTTTATTTTGCAAATTATTCAATACAGTAGACACTCTTAATAATTCTGGATCAACTCCTGGTCCACAAACTCCTGTTGAACAACACATTGCTGGGTCAAATATTATCATTTTTTTCATAATCATACACTCCTTCTATTTACATTCACATTTAGATTTATCTTTGCATATACATTCATCTGTATCTGTTACGAGATTCATAAGAAATAAAATTAATTTATTACAATTAGAGTTATTTAAAGAATAATAATTCCACAACCCTTCCTTTCTAGAATTCACCAATCCACAATCCGTTAGTACCTTCATATGATGCGAAAGCGTAGGTTGGGTAAAATCAAAATGTTCTAAAATATCACAGGCACACTTCTCTCCACAAGATAAAACATCAATTATCTTTAATCTGTTGCCATCTGAAAGCGCCTTAATAATTTTTGCATTATCATCATAATTCTGTTTCACTTAATCACCCCTCTATATAGATATGTATCTATATATAATATAGACCATTATCTATATAGTGTCAATACACATCATATAAATCAGATTAAATTTAAGTGATACATAAACATTTCTCTATATAGAGTATTTTATTCACTACTTCAGTAAATGTTCTTATTCTTTTTTAAAATAATCTTTAAAGCATAAGAAAAAACGGTTAAAGTGATTTACTATCGCTCTAACCGAAATATTAATTAAAACTATAAGGATTCTTTAACTTCTAATTCAATATCATTACCGATATTATTTCTCCACCTTTTCGAGAATTTTAACAATCTCATTAGACTTTAATACTTTCCCAAAAGACACTACCTTTTCATTAACCACAAGAGCCGGTGTTGACATTACTCCATACCCTGTAATAGCCGCTAAATCAGTAACTTTTTCGATATTTGCTTCCAAACCCATTTGCGATAGTGCAATTTTTGTGTTTTCTGCAAGAGAAACACAATTTTTACAACCAGAACCTAAAATTTTAATGTTCATAGCACCCTCAATTATAGGTGTGTTTTCTTCTTTTGATTCTTCAACACTCTCCACGTTGCAGCAACCACCAGATTTTTTTCTTCCAAATAAACCGCTAAATAAACTTTTTTTCTCACTCATAATATTTACCTCCTAAAAAATTCAATATTTTAACCAATTAAAAACCTATATAAAACATATAAAAAGCTATTAATGCAATTATTAAGCCCATAAGAATTTTTAATACTTTACTTACCATACCATATTTTTTACTTGATGATAACTTTCGAACAAAACCCACAGATGTACCTGCAATGAGTACTAAGAAGCTATGTCCTAAAGAATATAAAAGTAACAGTAGTATTCCCCACAAAAGACTTCCTTCCTTTGCCACTATAGCAAGCAAAACAACTAAAACCGGTGTTGCACAAGGGGATGAAAAAAATCCACCTAAAACTCCTGCCAAAAATGCTCCTCCAAAACCACGTTTACTATTCTTACTAATGGCATAGGAGGATGGAATAAAGTTAAATACCTCCCAGGTCTGTAGAGCCATTAAAAGCATAAGTATACCAAGAATTATATACCACCAGGAACCTGTCCCTTGCATAAGCTTCCCCAAAAGAGAAGCCGCTGTACCTAAAACAGTAAATGTCACAGACATACCTATAGAAAATACCAAGGAAAGCCAAAAGGCTTTCTTTGTATCTCTCTCTCCCATGCCTCCTACATATCCTATCACAAGAGGTACACTTGTAAGCGCGCAAGGAGTAATGGAAGTTATTACCCCTGCAAGCAATGCTAAGATAGGTGCTAGCCATATATTTTGAAAAATAGAAGTTGAAATAGAAGTAAGCCATTGGTTAATTACAATATCCATCACTTCAACCCCATTTCTTTCAATATATTTAACATTTGCTCTTTGGTCATTCCACCTTCATGAACCGTGAAGACATGCTCTCCTGTATCTCTTAATGAATAAACCTTCATTTGTTTAGCTTCAGGATCTTTTGGATTGTATGGTTTACCCTTTGCATCAATAAAAATTTGCGTGGGTATTACGCTTATTGGATAACCTTCAGCTAAAGCCTGATATTTCCACACATCAACAAATTTTATAATAGCTTTTCCTTGAAGCTCCTTATTTAATTCTTTTAATACTGGAGCCATTTCTTTGCAAGGGATACAAGAGTCTGCACCAAAGTCGATGATAATAGGAAGTCCATATGACTTTAACTTTTCAAGGTCAATTTCTTTAGTTACATGCAAGGCAAAGTCAGCATTATTGCTCTCTACTGAATCAATGGTTTTTTTATGATTTTTTACAAACCATATACCAACCACAATGAACAAAAGTAGAACTGGTACTATAATCTTTATGGCAATATTTTTAGACTTCATAGCATTTTTATTATTCATTTATAGCATCCTCGCTATAAATTGCTAAAAACCATCTTTTTGTCATAAATTTACCCCCTTACATAAAAAGATAACTAAAGGCATTAAAGCTGTATCCAATTATAATAATTCCTAGGGCAACAATGCCTACAAATGTAGCTAAAAGTTTTGGCTTAACAACTTTCTTTAACATAATCATAGATGGAAGAGAAAGTGCAGTTACGCCCATCATAAAGGATAGTGCTGTGCCAAGTCCTACTCCCTTTAAAACCAAAGCTTCAGCAATAGGTAATGTTCCAAAAATATCAGCATACATAGGAATCCCTACAAAAGTTGCTAATAGAACAGAATACCATTTACCTTGTCCAAGTAATGCAGTTATTATTGACTCTGGAATCCAGTTGTGTATAGCAGCACCTATTCCTACACCTATCAAAACATATAGCCACACTTTTTTTACTATGTCTAATACTTGTTCTTTTGCGAAATCTATTCTATCACTTGTAGTCAACTCTTCTTGTTCAACTTCAAGGACCTTGTTGTTATAAACAAATGGTTCTACATACTTTTCAAGTTTCAATTTACTAATAATAGTTCCTCCAATAACTGCTAGTACAATACCTACAACCACATAAGCTATTGCAATCTTCCAGTTAAATATACTTGCAAGTAGAATAACAGATGCTAAATCTACAAGAGGTGAAGATATTAAAAATGAAAAGGAAACTCCAATTGGTAATCCTGCATTTGTAAATCCTATAAATAGTGGGATGGACGAACAAGAGCAAAATGGCGTAACGGTTCCAAGTAACGCACTCAATATATTAGCTGTAATTCCACTAAACCTACCTAAAATTTTTCTAGTTCTTTCAGGTGGAAAAAAGCTTTGAATATATGAAATCATAAATATTAAAACTGAAAGCAATATAAATATTTTTACAACATCATAGATAAAGAAGTGAATACTCCCTCCAACTTTGCTATTTACGTCTAATCCAAATACATTTTTCACAAGTAAAGTTACTAAATTATGTAACCATTCCATTTTTAATAATTGATTATTTAACCATTGAAATATAAACATAAAATCATCTCCTTAAAACTTTCACTCCTATGTCATCAAAAAAATTTTGTAATAACTCCACAGAATTTTTATTAATTGAATATTTCATCCATATTCCATCACGTTTGCTCTCCACAAGCCCGCTTTCACATAAAATTTTCATGTGATAAGAAAGTGTCGGCTGCGTTATATTAAATTCCTCAAGTATATTACATGCACAAAGCTCTCCATTAGAAAGCATATCGAAGATTTTTACTCTTGTTTCATCCGATAATGCTTTCATAAATAATGCATATTCTCCATAGTTTTTGCTCATTTTACTCACCTCAACATTACATTTAATTTATACATATAGATAACCTTCTATATGTATAATATACCAAGACATAGATAAGTGTCAATGTGTTTTAGAGCTTTTGCTATATTTCTATCATTATTAGTTTATTTCTAAAGGGAAAATCACAATAAAAAAAACCAGCTAGAGTGACTGTTATACCCTAACTGGCTCCTTTTACTTAATCCATATCATATTGATATAAGTTTATAAAAGCTTCTCCATAATAGTTATATTAACAAATTTGCCATCAAGAATTCCTTGGTTTATATAAGTTCCCACTTCCCTAAATCCAGTAGACTTATATAAATTTTTACCTACATCATTAAACTCAAAAGTACTTAAAACTAACTTATGAAAATCCTGTTTTTTAGCAATTTGTATAAGATAGTTTAGCAGCAATTTACCTAGCCCCCTGCCTCTCATGTCTCTCTCTACATAAATTGAAAAATCACCAATACCGCTATAGCAGCACCTTGAATTAAACACATTTATAGAAGCCCATCCAATTACTGTGACTTTGCAATCTTCAAGGACTACAACTTTATACCTCTCACTTCTACTAGTGAACCACTCTTTCATTTCATCAATATCCCTTAATCTAGTTTCTAAGGTAGCGATTCTATCCTCAATGCCTTGATTATAAATATTAGTTATATATGGTATATCTTCAACCTTTGCTTCTCTTGTATTATAATTCACCTAAGTTACCTACTTATACGATTTTATATGTGCACTAGCATAAGCACCATCAAGTAATTCAGCATCAATCTGGCTATATACTTCACCTAAATTCTTTTGCTTTGCTATATCTTCAATAACTTCCTTAGTATATACATTCACTGGTATAATTTCTACATTTTTAAAGCCAACCTTTTTAAGTATATCCTCGTAATTTTTTATATATAAGGCTCCTGCAATACATCCTACCCACATCTCAACACTATGCTTAATATCTTTAGGAACATCTTTTAACTGAACAATATCTGCTATAGCAAGTCTGCCACCTTGTTTTAAAACTCTATAAGCTTCTTTTAAAGCATCCTCTTTATCTTCACATAGGTTAATTACACAGTTTGAGGTTATAACATCTATAGTTTCATTATCAAGTGGAATATCTTCTATATATCCCTTGATAAATTCTACATTGTTTACTCCCATTTTTTCTTTGTTTTTGTTTGCAAGCTCTAGCATTTCATCAGTCATGTCAAGTCCATAGACCTTACCTTCATGTCCTACATATTTTGATGATATAAATGCATCTATTCCTCCACCGCTTCCTAAATCTAATACAGTTTCACCTTTCTTTAATTCAGCCAAAACTACTGGATTGGCGCACCCTAGAGAAGCATTTACAGCATCCTCTGGTAATCCTTCTAAATATTCTTTTGTATAAATGTTTGAATTATCTGTTACGTCCCCACAACAAGCAGTTCCACATCCACAGGATGCCTTTGAATTGCTATTTACCTTTTTTGCAATATCTCCATAATAAGACTTAACTTCACCTTTAATATTCTTACCCATGACTTATACCCCTTTCATTAACAACATTTATTTTTCTTTGCAGCATCTATAATTAATTGTAGACTCTCTAGCACCTGAGCTCTTTTTTCTTCTGGTATAGATGAAAAAATACTTTTATAATACTGTTCCATACTATTCTCTATATTCTCGAATACCTTCATTCCTTCATCAGTTAATTTAATTGCTACGTACCTTCTATCTTCTGGATGTAACTCTCTAACTGCTAATCCCGAATTTACTAAGTTATTTGTAGTTCTACTCATTGTACTTTTATCTAATGCTAATAATTCGGCAAGTTCATTTAGTGATATTTCTTTTGCTCTTCCTATCTCTACAATAGCATGACATTGAGATACTGTAGTTCCACAACAGGTTGCTTCACCTTTTTCTAGTATTCCAAGATTTCTCACAAGAACTCTAATCAGTTCTCTTAGATAGTGGCTTTCTTTGTTATCCATTTTGTCACCTCATATTAATTGTAATACAAAACAGTTGTTATATGCAACTGTTTTGTGTATAAATATTTCATCAGCTGAATTAGTAACATATTGAAAATCTATAAAATATAATTTTTATGAGAATACTAACTTTGAGTAATTTAAATTATCTGTATACTTAAAAAGTACTTAAATAATTTTTAACATAATTGTGCAAAATTCTCCCTTCTTCTATAAGTGGGAGATGAATAGCACTTGCCGATAGGCAACAAGTATGACAAACTATAATCAGTTATATTAGCTGAAAGGTAGTGTTATTGATTAGTATTAGCTATAAAGTATAGAAGAGAAGTTATTGTATTATAATAATTGGTGGAATGACTATAGATATAGTTAAAAAATATATAGAAAATCAAGGTGTGAAATGAGGTGATTATGTGTTGAAAGCTTATAAATATAGAATTTATCCAAATGAAGAGCAAAAATTATATTTAGCTAAAACCTTTGGTTGTACTAGGTTTATCTATAACAAAATGTTGGCTGAAAAGATAGAACACTATAAAAATACTGGAGAAATGCTAAGGAATACTCCATCACAATATAAATCTGAATTTGAGTGGCTAAAAGAAGTTGATAGTTTAGCTTTAGCAAATGAACAACTAAATTTAGACAAAGCTTATAAAAACTTTTTTAGAGATAAGTCAGTAGGATTTCCAAAATTCAAAAGCAAAAAAAGCAATTATCATAGTTTCACTACAAATAATCAAAAAGGTACTGTATATATAGAAAACGAACATATTAAAATTCCTAAATTAAAATCCAGAATTAAGATAAAAGAGCATAGAAAATTAGACGGTCTTATCAAAAGTTGTACTATCTCAAAAACGCCAAGTGGAAAATACTACATATCGATTTTAGCTGATACAGAAAATATAAAGTTACAGAAAATTGATACAAAGATAGGTGTTGATGTTGGCTTAAGGGATTTTGCAATATGTTCTAATGGTCATAAAGAGCCTAATCCTAAAT
>NZ_CAUPZS010000048.1:0-13551 GCF_963515715.1 uncultured Clostridium sp.
AGCATATCAGCCTGAAACAGGAATAGCGGGATACACATTGATATATAATTCCTATGGACTCTTATTATCTTCTCATGAGCCTTTTGAATCTACAAGAAAGGCCATAGAAGAAGAGCACGATATTTTAAGCTCCACAGTAATACTAGAGCATTCAGCTAAAAGAAAAAGAGTTGCAGATACAGATATAGGAAAAGAGCTTCAAAGTCAAATAAAGGATTTAGAAAAGCTTTTAATTGCTTATAGAAAAGGGCTTATTGAGGAGAAAGAAGTTTAGGAAAATCGCTTTGCGATTTTCTAGTGAAGAATTAAGAGTGAAAAGTGAAAAGTAAAGGATAGAATTCTCGACATGGGAATTCTTAATCTCATAATAGATGGAATTCCTAAAGGAATTTCATCTATTACTCTTCATTATTAATTTTTAACTTTTAATTAAAAAGATATTCCCTATAAACCTCCCATCTCTCCCCATTCCATTTAAGTATGGATATGTTATCAAAATGGGTTTGAAATTGTGGATTATATTTATTTACGTGTTCCCATATAGGGTGGAATTTATCACTTCTTAATTTGCTTACAATTGTGCAATGATATATTTTTTCTTTGCCTTCATGAGGTTTCCAATGAAGCCAAGGTATGTTTTTTAGCTCATCTATGAATTGGTCATGTATATCAATAGCTTCTTTAGAAGGTAAAACCTTCATGTAAATCACTGCATCTCTAAAGTGATCAAAACCAGATACCTCTAAAAGTTGTTTACTTTTATCCTTTGTAAAGCTATCTAATATATTTTCTATCTCCTTTATATTTTCTGTTTCAAAAGGAGCTTTAATGGTAAAATGAGCAGGTAATTTCTGAGGCCTTACTTTATAATTGAAACAAACTTCTTCCACTAGTTTTTCATGAAATTTAAGCACTTCTCCCTTTAAAAGACATACTATTACATATCTATCCATTATTGCATCCCTTTCATAGCGTAATTGATATTAGTATTCTTTATAATCATGGGAATTATCCTTTTTGTATTCTTGTTCACTGCTAAAGCTTTCAACAGGTTTTCTTTTAAAATCCTTAAACCATTCTCCTTGGTAAGTAAGCGCCCCTATATCTCCTTCAATAAGCTGTCCATACATTCTGCCGCTTAGTGATAATTCTAATCTTTCACCATGCTCTGTTTCAAAGGTAATATAGTAGGTTGTGGAAGTAGTATGATGAGCATGATTGTCATTATTATTATGAGTGTGATGTGAAACATTTAATCTTTTGCTAATTATCTTAGCTTCCACTGTAATAATGGGTGCTTTTGAATTTTTTGCGTAGTTTGAAATATTAGATATTATAGCAAATGCAAAAACTATAAAAAATAATATGAAAATTAAATCGAACATATAATCACTCCTTTAAATTAAGTTCTATCTCCATAAAATGCTTCCTATAACCAATATATTACGAATAGAACAAGTATGATATAGAAAATAAGATTTTTAATGGTACTTAATATATTCTATTCATGGAAAGTGAAATCCTTTCATACTTTGGAAAGTGATTATTTTTAACAAGGATTATTGATTGTTTTTACATTTATAAGTTTTTACAAAGATAATTTAGTTTCACAAATAGAGAGCTAAGTACATAGTGAAGCCGCTCCAGAAAAAGTCGATATTTCACTATGTACTTAGCTCCTGATATTTTACAAATATCTTTTGGAAATTTTATCATGATAAACATCTTATCAGTTATTGATTTATTTAACTATAATAAACACTTACTTATTGTCTAAAACTTAAAAATACTATGTAATGTAGCCTATGCATTTGAGCAAAATCTAGAAATTCTTAATTTATTTTAGAAAAATATCGTTAAGATGCTGCACATGTTTGACCGAAGGGAGTTTGCTAGCATTAGGGAGTTTTATAAAATAAATTTTAGAAGTTCTTATTGTAGCGAACTAGCATAAGAAGCATTATATAGTATTTTTTTGTTGAAATCATAAATAGTTCTTAATCATTCATAATTGTTAACTCTTTACCCCGCAAGTTTGCTTCGTAATTTTCCTATATTAAGTAGTATTTAGTTTATATTTTATGATATACTTTATTTATATATTTACATATTTATTATCCAATAAAGAATGGAGATGGTGTCGTGCTAGTGGATTGATATACCTTATCTATATTTTTTTAGGCCTTATGAAAAAGGTCTTTTTGTAGTTGGAAAATGTTTTAGATGAGGTGTATTAAATTGAATAGCAAGACAAAGAATTTATATATAATGTATGCCATTTCTTATTTACAAGGATTGGTGTTTTATGGGTCTATAGCCACTATTTTTAGGCAGAGCAGAGGGCTTAGTTTATCTCAAATATTTATTTTGGAATCAATTTTTACAATTTCTATGATATTTCTAGAAATTCCATGGGGATATTTTGGAGATAAATTTGGATATAAGAAAACTTTAACTCTATCCTATTTTTTGTTTTTTATATCAAAGATAGTTTTCTATAAAAGTAATAGTTTTCTTTATTTCTTAGTAGCAGCTTTAATAGGGGCTTTAAGCATTACCGGTATATCTGGATGTGATTCTGCTCTTATTTATTTATCTGCTGACAAAGAAGAGTCAGATAAAGCATTTAGCTTATATGCTTCTTTTTCGGCTGCAGGTTTTTTTACGGCTTCATTTTTATCTACTTTTATGATAAAAATTAGCCTGGATTTGCCAGTGTATGCTACTATATTTCCTTATGGAGTGACCTTTCTTTTGGTTTTCTTTTTAAAAGATGTTAAACCTGCTAATAAAGAGTTGAGGATCGGTGGAAGTTTAAAGACTGTTTTAAAAAATAAAGAAATTTTAATTTTTATAGTAGGCATAGCTTTGATTTCTGAGACTACTCATTCTATATGTGTGTTTTTAAATGGACCTAAGTATTTAGAAATAGGATTGCCATTAAAATATTTTGGTTTACTAACTGCTTTTATGCAAATAATATGTATAGGATCTGCTAGGGCTTATAAAATAAAAGATAAATTTGGATATACTGCATTGTTTAAGGGGTTAATTGTTTTAATAATTATCTGTAGTTTTTTATTAGCATATGTAAATAAAGTATTTACAACAATATTATTTATAGCTTTGATTGAAGGGGCCTTTGCGATAATTCAGCCCTTGAATATGGATATTCAAAATAAATCCATAGAGGGAGAAGATCGAGCTACCATTTTATCTATGTATGCAATGATTGGAAATGTAATAGCTTCTTTTGTGAATATAACTATTGGAAAAGCTAGCGATATTTCCTTAGGTTTTAGTTTTATATTTTGTGGAATATTAAGTTTAACAGCTTTGATATTAATAATTAGGTGGAGTAAAAATTGGAGGGAACAATATTGATACAAGTAGGAGATTATAATAAACTTAAAGTAAATAGAAAAACGAAAATAGGATATTATCTAGATGCGGGTACAGGAGATCTTAATGACGATATATTATTGCCTTTTAAAGAGTGTCTAGAAAAAGAGTTTGAGGCTGATGATGAGATAATTGTATTTATATATAGGGATTCAAAGGATAGGCTAGTAGCTACTTTAAGAGAGCCTTTAGCTAAGGTGGGAGATGTAGCTTATCTTAAAGTAAAGGAAAACACACAAATAGGAACATTTTTAGATATGGGAATAGATAGGGATTTATTTGTTCCTTTAAAAGAGCATAAATATAGATTGAATGAAGAAAAAAGCTATCTATTCTATGTTTATGAAGATAAAACTGGAAGATTGGCTGCTACTGTAGATGTAGAAGAGCATTTAGAAATAGCTGAAGGTTATAAAATAGGTGATGAAGTAATAGGTACTATATGTGGGCTGTATAGAAGTGAAAATTTATTAATAGCCATAGAAGATAAATATAAAGGCATAATGTTAAAAAATGAATACTTCATATCTGTTAACAATGGGGATAAGATAAAGCTAAAAGTAAAGAGAATTTATGAGGATGGTACCTTAGGAGTTACTACAAGAGTTACAGGAAAAGAGGAAAGAACTCAACTTCAAGAAGAAATTTTAAAATATTTAGAAGCAAATGGTGGATTTATGCCTTTTAATGATAATTCCACACCAGAAGATATTAAAGAAACATTTAAAGCTAGTAAAAATTATTTTAAAAGAGCTTTAGGTGGCCTTATGAAAAAAGGATTGATAACTCAAGATGAAAATGGAACAAAATTAATTAAATAAAATGGTTTGAGATTATTCATAGAAATGATAAAAATGATAAAGATGATAAAGATTTAAGAAAGAGGATGTGTCCTGATTTTACAGGCTGCATCCTCTATTTATGTGTCATCAAGTGATTCTTAGCTTCAGATGGAGTTTGCTTAAAAGGAATACTTACTCCAACTGAAGCTTAGAAGAACTTATCCAGGGACGTAAAATCCGTTATCTCCCACTTGCAGAAGATGGGAGTATTACGGATGGTAGTCATCGGATAAATATTGTTTTTAAAATAACAATGTAGCACATAGGAAAAATAAGAAATAAATTACTGTATCATATATACTAAAAATTATTTCCATAAGATTTGATATATGATATAATGAAATAAAATTCCATTGCGAAGAAATGATTTCCGTGTAGCGGAAAGGGGGATTGCATGCAGTTAGTTGATAGAATATTTAATGTATTAGAATTGCTTAGTAGCAATAATGAAGGATTTATGATAACAGAAATAAGTAAATCTTTGAATTTGCCAGTAAGCACTACTCATAGATTATTATCATCTTTAAAAGATAACAACTATGTTGTACAAGATCAATCTACCTCTAAATATAGGCTAGGATTAAAAGTAGTTACATTAGCGAGTAATTATCTAAATGATAATAATATAAAGCAAGTGGCTAAACCATTTATGGAAGATTTAGCTTATAAATATGGAGAGGTTGTTTTTTTAACAGTTTTCGAAAATGAAAGAGCTATATGCATTGATACCGCCGTTAGCAATACTAGAATTAATTTCTATGTGAAAATTGGAAGTGAAATGCCTTTGAATGCTGCAATAGGAGCGCAGGTAATATTAGCTTATGGCGATGAGAGAGAAGTAGATAGAATTTTAGATAAGTATTCTAGTAGAAAATATACACAAAAAACACTGCTAGAGTCTAAAGATATCAAAATAAAATTAAATAGAATAAAAGAAAAAGGTTATGGCATTTGTGATGAAGAGTTAGAACTTGGAGTTTGGGCTGGGGCAGCGCCTATAATGGATATTTCCGGTAAAGCCGTTGCCAGCATCACTATGTTAACCATAAAAAACTCAAATAATGACTATGAAAGTAAAATTAAAAGTTTAATAGAAGTTGCGGATAAAATATCCAATGCATTAGGGGGAAAATAATTTGTATTTCATGATAAATGAGGTGGAGATAGTTGATTGATACTCTTGAAAATTTCTTGAACAATATGGATAAAATAAATTCCATAGGATTTAAAGAAGGACAAGGTGTAACTAGATTGGCCTTATCTAGAGAAGACATGAAAGCTAGGGATTGTTTAATTAAAATATTTAAAGATATAGGATTGATAGTTAAGATAGATAGCGTGGGAAATATTAGAGCAATAAAAGAAGGTAAAGATAAAAATTTATCCAGTGTAATGGTTGGCTCTCATATAGATACTGTGCCAAATGGAGGAAAGTTTGACGGGTTATTAGGTGTAGTGGCAGGCATCGAAGTGCTGAATAGAATTATTAAAAAAAACACACCTCACTCTAGGTCTATAGAAGTAGTTGTTTTTTCTATTGAAGAATCTAGTAGATTTAATCTTTCAACAGTAGGAAGTAAAGCTATGATTGGAAAAATAGACATTGAAGATTTAAAACTTCATATGGATGCAGATGGAATATCTATATATAAAGCATTGCTAGATAGGGGTTATAATCCAAATGATTTAAAAAAGCATATTATAAGCCAACAAAAGATTAAAGCTTTTTTAGAACTACACATTGAACAAGGGCCAGTACTTGAAAATGAAAATATACCCATTGGCATAGTTGAAGCTATTGCAGCTCCAATAAGGCTCAAAATAGAACTAGAAGGTGAGGAAGCTCACTCAGGAGGTTGTCCTATGGGTATGAGAAAGGACGCTCTCGTGGCAGCATCGGAAATTATATTGGGTGTAGAAGAAGTAGGTAATAAAGAAGCTGTTCATAAAACTGTCACTACTACGGGGAATTGTCGTACATTTCCAGGAGCTATTAATGTAGTACCAGGAAAGGTAGAGTTATTTATAGATATAAGAGGTATTGATGGAGAGAGTATGCGTCGTGCTCTTAAAGGTATAAATAACTGCATATATAATGTGAGTAAAAAGAGAAATATAAAAAGTCATGTTAAGGTTTTGAGTAGAGAAGAACCGGTAAAGTGTGATAAAAATATGATTGAATTAATTAAGAAAATTTGTAACAAACTTCAAATAAGACATAAGATTATGCCAAGTGGCGCTGGGCACGATACCATGAATATGTCAAAGTTAGTGCCTTCTGCATTAATATTTATCCCATGCAAGGGAGGAATAAGCCACAATATGAAAGAGGATGTTTATTTAGAAGATATTAAAACAGGAATTGATATTCTTTACGAGACTGTGCTAGAACTTGCAAAGTAATTTGAATTAAAGAAATAGGAATGAAGGAGTAAATATGAAAACGTTGATAAAGCACGGGTGGTTGGTAGATCCATCTCAAAATTTATTTGGAGTATATGATATTTTAATAGAAGAGGATAAAATAGTTGAAATTCATGAAAATATCGTTGATGAAGAGGCCACAATAATTGAAGCTTCAGGATATTATGTTTGTCCAGGACTAGTGGATATGCATGTACATTTAAGGGATCCAGGATATGAATACAAAGAAACCGTAGAAACTGGTGCTTTGGCAGCTGTTGCAGGAGGATTTACTAGTATAGTATGTATGCCAAATACAAATCCCGTTATAGACAATAAGGAAGTAATAGAATATGTAAAGAATAAAGGGGAAAATTCAAAATGTAATGTTTATGCTATGGGAAGCATTACAAAAAATTTAGATGGACAAGAAAAAAGCCAATATAAAGATTTGGCTAAATCTGGAATAGTTGGCATAACAGATGATGGAAAAACTGTAATGAACACAAGAATAATGTATGAAGCTATGATGGATGCTAAAGCTTTAGGAATACTGGTGAGTGTACATTGCGAGGATAATACTTTGGCTTTTGATAGAAGCATTAATAAAGGAAAAATATCTAAAAAATTAAATTTAACAGGAGTGCCAGCCTTAGCAGAAGAAATTATTATTTGGAGAGATATTGTGCTTGCAGACATCACAGAATCCCATGTGCACATTCAACATATATCAACAGAAAAAGGCTTAGATTTAATTAGAGATGCTAAGAAAAATGGAACAATGATAAGTTGTGAGGTTACCCCTCATCACATTACCCTTACGGAAGAAGACGTGGAAAAGCTTGGGACAAATGCAAAAATGAGTCCGCCATTGCGAAGAAAAGAGGATGTAGAAGCTTTAATTCAAGGACTTTTCGAAGGGACTATTGACGTTATAGCAACAGATCATGCACCTCATAGTAGAGAAGAAAAAGATAAGGATTTTACTAAGGCTGCAAACGGAATAGTTGGTCTAGAAACATCTTTAGGAATTGCATTAACTGAATTGGTTCATAAAAGAAACATGCCTCTTTCAATGCTAATAGATAAAATGAGCTGTAAGCCATCACAACTATTAAAAATACCTGCAGGTACTTTAAAGATAGGAAGTTTTGCAGATATTGTGATAATTGACTTAGAAAAAGAATGGACAGTAGACAGGGAAAATTTTTATTCAAAATCAAAGAACTCACCTTTTCAAGGAAGAAAATTAAAAGGCAAAGCAATAGCTACAATTGTTAAAGGGCAAATTCAATATAGTGAGATGTAGGAGTTGAAGAGATTTACATGAAGATAAACAAAGCAATAGTCGTATCAAATTCTTGTATCAATAATAAATACTATCATTTAATAATTAAATGTAAATCATTAGCCGAAGAAGTAAAAGAAGGGCAAATAGTTCATATACGATGCGGTACAAATGAAGATCCGTTTTTAAGAAGACCTTTTAGCGTTTATCGATTTGATAAGGAAAATGAAGAATTAGAAATTGTATACATTGTAAAAGGAAAAGGTACAGAAATTATGACTCATTTCAAAAGTGGAGACAAAATTGATATATTTGGACCAACAGGGAATGGGTACAAACTAAATGAAGAAGGAAAATTCATAGTTGTTATAGGTAGAGGAGTGGGAACCGCATCCGTAATTTCAATTGCAGAAAGGGCCATTAAAGAAAATATAAAAGTAATTGCCATACTCAGTGGAAAGGATAAGGACTCCATTTTAGGTGAGAACTTTTTAAATAGCTTAGGATGTGTGGTATACGCTTTAAATGATGAAGATGGAAGCAGTTCTTTAGATAATGTAAGATGCATTTTAGAAAAGCATATAAATGAAGAGAAAATTGATCAGATATTTACTTGTGGATCAAATAGAATAGGAAAACTTGTAAAAGATATTAACAATAATCATAAAATACCTGGTTTCATATCTTTAGAAGAAAAGATGGCTTGTGGTATTGGAGTATGCTTAGCTTGTGTATGTAAAACAGTTGATGGATATAAAACTGTTTGTAAACATGGACCTGTATTTCCCATAGAGGAGGTGTGTTTTAATGATTAAACCAAATCTTCAAGTTCAGTTAGGCAAAGTAACCCTTAAAAATCCTGTAATGCCAGCTTCCGGAACCTTTGGAATGGGAAGTTGTGACCTTATAGATGTAAAAAAAATTGGAGCCTTGGTTCCTAAAAGTGTTACATTGAATCCTAGGGACGGGAATAAAACCCCTAGGGTGGCAGAAACTACTGGAGGGATATTAAACTCTATAGGAATACAGAGTGAAGGATTAGAGTATTTTATCAAAAATGATTTGAAATACTATGAAAAATGTGGTACACCAATTATTATAAGTATTTCAGCTTATAGTGTGGATGAATTCTTAGAAATGGTAGAAATATTAAACGAAAAGAAATCCATCGGTATGATTGAGCTAAATATATCGTGTCCTAATTTAAAAGAAGGTGGAAAAGCCTTTGGAATGAGTGAAGAATCTACTTATGAAATAGTAAAGAAGGTAAAAAATACAACTGATAAGGTGATTATACCTAAATTAACTCCTAATGTTGCGGATATAGCAAGTATCGCTTTGGCAGCAGAAGAAGGAGGGGCAGATTGTGTATGTCTTACCAATACTCATTTAGGTATGGCCATAGATATTAAAAATAGAAAACCAAAACTAGGAAACATAATTGGAGGTCTATCAGGTCCAGCTATAAAGCCAATTTCACTGAGAATGGTATGGCAAGTTGCTCAAAAGGTTCATATACCAATAATCGGTGTAGGAGGAATTTCCAATTGGGAAGATGCTATAGAGTATATTTTAGCTGGTGCTACAGCTATACAAGTTGGAACATATAATTTTATAAATCCAAATTGTATGATTGATATAGTTGAGGGTATAGAGAAATATATGATAGAAAATAATTATTCTAGTATTAAAGAATTAATTGGAAGTGTCGAAATATAGTAGGAGGTGGACATTTTGCAAAAGAAGAACTGTCTTACAATAAGAAATCTTGAAAAAACTTATAAAAGTATGCTTGGAAAAGAAACCATAGCTCTAAAGGATATAAATCTGGACATAAAAGATGGAGAATTTATATCTATAATTGGCCCTTCTGGTTGTGGAAAATCAACCTTATTAAAGATCATTAGTAATCTTGAAACTTATACTGGTGGTACCATCGAATTTAGTGAAAGTCTAAAGGGAGATGATCACATAGGTTTTGTATTCCAGGATTCAGTATTATTACCATGGAAAACAGTATTAGAAAATGCTATGTTTCCATTGAAAATTAAAAATATGATAAATGATGAAAATCTTAAATATCTTGATGAATTATTAGAAGTAGCTGGACTGACTGATTTTAAAAATTCACTTCCAAGAGAATTGTCAGGAGGAATGAGACAAAGAGTTTCTATTGTAAGATCCTTATCTTATGATCCTCAATTATTGCTTATGGATGAACCTTTTGGTGCATTGGATGCTATGACTAGAGATACATTAAATCTTCAACTTTTGAAAATATGGGAAAAAACTAAGAAAACTATTTTATTTGTAACCCACAGTATTGATGAAGCAGTATTTCTATCAGATAAAGTAATTGTAATGTCAGCAAGACCAGGTGAGATAAAAGAAATAATTGATATAGATATAGATAGACCAAGAACACCAGAAATAAGAACTACAGAAAAATTCAATGAATATTCCAAGTATCTCAGGGAGGTGCTAGGGTGATTAATAACAATTCAGATAAAGGAAGAAATATATTTAAATCAAAAATGTTTAGGTTTATATTTGAATATGCTTTATCCATAGGTGTCTTCATACTTATATGGAAGGTGTATGTAGATGTAAGTGGAGTGCCTGAGTATATGATGCCTCAGCCAAAGGCAGTATTCCATAGACTAGGCCAGATGATTGCTACAGGAGAAATTTGGCAACACTTTTGGGTAACTACTGGAGAAATATTTTTAGGATACATTTTAGGAACTCTATTAGGAATATTTTTCGGTTACTTACTAGAAAAGTCGAAGTATTTAAAGGATGCGTTGATGCCTTATTTGATTTTTGCACAAACTGCTCCTAAAATTGCTCTAGTTCCTTTATTTGTAATGTGGTTTGGATTAGGTTTAACTTCAAAATTAGTATTGATTGTATCTATGGTATTTTTCCCAGTAATGGAGGGAACTATGCTTGGCATAAATTCTATTTCTAAGGATGTAAGAGACCTAATGAAGATATTAAATGCATCAAAATTTCAAGTTTTAAAGGAAGTAGAATTACCATCTTCTCTTCCAATGATTTTTTCTGGATTAAAAGTAGGTATGGTGCAAGCGGTAATTGGAGCTATAGTAGCGGAATGGATATCAGGAAAAGTGGGACTTGGATATGTATTGATCTATGCCTCATCAACCTTTGATACTGTATTACTTATTGCGGGAATAATATTTACTATTATCGTAGGAATAATATTTTACGAATTGATTAATTTAATGGAAAAGAAATTTTTATATTGGCATGAATCTCAACAAGTACGATAATTTGAAAGGGTGATTAATTTGTATACAGTTGCAGATAATCCGCTTTATGATAATAAAGTACCTCATTTACGTTGTGAAAAAGAGGATATATGTGATGTAGTATTATTGCCTGGAGATCCAGGTAGAGTGGAGTTCTTTAGTGAATTACTTGATGATTTTCAAATTGTATCTTCCAACAGAGAGTATAAAGTAGCTAAAGGTACCTATAAAGGATACCCAGTAAATATATGCTCCACAGGAATTGGAGCAGCTTCAACAGAGATTGCTGTTACAGAACTTATTCAACTTGGAGCAAAAGCTTTAATAAGAATAGGTGGTACTGGGGCAATAAAAGAGGGAGTAGAATGTGGAGATTTTATTATTAACACAGCATCTGTAAGATTAGGTGGATCTTCAATGTTTTACGCCATGCCAGAGTACCCAGCAGTAGCAGATTTTGATTTAGTAATGTGTTTAAAAGAAGCCTGTAAAGAAAAAAATTTAAAACATCATTTAGGAATTGGAGCTTCAGTTGGTTCCTTTTATAGAGGACAAGGTAGGAATCCATTAGCCATGGAAAAAGATAAGAATTATAAGGATTTATATGAAGAGTTCATCCGTCTAAATGTATTGAACATGGAAATGGAAGCTGAAACAATATTTACCTTAAGTTCTATATATGGAGTTATGGCTGGCAGTATTTGTACTGTTCATTGCAATAGGTTAACAAATAAATGGCTTCTTGAATATGAAGAACCTCAAAAAACTCTATGTAAGACTGCCTTGGAAGCTGTAACTAAAGTATATGAAAACTGCTTAAAATAAAATATTAAATATATAATGTTTATTTTACTAAAGGAGGAAAAAAATAATTATGAAAACTGGTTTATTTAAGAACAAAAGATGGTTAAAAGTTTTAGCTACTACGCTAACGTTAACTTTAGGAGCAGGATTATTTGCAGGATGTGGAAGTGATAAAAAACAATCTACTCCTGGAAAAAATGAAGAGCTAAAAAAGGTATCCATACAAATTGATGGAGCTGCGGTACCTTATTATGCACCTCTTTATTTAGCTAAAGAAAAGGGTTATTTTGCAGAACAAGGTATTGATGTAGAATTTTACTATGCAGCAGCTGCTGAAATAGTAAAAAATGTTGCAGCTGGAAACG
This sequence comes from uncultured Clostridium sp., assembly GCF_963515715.1. Lineage (GTDB taxonomy): Bacteria > Bacillota > Clostridia > Clostridiales > Clostridiaceae > Clostridium_AW. Next base: position 12,380 of record NZ_CAUPZS010000048.1, read on the forward strand.
TTGAATTTGGATTTCCAAATGCAGATTCAGTTATAACAGCTAAAACTCAAGATATTCCGGTAAAAGTAGTTCACACTACTTATCAAAATGGTTTAGGTTCAGCAATATTTAAAACAGCATCAGGAATCAAAACTCCAGCGGATTTCAAAGGCAAGAAAATTGCAGTAACTTCCCTTGGAAGCCCAAATTACATTCAATTACAAATAATGTTAAAGAGTGCAGGATTATCTTTAGATGATGTTAAAGTTGAAGTTATAGGAACTGGCGCTATTGTAAATGCTTTAGTTACTGATCAAGTTGATGCTATAGTATTCTCAATGTTAAGAACTATAGAATTAAAGAATCAGGGTGTAGATGTAAGTGAAATTCCTTCAGACGATTTCTTACCATCCCACGGTAATGTTCTTATAGCTAGCGAAAAGTTAACAAAGGAAAACCCAGAATTAGTAGAAGGTTTCAAAACTGCATTAAATAAAGGAATTCAGTATATAATAGATGGAAATGCTGAAGAAGCAGTTAAACTTTCAGTTGAAAAATACGCTCCAAGCTTCAAAGGAAAAGAAGATGTAACAACTAAGATTCTTAATGAAGTATTCGTTCCATACTTATGGCAGAGTGAAAACACAAAGAAAAATGGTTTAGGAGCTGCTGATATGGAAAAATGGAACAAATCAATTCAAGTATTAAATGAATATAAAGTTATAGACAAAACATTTGACGCAAGCGAATTAATATATGAAGCTAAGTAATAAGGAAGTGATATAGTTGTTAAGTAGCAAACAAAGAAAGATAATTCTTCCCATTATAATGTTTCCGATTTTTATACTTATATGGAAACTATATATTTGGCTATTTAACATACCACCTTATCTATTACCACAACCAGAAGAGCTTGTAAAAAGCATGTTTAACTATTTGGTAAATGGAGATATGATGTCTCATATAAACACTACTTTAAAAGAAGTTTTTGTTGGTGTAGCAATTGGTATAGTAATAGGTCTTGTACTAGGATATATAGTTGCAAAATCTAAGTTTATTGAAAGATTTATTATGCCATTTGTATTAATAATACAGACTGCACCAAAGATTTCATTGGCTCCATTATTCATATTGTGGTTTGGATTAGGACTTCAATCAAAAATTGCGTTAGTGGTGCTAGTTGTTTCATTTCC
>NZ_CAUPZS010000049.1:0-12431 GCF_963515715.1 uncultured Clostridium sp.
TGATGGGTCTCCAATTTTACCTGTGAAATCTCCAATTATGATTACTGCACGATGCCCTAAATCCTGCATTTGTTTGATTTTACGCAACACAACAGCATGACCTAGATGTATATCTGGTGCAGAAGGATCAAGTCCAAGTTTAACAATAAGAGGGCTATTAGTTTCAATACTTTTCTCTAGTTTCACCATTAGATTATCTTCACTAACAACCTGACTTACCCCTTTCATAATAATCTTAAACTGTTCTTGTGCACTTTTCACTACTATCATCCTTTCTAAAAATTAATTTGAATATAAAAAAGACCCCTGTTCTCTGCTCTATGCAGAGGACGGGAGTCTTGAACTCACGTGTTACCACCTCAAATTTATTTATACATCACTGTATAAACCTTATCAGGTACGGCACAAAAGTGCTTATACCCTAGCGATATAACGGTCGCACCCGGCAACAGCCTACTAAGATGCAAATCTTTTCAGTGTGCCACTCAGAGATGTATTCAAAATCCGTTTTCCGCACCTCTCATCAGCCGGTAACTTTCTGTTGAAAACTTATGATTTCTACTTCTTCTCATCGCAGTTTTATAATATGATTGGTAGTCTAGCATCAATATCATGAAATGTCAATACTTAATTTGAAAATATAAATGTAAGTTTACGGATTACTTTATACATATTATGCTTTGAAATAAATAAAGCTAATTTAAAAGAAGATAATTTATGTTTGAAATATAGATAAGCTTAGCAGTATATTAAATAACGGGCATAAAGGTTATAATAATATGACTACTAATAAAAAACACACTTTAAAATAGAAAGGTAAATTACAATGATGAAATTTAAAGAACTAGGACTTAGCGATGATTTAATAAAAATACTAAAAAATCAAGGAATAAGTAATCCAACTCCAATTCAAGAGGAAAGTATAATGTTTATAAAGGATGGCCATGATGTTATAGCAGAGGCACAAACAGGGACAGGGAAAACCCTGGCGTTTTTACTTCCTATGTTTCAAAATATGTCTCCCAGTATTGATGCAATTCAAGGTTTAATACTAACCCCCACAAGGGAACTGGCAATTCAAATAACTGAGGAAGCTATGAAGCTTACGGAAGCTGAAGATTTAAATATATTAGCTGCATACGGTGGTAAGGATATAGGATCTCAGCTAAAAAAGCTAAAGGGTAATATTCATTTAATTATTGCAACTCCAGGCAGGCTTTTGGATCACCTTCAGAGAAAAACCATAAATCTTGAAAATTTAAAAACACTAGTATTAGATGAGGCAGATCAAATGCTTCTTATGGGATTTAAAAATGAAGTTGAAACTATTATAAAATATACAGGTAAAAAACGTCAAACCCTTTGTTTTTCAGCAACTATGAATTCTGATGTTAAAAAACTGGCTTATAAATATATGAAAGAGCCAAAGGTAGTAGCAATACAAAAGGAAGAAGTAACTCTTAAAAACATAGAACAATTTTTAGTAGAAACCACAGACAGAAAAAAACTAGATGACTTGTGTAAGGTTTTAGATAAGGATAATGCTTTTATGGCCATAATATTTTGCAGAACTAAAAGAAGAGTTGATAATCTTGAAGAGGACCTTTACCAGAGAGGCTATAACTGTAAAAAGCTACACAGTGATTTAACTCAATCAAAACGTGAAAAAGTAATGAAGGATTTCAAAAATATGGATATTCAATATTTAATAGCCACGGATGTAGCAGCTAGGGGACTAGACATAACTGGAGTTAGCCATATATATAATTATGATATTCCAGAAAGTGCTGAAGCTTACATACATCGCATAGGAAGAACTGGGAGAGCTAATGAGAAAGGATATGCTTATTTATTTGTAGATCCAAAGGATAAGAGCACTTTAGATATGATAGAAAAAGGAATTAAGTTTAAAATTCCTACCCAAAGGGATTAAATAGTGTAAACCCCATAGAAGTTACTAGGCTTATATGGGGTTTAACTTTCGCTACGTTTGATAATACGATAAATATAGATAATAGCTCTAAATATAGCAATATGGCTCCTGGATAGGTAGATTTGATGTGTGACTATGTGGAGAATGATGGTACAATGTATATATGAGTTCTTTTAATTATAAACAGAGTTCTTAAATGGTATTTATCGGATAAATATTTTTATAGGTGGTGGATATAATGAACAGCAAGCAATATAAATATTTACCAGTAGCAACCTATGGAGAAGAAGCAAATAACAGGACTGATATTGAGGTTGATATAATTGGTAACTCACCGTGTCCTTGTTGTAGATTTATCACAATTCCTAATAATGGTGATGCACTTGCCTACATCTGCCCAATATGTTTTTGGGAGATAGATTTGTTTATTAAAAGTGATGATGAGACAAGTGATCAAAATCATGGATTAACACTAATTAAAGCAAGAAAAAATTATCAGCAGTTTGGTGCAGTATTGCCTAATTTGAAGAAATATTGCAGACAACCAAAAGAACATGAATATCCAACAAAATGAGGAAATCTGCATTTATCCGATGACTATCATCCGTAATACTCCCATCGCACTCTGTGAAAGCGATTCACATAAAATCAAAGATTTTAGTTCTCTGCTTTTCTACAAGTGGGAGATATTAGAACTCTTGAGCTTCAGCGATTTAGAGTTCTTATGCTGTGCATAACGGATGCTACGTCCCTGGATAAGTTCTTCTAAGCTTCAGTTGGAGTAAGTATTCCTTTTAAGCAAACTCCACCTGAAGCTAAGAATCACTTGATAATAAGACGCACGATTTATTACCATTTAATTATTCATATTTAAATATGTGTCTTATTGGTAAGATATGGTTCATAAATCTTGTAGATATAATAAATGAATAATCGTAAATAAGCATAGTCAGAGTAACTAAGTAATTTTAGCGTGTCAAAATGGCACGCTAAAATTTTATTCTAAAGGGTGTAACATTTCCGGGGAAATTGTGACTAATTAATTGAAGGGGGGATTTTGTGAAGTAAATAGAAAATTTGTATATCTTATATAAAGAAGATGTCTATAAATATTTGATATCTCTTACGCACAATGAAACCCTTTCAGAGGATTTACTTTCAGAAACCTTTGTAAATGCAATACGAAGCATTGGAAATTTTAAAGGAGAGTCTTCCATAAAAACTTGGCTATTTTCTATTGCTCGTCATTTATGGCTTCAAAGTCTTAGAAAGGAAAAACCTACAGTAGAATATAATGATTTATTGGGGCTCTATGTATGGGAAAGCTTGGAGGATAAATTTATTAAAACTGAAATCATGGGTAGGATTTTAGAACTTTTAGAAGAAAAAGACGAGCGTACACAAACTATAGTGAATATGAGAATAAAAGGATATAGCTATAGTGAAATAGGAAAGGAAGTTGGGATTTCAGAAAGCTCTGCAAGAGTTATTGATTTTCGCACGAAAAAGTGGATAAAAACTTCTTTGGAAAAGGAGGGATTAGTTTGAAAATATCCTGTGAAGTAGTACTTGATTTAATACCCCTTGTAAAGGATGGGGTTGGGAGTAGTGATAGTAGTAGCCTTGTAAATGATCATATAAAAACTTGTGAAAGTTGTAGGAGTGAATTTGAAGCTTTTGAAGGAGTTAAAAATGAGCAGCCTGGTATTAAAGATGAAAAAATTATTTTTGATATAAAACGCAGTATTTTTATAACACAGCTTATTATTTTATTTGCTGGGGCTATTGTTGGAGCAGCGCTATCAAATTCTATGGGAATGTTTTATAACTTTTTAATTATGCCCATCATTGGAGGACTTGGATATATTACTTTTAAGAAAAAGTGGTGGTTAGTTCCTGCTCTAGTGTTTGTTTTATCCTATTTGTGGCAATTTATAAGCGTAATAATTGAGGGGGGATTTGCCTTAGAGGCCTTATATTATCCCGTATTTTTAAGCAGCATATATACTTTTCTTGTATTTTTAGGAATCGTTATTAGTGAACTATTACACTTTACTTTTAAGAAAGAGAGGTAAATTATTATGAATAAAATAAAATCACTAAAAATTGTGGCAGGTTTATCGGCGCTAATTCTTATTTTCGGAATACTTTTCGTCACTAATGCTTTTGTAGGAAATCCAATTTCTAAGGCCTTTGCAAATAAGAGTATAAAGAAATATGTGGAGCAAAACTATTCTTTTTTAGATTTAGAATTAGAAAAACCCGTTTATAACTTTAAATTTAGTTCATATATGGCAAGAGCACAATCTAAAACCAGTATAGATACAAAGTTTGCAATTTATTACAAGAATGGTAAGGTTCAAAGAGATGATTATGATAGCTATGTGTTAGGCATGTTTAATACAATAGAAAGACTTTCAGACGAATATTCTGCTCTTGCAAAATCTCTTATTGCCAAGGAGTTGGGCTTTGAAAAAAATACCACAACGGTTATGTATGATAAGGGCGAATATGAGAAGGGTAATAAAAAGTTAAAGCTTGACATGAAGTTTGATAGGAGCATTCCCATGGATGCAGAGGTTATACTGAGGGTAGATTTAAAGAATAATTCTATAGAAAGTATTGAGAAAGTTTTCAGGGATGCACATAAGGTTTTTTTAGATAATGGGTGCAAATTTAATAAATACGGACTATTTAGCGAAGAAAATGATGGCATGCTTGTAATGGTAAATGATGTTACTCCTGATCATATAGAAAGCGGTGAATTTAAAAGCCTGCTTCAAAATGCTAAAAGTGATGAGGATGCAGATGGAATAAGAGTTTTTATAAAAGGAGAGAAAAAGTAGGGACGTCCAATGGACGTCCAATTTTATTGACGTAATAAAGATCTTATAGTATACTTTAGAAATATAAAAAATAATAAAGACAGTTCGTAACCATCCTGTCTATAAACAAAACTAGGGCGAAACTACCGGCTTAGGTAGTTTTTTGTTTATGGGCGTTTTACGCTCTTTTTTGTTTGGAAAAATTTTCAAAAGCGAGGAGGAAAGATAATGAAAAAAATAGGATTAACCACCACAGTACCAGTGGAAGTTCTTATTTCGGCAGGATATACTCCAATAGATTTAAACAATATTTTTATAACCTCAAAGGAGTATTTAAAATATATAGATATTGCAGAAAGAGATGGTTTCCCTAAAAGCTTATGTGCTTGGATAAAGGGAATTTATGGAGTATGCATAGAGGAAAATATTAAAGAAATAGTTGGTGTTGTAGAAGGAGACTGCTCCAATACAAAAGCTTTAATTGAAGTTTTAAAATTAAAAGGAATTAAAATACATCCTTTTTCATTTCCACAGAACCATAAACTAGAGGATGTGGAAAATGAAATAAGAAAGTTTATGAATAGCTTTAATGTTACTGAAGATGAAGTAGAAAAGGTTAGAAAAAGGCTAGTAAAGGCTAGAAAATTATCTAAAGAGATTGATGAATTGACCTATAAGGAAAATAAAGCTACTGGCTTTGAAAATCATTTATATTCCGTGAGCCTAAGCGATTTAAATGGAGATATTGATGGATTTGAAGAAAGTCTTAAAAAAGCCATTGAAGATATTAAGAAAAGAGAACCGCTAAATAAAAAGTTAAGGTTAGGATATATAGGAGTTCCACCTATGACTTCTGATATATATGAATTCGTTGAAAAACTTAATGCTCATTTTGTATACAATGAAGTGCAAAGAGAATTTGCCTTTCCTAGAGGTGATAGAGCAAAAAATATATTTCAGCAGTATTATGATTACACTTATCCTTATGATGTTAATTTTAGAATTATGGAATTAAAAAGCCAAATTAAAGAAAGAAAATTAGATGGTATAATTCACTATACTCAAGCCTTTTGCTACAGAACTGTAGAGAATATTGTGCTAAAGGAGAAATTAGATATTCCAATACTTAATATCGAAGGGGATAAGTTAAATACATTAAGTGCAAGAACAAAGCTGAGATTAGAAGCTTTTCTCGGTATGCTATTGGATTTAAAGGAGAGTAGAATATGAGAATACTAGGCATAGACCTTGGAAGTAGAGAAGTGAAAATAGTTTTGATGGAAGATAATAATATAATAATAAAGAAAAAAATAAGTACCATGAGTTTTTATAGAGATTATTGTAGCTATAAGGGTAAGGTTATTGTAAATTTAGAAAAACTTAACCTAGGACAAGTTGATAAAGCAGTATCCACGGGATATGGGAAAAATAATACGGATTTATTACTCTTTACTCAAATAAATGAGATAAAGGCCCATGTTTATGGAGGAATTTATCAAACTGGATTAAAAGATTTTATTCTTTTAGATGTAGGTGGACAAGATGTAAAGGTGGTCAAAGTAGAAAAGGGAATTACTACAGATTTAGAGCTTAATGAAAAATGTGCTGCATCCTGTGGTAGGTATCTAGAGAATATGGCAAATGTGCTTGAAATATCTCTTGATGAAATGAGTAAATACTGTGAAAATCCTGTGGAACTAAATTCAACCTGTGCGGTATTTTCTGAGTCAGAATTAATAGGAAAAATAGCTGAAGGGGTGAGAATAGATAAGCTTTGTGCAGGAGTTAACTATTCATTATATAAAAGACTTTATCCACTACTTAGCAAATTTAGAGGAAAAAAGCTAGTTTTAGCAGGAGGTGTGGCTAATAATACCGCCATAAAAAAATATCTAGAAAAGGATTATGAAGAAATATTATATCTAAATGAGCCTCAGTTTAACGGAGCAATAGGTTGCTGTTATTATGGAAGTAAGATTTTAAAATAAGGAGGAGAAACCTATGTATATATTAAAAGCGGAACAAAGTTTTGACAGTGCACATTTTCTTGCTGGATATGAAGGAAAATGTAGTAACATTCATGGGCATAGATGGAAGGTTGAAATTGAAGTAAAGTCTCAAAGCTTAGTAGAGAGTGGTCAACTAGAGGGTATGGTAATAGACTTTGGAGATTTGAAAAAGGCTGTAAAAGATATGGTAGATTATTATGATCATGCATTGATTATTCAAAAAGGAACTATGAGAGAAGAAACTTTTAATTGTCTTATTTCAGATGCCTTTAAAATAATAGAAGTAAATTTTAGGCCAACAGCAGAAAATTTTGCAGCATTTTTCTTTAAAACTATGAAAACTCAAGGATTCGATGTATTAAGAGCTACAGTTTTTGAGACCCCTACAAATAGTGCTGCCTATGAAGAAAGAGAGGGGAACTGAAGTGAAATTTAAGGTTGTAGAAAAGTTTGTTAGCATCAATGGAGAAGGGCTTCTTTGTGGTCAATTAGCAATTTTCATAAGGTTTGCAGGATGTAATTTGAATTGTAGCTACTGTGATACCTCTTGGGCTAATGAAAAAAATGTAGCTTACGAATATATGTCTACTGAGGATATATATGAATATATAAAATCCCAAAAGATAAAAAATATTACTTTAACAGGTGGAGAACCTCTTTTGCAAGAAGGCATAATAGAACTACTGGAGATGCTATCAGAGGATAAAGAACTTCATGTAGAAATAGAAACTAACGGTAGTATATCGCTTCAAGAGTTTTTAAAAATAGAAAATCCGCCGAGCTTTACTATGGATTATAAGCTTCCTTCTAGCGATATGGAAGGTAGCATAAAGTTAGATAATTTTAAGCATTTAACAAAGAAAGACACGGTGAAATTTGTATCTGGTAGCATTGAAGATTTAGAGAAAGCAAAATATATAATAGATGAATTTAACCTTATAGATAAAACTAATATATATATTAGCCCTGTTTTTGGGAAAATTTCTATGGATAGCATTGTAGAGTTTATGAAGAAAAACAATATGAATGGAGTTACATTACAGGTACAACTTCATAAAGTTATATGGGATGCAAATAAGAGAGGTGTATAAATTATGGCAATTGATATAAAGGCAATTGAAGAGCATATAAGAGGTATTTTAATAGCCTTAGGCGACAATCCTGATAGGGAAGGGCTAAAGGATACACCTAAAAGAGTGGCTAAAATGTATGAAGAAGTATTTGAAGGAATGAACTATACCAATGATGAAATTGCAGCAATGTTTAATACTACCTTTGAAAAGGGTATAGATATAAAAGAAAATAATAATGATATGGTTTTTATGAAGGACATAGAAATATTTAGCTATTGTGAACACCATTTAGCGTTGATGTATAACATGAAGGTCTCTGTTGCTTATATTCCTAATAAAAAGGTTATTGGGTTAAGTAAAATAGCTAGAATAGCTGATATGGTAGGACGTAGACTACAGCTTCAAGAAAGAATTGGAAGTGACATAGGGCAAATTATACAAAAGGTAACGGGTTCAGAGGATGTAGCGGTTATTATAGAAGGTGAACACGGATGCATGACTTCTAGGGGAATACAAAAAACTGGTACAAAAACCCTATCAACTACATTAAGAGGAAGATTTAACACAGACCCAATTTTAAATAACAAATTGATGATGCTTTATAAATAATAAGAGGAGTGTATAGTAATGAATAAAGAAAAAGCGGTAGTAGTATTTAGTGGTGGACAAGACAGTACAACCTGTCTGTTTTGGGCGAAAAAGAAGTTTAAAGAAGTTATAGCAGTATCCTTTGATTATAATCAAAAACATATATTAGAACTAGAGTGTGCAAAGGACATATGCAAAAAATACAATGTAGAACACCATATTTTAGATTTGAATTTATTAAATCAACTTGCACCAAACTCATTAACAAGGGTAGATATAGAAGTTGACAAGGAGGCACCAGAGGCGGGAGTTCCGAATAGCTTTGTAGACGGAAGAAACATGCTATTTTTGAGCTTTGTGGCTGTATTTGCAAAGCAAAGAGGAATAAATACAATTATAACTGGTGTGTCTCAAAGTGATTTTAGCGGATACCCAGATTGCAGAGACGTATTTATTAAATCCTTAAATGTAACTTTAAATTTAGCCATGGATTATCAATTTGAAATTCTTACACCTTTAATGTGGATTAATAAAGCAGAAGTTTGGAAGATGGCTAAGGAGTTGGATATTCTTAATATTATTCGAGAAGAAACTTTAACCTGCTATAATGGAATAAAAGGAGACGGGTGCGGAGAATGTCCTGCTTGTAAGTTGAGGAAGAATGGATATCTAGAATTTTTAAAAAGTTAATTATGGATGAACAGTTAAATTTGCTTTTTATTAAAGATTTTTGTTTATTATAACCCGTTATTGCCAAGCTTATTTATATATGATATTATAAAATAACTTTAAAAACTTCCATGCTTAAAACAAGGAGGATTTAATATGACTAGAGGACAATTAGAATCAAAGATAAGCGAGGCTGTAAGCAAGTTTGAAATTGAATTTATGGGACGAGGTCCAAAGGAAATAAAGACAATAATATATGGAGATATGATAATAGTAAGACTTAAGGGATTTTTGAGTCAATCGGAAAAAAAACTTGCAGAAAACACCCAAGGGGTGAAGCTTATAAAAGAAGTAAGAACGGCTTTATTCGAAAATGAAAGAGGATATTTTGATAATCTTGTAAAAGAAATTACTAATGTGAATGTGGTAAGTGCTCATTCTGATGTTAGTACAAGAACTGGAGAAAAGATAATCATCCTTACAGTGGATGAGGATCTGGAATCTAGACTTAATAATAAGTAATAATTTGGAAGACTAAATGAAGGGTGTATAAAACCAGTTGTGAAGTATGCCAATATTTATTAGCTTGTTGCTAGTAAGTATTGGCTTTTTTTGTTGTGTAGCAAATTATATATCTATAAATTAATAGATAAACTGGAACCCTATATTAATAAGATGAAAAATGAAGGGGGAAAATATTTGAGCAAGGTAAAAAACAGAAATGATATATTAACAGAGGAATTAATCAACTACAATCCTAAAAAGAATAGATTTAACATTCCAACAAAAGATTATACTATAAGACTAGAAGATATTATTCCAGCCCTATCTGGAACCATAGGTAAAATTGCACTGGTAGCGGCCTTTGCTATAGCTTGGGCAAAGGGCTATAACATTTCTAATGAAGCCTTTGTTACAGAAAATGTGAGGTTAGAGCTAATAGTTGGAAGCATTATTACAATAATATTTTCCGCCATATTAAATCCATATGCTGCACCGCCTGGGACGCTAGCACCACTAATTCCATTAATACCTCTTATGGCTTCTTTTGGTGTTCATCCACTAGTACTGGGAATTTCAATCGGAGTCTTAGGACTCATCATAGCAAGGTTTAAGTTTTTTGATAAAATAATGGAGCTAAATGGGGTTGCGGCTAGAGGAGGAATTATATTGCTCTTTGGCATCATGGGCATAATGAGTTCCGTTGATAGTCTAAGTAAATGGACGTCCACGCAGAATAATTCAATACTCATTATATTAATTATGCTGGGAGTTATTGCCTACCTAGTCTTAAATAAAATGAATTTGAAGTGGCTTATGATTCCCGTAGCAGCAGCTATTGGCATATTGATTCCTGCATTTTATGGAATTTATCCAGAAGTAAAAGCTTTACCTGCTTTTCCTATACTTAATCCAAAGGTATGGTGGTTTGACATATGGGGCTTGGGATTTGGGTTTACAGTTATTAATTTTGTAAAGGCACTTCCCTTTGCGTTACTGGCTGTAGTTATGTGGCCGACAGATGGCATAGCAATTAAAACTCTTCAGGAGAGTAATTATGATCCAAAAGCAAAAAAATCCATATTTCATATGAATTCTACCTTTGCTTTGGCCTCTATAAGAAATATAATAGGGTGCTTTTTAGGTGGTTCTCAAACCGCTGCGGTGTGGCGTAGCTTTATGATACCTCTTAGTATAGTAAAAAGACCAATTGGAGGAAGTGCCTTTCTTCTTGGAATTTCTGGCATAGCTTTTGCATTATTAGGTTTTCCAATAGATATAGCAATATTTCCCCCTCTGATATGGCTTGTTCTATTGTTTGGAGTATATATTCCATTAGTAGAAATAGGATTAAATACATTAAAGACATCGGCACAAAAGCAAATAGCAGCCATAAGTCTTTTAACGGGACTGGCAATAAACCCTGTTATAGGATGGGTAACGGCTATAGTAATTGAAAATTTCAACATAATTAAAGATGATGACATGAAAAAAGAGTTATCATCTGCAGATCTTAAAATAACAGCAGTTGTAGCTATTATTGCAACACTAAGCTATTTGATTTCAATTAGCATATAAAAAACTATTACATGGAAGGTTATATATATTAGAAGAGCATTCGCAAAAGTGGATGCTCTTTAATCATTTATAAAGAAATTATAAAGTTTTATAAAATCCATAAATAGAGTGTATAATTAAAAGCGTAGGAGGGACCTTTCTATGAATGGAAAAATATTAATAGTTGAGGATGATGCAGAAATAGCCCTATGCATAAAGGAATATGTTGAAAATAACGGTTATAGTACTCTTTGGGCATCTACAGGAAAAGAGGGATATGAGGAATTTAAAAGAGATAAATTTCAGCTGCTAATAATAGATATTATGATGCCTGAAATGGATGGGCTAACCCTTTGTAAAAATATAAGGCTTACAAGTGATACACCCATAATAATTCTTAGCGCAAAGAGTGAAGATTATGACAAGGTGAAGGGATTAAATTTAGGAGCGGATGATTACATGACAAAACCCTTTAGCTTAATTGAACTTCAGGCAAGGATAGAATGTAATTTAAGAAGATATAAAAGATATAAAGGTATAGATGAAAATACTAGTTTTTTAAAATATGAAAATGGACTAGCTATAAATGAGAAGGATAAATATGTAGAAATTCATGGTGTAAATCTTCACTTCACCTCTAAAGAGTTTGAATTACTTGTATTGATGTTGCAAAATCCAAAGAGAGTTTTTAGTAAAAAAGAGCTCTATGAAACTATATGGGGAGAAGAGGACATGGATGGAAACAATACAGTTACTGTCCATATAAAACAAATTAGAGAAAAATTAAAGGATGATCTTAAAAATCCAAAGTTTATTGAAACTGTATGGGGCACTGGGTATAGATTTGTAGGAGAAAGATCAGTATGAAGATAAAAAAATGGCTTACTCTATCCTATGTAACAGTAATGCTTATTCCTATACTAACTAGTATCATGCTTTTCTTTTGGATGCAAAGCTACAATAAACGAACGGAAATGGATGATTACATAAATAATATAAAAAAGTTTGAAAAATACGATAAACTACTAAGCAATAAAGAATTATTTAATAATTATCCTTTTAATGCGGTGAATTTAATTGATGAAGAGGATAAAAATAATACTAAGATAGAGATATATGATAGAAATGGAGTTAGATTATCTTCATCTATTAGTGAGAATGTATATTATCCAATTTCTAGAGAACAGCTCTATTCAAACCTCTATGAAATAGACCATGGATTTAAAGTAGATACCTTAAAAAAGCCTGTTTTTTATGAGGGGGATTTAATTGGATT
>NZ_CAUPZS010000050.1:0-11965 GCF_963515715.1 uncultured Clostridium sp.
AGGTAAATCTAATGGGAAATTAAATAATAATAAATTTAATAATGCCAAACTAAATATCAGCAGAAAAAAAGGTAGAGGTAAATCTAAAAATAAATAATAGAGATCTCATATTATTTTTATATATTTAAATTAATTATAGGTAATTTTTTTAATATTTAATTCTCTTCTTGGTTAAACTTATTAGTATAAACACTAAGGGAGGAGATATTATGGCAAGAATTGCTTGTGAGGTTTCGAACTGTTCTCATAATAAAGAAAATATATGTTATGCTAATGTTATTAATGTAGGTGGCCTTAATGCGAAAAAAAATTCTGACACTTGCTGTGGTTCTTTTTTAGACTCAGTGCATTATGGTACCCTTACCAATAATGTTAATGATCCAGGAAAACCATGCTCAGCAATTACATGTAACGTAATTAGTTGCACCTATAATTCCAACAAGGTATGTTCAGCTGACTCTATACACGTAAGCGGTGAAAACGCTGATATATACACAGAAACGGATTGTTTAACTTTTAAAAATAAATAATAACTAAAATACATTAGAAAACACAAGTGTTCCTTTGTAATATTATAAAGGAACACTTGTGTTTTACATATGGAAATATCTTTCTAAAAGTCCTTTAAAAGCTCTTCCGTGCCTTGCCTCATCTTTACACATTTCATGTACTGTATCGTGAATAGCATCAAGATTCTTCTCCTTAGCAAGGCTAGCAAGCTGTTTCTTTCCTTCACAGGCTCCATATTCTGCTTCAACCCTTGCTTTTAAATTTTCTTTAGTATTAGGCTTTACCACTTCACCTAATATCTCTGCAAATCTAGAAGCGTGGTCTGCCTCTTCATAAGCTATTCTAGTATATGCTTCTGCAACTTCAGGGAATCCTTCCCTATCTGCCTGCCTTGCCATAGCAAGGTACATGCCAACTTCAGTACATTCACCTATAAAATTTGCTCTTAATCCTTCTATAATTTCACTGTCAACGCCTTCAGCAATGCCAATTCTATGTTCATCCGCCCAAACCAATTTATCCGTAGCTTCTTTAAACTTGCTAGCGTCTGCTTTACAAATAGGACACTGTTCTGGTGGTCTCTCACCTTCATGAATATAGCCACATACTGTACAAACAAATTTTTTCATATGTAATTCTCCTCTATAATGTATTTTCACTATTATATTTTTCTCTTTTATTTATAATTTATTCCAATACTTTCTTATTTACACATTTAGAACATATACCCTTAAAACAAATATATTTATCATTAATCTTACATCCTTTTAACATATCGATGGATATTTCATCAAACTCTATTGGAAAATTGATAATTTTACCGCAATTTTCACATTTAAAATGTCCATGATCTATTTTATTAATATCATATCGTACTTCTCTTTCTCCTACACTCACGGTTTTTATTAACTTAGCAGCTTTAAAAATGTTCAAAGTATTATATACTGTTGTCCTTGACAATGTAGGAAGCTTATCTATTAATCCATTATAAATCTCTTCTGCAGTAGGATGTTCATCTAGAGTCATTAAATACTTCATTATTTTAATTCTATTATCTGTAGCTTTAATATTATTTTTTAGTAGAAACTCTTTTATCTCTTTATTTGAAACATCCATTTTAAATACCACCTTTATGCATTTTAAGATATATGGCTAATATAAGATAATAATTATTAAATAATAATTTATTTATATTAATATTAATTGCGATTCAACTTTTTGTCAATTATTTTGCCACTCTTTTTCTAATATATTCACTTGTTGATAATCTTTCAGTCATGATTTATCTAGTAGCTAACTAGTTCTAATATTCCCACATTTATTTCATAAGAAAATAATTAAATATTTGAAAAATACATAATAAAAATAAAATTTTACCAAATAACCATTGACTTTTTAATAATTAATAGTTATTATTAGTTAATAAGAGATATCAATTAGCCGAAAATAAAAAATAGGGGAGTGTTTATTATGGAAAAAAGATCAATAATTTCTTTAATAGGAGAAAAGGTAGAGCCTTTTAAAGTACAGGCTTATCACAATGGTGAATTCAAAGAAGTAACAGAGGAGTCAATCAAAGGTAAATGGTCAGTGCTCTTCTTCTATCCAGCAGATTTTACATTTGTTTGCCCAACTGAATTAGGAGATTTGGCAGATAATTATGATAAATTTAAAGAAATAGATTGCGAAATCTACTCTGTATCAGCTGATACTCATTTTGTACACAAAGCATGGGCTGATACATCAGAAACTATTAAGAAAATTAAATACCCAATGCTTGGAGATCCAACTGGTGCACTTACAAAGCAATTTGGGGTTTTAATTGAAGAAGAAGGTGTTGCTTTAAGAGGAACTTTTATATTAAACCCTGAAGGTGAAATTAAAGCTTATGAAGTACATGATTTAGGAATCGGTAGAAATGTTGACGAGTTATTAAGAAAAGTTCAAGCTGCTCAATTTGTTGCTGCTCATGGTGATCAAGTTTGCCCAGCAAAATGGCAACCTGGTGCTGAAACTCTTTCACCAAGCTTAGATTTAGTAGGTAAAATTTAATACATATAGAGACACTTTTGTGTCTCTATATTTGTACTATCAATCATTTTTAATCTATTATTAAGATTTTTAATCATTTAAATCACATACTTGTTAAAAACTTTAATAATAGATTAACTCTATTGAGATGGCTTGGAAATTTTTATTTAATAAGGAGGATAATATGGATAGAATATATGATTTAATAATAATTGGTTCAGGTCCCGCTGGACTTTCCGCTGGTATTTATGCTGGTAGAGCTAAATTAGATGTGCTCATTCTTGAAAAAAATAATATAGGCGGACAGGTAAAAACTACTTCCGATATTGCTAACTATCCTGGGCTACCTAATGTTACTGGTCCAAAACTTATGGAGCAAATGCAACTACAAGCTAAAAATTTTGGTGTGCAATTTTCTAAAATGGAAGTAATTGATGTAGACTTTACTAATGATGTTAAAATAATTAAAACCAATATAGGTGAATATAAAGGAAGAGCTGTTATTATCGCTACCGGTGCTTCACCAAGAAGGTTAGGTTTCCCTGGTGAAGAAGAGTTCACCGGTAAAGGAGTAGCATACTGCTCTACTTGTGACGGAGAGTTTTTCCAAGATCTAGATGTATTTGTTATTGGTGCTGGTTTTGCCGCTGCTGAAGAAGCAATATTTCTCACTAGATTTGCTAAAAAAGTTACTGTTATAGCTAGAGAGCCCGAATTTACTTGTGCCAAAACCATTGCCGATAAAGTGCTTTCCCATGAAAAAATTGAAGTTAAATTTAATACAGAAATTTTAGAAGCTGGTGGAGATGGTGTTCTCAACTATGCTAAGTTTATAAATAATATAACCAAAGAAACTTTTGAATATCATGCCTCCCCTAAAGACGGTATATTTGGCATATTTGTTTTTGTAGGTAATCAACCTAAAACGGAATTATTTAAAGAACATGTTGCCACAGATAAATTTGGATATATATTGACAGATGAACACATGAGTACAAATGTCCCAGGTATCTACGCTGCTGGTGATTTGCGTCCTAAAGACCTTAGACAAATCGTAACAGCTGTTTCCGATGGTGCCATTGCAGCTACTAGTGCTGAAAGATACATCACAGAATTAAAAGAACGATTAGGTATTAAAGATTTGCCGGATCATAATGTTACCCCTACTCCAGATACTACTGATGAATCTACTCATGATTCCAATTTAACCGAATCTCATAATAAAGAGTTTTTAAGTAAAGATATTAAGAATCAATTAAAGGATATATTCTCTCGTTTAGAAAAAGATGTGACATTGGTTTCTATAGTTGATTTAGATAACCCAAAGTCTATAGAACTAAAAAATGTATTATTAGAAATTTGCCATCTTAGTGAAAAAATCAATGTAGAAATTTATGAAAAACATGCAAATCCTAAAATGGAAGAAAAGATTCATGCTGACAAATTTCCAGTGGTGTCATTTTTAGATCATGAAGGTAATTATAGCGGCGTAAAATTCCATGGAGTACCTGGTGGTCATGAGTTAAATTCTTTTGTCCTAGCTATATATAATCTTGGTAGTAAAGGTCAACCTCTGTCTTCACAAATACTTGAGAAAATCAAATCCATTGACAAGAAAACAAACATAAAAGTAGCAGTTTCACTTTCATGCCATCTCTGCCCAGATGTGGTTGTAAATGCTCAAAGAATTGCTATTGAAAATCCTAATGTAGAAGCGGAAATGATCGATTTATCAAACTTTCAAGAATTAAAAACTGCATATAAACTTATGAGCGTCCCAGCCATTATCATAAATAATAAAACTGTCCATTTTGGTTCCAAAAATATTGAAGAATTAATAGATATTATTAACTCCTAACTCAATTCACAAAAAGTACCGAGCAAACTTATATATTAAAAGTTGCTCGGTACTTTTGTAAATTTAAATAAGAAGTACTTCATTATTTATCCCATAGCTAGCCAGTTCTAATACAGCTATCCTATTATGACATGCTCCATCCGCTACTTCCATGTTGTATTGTCCAAAGATTATAATAAAGTCCTTTTCGTGAAATTAATTCTTCATGATCACCTTGCTCTACAACCCTTCCTTTGTCTAATACTATAATATTATCTGCATTACAAATGGTTTTAAGTCTATGGGCAATAACTATTACAGTTCTCCCCTGAATAAGTTCATTTATTGCCCTTTGTATTTCCACTTCATTCTCTGGATCTAATGATGCAGTAGCTTCATCTAAGAGCACCACAGGGGCATCTTTTAATATAGCTCTAGCAATAGAAATACGTTGTTTTTCTCCACCTGAAAGGGTACACCCTCCTTCTCCTACTGGAGTATCATATCCTTGTGGAAGCTTCTTAATAAAATCATGACAACAAGCTCTTTTTGCTGCTTCTTCCACTTCTTTTTGAGTTGCTCCTTCCCTACCAAATCTTATATTATTACCAATAGTATCTTGAAAAAGATATACATCTTGAAAAACCATGGAAACCTTTTGAAGAAGAGCTTCCGGTTCAATTTCTTTCATATCTTCATTTCCCATTAAAACTTTTCCTTTTTGTGGATCGTAAAAGCGAGCTATTAATTTTAAAATAGTACTTTTTCCGCTCCCTGAAGGTCCTACAAGAGCAGTTAATGATCCCTCTTTCATATCTATAGAAACATCCTTAATAACCTCCTTATCTCCATAAGCAAAAGTAACATTTTTCAATTGAATATTGTGTCTTTTAGGAGGGATTTTTTCTCCTGGCAAAATAGGCTCTCTTAATAATTCTACAATTCTTTCTCCTGCCTGCTCATCATAACTAATTTCTGAAAAATTGCCAAGAGCTGTGGTCAAGGGATCGAATACTCTCGTACCTACAATTAAAAAGGTAACAAAAGTTGTAATATTTAAATCCCCACCCAAAAGCAAATGAGTTCCTATCAATACCATTATTGTAAGTCCAGCTCTAATAAATCCTATGGCTGTCAACACTATAGGCTGTAAAAGCCCCTCGATTTTTATGCTTTCAACCATGAATCTTCTGAAAGCTTTTTCTAGACGAACAAATCTTTCTCCTGTCAAATTATATGCCTTTATGGTTCCTATTCCATTTAAATATTCTTGTAATCTATTGGCTGCGTATGTTTTAGCCTCCATGTGCCCCTTACCTATTCTTTTTTGAAGCTTTAAGGTGAGCTTTATAATTAAAATTGCTATGGGTAAAGCTATAAACATGGCAATAGCCATACGCCAATCAATAAATAATAGCCCAATGAAAGCAATTATTGGCATAACAAATCCTCCAACCAACTGAGGCATAAGATGAGATATACAATGCTCTATTAATGTAAAGTCTCCCATCATCATATTTCCAAGGTCTCCTGGATCTCTGGTAGTCAAATATCCTAGAGGTAACTTTCTTATATGTTCAGCAAGATTAGCTCTCCCCTCTGCTGCAAGCATATAGGCTCCTTTATAGCTAAATCTATATGCAGGTATTTCTGCTAAAAACATTATTATCATAGATAAAAATAATGCTCCACTGGTAATCCATAACTCGTTTATATTCACAGGTATTCCCTTGGAAAAGGCTTCAAAAATTATCTGCACTACTTTTATAGCTAAGGCAAAGGGTAGAATATTTACAAGATTTGATACTACAGAAAAAAATATTGGTTTTACTAACTTTTTCGGATTGCCAGCAGTTATATTATAGAACAACTTCATCATCCTTCACCCCTTTTCGAATTTTCCATTTTCCTGAGTTAGTATATGCATTCCACATATTCTTATAAAGACCATCAATGGATATTAATTTATCATGGGTACCCTTCTCCATAATCTTACCTTCTTTTAATACAATAATTTGATCTGCATCCTGTATAGATGAAAGTCTATGAGCAATGACTATTACTGTTTTGTTTTTAATCAGTTCTTTAAGAGCTAATTGCATCTGATATTCATTTTCTGGATCTGCAAAAGCTGTTGCTTCATCTAAAACTAATATAGGAGAATTTTTAAGTATAGCTCTAGCCACTGCCAATCTTTGCGCCTCACCACCAGAAAGATATATTCCTCCCTCTCCTATAAGAGTTTCATATCCATTTGGAAGTTTTTCAATGAATTCTTTGCATTGAGCAGCCTTTGCCGCAGCATATACTTCCTCTTTAGTTGCATCTGGTCTTCCCACCAAAATATTTTCATAAATAGTATCATAAAATAAGAATGAATCTTGAAAAACAAAGGATACTATATTCATCAAATCCTCTATTTTAATATCTCTTATATCTACTCCTCCTATAGAAATTGAACCCTTTAATACATCCCAAAATCTAGGAATAAGACTAGCTATTGTGGACTTTCCAGAGCCTGAAGGACCCACAAGGGCGGTTACCTTTCTTTGTTTTGCATTAAAGCTTATATTAGAAAGAGCATCCTTACGAGTAGCTACATCTGCTGAGTCATAAGAAAAATATACATTCTCAAATTTAATATCAAAATTTTGTGGCATCCTTGGATTTTTTATCTCTGGTATTGGTCTTTCACTTAGAATATTGTCTATACGCTCTACTCCTTCAGATATATCTCCTATTGTAGAGGCAAAGCTTGTAAATTTAAACATAGGAGCAGATATCCCTGGTGCCATAATCAAAAAGAAAATTAAAGTTAATGCAAATGCCATGTTTTCAGGTTTTCCACTTAAAAGATACACCCCTACTGGCAAAATAAATGCCAAAAGAGAACCTAACATTACTTTGAAAAAAATATAGATATTTTGAAATTGATTTGTATATTTAATACAATAATCTCTATAATCTATCATGTCATCATAAAATTTTCTAAAGGAATGTACTGTTTGTCCAAAAACTTTTATAATAGGTATTCCTCTTACATACTGTACCGTTGATGCATTTATTCTTTCTAAAGAATCATGGTAAAGTTTTAAGTTTTCCTTGGATTTCCCCCCCATTCTTATAGAAGCCTGCACATAAAAGCCTAGTATAATAGGTATAATGCATGCTATTGCTAAAAATGGATTTAAATAAATCATTGCCACTACCATAACTATTACTGTGGCTGAAACATTGATTAAATCAGGCAATTGATGAGCAATGAAATTTTCAATTTTTTCTACATTCTGCTCCATAATCTTTTTTACTACTCCAGTAGATGTTTTAGTAAAATACCCAAGTGGTAAATTGCCTATATGTTTTGAAAGCTTTATTCTTAAACCGTAGAGTATTCGATAAGCTGCTGTATGTGCTAGTAAACCAGATAAATACATAGTTATAATCCCAACTATTAATCCTATTAATGCTGTAACACCCCAATGTATCATGAAATTTCTATTAACCAAAGATCGGTTCGAAGCATTTTTTAATAATTCTGCAAGTATAAAATATACTGATACGTAAGGCACAAGCATAGAAATAGCACTGATAGATGAAAATATTCCTGAAAGTAGAAGCAGACCACGTTTTTCTCCAGCGATCTCTAATAATCGTGGAATCCCCTTTTTATTATTCAACCTTATTACCTCCTTTATTTTTTAAAAACATTACATTCATTACACAATCCATAAAATATAATATTGTAGGTTTTTATTTTAAATTTATTTTCTTGCTCTATTGCATACTCTAATGTATCTAAGAAATCACTTTCAATTTCTACTATTCTTTTACAACTGGAGCATATTAAATGGGGATGATATCCTTTTGAATTTAGAGAGACAATTTCGTATTTAGTACAACCATCACCAAAATCAATTTCACATAAAAAATTTAGTTCTTTTAACAAAATCATAGTTCTATAAACTGTTGAAATACCTATTCTGGGCATGGCAACTTTAACAGCTGCATAGACATCCTTTACAGATAAATGCTTAAATTTATTTTTTATAATATTATTAAGTATTATCTCTCTTTGCTTAGTCAGCTTGTAACCTTCTTCTGTAAACTTGTTTTTTATATATTTCACTTCCTTTGATGATA
Organism: uncultured Clostridium sp.; assembly: GCF_963515715.1. Lineage (GTDB taxonomy): Bacteria > Bacillota > Clostridia > Clostridiales > Clostridiaceae > Clostridium_AW. The sequence continues at coordinate 8,519 of NZ_CAUPZS010000050.1, forward strand.
TGTTTTTCATATAGCTATTCTCCTTTTATCTTTAGACATCATTTTAATATCTCTGTAGTAGAAACTCATTTAGCCTCAAAATCAATTCCATTAAAAAGCACAGCTGTATATAAGCCATCATATAGTGAATTCGAAGCAAGGAATAATTGATAATGATTATCTATATCAATTATTATAAGAGAAAACATTATGCTTTCTCTACTCATATAAGGATTTAAAAAGATGAAAAAAGGATTATTAACAAATAAAAAAATTGCTGTCATCATTTTTATTGATACAGCAATTTTTAAATATTTTATTATCTATTGTTCAGCCACATTTTTTAAATATTCTTTTGGATTAACACCAAATTTTTTACGAAAAGCTAAAGCAAAATGGCTTGAATTGGCGTAACCTACATGACTTGCTACCTCACTAACTTGCATGTTTCTCTCCTCAAAAAGCAATCGAGCCCTTTCTAATCTCTTATCAATAACATAGGAATACACTGTGCCGCCAAAAATCTCTTTAAATCCATTTTTTAATTTGAATTCATTAAGACATATCATCTTAGATAAAGAAGCTAAAGTAGGTGTGTTTACTATATCGTTGTCTAAAATTTCTCTAGCTTTATAAATACTTGTTATATCTTCATTAGAAAGTTTGACTGTATTATGTTTTTCTTGTTGATAAACCGCATCATTAAGATATATTGAAAGAAGTTCTAGTATTTTACCTTCCATATAAATATTTTTCAGCCCTTTTTTATATGGACAATTGATTATTTGTTGTAACACAAGATTTATAGGCGGGATAATCCTATTTTTATAAAATATCTCATCATATTTTCCCTTACAAAAAATATTCCATTCCTCTTCAATATCTTCCTTAATTTGTTCAAATTTTTTAGGATGAATTTTAATTTCTATAAAATTGAACTGATGTTTTGGCGGATAAACCCATCTTTTTATATTCTCTCTACTTTTAGTCTTAGATAAAAAACTCTCTCCGCTTAGAAGCTCAAATTTATTTCTATTCCCTTGAAATTCCCACTCTAGTCCCTCTCCAGTACAAAAAAACATATCAATATGTGGAGCTTTTGACATTCCTTCAATCTCCATCTGCCTATGAAAAGTAGTGTTAAAATTTATAATTTGTATATTTTCACCAGAAACGATCTGTCTCAAATGCCCATTGCCAATCTCTTTAGGAACTTCAAATTCATGTTCCATAGTTTCTAAATTATAGATTTTACTAAACTCTTCGCAAACAGGACACCTTTGATCAATTAAATTTTTTATTTCATATTGCTTCATCTCTCTATTGATCACGTTTATCCCCCTCTTTGTTTGCATATATTCTCTTAATTTATTATTTTAACATATGCCTCATAAATTCCTGTGGTTTATAAAGAATTATCCTTGGTGCCGAAAATCTCATTACTCTTCTTATTTTTTCTCTCATATCATCTTTATAACAATGTATTGAGCATCTCTTACATGAATTTTTTTCTTCTCCGAACCTGCAATATGTTAGTTTTTTATGAGTATAATCTAACAATTCCTCACATTCATTGCAAAGCGTCTCTTTATATTTATGTTTTTTCTCACAATACAGTGTAATCATTAATTTAACTACTTTTTTCTCTTTTTCTATTTTCCTCATATGTTCACCTTTCAAAAGATTGGTTTACTCTTCATTAATGGTCTTTATTTTAAACATAAAATAATAATATTTAAACATAACTAATATAAGTAAAAAAATCTTTACGTAAATATTTTTCAACGTTATGAGTGGAAAAGCTATCATAGTATCAGCAAATACTAGTATTGATACCTTCTGCTTCATAGTCATAGATCTAGAATCTACATAGCTTTCTAAGTGTTTTTTATATATCTTAGTTCCTTTAAACCATCTATCAAATTTCTCAGAACCCTTTACAAAACAAAAAGATGCCAATAAAAGAAAAGGAGTGGTAGGTAGTACTGGTATAAATGCACCTATTGCTCCAAGAGCAAAGGAAAGTATTCCTACAATAACGTAAAATATTTTTTTTATTTTATTCATAACTTCTCCTCTCCTAATTTAAGTATTAGGCTTCTACTTTCTAGTCTATATGTTTCTTTCATAAATATAAAGTAAATTTTTCACACTCTTCTAGTTTCATCCATAACTTCTTTTCTGTCATTATATCCAAATAGCCATAAAAAACATATCTATATTCTAAATTACTTAAATTAGTTGGCGAAGGGTTATACTGATTACTATTCTAGTATAACTTAAGCGACACTGACTATCAATATCATTTAAACCATTAACATCTCTCTATTAAGTAAAGGAGCAAATAAATCAAAAATTTACCTGCTCCTTATATATATAATTAATTTATATTTGTTCAATAGTATTATAAACTTCTAATGAAATTTTACCTATTATTTCTCTTCCTTCTTTATTCGTTTCCACATTCTTTGTCAACACGCAGATTATATAATCACTATAAGGATGATATATTATTCCTACATCATGCTCTAATCTATCTAAATATCCTGTTTTATGGGCTATAATTATATCCTCTGGTAAGTATAAGTTGATTCTTCCTCCTACCTGCTGCCTTTTTAGTATATTCAATATTATTTCACTACACTCTTCATCTACAACTTTTCCACTATAAATTAGTTCTAGGATATGACACATATCCTTTGCTGTTGTTATATTTTCTTTACCCATTTTTGCAGCTTCAGAGTCCATCATCTTCCTTCTTAATTGAGTATTTTCTAAATTCAATTCTTTAGCCATATCATTTATTTTATCCATGCCCATTAAATCTATTAATATATTGGTAGCAGTATTATCACTTAATATGATCATAAGAGTTACAATTTCCCTTATGGTAAAACCATTTCCCTCATCTAACTCCTTTAATATACCATCTCCACCGCATTTACATTTATTTAATAAAACTATTTTATCCTCTAGTCTTATTAAGCCATTACTAATTTCTTTCATTAATGCAGATATGATAAGTAGTTTAATTGTGCTAGCTGAAGGAAAAACTTCTTCTTCATTTATCATAATGCTAGAGCCTGTATTTAAATTTTTAATAACTACAGCTATATCTCCTTTAGACTCTTTAATCATATTATTGATTTTTTCTTTAAGATTCATAAGCTATCCTCTCCTTTAACCAAAGAATGATCTTATAAATACAAGTAAAATATTAAATATAACTACAGTTACGCCAAACTTAACCATGTTCTTTAAATCCTTAGATCTAGCTAGACCCATTTGCCCTAACATATCTGCTTCTGGATATGCAAAGGAAGTTATTTGAGAACCTATTAGTAAAATCATAGCCCAAAGCCCTGTAGATATGCCTAAATTTTCTATGAACCCTTTAAACATTTTGTCCATTACTACAGATTGAGCTACTGCTGCTCCACCTATTCCAAATATTCCTGTTAATGTTGA
>NZ_CAUPZS010000051.1:0-10856 GCF_963515715.1 uncultured Clostridium sp.
ATCTGAAATCATATCTTGAAAAAGTGCTTATAGAAAATTACAGTTACTAAGAAGAGCAAAAATTTATGTTGAGTTGGTTAAAAGTATAAAGGTTGATAGTAATAGATGTATAATTTAAATTACTATTTAGCCATCAGATTCCAATTTTGGGATGAGTAATATAAATAGTAATTTATCAGGATAAATGCATTTTGAATTTCTTAGAAGCTATAAATTATAAAATTAAGAAAGGAAAATAAAAATGCGTAATATTATTGATTTTGAAAGTATTAAAGGCAATTCTAATTTTTGGCTACTTTTTTTTGCTTGTAATTATCCAGAATCTTTTAATGAAGAGTTGGAAGAAACTTTGTCTGAGTTTTTATCTGAAAAATTTGAATTTCCTAAGGAATTTATTAACTCATTTACAGGTTATTATGATGGTGTTTTGGATGATAGTGATGGCTATGTGGATGATCCGAATACATTACAACTATCATTAGATACAGAGAAAAAACTTTATATAGAATTCCATCCTGGTGATACAATGTTTTTCTTAGATGATAATGAGATAGGATGCACTGGACCTCATTATGAGATACATGCTATTTCATGGGAAGAATTTAAAAAGCATACAGTTAAAAAAGATGTTAGAGAAAAATTACTACTGTTACCTATGGTTTATGTTAATTCTAATGATGAAATTGATGAACTGAAAAATGTATTATTGAGTGGATTAGAAGAAACATTTTTTGAAAAGGATGATTATAATACCATTTGCAATGAAGTTATTGAAAACTGCAAGAATGTAAAAGAATAGTATAATAACTTTTTATTGAAAGTATTTCAATGTTTTTAATTAACAAAAATATGATTTTGTAAAATAATTAGCTTATAAATTCCAATTTGAATGTAGTTACTGCGAAAAACCAGAGAAAGTTATGGAATTAGAATATAAAATAATATTAAATAGAAAAAGATTAAATAAAGAAAGGAAATAAGATGGGGATATTTAAGAAATTATTCAATAAGCAAAATGAAAATGCATCAGAAGAAGGTGAAAAAGTGGAGAATAAAATTTTGATAGAGAGCTGGTCACCAGTGTGCAATATTCAAGCCTTTGTTGAAAAGAGCGAAACTACAATTTATTTCTATTTATGGTTTAATCCATGTTCTGAAAATAGCATAATTAAGCCCTGTTGGATTTGCAATACAAGTATGACAGGCAAGGACATTGATTATGAAGCGATGGATAATGGAACTGCTCCCATGATGCCTTTGGAATACTGCAGGCATAGCAGTGAAGGAATAGAAATCGATACAGATAATTTATCAATTATATGGTTTGAAGAAGGTGATGGGGCAGCACTATTGGAAAATGATAAACTTTTGGCTGTAATACCTGGATGGGCGGAAAATGGATTTTATGGATATTCAAGATATGCTGTGGGAACTGGACCATTTGCATGGGAGTTAACTGATGCTGAAGACAATCTATATAAGAGGGTAATGAAAAGTAAAAAATACTGGGAATATTTATACGACGATTACTTTAAAGATGTGCAGAATATGCATTTATCAACCTTAGAAAAATTTTTCGGAAATTATGAAAAGTATTATGCTATTGATAATAATCAGTTTCCACCTAAAGCATTAATTACAGGTACCAAGGATAAAGTTAATTATGCATTTACAGCAGGAGTAAGCGCACTATGTCAGCCTAAAATTGAACAGTTCTTTGAAGAAGGATCAGAGCAGTACAGAAGAATAGAATTAGGCTTTGCATGCAGTGATGATTTTAAAAATAAAAACCATTATATGAAGCTATTAAGCTATATAAGCGGACAGACAGGTCTTCCATGGAAGGCAATAACCTGGCTTGGAAATGGACATACTATTCCTTGTAATGTAGTAAGTAATTTTGAAGCTGTGTTATTGATAAATGATAATATGTTTCCTCAAATTAATTCCCCCAAATATGATACTTTTATGGGTGAAAGAATTAATTTGTTATGGGTAATTCCCATAACTAAAGAGGAATACAATTTTGTTCAGGACAATGATGTTGATAAGCTTATAGAAAAGTATAATGGTAATTTAGAAGATATAATTATATTTGATGAAAAACCTAAATTTATTTAACAGCGTTGTTCATATATGTTAAATTGCTTTTTATCAGTGATTTAGTGGTAGAAAGGAGAGAATGTATGAAAAAATTATTTGTTGCAATAAGACAGGGTGATATAGACACTGTAAAAGCATTGCTTCAAAAGAAACCTGAGCTGATTGCGTGTACAGCGAAACAGCCACCTAAAAAAGACCATGGACAATCTCCTCTGCAAGTTGCAATAAAATCTGGCAACTTTGAAATTGCAGAATATCTTTTGGATTGTGGCGCTGATGTGAATTTTATAGAAAAAGAAAGCTGTTATGAGTGGAGGATGCCAGTTTTGCAGGATGCTATTATGGCAGCCGTTATGAGCTCAAGATGGAATACAAAGGATGCTATTATGGGGTTTCGGGAGTTTAATTCAAAGGAAAAGGCTGATAAGGCCTTTCATGTATTGAAAAGGATGATTGATATGGGAGCGGATATTTCTTCTGTTGATTCCTATGGAAATTCTTGTTTAGTAAGAGCAATTTTAGATGCAAGACAAATACTTCCTAGCTACTATTACAAAGAGGATAGGGTTGCCAACAATAGGATTATTACAAATGAGCTTAAGGAAGATTTAATGCGAATTTTCGATTTGCTGATTCAAAAAGGTGCAGACATATATGAAAGGGATAAGCGCAACAATAAAACGCTTTGTGAATCTTATGAAAAAGAACCAGTGGGGCAATTTTTGATGAAGAGTAAATAGTAAACAAATTCTTAATTTAAGGCTAAGTATTATAAGTAGTAAATTTGTAGGAGGATTAGTAATGGGATTATTTGGGGTTGGAAAGAAAAAAGAAGGATATAAATGTGTGCAGTATGGGCTGTTTAATGATGTTGAGTTTGATGCAGAATCATTTATAGATGGATTTGAAAAAGATTGGGGAGTGAAATTAGAAGCAGAAATAAGAAATGAGGATATGATTACACATGTCAATTTTGATATAGATAAGATTCAGTTTGTATGTTCATTTATGAAAGCTGCGTATCCAGAGGCCTCTCCAATTGAAGCTGCAAAAAGAAATCCATTTTGGAGAGAAGCAGAAGAATATGTTAATAATCATAAGGCATTTATGATTGTTGCCATATTAAAAAATGAATGTTTAGATCAGATTAAAACTTGCTCTATATTTACGCAGGTTTGTTGTTCGCTTATGAGAATGTCTGATGGAATATGTATGTATAATGCAGATTCAAACTTAATCATTGAAAAAAATAGTTATCGTAGCTATATGAATATTATGAAAGCAGCAATTGAACATAATGATCATTATCTTCCGTATCAAAACTGGATAAACATTAACTATGTTAGAGAAGAAGATGGGAGAATAGGAGCTTTCACAACAGGATTAAATATATTTAACAAGTTAGAGATAGAGTTGGTACATGTAGAGTATGAAGTAGAAATACTGCAAAAAATTATAAATATAATTTTATTTTGTTTGATAATGGACAACAAGACATTGGAAAGTGGAGAACTAATCAAGTTATTAGATGAAGATATTGAAATTATTACAAAAAAGGGAAAGGGTTATTATCTAAATGATAGAGATACAATAGGTATTTTTTATTAATGGTAATAGGAGGCAAAATTAATATGGATCTTACATGTAACAAAATTTTTATTCGTTTTTTTGGAGATGCAGATGCAAAATCTTTACTCGATTTGCATTTAAGAAATGGTGAGTTATTTCACAAATATTCTCCAGCTTTTGACGATGACTATTACACACTTGACTCAAAGCGTAAATATATTAGCAATTCTATAAAGCAAAGAGAAGAAGGTAAAGGATATTCTTTTGGTATATATCTAAAAGATAATGGTAAATTAGTTGGTAGTGTATCGCTGTATCATATATTTCGAGGTTCACTCCAGAAATGTTTAATTGGTTATTCATTGGACAAACAATATAATGGTAGAGGATATACCACGGAAGCAGTTTCTTTAGCAATAGAATTTGCGTTTAATGAATTGAAACTACATCGTGTTGATGCAGGTGTAATGTTAAGCAATATAGGTTCAATGCGAGTATTAGAAAAGGCAGGTTTTCATAGAGAAGGTATAGAACAAAAAGGTGTAAAGATTAATGGAAAATGGGAAGACCATCAGATATTTGCTATAATATCAGATAATAACTAAACTTTATTTTTAGTAAAAATAAAAGACTATAAATGGGGTGGTCTAGTGATTAAAACGGATAGATGTATATTAAGGTGTTTTGAAGAAAAAGATTTAGACTCATTCATGACTTATAGAAACAATGAAGAATGGATGAAGTATCAAAGTTTTAAGAATTTAACAAAAGACGAATATAAAAAAGCATTGTTAGCTCCTTTAAATATGGAAAATGGAATCCAACTTGCCATTGCTCATAAAACCACAGATAATCTTTTAGGAGATTTATATCTTGTAAGAAAAGGAAAAACTATTACAATTGGATTTTCTATTAATCCAATTTACGCTCGAAAAGGATATATAAGCGAAGTATTGAAAGCTCTATTACCAAGACTTAGAGAAGATTACTCTGGCTGTGAAATAGTAGCTATGACTGAAAAAGAAAACATCCCGTCTAAAAATTTATTACTTAAATTAGGTTTTGTATATGATGGTTGGATAGATAAGTGGCAATCAGAAATTTATGTTTATCCAAACTGAACAATATATAATTATTGTTAATTAAATAGATGTGGTAAGATAATACGAAACTGGGAGGTTGAGTATATGAGATATTTTACTGATGAATTATGGTCGAAGTTAAATAGTGATTCTCAGAAGGAATATGAGAAAGCAAGCTTAGAATGGGATAAGAATAACAAAGTGTACTCTGAAATATTTGAATCAGTTAAAAATAGATTTTCCAAAAAGTTTTTAAAAACATACTTGAGTAATCAAGGTTTTCATGACTTTCAAATAAAGAATATAGTATTAACACATAAGGAATATGAGTTTAAAAATCCTATATCTCTAGATATATATGTTACAGATAGTATAAATACATTTAAAATAACCTATAAATGCATTAGAAAGCTTAATGTAAATTATGCAGAAGTTGAAGGTTGGGGAGAGAGAAGAGGATTTGATGATTGGGGTTATGATGAGTTTTTACCAGTAGATGAGCAGACGTTATCTCACGAAATCCTTTTTGCTTCAGGGTCAACCATACTGATACACTTTAAAAATGGCAATATATTTGTAACCAAGACAAAATAAAATTATCTCACAATTTTCTTATTTGCTAAAGAATTATTCATTAATGGTAAAAAATCCTGATACAAGCATTTATATTTTGTAAAGAAAGAAGGGTTAATAAAATGATACAATCTGTTATACACATCGCTTTAGTTGTTAAAGATTATGACGAAGCTATTGAGTTTTACACAAAAAAACTTCATTTTATGCTAATTGAAGATACATATCAGCCAGAGCAAGATAAACGCTGGGTAGTAGTATCACCACCAGGCTCCTCTGGAACTACAATATTACTTGCAAGGGCTTCAAAACAAGAACAAACACCTTTCATTGGGAATCAAGCAGGGGGAAGAGTTTTCTTATTCCTTGGGACAGATGATTTTTGGAGAGATTATAACGATATGATATCAGAAGGAATCGAATTCGTTAGAGAACCAAAAGAACAATCATATGGTATTGTTGCAGTATTTAAAGATTTATATGGAAACTTGTGGGATTTAGTTCAACTCAAAGAAGATCATCCAATGTTCCAACGAGTAAAATAAAACTACAATGAAATTATTACACAATATTTTTTCAAGCATTATAATTGGAAAACAAATAATTTAGCAGTATCAGGGGGAGATATTTGTGGCTATTAAGGAAAGAATTAAATGGTTTATAGGAGGGTTTATTACTTATTTCATATTAAAAAGCATATTGGATTCATTAGGGATAGATTCTATATTCATTGGCATTACTGCGCTTGTAGTTATGGTTGCTATAATTATAATACCATTGGTTCGCTATATAATTCAGAATTGTAAAAAAAGTGATGGGTAATTATATATTAATCTACATTATAAAATTTATTTTCTGGGGGGAAATATAGAATGTTAGGTGAATTGTTGAGAGGAATAGGAATTTTTTACTATTGGACGTGGTTTATTTGGCCATTTGCATTCGTAGCTTCATTCATTAATGCAATTACTTCTGCAGTAAAAAAAGAAAATTCAACTGGAAGCATTGTTGTTGCAGGAGTATTGTTGCTAATAATTTTATCAGGAATTACTTTGCCTTTTGTAGAGTAGACTGATAATAAAATACACAGAATGATTTTTTTGAAATAAGATTGAACTTTTCTAATCAGCGATACATAATTAAATTATAAGAGAATAATAAATGTTTATATGATTCGATTAACTAAAATTGCAATGATTAAATTTCGCTTAAGAAAGGAGATTTATATGGAGTCTATTTTTAATAAAAAAGAAAACTGCTGTGGTTGTAGTGCGTGTTATAATACTTGTTCTAAGCAAGCCATTTCCATGGACCCGGATGAGGAAGGGTTCTTGTATCCTATTATAGACCAAGCTCTATGTGTGGACTGTGGAAAATGTACAAAGGTTTGCCCTTTAATTGAAAGCGGAAACTATAAACATAATTCTATTCCAGATTTTTTTGTGGCCAAGCACAAGTCGGAGGAGGTCTTAATGAAATCAACCTCTGGAGGTGCCTTCACAGCTATTTCTGACGAGATACTTCGTCAAGGTGGCGTTGTTTATGGTGCGGATTATGACAATGAATTCCGTGTTATGCACAAGAGGGCGGAAAATGAAGAACAGCGAAATAGAATGAGAGTGTCAAAATACGTCCAAAGCAATCTTGGAGATATTTTTAAACAGGTAAAAACAGATTTAACGGATGAAAAGATTGTACTTTTTACAGGAACACCATGCCAAATTGCTGGACTACGTGGATTTATAGGCGACTCCCTTTTAGTTAAGAATTTATATCTATGTGATTTAATTTGCTATGGCATTCCTAGTCCTCTTATTTGGGATGATTATAAAAACATACTTGAAAAAGAATATGGTGGTAAACTAGTGGATGTAAAATTTAGATCTAAGCTAGCTGGCTGGAGTAGGAAAAAGAGCAATGAGTCATTTTTATTCAAAACTTCAAATAGTGAAAATTTTCACTATGACGGCCGATTCTATCAACTTTTCTTTGGGAAAAAGACAATTATAAGACCTTCATGTGAGAAGTGTCCATATACGGATATTCATCGTTCATCTGATATAACTATTGCTGACTATTGGGGTATAGAAAAATATGCTCCAGAATGGATGGATGCAAAGGGTGTTTCTCTGATAATGACTAACACTCCAAAAGGTGAAAAGCTACTTGAAAGATGTAGTGATGATCTTAAGTATGAAAAACGAGCAAAAGAAGAATCCCTTGCAGAACAACAGCGTTTAAGGGGACCTATAGAGTTTCCTGAAGAACGCAAAGAATTTTGGGAGGAATACCAAAAGTTTGGATTGGCTCATTTACTAGACCAATTGCCAGAGGAATTTTAACTTATATACATTATATTTAAGGAGCTTAAAATGAAAAATCCGAAATTATTAAATTTTATTCCCTTACTAGTGACAACACCTGTTATTGTTATTGGAGCAATAGCAATGAAATATAATAATATTTCAACCTTTATCTGGGGACAAAACCTTGCATGTTTAATGCTAATGGGATTGATTTCATATCTGATATTGTTAGGCAATGTTAATATAGCTAGAAGCAACTTTAATAAAACTTTTATATTAATTCCAGTAATACTTTTATTTCTAACTTTTATAGGAGCAGATATGATGGGAGTTCATAGATGGATATCTATAGGACCAATAAGGTTTAATGTTTCTATGATAGTGATGCCTATAACAATAATATTATTATGGGAACTATTGGAAAACGAAGTTTGGTGGCAATCAGTCATTATAACATTTGCTATATCTATCTTACTTTTTATTCAACCTGATGCTTCTCAGTTAACCGGATTTGCTGTTCCAATGATGATTATTTTATGTAAGAAGACTGATAGAAATGGTTTGCGCACAATTATTATAGGGGGACTTTCCATATTAGTTGTTCTATCATGGATATATTTAGATGGTCTTCCGGCAGTATCCTATGTGGAAAGAATATTAAGTTTAGTAACAAATATGGGACAAATGTGGCTTATATTAGGGGCTATCTCACTAGTAATGTTACCAATGCCTTTTATATTATTTCCGCCCAAAAATCTAAAACTGCCATCAATATGTGTTGGTTTGTATTTTATGATTATTATACTTTCTACGTTCTTTGGTAACTTTCCAGTTCCTTTAATGGGATATGGAGTTTCTCCTATAATCGGTTATATTATACCTATAACATGGTATGTAAAATCTAAAATTAATCAATAAGTTTATTATGTTAATAGATAGCTTATAAAAATTAATAATTATGAAAAACACCGTATTATTCAGAAATGAATTTTACGGTGTTTTTGCGTCGCAATACAAACAGTTTATAAAAGAGTAAGACATAGCTAAATGTAGTTAATGAATAATTATTATTGATTTTCCCATTTAAAAGTATCAATGAGTGTTTTTATATCTTCTTTCTCATCAATCCATTCTTCAGAATATCCGCAGTCACAGCATAGGTATCGTGTTACTTTTACAGCGCTAAAAGTAGTAAATCCGGTCATAATAATATTTCCACTGCCATATGCTCCTGCCTTACCTGGAATTCTTAAGATAGAATTTGAATTACATTTTGGACATATTGATGTATTTTTCATATAAACCTCCTATTATATAAAAAGTTAGTATTCATTCACCACATATATTCAGAGCATTTCTTAATAAAATATGATGATATTATTTATCCACAGATTCATAGTAATAATTAAATTTTATCATAATAAATGATAATAAGAAATTAAAAACAATTAATATTAATATGTAGCGCAACAGCTTTTATTGTGTTAGTTTCTGGTTGCATTTAGTTCTATATTAGGAAACTACTATTACGGCGAATCAAACATAGAATTTATGAATGGAAATAAGCTATGGCTTAATAGCAATTGATGGATTGGCAAATGCTGAATGCTGGAGCAAGAAATGATTGTTGTATAGAAGCCTTTTTATTTTTCTTATGATATAATTAGGAGATTGGAGGAAGCAATGTAAGAAAGGTTTATTATTACTTATTTTAGTTATATTTATGGAGGAGTGGGTTTATATGAATATTTTTGACATTATTATTCCAGCTTTTTTTATCTTAATTACTTTAAAACAGTTAAGATATATGAAGATATTAATAATACCCACAAGGAAAAGCTATGGAGAAATCATTGCGGTTTCATTTAGTATAATTATTTTTATTTGGATTACATATTCTTATGCTAATACTTGGATTCATTATGTGACAGGAATATTAGGAATTTTTATGTTTATGAGCATGTGGATTAAACAAGGAATTAGCTCAAAGGGTTTCATATCAATGTATAAATATAAAGAGGTTATATTATGGGATGAAATTCAAAAGGCTACCATAATTAGTTCAAAAGATATAAAGGTTAAGTTATCAGGCGGTTTTATGGAGCAAACATTTCATTTCAAAAATAGTGATTATGATAAAGTTATTAATATGCTAGAAGAAAATTTGCCTAAGAAAGCAGAATTGCAAAAACTCTTAAACAAGTAAATAGGTACAATGTATACGGTGTTAATAAGCATATAAAAATTACTGGCATTTAGTATTGAACACATTAATGATGTAAGGATTAAATTTTTGTTTAATTATATATAATGTGTAAGGAAGTGTAGAACATGATATTTAAGGAATTTGGCAAAAAAAATATGCCTGCCATTATTTTTCTTCATGGTGGTGGATTATCCTGGTGGTCATGGAAAACACAAATTGAAGTGTTGCAAAAGGATTATTTTATAGTTACCCCTATTATTGATGGGCATGGTGATGATTGGGATACTACTTTTATAAGTATAAAAAAATCTGCTGAAAAGGTAATTAAGTATATAAAAGAAAATCTTAATGGAAAAGTTTTTGCCCTTTGTGGTCTTTCTATTGGTGCTCAAATTGTGGTTGAAATAATATCACAAGAATTTGATATCGCAGAGAACGTTGTTATAGAAAGCGCCTTGCTTTATCCTATGAAAATTACAAGGGTGATAACTGTACCAACGTATAATCTGTGCTATGGATTAATAAAAAAGAAATGGTATGCAAAACTACAAGCTAAAACATTAAACATACCAAAGGAGTTATTTGAAAACTATTATAAGGACAGTTTCAAAATGTCAAAGGAAACACTGATAAATATAACTAAAAGCAATGGAAGTTATTCATGTCCCTCAAGTATATGTAATACGAAAGCAAAAGTTTTAATATTGGTTGGAGAAAAAGAGCTATCAATAATGAAAAAATCTGCAATTTTACTGCACAAAACCATTAAAGGAAGTTCTTTAAAAATTATTAAGAAAAGTGGACATGGTGAAATTAGTTTAATCTATCCAAATAAATACATTGATTTATTACAAGAGTTTTTTGTAAATTATGATATAAATACTATTAGTTAAGCTAAAATATTTAGAAAATAGTTAGAGAGTATTTGCAGCGCAAAAGTAAAAAATATCAAGTGATTCTTGGCTTCAGATGGAGTTTGCTTAAAAGGAATACTTACTCCAACTGAAGCTTAGAAGA
>NZ_CAUPZS010000052.1:0-6640 GCF_963515715.1 uncultured Clostridium sp.
TAATCCGGAACGGTTTTTTAAGTATATCAGACCAGTACGAAAGTAAATAAAATCGTCTGCCTATCCACTATACAGACGCTAATCAAGAAATCAAATAGAACATGAAGCAAGTACACACTCGCCGCCCAACGGAAAATAAAAAAACCGTTGTTTGGCGGTTGGGGAATTTGTTGGATAGTATTTCCTATAGCAGGAGTATTATTTGTAATGTTCTTTACTGTATATAAATACAGATTTAAAATTTAATGGTTTGACTTATGGTGGATGGAATTATAAGTCTACACATATTACAAGGGAACTCATTAGATAAGTTCCCTTTTTTATTACTTTTATATATTATTTAATTATACCTAGATTTTCTATAACTTCAAAACATACTCTTTACCCTCGCACAAATTTTTTCCATCATTACATTCATATGGTATGTCCTTAATATATGAAAATCCTAACTTGTCCAACACCCTGCCAGAAGCAGGATTTTCTTTTGCATATCTCCCCATTATTTCTTTTATTCCTAAATCTTCTTTAGCAAATTTTATAACTTCCTGCATTGCTTCTGTTGTATAACCAAATCCCCATGCTTTTTTACCCAAATTATATGCTATTTCAAATTTTCCATAATCCTCTTCAACATAAATTAATCCAGTTCCAAGCAAATCGCCTGTTTCCTTTGATAAAATTGCCCATCTGTACCAATCATCAGAATCTATTTTGCTTAATTCTTTTTCTACCCAATCAATAGTTTTACTAACATCATTATGACTGGTCCAGAACATATACTTTGCTACATCAGGGTCGCTTTCCCAACATTTAAACACTTCCTGTACATCTTCTATACAAAATGGTCGCAATATCAATCTATCCGTTTCCAATATTGGTGTTCTCATATCTATATCCCCCTTTTACTGCGTTTATATATAAATAAGTTGCGAAACAATATAGTATTAGTGTCTTTTTATTTTAGTTTTGGTCATTACATAATTTTCCCACATATATATAGCAATAATATAAAGATAAGAGAATTCCTTTGGATAGTCAGATTTCTCCATTTGATATGTATTTCTTGATTTATCCTCTTTAATCAAACAACTATTTGGAATACCTAATGATTCTGCGAAATTAGCCATAATATCTGCTTCAATATATTTATTATAGACTCCTCCACCCGAACATATAATGTTATTAGCGTATCCCTTATTAAATAATTCAACTGCTTTTATAACTCTTTCTCTCATTATTGGCGAAGGCTTGCCATCCTGTAATACAGGAAAGCCTAAAATAATTATCACATCAAATCTATCCCTTTTCAATTTTGTTGCAGGAGACTTATAAAGCAAAAGAGGATATAAGTTGATTAATACAAGGATTATAATAAAAATAAAAACACTTATTGCCATATACTTTAATAAAATAATAAGAATATTAGCATCCATTTCCTTTTGTACTTCATTCATCGCGTATAATTTATTTATACATCTTTCCCAGTTTCTTACTACTGCGACTTAACTAATAGTAATTATATCATATTCACACATTACACCACATTATTCAATCTTCATAGAACATTGTTCCTATATGCTCTTTATAGAATACCTACGCCTTTTTTTACATCACAACACAAGAACACCATAAAATTAAACTTAATAATATGATGCTCTAGCAAATTGTATTTATAATAAATGCAAAATAATAATCTTGAAATATTTCCTTAATCAAATCATTTAAATACTAAATTGGAAATTTATTCGCATAAACCACATTTCTTATAGATACCTAAAATTACAGGCTGCTTTCCTTCAATATAGGAATCTATATCTTCTGGATATTTCAAAGTCATCTCTTTTTTTATGGAACTATATCTATCCATATCCTCTTTGTGTTGTCTTAAATAATTTCTAAATGTTATATGACGATGCAATTCTTCATTATCTTTATTGCATACATACAAATGGTGTACCATTAAATGTGACTTATTTTTATAACCAAATGCTTCTCTACCAGATATACCCAAATCTTCTTCATATATATATCCAATAGACTCTAATGCTTTTTTTACTTCTTCAAAATTTTTATCAATCACAACATCTATGTCAATAATTGGTTTTGCCGCCAATCCTTCAACAGATGTGCTTCCTACATGCTCAATTGAATTTATTTTTCCAGACAAAACTGTTAATAATTCATTTTTTATACGTTCAAATTCATTTTTCCATTCTGGATTATAATCTTCTACTATTACATGTTTCGTTTTCATTAAAATCTCCTCTACAAATTACTATTTATATTACTCAACCTTAAATTGGAGATTTGCCATGCTCATTAAAATTTAATAATACAAATTACTTTCGCTTTCTGCAAACTATAATAAATCTGTGTTCAATACTCTCTATATATCCTTTAACATTTAACTCTTCATGCAACTTACATAATTCTCCAAAACAACTATCTACAGAGAAATTTGGAAATTCCCACTTAATATTTTTTGCAAAATAAACTAATGCTCCAATATCCTTAAAACGTAAGTATGGAAAAAACTCTTTAGCATATAAAATTTCAAAAAAGTTTTTTTCTATTTCTTTTAGGTTATTATCTAATGTATTTTCAGAGAATAATGGCTTAAAATTTTTAATTAATGCATTAGATAATTTTTCGTTATTTTTCCCACCTACTTGCTGTGTAATAAATATTCCATTTGGCTTCAATATCCTTTTGACCTCTTTAATATCAAAAGATTCATGTCTATTAATAATCATATCAAAAGCATTATCTTTAAAAGGTAATTTTGAATCATTAAATACCTGCTTTACTTCAATTCCAAGTGGTTCTAATTTTTTCTTACACAACTTTACATTAGGCTCCCACATTTCTGTAACTGATGTATTATTGTAAGGATGATTCAATGATAATAGAAATTCTCCTCCACCAGTACCCATATCAAGTAATTTATAATCTAAATTTAAATATTTTTTTAATATATCTTTATAGTCCCAAGGCAATTCTTCATCTTTCCATCTATTTTTTAAATGAGAAAAATCCCATCCTTCAAATGTATTTTTCTCCTCTTTCTTCCATAATTCTTTTAATTCACTATAATCCATAACTGTACCTCTTTTCTTTTATTTTTGCTTATTAGAAAATTGGTGCAGTTTCCTGATAGTATGTTTAAATTTAATCTTGGTACAATCTACTATCAGTTATTATAACTGCACCAAGTAATTAATTCGATTTTTTCCCATTTTGAGACTTCACCTACTTTCGTATTTAAATAATACTAATTCATGTAATATAATCGTTATTCATTAGAATTGTAACTGCTTGATAAATTACTATTTATAATACTTACCCTTAAATTTCGGATTTAAATTGTACAGTGCCTATAATCTCCACCATATAGTTTCTTCTTGTTTATATTTTTTGAATCCACAACACTCTAAAATTCTTTGAGATGCAAAACCATCTGAATCAGTCTCTGCAATTATATTTCTAACTCCTTTTTGTTTTAATGCCCACTCACACATTGCTTTTACAGCTTCTGTCATATAACCATTATGCTCAAATTCTTTGCCTAAGCCATATCCAATCTCAACTTCACCTTTTTCATTAGGAATATTTTTAAAATCAGCTGACCCTACTACAACTCTATCCTCCTTGTGAATTAAGAAAAAAAAGCTATGCCATAAATAATTATTAGGATCTTTTCGTGTTATTTCATACTGTCCCTTTACTATTTCAATAAAAAATCCTTTCATTGGCTCTGCCTTATAGGAACAGTCTAATTCTTTTTCAAGTTCAGGAATATCTTCAATCCATAGTTTTAATTGATTAGGGGTTAACGGAATAAGCTCCAAGCGTTCAGTTTGTATTATCATTTTGTTTCCTCCATTAAATAAAATACTACTTACATTTATGCCAATTATAAAAATCTTTTAGGTCTGCTTTTCGTTCTTGTGATAAGGTTGTTTTTTTAACACCTTGAATTGCACCTTCCAACGCTAACAATCTATGAATACACGCAGAGGCATCAATCTCTTGTATTTTCAGCCATGCTTGTTCTGTGCCAATATCTTTTAATTCATTATAAGTAAATATACCTATCTTATTCAACTGACTTTCAACTTCTTTTCCTATATTAGGTAGTTTTGATAATTCTCCCATAATAATCTCCCTTCGAATTACTATTTATCGAATCCCAAATTTAATAAAAGATATTAGTTCCTCAACATTATCAAAATCATCATAATCTCCGTTTATTCCTTCTCTATGATATACCACTCCCTTTTTTTCATTTCTCTCTAAACAATCAAGAAGTTCTTCAATTCCATATCTCTTAATAAATAAAGTAAATCCATAAGGCTTTATTTTGTTTAATAACCCCTTATGACATTCTTCCTTACATGAATAACAAGCAGTTATATCTTTTTTAATAGAACATCTACGATTTTCACACCATTCTTTATCTGGACATTCACCTGAATTACAACCAGAACATTTTATATTCTCTGAACACAGACAACAAGCAAGTCCACAACGTGCAATTCCTAATTCTCTTCTCATTTTAATACCTCTTCAAATCTTATAATTTATCTTTATTTTTTACCCTTGAAGATTATTGGATTGTCGTTCCATATTTTCCACAACAATATCATAAATATCACCTAATGAAGCACAATACTCAAGTACTTTCCATGGAGTATTTGTGTGGAAATGAATTTTAATCAATTCCTCATCACCAACTGCAAGCAAGCAATCCCCCTCAATGTTTTTTGTAATATACTCGTTTATTTCATCTTCTGAGAGATTTTCTCCTTCAATTAATAACTGCGTGTCAAATTTGTATTCAATCATAATTATTCTCCTTCTCCGTTTTATAAATTTTTATTCTCTTATTAGTTTCGAATTTATTTATATATATTATTTTTTATTAATGAAACTTAGCCTACATGAAAATTATACCATATCTTCTACATTGTAATAAAACCAATATATTCAATATAACATTTTTTATTTTTCTTTTTTAAAGTGACAAAATGGCCTTATTAATATATTTATCTAATAATTTATCCGATGACTACCATCCGTAATACTCCTATTGCTAATGAGCATAATAAACTTATATGAATGCATAAAAAAACTTACTATCTTTGAAATGGGCTCCAGCAGATATACCTGTTGTCAAACTATTAATAAAAGAATCATAAAAGGGCTGTCTCAAAATAAATTATTATACAAAAAATATTTTAAAATAGTCCCAAATATATTATAAATGATTAAGTTTTTAAGTAAAATTTGGCTATAAAACAGAGAAAGGACTTCTCATATTGCATTTTTATGCGTTATGAGACAGCCCCCTTGATTAAACTCTAAATATAAACTATTGTGTATTTCATTCTCCAATTTCAAAAATAATTAAGGAAAATTAGATCTTAATTTATTTGAAATACGACACAAAAAATATCGCAAATTCATCTCTGAATAATGCGATATTTTAATCTGCTATTTATTCATTAATTTGAAAATACTACATTCTCTTTAGCATTATTTTTAAACCAAATAGTAAAATAGTTAATGCAATCTAGTACATCCTTAGGCGATAAATTTTCTCTGTTAAGAAGTGCTTTCTCAATCTTTTTTAAAAAATTCTCTTTAGGAAAATAATGCTGAAGAATGACTAAATTTTCTTGTATATTTGCAGACCAGCTGTTATCTATTACAGATATAAGACAATAGGCTCCTCTTACAATACGTTTTAATGCTGATAGCAACATGCTATTATCAAAATCTTCTTCAATTATTGATTTTTTATAGCTATCCAATGTATTAATAATATCTTGATTCAAAGATTTTGCTATATTGATATTAGGCTTCATTCTAGGGAACTGAATAGACAAATCCTCCCCATATATACAAGTACAAATGTGCTTTAACCAAAATCCCCAAGAATATAAATTTTCATTTTTATTAACATCATCTAAAAGTCCCATATCATAATCCACTTTTGGTATATTAGGATTATTACATATAAAATTTTTAGTCTCCTGATTCAAAGTTGTAGTTTCTAAAGGTGTAAGTGATGAGGTTAATACTACTGATAAGTCAATATCTGAAGAACCCAACACTGCCTCTCCCCTGCCTACGCTACCATATATATACACACTATGTACCTTATCGCCAGTACATTCTTTTAAAATATCAAGTATTTCTTCTAATGTTTTTTGGTAGACATAACTAATTTTATCTTTTGATGTTTGATTTATAATGTATCCATCTATATCTACACCAATTTTTGTAGGAAACTGCATTTCCGTCACTCCTTAATATATTTTATAAAAATACCAAATATATTTTCCAAGAAAATGTTTTACCACTTAATCGGCATCTCTATAATATTATGGATTATATTATAACATATTTTGTAAATACAGCATTATTCAATTTTCACAAATCATTCATATCTAGATATTTAAAAATCTAATTATCTAATCCCCTGAAAAAATTACATAATAATTTTTGTAAAGCTCTTTCTTCAACCTCCCTAAAGGAAAATTCCTCCCTGGGCAATTAGTAGCATTAAGCTCACCATGACCGTGTATTTTATTAATATTGTATTTACTACAAATATAGCGGGATAATTTCACCAAAG
>NZ_CAUPZS010000053.1:0-6434 GCF_963515715.1 uncultured Clostridium sp.
GATAAAAACATAAAAAGCCTCCTTAATGGTTGTACATCGTTAGTATACGATTAGGGACGGGTGGATAGCAAACGGCATGACTGGGAAAAACAATCATGCCATTTTTTATTTCTATAGTTTATATAGTATATTTATTGTCAATAACTATTGCCTCCATTTTTTCATTTCCTGCTTTTTCAAATCTACTAAAAACTTCCAATATTAATGCTTCTTTCTCTGTGGCTGGGTGTTTTTTTGAAAGTAATTCTTTAATTCTTTCTTTTCCTATAAATTTACTAAAGGCCCCTGGTTCAAAATAATAGTTTGCATGAGAGGTATCCAACCCATTTTTCTCAGTAAAATTTAAAGTTATACTCACAACATCAAGTAAGAATTTATATATATTATCCTGGTTTAATATTGCACTAAAGAAACTTCGTAATCTTTCTGGATCATTTTTACAAAAATATTTTAAAACTTCTATATTTTTGTACGAATAATTCTTTTCATCATAGATATCAACTGAACTACCGATAATATTATTAACGACTGTCTCTAAAAATACACTGACTTTCTTTTTCTTCGACTCCTCGGTCATCTTTTCATCGTCAATATCACAAAAAATTTCAAACCACAATTTTAAATTGTACAAGTTTTCTTTTTCCTCTTCTAAAATACAATCCAATTCTTCAACGGGTATTCTATTAATTAAATCAGCAATAATTAATCCTAATCTGTCCTCTAAACTTAATTCTAAGCCCGCTGGTAAAGATGCCAATACTTGATTATTACTTATGAGGATACGTATTAAACTTGCAACCATATTAATATCTATATCATCTGTGGATATTTGTAATCTTTGCAAAAATTCCTTTTGGAATATATGATTGTAACCTTCTAGAATATTTCGTAAGAGTTTTGTTTTTTCAATCTCCCTTATTTCATAACTATTAATTTTTTTAATAAATTCGTTCACCGACTCAGCAACAGCAATAAAATCATTGCTTGACTGACAGAAATATAAATCAAAATATTTACCACTAGATATGCTTCTTTTTTTAACAGCGATATTATATTGAGAATCCTCTCGTGTAAACCCTTCTACTTCTAAATCTTCCTTATGCATAAAACGTTCTACATAAGGAAAAATTTCAGAGAGCAAACTCAAATAATTTGAATATTTTTTATGGAGTTCTTCAAAATAAGCTTTTGCTTGTTTATTAAATTCTGATTTATTAAACGCAATATTCAGCGCAGTATTATCATCTTGATTATAAGAAATAAAATAAATTCTATTAGAATAAATACTTTTATATAATTCTAAATCGCTAAACTTAATTGTTTCTAACACTATTAATTCTTTATCATTTAAATACCTATTTTCTTGTAATGTATAATTGATTGGTCCGTTAACTAATCTACAAAAATCTCTCAATTCAAATTGGTTTTCACACAGAAAATCAATATATGATTCTAAATCAGTAATTAACTCTATCTTATTGTATGCGTTAAGAATGTTATTTAAGGAAGTGTCATATAATTTTTTTATGGTTTCCTTATGAATTTCTGGCACTCTAACTGGTAAATTTATTATCTTTTTTAAATAAGAATAATCCACATTCATGCTATTAAATACAGCTTTTACTCTTTCGTCGTCAAAAGAAAGAATATAAGTAACTCTATCGAAATTTAGGATTCCACTAATTAATTTAAACACTGTCAAGATATTAGTGTTATCCACTCTGTCCAGATTATCAATAATAAAAATGTATCTTTTATCGCTTGCGTTTAGAAAATCGTTAATTTGAGATTTTATATCTTCTATAGATTCTTCAGTTAAAAGAATATCGTTTATTCTAGCAGATTTACCTCCAAAAATAAGCGTCGGCAATTTCTTGATTGATTTTCGAACATTAAAAGTATTATATTTGATACCACTTTTTCTCAAAAGACATGCAAACATGTTCTCTAACATTACAGAATTATCATTAAATACTGAAGGATCAAAGGTATCTAAGATTAGTATATCTTTATCTTTCTTCAGTTTCTTTTTTACATTATTAATAATTGTACTTTTTCCTGAGCCCCATTTACCTTCTAAGCTAATAACAAAACACCTATCTGTTTTTATCGTTGCTACAGAATCATAAATATAATCTATAATTTGGTTTCTACCTAACAAGTCATAATTAACCTCTTCATCTTTTAATAGGACAGGTTCATTAGTTCTCTTTTCAAAATCATTTTCGAATAATTGCTTAAGAGAAATTATATTTGCTAATATTTCAATGTTATTTTCAGTTGTTATCTTTACTCTTCGTATAATTATATAAATCAAACATAAATTGATTAAACCGACGGCTAATAACGTATATAGCTTAACTTCATTTATAAAAATGCTCGACATCCCGTAAATACTACTGATTATTATCAAGTTGATTGTAAATATATCTAACAGATTTGTTGACTTCATATAATAAGCATCTTTAATCCCCTGTTCAATAACAAAGAGAAATATATACAAAAAACAAAACATTACACCAACACTAAACATACCCCACCCTTCAAGCATGATTAATTTTGATAGAAGATTTCTATTATCTATTAAAAGTAAAGCAAAGCTGAAAACCAGACAAAGTCGGAGTTGTTTGTGAAACGAATTGTACTTGTATACTTCCGAGAAGTACCTTTTAATTTTTTCGTATGTCAAATTTATCACTTCCTTTCATGAATTTTTGAAAAATATCTATCATTTACCTCTAGCTAAGCAGATTAGAAATTTCTTTTTCCCAGATAGCACAATGTATTATTCTCGCATGGCACAAATGCCCTTTGATTACATCTCGCTTAGTGAGTTTTGAACACTCTTCCCAATTCCCCTTAAAAACATATGTTGCTTGATCTAGTTGATTAGATTCAAAAACAAATAAATTTCTCGACTTAAAACCATAGACTAAATATTCGTTAAAACCATTGGCCCCATACGCCATAAAGTCCGGATGAAAAGATGAGATAACTGTGTGTCTCTTTTCTACAACCAGATTATTCTTTTTTGACCTCTTTTCTTTTTTCCATGGGTTACCTAAAACCTTGTCCCATGGATATTCACCAGGCGGAAGAATTGCCCATGATATTGATTTAATTTGAATATCACTACTTAAGGCTTTTTCTCTTTCATCGAATATTTCGCAACAACCGAAAATTTCTAGAAACATATTAACAATATGAGAAATTCTTTTTTTGTCTGAAATTTCTATTTTTTCTGATTTAATCATATTTGCATCTAATATAATTTCTTCTAACTGTGGTTCAAAAAATATTTTGGGGTAACAAAGTATTGTTACATAACACGTGCCATAATGATCTTTTTTATGCCAGTCAATCACATGATATTCTCTTTCAAATGTTCTAAATTCTTTAGCTTTATCTTTACAAACTACAAATTCACCATACATATTACGCTCTGTAACTTTGCCACATGGTTTTGGAATGATTTTGAGCCCTTTTTCGTATACTTCTATACCATTTTTTCTTTTCAAAACTCCCTTTGTTTCATCGTTACATTGAACTGCTACATAAATATATTCACTTTCTTTAAAAGCTTTTAAATATTTATCTATGGAATTAATTCTTTTCTTTTTGATTATCATATTTCACCTTTTCCCTAACTTTTTTTATAAATATAACCCAAATTTCTATGATACTTATCCTTCAGCTTGTATTCACAATTTCACCCTCCTTTAAAATAATCTTACAATTAGATTTTAACTGTTAAAAAACTCACAATCAATATCTCTTTTTATATATTTTATATACAAAGAAGCTTAGAAACACACGGTTTCTAAGCTTTCTTAATTTATTTTGATTTTACTTATCCCTCAACCCTCTTCGGCAAGTACGGTGCAAGTTCTTTTCGTAAGGCTTCGAGTGTTAGGCCAAAGGGAATTTTAATGTCATCGATTGGTTCGAGGACTTTTTCTAACTCCACTTCGCCCTGCTCATCTAAATAGTGATTCATTTTTCTTCGAAGCGATAGCAGCTCCTGCACAACGTTCTCTTTTCCAAAGGCGATAGCTAAAGAATACGCGTTATTGTCGCTATCCTCTCTGGCCCCTGAACGTTCTGCGATATACAGAATTTTCTCCATTACATACATCATCTCATAGAAATCCTGCTTCTTAATTTCAATCTTTTCATCCATGCCGACTACTCCCTTCAAATACAGTCTCTCACCACAATCATAAAGGCTCTAGAACTAAAATTCCAGAGCCTATTCCATTATTTTTTTCAAACATTATCTAACTACCCTAAGCTCTTCTTACAAATGAAAAATTTGGTTAGTATCTTTTCCCATATAAACTTTTTGCTAAATTTGTATATTTTCTTATAAAATCTGTTTTTGCCTCAGTATATGCATCTCTATCATGTTCAAATTTTTTCCAAAGCGATAGTTTTAAAATTTCATATTCTTTTCCTATTTCCTTATGCTCATTCAAATAATCTCTAAAATACAGCTCATCATTATCTTCGACAATTCTAATATGAAGATGGAATACTTTTTCTGCAAATCCTTGTTCTGTGTAACCTTTGTTTAATGTAATGCGGGTTTCAGTCATATTCATACATAGCCAACCCTTGTTTATTAGAATATTTTTAACAATATCTAAATCCGCCTTGTCATTCACTTCAACTAATACATCCACAATATTTTTCGCCCATATTCCTGATATAGCCGTGCTTCCGATATGAGATATTCTTTTTGTACTTTTACTCGGCAATGCTGATAATATTGATTTTCTTTCTTCTTCATACCATTTTGTCCACTCTTTATTATGTTTGACTAAAAATATCGGAAACAGTTGCCAAAGCTCTTTTAAACTCATTTGCTCGAATTTTTTATTCATATCTAACCTCTACAATTCTAATTTATATATTTACAGCATCTCATAGAAATCTTGCTTCTTAATTTCAATCTTTTCATCCATGCCGACTACTCCCTTCAAACACAGTCTCTCAATCCCAATAATAAAGGCTCCAGAACTAAATTTCCAGAGCCTATTCCATTTATTTTTAAAGCTAGCTTACTAAACTAAGTTTTTCTTCCTAATGAAATAAATTGGTCCGTTAAGAATGAAAGCTATCGGTATTGCCATATAGTTATATTCACCTTTTGTATAATAAACGGCATAGAATACGGTAACTCCCATAATAATACTTGCAATAAAATATTTGAAGATGCGATTCATTACATTCATCTCCATTCTATACGCTATTCAATCTTTTTGCTTAAAAACTTATCGAAATAACCCTTGTTTAAAAATAGAGACAACGTCCCAAAAACGAAGAACATGAATATAAATCTAAGCTCGCGATTCCATTGATCGAACCCAAGAAACAGGTCAAGAATTACGGCCAAGACTACATAACATAAATAACCAAAGAGAAACACTTTAATACCGCTTAATTGTCTCATTTTAATCTTCTCCTTACTTTTTTTTAGCAATTTTCCTCTATTTAATTATTTTTCTTTAATCAAGTCTGTCATATCATTATTTATCTTTTTTTATAAAACTGATAACACCAACAACTAAGATGATTGCTAAAGAAACCATCCCTACGAAAATATATGTTCCAAGATCCATTAATTTCGCCTCCCTGTTATTTTTTGATTCTATTATTCAACACAAATACTTTATTTAAATTCTATCAAGTTTGCACCTTAATAATTAACCGCTTTCATTTGCTTATATTATACTGCGCCTTTTTGCGAATTACTAGATTAGAGTTAACATTATTCTTAAAAATTTGGTACGAAATTGGTTCTGTTTTATAAATCAAAAGACCGTAACGAAGTCGTTACGGTCTCATTTTTGCTTATTTTTAAAGCTAGCTTACTAAACTTAGTTTTCTTCCTACTGAAATAAATCGGTCCGTTAAGAATGAAAGCTATCGGAAATGCCATATAGTTATATTCACCTTTTGTATAATAAACGGCATAGAATACGGTAACTCCCATAATTATACTTGCAATTAGATATTTGAAGATACGATTCATTTCATTCATCTCAGCAACTTCAAAGTTTTCATTCTGCAGAAGGTTCCAAAACTGGGATTTATATATCAAATTCCTGTATTCTAATAGAGTTGCCATAAATATCTGTAATCTCACTTTTTTCTTCATCTGTAAGATCATCAATAAATATGTACCATTCATTGGGATACCCACCAACAAATTGCGTTTTAGTCATTTCTTTTTGCTCCGGTTCTGTAGCCCTTAGACACAATCTGTTGTCGCCCCAAAATCGTGTAAGTGCTAATCGTTGCTTCTTGTATATAATATCCATACTTTTTATCTCCCACAAATTTCAACACTTTCATAACAGCAACATATTTGCTTCTGCTACTCCCATTCAATCGTAGCCGGCGGTTTGCTCGTGATGTCGTAGACGACGCGG
>NZ_CAUPZS010000054.1:0-6374 GCF_963515715.1 uncultured Clostridium sp.
TATGGCTTTCGCTACTACCCTTTTTATTTGTTATCTATAACCTGCTGTGCCATTTTAACTAATTCATCTTGTGATAAATTAGAGTCCACTGCTAAGAAAGAATAGTGGATTCCATCTTGCATCCAATTTAAATATTGAACTTGAGAAATTTCTTCCTTGTCAGATCCATAGCTAAATACATATTTACCAGACAATTCATCCTGCTTATCCTGTTCTGTCATTTTATAATTTGCTGGAACAGACTTGTTAGCATATGAATGATAAGATAAATCTATACCGTTATGAGTATCAATAACAGTCTCTTCCTCTGAGCTTTCACCCAACCTTCCATTTTCCATATAAAGGCTTAATTTATCATTCCCTTTTTCATAATTAAAACCAAGTGATTTTGTTTTTTCTACAGAATTACCTTTCTCATCAAAAACTTCATCATCTATAGTATGCCCACTTGTAAAGATATATCCGTTATCAAATTCCTTGACTAATTTAGGATTAAATCCAACATCCTTCTTCACTTGTTCTACTGTAGGTATGGCAGTATAAGTTGGTATGTTACTACTACTTGAATTTATAAAGAATGCCTTTCCTGCAGCAAATACAGTTGTTCCTACTATCATAGCGGCCACTAGCCCAATCATAATTCTTTTCTTAAATGATCTCATATTTATCATTTTACAATTCTCCTTTTGGTTCGGTAAGCTATTTAATGTTTCGCTTACCTTATTTTTAAAATTTTGAGGTGTATCTGGAAAGGTATTATTCCAATTAAAATTATCCATAAGTTGCCTCCATATTCTCTAATTTTACTTTTAATAATTTTCGTCCTTTTGATAATCTACTTTTTACAGTTCCTGAGGGTATTTTTAGAATTTCTTTAATTTCTTCTACTGAATATCCCTCCACATAATAAAGAACAATTGTAATACGAATACGCTCTGGCAATTTTTGAATAGCCAAATATAATTCGTTATAATCCTTTTCATCGTCGGCCTTGGCATACTCAAAGTATTCTTCATAAGATACCTCTGGATGTTCTTTACGTTTTAAACTATAACATTCATTTATGAGTATCCTGACCAACCATGTTTTAAAATATTCTTCTTTCTTCAGTGTACTTAATTTATCATAAGCTTTTAAAATTGCTGCCTGAACTGCATCCTCACAATCTTCATCATGAATCAAGATTGATTTAGATATATGATATAAAGTAGATTCAACCTCAAGAACTTTATCTACAAATGCATCCTTATTCAATTGACTTCCTACCTTTCTTCGCAAACTGTAGCGCTACTTGTTTTGCTTTACACTAATTAGATGCATACATTTACCAAAAGGTTCATTTTATTTTCAATTAAATTTAATTTTTTTATAATATCTAAAACTAAATTTATTTTCATAACAATTTAATACAACGCTATAAGCTGCATCCTGTAAATCAATTGTAAAACAAAGATACCGTAAAATCCATTTCTGAATAATACGGTATCTTGCTCGGTAAAATATTAAAATAGGTTATGTTATACCACTTTCCTTTGATGATATCTGCTACATGCCAAACTCCGTTATAATATTTTAGTACAATAATATAATTTTCATCTTGCCAATTATAAGCACCTATTAGTTCTAATATGCCATCTCCATCTAAATCCGCCATGCCCACATATTATAACTCCTTTTTATTTTTGTTCCAGAATTAATATATGTACGTATTCTTCAATATGTGTGCTCCATAATCCGCTACTGTTCCATAATAAAATTTCGTCTTAATAAATTTCATTAGAATTACATAGTAGTATGTCCATTAATTATATATATATATCAGTACTAATATAATTGCAACGGGTACCATAACTAGGATACTACAAATAGTAATAAAGTTTTTTGTCTTGGTATAGTCTTTAAAAATCTTCTTAATTGCCACGTACATACCTATGCCAACAATTCCTCCAGTAGTATTAGTAATAACATCCGTTACATCACTAGTGCCTATTCCAAATACATATTGACTAACTTCAAATATTAAACTTATTCCAAAGATTTTACAGATATTTTTATACATTTTTGAATCCTTTGCAAATATATTTATGTAAATTCCTAATGGAATAAATAAAATTATATTACCATAGATATCTAACCTGTTAAATTTTCCGTTAAAAGCATCATAAAAAGGAATTAAATTAAGTGTTCTAGAATAATACCTATTCTTACTAAATAGTTCTAGGGGAGATACATATTTAAAAGGAATATTCCACAGTAGAAATAAAATATAAAATACAAATCCTACAGTAAACAGAATGTTGATTGTTTTTTTCTTCATTCTAAAATCACCTCACTTAAACAATACCAATATCTTCTTAAAATAGTTAAAAAATATTGTTAATCTTTTCTTAAGAAAATGCTAACAATATTTTTTCATCATGAAAAACAT
Source organism: uncultured Clostridium sp. (assembly GCF_963515715.1). Lineage (GTDB taxonomy): Bacteria > Bacillota > Clostridia > Clostridiales > Clostridiaceae > Clostridium_AW. Next base: position 2,429 of record NZ_CAUPZS010000054.1, read on the forward strand.
CGTATAATTCAATTCTGAGTAATGCGGTATTTAAAGAAATTATTCGTTTTTCTTAGTCAAGCCGTTAAACAGGACTATCATGCACGCAGCTTTTACAGTTTAATTGATACTGTAAGTTAGCCTTTCTTTTTTAATTTTTAAAACTAAATTTAGCAATATTAAGGATTCTAACCAGCCATGTTTTAAAATATTGTTCTTTCTTCAGCGTACCTAATTTGTTATAGGCTTTTAAAATTGCTGCCTGAAATGCATCCTTATTCAATTGACTTCCTACCTTTCTTCTCAAACTGTAGCGCTACTTTTTTGCTTTACACTAATTAGATGCATACATTTACCAAAAGGTTCATTTTATTTTTAATTAAATTTAAATTTTTTATAGTATCTAAAACCAAATTTATTTTCATAATAATTTAATACAATACTATAAGCTGCATCTTGTAAATCAATTGTAAAACAAAGATACCGTAAAATCCATTTCTGAATAGTACGGTATCTTAAGAAATTATTTGACTTTTTAGCTTTTACATTTTGTGCTTATAATCTTTACTACTTCCCGCCAGACTGTTATTTATAATTATCGGCTCTATAAAACTAGTTTTGCTACCATTTCACCATATTCAATTTTACCTGTTTCCACAAAACCTAAAGATGCGTAAAGCGCCTTTGCTGCCACATTCTCTGGTTCATAAGAAAGATAAACTGCTGAAGCTTCTCCATGAGGGAAGGACCTAATCAATTCAAGTGCCTTTGCCATAGCTTCCTTACCATAGCCTTTTCCCTGCTGCCCTTTGTCAATCATTAATCTCCACACCCAATAAGCATTTTCATCATTATTTTTATCTGCTGCAGTATAGGATAACATTATAAAGCCTACCATGATATCATTGTCATAAATAGCATAAGGCATAGGAATGCACTCATTATTAGTTAAAGCAACATAGGCCTGCGCAAGACTTCGTATATTACTAGCAACAAAACTTTTTTGTTCTTCCTTTGGTTCTAATTTAATACATTCATCAAAGTTATCAAATGTGATTTTTCGTAGTTCTACCATAGCTATCCCCCTTAAATATAAAAACTTCTCCTATTTGTTTTCCAATAACTTATTATATCTTTTCTCATTTCTATCCCAATTTATAGGTGACATGATTATATTTCCTGTTATTAACCCGAGGAATAAAGGAAAATACCTTGTTACCTTATAAATGTCATTCCATCTAAGCATTGTAAAGACTATTAGCGTTAATCCAGTTCCTATAACACAAGCTATAATATTGGTTAATATATATCTAGATTTACCCTTCTTTCTATACCTTTCCCACATTTTAATAAACTTTTCGTCCTTTCCCAAACTATCCCTCCTAATAAACCCAGCATTTTATTGTACATAATACGCCACAAGCTCTACATTACAATTGTATACCAATATTTCCATTTAATATAATATAATTTATTAATATGTTTAGATTTAGTTGGATTTCGACGTAAAAACACCATAAAATTCAAACTAGAATAATACGGTGTTTTTACAGCTTGTTCCTTTTTTCAGTTATGACGTTAAATAAGAAAAGTACGAATGAATAGACTAGAGATTTAATTTAACAATATTGAACTACTTTCATCATTAAATCTTATAATTATATCTACATCCTTAATGTCTTTTTTAAAATAATCATCTGAAATTAAAGCAAGCATATATTCACCTAAAAGTTTTTCATTAGAATCTGGAATGTATTTTAATCTATCAGTATATACACAATTATTATCGGCAATAATATCAATGCTGATTTCAGAAGGTACCTCAAAATTATCGCTCATAGGTCGAATTATTAATTCACTATCATATTTGAAATGTATGTTTAGAGAAGCTTTCCAAAGACCATTGCTCCCTGTTAAATCTATTATAGAATTAGCATGTTTTGAGGAATTAGTATTTATTACATAAAAAATCAAATATAAGCTTATGAACATAACACCAATAAACATTTTTAAAAAATTTCTTTTCATAAACAAGTCTCCTTGTAATATCTTTTAATATGATTCACTTTTTTAAATATGCTTTACTAAAAAGCTCTTATTTAATAAATTCGTAATATAATACAACTATAACTTAACTACTGATAATTATTTCAAATTTGATCCCAATAATAATTTATTTAATATCTGCAAAAATTTCATGTATATTACCATCTGGGTCTGCAAATAATGCTGTTCTTTGATTCCAAGGCATATTCTGTGGTTCGCTGATGTGAACTGCCCCCTTTGCAACTAACTGTGCAAATGATTCATCAACATCATTCAAATCTTCACATGGGAAAGCCAGTTCAAAAGCTTGACCAGTTACCTTTTTTTCATACTCATTGCTATAACCATACATAACATCTCTCATACAAATAGCAAATCGCACTCCACTACTTTCAAATTCAACATAAGTTCCACGGTCATTTTCAATCTTAAATTCAAGAACTTGATTATAAAAATTCTTCATCTTGTTTATATCATTTGTCCAAATTGTAATAAGATTAATTTCTGCTTCCATTATAGTTTCCCCCTTATCATTTTAATTTTCATAGTTTGTATTACTAATTAATTACTTCTTATATGAAAATTACATTTCGGACATATCCATGTATTTTTCATATAAACCTCCTATAGTACAAATAATCTTTTAGTATTCATTTTATTACTATTTTGATTTAATTAATATTATATCATATTCACAGGTAATAATTAACCACTTATACAATAACAGTAAAATAGTTGTATTTTCTAACATCGCATTGTTCAGTTTTCAAAAAACGTTGTTGCTACTTTTAGTTTCAATAGTTATATCGTTTAATAATCAAATTAAAATGTAAAAAACACCGTAAAATTCAGCTTTGAATAATACGATGTTTCAGCAAATTATTCCTTTTTTCAATTGTAACATTAAATAATAATATTGCGTATTAGGGCCAACAGTTTCGTGAACTTACTTCCTATTTACTATTAATTCTATTTCTGTTAGCTACCATAACTCCTACAAATGGATGTAATCTGTGTACTTCAAATGAAATTATAGAGGTACATATTTGTGAAAAAAATCTGTTATATTTCATGTTAATGTTAAACAGTTCTTTAACATAATTGTGCGAAATTCTCCCTTCTTCTATAAACGGGAGATGAATAGCACTTGCCGATAGGCAACAAGTATGACAAACTATGATCAGTTATATTAGCTGAAAGGTAGTGTTATCGATTAGTATTAGCCATAAAGTATAGAAGAGAAGTTATTTTATTATAATGATTGGTGACATGACTATAGATATAGTTAAAAAATATATAGAAAATCAAGGAATGAAATGAGGTGAGGATATGTTAAAAGCTTATAAATATAGAATTTATCCAAATGAAGAACAAAAATTATATTTAGCTAAAACCTTTGGTTGTACTAGATTTATCTATAACAAAATGTTGGCTGATAAGATAGAACACTATAAAAATACTGGAGAAATGCTAAGGAATACTCCATCACAATATAAATCTGAATTTGAGTGGCTAAAAGAAGTTGATAGTTTAGCATTAGCAAATGTTCAATTAAACCTAGACAAGGCATATAAAAACTTTTTTAGAGATAAATCAGTAGGATTTCCAAAGTTCAAAAGTAAGAAAAGCAACTATCATAGTTTTACTACAAATAATCAAAAGGGAACTGTATATATAGAAAACGGACACATCAAAATTCCTAAGTTAAAATCTATGATTAAGATAAAAGAACATAGAAAACTAAACGGTATTATCAAGAGTTGCACTATCTCCAAAACCCCAAGTGGAAAATACTACATATCAATTTTAGCTGATACAGAGAATATAGAATTACATAAACTTGATACAAAGATAGGTGTTGATGTCGGCTTAAGGGATTTTGCAATATGTTCTAATGGTCATAAAGAGCCTAATCCTAAAT
>NZ_CAUPZS010000055.1:0-5269 GCF_963515715.1 uncultured Clostridium sp.
GTAAAGTTGAACGTAAGAAACCAGGTCTTAAGAAAGCTCGTAAAGCATCACAATTCTCAAAACGTTAATCAATACGATTATATCAACGTTTCAAAGCACTTTGCAAAAATTTTGCAAAGTGCTTTTTTGTCGATTTTTGAGCTCAAATAGCTTTGTGATAACCTTCTGATAACCTCTTCTAAATTTTTAAAATCATGATTTATTTTGCTTTATTGAGATAGTCTGCAAATTTGTCAATAGAGTTTTTCTCACCAGTTTTTGTGGTGTGAGTATAGACATCTAATGTCACCTGACTGCTTGCATGACCGAGACGTTTTGATGTATTAGAAGGATCGATTCCAATTTCAGACATAAGTGTTGCATGTGTATGTCTAAACCCATGTGGGCTAATTGGTTTTAATTTATGCTTTTTAATAATTCGATTCAGTACGTTATTAATGTAATCAGCATGCAAAGGTTCAATTTTGTCATTACTTGATATGTAAGAGAACATATATTCATCACTAATATTCAGCTTTGTAAGAGGAAGCTGAGATTGTTCTTTCAGATAGAAATTTCTCCATTGCTTAATAATATCGATTGTCTCATCATCAAGATAGATTGTACGAACTGAAGATTCATTCTTTGTGCTCTTTTCAATCGCTTTACCGTCAATTCTTCCTAGACTTTTATCTATGTTCAATAGATTGCTGTCAAAGTTAATATCAGCCCATTTTAAAGCGTATAACTCCCCTTTTCGTAGTCCACTAAATGCAAGCAGTCTAAATAAAGCAAAATGTTTAAATGGCTCAGTTTCTTTCACTATATCAAGGAAATGATGTAATTCCTCCAGTGACCAAAAATTATCTGATCTAGTTTTTTTGATTTTAGGCATGATAACATTCTTCATTGGATTTCGATCAATGTAGTTCATGTTGATTGCAAAATCAAAAATTTTTGAGGTATAGGATTTTATCTGTTTGATATTTTTGAAAGTCTGAGATTTTTGTGTAATAAAGTTTTGACAGTCTAAAGGACTGATTTGGTCAATAAATTTATCGCCAAATATTGGTAGAATATGTATTCGATAGATATTCTTAGTTTGGGAAGAAGTTGTTTCTTCAACGGTACCAACATAGGCATTAAACCATTCTTGATAAAGTTCTTTATAAGTGACTTTGGGGTTAGGTTTGTCGGTACTTACTGTGGGGGCAACGACACCAGCTTCTAAACGAGCTTCGTACAATTTTGCCTCTTTTTTGGTTTTGAACCCTCTCTTTAAGTGCCTTTTTTTCTTTCCATAAGCATCTAAGCCAATGTAAAAGCTGACATAGTATAGGATTCCTTTTTTTGTTTTGTATTTGTGTATAGACATTTTTTCTCCGTATCTAAGTTTTCGGAGCTTATGTAATTGAGAAATGAGTGTCTATCTATTTTTTCTATCTTCTTGGCGGATAGCGTATTCGTCTGTTTTAATCCAGCTCTGCCAAACTTTAGAATCTTTATTTTGGTGATTCATATAATCTATAAACTCAGACATAAAACGTTTGTTTTTCTCAGCTAGATATTCTGAGAATATATGACGAAATTCATCTGAAAAACTATCATCAAGTGGTAGTGTTAATGCCCTTTCGCCAAATTCGATGCTCTTCTTTAACTTCTCCATATCGCTTTTAAAAGGTGTCACAGAACCAATTTTAGATGTTTTGAAACTATCTGTAACAATTTTAAGATTTGATGGAGCGTGTGGGTTGCTATCAAGTCCCATAATGTAAGCGACGGAAACATTAAAGTATTTTGCCAATTTTTCAGCATTATCTTTTTTAGGTTTGCGGATTCCTTGATTGTATCCAGAAAGTGTAGGATAGGCTATATTTGTAGCTTCGCTAATTTCTGTCAATTTTTTTCCGCTATTTTCTATCAGTTTAGTAATATGATTCGTCATAAGAACCTCCTTTTTATCATTATAACACATTTTATTCTTTTTGAATAAAAAAGCTTGACAAAAATTCAAAAAGGATATATAATTCAAAATGAATAACAAATTAAATGGTTTCGGAGCTTATTTAATTTAGAAATGAGGTGTGAATTTATGTCGGAAACTACTTTAGTTGTCCAGCTTCCTAAAGAATTAGAGAAGCAATTACGTGCTCACTATGATGAGATGATTTCAAATGCTGTAGCAAGAGTATTTGAAGATAAAGAACTTTATAAACCTATGGTTCGTATGTCAGGTTTGTCTAGGTGGTTAGATGTATCTACGACAACAATCCAAAAATGGACGAAAGAAGGAATGCCAACCATGGTGATTGATGGAGTGACTTTATACGATAAAAGAGCAGTAACACGATGGTTGAAGCAATATGAAAGATAGGTACTCGTATGAATGGTGTTCAGTGGATCAAGATAACAACAGATATATTTGATGATGAAAAAATTCAGCTAATAGAATCAATGCCAGAAGGAGATACTCTTATTGTAATATGGTTTAAAATTCTGGTGCTTGCAGGAAAGCAAAATAATAGTGGCATATTAAGTCTAGGGAACAAGGTTTATTACACAGAAGAGATGCTTTCAACAGTGTTTAGACGAAAGGCTACATCTGTAAAATTAGCTCTCAGTATGTTTGAAGAATTTGGCATGATAGAAATCATAGATGGCGCTATTACCATTCCAAAATGGGAGAAACATCAGAATATAGATGGACTAGAAAAGATTAGAAAACAAACTAGGGAACGTGTTGCTCGTCATAGACAAAAACAAAAAGCACTAATTACAGGCGAGCCACAACTCGTTTTAGACTGTAACGTTACAGTAACGGATGAAAATGATAATGTAACGCAAGAGATTAAGAACAAGAGTAAGAATAAGAAAGAGATTGAGAATATACTGGATAATAGTTCTAGAAAGCCTGAAACTTATATTCCACCCAAATATTATTCTTTGTTAGAATCCATTTCTTATAAGTACAATGATAGATTTTTGTATCCTAACAATTACACTTTAACACATGCTCAGAAGATGAAGATAGGCGAGTATTTGGCTAGTGGGTATGTAACTAGTGATGAAGTCATTAGCATGATTGAACGGATTCCTGAGGATGCGACGTCTCCTTTGGCGTATTTATTTAAGTCTATGGAGAATTTAAAGCAGGAACGTATGCTGGAGTGCAAAGCTATTGCCCATGAAAATGCCCGAAAGAAGTATATGATAAATGAGTAGATATAGGACTGTTCTAAAGAAATGTTATATCACTGAAGAGCAGAATGAAATAGTGAATAACTTGATTGAAATGACAAATCATCTAAGTTTTTCCTCTTATGCCAGAAAAATGTTATTTAAGAGCTCGCCTATTTATCTTCAATTTGATTTTGAATCTTATCATGACTTTATATTTCAAGTTAGAAGAATTATCAATAACTTACGTCAGTTAGAAAGAATAGCAGAACAAAGTGAGGATTTGGATAATGTAAGGATATTTCACTACTGCGTTGAGCTGATGATAGAATATGAAAAGAAGACAAGTAAACAAGTGAAAGAACTTGTAAAACGACTAAATAAGAAAACGAGGTGATAGGACCATGAGAATAAAATCTGTGTTGAAACAGGTGTTTTTGACGGAAGAAGAAAATAAAAAATTAAATGATTGTATGAGGAAGGAAAATATTCGTAATTTTTCTGAGTTTGCTAGACAAAAATTAATACGAACAGATTTGAACATCCAAAAAGTCTCTTTTGAAGGTTTAGTTCCTTTAACAGAAGAGTTGGAACAAGTCGGAAAGAATATCAATTCTATAGCCCGTCTTGCAACTGTAGTTGGGAGAATAAGCTATGAAAACAAAATGGATATGTCTATTTTGATGCAAAAAATAGTTGATGTGATGGAGGAAAAAGATGTTTATTTTCAAAAGTAATATGGATAAGGATTTTGATCAGATATGTGAATACATATTGAAATTAAAGCGAGCAGAATTATTTCTTCATGGAATTAAACAACAAGATAAAACGAAGGCTCGTTTGTATCATGCGATGCTGGAATACTACGATGCTAACCATAAAAAAGAAAGCCATATGAGAATTTTAAAATAAGAAAGCGCTGTTAAATTTAACAGCGTTTTCTTATATATCTTCTTAAAAAAATTGTACACACAAAGTACAGCTAAAGTGATTTTTTTGATCATTTTATCGAAGGGGAGAGATTTCTCATATTATGACTTTGCGAGCTCAGAGTCTGTATACACACACTCCCAAAATCATCCCAAAATTTGTATACACAAAGTGTATGTACTTTTTGGGATGATTTGAATTTTGGGGAATCCCCAAACCCCTGATGAATTATACGAGCAAAAAAATTTGGGAGTAAGTTTTAGAAAGAACTATTCTAAAGTATTTAAAATCTGACTTTAAGTAAATTTTTTATTATGTGACTATTAGCCTGTCTCACTCCGCTAGGTGCGAGACAAAAAAATACCCGCTATGCGGGTGTGTACTGACCCCCAAAAGTTAGACAGAAAAAATCTAACTTTTGGGGTCAGTACAAAAGCGTTTTTATTGTATAAAGAATATCAAATAGTTTGAGGGTTTTACTTGTCGCTGTATTTCTTCACTATCCTTTTTGTAATACTCCTGCTTTGTTCCTGAAATATCTACAGTGAATACGTCATCCTTGAAGGTATAATTCTCTTTTCGTTTTATGATATTAGAGCCAGTCAGTTCGATTGTTGAACTGTCTTTATCAATTGTAAAGGTGTCGGCCTCTCCTTTGTTGCTATTTCCTTTGTTACCTGAAATGGTAAAGGCAACTTCATTTCTACTCTCGTTTATTCAACGGTATTCGCCATCTAAAGAATTGCTTGATTGGTTAGAACATGCAATTAATAAAATTGTAGATAGAGACACTAAAAGTAATGTGATAAATCTTTTCATTTACATACTTTTTATTTCTATATTATATTAAAGAAACATTACATAAGTAAGACAGTAATTTTTTAGGTTGATCTCTTTCTTTCGGGAAAATCATTATTTTTCGGAAAGTCAAGATTTTGTTATTATTTATGATATACTGGTACCGTAATTATATCCTTACAGAGGTTAAGTAAGGGTTTCAGTACACGTCAATAGATGTCAAAATATTGATTTTAAGCGATTTTTGATTTTTTGAAACTCATTATATCGCACTACAAATCAATAAAAACTCTACCTTTTACTCTACCTTTTTTAGATAAATATATCATCTGGATATTGAAGTTAAGCCCTGCTATCATTTCGATGGCAGGGCTTTTTAATATTT
>NZ_CAUPZS010000056.1:0-3517 GCF_963515715.1 uncultured Clostridium sp.
CTAGAGGTTCCTTACATGCTATACCGCTTTTTTGGCTCATATTTGGAAGTGCATCAAATTCTCCTAAAACGCCAATAACGGGACTTCCGCTGCCATAGCTAGCAATAAATGCGGTCTTAATTCCTGCAACATTTTTTTCAATGGTGAAACCTTCATCTTCCAAAAAGTTAGAAAGTAGTTCTGAGGATTTTCCCTCCTTAAATTGTAATTCGGCAAAGTCCCAAATTTTATCACTGATTTCTGAAAAATCTTTAGCTTTACTATCTATGAATTTTATTAGTGCTTCTTTAGTATTCATAAAAACCTCCTTGTAAATTGTTTGAATATTGACACTATATAGTGTTTTGTTTATAATACCATTAATTTTCAGCTTGGCGGTAATGCCTTTTAGTTATGTAGCCATAACATTTAGTAATATGGTAAACTTTATTTAAGAAGGGGGTGTGATTTTTGAAAGTTGAATATTTAAAATATGTTATAGAAGTAGAAAAACAGGGATCAATATCTAAGGCTGCTCGTTCTCTTTTTTTAACACAGCCATATTTAAGTAAAACCATCCGCGAACTTGAAGAAGAACTTAATATAACTATTTTTATAAGGAATAAGAATGGTGTTCAAATAACTGACCAGGGGAAAGAGTTTGTTGAACATGCTAAAAATATAATTAAAGATGTGGAAAACTTTATAAATTTATATAAGGATACACAAAGTAAAACACATAGCTTTAAACTATCCACTATGCATTCCTCCCATGCTATAGATGCTTTTTTTAGACTTAATGATGAATATAAAAATGAAAGGGATACACGATTCTACATTAAAGAAACAAATAATTACACTGTAATAAATGATATTTATTGTCAAGAATCTAATGTTGGTGTGGTATACATTCCCCAATCCATGAAAAATACTTTTGTTAATATACTTAAAATGAAAAATATAGACTATACATTTATTTGTAACTTAGATAGACAAGTTATACTATCTAAAAATCATCCACTGTTAAAGAATGGCCATAAAATACGTTCTGAAGAACTTTATAAATACGGTATGGTTAGATATATTGATTATATGGGATTGGGCATTGAAAGTGTGGATTATGTATCTATATACAAATTAAAAAATATTGATAAAATCAGTAAGATTATATATGTGAACAATCGTGCAATACTACATAATGTACTAACTCAAACAGATTACTTTACAATAGGGATAAAGAATGTTATAAATCAAGAAGAGATACATAATATTGTGTCCGTTCCCATTGAAGATGACGATTTATTCCAAAATATGTGGGGTGAAATGTGGGTCGTAAATTTAAAAGATAAAACTATTGATGAGCTTTCAAAAAAATTTATTAGAATATTGAAAGATAGTTATGGGAAATGATAGATATGGTATAATGTTATCAGCATCCTTTTGTGTGGAGTTTGGTGCAAAACTATTATAAAAAGGATGCTTTTATTATGCAAATTTTTCTTCTTGTTAAATAGCAGGAGTTGTTTTATTTTAAGAATATATATATAAAACTTTAGAATTTCTTTATAATTAGTTTAGAAAAATTATAGATGCTTCATTTAGAATGAATATAGGGAAAGCTTTCCTATTGTGTTTTAAATAAAAAGATAAAGGAGATGTTATAAATTGAAGATTAAAAAGAAAACCGCCATGATCTTAAGCTTTACGGTAGGAACTTTAATGTTTGCAACAACTGCTATGGCGGAAATGTCATCTAAGAGCGGATATGATCAAGCTAAAGATGCATTAAAGTATTCCGCAGAAAGTTTTACAAGTAAACTTTCAAACTATACTTTTGACGTTTCTATGAATATTAAGGATAATGGAAAAGTTATCATTTCTGAGAATATGGTAAATAAATACGATGTAACTAAAAAGGCAAGTGAAAACCTTCAGACAAGTATTAAGAATGGGAAAAAGACAGAAGAATACTACTATGTAGATAAAAAGGGTACTATTACCACTGGAGATGAGGGTACTTATTATGTAACTGAATATGAAAAGCCATATGAAGGAAGAACTTTTGCTAATCCATTTAAAGAGAAGGAAGCAGGAGATGTTGAAAAGATAATAGATGCCATTGTAGGCAATTTAAAGGATTATGTTGTAGTAGATGAGAAAACTGATGGAAGCAAAGAATTATCTGGTTCCATAAGTGAAGCTCAAATACCTGCATTAATAAATGCAGTGACTTCCTTTGTATTGAAAAATGAAGCTTCATCTAGAGGTGTTAATGGAGAAAATGTTATGCCTCTAATTACTAAGGATGTATATGTAAAAGAAGTTAAAGGTAATATGACTGTAGATAAAGATGGATTAATACAACGCTTTCTTGGTACAGGAGTAATCGTAGGTAAGGATGATCAAGGAAAGGAACACAACTTAACTTTTGAATTACTTGGTAAAGTATCTAACATTAACTCTACTGTTGTAAATAAACCAGATCTTTCAGGAAAAAAAGTAGAAAAACATATAGAAAAGAATAATGAGATAATTACAAAACCTGAAATGTATGTAGGTAAATACAAAAATGATATTGTTATAGAAAAAGATGGTAAGTTCCAAAAAATTGGGGAGAGAATTATAGATATTGCACATTCTGATACTGAATCTATTGCTGGAAGATACCATGAAGAGTATATAAAAGGATATGAGGATTACGCAGGAAAGAGATCAGAATTTAAATTTGACGCCAAATATCATGGTGATGGAAATCATTACTATGGAACATTTAATATTGAGGGATCATCTGCTCAAGGTAATATAAATCTTTATAGAGAAGAACCAAAGTTATATTTTGGTATGCCAAGCAGCCCAAATGGTAGAATGTGGTATAATGGTGAGTTTAGTAGAGTATTTGAATAGCAATATGAAAAAATAAAAAGATTCTACTAAATTTTTGAGAATGAAGAGATAAGAGGAAAAGTTAGGTTAACAACTTAAATAAAGAGTTAAGAATGAATAGCTTAGAATGAATGGTTAAAAATGAAGAGTAATGGATGAAATTCCATCCTTTACTCTTAGTTTTTAAATTTTAACTCTTAACTCGAAAAAATTGCGTTGCAATTTTTAAAGGAGGGTTATAATTGGAGAAGGTTATTGAGATAAATAACTTAAGTAAGGTATATAAGAATGGTAGAGGTATAACGGATATCAACCTTGAAATAAATAGGGGTGATATTTTTGGATTTTTAGGGCCAAATGGGGCGGGTAAAACCACTGCTATGAAAATTATGACTGGGCTCATAAAGTCTGATAGTGGTGATGTTAAAATTTTAGGCTATAGTGTATTAGAACAGTTTGAAAAAGCTATGGCAAAGGTAGGATGTATTATTGAAACAGCAGAGTCCTATCAATATCTCACCGCTTATGAAAATCTTAAACAATTTTCAAGGTATTATAAAAATATTGATGATAAAAGAATTGATGAAGTTTTAGAGCTTACAGGGATACTAAGGTTTAAAGATGAAAAAACAAGAAAGTTTTCCCTTGGAATGAA
>NZ_CAUPZS010000057.1:0-3383 GCF_963515715.1 uncultured Clostridium sp.
TGCGCCGATGATACTACAAGGGAGGCCTTGTGGGAAAGTAGGTCGTCGCCAGGTTGTATGATTCACTAGCTCAGTCGGTAGAGCACCTGACTTTTAATCAGGTTGTCCGGGGTTCGATTCCCCGGTGAGTCACCAAAGACCATCACTAAATAGTGATGGTCTTTTTATATATAAAAATCTTTACATATAATTTAATTTATATACATAATATATTAACAATATTATGCAATAATATTACCAATGGAAAATATTTATTAAATTGGGGGTAATTATATGCAAATAAAAGATAGTATAACATCTGGATTATCAAAACTTGCTAAAACAGTAGGAGATGGTGCTGCAACAGTAGCGAAGAAATCTGGAGAAATAGTTGAAACTTCTAAGCTAAATTTAAACATTTCATCTGAGAAAAATAATATTGAGAAATTATATAAAGAAATTGGTGAAATGATTTTTGAAAAATATAAAAATGGAGCCATGATTGATGTAGATTTAGAGGAAGCATGTAAGAGCATAGAAGAATCAAATAATAATATAGAAAAAATTAAAGAAAAGATAGAAGAAATAAAAGCAAATAAAGGTAACGACAGCAGTGAGAAAGATGAAGATGAAGAGGAAGAGGATGAAAATGCTTGTAGTTGTTGTGAAAAAGAAGAAGAAACAGAAAAAGTAGAAGTAGAAGATGATATTGTAGTAAACTGTGAAGGAAATCCTTGTAATTTTCAAGAACCTAAAAATGAAGATGACATAATTAAATAATGAATAAAAAAGTGAATTTACTTTAGTAAAAGTAAGGTTCACTTTTTTTATGAGATTTATCATGTGTGATATAATATTTTTATTAAGTACTAAAGAAGAATTAAATATGAATTGCGATGTATTAAAACTTTAAATGAAATATTATAATAAGAGAAGTTTTAGATTATATAGTTCCTAAGGATTCCTTTAGTTTATACCAATCCTCTATATATTTTTGTTTAAAATCTTCACTTCTATTATAGGTTAAAGATGATGGATGGTACATTGGAAAAACGTATCTATTTACTTTTTCACTAAAAGTGATTTTCCCGTGACATTCACCTATGGATTTATAGTCTGTTAAAGTTTTTAATGGAATATTACCTAAAGTTATTATAATCTTAGGATTAACTAGGTTTATTTCCTTATATAATATATCTTTAAAAAGAGATATTTCAGAAGTTTTTGGTGTTCTATTACTTATGGAAGATTTCCCGTTAGCAGACTCTTTAATCTTTATTGGTCTAAAATAACAAGTGTTTGTCACTCTAATATTTTCTCTTTTAACATTTATTAAGTTTAAATAGTGTTCAAAATTTTTTCCTGCCATACCTACAAAAGGAGTTCTCTCCTCTACTTCTGTTTTGCCAGGGGCCTCCCCGATGAACAATATGTCACAAGGTACAGAACCGTGACCAGTTATCCATCCTCCTATATTATCATCGGTATAATTTTCACATATATTTTTAATTTCTTCTTCAATTGATATTAATTGATTTTCTATATCCGTATTCATATTTATAAAGAAAACCTGTGTTTTCTTTGTACCTCCCTTTTAATAAACTTTGTAAATATTTATAATAAAGATGAAAAAAGCCTCGCTATAGTTTCCATAGATTTAGTTAAAAAAGGAGTAGAATCATATTGTTTTTCTGTTAGCATTACACTATTTTCTAAGTCTTTAAAAAACAATTCGTCTAATTGTGTAGTTACATTTTCATCATATATAACTGCATTTATTTCATAATTTAATTCATAACTTCGTATATCCATATTGGCAGTTCCTACTGTTGAAACTTTTCCATCTATGGTCATAACCTTTGCATGTATAAAACTTTTATCATCATAAAGGTAAACCTTAGCACCACATTTTATCAATTCAGCTAAATATGTTTTCGAAGCATAGTACACAATAAAATGATCATATTTTCCAGGAAATAAAATTCTAACATCCACTCCACTCAAAAGTGCTATTTTAAGAGCATCCATAATAGATTCAGGAGGAACAAAATAAGGGGTGGTAATATATATGCTCTTTTTAGCCATATTTATCATTTTAAGCATACCTTGCATTAGCGATGGATATGGAGAATCAGGTCCGCTTTTTATTAATTGCATTATTTTGGTGTCTTTCTTATCTATTTTAGGAAAATATGGAGAAAAATCATTTTCGTCTAAAGTTATTATATCATCGTTAACCTTTTTAATAGTCATAAAGTCATCAATAAAAACACCCTGAAGTCCTAAAACAAAGTCCCCCTTTACCATTAAATGAGTATCTCTCCAATATCCCAATTTGCCTTTTCCTAGATATTCGTCTCCTATATTTATACCTCCAATAAATCCTACTTTACCATCAATAATAATAATTTTTCTGTGGTTTCTGTAATTAATTTGAGTATTTATTTTTCTTACTAAGGGAGCTAAAAAATAAGAGTACTGCACTACATCTATTCCAGCATTAAGCATATCATTTATATATTGTTTTCCAAGTTTTATAGAACCAACTCTATCTATAATAAATTTTATAGTAACTCCTTCATAGGACTTTTTTATAAGTAAGTCTTTTATTTCATTACCTATGGTATCATTTTTGACTATATAATATTCTAAATGTATGTGATGTTTTGCTTTACCAATTTCCTCTTTTAATTTATTGAATTTTTTTAAGCCATTTTCAAATATAGTTATATCATTATATATAAATAAAGGGGATTCGCTATTTTGTGCTAATAGTTCAATCAATGATATATACTCTATATTATCTATTTTATTTATTACTTTATGTATTAATTGTCTTATTTTTGGTGAAAAATCTTTGTTAAGTTTATGGACCTTCCAATCTCTGCCTAAGAATATATACATAATTAATCCTATAGGAGGCAATAAAATTATAACGAGAAGCCAAGCAATAGTTTTCTCCGGTCTCCTTCTCTCTAGTAGAACAATTATTATAACGGATAGAGTATTTATAAATATTAATGAATACAAAAATACACCAACATTTTTCAAAGCCAATGCACCTCCCGTAAGTTATATATATATATTATAAGACAATTAGTTAAAAATATATATTTAAAATTTACTACCAACTTGTTCTAGTGTATCATTAGCAATAATATTAAATAATTAGAAGAAAATCAAAGAAAAATTAAAATAAATGCGTATAATTATCGATTATAATAATAATACTAAATATAATTATGATAGAATATAACCTGTCGTCAACGAGAACAAAGATAAAAAACAAATATAAATAAAAATGTTGACAAGTTAAAACTTATACGATATAATTTATACACTGTTAAAAAACGGTCTTTGAAAATTAAACAGAGGAATGAAACCAGTCGATTCTAAAGAGAATC
>NZ_CAUPZS010000058.1:0-2885 GCF_963515715.1 uncultured Clostridium sp.
ATCATTTGTTTTCCAAAGAAGAAAATAGCAAGTAGCCCAGCTACAAAGATCAAAGCAATATAAATTATCTTTTTCATACATTATCCCCTATATCTTTCATATCAATGATCACATCAACTTTGTTATAGACAGCTGGATCATGAGTCGCTATAATAACATATTTGTCTTCAGCTATTTCATTCAATAATAAACGAATAATTTCTTTTCCAATCTCACCATCTAAAGCTCCTGTAGGCTCATCTGCTAAGATAATTTTACGTGGTTTCATTAACATTCTGGCAATAGCTACACGTTGAGCCTGCCCTCCAGACAATTCATATATTTTTTGATGTAAATAGTCACTTGACAGTCCTACTTTTTCAAGTACATCAGTTATTGTTTTTTTGTCTTTAGTGATAAGTCTCAGATTATCATATACTGTTTTGTTATCTATTAAAGAATAATTCTGAAATACATATCCAACAGTATTTTTAAAAAAAGTTCTTTCTTTTATCTTCCAAATATCTTGTTTATCAACTAAAACATTCCCACTGTCAATTTTTTCTAATCTTCCTATAATATTAAGAAGGGTACTTTTACCAGAGCCAGAACCTCCAATCAATGCATAACTTTTTCCAGATTCAAATTTTAAATTTAAGTCTGTAAAGATCTTTTTTGAGCCGAAACTTTTTGAAACGTTCAAAAGGTCAATTGTCATGTTTCATCTCCTTTTAAAATTTTAGTATAGCTTTCAGATAATTTTCTAAAACTCATGATTATCGACAACATCAAAACAAGCAGAGAAGCAAGACCAATATATAGCAACTCTATTTGACCTGTCATAAGAAATGTAAATAGGATAACCATTGTAATAGTCATCATAAAATACTTGAGACTTGAAATTGCTATATATGTTTTTGACAGACCCAAAATGATTTTTTTCACATATTCATTCTGTTTTAGGGCAATATAAAGTTGGACATATTGATAAATGAGTATAAAGACAATACTGTAAATTATCTTCTGCAAGATTTGTGAAAGTAGAATTTGGTGCTCTAAGGACTGGATCTTTAATTTCACAATTTGGTAAACATCTACTGGATTCATTGAAAAATTCAACTGGGTAGCCATCTCATTTATTTTATTTACCGCCTCAGGACTAAAAAGAGACTTATATGTTATATTACTAGCCAAAGAAAACTTGTTGTTTTCAATCATTTTGTCCGTATCTAACACAACAACTATATTATCTTTGCTATCTGCTACACTTGGCAGCGGTAAAGTCTCTTTATTTTTATGATCGATATCAGCATCCTCATTGAAATAAAAAATTTTATCACCATCAGGAATTATTTGTACTGCAATTTCTTCTTTTGTATAGTTTGTTCCAATAAATTGTTCTGCTACAACTGTATTCTCAATAGATTTCTGATTTTCTTTCCATTTCTCAGGAATATAGATGGTTGCTATCTTATTATCTAAAAGATGATAGTTTGTTCCATTCACTTTATTTTGTAGGTTAGCACCTGTTTGATTGATATAAATCAACTCTTTATTTATTTCTGGATTCGTTATTCCGTCATTTTCTAATCGTTTAGAAAAGTCTTCTATAACATGTGAAGTTTTCATGAAATCTGGAACATATGCTGAGGATCGATCTATATATAAATAATCTAAGTTTTTTAAGGAAGCAGCTATCTGTAGATACTGACCGTCCGAATCATTAACTTCTCCATTTTTAGTAGAGTTACTTTCAATTCCAAGGAACTCAATCCTTCTCCAGTCTTTTACTGTGTCCCATGGTACTAAATTCTGTATCTGGATGTTAATACTGGATTGACTACTCTTTGTTTCTTGTAAAAAAATTCCTGAGATAAGGATGATAATCGAAATAATAACAAGCCATACGACAAAAATAAGTTTATTTTTCGCCTTGTTTTTGATAATTTCAATGGGCTTTTCAACCTGAATCGTCAACCAAAATAAAACAAAGGTGATGAGATCAATGATTTGAAATAGTATAAAATTCGTTAAAAGCAGAGAGAAAAATAACTTAGAACTATAGGTGAAGAAACCATTTCCCAAAAAAGAACTGTAAGAAATCATCAATAAAGCCATCATAATCAGTTCAAAAATAAGAGAAATGCCATAATCTCTTCTTAGATCGTATACAGGCAAGCCCAAAGAACGTCGTATCACTCCTTCTTTAATCTGCTTCGTTCTAACAACAAATAACACAACTAATAAAGTTAAGTAAATCGAACTCATTAACAGTATTCTTAAAGTTCCAGTAAATTGTAAGATTCCTCCTATATACCAAGGATAAGCCATATATACTGTTTGTAAGCCCGTCATCCTAAGTGGTTTCAAACTATCTATATCTATTTTCCCAAGGGTGTAATACATCCCTATTATTGGTGCTGACTTTAATTGTTCATTATTTACATCATCAAAATTTACATACTCCAACTGACCAGAACTCTGAACGATGGGCTTGTAAATAGTAACCTTTTCCCTTTTTGATACGTCACGAACCATTTCGTATATTTCGTTATTAGAAAGATTGCTTTTTCCTTGAATAGAAAAAGCACCATCAATTGGTAAAGGTATGGGCATTTCGGTATCGCTGATAGTGACCAGACCAATTGCAGCAATCAAACAGAAGAAGAATCCAATGATACATAATTTTAATTTCATAAGCAATTACCATATTACAAAAGACCCTATTTTATAATTGGGTCTCTTGTTTTCATAAATTATTTTTAAAAACTATAATAATCCCAATATGCATTTAATCGAACATCGCTCCAAGATTTTGTAGCACTGGAATATGCCCATCCATAATCTTGTTTATCCTGAGCTTTAACTGTTCCCCAAAAATTCGTTACTGAAGATTTTGAACCAAT
>NZ_CAUPZS010000059.1:0-2717 GCF_963515715.1 uncultured Clostridium sp.
ATAAAGGCAGTTGTCGGTATCCATGATTTTGAAGACGGAAGTATAATTATCAACGGTCATTCTATTAAAGAAGAACCTGTTATTTGTAAAAAAATGATGGCGTATATCCCAGATAATCCAGATTTGTATGAACATATGACAGGACTTCAATATATTAATTTTATTGCTGACTTGTTTGAAATTCCTACAAAAATACGCAGGGAGAGAATCCAAAAATACGGTGATTTATTTGATATGACTGAGCATCTTTCGGGGATTATTTCTTCATATTCACATGGTATGAAGCAACGAACAGCCATTATTTCTGCACTTGTACATTCTCCCAAACTGTTGATTTTAGATGAACCTTTTGTTGGGCTAGATCCCAAAGCAACTTTCCTACTAAAGAAAATTATGCATGAGTGTGTTTCAGATGGAGGTGCTATTTTCTTTTCAACCCATGTATTGGATGTTGCGGAAAAATTATGTAATAAGATTGCCATTATCAAAAATGGAAAGTTAATTGCAAGTGGCAATACAGGAGACGTCAAAGGTGATGAATCATTGGAGGCATTTTTCATGGAGGTGCAGGACAATGAGTAACATTTGGATACTGCTTAAAGCGCAATTGATTAATTTCTTTCCTATTAACGAGATTAGAGATTCAGGAAATAAAAAACAAAGTTCAATGGCTATTGCGAGTTTTGGCATAATAACTCTTTCCTTATTTTGCTTTGTTTATAATATACTAACAGCGAAAACATTGGTACACGTCGGACAGCAGGACTTGATACCGGCATATATGGTCTCTATATCAAGTTTTTCAATATTATTTTTGACTGTCTTTTATTCGAATGGCATTTTATTTGGCAGTCGAGATATGGAAATTCTCCTATCCTTACCTGTTAAAAGTTCGTATATTATCACCAGCAAGTTCATGTTTATGTACTTATTGAATTTTTTATTAGGCTTGATGTTTATGCTTCCGGGTGGAATTGTATGGGGCTTGAACGGAAGTTTAAACCTCCTACAGATTATATTGTATTTTACTTCTATAATTTTTGCCCCTTTGATCCCCATGTGTATAGCAGCATGCATGGGACTCATTATTGTTGTCGCTTCATCTTTTTTTAAAAGGAAAAATGTTATCTCTCTTATTTTTTCATTTGCGATGTTAGGTATAATTGGATATTTTGCATTATCAGCTTTGCAATCAGGTGATGAAAGTAGTATTGGGGTTACTCTGGCTAAGCAAATTACTGGACTGTATCCAATTTCTAGACTATTTATGTCATACTACAATTTTCCAATGTACTATGGGATGGGATTTTATATAGTTCTTTCAATAGTCGTCTTTTATCTATTTGTCAAAATTGCTTCGTTGAAGTATGGACTACTTAATACACTTGCCAATACAAAATCAAGATATGCTAATGACAAAGTATCTTATGAAAGAAAATCGGTATTTTTTTCCTTGTATCAAAAAGAGCTTGGACGATTTTTAAGTTCTTATATGGCAGTCTTGAATGCTGGGCTTGGAGTGATTCTTTTATGTGTCTTTAGTATATGTTTCCTGTTTAATTCTGTAGGGCAAATAGGAAATTCTGCAGGAATTGAAAATATAAATGAGTATCTTTCAAACTTAGCTCCTGTCTTTATTTTATCTATGCTTTCACTCAGTTGTCCAGCAGCTTCATCCATATCTTTAGAAGGTAAAAATATTTGGATTTTGAAAAGTTCTCCGGTTAAAGTGAAAATGATTTTAAATGCTAAGATAGCTGTCAACCTTACACTTCATTTGATTGGATATATGATTTCTGTATCTGTATTTATGCTGAAACTTGATATGAATCCTATTCAAGTTATGAATATAGTTATTGTTCCTATATGCTACTCCCTTTTTATAACGGTAATCGGCATTTCATTAAATAAAAAATATCCTAACTATAATTGGGACAGTGAGATGATAGTTGTCAAACAAAGTCTTCCTGTTATTGTAACTGGAATTATTGGTATGATTGCGCTTATTACGCCACTTTTGATTAATTGGCTGTTTAATCTTCCGATTATATTTGTTTTACAGTTAGTATCAGTAGTTTTATTGGTTATTACAATGGGTGTTTATTTAACAATAAGCAAGAAAAATTTTATCTAGTTAAAGGAGAAAAATAAGATGAAAAACAGACTGATAAAAGATATTTTGGTGTTATTAGTAATGCTAGCTATAATAGTTGTTATTTGTAGATTTCTCCCAGAAAAAGTTCCGATTCATTTCAATGCAAAAGGAGAAGCAGATATATTTGCAAATAAATACTATCTTCTACTAGCTACAGTCATCCCTTATTCTGCATATTGGAAGTTTGTTAGGGAAAGTGATAATAAAAAGATTAAATGAAACACCATCTATATTTACAAATTGCATCAAAATTAAGAACGACTATTTTAAGAGGTGATTATGCACCTGAACAACAAATTCCTTCAATAAGGAGATTAGCAGAAAACGAGAAGTGTAATCCGGCAACTGTCCAAAAAGCAATGAAAGTTCTCGAAGAACAGAATTTGGTTATTAGCTGTGGAACATTAGGATATTTTGTCATAGCAAGCGAGCAAGAAATAAAGGAGTTAAGATATCAAGAATCTAACAAGCTAGTGAAAATTTTGTTTGAAAAACTTGGTGAGCTAGGCTTTTCAGAAGATGAGATTGTCAATTTATTTTTTAGAAAAGATGCTTAGAAGAA